>RHKP01000001.1 GCA_008363215.1 Cyanobacteria bacterium CYA
TCCAGCGGCGAAGGCATCTATCCCGGCATCATGTACGGGCATGGCGTCTACGGCCTGCACACCCCCGACGGTGTTCGCGGCCGCGACGTGCTGCGGTAACGCGGCCCCCGGTGGCACGATTCGCCGAATCGTGTATCCCCATCCCGGATCGGCGAGCCGGGCCACCCTGCTCACGGTCGATACCAGTCCAGATCGTCCCAGTTGCCCAGGTCGCTGATCTCGTCGTTCTTCATGTGGGCCGCGTGCCCGTCGAAGAACATCGCGTTGGCTCCGTCAAAGTGCCGCGACAGACCCACGCGGCTCTGCGTCGGGTCCGGCCGCACGTGCCGCTTCAGAAACGTGTCATAAAAGATCGCGATCTCGAAATCGTCCGGATCCTCGTCATACGCCTGATCGTGGTGGTACCGCCGCGTATCGTCGGCGAAGCACGCCATGTAGAAGCACCCGGCCGGGTTCACCACCCGCGTCAGCCGCGTCGCCTTCTTGCGTTCATAGATCTGATCTGGCTCGGTGAACTGCAGGCCGTTGGACACATAATGAATCACGTGCCCGTCGTCGAGCCGCCGCGCCGGGTCGCGGTAATACTCGGCCCGCGTGTACAGGTCTTCGTAGGGCTCGTCCCAACTGGTTTCATCATCCAGCAGCGGCCGCAACACCCGCGCCCACGCCGGGTCGTCGATGTTGCTCGCCTCGCGCGGCACGAAGTCGCGGAACTGGTTGGCGTACTCCATCAGGGCGATGCCGATCTGCCGCTGGTTGGACATGCACCCGGCCGCCCGTGCCGTCGCCCGCGCCTTCCCCAGCGACGGCAGCAACATCCCGATCAACAACGCGATGATCGCGATGACCACCAGAAGTTCAATGAGCGTGAAGGCGTGGGTGCGGATCATGCTGGGCCGAGCATATCACGCGACCCGTCGAATTGGAATCGGGGACTGCGACCGACCCGGGACGGATGCCCAGACGTGCTCGGATGCCGACGAACGACCGCGGGTGTTCGCTCGCGGTTCTCACTGGATTCAGACTGCCGACCAGCGTTCACGCCACCGTCACGCCCTTGTCCAGATACACGTCCTGAATCGCGTTCAGCAGCGCCACGCCTTCCTTCATCGGCCTCTGGAACGCCTTGCGACCCGAGATCAGGCCCATGCCGCCGGCGCGTTTGTTGATCACGGCCGTCTTCACCGCGTCGGCCGTGTCGCTGGCCCCCTTGCTCTCCCCGCCCGAGTTGATCAGCGGCACGCGGCCCATGTACTGGTTGATCACCTGGTAGCGGCACAGGTCGATCGGGTGCCCGCCGTTGCCCTTCTCGTCGCCGCCGGCCAGTTGCGTGTAGACCTCCTTGCGGAACTTTCCGTACGACGAATCGCCCGTGTTCAGCGCCGCATATCCGCCGTTGTTCGTCGGCAGTTTCTGCTTGACGATGTCCGCCTGGATCGTTGCGCCCAGGTGGTTCGCCTGCCCGGTCAGGTCGGCGGCCGAGTGATAGTCCACGCCATTGACCTTGAACTTCGGGTTCCGCAGATAGCACCACAGCACGGTGACCATGCCGTACTCGTGCGCCTCGTGGAACATCTGGCTCACGTACTGGATCTGCTCCGTCGACTCCGGGCTGCCGAAGTAGATCGTCGCCCCCACGGCCGCGGCCCCCATCTCGAAGCACTGCCGGATGTTCCCGAACGGAATCTGGTTGAACTGGTTCGGATACGTCAACAACTCGTTGTGATTGAACTTGACCAGGAACGGAATCTTGTGGGCATACTTGCGGGCCACCGACCCGAGCACGCCAAACGTCGACGCGACGGCGTTGCACCCGCCCTCGATCGCCAACTTCACGATGTTCTCCGGGTCGAAGTACGCGGGATTCGGTGCAAAGCTCGCTCCGGCCGAGTGCTCGATCCCCTGGTCCACGGGCAGAATCGACACATATCCCGTGCCCGCCAGACGCCCGGAGTTCTGGAGCCACTGAAAGTTGCGCATCACGTTCGGGTTCCGGTCGCTCAACGCTACGATGCGGTCGACAAAGTCCGGCCCCGGCAGGTGCAGGGCATTCTTGCTGACCGTCTTGCACTCGTAGCCCAGCAGTTTGTCGGCCTCAGAGCCAAGCACTTCGCGAACATTGATCGTCAGGTTGGCCATCGCGGCGCCTCCCAGTGGTGTGTGGTGCGTGAGATCAACTGTATTCCTGACCGACCGGTCGCGTGAGAAGAAGTGGATCGCCCGTCGTGATTACAGGTTGTCGAGAATCGGGAAGCATGCCCGATCGGGAACCGGGGCCTGGGACCGATACCCCGCCTGGCCGCGCCGGACACGCCTGCCCCCGAGACAGATTTCTTCCGCTTTCCCAAATCCGCAGTCTCCACTTCTGCGTCCAAATCACTGAGGACACATGCACGACGACGACCTGGCTCTTCTGCAGCGTTTCGTCAAGGGCGACCGCGCGGCGCTCGGGCAACTGGCCGAGCGGCATGAGCCGGCCCTGCTTGGGCTGGCCCGGGGGCTGCTCGGCGGCTCGTACGCGCTGGCGGAGGAGGCTGTGCAGGATGCGTGGGTCCGCGTGATTGCTTCGAGCGCGACGTTCGAGGCCCGTAGCGAGGTTCGCACGTGGTTGTACCGCATCGTGATCAATCGCTGCCGCGATCTGGCCCGCAGGGCGCGACGTCCAGAGCCGAACGGGCAGGTGCCGAGCGTGCCGGCGCCCGAGGGCGAGGAGTTTGACATGCGGGTGCGGGAGGCCGTGCGCAACCTGCCGGTTGATCAACGCGAGGCGCTGATGTTGAGCATGCACGGATTGAGCGACCGGTTGTGCGCCGAGGTGCTCAACATTCCACTCGGCACGCTCAAGTCGCGGATTCGGACCGCCCGCACCACGCTTCGTCGCACGTTGTCGGAGGTGCATTCATGAGCGAGCAACTTGATACCCGCATCGACGCCGCACTGCGATCCATGCTGGCGTGGGAGGACCCGTCGCCGCGGACGTGGGAGAAGGCGCTGCTCGCCCAAGCGGCCGTGCCGCGACGCCGGGTCGTGGCGCTCCGGCCGCGCTTGCTTGCGGCGGCGCTTCTGCTGATGGTCGCACTTGTCACGGGCGCGATTCTGCCCTCCTTGAGCAAGGCCCGGTCGACGAGGATGCACGTCTCGCCTGGCGCACCGGCGGCCGCGGGCGAATACGACTTTGCTCCACTGTTCGACTTCAACTCAGCGTTGCAAAATGCCGGTGGCGGGCGCGGATCCTTCGTCGATAATGGATTCGCCGAACATCTCCAACTATCCGGCCGCGAGCGGCTCAGCAACGCCCAGTCGGAACCCGCGCCCATTCCCCGCCTCGTCGAACGCCGCGCCACCTTGGAACTGGAAGTCGCCGACGCCCGCGCCGCCTACGTCAAAGCCCGTGCGCTCGTTAGCGAGGCGCGCGGCGAGTTTGTGCAGGGCGGGCGCATCAGCGAACAGGGCGAGCACCACCGCGCCGACCTGGTTCTGCGCGTGCAGGGGGCGCGGCTCGATGAAGTGCTCGATGCACTGCGCTCGCTCGGCACCGTCAAGGACGAGCGCCTCGATGCGGCCGACGTCACGGAAAAGATGGTCGACCTCGAGGCGCGCCTGGCCAACGAGCGCCGCATCGAGACCGAACTGCTCGGACTGCTCGACAAGCGACCGGACGACAAACTCGAAGACATCCTGCGTGTGCGGGCCGAACTGGCCGGCGTGCGCGAGCGCATCGAGCGGCTGGTCGCGCAGCGCAGCAATCTGTCGTCACTGGTCGCGCTGTCGACGATCACAATCCTCATCTCCGAGCCGGCCGACAAGCCCGTCGCCCAGCCCGAGGAGACCGGGCTGTGGAGTACCTTCAAATACGATGTCGCCGACGCGTGGCGCAACGGCGTCGAGGCTCTGCTCCGCTTCGTCGTCTGGCTGATCGAGATCGCCATCACCGGGCTTCCACTGTGGATCATCACCGCGGCCGCCGTCGTGTTCGCCTGGCGCTCCTATCGGCGGCGCCGCCCTCGCCGGCTGCCGGTGTAGGCAAATGGTCGAAGGGCGCCCGGCATGTGATGGCGCCTCGCACCTCTTTCTTCTGCGCACCGACGCACAGTTCAGCGCGGTGGCTGCCCTTGCCGGTCTCGAGGATCTTGACGAGCGGTTCGCGGGCTTGCCCGATGGCCGCGCCGGGCGCCGCCGGGCCGGTGATATCGATGCCGATGGCGACGTGGACAACGCCGAACGCGGGTCGACTACTGCAACCTGGAAGGTCCTTCTCACGGGTTCTCATATGCGCGTGCTACCCGACGCCGGGCCTGTGCCCATCCTCCGGCACCGCTCCGAGTCAGTCGCCCGGAAATGACGAAGGCCGACGACCAGCCGCAAACCTCGTGCGAACCGCGAGTTACGCCTCAGTGACCCGTCCGCCCCAAGTTTTTTCCTCAAGTCTACTGGCCGATAGTCCGTTCCTGTGGCCTATTCCATGTGGGTAGGTAGGACCGCTCGGGGCGTGAACAGCGCCCCTCTGCGGCTTGTCTGGTCCGGTAACCCACCCGGATGCAGGCGGAAACGAACGCCTTGGCTTTGGCCGGGGCGTTGTCGTTTTTGTCGCTCGCCGTGCAGGGGGTTCTTGTCGCGGGTGATCACGCGGGTGGTTTGCGAGGCCCGGAGCTACTTGACATCGCGGCCGCGGACGCCGTCGATGGTGTGAGTGATGGGAAAGCCGATGGAGGTGGACCCTGACCCGTATGGCGCTTCGCCGGTGCGATAGCCGGGGAGCAGGTCATTCTGGGCGACGGCGCGGGCGCTGCCGTCGACGAAGCCGACCCGCCAGCGGGCCCGGCCCATGAGGCGGGTGTCAAAGTCCTGTGGGACGTAGTCGGCTGAAGGGACGATGACGCCCTTGGAGCCGGGATACCGAACCTCGGGGAGTCGAGTCGGCGCGAGTTGGTGGGCGCCCTCGCGCGTCTCAGGATTCCAGAACTCGGGGCGGGCAAGGAATGACGCGGAGTAGGTGTACGCCCACATGCCCCATTCCTGCGCAACGTCTTTGGTCTCTTCGATCAAGGATGGATGCACCATGTTGGCGTCGTAGTAGGCTTCGAGCAGGCCAAGAGGCCACACGATGGTCGGGGCCCAGTATGACATGTCATAATCCCGCCCGTTGACTACCGCGCGGGTAGTTTCGAGGTCTGGGTCGGTCATGAAGAGGAAGGTGTCCTGCCAGTCGCCGGTGTAGGCCGCCATGTTCGTGGCGTGCGAGCGAAGGTTTGACAGCGTGCGCACTTCGCGCCCGCGGGCGCGGACGCCCTGCAGGGACGGCATGAGGAGCGAAACCAGCAGCGTGATCAGGGCAATGACGACGATCGTCTCGAGCAACGTGAAACCACGCTGACCCGACGGAGGCGTGCGAACCACCGGCTTGCTGAACCGCTCGCGCTGGCCTGGCGCCGCGTTTGGCAAGTGGAACACGCCGGAGGCGAATGCGCCGGCCAGCAGACCGACCAAAAGCGATCCGTTGCGGACCACCAGTCCCCCGATCGCGGCCTGCTGGGCCTCGTAGCGGATAATACGGCCGAGACACCCGCAATCCGGCGGTGGGCCGGGGTCGCGGGTGTGATAGAGGTACGTCGCGGTGAAGACGATGAGGAGCGTTGCCGCCCCGAGTACCGCGACGCGTCGCCCGATCTGAAGGAACCACAAGAGCCCGATGCCCAGTTCCGCCAGTGAAACGCCATAGGCCAATAGCATGACGACATCACGCGGAATGTACTTCCAGGTCAGCAGCGCTCGCGCGAAGGTGGGCACGTCGGCGAGTTTGGCGACACCGGCAACAAACAACACTACTACCACGAGGTCTACCAAGCGTCGACCGACCCACCTGATGCGATTATTATTCAGCATGCGCGTTCGTTCGCAATGCAGGCCCGGCCGCGCGATCATCCCGGCCCGCCAGGTCCGCCTGGGCAAGCCTGCCCGGAAGCCGTCCGACAGAGCCCGGGCCCATCGTATTCCCCGCTTGGCTCACACTCACCGTTCGGTCCCGTTGGCGCCATATAGATGAGATGACACCCCGGACCTTCAAAGGACGGATCCTGCGTTGTCAGCCCTGTCGATGCACGGTACGTCTGCGGGCAAAACCCGCTCGACACGACATCGGACAGGCACTCTCCAGACGGGGGTAGGAAGAGGGTGCAGGAGTTTCCGATTTGTTCGCCGATGCACGACTGAAGCTGAGCGGAACACAACGTCGCAAGGGCGGCGCTCATAGCGCAAACTGCACAGAGCAAACCGCAAGACCCGCCAGAGGTTCTCTCGTTCATCCGTTGTCACCTCATTTAAACGTTGGGACGCCTCTTCCACCAAAGAAACACGCCACTGACGACAACCACGCACCCCGCAACCCACCCAATTACACGCCATGGAGCCGTGGAAGGCGGCTCGGGTGCTGTCTTTGACTTTGGAACGGTGTACTCGACATCCCCATCCCCCGAAACCTCGCCGACCACTGGTATGCCCGATCGATAGTCGACAGTTTGGGTGGCGGCGACTTTCCCGCGAATGGCGTCTTCACTCCCGATGCGAGGCACTTGGATCGCCCGCCTGAACAGGTCTGCGTCAAGTGGCTCCAGACTGACTAGCGTGTACTTGCGGGACAGCTCGGTATCTTCGCCGATCCGAGAGTACTCGGGGTAGACCCATCGGCGCAGGTGGTCGTTCCATGTTGGCTCGGCATATTCCGCCCTATGAACGACTGCACCATCCTGACTGTCCACTCTCCTGTCGACGACAAGGGTTTCGCCGCTCATTCGACCTGATAGTTGAATGACGTTGCCGGTACCCACGAGAGCGATCTGGCTCTCCCATGAACCACCGTCGTCGAACCTGGCATAGACGACTTCATACTCTCCCGCCGCCCGGCCGAGAAACGGGCCGAAAAGAAACTGGCGGAGCATGCCCTCGAAACGACCCTGGCGCGACTCAGGTTCGAACCCCCGCGGCGGATTGCCCGACGACAGCAACTGGATCTGTTCGGGGGAAAGTTGCCAGGCGGCTGCGCCATCAAGCACCATGTCGCCGAACGTTTCCAAATGTTCCGTCGTCTGGCTTATCCGCCAATGAGTTGGGTCTTTATAGAGAAGCTCGCCGATCCAGACATCAGGACCTTCCGACAGCCGCCGGTTCTCAAACATCAATGGCATGCGGTCCGGGTGGTCTGGGTGATCCTGCACTTGCTTTTCGGCCGCTCGTCTTTCCGCGTCCGACATGGTGCGGAAGAGCTCGTCCCGCCACACAGCGTGAATATCACGGGGCAGTTTAAACTGCTGCATTTGCTCAAACTGCTGCGCAACCCACTCGACAGTGCCCAAGGGTGGCTCGTTGTCCTGCACCGCGCTGGCCTCAGGACTGCACAGCAGTGCACACGCGGCGATCACGATCTTCCGTACGGCCGACATGCAGACCAGACTACATGCCCGGGCGCAGCCCCGCAAGCATGTTCATCTTGAAATGTGCAAAATGAGGTTGCTTTTCTGAGTTCCCCCAAAAGGAGGAGTCATGGTCGTGGACCCTTACACAACTATGTGTGCCGGCTTCGGCAGTTCGTCGGAGATCTTCTGCCGTCGTGGCTTGTCATCGTCGGGTGAGTCCATGGTCAGCAGGCTCATTTCTTCGTTGATGCGCGCCTGAAGGTGCACGGGGCGACCCCAGATGATGCACAGGTTGCGCAGCACCTCCACGGCCTTGGCGGCGTCGACCTCCAGCCCGCTGAACTTATGTGCGAGGTACAACTCGCCGCGGTTGAGGTAGTTGCCGTCGACGACGTACATGAACGGCTGACCCATGTTGGTCAGTTGATAGAGCAGGGTCTGCTTGATGCGGTCGAAGTCGCGGCTGACGATGCGGACCTCGCCGGTGGCTGGGTCGCGGCGGAACTGGTACATCTGATAGCGTTCGACGAACTCGGGGGTGAGGAACTCGTCGATGAAGTTGACGTCGTTGTAGATGCGACGTACCTCGAAGATCTTCTCACGCCCCTTCATTGACCGGTCGTCGTATCGTTCCTTGGCGCCGAGGCTGTCGAGGCTCTCCCACGCCGGCCCATGCTGCCCGCGGTCCCAGCGGCGCTCGATGTCCTTGAACAGTTCAACGCCGATCTTGTACGGGTTGAATCCGCCCGGAGGCATGTACACCACGCCGGAATGCTGCTCGGCGTAGTCGACGATCTCGCTGGCGTCGAGAAAGTGCTCGGTCATGAGTTTCGAGTGCCAGTACGTGGCCCAGCCCTCGTTCATGACCTTGGTCTGCCCCTGGGGGGCGTAGTAATACGCCTCGTCGCGGACGATGCCGAGGATGTCAGCCTGCCAGTCCTCCAGTGAGGCGTGCCGCAGCAGAAACAACAGCACGTCGCGCGTCGGTTGGCGCGGAAACTGCCCGCGCTCCCGCTTCTTCTTCTCGTCGTGCGCCGCACGCTGCCGCGTCATCTCCTGCGCAGGATTGATGAACGGGTCCATGTAGTCCTTGGCCGGCAGGCGCTGCGGTTGAAACTCGTCGTCCTCGACCGCCCCGCCCTCGCGCCGCACGAACACGCTGTGCGGATCGATCAGATGCTCGAGTGACAGGCACGCATCAATGAAGCGCTCGACCGTCTCGGCGCCCTGGCGCTCGATGTGCCGTCGCACGCGCGTGGCGTGGTTGGCCATCTCGTCCATCATCTTGCGATTGGTCTTGCTGAACCAGTAGTTGCACTTGAAGAAATCAGAGTGCCCGTAGACGTGGGCCATCACCAGTTTCTGGTCGGTGACGCTGTTGCTCTCCTGAAGATACGCATAGCACGGATCGTTGTTGATGACCATCTCGTAGATGCGACCCATGCCGTAGGCGTCACGCTTCTTCAGTTTCTCGTACTCCATCCCCCACTTCCAGTGCGGGAATCGGATCGGGAAACCGCCGTACGCGGCGATCTGGTTCATGGTGTCAAAATCGAGGACTTCGTAGACGACCTCGAAAAAGTCGAGCCCGTACTCGATGGCCTTGGCTTTGATGGCCTGCATGTGCGCGAGCAGTTCGGGCGTCAGGTCGGTGTTCATGCGCGGCATCTGCGTGCTTATCGGCTCGGAACCCCCTGCTCTCTACGAAGTTCGCCCGACGGACGTTCGACCACCCGGGTGCGCGGTCAGGGACAGACTGTCGCGATCAGGAATCCGGAAGCCGCCATCCCCAGGGCCCACCTCAAGCCGCCGACGGCCCACCCTCTCCAACCTCGAACACCGGGAATCCCGCGGCGCTTCCAAAACCACACCGAGCCGACCGCCGCCGAAACGACAAGCCCGGCCGCGAGTGAGAGTGCGATTCTGGTCGGCAATGGCAGTCCTTCCCAGGCCGCACCGCGATCCTGACGCCTCAAGGCCGCATCGAGGCAAAGAACCACAGCACCGTCCCCAGACTCCACCCCCAGCAGACGAACACCAGCACCCGCCGACGGCTCAGCGTCAGACGACGCATGCGCGCCCGCATCGCCACCCACATGATGATCGCGCCCACGGACCCGATCAGCCCCACCACCAGCGGCGGGAGCGAGTCCCACATCGAAAACCGCTCCACCGCAGCCATGTAGCCCACCCAGATCAGAAACAACCCGTGGAACCCGAGCCCGGCCGCCAGCCCGATCAACCCGCCGATGAACTGGGACAGGCGTGGGTCGGCCAGCCCGATGCGCAGTTCCAGGCGCTCACCACACTCCGGACAAAGATCCCCCTCCAGCCCGCGCAGGTTGTACCCGCACCCCGGACAGGGGGTGTCGTGCTCGGCCAGGAACCGCTCCAGGTACTCCGATCGCTCCGTCATTGAGACACCATAGCCGGCGGTCAGGAATCCCAGCAATGTTGCCCTGAGGTGCGAACAAAAGCGAAGAAGCCCGGGCGCGGTGGCCCGGGCTCCCTCTGTGCGTGTCCGATTCTCAGCGATGACGACGGATGGCGCACAGCCCGCTGAGGGCCAAGACAGCCAGTCCGCCGGGCGTCGGGATCGCCAGGTAATCCAGATAGCGCCCGCCGCCCGAATAGACCAGCGTGCTCGAGCCGCTGTTGACGTCATAGATCCACGCGCCGGACGAGTTGGTCCACATGATGTTCCCGTTGCCCAACTGGTAGACGCCGCGAGCGTTGGCGGCGGTAAACGTGCTCAACTGAGCGCCGGTGTTGCCGTCGAGGACGGCGACCACGTTGGACGAGAACACGGCCGCGAGGACGTTGCCGTTCACGTCGTGGTTCATCTGCTCGAAGAAACTGAGACTTGAGTTGTGGAAGGTGCCCACCGAGGAACCGTCGAGCATGTAGTGATGGATGTCGTCATTTGCACTGCTCGATGACACGAGCAGATCGCCCTGGTGGTAGAGCACGCCGAAGGGGCTCGGCGCCGTCGTGACGGTGGCAAACGAGCCCAGCGAGCCGCCGCTGGTGTCGTACATGACGACGGCGGCGCCGGGTGCGCCGTTGTTCGTGCCCGAGTTGGTGACATACACGGTGTCGCGCGCCAGGCCCATGCCGCGGATGTTGTCCAACCCGCCGGTGATCGCGCCCAGATACGAGCCGGTGAGCGACCAGCGCGAGATGCGGTCGCCGACCTGTTCACTGATCCAGATCTCGCTGCCGACCTGCATCGCGTGCAGCGTGGTGCCGCCGGAAGTCGCAAAGTAGGCCGAGTTCACCAGCCCGCCGCTGAACGGATCGAACAGCACGACGACGTTGTTCGTCGAGTCGGGCATCATGATGTACTGCCCGTTCGCCAAGCCGGCGCACGCAACAACCGTGGCCAACGCGGCCCCCAAAAGCCTTGCTCTCATATCCTGTCTCCTGTCTCTCTTCGCCACTCGCCCCCGCCGGAGCCGACATCGACCCCCACAGAGCGGAGGCAACCTCCTATCCCGACCAGAGTACCGAAATCTGCCGGCCGATACAACCCTCCGCCGGGCAGATGCCTCACACGGCGTCAACCAAATATCGAGCGCGCGGCAACACCGGCGAAATGCTCGTCCGCGGGTGCCTTTCTGAGTCCGAATCGACCCCGCAGGCGCAATTTGGCGCTCAGCACGCGCGAAACGAGGCTCATCGGTTCGTGTCGGTCGCCGCCAGTTCCACCTTTACCCGCTTGACCGACGCCGAACAATGTTCCAACAGCGTGCGGCGCCCGCCCGAGCGGAGCCATTGCTCGACCTGGTAGCGGAAGCCGGCTCCCTCGGCCTCGATCTTGAGAGTTCCCCGCACGACGCCGGCCGGCCACGCGTGATCGCGCATCTCCGCCGGCGCGGCCGCCCGCCACGCCTCGACCAACTGCGCGTTGGCCTTGACCCGCTTGGCCAGGTCCTTACGGATCTGTTCAACCTCGCCGCCGACGACGGCCTGCCACTGAGGACGGATACGCCCCGCGCGCACCTTGCCCAGACGACGCACCAGGTCCGATATCTTCGGCTCACGCTCCATGAACAACAGTGTACTCGATCCCTCCGTGTGCCGGCGCACTTGTGCTGGTTGCCGGGCGGAATGCGCGGCCGATCGGCTATACTCTCGTGTGATGGCCGGGCTCGCGCTTGATCTGGATGTGGCTGAACACGCGATCCGAATCGGCAATGCCAGCATCGAGTTCCGCGCGGCCGATCGACTCCTGCATCAGCACTTCTCCTCCGCCGAAGCCGCATTGGACGCGACGTCGATCGCCGAACGTGTGGTACTCTTGGACGGGGTCTGGGCCACCCAGATGTTCCGGAGACCTGGGCAAGTCTCGCGCGTGATTGAGAAGTTGACCGAGCGTGCCGGAGTTGTTCGGGCCGCCCTCCGTTCCCTCGGGCCCGAATCGCTGGAAGCAAGACCAACAGATATCATCGAGGCCGCACGCATCTGCCTGCCCATCACAATGGGCGCTGTGGATGCAAGTCCGGCAGGAGGACCATACTCCTTTGCATCCAAGTTTCTGCATTGGTCGACTCGATGCCATTTCCCGATCATGGACAGCCGCGCACGATCTGCGATCAATCGCATGCAGCGAACCTGCGGCATTCGTCCCCGCGTTCCGTCGGCGAGCGGTGACCTGCATTGGACACAAGACTATCCACGATGGGTTTTCTTCTACAGCGAACTCATTGGCAACTTGTCGCCGCGCCAGCGTGAGCGCTTGTTGACGGCAGATCTCGAAACTCAACCTGAGCCGGTCCCGTGTGCAAACTCCCTACTTCGCGTGCTGGACAAGGTGTTTTACACGCTCGGCGGTTCTGAGAGGTGAAGCAGCCAGGCGTATCCAAAGTACACCGCGCATGCGACGAAGCGGGAATCGCCAAGACAACCTTCGCCGCCCCGGGCCTCATGACCTCACCGCATCGAGCCCTCGTTTCCACTCGGGCCTGTTCCTGACGTGAGCAGCCGTCTATAGAGACCCTTCGGCAGTCAAGTCACTTGCCGCGATCGAGCAGAGCCATTTCCGGCCGGCGCTACTCCGGCACGGTGCCAACGATTCGGTGTGCGGCCTGGATCCGGAGCAGGTTCCGATCGGCGTCACCCGCTCGAACGATCCCCGCATCGGCCATGCGCGCGCTGCTCGATGCGTTGTGCGGCCAAAGTCCGCACTCTCGCGAGCACTGCGTGCCGTTGCCCAGGCGATCGAAGCCATCGATCACCGCCCGCAAGGTCCGCGCCGCGATCAACCCGACGCCCTTGATGGACATCAATGCCTCGATCATCCGATCGGTGGCGGCGGAGCCGTGCCCACGTGGGGCGCTTCGCGACGGTCGCGATCGCTGCCCCATCACGCGTGGAGCGCAGGTCGAGCCGGCTCAAGGGGCGAGCGCGCCCCCGGACGCGGCACGGCCGGACCGATCCAATTGATCGTGGACGCCGCCACCGCATCCGCGTCCCGCCGCGGCCCTCTCCGTATCCCCCCCCCCCCCACCTCGCCACGTCGCCATTTGGCCATCGCCGCATCTCCAGCCTCCCATCCTGCCTCTCCCGACCTCTCTCCCGATTCGCAGCCTCGCAACTCGCGATTCGCACCCCGCTTCCCTTACCATCCCCCACTATGTCCACCACCATCGGCATCGACAGCCTTTCCAAGACCTATCGCACCCGCGAAGGGATCACGCGGGCCGTGGATCGCGTCAGCCTGAGCATCGAGCCGGGCGAGTTGTTCTTTCTGCTCGGGCCCTCCGGCTGCGGGAAGACCACGCTGCTGCGGATGATCGCCGGGTTCATCGACCCGACCGAGGGACGACTGCTGTTCGACTCGCTGGACGTCACGCACATGCCCGCGAATCGGCGCGACACGGGAATGGTGTTCCAGTCGTACGCACTCTGGCCTCACATGACGGTGGCACAGAACGTGGGTTTCGGGCTGGATGTGCGCAAGGTGCCCGGCGCCGAGAAGGCCGGGCGGGTGGCCGGGGCCCTCGAAGCCGTGCAGATGGGCCACCTGGCCGACCGTAAGCCCACGCAATTGTCGGGCGGGCAGCAGCAGCGGGTGGCGCTTGCGCGGGCGCTGGTGGTTCGGCCACGAGTGCTGCTGCTCGACGAGCCGTTGTCCAACCTCGACGCCAAGTTGCGAATCGAGTTGCGGGCCGAGATTCGGCGCATCTGCAAGGACGCCGGCATGACGACCGTGTATGTAACGCACGATCAGAAGGAAGCGCTGTCGATGGCCGACCGCATCGCGATCATGCGGGACGGGCAGATCAAGCAGATCGGCACGCCGGAGGAGTTGTATCGCCGCCCCACCACCGCGTTTGTCGCGTCATTCCTGGGGGAGACAAACCTGCTGCCGGCGACGGTGGAAACGTCTTCGCCCGGGTTGGCGCGGCTGCGGGTGCCTGGCGGGCTCATCGAGGCCAAGTTGCCCCCCACCGCTTTGCTGGAGCGCGACGCCCGGATCACCTGCTCGATCCGCCCCGAGTCGTGGGCGATCATGCAGGAGCCGAGCAACGTATCGGCAGAGTTGGTAAGTACCACCTATTTAGGGGAAGTCTCACAACACCTCTTCCGGGTAGACGGGCACGAGTTGCATGTCGCCGAGTTGAATCCACGTGAGGTCGCCAGGAATCGTCCGGGGGCGCGATTGTCGCTCAAGGTCGACCCGATCGATGTCGCGGTGCTGGCTGGCGAGTAGGGGCGCGCCGTAGGCTCGACGCCGCGCCTTCACTGAGTCCGGCACCGAATCCGCCCAGCCTCTCGACATCACGCCCCCCCCCATCTCTTGCCGCTTCGATCAGGCACGCATGCGTCCTGGGACGCCGGACCCTTGGGCGATCGCGAACACAGGTCTGGGTTGCAACCACTGCGCACAACAGGCTTTCCGCTCGATTTCGACCAGGAGGCACGTCCGAGGACAGGCGCTTCTCCGGTGTCCCCGCACCCCCGAGATTCCACTTGGATCGGTCTCACGCGGCTTTGGCGGGGAGGCGGACGATGGCGGTGGTGCCGGCACCCAGGCTGCTGTGGATCGCCACGCCGCCACCGGTAGCCTCGACGAGTCGTTTGACCAGAGCCAGCCCAAGCCCGGACCCCCCGGTATTCGAGTACCCGCTTTCAAACGCCCGGTCGAGGACGGCGTGAGGAATGCCTGTGCCGGTATCGGACAGGCGGATCTCGACCAGCGGGGTGTTCCCCGTGGAACACCGCTCCACCGCAAACTGGATGGATCCGCCGGCGGGTGTGGCTTTCAGGGCATTGGCGGTGAGATTCAGCAGTACGTGCTCGAGTGCCGATGGCGCCATGGCGACCCACTGCCCGGCGGGGGCGCCGCCGCGGATCTCGATACCTTTGGCGCCGGCATCGCGCTCGAGCAGCCCGCTGACGGCCTGCCAGGCGGTCGCGACGTCGGCCGTATGAGACAGGGTCGGCCCCTGCTCGTCGGCGAGGGAGAGCAGCAACTGGGCGAGTTCTGCCAGCCGCTCACATCCGAGTTTGACGTGAGTCAGCGCTTTTGTGCCCAGTTCGTGGTCCTGCGGCGACCGCAGGGCGAGGCTAGCGAATCCGGCGATGGGGGTCAGTCGATTGGCGACTTCATGCGCCAGCCACTGCGCAAGGATGCCCAGACTGGCACGGCGTTCCTGGGCTTCGACCTCGGTAGAAAGGGCGCGGACTTCGTTCGCGAGTCGATCAATCTCCGCGAGCAAGGAGTCGGATGCGATGGTTGGGACTTGGTCCGACATGGGCTGTACCACTCCATCGGAGCGGAAGCCCGGGCAGTTGAGGGGATCAGCGCGAAAGGGCGGAGCCGGTGATCCACCGGGCCGCATCATCGCCGCCAGCCAGCAGCCAGGCCTTGATGCTTGCGGGGCGCAGGTCGGTTTCGTGCAAGGCCGCCAGTTCGATCCACTCGAAGGCGATGGTCGGTTCGGCTGAAGGGACAGTGGCGGGGGGTTCGAGTTCGGGACCGAGTTGTTCCACGTGGAACACCAGATTCACTTCGTGGTGCGTCCTTCTGGCGGTTTCGAACACCTCTTCGGTGCCAAAGAGGAACTCTCCGATCCGAGAGGTCAACCCGAGCTCTTCATTGATTTCTCTCGCCAGGGCCACGGACGCGCGTTCGGCGAACTCGACGTGCCCGCCTGGAAGATAGCAGTACCCGTGTTTCACATTCCGACAAACCAGCACCCTGGAACGGTGGATCAAAACGCCGCGCGCGATGATTTCAGTGTGCGCATTCGTCATCCGCGACAATGCTCCTGTAGAAGTGCTAGGCTGGGTGAGTTCGCAGGAGTATAACAACAGATGACCAACGACGGCAAGAAGCAGCGGCGGCTGGGACGCGGGCTGAGCGCACTCATGCAAACCGGTGTCCCCGTTGAAGTGTCGCCCGGAACTGAACAACATTATCGGACGTTTGATATATCGGCACCGACACCGGCCCCGTCGCAGGCGCAGGTCGAACCCGAACAGGTGGTGGTCTCGATCCGACTGGCTTCGATTCGACCCAGTCCGTTCCAGCCGCGGACGTCGTTCGATCCGGGCGAGTTGTCGGGGCTGGCCGAGTCGATCCGCCAGGCGGGGGTGATTCAGCCGATCCTGGTCCGGCGGGGGAGCGAGGCGGGGGTGTATGAGTTGGTGGCGGGGGAGCGGCGCTGGCGGGCCGCGGAGTTGGTCGGGCTGGAGAGCATCCCTGCACTGGTGCTCACGCTGGGGGATGAAGAGGCGGCTGAGTGGGCGCTGGTTGAGAACGTGCAGCGTGTGGACCTCAATCCGATGGAGCGGGCGCGTGCGCTGAAGATGCTCAGTGAGCGATTCGGCTTGACTCATGGGCGCATCGCCGAGCGTGTGGGGCTGGAGCGTTCGAGCGTGGCCAACCTGATTCGGCTGACCGAACTGGAAGAGGAAGTGCAGGAGTTGATATCGAGCGGGCGCCTGGGCGCCGGGCACGGCAAGGCGCTGCTGGGGCTGGAAGCCGGAGAGCGCCGGGTTCGCATGGCGCTGCGTGCGGCCGAGGAAGAGTGGGCGGTTCGACGCCTCGAAGCGAGCGTGCGCAGGGATGCAGCGGCGCCGGAGAAGCAGACACGATCAGCACCGACGGCGCTGGCGGATCTGGAGCGTCGGCTGGGCGAGCATCTGGGCACGCGGGTGCACATCACGACGGCGCGGGATGGAACGCGCGGAAGGATTGCGATCGAGTTTTACAGCCTCGATCATTTCGATGGGTTGATGTCGAAGATGCAGTTCGACGGAGCCGGCTACTAGCGGCCAACAAGTATCAAAACAGTTTGCGAACGTCGTTGGACTTATGCACGTTGCATGAGATCGGCGCTGGTGTTGGTTCGCGTGCGCGTTGATCTGCGGCTAGTATGAAGCGTCCGTTGACGAGTGTGACAACAACTTCTGGAAAATCATAAGAGGAGGATGCTCCCTTGGCCAAGAAAAAACGCGGACGTCGTCCGGCACTTGCGAACTACCCGATCGCGGAGTTGCAGCGGGAAATGGAGCGGCGGGCGGCGCAGGTCGGCGACATGGTCCGTGAGCGGGACGGGCTGCTGGCCCGACTCGAGGAACTGGATGCTGTGATCGAGGTGTTCGGAGGGACATCTGCTCGCGCCAAGCCGGGTCGTGGCCCGGGTCGTCCGGCGCGCAAGACGGCCGGGGGCAGGGGCAAGGCGGGGCGCACGCGACCCAGGAACGAGATGAGCCTTGCCGAGGCGCTGTGCAGGTTGCTCAAGAACAAGACGATGGGCGTGACGGAGATCACGTCGGCGGTGCAGAAGGCCGGATACAAGACGAACGCGGAGAATTTCCGGACCATCGTGAACCAGACGCTGATCAAGGACGCGCGATTCAAGAAGGTTTCGCGGGGACAATACACGGCCGCGTGACGGCAGGGGGGAAACTTCCCCCCGACACAAGTGACATAGAAGGCGATCAACGGGTCGGGACGAGGTTCCGGCCTGTTGTTCTTTTGCGGATTCGGGAAAGTGGAGGGGTTTTGCTGCCGATGCAGATGAGGGCCATATTGGGAGCAACGCATGGGAGCCACTGCCGAACAGAGAGAACAGGTCGTATCGGCGGCGATCCGGGAGATCAGCCACATCGCGACCCTACCCGAGATCACGCTGAAGATCATCGATCTGGTGGAGGATCCCAAGTCGACGGCTCAGGATCTGAATGAGGTGATTTCGAACGATCCGGCGTTGTGCAGCCGCATCCTCAAGGTGGTCAACTCGAGTTTCTACGGGCTTCCGGGGCAAATCGCCTCGATCAACCGGGCGATCGTCATGCTGGGGCTCAATGCGGTGAAGAACATCGCCATTGCCGCCAGCCTGGCCAAGTTATTCCGGGGAGGAGAACTGACGCCCAATTTTTCAGCGCGGCACCTGTGGACGCACTCGAACCTGACCGCAGCGTGCGCGAAGATGATCGCCGACACGCTCAAACTGGGTCTGGCCGACGAGGCGTACCTGGGTGGGCTGATTCACGACCTGGGCATCATGGTCGAGATGCAGTTCGATCGTTCCTCGCTGATCGAGGTGGTGCGGTCGGTGGGGACGCGTGGGGACGGGTCACCGGTCGGGTCGATGCTCGAGGCCGAAGAGAACATATTCGGCGCCGATCATCAGGACTTCGGGCTGGCGTTGTGCAAGAAGTGGAAGTTTCCCGAGACGTTCCAGCGTGTGACGGGATATCACCATCGTCCGCTGGAACTGGCGGCCGAGAATCGCACGATCTCGACGGTGGTGTACGTGGCCGACCACATCGCGGGGGGGATGAAGGGTGGGTTCCGTCTGGACCACGTTTCGCTGGATCTTGATCCCAAGGTGCTGGACGCGTTGAAGTTGACGGTTGCGCAAGTGGAGGATCTGACCGCGCGCCTGAGCGAAGTGGCGGCGACGCTGGACACGAGTTTGTAAGGCATGCTCTCTCTTTCTCCCTCCGGGCGGCTGCATCGCGGGTGCGGCCGTCCATGTTTTTGTGACTCGTGAGGAGAGGAGCCGTTTGGACGCCCGACGGTTGAGGGGGAGCGGCGATACGCTGTGGTCCCATGGTGTTGCACGCCCGCACGAAGCCATCGATGCACCTGACGCTGGTGCAGGACTGGTTCCCCATCCTGATCGGGGCGCTGGTGGGGGTGGGCACGGGCATGGCTGCGGTGGGTTTCAATGAGACGCTGCTGCTGGTGGAGCGTTGGTCGCATCGCCTGCACCTTGGCGAGGTGGGCGGGCCTGGGATTGCGTGGGTGATCCTCACGCCGGTGGTCGGCATGTTCCTCACCGGGCTGCTGGTGCACCTGATCGCTTCAGACGCCAAGGGGCACGGCGTGCCGCAGGTGATGGAGAGCCTGATCAAGCGCGGCGGGGTGATGACGTTGCGCACCGGGATCGTCAAGGCCCTGGTGTCGATCCTCACCGTGGGCAGCGGGGGGTCGGGCGGAACCGAGGGGCCCATCGTGCAGATCGGGGCGGTGGCCGGCTCGGTTGTCGGGCAGAGGATGCGAGTGGACCGGCAGTTGCTGATGACGCTGGTGGGTTGCGGATCAGCGGCGGGCATCAGTTCGATCTTCAACGCGCCGATTGCCGGTGTGTTCTTCGTGCTTGAAATCCTGCTGCGCGACCTTTCGATCAAGACTTTCGCTCCGATCGTTGTCAGTTCGGTGTTCTCGGCGGTGACGACGCAGGCGCTGCTCGGACGGAACGTGGCGATCTTCACGATTGACCGGGCGCTGGAGCGCGCCCAGTTCACGCTGATGGAGTTGCCCAGTTTCCTGCTGCTCGGCGCGGTGAGCGGGCTGGTGGCCGTGGGATTCAACAGATCCCTGCACCTGATGGAAGACGTGTTTGACCGCATCCGCGTGCACGCGGTGATCAAGCCGGCGATCGGGGCGCTGGTGCTGGGCGGGCTGGGCATCGCGACGGTGTACCTGTCGCGGTGGTGCGGCGCCGAGGGAGAAGCCAGGCACGTTCCGGCGGTGTACGGCAACGGGTATTCGTTGATCCGCACGCTGCTGGAGCCGTCGACCTACGCAGGCGATGGCGGGGGTCCGCTGCCGATCATCACGTTGTTCCTGTTGGCGCTGCTGGTGCTCAAGGTGTTGGCGACCAGTTTCACGCTGGCGTCGGGCGGATCGGGCGGGGTGTTTGCGCCCAGTCTGGCGCTCGGTGCGGTGAGTGGGGCGATCGTGGGGCATGGGCTGGAGATGCTGAATCTCACGCCGGGGGGGTCGACGCCGGCGACGTATGCGCTGGTCGGCATGGCGGCGGTGCTGGCCGGCTCGATGCACGCGCCGCTGACGGCGATGCTTCTGCTGTTTGAGTTGACGCGGAACTTCTATGTGATCCTCCCGATCATGCTGGCGGCCATTCTCGCCACGTCCGTCAGCCAGTTGCTCGATCGCGACTCGATCTACACCGCCAAGTTGCGTCGTGCGGGGGTGCTGCTGGGCGGATCGCGGGATTTGACGCTGTTACGGAAGATTGCGGTATCGAGCGTGGTGCGCACGCCGTTGCCGTCCGAGCCGATTTATGCTTCGGACCCGTTGAGCAAACTGATCACACTGCACGCCAACTACAACGTGCCGGATTTTCCGGTGGTGGATCAAAGCGGGCAGTACATGGGGATGGTCACCGGCGCCGACATGCGGACGGCGTTGATCGACCGCGAGGCGGTGCCGTTGCTGCTGGTGGCTGAACTGCTGCGCCCGGATCTGCCGACGATCGCGGTGGACGAAAGCCTCGATTCGGTGATGGAGAAGTTTGCGTTGTATGAGGTGGCGAGTCTGTGTCTGCTGGACCCGGCCTCGCCGGGCAGGCCGTTGGCGCTGATCTCGCGCGCCAAGGTGATGAAGCGCTACCGCGAGGCGCTGGAGCAGGATTGATGCCTGGCTGGTTGATTGGGCTGCTGGTGGTGGGGGGGATCGTCCTCGAGTTCGGGGTGATTGTGCTCGTGCTGCGAGGGTTGATGCGGTCGAGCCTGGGGAGGTTGAGCGATCAATTCCCGTTCACCGAGCCGGAGGCAGGCGCGGTGCGACGGAACTTTCAGTCCTTCAGCATCGGCCTGGTCAATGCAGGGTACTCGATTCATGTCGCGGTGGACGATCATTCGCTGCACCTGATGCCGGCCGCCATTTTGCGCTGGTGCGGGGTGCGGGCGTGCAGTGTGCCGTGGTCGGAAGTGCGGGTGCTCAAGCGGGTGGGTTCGTATCGCAAGGCCAGGATCGGCGGGGTCAACTTGTACGGCCCGGGCTGGTGTCTGGATCTGGCATCTCCAGACGAAGCGTGACACCCATATAGTTTTGCGGTGTGGTCAGCATTTGCACCCGTGCGGCGGAAGATGGTCATGCTCAGGTACGTGGCGATGGCGGCGCTGGTGATGCTCGGCGGGTGCGCCAGTGTGTGGGAGCGCAGTTACGAATCCCGCATCGGCGCAGCGGCCGAGAGCCTGCCCGCCCGGGCCGACGTCGCGGTGCGTGAGGTGCCCTGGTCGCGGGTTGAGGAAGCGCTCCGCGAACTGTCGGTGATGTGGGAGCAGAGCGACGAGCCGTATGAGGAGTGGGCGGCGGAGAAGAAGCGCCAGGCCGACGCCAAGTTGCTGCGTGCCCTCCAGGTGACCGAGTCGGTGGACGAGGTGCAGATCATCGGTCGGAGTTCGTTCAAGACGGTCGAGCGTGTGAGGCCTCATGCCGGCGCGTTGGAGAAGTTTGCGCGTTCGATCGGTGCGGACATGGCGATCTGGGCGAGCCGGTACGTGGGCAAGAGCGAGCGGATCGAGAGCCAGCCGGTGTACTCGTCGGGGTATCGGCACGTGCAGTATTACGACACGCGGGCGAAGAGGTATCGCACACGGCTGGAGTACGACGACTGGACGACGTACGTGCCGGTGGTTATCGAGGCCGACGAGACGGCGTGGGTGGTCTACTACCTGCGCCACCGATAAGCGATGTCAATGGGAAACCGGTGTGGCGACGGGAAAGAGGATTGCCCCTCAGCCAGACTGCCCGCACGAGGCGGTTGAACGACGTTCGATGTATTCACTGATTGAAGAAAACCGCCCTTTCTGCGGCGGCAGTGGGGCAGAGCCGACCTACCGTTGGACGCGGCCCGGAGAGCCCGGGTGAACGCAGGAGACCGGCGATGCCCGACTATGCCCGGATGATCGAGGCCGCTCGCGAGGCGGTGACCTTTGCCAGCACGGTGTGTCGCCAGGTGCAGCGTTCGCTGGACGATGTGCGGGCCATCACCAAGGACGACAAGAGCCCGGTGACCGTGGCCGACTACGCCAGCCAGGCGATCGTGGCGTGGGTGCTGCGGGAGAGGCTGGGTGAGTTCGTCCTTGTGGGTGAAGAAGCCAGCGGGTTTCTGCGTCAGCCGGAACATGCTCCCCATCTCGAGGCCACGGTGGCTGCGGTGCAGGAAATCTGGGGCGACGCCACGGGTGACGAGGTGCTCAAGGCCATCGACCTCGGCGGAGGCGACACCAAACACCACGCCTTCTGGACGCTCGACCCCGTGGACGGCACCAAGGGCTTCCTGCGGAATCAGCAGTACGCCATCGCGCTGGGTTACATCGAGAGCGGCGTCCCCACGATGGGCGTGCTGGGGTGTCCGAACCTCCCGGTCGACATGTCGGCCCCGCTCGATGAGTCGGACCCGAACGGGTGTCTCTACTACGGCATCCGCGGCGAAGGGGTGTACGAAGCCCCGTGCGACGACGAGCACGCCTCACCCACGCGCATCACGCGATTGGACCACCCGCCTGGAGACCCGATCCTGGTGTGCGCCTCGGTCGAGAAGGCCCATTCAAACGTGGACGACACCGATCGCATTCTCGCGCATATCGGCGAGGCGAACGAGATGGTACGACTGGACAGCCAAGCCAAGTACGCCGTCGTCGCCCGCGGGCAGGCCGACGCGTATCTGCGTCTGCCGACCAAGAAGGGGTATGTGGAGCGGATCTGGGACCATGCGGCCGGGGCGATGATTGCCAACGAGGCCGGCGCGGCCGTGACAGACATCCACGGCAAGGTGCTGGATTTCAGCCACGGGCGAGGACTGGAGAAGAACCGCGGCATCGTGTGCGCGCCGCCGCGCGTGGCCGGTCTGGTGATTGGCGCGATCCGGGATCTGGGGATCGGACAGGAGTAGATCGACTCTCTGAGCCGGCTACGAACCTCGGAGCCCCCATACGCCACTTGCCGGAGATGTGGGCGCAGTCGCAGGATGATCGCCTGACGAGCGGACAGATCCTTCTTTCTTCGCGCGGCCCAGATCGTCCTGAGGCACCGGGTATGCCACTCTGAAGCCGTTCATCGTTCCGTGTCCGGCGATCGGTCTGGGTGTGACGCCGGAAGAGGCAGCCAAGCGCGGCAACCTACCGGTTGGAAGGTGGTTCCACTGACCGGTTGGAAACCGGTCCTACCTACCGGTTGGAAACCGGTCCAACCGACTGGTTGGGAGGCGGTCCTATGGGTGACGGCTGCGGTTCGTGGAGGCTCCTACGGGCGGGACGCCTGTGCCACCGGTCGCCACCGGCTCGTCAAACTCATCGCCCCGGAACAGCGAGCCGAGGTAGACACGCTTGACCAGGTCGTCATTGATCAGTTCGCGCGGCGTGCCCTGGGCCAGCACCTTGCCTGCGTCGATGATGTAGGCCCGGTCGCACACGCGCAGCGTCTGCTGCACGTTGTGATCGGTGATGAGGAACGCGATGCCCTGGTCGCACAGGCGGCGCAGTTCGTTCTGGAGTTCTTCGACCGCGATCGGGTCGACGCCGCTGAACGGCTCGTCGAGCAGAATCAGCCGCGGCTCGGTGATCAGCGAACGTGCGATCTCCAACTTCCGCCGCTCGCCGCCCGAGCAGGTGCGGGCCAGGTGTTTGGCCTTGTGCGTCAGCCCGAAGCGGGCGAGCAGTTCATCGGCCCGGCGGCGGCGCTCCTTGCGCGAGAGTTTGCGCGTTTCGAGGATGGCCAGCAGATTCTGCTCGCAGGTCAGGCGCTGAAAGACGCTCGGCTCCTGGCTCAGGTACCCGATGCCCATGCGGGCGTGCCGGTACATCGGCTGGCCGGTCAGGTCGTGCCCGTCAAAGACCACGCGCCCGGCGTCGGCCTCGATCATGCCGATGGTCATGCGGAAACTGGTCGTCTTTCCCGCGCCGTTGCGCCCGAGCAGGCCGACGATCTCCGCCTTCTCGACCGAGATGGAGACGCCGTCGACGACCGTGCGCCCGGCGTAGGCCTTTCGGAGGTTGGTCGCTTCGAGCAGAGGCATGTGGACAGAGTGTACGCGGGGTCGCATCGCCCGCCCGGAACGCGTGCTGCTGAGCCGGCCGGTATCATCCTCGATGCACTCACCTACAGACGAGCCGGCCCGCAACCACCCGTCGGCCCGTCCGCTCGGCAGGCTGCCGCGGGCTCTCAGTGTCGCCGGGCTCTCGGGTCTGCTTCTGCTGGCAGTGTGGGTCAGCGTCGAGCGGCCTTTGGTGCAACTGGAGAACGTCTTTACGGAGAAGTGGTACTTCCTGGAGAAGGCCCAACTCGTGGCGTGGCTTGCGCTGATCGCGAGCACGGTGGCGGCGGCGGCACGGGTGCGTGCAAGACAGGGTTTGCTGCTGGCGTTGTGGCTGGGCGTCGCCGGCTCGCTCGCGGTGGCGCGTGAACTCGACCTGCACGCGGTGCTCAACCCGCCGAACATCCACATCATCGGGCTCAAGCCCGAGCAGGCGGTGCACTTCCGCATCGACTGGTGGGACGACCCGAGTGTTTCGCTCTTGCTCAAGTTGGGGTGGGGCGGGGTGTTTCTTGCGATCGGGGCCGCCCTGCTGGCGCCCTTCATCGCGGCCCGATATCGGTGGGTACGCAGGATCTGGCGCAAAGAACCTTTCCCGTGCCTGATCGCGGGCGGGCTGATGATGCTCTTCCTCGGCTACATCTCCGACGATGTCATCGGCCGGGCGCTGCGCGAATCGGGCATTCGGCTGTCCGGAGTCGAAGAGGTGTTCGAGTTGATGGGCGTGGTCCTGCTCGCGACGGCCGCAGGCGTGCTGGCGATCTATCGCGGGCCTGATCGCCCGTCCGGGGCGACGTCGGGAGATTCGGTCAGCGGATGAATCGGAGCGTCATCGGATAGCGGTAGTACTCACCCTTGTTGGCGGCCACCGAGGCGGCGATCATACCGACGACGCCCAGGACAAAGGGCAGAAACGCGGCGACGATGACCAGGGGGAATGCCAATCCGCAGGTGACGGCAGTCAGCAGCCCGGCCGCGAGCGGCAGCACGAGCGAGTAAATCATCAGCGAGATGTGAAAGTTGAGCGTCTCGCGCCCGTGATCGTCGATGAAGCGGGACTCGTCCTTCTTGATGAGCCACATGATCAACGGGGCGGCGAACATGAGGATCCAGATGGCAAAGTAGCCCAGCAGCGACAGGTGCATCAGTGTTGCGTAGGTGCGTTCGCTCTCGGTGGCATCGGGCTCCCAGGCACGGCCTCGCTCGTTGATTGGATAGGTACCATCGCTCATGCCCGACCTCCCGCTTCATCGTATTGGGAAGCGGGACCGCCTGCTTTCACCGCGACCGCCGCCGGCCCTTGCCCAACTCCTCCAGGGCGGCGACGAATGCCGATCGCTTTTCCGAGAAAAGCCGCCCGCCCAGGCCCAGCGCCTTGCGGGCCAGCCGGTGCTGCCGGTGCGAAGCCGCCGCCACCATGCGGTCAATATCCACGTCGCCGCGGTGTTCCTCAAGCCGATCGAGCAGCATCGCCAGATCGTGGTGCTTGCCCTGCCACTCGGTCAACGTGCGGAGTTCCCTCGATCGGGGACCGATCAGCGCGGGCGCAAGAGGCCGGATGATCCGAACCT
Organism: Cyanobacteria bacterium CYA; assembly: GCA_008363215.1. GTDB lineage: Bacteria > Planctomycetota > Phycisphaerae > Phycisphaerales > UBA1924 > J022. Next base: position 25,288 of record RHKP01000001.1, read on the forward strand.
GGTACCAGTGGGTCTTGCAGGCGGTGCGCCATCGATGAAAATCCTCCGGCGGCGCGTTGAGACTCGCGGGCGCTCGCCGGCGGGCCCTGGCGTACCCCCGCCCGGCCTGTTCCCACACGCTGCTGTTGCCCGGATCGAGTCGGCCTGCCATTTCGGCCAGTCGTCCCGCCTCGTCGATCAAACACTCCCAGTCAACCTCGCCCGGGGGCCAAAGGCTCAGACCCAGGCGGGCGATGACAGCGGCGGCATCACAGTCGCGCTGGCGCATTGCAAGTCTCTCGATCGTGCGGATCAGAACCTGGGCGTCGCGCCTCCTTCCGACGGCCGAGGCCAGGCTTTGCGTGCGATCCAGCAGTTCATCCAGTGCCGGATCAGAGCCCCGCGGGCCGATCAGCAATATCGCCGCCCGCGCACGCTTGCAACTCGTGCGGGCGCGGTGCACCTTGCGCTCGCCAAGCGCGATGCCCGCTCGCTGGTACTGCTCGCGTACCAGGCGGCGTCGATCGTCAGCGATCGTCCGCGGATCACGTAGCCGGTAGCCCATCGGCGCCTCCGCACGATCGTAGAGCGGTCCGCTCCACCGCAATGCGCCGCCGATTGCCATTACTCCGGCAACTTCTCCAGTTCGCGTTGCACACGCTCAACCAACCGACCGAGCACCGCCGGCCCGAAGTCGAACTTCAGCCCTGCGGCCTCGAAGAGTTCGGGCAGAGGGCGCGAGCCGCCCAGACGCATGGCCTGCTTGTAGGAGTCCAGCGCCGCCTGCTGCCCCTCGTCGAGTGAACGCAGCCACAGTTGCAGGGCGCCGATCTGCGCGATGCCGTACTCGATGTAGTAGAACGGCGACCCGAACAGGTGGTTCTGCCGCTGCCACACGTGTATGCGGAACTCGCGCAGCCCGTCCCACGAGACCGTGTGCCCCTGATGCCCGAAGCGGTGCTCGAGTTCCAGCCACTGTTCAGCCCGGTCGGTGCGCGTGTGCGTGGGACGGTTGTACGCCCACAACTGGAACGCATCGATGGTCGCGATCCACGGCAGCAGCCCCAGCGAGCCTTCCAGTTGCTTGCGCCTCGCCCGCCCCGCATCTGCTTCATCGGGGTAGTACTCGTTCCAGTACGGCATCGTCAGCAGTTCCATCGACATCGACGCAACTTCACAGAACTCCAGCGGCGCGTGTCGATAGTGCAACAGCGGCTCTTCGCGGCACAACAACGAGTGGAACGCGTGCCCGGCCTCGTGCACCATCGTCTCCACGTCGCGGTGCAGACCTGCGGCCGTCATAAAAATGAACGGCGTGCGGATCTTGTCCCGCATGTACTGATACCCGCCCGGGGCCTTGCCGCGGCGGCTGTCCAGGTCGAGGCACTCGCCGTTGCGCGCCCCCTGCGCGTTCGAGCCGTCGCCCAGAGTGCGCAGCATCGCGCCCAGTTCGGCGTCGAGCCGGTCGAACACCCGCTGCGTCTTGGCGACCAGTTCACGCCCGCCTTCAAAAGGCCTGAGCGGCGGACGCCCGAGCGGATCGACCGACAGATCCCACGGGAAGAGTTCCCTGACACCCAGTTTGGCGCGACGCTGCTCGTCGAGTTGCCGGCAGAAGGGTATCACCGCTTGCTCGCAGCCCTCGTGAAACGCGCGGCAGTGCTCGGGCGTGTAGTCAAACCGCAGTTTGCCCTTGAAGGCGTACTCCACGAAACTCGGCAGACCCGCGTTCCTGGCCAGCAGATCTCGCTTGGCAACCATCTGGTCAAACAGCCCGCTGAGGCGCTCCGAGTCCTGCATGCGCCGGGCGGCCACCAGCCGGTAGGCCTCTTCGCGCACCGACCGGTCCGTCGCCTCCTGATACTTGCCCATCTGCGGGAGCGTGCGCGCCTGTCCGTCGTACTCCACGGTCATCGCGGCCGATATCTGCTGATATTCCTGGCTCAACTTCTCCAGTTCGGTCTGGATCGGTACGTTCTGCTCGCAGAACAGATCGACGGCCGCCCGCGTGTCGCGCGCCAGCACAAGGTGGCGCCCGCCTTCGAGCCCGAATCGGGCCGACAACTCGGCCTGCCGCTTGTCGAGTTCAAAGGAGGCCTTCTTGAGTTTCGGCGAGACGTGCTCGATGTAGTCGAGATACGCCTGCTGCGCCGCCGCGTTGTCGGTGTCGCAGGTCATGTTGATGTAGAGGTTCGCCTCGCCCTCGCTGCACGCCGATGCGATCTCCGACCGATCGAGCAGCCACTGTTCCAGTTGCGCCGAATCCTCGATCACTCGCCGCAGCAGGTCGTGCAGCCGCGGCTCGATCTCTTCCCAGCGTGTGGCGTCAAAATCTTCGACGGCAAAAGCGGACGGCTGCATGGTCATTTCTCCTCCGGTCGCCGGGACAGGCATGTTAGTCGATCGCCACAGTACAAAAAAGACGAGGCCCCGACGAGTTCGGCCGGGGCCTCTCCAGGAGCGAGCCTGTTCAGTTCCTCAGCAGTTTGGCCAGTTCTTCTTGCTGCACCTTCAGCCAGTCGCGTTCCCAGTCCTTGAGTTCCATGCCCCAGCGCAACAGCGCGAAGTTGGGGTTGTTGCGCACCATCGACTCGATGCTCCGCAGATGCTTGCGTGCACGTCCCACGAACCGCGCCCGCAGTTCCGGATCCTGTGTCCCCGCAGCCGCGGCGAACGCCTGCTGGTAGTTGCCGAAGTACTCGTTCGTCCGCGCTTCGTCATCCGTGACCTTCTTGCGGTACGAGAGCATGAAGTCCTCGGACTTGGAGACCGGGTAGATGAAGCCCGGTCGGACCTCGCCGACCCAGTCAATTTCCTGATAACCCAGCGCCCGGGTCAGTTCTTCGAGGTCTTTGGCCGTTCCCTTGCTGAAGCCGTACTTGAGGGCCTGCGGGGCGGTGAACGTCAAGATGCTCTCGCCCTTGTTGACCAGGTACTCGCCCTCTTCCTTCTGATACCAGGTCACCTTGCCGGTCTGCTCGTCGATGGTGCAGGACAGCGGCTCGTTGATCTGCATGGCCCGCATGATCTCCGGCGCGTACCCGCCGCGGGCGGAGATCTTCTCCATCATGAACAGGACTTCTTCGAGCCCTTCGCCGCTGACGGCCTGAAGGGCGCCGAACCAACCCGTGCACGCGCCGTAGTTGCCCTCGGGGAGGAAGTAGATCTCTTCGATGCAGTGGCTGGTCATGGCGGCCGCCGAGATGGCCGACTCGATCCACGACACCGTGCGGAACTTGGGCTTGTACTTCAGGTGGATAACGTCGGACAACTTCTGGATTTCCAGCAGCAACCCGCCGCCCGAGTTGATCTTGAACACCACGATGCCCGTGCCATCGTTGCCGATTTCCTTCTCAAGAATCGGGATCATGTCTTCGAGGGTCTTGGCGGCCATCTGGATGCCCACCGTGCCCTCGAGGCTGATCACCACGCCGCGGGGCACTCCGGCCCGGCGCGGCTTGGGATCGCTGCTCGCGGCGTTCGGTGCGGGCTTTGCTTCCTCGGCCGGCTTGGCGGTGCGATCGATCTTGGCGATGTTCTCCGCGAGGATGAACTGCACCGTCTCAATGCCGCCGATCGAGGTCTTGATCCACACCGAACCTTCCAGTTCGCGCTCGATCACGCCCTCGACCTTGGTTCCGTCCTTGAGAACGACCGTGTCGGCGCCGGAGACGGCCGCGCTCACCGCCAGCACGATCGCAGCGAAGAGCGTGATGAATCTGGTCCACATGTTGCTCACCTGCATTGCCCTTTCTCTGGTTTCACGCCTCACGGACGGTCAGCGATCTGCTGAAGACGGATCTGCTCGATCATGACGCGCAACTGGTCGAGCGGTGGGACGCCGATGCGGCTCCATTGCAGCGACTCCTGGTAGCGTTCCACTTTCTGGATGATCTTCTTGAGGATGTTGATCTGGGCGCCCCGCGCCTGCTTGCGGGCGTTGTAGTCCTGCCCGTTCGCATTGATCTCGTTGAACTCGCGGAACATGGCCGGGATTTCCTGCTCCAGCCTGTCGATCGTCTCCGACCACCGCTCCATCACACGCTCGGACTTGTCCGACACCAGTTCGTAGTTGTCCAGGATTCCCAGGTAGAACATCAGGTCTTCGATCGAGTCGGCCGTCCCCTTCGACACGCCGAGTTTCTGTGCCAGTTCGGCCTTGAGGGTCAACGCGTCGTTGCCTTCCCCGCGGACCCGCTGCTCCATCGTGTCCTCGAACTCGCCCTCTCCGCTGTCGGTGAGCAGTTCGGCCCCGGGCACCGGCTCGGTGTGGTACTTGGGCTTCCCGCCCTCCATTGTGTAGTACAACACGTAGGTGCGCCAGGTCATCGCCTCAACCAGTCGCTCGTCGTACCCATTGGGGATCGCCATGCCCTTGGCACGGGCCAGACGCAATGACTTCTGCTTGTCGCGCACCACCTCGTCGCCCGTGCTCCCGAACAGGTCGCCCAGGTCGCCGATCCCGCCCATGCGCCCGTCGCTGGTGAAGTACACGTTGGACGTGAAGAACGGAATGAAGGCCGCCCCGCCCATCGCGTTCTTCACCCACACCACCAGTTGCGGCTGCTTCTTCCAGTGTGTCTGAATGTTCTGGCGCAGCACCGGCTCGATTTCGTCGGCGATGCCGAACTCGTCGAATCGACCCTTGCTTTCATCACTCCCGTACCGCCACAGGTTGTCCAACTCGATGAGCAGGTAGTCGGGTTCGAGCGCCCTGGCCGCATTCACCGCATCCTTGAGCGGCGTCACGTTGAAGTCGCGCCCCAGAATCCCGTCGAGTTTGATGTGATACACCACCTTCTTGCTGGTTGTGGCCGACTCATCGGGGGTCTGCACCGCCGGCCTGACCTCGGGGGCGTCCTGGTCGGTTGTGGTCGTCTTCTCACCACTCCCGCGGATGATCGAGAGGATGTCCTTCTTCTGGTAGACCGTCGCCACCGTCCCGCGGATCGTGCCCACCACCACAAAGAGCGAGACCGTCTCTTCGGTCTCCTTGTCGATCACGCCCTTGACGATCTTCCCATCTCGAAAAATGACCTGGTCCAGTTCCTCGCCCGCAATCGCGACCGCCCGTGCCTCGGCCGGGACGCTCGAACCAGCCACCAGCGCCGGCACCCCTACACACAGCAGCGGCAGCGCCGACACGCGACCCAGCCACCCGTTCTTCCAAGTCTTCTTCATCGTCTCGGCCCTCTGGTCAACAACCCTTGTGGGGGCAGGCCCCGGCGACATTCCGAACGACCCGCGCTCAGGATCGGCGCCCGCTCCTTTGGACGCCGAACGCGCGGGCAAGTTCCCCCGCACGCTCAATTCCCTCCTCTTGATTCCCTATCTCCCCCTCCAACTGGGCATCGTACACCCGATTGAGCAGTTCCCCAAACCCCCGCCCCGGGCAAAAGCCGGCCGCGATCAGGTCTTCCCCGGAAACGAAAGGCACCGGCGCCAACCCACCTGCCGAGTGCCGCAGGCGATCAACATCGGATCGAACCCGCGCCACGAAGTCATCCTGATGTGAGAATAGAGAGAGAAACCCCTCAAAATGGCCATCTACAGCCCAGCGCTTGCGTTGTGCGACTCCCGCGCCCGGCCACTCGCGCCGGATGACCCGAGTGAGCCTGAGTACTCCGGCCAGTTCGTTGTGCTCTTCGTTGGAGAGGATCAGCGCCGTTCGCCAGCGCCGGGCGAGTCGGTCGTCTGCCTCTTCGAGTCCGTGCCGATCGATCGCCAGGGCCGCCAGACACTGGGCGAAGGAAGCCGAGGGCTGCTGGCGTTCCAGCACCGGGGTGGGAGCCGACGAGGCCGGCTCGTTGAAGACGGGGCTATCCAGCCCGGCGTGGGCGAGCAGCCGCAGCGCCCGCACCCGCGAGACATGGGCCAGGATCCGGCGCATTTCCTCGCCGATGCGCTCGCGGCTGACGCCGACCAGTTCCGAGGCATGGGCGCGCATCGCCCGGAAGGTTCCCTCCTCAATTTCGAAACCCAGGCGCGCGGCGAAGCGCACGCCGCGGAGAGCCCGCAGGTGGTCTTCAGCGAGTCGATGCTCGGGGTCGCCGACGGCGCGGACCAGCCCGGCGTGCAGATCGTCCAGCCCGCCCACGAGGTCGATGACTTGTCCGCGGATCTGCCCGTCGCCGGGGGCGAGCGGATCGAGGAAGAGGGCGTTGATTGTGAAGTCGCGCCGGGCGGCGTCGGAGCGAGCGTCGGAGAAGGTGACCGAGTCCGGGCGACGACGGTCCGTATAAGGCCCGTCGGCGCGGAAGGTGGCCACCTCGATGGCGGGCCCAAGGTCGCGCACCAGCACCACGCCGAACGCGACTCCGACCTCTGACGTGCGCCGGAAGAGTCTGCGGATGCGATCGGGAGGGGCGTCGGTGGCGACGTCGTAATCAGTGGGAGGTCGTCCGAGAAGTTCATCGCGCACGCACCCGCCGGCGAAGTAGGCCACATGTCCTTCGCCCGCGAGGCGATGCACGACATATTCAGCGGCCTGTCGGGGGCTGGGGGGTTGAGTCACGATGAAGTGTACCGCTGAGTGCGGGAATCACTTCTCGGGCCTGTCTCCGGCGCGGGGTGGATTCTCCAGGCGTCAGGACCAGCCCATCTTGCCGGGTCATCCGATTCCCGGGTTCAGGTGGGTTGGACGGGGCGTCCTTTGGAGTCGATAAACCACTGTTGTGCATCGACTTGCCGGATGAACCGGAGGCGGGTGACCACACATGCGGAACGAATCTGACACCTACGCGCCTGGCACGGGCTCATTCGCTTCGGTCAGTGGTGCGACGGACCTGCTGGACGTGATCGCCGAGATCGAGCGACGCGTCGGCGCGCTTCAGACGGTCGAGCGTGAACTGCCCGACGAAGCCGAACTGTCGCGGGAACGCGAAGAGGGGCTGCGCGAACTGGCCGAGCACCAGAGCCGCGTGGAGGAGCGTCGGCGCGAACAGAGCGAACTGTCGCGCCAGATGGACGAGAAGCAGGCGGAGATCGAGCGGCTTCAGCAGGAACTGGCCCAGCGTCAGCAGGACATATCGTCGCGCGAGTCCAGCGTGGCCGGCAGAGCACGCGAACTCGAGCAGATGGAAGCATCGCTGGCCAGCGCCAAGAGCGAACTGTCGCGTCAGCAGAAGGCCTCGAAGCAACTAGCCGAAGCACAGGAACGAGAGCAGCGGCGTCTGGCTGAACATAAGGAGTTCCTCGCCCAGCGGGAGAAGGAACTGGAACTCCAGGCCGAGCAGCAGCGCAAGATGCGTCGGGAGTTGACCGATCTGGCCGCCAAACTCGCCGAGGCCGAGAAGCAGAATCAGGCCGACGCCGTGCGGACCGAGGACGACCGCCGGTTGGCCGAGAACCGGATCAAGGAACTTGAGCAGCGCTGCATCTCGCTGGAGGAGTCGTGCAAACTGCTCAAGAGCAAGCGTGACAGGGTCTCCTCTCCGGGTAGCGCCGCCGCCGCACACGCCCAGGTGATGCACGCAGCCGCGCCCGCACTCAACGCACCGTCGTCGACGCCCGGGCTGGTCGTGCTGATGGCCACTGTCGCACCCCTCGGGGTGTCGGCCTTCCTGTGGCTGACGATGCGCCAGCCCGTCGCCGCGCTTTGGGTCGCCGGGGCTTCCTTCCTCGTGCCGCTGATGGCCTGTGCGGCCATGAAGCGCCGGGGCGTCGACCTCGGACTGACGCTGGTGGCGATCTTCGCGGGCATGCTGGGTTTGTGGTTCGAGCCGTGGCTGGGGGTCATCTCCAGCGCGCTGGAACTGTGGCGACTTCCCCTCGAAGTCGTGCCGGGCAATGTCGTCCCGCAGTTGCCCATTGCTTCGGCCGTGCTGACCGCCATGCTGGCGCTGTCGATCGCGACGGGCCTGGCGTGTGACGACTTTGAGATTCTCTTCCGCGGGATGCTGGTCAGCGCGGCGACGAGCATGATCCTGCTTCTCCCCAGCAGCGGCGTGGAGACCGTGACGGCCGCGGTGGCGGTGTGGGTGCTGCTGCACACACTGATGCTCATCAAGTGGGCAACGCCGACGGGTCCGTCGGCGGCGCGCAACGTGACCAGCACGGGACGGCTGAGTTTCTGACTCTCGTGCCGGCAATCCGCGTATTCGCGGAGGCAATGCTGTCTTCAAGGTTGCCGCCCCATGCGCGGCCGACAGTCTGACTCGAGCAACGATTGAGGACGGACACCGGCGGCACGAGTTGCAGAGTCCATGCGTCGCGCGGCTCGCCGCAAACCTGGCTTGAGGGTGTCGTTGCGTCCGGGCGCACCAACCTCGCTGGAACTCGGCGTCACTTGACGCCTCAGTGATGGAGCGTGTCAGTGCAAGCCCGCACTCCGAGCAGCGCCAGTGCGCCAGGCGGATCAACTTCTCGGCGCACCCCGGGCATCGCGGAGGCCCTGAGTGCATAGGCGCTGTGAGCGTCGCCCGAGCCGGCGCAAACGCAGCGTCCGCCACGCCGCCGAAGAAGAGAAGGGCCGCAGACGCGATGTTGCCCGCGTCATACTGGTCGATGCGTGTGATTGTGATCCGGCGCCCGCCTTGCGGAAAGGTGGCGTCTGCAGCGGGAACGAACGGGTCATATGCCTTTGCGCACGTTTCCGTGCGCCTGTTGCGCGTCTGTTCGGCGTGGCGTGGGATGGCGTGATCTGCAACACCATGTGCTGCCAGAGCAAGAAGTCTGCCCGATGCACTGCGCTGCGGCCGGCGCGGGCTTTCGCACCGCCCGGCTGGAACGCACGCACTCATGCAAACCCGTATGACGCTACGCTGCCGTCGGCAAACCCTCTGCGTGTTGCAACTACAGCGGTATCAGAGAGAGAGGGATGCGCAGCGTTGCATGCTACTGGTCGTGCCCGCAGAAGTCTGGCAGGTCGTGCCCTGCGTCGCGCAATGTCTTTTCCCGGCGCGCCAACTCCAGATCGTGCTCGACCATCATCTTCACCAGGTCGGCAAAGGTGGTGCGGGCCTGCCAGCCCAGCACTTCCCCCGCTCGCGTCGCGTCGCCCAGCAGCAGGTCGACCTCGGCCGGGCGCAGATAACGCGGGTCGAACTCGACGTGATCCTTGAGGTCCAGCCCCGCCTGCGTGAAGGCGGCCTCGGCAAACTCGCGCACGCTGCGCGTCTGCCCTGTGGCGATTACGAAGTCGCCCGGCTCGTTGCGCTGCAGCATCCGCCACATCATCTCGACGTAATCGCCGGCGAAGCCCCAGTCGCGCTTGGCGTCGAGATTGCCGAGGTATAACTTGTCTTGCAGGCCCATCGCGATGCGGCCGACGGCCCGCGTGATCTTGCGCGTCACGAACGTCTCTCCGCGCCGCGGGCTCTCGTGGTTGAACAGGATGCCGCACGAGGCGTGCATCCCGTAACTCTCGCGATAGTTCACCGTCGCGTGGTGGGCCATCACCTTGGCGCACCCGTAAGGTGAACGCGGGTGAAACGGCGTGGTCTCGCGTTGCGGCGTCTCGGCCACCAGCCCGAACTGCTCGCTCGAACTGGCCTGGTAGTAGCGCACGCGATGTCGCGCTCTGGCCTGGTAGCGACGCGCGGCCTCGAGCAGTTTGAGCGCCCCGCCCGCCACCGTCTCGAAGGTGTAGATCGGCATGTCGAAACTTACTCGCACGTGCGACTGCGCCCCCAGGTTGTAAATCTCGTGCGGCTCGACCTCGTGCACGATCTTGTCCAGGCAGTTGGCGTCGGTCAGGTCGCCGTAGTGCAGGCGCAGGCGCGCACCTGATTCGTGCGGATCCTGGTAGATCGGGTCAAGCCGCTCGGTGTTGAACGAACTCGAGCGGCGGATGATCCCGTGCACCTCGTAGTCTCTGGCGAGCAGGAACTCGGCCAGATAACTCCCGTCCTGCCCGGTGATGCCCGTGATCAATGCCCGCTTGCTTTCAGTTGACATATCCATTTCCTCGCCGCGACGAGCCGTCATGCTTCATCGCAGGGGTTCATATTCCTTCGATCGCTCGAAGTCGCCCGTCGGCAGGCCCACGGCCGGCTTGTCGGTCGCGATGGTCCAGAAACTCACACCCGCCAGCCCCAGCCCGAGCAGCGCCGGGCCTGCCACTTGCCACACGCCGGTCCATCGACCGGGTCGTGAGGGACCATCGGCGGCGACTTCCGTGCTCATCAGTGCCAGCAGGATCAGGATGAACGGCTCGTGGTAGCGCTGCCACAACTGCGGGCTGGCGGTCTGGGCGACCACGAACCCGACCATCGCGCCCAGATAGATCCACGCCTCGCGCGGGCGCATCTGCGCCAGCAGACCGGCGACCAGCACCGCCCCGATCGGCGCCAGACCCGCCAGAACGATGGATGTGTGCCCTGCGATCACCGGGGCGGCCTTGACAAGATTCCACAACCCGCTCTTGCGCCCTTCTTCGGCCGCATAAGTCGTCTCAGGAATCAGCGTGAGCACCAGCGCGAGCGCAACGACGCCGATGAGTACGCGCGGTGAACGCCAGAGACGCCGCAGACCCGTGCGGGCGTGGGCGAGGTAGAAGGGGGCGAAACTCCCCACGATGGAGAGAAAGAAGGCCGCAGTTGCCGGGTTCCAGCCTTCGTAGCCCCCGTGGTATCCTGTTTGATAGCGTGGGACGATGAAGCCGCCCCAGAGGTTTACGAAGTAACCGATCGCGGCAAAGGCCGGCAGCGTGGCGAGCACCGCCGGCGCGAGGCGCTTCAGACGCGGACCCAGCCCGGTGACCAGATCCGACATGCGGGCCAGCGGGCGCAGCGGGGCGCCGACGTCCGGCTCGCACGCACGATCCGTACCCAGCCATGCCGCGGCCCACAGCACGCCGGCGGCCCACAGATGTATCTGCCTCGTCAGGACGAGCAGCAAGAGCACCGGGCCTCCAACCAACAGAAGCGCCCGCATCGTGCCGGCGCGCAGCGCCAACAGCAGTATGCCAAGCACACCCAGCCACGCGACATTGTCCGGCAGGAGCCAGATGCCTGGGAAGAGCACATACATTGACCCGAGCACGGGCAGCGCCAGCGACAGGCGTTGAACCGTCGTCCCGCGCATCGCGCCGACCAGAAGGGCCAGCAGGGCGGCGGTAAAGACCCCGGCCAGCAGCATGAACCCGCGCCGTGACGGCTCGAAGAACACTTCGATCCCGGCGAACAGCAGGTGGTACAGTGGCGTGGTGGCCGAGTGGTAGTTGGACAGATCGGGCGTCGGCCACTCGCGCGCAAAGTTGTGGATGACCGGTTCGTGGTAGTTGAGGTGGTCGGCTGCCGCCCGTCCGTTGACGATGTGAGAGGAGAAAACCACGGGCAGGCTGGCGGCGTAGAACAACAGCACCACCAGAAGGACCGGGATGAATCGGCGTGCCGGGGTGGGCGTGGCGTGATCCTCCAAACGGGTGTCCCGGTCTTGCACAGTGTGACCCTGCTCGGCCGATGGGAGGGCAGACTCTAGACTTGGGCTCGCTCCGACCCCAGGAGCGGCCTCGGGAACACCCGGGGACGACGACAGGAGTGGGCATGGGTTTGCCAACGCCGTTCGCTTCGATGATGTCGGCGATGCACCGCCCGGTGTATGAATCCCGCCTGCGCGAACTGGTGCGGCGGATCATCCCCCACCTTCAGGCAGGCGATCGCGTCCTCGATGTCGGGTGCGGGAACGGCACCCTCGGCAAAGCCCTGATGGAAGCGCCGGGTTGCCCACAAGGGGTGCGGGTCGAAGGACTGGAGCGCGTGGTTCGTGGCGGCGAGCCGATTCCCGTCCACGCCTACGACGGCAAGAGCATGCCGTTCGCCGACGCAATCTACGACATGGTGATTGTGGCCGACGTATTGCACCACGAGGAACAGCCCGATCGGCTTATCGCGGAGTGCGCGCGGGTGTCGCGGCGCTTGGTCGTGATAAAGGACCACCAGATCAAGGGAGTATTTGCCCAACGGCGGGTGTCGTTTATGGATTGGGCGGCCAACGCCCCGTACGGCGTGCCGTGCCTGTACCGGTATCACACTCCCCAAGAATGGAGTGCAACCCTTGCGCGGCACGATCTGCGCGTGGTGGAACGACTGGACCGGATCAACCTGTATCCGCCGGTGGTGAACGCCGTCTTTGGCGGCGGCTTGCAGTTCATGGCAGTGGCGCAGGTTCCGGGGAGGGCAGGTGTGCCGTGCGAACCAGGCGAGCGCCTGGACTCGGGGAAGGCTGAGGCGTGAGTTCCGAGAGTGCGAGTATCTCGGAGGTTCGGCGGCGCCCTGCGTGGGTGCAGTTGTTGCGCCTGGCTCGCCCCCAGCAGTGGCTCAAGAGCGGGTTCGTGGTCGTCGGTCCGTTCTACGCGATGCAGGACACGCGCGTGGAGGGGGCCGCGTTCTGGGATGTGGTGTGGGTGGCGTTCTGGGCTGCGGCGGCGTTTTCGCTGGCTTCGAGCGGGTGCTACGTCTTCAACGATCTGGCCGACATGGAGCGTGACCGGGCGCACCCGCGCAAGCGGCATCGGCCGCTGGCGAGCGGCGCGGTGTCGCCGGGGGCGGCCAAGGTTTTCGGGATGACGCTCTTTCTTGCGGGCGGGCTGTGCCTGCTGGGGCTGCCGCAGGAGGTGCTCGGGTGGGTCGGGCTGCTGCTGGCGCTGCACGTGGGGAACGTGCTGGTGTATTCAGCGGGTCTCAAGCGGGTGGTCATCATCGACGTCATGAGTTTGTCGATGGGGTTTGTGTTGCGGGTGATGGCGGGTTGCGCGGCGGTGGGCATCGGGCCGAGCACGTGGCTGTTGAACGTGACGTTTTTCCTGAGCATGTTCCTGGCGTTCGGGAAGCGGCTCGGGGAGCGGCGGACGATGGGGTCGGGCGAGGATGCGGCCCGGGCTCGCTCTGTACAACTGGACTACAGCGACGAGTTGCTGCGGATGGTGGTGGTGGTGACGGGCGTGGCGACGCTGGTGACGTACGCCGGGTACGTGCAGGGGCGTGCGGAAGACTATCACCTGGGTTTCAATCTGCTATGGCTGACGGTCTTGCCGGCGACATACGGGTTGATTCGGTGCATCACCCTCCTTGAACGAGGGGATTTCGATGATCCAACGGAGTTGGCGGTGCATGACCCGGCCTGTCGGGTCGCGGCGGCGCTGTTTGTCGCGATGTCGCTGGCGCTGGTGGGTCTACGGGCGTGGACGGGTGTTTTTGGGGGAGAAATTGGTGTAGGCGGAACTCTGACAATCGGTAGTATGTAGGACCACGGGCGGCGGGAGCATCGTGGACGTGATTGAACAGGTGTCGAGCGGGGGGCGTTTTGGCGCATCCCGGGCGATTGGCAAAGCGTTTGAAGGAGGCATGGCATGCAACGGTCGAAACTTGGAAGCGTGAACGCGCGGACGCTGGTGGGAGTGGTCGGCGCGGTGGTGGGCATCGGGGCGTGGTCGTGGGCGTCGGGCCAGTCGGAGAGCGGGACGGGCGCACCGGCGACGCAGGACGCGGCGCCCGCGGCGGTCGGGGACGGGACGAACGCGATCGACATGGCGGCGATCGCCGGCATGATGCGCGGGGGCGGTGGGGAGCGTTCGGCAAGCGACCTTCCGGACTGGAAGGACGTGTCCAAGGGGTTCACCAAGGTGGTGTCGACGACGGACGGGGATTCGCTGTTCGGAGTGTGGATCAACCGGAAGGAGAACCGACTTTTGGCCGAGATGCCCCGGGGGTACGAGAGCCAGAAGCACTTTTTTGCGATGACGGTGGCGGGCGGGGAGATTTTCGCGGGGCTGCAGGCCGGCGACCTGTACTGCTACTGGAAGCGGATCGGGAACACGCTGGCGTTGATTGCTCCGCAGATCGCGGTGCGTTCTTCGGGGGACCAGGAGAGCCGGGACTCAGTGGAGATGATCTTCACGGACCAGTTGATTCTGGACGTACCGATCGTGGCGACGGGCCCGAGCGGGCAGCCGGTGATCGACCTGAACGGGCTGCTGCTGGGCAATGCGACGCGGTTTTTCGGGCAGAGTGCAGCCGGGGCGCGGGGCGACCTGGCGGAGGTGACGTCGGCCAAGGCGTTCCCGGAGAACATCGAGATCGCGTACAAGGTTCCGGTGAGCGGGGGGACGATCAAGACGCTGCACTATTCGATCAGCAAGATGGAGGGTTCGCGGGGGTACAAGCCGCGCAAGGCCGACGAGCGCGTGGGGTACTTCACGACGAGTTATCGCGATCTGGGCAAGTTTGACCGCGACGACGTGAACGTGCGGTACATCAACCGGTGGAACCTGGAGAAGGCGGACTCCAAACTCAAGATGAGTCCTCCCAAGCAGCCCATCATTTTCTATGTGGAGCACACGGTGCCGGTGCGCTATCGCCGCTGGGTGCGTGCGGGCATCGAGTACTGGAACAAGGCGTTCGAGCAGGTGGGGATCGTGGGCGCGGTCGAGGTGCGTTTCCAGGACAAGGAAACCGGAGCGCACATGGACAAGGATCCTGAGGACGTGCGGTACAACTTCATCCGGTGGCTGTCGAACGACGTGTCGACGGCCATTGGACCGAGCCGCGTGAACCCGATGACGGGGGAAATTCTTGACGCGGACGTGGTGCTGACGGACGGCTGGATCCGGGTGTTCACGTACCAGTGGGGCGACCTGATGCCCAAACTGGCGACGGAGGGCATGAGCCCGCAGACGCTGGCGTGGCTGGAGCGCCATCCGACGTGGGATCCGCGCGTGCGTCTGGCCGATCCGCTCAAGCGTGGCGCGATGATGCGGGGCATGCACCGGCATGAGGCATTCCCGCTGACATCGGTCGATTCGACGCTGATCGGGGATGACGAGTTTGACGGGCTGGTGGGGCGGACGAGCCAGGTGAACGGGTATTGCGCGGCCGCGGACGGCAAGGCGCTGAACCTGGCGTTGATGCGGATGTACCTGGAGTTGGGTGTTCCACCGGAAGCGGACGTGAACGTGGCGTCGGCGGTGGCGTCGAGCGTGCAGGAGGGGGAGAACGACGAGATTCCGGCGGAGATGCTGGAGAAGTTGCGTGCCAACCCCGAGTTGATGGCGTTGTTGCCGGCCGAGGCGCGGGCCAAGGTGGAGAAGTTGCTGGCCGAACCGGCGCCGGCCGCCGCCGCGGGCCAGCCCGAGGAGGAAGGCGACGAGGCGAAGGAGGAAGAGAAGGAGAAGGGTGAAGAGCCCAAGGAGGAGTTGATCGACGGGGTGCCCGAGTCGTTCGTGGGGCAGTCGCTGGGTGAACTGGTGGCGCACGAGGTGGGGCACACGCTGGGGTTGCGGCACAACTTCAAGGCGACGTCGTGCTACAGCATGGCGCAGATCAACAGCGAGGAACTGAAGGGCAAGAAGCCGTTCGCGGCTTCAGTGATGGACTACACGCCGGTGAACATCCGGATGCCCGGCACGGGAACGATGCAGGGCGATTACACGGTGATCGACATCGGGCCGTATGACATGTGGGCGATCGAGTACGGATACGGTTTCGGGGACACGTCGAAGATTCTCGCGCGGTGCACGGAGCCGGAGTTGCAGTACGGGACGGATGAGGACACGTGGGGCCCGGACCCGTTTGCACGACGGTACGACCTGTCGTCGGACCCGCTGGACTATGCGAAGAACCAGATGGAACTGGCGCAGTATCACCGCAAGACGCTGCTGGAGAAGTTCGTCAAAGACGGCGAGAGTTGGTCGAAGGCCCGCTACGGGTACCAGATCACGCTGAACCAGCAGATGCAGACGCTGTCGATGATGGGGCGGTGGATCGGCGGGGCGTACGTGTACCGCGACAAGAAGGGCGACCCGAACGGTCGTGCGCCGATCCAGGTGGTGGACGCGGAGCAGCAGCGAGCGGCGCTGAACTACATCATCGATCACTCGTTCAAGGACGAGGTGTACGGGCTGACGCCTGAAATGCTCCAGCACATGACGGTGGACAAGTGGTACGACGAAGCGGGCATGAACGACCTCATGACCGACCCGACGTTCACGGTGCATGACACCGTGGCCGGCGTGCAGGCGACAGCGCTGACGCTGCTGATGAACCCGTACACGCTCCAACGAGTGTACGACAACGAGTTCTTCACACCGGCGGGGACGGACGCGATGACGCTTCCCGAACTGCTCGAGACGGTGTACAGGGGGGTGTGGGGAGAGATCGCCGAGCCCCCGGCCGGCAAGACGACGGCGCGCGAGCCGATGATTTCCAGCCTGCGGCGCAACCTGCAGCGTGAGCACGTGCAGCGGCTGATCGACCTGTCGATCCCGGGCACGTCGAGCGTGGGTCCGGCCGAGCGGTCGATCGCGACGCTGGCGACGGCGCAGTTGCGGAAGATCCAGTCGGAGATCGAGGGGCTGCTCAAGGGTCAGGGCGCCGACAGGATCGACCCGTACTCGGGGGCGCACCTGAGCGAGGTGGCGTTGCGGATCGGCAAGGCGCTGGACGCGCAGTACATCTACAACACCGACGCGATCGGCGCAGGCGGCACGGACGAGGTGATCGTCTCCAAGGAGGGGCAGCGCTGAACTTGGGTCGGTGAGCACGTGAGATTCGGCGGGCGGTCCATTCGGGCCGCCCGTTTCACTTTTCCTGGGCGGGGTAGAGTGTGGGCGATGGGCAAGCGCAGGAACAAGCCGAAGATCAGGGTGTTGGGGCACCTGGCGCGATCAGGGGGGACGCTGATCAGTCGGTGCCTGGGGTGCATGCGCGGGGTGATCTTGTTCAGCGAGGTGCATCCGGACACGATGCGGTTCATCAGCGCTGTGCGGCAGGCGATCGACTGGCATCAACTGGTGAGCGAGGGCGAGGCCGGGCAGTGGAAGATGAAGGGCGAGGCGCTGTTCGCGCAGTTGTTCGTGCTGGCCAACTACCGGGCGCAGCAGAAGGGGGGCGTGCTGCTGCTGCGCGACTGGAGTCATATCGACTATCACGGGCTGCCGTACCAGAGGCCGACGATGAGGCCGCGGCTTGTCGAGGCGCTGTCGGGGCAGTTTGAGGTGTTGAGGACGATGACGGTGCGGCATCCGATCGATCAGTATCTGAGCCTGATGAACCTGGAGATCATGCGAACGGGGCTTGACGGACGAAGCGTGCCGATGCCGATCGGGACGTATCTGGAAGGATGCCTTGAGTTTGCGCAGGAGGCGGCGCGGGTGGGGTTCGTGCGCTACGAGGACTTCACGCGAGCACCGGATGCACACCTGAAGTTGCTGTGCGAGCGTCTGGAGATGGAGTTTGACCCGACGTATGTCGAGCGGTGGGCGGGGTTCGAGCACATCACCGGGGACACGACGGGCACGCGCGGCGGGCGAGAGGAGATCAGGGCGTTGAAGCGAAGGAACAACGATCCGGGGCTGATCGAGAAGTTCCGATCGTTCGAGAGTTACGCGAGGATCAAGGCGATTCTGGGGTATGAGGAGGATTGACCAGCCCCCTCATCCGGCTCTGCGCCGCGCTTGAGTCACCTTTTCCCTCCAGGGGGAGAGGGGTGTCAAAGAGCCGGGAGCGGCTACGCGTAGCCGTGGCGGTGCATGGCGTCGGCGAAGCGCTGATCGAAGAGGCGGTCGAAGTCGGTCCCGATGGAAGCGAGGGTCTGGCCGGTCTTGCCCTTGTTCATGAAGAAGCGTGGGGCCTTGGAGGCCTTGACCTGTCCGGGGAAGAGTTTGTCTTTTTCGCCTGAGGCTTTCTCGCGGACTTCGAGTGCGCGGAGTTGATTGAAGTCGGCGGCTTTGACGGCCGCGGCGAGACGGTCGGCCTGGGGCTCGATGTTGACGAAGCGGAGGACGGCGTCAAGTTCGGCGGTGGTGTCGGCCTTGAGGCGCTCGTAGGTGGTGGTGTGGATGGGGAAGCGGGTGCTTGTGGTCCAACTCTGGACGTGCTGGTCCCAGGTGCCGAAGCCCTGCTGGATCCAGATCGGGTCTCCGCCCTGACGAATGAAGGTTTGTGCGTAGACCTGGTCGGAAGCCTTGTCGGGGAAGGCGCCGGTCATGCGGTGGTAGTTGAGCCCGGAGAGGAGGATGTCCTTGGGATGGCGTTTGATGTAGACAGCGCGTTCGGTCAGGGCGAGTTGCGGGTGCTTGTCAGAGAGGACGAAGTGAGTCTTGACGAAGAGGCGTTCACCGGGCGGGGGCGTGAGGTGGGGGTCGCGGTGGATGGCAGGGATGCGGCGGTTCACGTCGCCGCTGGTTTCGACGGGCCCGAAGAGGTAGGCGTGGAGGAGGAAGCGGAGCCAGGTATTGCCGCTTTTTGGGAAGGAGGCGAGCCAGATGATTCCCATGAGCGTGGCTCCGGTCAGCGGGGGTTGGCGCACCATCGCGCCCACATCTGACGGTACGCGGCTTCGAGGTTGTGCGTAAAGCCGGACGCGTCGCACAGGGGGCTGTTGCGCATGCGTTCGCGGAGCGAGGCGCGGATGGCGGCGAGGCGCGGGCGGTCGGAGGCCAGTTCGGAGGCGATGCGGACGTAGTCATCGGGGGAGTGTGCGGCGAGGTCTTCGAGCCCGACGGCGTGGAGGAGGGAGGCGCCGACGCGGGCGGCGTGGCGATCGCCGATGAGGGAGATGACGGGGACGCCCATCCACATGGCTTCGCAGGTCGTGGTGGTGCCGTGGTAGGGGAAGGTGTCCAGGGCGAGGTCGACGCGGGAGTAGAAGGCCAGGTGTTCGGCGCGGGAGGGGATGCGGGCGACGACTTCGATGCGGTCTGGCGCGAGGCCGTGTGAGGCGAGGCGCGCGGTGACTTCATCGCGGACGAAGGTGTTTTCAAAGGAGGCGGCCTTGAGGAGCAGGCGTGAGTGGGGGACGGCGGCCAGGACGCGGGCCCAGAGCGCGACGAGTTCGTGCGAGGTTTTCTTGGCCTCGTTGAAGGAGGCGAAGGTGAAAGGCGCGCCGGTGCTGCCGGGGGGCGGAGCGGGCTGGGGGGCGTCATCGGGCGGGGTGTAGCAGATGAAGCAATCGGGCAGGCGGAAGAGTTCTTCGGCCGCGTGCGCGGGGGCGGTGGGCGGATCGGTGAAGTTGTCGACCAGTCGGTACTGGATATTGCGCAGCCCGGTGGTGTGGGCATAGCCGAGGTAGGTGATCTGCACGGGTGCGGGGCGATGGGCGAGCATGAGCAGGCGGTGCCCGGCGAAGTGCCCGGCCAGTTCGACGAGGATATCGACGCGATCGCGGCGGATGCGTTGTTCAAGCGCGGCGTCATCGAGCGCGGCACAGTCGCGCCACTCGTGGGTGAGCGATCGCAGGGCGTCGGTCATGTCGTCGGGGTGGGAAGTGAGGGAGTAGCAGAAGACCTCGACGGCGGCGGGATCGTGGGCCTTGAGGATCGAGTGGAGGAAGTAGGCGACGGAGTGGCGGCGCATGTCAGGGGAGAGATAGCCGATGCGCAGACGGCGGGCGGGGTCAGGCGTGTTGGGGAAGGTGAACGCGCGGTCGCGCCAGCCTTTTTCGACGATCGCGCCGTAGCGCCGGTGGGGGGCGAGGGTTTCGGCCGAGGTAAGCCCGGAGGGGTAGTTGATCGCGTTGGAGAGGGTCGTCCAGATGATGGGGTTTTCAGGAAAGCGTTGCGAGGCCTGGCGGAGGGTGTCGACCGCGTGATCGGCGCGGGCGAGGTCGAGTTGGAGATTGGCCAGGTTGAGATAGGCGTCGGGGGCGTCGGGGTTGAGGCGCAGGGCGGCGTGGAAGCAGTCGATGGCTTCTTCGTAGCGGAAGTGTTGCTGGAGTGCAGTGGCCTTGCCGACGAAGGCGCTGGCAAGGGTGGGCGAGAGCGTGATGGCGTGGTCGAAGGCGGTCAGAGCATCGAGCGTGCGTTGGAGGCTGAGGAGCACCTGCCCGTGGGTGACGTGAAGGGCCGCGTCATCGGGCGAGGCGGAAAGGGCGCGGGCGAGGTGGAAGAGCGCCTGCTCGGGCTGCCCGCGGCGGGCGAGGATGATGCCGGCGACCTGGTTGGCGTGGGGCTGGGCGGGAGATTTCTGGAGGATGCGGCGCGCGGCGATCAGAGCCTGGTCGAAGCGGCCGGCCTTGTAGAGGTCCATGACCTGCCGTGCCTGTTCGAGGGTGCGGTCGGGCTTGTGCGCCATGGGCCCGATCCTACCGGGCGGCGGGCGAGCGGCCCACCTGTCGAGTGACGAAGTCGCGGGCCCGCGCATCAGCGTCGAGCACATCGTGGAGCGAGCGCACGGGCGACGGCGTGATGGCGTCGAGGGCGGCGGCGGCCAGATCGGTGATGCGAGAGAAGGCAATGCGGCGCTCGAAGAAGGCGCCGACGGCAAGTTCATTGGCGGCATTGACGATGGCGCCGGCGGTGCCGCCGGTCTGGATGACGCGGTGTGCCAGGGTGAGTGCGGGAAAGCGCGTGACGTCGGGTGTCTCGAAGGTGAGCGAGCCCATGCGCTCCAGCGAGAGGCGCGGGGCTGAGCCGGGCAGTCGACGCGGGTGCGTGATGGCCTGCTGAATCGGCGTGCGCATGTCGGCGGTGGCGAGTTGGGCGAGCATGGAGCCGTCCTGGAGTTCGACCAGCGCGTGGACGATGGACTGCGGGTGGATGAGCACGTCGAGTTTGTCGGAGGGCAGGCCGAAGAGCCAGTGGGCCTCGATGACTTCCAGGGCCTTGTTCATCAAGGTGGCGCAGTCAACGGTGATCTTGGGGCCCATGGACCAGGTGGGGTGGGCAAGCGCATGCTCGGGCGTTGCTGCGGCGATGCGATCGGGGGTCCAGGTGCGGAAGGGTCCGCCCGAGGCTGTGAGGATGGCACGGCGGACGGTGGGCGGCGCGATGCAGGGAGGGCAGCAGGCGGGGTCAACGGACTGGAGACAGAGCCACAGGGCGGCGTGTTCGCTGTCCACGGGTAGCAGGCAACTGCCATTGCGGCGTGCCAGAGGAGCGACGATGGATCCGGCGGCGACCAGGGTTTCCTTGTTGGCCAGCGCGACGTCGAGCCCGCGCTCGACGGCTGCGAGGGTGGCGGGCAGGCCGGCGGCGCCGACCATGGCGGCAACAACAAGATCGGCGTCGACGGCGCCGACGAGGGCTTTGGGTGCGCCGGGTCCAACAAAGCGGACCGACGCGTCGGCGCCATGCGGATTGGAGAGCGCCAGGTGCCGGACGTTGAAACGTGCGGCCTGTTGTGAGAGCAGGGCGGCATTGGAGCCTGCGGCCAGCCCGACGATCTGGACCGGGCGGGCGTCGGGCAGGCGCGACAGGTGATCGATGACTTCGAGGGTTTGGGTGCCGATCGAGCCGGTGGAGCCGAGCACGATGATGCGCAGCGGATCACCCGGGCTGTGGGAGTGGGGGGACATCGGTTCAGTCTTCGGCGATGCGTCCGCGCTCGCTGGGGTTGAGTTTGCGGCGTCCGGCGGAATAGAGGCTGCGGCGGGGCTTGGGCTCCGGCACGGGCGCGACCGGTGCCGCGGGAGGAGGAGGAGCCGCGCCCGGGCCAGAGTCAGGGCGGGCGTCGGGCTTGCGGTCTCGACGGCGAGAGCGCGGTTTGGGCGCAGACTCACTCTCCGATTCAGGTGCGCGATCAGGAGCGGACCTGGGTTCGGCGCGGGGCGAGGGCGGTGCGGCAGGTTCAGCCTGTTCGGGTCGGTCCCCCTGGTCGACGGACGGCTTGCCGCGGCGGCGCCGCCTCTTCTTGCGGGCGGGCTGGGAAGAAGTCTCGCTCGAGGCAGACTCATCAGACTCTGGCGCTTCGACGGTTTCGGCCGGGGCCGATTCGGCAGACTCGGAGCCTTCGCCGGACAAGCCGAACTGGTCAGCGGTTTCGACGGGGTGTGTGCAGTCGGACGTGGAGGAGCCGGTCGTCGAGGTCGAATCGCCGCGTCCGCGTCGGCGGCGTCGGCGGCGTTTCTTCTTGCCTGCGGGCGGGGTTTGGTCGCCGCCGGGGGCAGTCGCCGCAGACTGGGCGACGGCGCTGGGGTGGGCGTCGAGGGTTTCGGGCGAGGTATCCGGGCGTGCGTCGGCGGGCGGGTGGAGGTTGGTGGTGGAGGTCTGGGTTTCGCCCTCGCCCCCGCCGCGGCGGCGACGACGACGGCGACGCTTCTTGCGCTCGGGTTCTGAGATCGGTTGGGTTTCCCGGGTTTCGGCTTGGAGTTCTTCGTCTTCCAGCAGAGAAGGCAGAGCCTCGTGCTGCATTTCCTCGATGACGGCCTGGGCTTCGGCGAAGGCTTCGGCGGTCTGCTCGGCGACTTCCTCGGCCTCGGCGCGCAGGTCAACGGCCCAGCCTTCGGTCTCGGGGGCCGAGTCGTCGATCCAGTCCACCAGTTCAGGCTTGCGGCTGCCGGCGGGCAGTTTTTCCAGATCGATGTCGGCGCCGTTGGCTTCGTAGGCGTAGAAGGTGACGCGGTCGAAGGGGATCGCGTCGGAGATGCGCACCTCGACCGACTTGCCGGCAAGGTGCTCGATGCGCGTCAGGGCGGCGCGGCGGGTGCTCAGCAGAGCGCCGGCTACGCGGGGGTTGACGACCATTTCGACCTTGGCCACGCGATCGTGGTCGAGCAGGGCGGCCAGATCCTGGAGCGAGTCGGCGGCGACGGAATCGGGTTTCTGCACGACGCCGCGGCCTCGACAGGACTGGCAGGCGGCGAAGTGGACCGACTCGTGACTTCCGCGCATTCGCTGGCGCGTCATCTCGAGGATACCGAAGGAGGAGATGGGCAGGGTGGTGGAGCGGGCGCGGTCACGCTTGAGGCGTTCGCGGAACCGGTTTTCGATGTCCTTGCGATGCTTGGCGATGCGCATGTCGATCAGGTCATTGATGACCAGCCCGCCCAGGTCGCGCAGGCGCAGTTGCCGGCAGATGGCGTCGACGGCCTCGACGTTGACCTTGTAGGCGTTGGTTTCGGCGTCGCGGGCGGAGCGCATCTTGCCGCTGTTGACGTCGATGGCGACGAGGGCCTCGGTCTCATCGATGACCAGGCGTCCGCCGGAGGGCAGAGGCACTTCGCGGGCGTGGATCTGGCGGATCTGTTCGGTGATGCCGAAGGCGTGGAAGATGGGGGTGCGTCCCTTGTAGTGGCGCAGGCGGGCCTGGGATCGCGGGGCGACGATCTTCATGAAGCGGGCGGCGCGGCGCAGGGCCATTTCGTTGTCGATGATGACCTCGTCGATGTCCTGGCTGAGCAGGTCGCGCAAACTGCGGACGAGCAGGTCGCTCTCGGAGTAGAGCAGGCGCGGCGCCTTGCCCTGCGCGAGGCGTCGCTCCATGTCCTTCCACAGTCGGGAGAGGTAGGAGAGGTCACGCTTGAGTTCGATCTTGGTGCGGTTGAATCCGGCGGTGCGGAGGATGAAGCCGAAGCCCTCGGGCAGGTCGAGGGTGTCGAGGATTTTGCGCATTTCCTGGCGGGCGTCTTCGTCTTCGACCTTGCGTGAGACGCCGACGCGGTCCATATTGGGCATCATCACCAGGAAGCGCCCGGGGATGGAGAGGTAACTGGTGAGGGTGGGGCCCTTGGTGCCGATGCCTTCCTTGAGAACCTGAACGACGACTTCCTGTCCGCGCTTCAGAGCGTGCTGCATGGGCGGGCGGTCGCGACGGGGAGTCTTCTTGCCGACGCGTTCGGTGGTGTCTTCATCTTCGCCGGGGAAGTACTGGGGGTGGAGATCGGAGACGTGGAGAAAGCCGGCTTCCTCGACGCCGAAGTCGACGAAGGCGGCCTGGATGCCCGGTTCGACGTTGGTGACGCGTCCGACGTAGATATTGCCGACGCGGGAGACGGCGTTGGACGGTTCGGCGTGGTATTCCTCGAGTTGGTCGGCATCGGTGATGGCGATGCGGCATTCTTCGCCGGGGACGTAGTTGATCAGCATTTTGCCTGTCGGCATTCGGACTCGTCTCGCCCGAGAGGGCGGGTTGGCGACGGAAGCGTGTCGGGGTTCACCGGGCCGGAGCCTTGGAAGAACCGCGCGGCGCTGCGGCCCCTGGCTGCGGGCGGCGCGTGAACCGACATGCTCGGCACGGGGGACCGAAAGGTCTGCACCCCGCCCGTCGAAGTTTGTTGTCCACGAGTGAACGCGGGTGGAGGCCCGGCTCAATCTTCTCCGGCACGCCCTTCGAAGGCCTCGGGGACGATTTTCCTGACTCGAGAGCGGAGGAAGGCCGCCGCCTCGAGTTCTGAATCGAACGTGATCGCCTTTTTGGCGAGTCGTTCACACTGTTTCATCGTCACGGAGCGGACCAGTCGCTTGACAAGCGGGATCCCCGACGAAGTCACAGAGAGGGTACGCACCCCGAGCCCGAGCAGTAAAGGGGCGAATTCGATGTCGCCCCCGGCCTCGCCGCAGCAGGAGACGGGGAGTTTTTTGTGCCGGGCGGCCCGGACGACCATGCGGATGAGTTTGAGGACGGCCGGGTGGGCGGGCTGGTACATGCCGGCGACGCGCTCGTTGGTGCGATCGACGGCCAGGGTGTACTGGATGAGGTCGTTGGTGCCGATGGAGAAGAAGTCGACCTCGCGTGCGAAGGCGTCGGCGAGCAGGACGGCTGAGGGAACCTCGACCATGATGCCGACCTTGACGTCGGGGTCGTAGGGGATGCCCATGTCGTCGAGGTCTTCCATCGCGTCGCGGACGAGGTAGCGGGCGCGGCGAAACTCATGCACGCTGGTGACCAGGGGGAGCATGATCCTGACCGGGCCGATGGCCGAGGCGCGCAGGATGGCCCGCAGTTGGGTGCGGAACATGGGCAGGTTGGCCAGGCAGTAGCGGATGGAACGCAGCCCGAGGAAGGGATTGCGTTCGGGCACCGCCGAGCGGAGTTGGGTGTACTTGTCGGCGCCGAGGTCGAATGTGCGGATGGTCAGCGGGCGTCCATCCATGATTTCGACGCAGCGCTTGTAGGCGGCGAACTGCTCTTCTTCGGAGGGCTCGTGGTTCCCGGTGAGGTAGAGGAACTCGGTGCGGTAGAGCCCGATGCCGGTGCCGCCGCGCTGGATGACCTGGTCGGCCTCGTCGGGAAACTCGATGTTTCCGAGCAGTTCGATGGTGACGCCGTCGCGTGTGACCGCGGGCTTGGAGGCAAGGTCTTCCAGGGAGCGGACGAACTCGCGAGCCTGGCGGATGTAGCCCTGGTACTGCTCGATGGTCTCGTCGTCGGGGTCGACGACGATGCGTCCGCGTTCGCCGTCGAGGATGACGGTCGTGCCGTTGGAGACGGCCGAGCGGAGACCCGGGCAACCGACGACGGCGGGGAGGTTGAGGGCGCGGGCGACGATGGCGGTGTGGCTGGTGGTGCCGCCGAACTCTGTGGCCATGCCGACGACGCGGGTGCGGTCGAAGGCGACGGTCTGGCTGGGGGTGAGTTCACCGGCGACGATGATGGTTTCGCCGTCGTGTTCCTCGGAGAGTTCGACGAGACGATCGCCGGTGAGTTTGGCAAGCAGGCGGCGGGCGAGGTCGTGCAGGTCGTTGACCTTGGTCTGGAAGGCGGTGTTCTCCTTGGCCGAAAATCGGGCGATCCACTGGCGGAAGGTTTCGGCGGCGGCAAACTCGGGGGTGACCAGTTCGCGTTCCATGCGTTCGCGGATGGGCTTGAGCAGCGCCGGGTCGTTGAGCATGCCGATGTGGAAGAGGAAGATCTTGGCCGACTCATCGCCCATTTCCTGGCGTGCTTCGGCGTGGATGCTGTTGAGTTCTTCGATGGCCAGGCGGCGGGCGTTTTCGAAGCGATCAAGTTCGTTCTGGAGTTCGTGGGTCGGAATGGAGCGTCTTGGGACGTGAGGCAGGTAGGCGTCGTCGATGACGAAGGCGTGTCCGATCGCGATGCCGGAAGCCACCTTGATTCCCTTGATGATTTTCATTGCAGGTATCGCCCGGGGCATGGTAGCGAGGCCAGGCCGGGACTGTATTGGAATATGGACTTGACAAGAGGGTGTCGGGTTGCTCAAATCGGTGAGCCGGGGAGACAGCGCGGACTGACCGCGAACCGGCAGGGGCCCGAGAGGGTCCGAGAAGGGGCGATCGCCCGCGGCAACGACAACTGAGTATGTCTACCAAGACCCTGACCGGTATCCTCGAGTGGCCGGAGCGCGCCGAGGGACGTATTCGCCAACTGGGCGAAGACGCAACCCTGACCGAGCATCCGGATGACCCGTTCGTTCCCGTGGCGTTCGCGCAGGAGTATCCGCTGCGCCACGGGTTGGAGGTGACGGTCGAGGTGGGGGAGCGCCGGCCCCGACGGAGACGGCGCGGTCGGCAGGCCGGCCCGCGCTCGACGCGCCCGGTGGTAGAGAGTTTCGTTGCCATCGAGGGCATGGATCCGCAGGCGTTCAAGTCGCGTGCGCCATTTGAAGAACTGACCTCGATCGACCCGCAGCCTCGGCTGACTCTGGAGTATCCCGGGTGTCCGCCGGCGTGCCGACTGATCGACCTGTTCTGTCCGATCGGACGCGGGCAGCGGGCGTTGATCGTCAGCCCACCCAAGGCCGGCAAGACGACGTTGCTCAAGGACATGGGGCGGGCGGTGCTGGTCAATCACCCGCAGGTGAAGGTGTTTTTCCTGCTGGTGGATGAGCGGCCGGAGGAAGTGACCGACTTCCGGCGGTCTTTTGCGCGTCCGAACCGCAATGGTGAGTGGGATCATCCCTGGTCGCCCCAGCGCGTGGCGGTGATCGCTTCGAGCAACGACCACGACGTCGAGCGGCACATTCAGATTTCGCTGCTGACGCTGGAGCGCTGCAAGCGCATGGTCGAGGCCGGTCAGCACGTGGTGGTGTTCCTCGATTCGCTGACGCGGCTGGGGCGTGCGTTCAACCGCAGCCGTCGGCACGCCAGCAGCGGGCGGACCATGACCGGCGGCATCGACTCCAAGGCGCTGGAAGTGCCCAAGACAATCTTCGGCGCGGCCCGCAACACGGAAGAAGGCGGCAGTTTGACGATCATCGCCACGTGCCTGGTGGACACGGGCAGCCAGGGCGATCAGGTGATCTTCGAGGAGTTCAAGGGCACGGGGAACATGGAGTTGATCCTCGATCGGCGCGTGGCCGAGAAGAGGCTCTTCCCGGCGATGGACCTGGCCGGCAGCGGCACGCGCAAGGAGGAGTTGCTGCTGGATTCCAAGGCGTTGCAGACGATCACGGCCTTGCGTCGGCGCATGATGACCATGCCGCCGCCGCAGCAGGTCGAGCAGTTGCTTGCGGCGATGCAGCGATTCCCGACCAACGCGGCGCTGGTAGGGTCAGATTGACGAAGAGCCATCGGGTACTGGGCGCCGGGAGATACAGGTCGATTTGCCACTCTGCCGGCTTTGCCTGCTCCCTCGCTTGCGCTTCGGGCTCGTACTCTCCCTCGCTTGCGCTTCGGACTTGAACGGCTCCTGGCTCAATGAAAACCCCCTGCTTGCGCAGGGGGCTCACAATCAAGTCGATCTCACGATCTCACGATCTCACGGGCATCCGTTGCTGACGAGTTGCAGGAACCACTGGATATCGAAGAAGTCGTAGATGCCGTCGTCGGTGAGGTCGGCCTCGGGGGTCTGGGCGCTGAAGTCGGCCAGGAACGCCTGGGCGTCGAAGAAGTCCACTGTGCCGTCGTTGTTCCAATCGGCCACGCAGGGGTCCACGACAACTTCAGTGACATCGCCGGTGACGACGAGGGCGTAGCCCTGTGTGCCGGAGTTGACGGCCGCGGCGTCGATGCGGAGGGTGTAGGTGCCCGCGACGGGGGCGGGCAGGTAGATCATCTCGACGTTGTTCTTGCTGTCGTAGGCGCCGCCGGTGGCCGAGATGCCGCTGGAGAACACGTTGCCCTTGTATTCGCCGCTGGGGGCGGTGACGGTGAGGTTGAGGTCGTTGACGTAGGCGGGGTTGGCGTTGACGGCGCCCGGGGCGTCGTGCCAGACGAGGGCGACGCGCAGGGCCTGCGAGAAACTGTTGACATCGAACTGGAACTCGACGAAGTCACCGGTGTTCATCGCGTCATCGGCGGCGTTGCGCACGTCGCGGATGATCATGGTGCGGGCGCCGTCGCTGAAGACGAGCGAGTTGGCCAGCAGCACGCGACCCCAGCCCTCGCGGTTGGAGGGGTATCCCGTGACGCCGGTCATATCGACGGCCGAGTTGAGCAGGGCGGCCTTGACGAGAGCGCCCGAGGGTGTGAAGCCGTCATTGGGGTTGGCGGCGCCCGAGGGGTAGAACCCGTCGGTGAAGTACTGGCGGGCCAGGGCGGCGCAGCCGGCGATGGACGGGGCGGCCATGGAAGTGCCGGTCAGCGAGGTGACCGAGCACGAGGTGCCGGCCGAGGCGGAGCGCGTTGAGCATCCGGGGCTGTAGATTTCGGGCTTGCGACGGCCGTCGTTGGTGGGCCCGGAGCCTCCTGAGCAGTGATTGGCTTGGTTGGGGGTGTCCTGCGAAGCCCCGACAGCCAGGCAGTTCTTTGCGTTTTCGGGGTTCTTGAGGGTGGAAGTGTTGGTGACGGCGAAGATGACGAGGTTGTCATCGTTGTTGTAACTGAAGACGTCGATGGTGCGGGCCAGCGAGTCGTAGGCGACGGTGCCGTCGTTACCCCAACTGTTGGTGTGGATGGCGGCGCCGGCGTTGTAGTTCTGGACGAGGTTGGCGTTGAAGCCCGTGGCCGAGGATGTGGAGGTGTCGAAGACGAGCCGGGCTTCGTAGGCCATGCCGCGCAGATCGTTGTCGGCGCCGGCGTCGCCCAGGGCGGTGCAGGCCACGTGCGTGCCGTGGAAGTCGGCGCCCGTGCTTGTGAAGTAGGCCTGGATCTTGCGGTGATCGGGCCCGAAGGCATCGCCTTCCGGGTCGGCGAATGAACAGTGGTTGGGGTCCACGCGCCCGTCCTGGACGCCAATGAGTTGGCCCAGCCCGCGGATGCCGTGGCTGTGGATGGGCGTCTGGCCGGAGACGTTGCTCTGGTCGATCCAGCGCACGGTCTGGTTGCGCATGGTCATCTCGCCCTGGTCCTCGATCCAGCGCACGCCGGGGAGAGCGACGATGCTGGCGGCGCGTTCGAGCGGAATGTTGGCCTCGATGAGCACTTCGCGGTCGATCCAGTCATGGCTGGTGACCGTGACGCCGTCCATGCCGGACAGTGTGTTCAGGGTGTCGTTCACGCTGGCGTTCTGCCAGAGGACGATGTTGACGGCCCGGTAACCTTGCGCGAGCAGAGCCTGCCGCTCGGGAGTCTGCGCCGGCTGGGAGCCCAGGCCCGGGGCGATCTTCCACTCGTTCTCGAAGCGTCCGACCCAGGTGACAAATTCGAGGGCGCGAAGGCCGGTCAGGTCGGCGCCGGAGAGGTCGGCGGCATAGGCGAAGTCGGGCAAGTAGTCGAAGAGGACGACGCCGGCGGCCTGGAGGGCGGCACGGCGGGCCGCGGTGATCGGGCCGTCCAGTTGGATGACCGCGACGCGAAGATCTGCCGGCAGCGGGGCGGCAGCCTGGGCGAGCAGGTTGTTGGCCTGCGTGGTGGCGACAAGGCCGGTCTTGAGATCAAGCGAACCGGCGACCGGACCAGCCAGAGCCGAGCCGGCCAAGGCGACAAGAACGAGCGCCGCCGAGCGACGTTGACGAAGAATCGGATCGATCATCTATAGACTCCCCTGACAGAACCCCCACCCCACGGAAGCGAACGCCTTGCGAGTGTAACGACGGTTCGGCGATGCGCGAGCAGAAATTCCTGGGTGTCTGGAACGGGCGGTCCCTCGATGGGCGGTACGCTCGGCCGGGTCGGGTGGTTGCACAGGGGTATTGTCCGGATAACACGCGGGGAGACGGAGGATTGCCGATGGCTAGCATCTTCGATGCAGACGACGCCCAGCCCATCCGAAAGCCGACCGAGCCTGGCGGTCACGATTGGCGACCCCGGGGGGATCGGGCCGGAAGTCGTCGTGGCGGCGCTGAGCGACCGGGAGTTGTGGCGGCGGGGGCGGTTTCTGGTGCTTGGATCCGAGTCGGTGCTGCACCGGGCGGCCGAGATGCGGGGTATCGAGCCGTTCTGGTGGTCGGTGCCGCTGGGATCGTCGGCCATGAGGGCAACGGGCGCGCACGACGTGGTGCTCTTGGACACTGATCGGGCATGGGGTGCGGTCGAGGCGATGCCCACACCGAATCGTGGAGCGGGGGCATACTCCCATCGGCTGGTGGAAGAAGCGATCGGGATGGCTCTGGGTGATAACGGCGAGCGTGTGTCGGCGATCGTGACCGGGCCGATCAGCAAGCAGGCGTGGGTGATGGCGGGCAAGTCGCGCTTTCCCGGGCACACGGAGTTGCTGGCGGATCGATTCCGGGCAAGACGCGTGGCGATGATGTTCGCCGGGCCGAAGTTACGCGTGGTGCTGGCAACGATTCACCTGCCGCTGATGGACCTCCGCAACGCCCTGACGATCGGGCGGGTGTTTGACGCGATCGATCTGGGGGCGGAGGGATGCGGCATGTTGGGTGTGACGCGGCCCCGGGTGGCGGTGTGTGGGCTGAACCCGCACGCGGGCGAAGGCGGGCTGATGGGAGATGAAGAGGAAAGGCTGATCGCGCCGGCGATCGAGCATGCGCGCAATGCCGGGATCGACGCGAGCGGACCATTTCCGGCCGACACGGTCTTTGCTGCGGCGGTGTCGGGGAAGTATGACCTGGTGGTGGCGATGTACCACGACCAGGGGTTGATTCCTGTGAAACTGCTCTCGCGGGATGAATCGGTGAACTTGACGATCGGGTTGCCAATCATCCGGACCAGCCCGGACCATGGAACGGCCTTTGATATTGCAGGGAAAGGGCTGGCCGATCCGGGGAGTATGCGCGCGGCGCTGGCGCTGGCGGCCGAGGCCGCCGGGCGGGTCGGCGGCAAGCAGGATTAACGATGACGCAGTTGAACGAGGCAAGCAGGCCCGGAGCCGATTCGGCTCTGGAGGATGACAGCGGCGCGCTGATGGAGTTGCTGCGCATCGCCGCGCCGTCGGTGGCGACGATGGCCAGTTACACGGTGATGCAGTTCGTTGACAAGTTGATGGTCAAGGAGATCGGGCCGGACCCGGTGTACATCGCCGCGCAGGGCAATGGGGGCGTGACGGCATGGACGGCGATGACGTTCGTCGTGGGGATGTCGGGGGTGGTCAGTTCGTTCGTCAGCCAGAATCTGGGGGCGGGCAAGCCGGAGCGCGGGTCGGCGTATGCGTGGAACGCGATGTGGATCGGGCTGGCGTACTGGGCGGTGCTGATGCTTCCGGCACTGCTGGTCATCCGCCCGCTCTTCGAGAGTTACGGGCACGACGGAGACCTGCTGCGCTATGAAGTGCAGTATGCGCAGATCCTGATCGGGTGTTCGGTGGTTACGGTCCTGACCAAGGCGATTCAGAACTACTTCTTCGGGCTGCATCGTCCCGGGGTGGTGATGGTGGCCACGGTGTTGGGGAACCTGACGAACATCGGGGCCAACTATCTGCTGATCTTCGGGCACTTCGGGTTTCCGGAAATGGAGGTGGCCGGGGCCGCGTGGGGGACCGTGATCGGCACGAGCGTGGAGTTGCTGATTCCGCTGGCCGTGTTCCTCAGTCCCGGCTTTCACGAGCGCTTCGGTACGCGGCGTGCATGGCGGGTGAGCGGGACGTGCGTGCGAGACCTGTTCGGCGTGGGATGGCCGGCGGGGCTGACGTTCTTATCGGAACTGGTGTGCTGGCAATATCTGATGTCGAACCTGATCGGACGGGCGGGCCAGCGTGCGGCGGAGTTGACCGGAGCCGGCGCGGCGATGGTCGAACAGGCGGCGACGGTGGCGAACACGGCCGGGTTCATCGGGTTGCAGTACATGCACCTTTCGTTCATGCCCGCGGTGGGGATTTCGATTGCCACGCAGGCGGTGGTGGGCAAGGCGATCGGGGCGGGAAGGCCGGACCTTGCGGTGCGGCGCACGTGGCTGGCGCTGCGCCTTGCGGTGGCGTACATGGGCACCTGCGCGCTGGTGTTTGTGCTGTTCCGGACGTGGCTGGTGCAGGCGTTCGTGAATCAGGGCGAGGGTGATCACGCGGCCGAAGTGGCGGCCGAGGTGATCCGCGTGGGCGGGCAGGTGATGCTGTGCGCGGCGGTTTTCCAGGTGTTTGACGCCATGGCGATCACGATGTCGGCGGCGTTGCGCGGGGCGGGAGACACGGTGTGGCCGGGGCTGGTGACAGTGGTGGTCAGTTGGGGCTGCATCATGGGGCTGGGGCACGTGGTGATCGAGGTGTTTCCGGAGTGGGGGTCGCTGGGCCCGTGGTCGGCGGCGGCGGCGTACATCATCCTGCTCAGTTTGCTGTATCTGTGGCGGTTTCTGGGTGGCAAGTGGAGGTCGATCAAGTTGACCCACGACGATCCGCTGCACAACCTGCCGCCGGACCAGATGGCGCCCGGGGCCAGCCCGGGGGCGGCGTAATTGGCCTCCTCGCGGGCCCGGGTCTATGGTTCAGACCGGTCAAACCCAAGGAAATGAAGCAATGCACAGCGATCCCATGGACGTGGTCATCGGCGCCGGTTCTGCCAGCCATCGTGACTTTGAGACGGCCCGTCGGCACCTGACTGCGGCGAGCAACCTGATCAGTGCGGGCGAGAAGGCCGGCGCGATCAGCGAATACCGCCGGGCATTGGCGGCCGACCCCGAGAACACCGACGCGATGTTCCACCTCGCCTACCTGCTCGATCTGGTGGGAGAAGAGGACGAAGCGCTGTCGCTGTATGAGCGTGTGACCGACTCGCAGCCGGCGCCGGTCAACGCGCTGCTGAACCTGGCGGTGATGTACGAGGATCGCGGGGACTACGTGCGCGCCGAGCGCTGCGTGCGACAGGTGCTGGAGACCAATCCGAACCATGTGCGGGCGAGGCTGTTCATGAAGGACATCCAGGCCAGCCGCGAGATGATGGTGGAGGAGGAGTCGGACCGCGATCTGCTGAAGAAGAAGGCGCTGTTCGACACGCCGGTGACGGACTTCGAGTTGTCGGTGCGGGCGCGGACGTGCCTGAAGAAGATGAACATCCGCACGCTGGGCGATCTGCTGCGGATCACCGAGGCCGAGTTGATGAGTTACAAGAACTTCGGCGAGAGTTCGCTGGAGGAGATCAAGCGCATGCTCTCGCAGAAGGGGCTGCGGCTGGGGCAGGGGCTCGAGGACGCTCACCGTGCGGCCCGCCGGCAGATCATGGATCGCCTGCGCGGAAGCGGCAAGGAGGCGGTGCTCAACAAACTGGTCAGCGACCTGCAGTTGTCGGTGCGCGCCCGCAAGGCGCTGCAGTTGCTCAACATTCAGACCATCGGCGACCTGGTGAGCCACACCGAGGCCGAACTGATGGGCGTGAAGAACTTCGGCGCCACCTCGCTGCAGGAAGTGCGAGAACGGCTGACGGACATGGGGCTTTCACTGCGGACACTGGAAGAGGACGAACTGGAGGCCGAGGCGCTGCCGGAGATGTAAGCCGCGCAATCGCAGAAGCACCGGCGTCGGGCTCATGGGGCCCGACGCTTTTTGTTGGTGTGTTGATTGCTCCGTTACAGACACGACTTGGCGCCGCGGGAGTTTCGGACGGACGACACGGCTCACCGAGCCGCGGCGCACGAGGTCGAAGCCGCCCGCGCCCCGATTTCAGAAGAGCAACTGCATCTGGATTCGGAGCGTGACCTGGTCATCGCCGGTGTCGGCCAGCAGGCCGATGCCTTCGTTCACGCTGACGAGGCTGCTGCTTGACGCCTGGTCATCGAGGAACCACTGCACGTCGATGGTGAGTTTGGCGGTGTGACTTTCGGGGATGAAGTAGTGGTTGGCGCCCACCGCCACGGTGTGGAAATCATCATGAGCGGCCTGGTCGGAGTCGGGGAAGACGGCGTCCCAGCGGGCGAAGAGTTCTGTGTGATCGCAGACGAACACGCCGCCCTGCGCCACGGCGCCGAAGTCACTCAGGTCTGAGCCGCCCGGCGCGTCGACCAAGCGCCCGATGAAGGCGGCAAAGAGATTCCAACCTCCGCCCTCCCAGGCGGCGTCGACGGTGTAGAGCAGTGTGTCGGTACTGCCCGCGGCGGATGGATTGGTCTCGCCGGCCGATTGCCAGTGCAGTGCGGCCCCGATCAGAGCGCCGCGGTCATCGCCGCGGAACGAGGTGAAATCGTCGTACTTTTTCCACCCCGCTTGACCGAGCCGGAGTTCAGCCCGGGCGGTGAGCGCGATGTCGGCCTCGGCGGGGGCGTTATAGGCGGTGTTGACGGCTCGAATGCCATCAGAGATGACCGCAAACAAGCGGACCTGCTCGCCCTGCCAGTGGACCTGCACGCCCTGGGATCGGTCCTGGTTGAACGCTTCGTTGGCCACCGAGCGATCGGCCGCGAGTTGGTACTTGCTGGACAGGGACTCCTCGCGGAGGATGGGGAGTTTGAACTGGCCCCAGGTGACGGTGACATCGTTGCCGAACTTGTAACTAAGGATGGCGTCTTCGAGGATGAACAGCCCCGTGGAGCGGGAGAATCCACCCACGACTTTGAAGTTCCACTTCTCGTAGATGTGGCCGGTGAATTCGAGTCTAGTGCGCCGGGTGTGGAAGCCGACGCTCAGGTCGTCATCAGGTCCCGGACCCGGGTCGTCGCGGAAGGTGGTGTTGTAGCGGAACTGGAGTTGCCCGCCGATGTTGAGCCGGAAGGCCTTGTCGCCTGAGTTCACGAAAAACTTTCCGTCATGCCCCCCGATTCCAGTGGAATCGGCGGCTCGTTCCTGGGCGTCGAGCCGGAGTGCGGTCGAGGTCAGATCACGGGCCAGCGCCAGCGGAGTCAGGGCGGCGGCGGCGAGAGTGGCGGGCAGGCGCATGCGACTTGTCCTCCCTGAGGTTGGACTGAGCGAGAGTGTGCGACAGGTAGATTATCGATCCGAGAACGCGCTGCCAGTCGGTTATCAATACTGAGCGCAATCTTGACAAGTCGTCGGGCAATCGCACGAAAGTCGGTCCGCGGTCGGTCCGATGGGCACCCCGGGATCTCACATTCTCTTTGAAGAGGGGAACCGGGCGATGTCAGGCGATGTGAAGATTGCACACGCGGCCTCAGGCATGAAACTCGAGCCGGGCGAGCGGCTGGTGCGTCCGTTCCAGCGATTTGCGGCGTTGTCGTCGGCAGGTGGACTGGTGCTGCTTGGTTTTGCGGTGCTGGCGCTGATCTGGGCCAACTCGCCGTGGAGCGCCAGTTATCACGGTGTGTTTCACGAGACCGACCTGGAGATCGGGATCGGCGGCTGGCTGCTTTCGCACCATCTGGTTCATTGGATCAACGACGCGCTGATGGCGGTGTTTTTTCTGATCGTCGGGCTGGAAATCAAGCGTGAGATGTTGGTGGGCGAACTGGCCGATCCGCGCAAGGCGGCTCTTCCCATCGTCGCGGCGATCGGCGGGATGATCGTGCCGGCCGCGATCTACGCGGCGATCAACTTCGGCCAGCCGACGCTGCGCGGATGGGGCGTGCCGATGGCCACGGACATCGCCTTTGCGCTGGGCGTGCTGGCACTGCTGGGCTCGCGAGTGCCGCTGTCGCTCAAGGTCTTCCTGACGTCGTTGGCCATTGTGGATGATCTTGGAGCGCTGGTGGTGATCGCGCTGTTCTACACCGAGAACATCTCGATGATGTATATCCAGTTCGGCGGGGCGGCGCTGGGCGTGCTGGTGCTGTTCAACATGTTCAAGGTGCGCAGCCCAATTCCGTACGTGCTCGTGGGCGTGGGGCTGTGGTATTGCCTGCTCGAGTCGGGCATCCACTCGACCATCGCGGGTGTGTTGCTGGCGATGACGATTCCGGCGACGGGGCGGGTGAACTCGCAGCGTTTTGCCGAGGCCACCGGGCATGCGCTGGATGTGTTTGATGACGAGAAGATGGGGCGTTGTGTGCGGACGAGCAGTACGCAGCGAGCGGCGGTGCAGGCGATTGCGACGAGTTGTGCCCAGGTGATGCCGCCATTGCATCGCATCGAGCACGCGCTGCACGGGTGGGTGGCGTTTCTGATCCTCCCGATCTTTGCGCTGGCCAACGCGGGCGTGCATGTCGGGCACGGGGCCGGCGAGGCGATCACGGGATCGATTTCGCTGGGTGTGATCTTCGGCCTGCTGGTGGGCAAGCCGGCGGGCATTGTCGGGGCGTGCTGGCTGGCGACGAAGGTGGGGGTCGCGGCGCTGCCGACCGGGGCCAACTGGCGGCAGATGATCGGCGTGGGCATGCTGGGCGGCATCGGGTTCACGATGGCGCTGTTCATCGCCACGCTGGCGTTCCCGGACGCGGCCGGCCTGGAGGCCGCAAAGATGGGGATCTTGTCCGGTTCCCTTCTCAGCGCGGTGGCCGGCGGAGCGGTGCTGCTGACGTGCAGGCCGGCGGCGGCCGCGGGTGCGGCAAGCGAAGTTCACGAAGAAGTGACGGCAATGCCGATGTCGAAGGCCGCGTGAGGCGCGATGGTGGGGCGGGCGTTTCGCCTGCGTTCGATCAGACACGGGCGGGACGCCCGTGCCACTGAGCCATCAGCGCATCGGGGCAATCAGAGCATCGGCTCGGAGAGCCGATTTACCCAAGAGGTCCGACTTCGACCTTGCCGCCGGCGACATCCTTGATCGCGTAGCCCATAGCCTTGAGTTGATCGCGGATTTCGTCGGAGCGGGCGAAGTTCTTGGCGGCGCGGGCGTTGGCGCGCTCGTCGAGCAGGGCGGCGACCTGATCGCTGGGAGTGACGCCGGGCAGGTAGATGGCGCGCCCGTGCGACTGTGATTCGAGGCGCGGCAGGTCGAGCAGCCCGAGTACTCCATCAATCCGTTCGAAGATGTCTATGGCTCTTGTAGGGTGACTGCTCTTTCGGTCAGCCTGCATCGCCTGGACTATCACCTTGGGGTCGTCGGGCAAAGCCCGGCTTGGGTCGAACGGACGCGATAGAGCGGCATCGATGTCGGCGTTGAGCGCACCGATGGCTCCTGCGATGTTCAGGTCATTCTCCATGAACTGAGCAAAACGGAGATTCATCAAGGCCAACAACGCATTCGGGTCGCTGCCCCGCGCTTGCCAACCGGGTGAGCGACGTGCGATTTCCAGACGAGCTTTGCGCCATTTCTCCACCATGCGGGCCGAGTCTTTGAGCCCCTGCATCGAGAAATCGGCGTTGGAGCGGTAGTGGGCCTTGATGAGTTCGAGGCGCACGGCCGCGGGCTCGTGGCCCTGTTCAAAGAGTTGGCGGGCGGTGTAGAAGGTGCCCTTGCTCTTGCTCATCTTCTGCCCGTTGACCATGAGGAAGCGGGCGTGGAACCAGTGCCGCGCGAAGAGGGGGCCGCCGAGCACGCAGCACGACTGGGCGCTCTCGCACTCGTGGTGGGGGAAGATGTTGTCTTCGCCGCCGGAGTGCAGGTCGATCGCCAGGTCCGGGTCGGGACGGATCAGGACGCGGTCGATGCCGCCCGGGACGAGTCGTGCCAGCGACATGACGGAGCACTCGATGTGCCAGCCGGGGTAGCCGGCGCCCCACGGGCTGTCCCATTTCATGAGGTGCGAGGCGTCTTCCTTCCAGAGCAGGAAGTCGGCCGGGTGTTTCTTGGAGCGCTGGTCCTCATCGCTGACGCGTCCGCCCGCGCCGCCGCGGAGTGAGTCGAGGGTGTTGCCCGACAGCGAGCCGTAGGAGGGGAAGGACTGGACGTCGAAGTAGACGGCCCGCGCGCCGGTCGGGCCGGCAACGTAGGCGTGTCCGCGCTCGATCAGGGCGGCGATGAGGCGCTTCATGCCTTCGATGTTGTCGGTAGCGCGGGGCATGAGCGAGGGGTCGCCTTCGGCCTCGATGGCGAGTTTGAGACCGAGTTTGCGCGCGTCCTCGACGAAGCGTCGGGCGTAGAAGTCGGCGATGGCGCGCGGGTCGCCGGGGTCGATCTCGGCGTCGGGCGGGAGTTTGCCGCTCTTCTTGGCTTCGGCGATGCGCTGCCCGGCCACCTCCATCTTGTCCTGCCCGCCGCCGTCGGCCGCGTCGTCGTCGGTCATGTGCCCCACGTCGGTGATGTTCATGACGTGGATGACCTGGCGCGGGCCGGGGTGATCGGCGCCGGCGGCGTCGGTCAGCGTGCACAACGGACTTTCCAGCCAGCGGCGGAGGACGTCGGCGGCGAGAAAGGAGCGGAAGTTGCCGATGTGGGCGTCGTCGTAGACCGTCGGCCCACAGGAGTAGAAGGTGATGTGCTTGGGGTCGCGGGGGATGAACGGCTCGACGGCCCGGGTCGCGGTGTTGTAGAGGCGAAAGGTCATTGCGGGCAATGGTAGGGGGAGCCGATCGGGGTTCGGGGCCGGCGACGGGTGGGTCGGCTGTCGCAGAGCCCCTCGCGTACGATGCTGGTTCGATGCCGTGGACCCTTTGGAAGCACATGTTTGTCGAGATGGGCAAACTCATCGCCCTGACCACGGCGGTGCTGGTGCTGGTGATCGCATTTGCGGCCACGGTGAAGCCTCTGGCCGACGGGAAACTGACCCCGGTCGAGGCGTTGAGGTTCATGATTCTGGCGGTCCTGCCGATGCTGGCGTACGCATTGCCGTTTGCGGCGTGCTTTGCGACGACACTGGCGTATCACCGGATGGCGTCGGACAACGAGGTGCTGGCGATCAAGGCGAGCGGGGTGTCGCACAAGGCCATCCTCGCGCCCGCGGTGGCGATGGGGCTGGTGCTGGCGGTGGTGCTGGGCGGCCTGAACGAGCAGGTGATTCCGCGGTTCCTGCGCTCGATGGAGAGCATGATCACGCGGAACCTGATCCAGATGATGGTGCGGACGATGGAGCGTGGCGAGGCGGCCGAGTTTGCCGATCTGGAGATTCACGCCGACCGCATCCGGCGGGTGGAACCGCAGGCAGGGTCGGGGGTGATCGATCAGTACCTGATGCGGGGGGTGACGGCGATCGCGTTCGATGAGCACCAGCAGGTGGAGACTGACGTGGCGGCGCAGCAGGCGCACCTGTGGCTGGTGCCCGCGTCGGCGGTGGGGATCGACGACGGGGACGAGGCCGTGGCGCTGATTCGTTTCGAGGCTCTGACGTATTCGGATCGCGGAGATCTGCTGCACCAGGACCAGTTCACGACCACGCCGGTGCGAGTGCCCAGCCCGTTCAATGACGACCCCAAGTTTCTCACCTTCGGCGAGTTGCGATCGCTCAAGCGCGAGCCGGAGCGGATGAACTGGATTGACTCGCAGCGGCTGGAGTTGGCGCGGCGGCTGGCGGCGCGCGAGGCCGCCCGGGCGATGGAGTATGGCTTTGCCAACGAGGGCAGCGTGCGGTTCCAGGATCCGCTCGGGCACACAGTGGTGGTGCGGGCGCGCGGACTCAGCGGGCAGACGCGATTGCTCCCGCGTCGCCAGAGCAACCGGGTGGAAGTGGAAGTGGTCTCGTCGGAGCGGGCGGGCAGCGACCGGCTGGCGGCCGAGAGCGCCAGCATCGAGGCGGAGAGTGCCGGGCTGGATCCGACGAGGCCGATCGATCAATCGAGTTTGAGTTTCACGTTGACGCTGACCAACGTGGTGCTGCGCGGGGCAGCAGGGCTGGACCTGGAGCAAGACACCGGGCAGACTGGCTTTCCAGAGCGCGTGCTGCGCGGGCTGCGACCGGCGCGCGACACGCTGGATCGCCTGCGCGACCTGTCGCCCGACGAGATCCTGGCCGAAGCGAAGGCCGAAGTCGCGAGCGGCGGCGAGGAGGTGCGGTCGATCGAGACGGCGGCCGAGCAGTTGGAAGAGCAGATCGGCAAGTTGAAGCGGGAGATCGTGAGCAAGCAGCACGAGCGTGCGGCGATGGCCGGCTCGTGCCTGGTGATGGTGCTGACCGGCGCGGTGACGGCGCTGCGTCTGCGACACACGCTGCCGCTGGTGGTGTACCTGTGGGCGTTCTTCCCGGCGTTGTTCACGATCATCCTCATCAACTCGGGGCAGCAGGTGATGCACAAGGAAGGCCTGATCGGGCTGCCGGTGCTGTGGGGGGGCGTGGCGGGGCTGGTCGCGTACACAGCGGCGGCACTGGGCAGGGTGGCGCGGCATTGAGCACAAACGGCGCACACCCGCACGCACCGCGCCGCTGGGCGCCCTGGGCCGCACGCCCCACATCGGTGCTGTGGCTCGTCGCGCTGGTCACGCTGGCGCGCATCATCTACCTGGTGTGGATCTGCCCCTATACGCTCGTCGAGGACGAGGCACATTACTGGGAATGGTCGCGTCACCTGGACTGGTCGTATTACTCGAAGGGCCCGGGCGTCGCGTGGGTGATTGCGCTGTCGACGAGTCTGTTCGGACACGTCGAGTGGGCGGTGCGCCTGCCGGCGGTGTTGGCCTCAGCGATCGGGTCGCTGGCGGTGGCTGACGCCGCGGTGCGGGTCAGCGGCGACCGGCGCAGCGGGTTCGTGGCCGCAGTGCTGTATCAATGCGTGCCGCCGTTCCTGGTGGTGTCGTTGTTGATGACCATCGACGGGCCGCTGCTGGCGTGCTGGGCGCTGGCGTGCGCTTTTGCGGTGCGGGCGGCGCAGAACGGGGGCGGGCGCTGGCTGGTGCTGGCGGGGGCCGCCGTCGGTGTGGGATTCATCTTCAAGTACACGATCGTGCTGGCCGGCGTCGGGCTGCTCATCGCGCTGGCGGGCAAGCGCCCGGGCCTGGTCCGACGGCACTGGCTGGGCGCGGGGGTGATGGTCCTGCTGGGGCTGCTGCCGGTGGCGATCTGGAACACGCAGCACGACTGGGCGACCGTCCGCCATCTGCTCGGGCACCTCGGGCTGCCGGGAGGCGATCTGCCCCCGACGCAGGGGAACGGCGGGTGGCACTACAACCCGGTGTGGACGCTGGAGTATCTGGGCATGCTGCTCGTAGCCGGGCCGGTGGTGGTGCTGGGTGCTCTGGTGGCGCGGCGTCGGTGGAAGGAGTTGCTTGGGGTGCGGGTGCTGGCGTGGGCATCGATGCCGGTGCTGTTGTTCTACCTGATGGTTTCCTTCCTCGCCGAGACAGAGGGGAACTGGGCGATGGGCGGGTTCGTCGGGCTGATCCCGCTGTGCTCGCTGCCGATTCCCGGCGCCATCGAGCGGCGCTTCATTCCGGTGCGTGCGTGCTGGCGCATCACGATCGCGTCGGGGCTGGTGACAGGGGTCTTCTTTGTGTTCCTGCCCATCCTGGCGCGCAGCCCTCGCTTCGGGCACCTGGTACCGGTGGACCGGTTGACGGGCATGCGGGCGTTCGCCGTCGAGACCGAGGCGGAGATGGAAACATTGCGGCGGGCCTCGGGGCTTGAGCCGTTCCTCGTCAGTTCGCACTACGGGCGGGCGAGCCAGTTGGCGTTCTACATGCCGGGCCGCCCGACGGTGTACTGCGCCAGTTCGTTCGCGCCCGACTCAAGGCGGACGCAGTATGACCTGTGGCCGGAAACCGACCTGCACCGCCCCGAGGTGCGGGCGGCGCTCTTGGGTCGTCCCGCGCTGCTCTTCGGCGGGCCGAAGGAGTTCTGGGAGCGCGCGTTTGACGAGGTTGTCGACATCGGTGAACTTCCCAGTGAACCCAAGAAGGGTCGATCGACCTATCAGGGTTGGAGGTTTCACGGGTTCGAGCCAATCATCGAACCGAGCACGCCATGACGTACCGATCACCACTGGAGCGACGACATTCGCGGCTCAAGCGTCTTCGGACAGCCGGGCTGGTCACGCTGGTGTGCGTGCTGGCGTTGTGGCTCGATCGCCCGGTGTATCTGCTGACCCGCGGGGATGAGGAGGGTCTCGAAGGCAACGATTGGTACCAGATGTTCCGCGCGGTGGGGTTCCTGCCCACCTGGCTGTTGGCCGGGGGCGCGATCGCTCTTGTCGAATGGCGCGAGCGGCTTGCCCGTCCTACCGGGCTGCTCATCATGGGCAGCGCCACGGCAACCGGGCTGTTGGCCGAGTTGCTCAAGATCGTGCTGGGGCGACATCGCCCGGACGAGCACGGGCACCTGGATTGGAATCCGCTGCTGGGCGCAGTCTATGACCCCGACAAGTACGGCTCGTCACTGGGTTTGCCCAGCAGTCACGCGGCGGTGGCGTTCGGCGGGGCAATGGCGGTGGCGATGTTGTATCCCGGTGCGCGCCTGGTTGCGCTGGCGGCGGCCGCCGGCTGTGCTCTCACACGCCTGCTCGCCGGAGCACACGCCCTGAGCGACCTGCTGCTGGCGGGCCTGATCGCCTGGGGCGTGGCGGCGCTGTTCACGCGGCATCATCGCCCGAGGGACGGGCGTCCATGGGTGAGGTTTGGTTGAATGGCGCGGACCCCTGCCGACATTGGGGGGCTTGACCGCGGTGTACAATCGGTCCGTATGACAAGTGTTCCCGGCGAGCGCCACAGCGCGCCCGCAGTGGTTGAAAGCAAGCCTCATCCGGGCGTGATCCGGACCTTTGACGACGCGCAGCGCTATCTCTATTCCCGCGTCAACTTCGAGCGGTCCCGTCCGCGAAACATCGACCCCTCGGCCTTCAAACTCGACCGCACGATTGCACTGCTGGCGGCCCTGGGCGATCCGCACACCAACTTTCGCAGCGTCCACGTGGCCGGGAGCAAGGGCAAGGGCAGTGTGTGTGAGATGGTGGCTTCGGCCCTGGGCGCGTGCGGATATGCAGTGGGGGTGTACACGAGCCCGCATCTCGTGGATATCACCGAGCGCGTGCGGGTCGGCAACCAGCCGATTGCCCGGGCGGCGTTTGTCAGCATGGTCGAGCGCTGCCGCATTGCGGCCGAGACCCTGCCGGCACGCATGGGGGAGTGCACGTTCTTCGAACTGATGACGGCGTTGGCGTTCGAGTACTTCGCCCACCAGGCGGTGGACGTGGCGGTGGTCGAGGTCGGGCTGGGCGGGCGACTGGACTGCACCAACGTCATCACGCCGGAGGTGTGCGGTCTGACATCGATTCAACTCGAGCACACCGACATCCTCGGCGCGACGCTGGCGGAGATCGCAGGCGAGAAGGCGGGGATCATGAAAGCCGGTGTGCCGGCCGTCACCGTGCCGCAGGAGTTGGAGGTGATGGAGGTTTTCCGGCGCAAGGCCGAGGAAGTGGGGGCGCCGCTCTTCGTGCTGGGCGAAGATGTGGAGTATTCGTGCCGATTTGAAGCGGGGCATGACCTGGGTCCGCACGCGCGGATCTGCGTCGACAGTCCACGATCGCTGTATGAGCACATCGCGGTGCCTTTCAGGGGCGAGCACCAGGCTGCCAACTGCGGGCTGGCGCTGGCGCTGCTCGATCAACTGGCTGCCCGCGGGTTCGTCGCGCCCGAGGGCGAGGTGGCGCGGGGGCTGGCAAACACTCCGACACACGGGCGCATGGAACTGGCGTGGAGCAAGCCGCGCATCCTGTTGGACACGGCCCACACGCCTGAGAGCGTACGGGCGCTGATCAAGGCGGCCGGAGCGCATCTGCGGTTTGACTCGCTGGTGGCGATTTTCGGCTGTTCGAGTGACAAGAACGCCGATGCGATGCTGGCCGAGATTGCGCGGGGGGCCGACAAGGTGATCTTCACGCGTGTGTCGGGCAATCCGCGAGCGATGTCGCCGGAGGAACTGGCGTGCCGGTTTGAGGAGACGGGGGCGATGTGCCAGGTGGCGCCGACGCTGAAGGAGGCGATCAACATCGCCGCCCGGGCGGTGCAGCGGGACGACCTGATTCTCATCACCGGCTCGTGCTACCTGGTGGGCGAAGCCAAGAGGCTGCTGGCCGAGCACGCCGCCCGCAAGCAAGGCGGGGCGTGACACCAGAGGCGGCACGGGCGGTGGCACGGTTGGTGACGCGGGCGGCCCGGCGGGGGAAGGTAGCGTCAGATCACACAGGCAGGACGCCCGTCCCACCGGCTCAGCCCGATATGCTTTGGTTCTCGACCAACCACAGCACGGAGGGAAATCGCCATGGCACGTCCCGTCACGCTCTTCACCGGCCAGTGGGCCGA
This sequence comes from Cyanobacteria bacterium CYA, assembly GCA_008363215.1. Lineage (GTDB taxonomy): Bacteria > Planctomycetota > Phycisphaerae > Phycisphaerales > UBA1924 > J022. The sequence continues at coordinate 69,073 of RHKP01000001.1, forward strand.
CCTGCCGCTCGAGAAGATGGCCGAACTGGCGGCCGACATGGGCTACGACGGGCTTGAACTGGCGTGCTGGGGCGATCACTTTGAGGTGGACAAGGCGCTGTCGAATGACAAGTACTGCCAGTCGCGGCATGAGATTCTGCGCAAGCACGGGCTCAAGTGCTTTGCGATCTCCAACCACCTCGTCGGGCAGTGCGTCTGCGACCCGATCGACACGCGCCACAAGCAGATCATCCCCGAGCGCCTCTGGAAGGACGGCGACCCGGAGGGCGTGCGGCAGCGATGCGCGCAGGAGATGATCGACACCGCCGAGGCCGCGGCGAAACTGGGCGTCAAGGTCGTCAACGGCTTTACCGGTTCGAGTGTGTGGCACAAGTTGTACTTCTTCCCCCCGACCGCACAAGCCGACGTCGACGCGGGCTTCAAGGATTTCGCCGCGCGGTGGAAGCCCATCCTCGACGGCTTCGACAAGGTCGGCGTCCGCTTCGGGCTCGAAGTCCATCCGACTGAAATCGCCTATGACATTCACACCACGCGGCGGGCGATCGAGGCGATCGGCGGGCACAAGGCCTTCGGGTTCAACTTCGACCCCAGCCACCTGATCTGGCAGGGCATCGACCCGGTCAAGTTCATCAACGCCTTCCCCGACCGCATCTACCACGTCCACATCAAGGACGCGATCCGCCTGCTCGACGGCGAATCGAGCATCCTCGCGAGCCACCTGAGTTTCGGCGACCACCGGCGCGGGTGGGACTTCCGCAGTCCCGGGCGCGGGGAGGTCGATTTCGAAGAGATCATTCGCGCCCTCAACCGCATCGGGTACGCCGGTCCGCTGAGCGTGGAGTGGGAAGACTGCGGCATGGACCGCGTCCACGGCGGCACCGAGGCCGTCGAGTTCGTGCGGAGCATCGACTTTGCGCCGAGCCACGTGGCTTTTGACGCGGCGTTCGACAAGTAGCGTCAGGTCGAGGAAACGAGCCCGAAGCGCAAGCGAGGGCTGGATCGGCGATGAGGTGAAGCATGGTCTCCGGCAAGAATCTTGGATTGACAGGCAAACTTCGATACGGCATGGTCGGCGGCGGGCGGGATGCGTTCATCGGAGCGGTGCACCGCATGGCGGCCGCGCTCGACGGGCAGGCCGACTTCGTCGCCGGGGCGCTCTCGTCATCGCCGGAGAAGTCGCGCGCGTCCGGGCACGACCTCGGGCTGGCCGACGAGCGGAACTACGGCTCGTGGCAGGACATGCTTGCGGGCGAATGCAAACGAGCCCCGGGCGATCGCATCGACTTCGTTTCGATCGTCACCCCCAACCACGTGCACTTCCCGGTGGCGAAAGCCTTCGCTGAAGCCGGCATTCACGTCGTGCTCGACAAGCCGATGGTGCTGTCGAGTGAGGAGGCGGGGCAACTCGTCGCGGCCGTGGAGAAGTCCGGCGTCGTGTTCGCCGTGACGTACAACTACACCGGCTACCCGATGGTCAAGCAGGCGGCCCACCTCGTGCGCTCGGGCGCGATCGGGCGGGTGCGCAAGGTGTTCGTCGAGTATCACCAGGGTTGGCTTTCGGCCAAACTCGAGGATTCCGGCCAGAAGCAGGCCTCATGGCGGACGGACCCGAAGCGATCGGGCATCGCGGGCTGCGTCGGCGACATCGGCACGCACGCCGAGAATTTGGCGCACACCATCACCGGGCTCGACATCGCCGAGTTGTGCGCCGATGTGACGACTTTCGTGGAAGGGCGCGCGCTCGACGACGACGCGGCCGTCCTCCTCCGATTCTCCAACGGCGCCAGGGGCACGCTGACCTGCTCGCAGGTGTGCTACGGCGAGGAGAACGGGTTGGCCATCCGCGTCTATGGCACGAACGGCGGATTGGCCTGGAGGCAGGAGGAGCCCAACTTCCTCGTCCACACGCCGGGGGACGGCGCCAAGCGGATCTTGAAGCCGGGCGGGGCGGAATCCGGGGCCGGTGCGCACGCAGTTCGGCTGCCGCCGGGACACCCCGAGGCATTCATCGAAGCGTTCGCCAATGTCTACCGCGGCGCGATCGCCGCCATTCGGGCGAAGCGCGCGGGCGAGCAGCCCAGCGGGCTTGGCGTCGAGTTCCCCACGGTGCATGACGGCGCGCGGGGCGTTCGCTTCATCGAGCGTGTGATCGAGAGCGGGCGCAAGGGTGGCGCGTGGGTCAAGTTCTGAGGCGGTTCACGACCGACGCCGGAGAAGTCAGCGTCGTTGCCGACCCGGCCGACTCACGTGACGCTCCATGCGGTCAGCCGACCGAGTCGGGCGGGCGGCGCAACTGGTTCTCGATGCGGAAGCGCTGACGTTGAAAGAAGGTCCGCCAGTTCTCGTCGGCCTCGATCATCAGGGCGTGGCGCACGCGATGCAGCGATTCGAGCGAGGCCAGGCCCAGATGCTGTTCGGCCACGGCGATGCCGCGAAGGGCGTCGAGGTAGTTCGGGTCGCGCCGCAGGGCGTCTTCGTAGTTGATCATCGCGTCCTGCGCCCAGCCCATTTCCTGGTAGGCAAGTCCGATGTTGGAGACAGGGCGGGGATCGCGGGGCGAGAGGTCGGCGGCGACGCGGAAGGCGGCCACGGCGTCAATGTAGTTGTTCATCTTCATCAACTCGACGCCCAGGTTGTTCCAGGCGACGTAGCGCTGAGGGTCGATGGCCACGGCCTGCTGATAGTGCGCGATGGCCGACTCGGAGTCGGCTCGGGAGGCCGCATTGTCGCCGCGTTTGATCAGGGCGTCGACTTCGCCCGAGCGATTGACGAAGGGGGCAGGCTGGGGAGATCTCGGGCCCCCGGCCGAGCAGCCCGAGAGAACCAGTGCCCCGACCAAGGCGCCGGCAGCCAACGCCGCGCGAGCCGCATTCGACCAACAACTCATGACCCAACCTCCCGTTCCCACCTGGCGAACGTGACGTCCATACTCCAACCCCGCGAGGGGACCGGGCGCAGCGTGATGCTGTACACGAACAGTCCCGGCACGTTGTCCTGTGCAATGCGCAGCCAGTCGAGCAGCGCCGGAAGCGACCGATCGGTCAGCGTCGGATAGATGTAGCGTTGGCGCACCGCGCCCCGCGTGCTGTCCTTGCGTTGCTGCGGCACGCGGGGCTTTTCCTGCAGGCCGGCCTGTGTCGCATAGGTCTCCATGCGGCTGAGCAGGTCGGTGATGGGTTCGCCCAGCGAGTTGTGCCCGTTGGAATCCCGCGCCTGTGAAGTCAGTTCGCGCAGTTGTACCACGCCCTGAACCAGGCGGCCATAGCGGAGTTCCTGCTGCTCGAGCCGCAGGCGGGCCGTCTCGCGTGAGAAGAGCGCAAAGGCCAGCACCAGCCCGGCCGCGCAGAAGAGCAGCAGCGGGACGAGCAACAGGTGTTTGGGGCGGTTGCGCCGCTCCGAAGCGGCAGCCGACATTGCCTGCTCGTAGCGCTCGTCCTCGGTCATGCGTCGGATGTCGGGCATCAGTTCTGCCCTCCCGGGTTGCGGGGCCAGTCGCCGGTAAAGGTTGCTTCGACAACCCCGCCACGGGCATTAAGCGTGTTGCGCCACTCGACGACGGATCCGGACACCGCCCGGATGGACTGGGCCAGAGCCTCGTACTGCTCGGTCTGGGCCACCTCGACCTTCAACGTGATCGACAGCGGGCTGATGGTCAGTTCGCGCAGCGTCAGTTCGTCGCTGCTGAGCACGAATGACATGGCCTCCAACTCCTGGAGCACGGGGCGCGGGGCCTCGATTGTCGAGGGGTCGATGGCCGCCTTGCTGGCCTTTTCGATGGCGCTCTGCAGGTCGAGCAGCGCCGTGGCGGGATTCAGCCCTTCTGAGCCGGCCAGTTCGGCATAGGCGTTGGTCACGGAAGTCCCGGCCGCCTGCGTCTTTGCGCCCGACTCGAGGACGTGGTAGGCCAGCGTGCCGAGCACACCGGCGGCGCAGCACAGGGCCACGGCCGCCCAGCGGTACATGGCGCGATGCGCTCGCCCGGGGCGGTTGGTCAGTTCGTTGATACCGGCTGGTGAAGCCCCATCGCGCCCGGTCAGCCGGCCCAGCGTGGCGCCGATGGGATCCTGCTCGCGTACGAAGTCGATGGTGGTCTGAGGCCAGCGCTGCGAGAGGGCGCTGCCGATCTGGGCACTGGTCAGCCCACCCTCGCCGGGCTCGCCGACGATGACGATGCGCGCGGGGGCGGTGCCCAGTTGCAGCGACCAAGCCAGCCACTCGGCGCCAAGGCGTGCGATGTCATCGTCGCGAATCAGCGCCAGGCGCGTGCGCCCGCGTTCGATGGTCTCCGGAGCCGACTCCGACGCGCGCTCCGTCAGGATGCGCATCGACCCCCCGGCGATCAGGCTTGCCCCACGCGACCACGACCACACAAGGCGACCGGCCGGATCGAGCAACACCACGGCCGCGGTCGGCACCGCCTCGGCGACCACGCGCTCGGCGTGCGAGCCGCCGAGGCTTGAGCCCGAGGGATCCCATGCCATTGCGCAGGCCTGCCACAGCGCCTCAACGGCGCCGACCTTGATGCCCATGCGGTCCAGTTCGTCGACAAGCATCCGCGCCGGAACCACGGGCAGTGCCAGCACCGGCATGCGTCCGACCGGCTCCGAGGCCGCGCCCTTGCGGGCACGCGGGCGCTCAAGCAACGGCTGCAACGCCGTTTCGCCCGGCAACTCGGGGAATCGTCCGCCCGCGGGTTCTTCGTCGGCGTCGAAGGGGCGCTCGATGACGGCCCGCAAGACCGGTTCGCTGGTGTCGGCCGCACTCACCCACGAGCACAGCCCGCCGTCCGTGTCGATGATCAGGTGAGAAAGCGAGCGACCGTTGCCGGCAAGGCGTTCGGCGAGCCACTCGGCGGCCGCGCGGGCGTCTGAGGCCACGTCCGGCGTCTCCTCGGCCGGAGACTGCCAGGTCGCTTCATCGTGCTGATGCACGACGCGCAGCCCCAGCAGGCGGGCGCCGCGATCGGCTCGAACCATGTAGCACACAGGTGAGGTCACGTTGGTCTGCTTCCCTTGCGGTTACTTCTGCGGGCCTTCCCGGTCCGGGCGCACCGGGCCGCCGCCTTGACCCTCCGGACGCCACCGCGAACCCTCCGTCTCGCGCTGACGTTCGAGGATGCGCTGGCGGCGTTCATCGGCTTCGCGCCGGCGCCGGTCGATTTCACTCTCTTCCCCGGGCGGACGACCCGTCTCGGGCGAAGCCCCCGAAGCACCCGGCCGCTCGCCCACCGTCTGCACCATGGTCACGGTCTGTGACACGCGGGCGGCCTTGGCCAACTGCTCCCGCACGCCGTCGCGCTCGATGGTCAGTTCGCCCCCGTCGAGGCTGAGCACGTTGACCGTGATCTTCATGCCCTCGGGCGTGCTGAACGTCGTCGAGCCCCCGACCGGCACGATGCGCTGCATGCCGTTGAGCGATACCAGCGCCAGTTCGCGCGTCGGCTCGCGAATGCTGCCCAGGAACTTCAGTTCGCTGTTGCTCACCACCGGCGCCGGGGTTTCGCCGGCATCTTCGCCTTCGGCCTGGGCAACTTCGGCGGGCAGGTCAACCAGCACGCCCAGCCGTTCGGCGACGGCTGTCAGATCCACCGCGCGCATCGGCTGGGCTTCGTCTTCCACGGGGACCGCCAGTTCGAGGCTGCGCCGCTCGGCCTCCCGCGTGGCCATCACCTCGTCCACCGTGGGGAACCGTGCCCCGGGGCTGGACAGCAGCGGCACGCCGAGCAGCGCGATTCCCACCGCCGTGCCCGCCAGCAGCAACGCCCCGCCCTGGGCGAGCAGTGTGTTGCGCTTCGCATGGCTCTTCGTGACCGGCTTGCTCATGGCTCAATTTCTCCCGGCTCATCGTACTCTACACTCAACTCTTCCCACGTGAGAAACACCCCCGGCTGCTCCCACGCACCGGTCGTCCGGTTCGTGCTCGAGCGGATCGGCACCAGCCCGCCGTACCGCGCCCGCAGCGCCCGGTTGGACATGCCCGCCCCGCCCCGCAACTCGATCGTCACATACCACATCTCCGGCGAGACGGTGAAGTACTCCATCAGCGCGTTCCGCGTCTCGGTGTCCAGCCCCATCTCCGTACCCACGCCCAGCACGTCCTGACGCTCCAGTTGCCCGGTCTCCGAACGGCGCTCGATCAACTTGTTCACCATCTCGGGCGCCCGGTCCAGGCCGACCACTTCCTCGGCCACCGCCTGGAGCACGAGCGGGTCGGCCACGTTGATGCTGATGGAAAACGGGCCGAGCGGTCTCTGGTAGTTCTCGTAATCCAACTCCTGCTCGGCGCACAACTGCTGCACGCGAACTCGCAGCGAGGCGGCCTTCTCGGCGTTGTCGGAACTGGCTGCTTGCGGATCGAGAATCGTCCCCTGCCCATCGCGCAGATACACGGCGATTACGCTCCCGTCGGGCAGCGACAGGTCGATCGCGTGCCCGCCTTCGCCCAGCGATTGCGCGATCGAGCGCGAGTTCTGCTGGGACAGCCAGGCCGAGATGGCCTCCTGAAACCCGCGCGCAATGTGGTGCGAGCGATAGGCCTCGAGTTGGCGCTTGACGTTGTGCACCTGCGCCGTGTTGCGCTCGATCGCAAGCCCCAGCACCAGCGCCACCACCAGCGAGAGCAGGAAGACCAGCGGCATGGCGTACCCGCGGCCAGTCATGTGCGGCCTCCCGGGCGATTGCCGCCGCCGCTCTGCCCAGGCCGGCGCGGCTGTGGCGAGGGGGTCTGCTCCCGCTCTCCGTCCGGCGGCCGGAGCCGTTCCGGCGCCAACCGGCGCTGGTTTCCGCTTCGCCCGCCGCCATCGTTGTCATTGCCGTTGTTGTTTTCGTCTTCGTCGGCGTCCTGATCGGCGCCGTTGCCCGGCTCTTCGGGCAGGGCCGTGGGGTCTTCGCCATTTACCCAGCCCACCTCGAACATCCAGTTGACATACGCGCCGGCCCAGGTCTCGATTTCGATTTCGAAGTATGCCGGCAGGTCCGTGGCCGTGCGGGCCGCATAGGTCAGCCGCCGGAATCGGTTGTCAAACGCGATGAAACGGGCCCGCTTGACGCCTCGGATGATTGGGTAGCCCTCGGCCGCGTTGGTGATGAAATCAGCCTCGGTTGCCGGCATGCCCGCCTGCAGGCGCACGATCTCATCGGGGAAGACCGGTCGCCACCACAGCGTCCAGCCGGTCTGAGTGTCATTGCGGATTCGCTCGCCGGTGGCCACGCCCATGCCGGCCGACCGGAGCAGACGCTCGCGCGAGCCGTCCGGGCGAAACTCAAACACGCCGCGCACCGGGCCGGAGATGCCGTACACCTCGAGTTCGTTCTCGACGTCGACGCCGGCATTCATCCAACTCTGCGTCGGCAGGCGCAGGCTCGAGGGGATCGGCGATCGGGGCGAGACAATCTCGAGGCGCTGCGGCATGCCCATGGGGTCGCCCATCGGAGGTGCCGCCAGGGCCATGCAGCGGGCCAGATCCTCGGTGTTGTCTATCTCAAGAATGATGCGCGGCCGCTCGCCGGTGCCGTCCCACGCCGGCTCGTTATCTTCGACGATTTCGCCGTTGCCCATCTTTACGTCTTCCTGCCCGGTGGCCGACTCGATTGAAGCATCGAGCGACGTGGACATGAGGACGGTGTTGATTGAGCGGCGCAGCACCTGCTGGAGTGTGCCGAGTTGGCGTGTCTCGTTGAACTGACGCTCCAACCCCTTCTCGCTCCGCTCGATCATGCCGAACAGCCCGATGGCCGTCAGGATGACCATCCCGCCGATCGTCGCGGCCAGCGCGGTTTCCAGCAGGGTGAACCCGCGGCGACCCATCATTCGTTCCCCTGGAACTGGCGCAGCCATTCAGCCATGCCCTCGGGGGTTCTCAGGATCTTGCTCAGCGAGTCGGGGTTGCGCGGTGCGATCGGGTCGGTCAGGCGAGCGAGCCGGAAATCTTCGGCAACACCGCTCAGGGCCGGGTTCACGTTGGGCGTCTGCTCATTCCACACGCGGACGGTGATCAGTTTGATCCGGTCGGGCGTCACGCCGCCGGTTCGGTTTGCCGTCGCGGTCGAGCCGGGGCGCACCTCGCGCATCGAGACCTTGTCCTCCCGCACCCTCCAGTAGTAGCGGTACTGCCCCCGCGAGCCATATGTCACCGCCAGCGCGTCGCTGGGCATCCCCGACTTCTCATCGAGGTACTGGAGCATCAGGCGGTTGGCGATCTCGGCGGCCCCCAGTTGCCGCTGCTGACGGCGGTGATCGGCATGCACGAACCCCAGACCGGCGACCAGCGTCGTGGCGATCATCGCCATCAGAACGGCTGCCAGCACCGTCTCGAGCATCGTCAGCCCGCGACGGGTCGGAGTCCGGAATGTTGCCGCACACCGACACACTTCTCACTCCTCCGAAGTCATGTCCATCGTCCAAAAGTCGATGTCGTCCATCGTGCCCGCCTGCCGGTCGGGCCCGTAACTCACCAGCGTGTAGGGGCGCCCGCCCGAGCCCTGCGGGTTGAAGTAGAACGGCTGCTTCCACGTGTCAGTGAGCATGCTCGCCTTGATGAACTGCCGGTCGACCAGCAACTGGAGCGTGGCGGGCGGGCTGCCGTCGCCCTCGGCCATGTAACTCTCGATCTGCCCCGACAGCGTGTTCATCGTGGTCTTGGTGATGCGCACCTTGGTGGACTGGGCCCGCCCCAGCAGCGCCACGGCCGCACCGGCCGTCAACAGCCCGATCAGCACTACCACCAGCGAGATTTCCAGCAGCGAGAAGGCTCGCCGCGCCTCGTACCGCCTGCGATATGCACCCTGCATCTTCGTCCCTTTCCCTGAGATCAGACTGTCTGCGAGGTCAACTGGATCATCGGCAGCATCACCGACATCACGATCGACCCGATGAACAAGAACATGAACACGATCAGCAACGGTTCGAGCGCGCTGAGCATGCGCTCGGTCTTGCGGTCCAGCGCGTCGGCCAGGTCTTCGGCCAACCCGTCAAAGGCCGTTTCCAGATCGCCCGCCCGGTCGGCGGCCACCAGCAGACGGCGCGTGGCCATCGGCAGCGTTTCGACCTTCTCGACCAGCACGCGCAGAACCCCGCCTTCGATCAGCCTGGTCCGCAACTGCCCGAGGTCTCGCCGCAGACGCGGGTGCGAAATCGCCTCCACGCCGATGCCCAGTGCGTCAGCCAGCGGAATGCCCGAGCGCGCCATCGCCGCCATGACCGTGAAGAACCGCGTCAACTCCTGAGTCATCACCACGTCGCGAATGCCGGGGAACACGCGCATGAACTTGCCGATCAACTTCCCGAGCGCCGCCCGCGCCAGCACTGCCGCCACGATCAACACGCCCACCGCTCCCAGTACCAGCATCCAGTTCGTCTGGATGAATAGCCCGATCGCCAGGACCACGGCCGTGTACGTCGGCAGGTCGATGCCCGCCTCCTTCAGCGCCCCGCCGATCTTGGGCACGATGAAGGTCATCATGAATGTGCCGGCCAGCACGCTGATCGTCATGACAATCGCCGGATAAATCATCAGCGTGATCGCCTTGCCCGAGATGCGCAACTGACGGTTGATGTTCACCGCCAACTGCGCGGCCGCCCCAGCCAGGTCGCCACTGCGCTCGGCCGCCCGATACACCGCGATCGTCACCCGATCAAACACCCCCACCTTGCGACAGGCGTCGGCGAAACTGGCGCCCGAAGCCACTTCCTCACGCATCTGAGCCACCAGCGGGCGGCTGCGGCTCGATACGACGTTGGCCGCCACGTCCAGAGCCTCGATCAGCGGCACGCCGCGCGAAAGCAACTGGCTCAACTGCGTGTTCAACTCCGCGTGGTCGCGGGCCTTGAACTTCTGCCGCGGATTGGCCCAGCCCGGCAGACGCCAGGTCTGGAGCAGCACCAGTTTGTCCCGGCGCAGGTGCTCGGCCAGAGCACGCTCGCTCTTGGCCTGGCGCAGACCGAATGTTCGGCCTCCGGTCGGCTTGGCAGCCAGGAAGAGAAACGAACCAATCTGAGGCGCGGCCCGGGTCATATCTCCCCTGAGTTTACGAACACCCGACCTCCGAGATTGCATCATCCCAAGATCCGTGACGCCTGTGTTACCGCCCACCCCTTGTTTGGTCGGTCCGGACTCTCCGTCAGCATTGATCGGCGCGCCCGACCGGCACACAATGAGGGTTCCGAGGCCTTTCTCAGCCGGGAGTTTTTGGCATGTCCACCGTCGCAAGTCCCAACGTCACCCTTCCCAAGACCATGCGGGCTCTCTATAAGCACCATGCCGGAAAAGGCTTGGCGTTCGACGCCCAGCGTCGCGTCCCCACCCCCGGCCCCCGCGATGTCCTCATCAAGGTCAAGAAGGTCGGTATTTGCGGCACCGACCGGCACATCTGGCAGTGGGACGACTGGGCTGCCTCGCGCATCCCCGTCGGCATCGTCACCGGGCACGAGTTCGTCGGGCACGTCGTCAAGGTCGGCTCGGCCGTCACCAAGTTTGAGCCGGGGCTTCGCGTCTCGGCCGAGGGTCACATCTGCTCAGGCACCGACTACAACGCCCGCACCGGCAACGCCCACATCGCCAACGACGTGCAGATCCTGGGCATCGATCGCGACGGAATCTTCGCCGAGTACGTCTCCGTGCCCGAGGAAAACGTCTGGCCCGTGCACCCGGACATCTCCGATCGCCTCGCTGCCACGTTTGATCCGCTGGGCAACGCGGTGCACACGGTGATGGAAGCCGGCGTGAGTGCCAAGACAGTGCTGATCTCCGGCGTAGGCATTATCGGCCTGATGGCTGTGACGGTTGCCAAGGCCGCCGGCGCCGCCCGCATCTTCTGCACCGACGTGAACCCCCCCAGGCTCGAACTGGCACGCCGGCTCGGCGCCGCCGAGGCCTACGACGCCCGCGATCGCGGCTGGATCGACGACGTGAAGAGCCAGACCCGCGGCGAGGGCGTCGACGTGCTGCTGGAAATGTCCGGCGCCGAGGCCGCGTTTGACCAGGGCTTCCGCGCCCTGCGCAACGGCGGGCGCGCCGCGCTGCTGGGCCTCCCGGCCAAGAGCGTCACCTTCGACTTCAACCAGAACATCATCTTCAAAGGCTGCACCGTGCTGGGCATCAACGGGCGCCGCATGTGGGAGACCTGGTACCAGATGGAGAAACTCCTCCTCTCAGGCCGCCTCGAACTCGATGAGATCATCACCCACGAGTTCCCGCTTGAGCAGTTTGAAGCCGCTTTCGACACCATGATCCACGGCGACGGCATCAAGGTGCTGATGAACGTCTGATCCGGGTCAGTCGCCGCGGGGAACGCGCTGCAAGTCGGTCAGCACGCCCGCATGCGCGCCCAGGGCCTCGCGCACTGTGGAAGCGCCGAGGACGGCCAGCAACTGCTCGATGTCGTTGTCCAGCCCCATTTCGCGCAGCGTGAGCAGTTGCCCGCCCATGCCGCGGCGGCGAATTTCCGCACGCAGCGCGCCCGCCAGCGCTCCACGCTGGTTGCTCTCACGCCACCGCGCCAGCCGTCGGTGCCCGGAAGCGGCGTCTTCAAACGCCGAGGCCGGAATCACCGATTCGTGTGCGTCGTTCGGCCCCTGCCACGTCACGACCAGCCCCTGCGAGTAATCACGCTCCAGGTAGCGCACCTCAAAGTCGACCGGGCCTTCCTCCAGCGTGACAGCGCCGCTGCGGAAACGGAACGAGTGGTTGGCGTCGTCGCTGACCACCAGTTGCCCGTCCACATACAACTCGGCCCCTGCGTCGCTGCCGATCTTGAACGTCCACGCTCCGCCCTCGGGCACGTGCAGCGTGCCGCGGATGCGCAGCGCAAAATGGTCTGTCGGCCCGAGAGGATAGAACGCCGACCGGGTGATCCGCCACGCGACGTTCGACACCCTCGTGGTCTCGTCGGGCTCCGACCAGTCGACCGATGCCAGTGAACTGACTCGGACGCCGCGATACCACTCGGCCGTGAGTCGGCCTTCCGGCGCCAACGGGCCGCCGGGCGACTCGAGCGGCGCCGGCGCCAGGGCGCTGCTCGGGACAACTTGCTCATACGCATCGCTCGGGCCCCGCCACGTGAGCATCAGCCCCTGTGAGTAGTCGCGCTCCAGGTAGCACACCTCAATCTCGTGAAGCCCTTCAGTCAGGGCGATCGACCCGCCGGCAAAGCGGAAACTGTGATTGGGCTCGTCCTGCACCACCAGTTGCCCGTCAATCTTCAGGCGTGCGCCCGCATCGCTGCCGACCTTGAACATCCACTCGCCTGATTCTGGGATGTTGATTGTTCCCACCAGTCGCAGCGCAAAGAAATCCGTGGCGCCGCCGGTGGTGAAGGCGCTGTTGGAGATCTCCCAGGCCACCTTGGGCTCCAGCGTGGTGCTGGTGTAGAAACTCCAGTCCACCTCACCGAGTCGCTGCGCGTGGTTGACTCCGCTCGTCCAGTAGGCCCGCAGCCCGCCCCCGCCCGTGTCGACGACCGGCTCGTCGTCGCTGAGCGAAAAGGCCGTCGAGGGGATGACTTCCTCTGAGGCGTCGCCCGGGCCCTGCCACGTGGCCACCAACCCCTGTGAATAGTCCCGTTCGAGGTAGCGGAGGTCGAAGCCGTGCGCTCCGGCATCGAGCGTGATCGAGCCCTGCCCGAAGCGGAAACTGTGATTTGCGTCGTCATTGACCACCAGTTGCCCGTCGATGAACAGGCGCGCCCCCGCATCGCTGCCCACCTTGAATCTCCAGTTCCCGCTGCGCGGCACCTCGACGGTTCCGACAAGTCGCACCGCGAAGAAATCCGTCGGCCCGCCGGGGTACAACGCCGAGTTGGTGATCCGCCAGGCCACCTTCGGTTCGGTCGTCATGTTTGTGAAATCGGCCCAGTCAATCTGCCCGAGCAGTTGCGCGTGACTCACGCCGCCGGTCCAGTAGGCGCGCAGCGCGCCCCCGCCCGCGTCGACCACGCGCTCGTCCTCGGCCAGCGAGAATGCCGACGCGGGGATGACCTGCTCGTACGCCACCCCCGGCCCGCGCCACGTGGCCACCAGACCCTGCGAGTAATCCCGCTCCAGGTACTGCACCTCGAACTGATGCGCCCCTGCCTCCAGATTCACGCTGCCCGATGCGAAGCGGAACGAGTGGTTGGCGTCGTCAAAGATCACCACCTGCCCGTCAATGAACAGGCGCGCCCCCGCGTCGCTGCCCAGACCGAACGTCCACTCTCCACCCTGCGGCAGCGTGATCGTTCCGATCAGTCGCACCGCAAAGAAGTCCGTCGGCCCGCCGCGCCGAAACGCGGTGTTGGTGATCGGCCAGTAGACGTTCGACACTACGCCGGCCGTGTCGTAGGCCGACCAGTCGATCTGCCCGAGTTTCTGCGCGTGCGAGGCGCTGTCGATCCAGTACGCCCGCAGCCCTTCCGCTCCGCCTATCGCGTCCGAATCGCTCATCACCCGCGGCGTCAGCACGCCGGTCGGGATGACTTCTTCGTGCTGCTCCCCGGGCGCCTTCCACGTGGCCACCAGCCCCTGCGAGTAGTCGCGCTCGAGGTAGCGGATCTCGATGTCATGCTCCCCGGCCGCCAGCGCCTTCGTGCCCGACGCGAACCGGAACGAGTGGTTCGCATCGTCGCTGATCACCATCGCTCCGTCGATGAGAAGTTGTGCTCCCGCGTCGCTGCCCAGCCCGAATGTCCACGTGCCCGATTCAGGCACGTCAATCGTCCCCAGCAGGCGCACCGCGAAGAAGTCCGTCGGCCCACCCGTGCGAAAGGCCGCGCTGGTGATCGCCCAGTACGGACGGCTGACCGTCGTCTGCGTTGTGTACGAACCCCACGACACCTGCCCCAGGTGCTGCGCGTGGCTGGCCGAGTCGGTCCAGTACGCGTACAGACCTCCGCTCTCTACAGGGTCGTTCGCGTCGCGGGGCGCCAGGGCGCTGCGCGGGATCACCTCGGCATAGGCATCGCCAGGCCCGCGCCAGGTCGTCACAAGTCCCTGCGAATAGTCCCGCTCCAGATAGTGCAACTCAAACTCGTGTTCGCCCTCTTCCAGCGTGATGCTCCCCGAGCGGAAGCGGAACGAGTGGTTTGCGTCATCGCTGACGACCAGTTGCCCGTCGATGTACAGCCGCGCCCCGGCGTCGCTGCCCACTTCAAACGTCCACGTGCCGGAATCCGCAATCGTGATCGTCGCCAAGGCGCGCAGTGCAAAGAAATCGGTCGGTCCGCCGGCGTAGAACGGCTCGTTGGTGATCTCCCACGCGACGTTCCGCTCCAGTGTCGTCGTCGTGTACCCTGTCCAGTCGATCTGCCCGAGTTTCTGCGCGTGCGAAACGTTGTGAATCCAGTATGCCTTGACGCCCGTGCCCGGCTCGTCGGCGGGCGCCTCGGCCGCGACATGCGAAAACGACTCCGTTCCGATCACTGTGCTGCTCGCCATGGACGGGCCCTGCCAGCTCAGCACCAGTCCCTGTGAGTAGTCCCGTTCCAGGTAGCGAATCTCGATCTCGTGCGACCCCGCGTCCAGCGTCACCATCCCCGTCCGCGTGCGGAAACTGTGGTTCGCGTCGTCGTTGACGACCAGCACACCGTCAATGAACAACCGCGCCCCGGCGTCGCTCGACAGACTCAAGTACCACACCCCGCTCTCAGGCACCTCCAGCCTGCCCACCAGGCGCAGCGCAAAAAAGTCCGTCGGCCCATCGATGAAAAACGCCTCGTTCGTCACCGGCCAGTTCACGTCGTCCTCGACCGTCACGACGGAGTAATTGGACCAGTCGACGTGATCCAGGCTTCTGGCATGAGACGCGCCGGTCGTCCACATCGCCAGCAGACCCGGCTCGGCTTCTTCCTCTTCTTCTTCCTCTTCCCCCTGACCGCGCCCGCTTCCCCCTCCGCCGCGGCGGTCCTCATGATCATCGTCACCCCACCCGCGGCCCGGGTTGTCCTCCCGATCGCGTATCCGCTCGGGGTCAGCGTTCCACGCATGGGCGCTGCAGACCGCCCCGACGGCTTCCGCGGCAGGCATGATCACCGCCTGGACGCTCCAGAGGCATAAGACCAGGAAGTACCATCGCATGTCGGACTCCGAATGGCCGGGATTGGGCAGCCGATCCATCGGATCCTCCGGCGTTCGACTGCGAGCAATGTCCCCAGGAGCGGTTCCCCGCGGCGCGCCACGCCGGTTCTCGTGGCCCGATCCGCCACGCCGGCCGATTCTCGGACGTGGGCGCCGGACCCCTTCACCGCCGCCCCGGAGATCAGTCTCGCGTGCCCGCCAGGTCGGTCAGCACGCCGACCGTCGAGCCCAGTGCCTCAGTCCGCGTCTGCGCGCCCAGCGCCGCAAGCAGTTGCCGCACCTCGTGCTCCAGCCCCGCCTCTCGGAGGTTGAGCAGTTCTTCGATCATGCCGCGCCGACGCATCTCGGCCCGCAACGCTGCCGCCGACACGCCGGTCTGATCCGTTTCCTGCCATCGCGCCATGCGCCGCCCCACACCGGGTTCGACGATGGTGACCATCTACTGCACGCTGCGCGCGCCGAACAGCGACGACGTGAACGTCGGCATGACGCGCTGTTCGACTGTGCGCAAACCGAAGGGCGCCCGCACGAGGTATGCCGACGTGGGTGTCAGTCCGCCAACGTGCAGCCGGAACGGGCCTGACCCGTTGACGTTGGCGCTCATCACGTCCGCCCGCACCCCGAAGCCGGCGGCGTTGGTGCCCTTCTCGCCCAGCCCGATCACGTGCACCTTGAGACAGCGATCATTGTTCGCCCGGTTGGTGTAGAGCCGCTGATCCAAGCACCCGGCGATCGCGATTGTCAGATCGCCGTCGCTGTCATAGTCCACCAGGCGCGCGTCACAGGAATACGGCATGGCGGGCACCGACTGCCCAGGTCGCGCAAAGCCCCCGCGCCCCGAGGATCGGCCTCGTTGACGACGCTCACGGGCGTCCGGGTTGCACCCACGCCAGTCGATCCAGCTCCCCGACCAGCGGCTGGAGGTCGGCCCGCTCGCCGGTGCCCACGACGACCGCGCGGCGGCGCCCGCCGGCCGACACGTACAGGTCCAGGGGCGATTCGTTCGCCTCGGCCGTGCTCTCCAGCACGCCCGACTCGACCAGCAGGTTGTACACCCGCAGCATCTGGGCGACGGTGAGGGTGCGGGTCCGCGGGGGGTAATACGGGCCGGACAGATCTCCGCCCACGGCCGCCCGCAGCGTCCGGTCAGGCTCGACGATGTACACCGCACCCTCGCGCTGCTCGCTCGGACGCACCCGCAGTTCCAAGGCGAAATCGGTCGGCATCTGCCCGACGGAAAGCGCCGGCCGAGGCGCAGAGCAGCCTCCGCCCAGCAGACTCGTCGCCAACACGCTCAGCAGCACGGTGCGCACGCCGGGGCAGTGTAGACCGCCCGACCTGGCCCTATCCTTCCCTCGCATGAACATCAGTCTGAGATGGCTCAACCAGTACCTGGCTCCGGGTAATGTCTCGCCGGACGAAGCCGACCGCCTGCTCACCCAGGCCGGCTTCCCCATCGAGCAGCGCCGCACCCTGCCCAACGCCGACGTCGTGCTCGACGTCGAGGTGACCAGCAATCGCGGCGACTGCCTGAGCCACATCGGGTGCGCCCGCGAAATCGCCGCCATGCACGGGGCTTCGCAGCCGCGCACGCTGGTACTTCCCGAACCGCGCGACGTCGGCCGCACCCAACCCATCGATCAATGCCTGGCGCTGGAAAACCACCAGCCCGACGTCTGCCCGCTGTTCACGGCCCATGTCATCCGCGGGTGCCGTGTGGGCCCCAGCCCCGCCTGGCTGGTCGAGGCTCTTGAATCCGTCGGACAGCGCTCGATCAACAACGTCGTCGACGTGACCAACTTCATCACCTTCGAGTACGGCAATCCCTGCCACGTCTTTGATCTCCAGAAACTTGAAGGAGCGCGGCTCATCATCCGCTATGCCTACGAGGGTGAGACACTCCAAACCCTCGACGGCAGGAGCCGCACACTCAAGTGCACCGACCTCGTGGTGGCCGACGCCCGCCGCGCCACCTCCCTGGCCGGCGTCATCGGCGGGCAGGACTCGGAAGTGGACACCAGCAGCGTCGACGTGGTCTTTGAAATGGCCACGTGGGATCCGATCACCATCCGCGCCTCCGCCCGGCGCATGGGCATCCGCACCGACGCCGGCTACCGCTTCGAGCGTGGTGTGCACCCGCGCACCATCGCCCCGGCCTCTCGTCGGGCCGTTGCGCTTCTCTGCGAACTGACCGGCGGGCAACTGTGCAGAGGTTCGCTGGCCGAGGGTGCGCCCATCCCCGAGCCCGTGCGCGTTTCAATGCGACCAAGCCGCGTCGAGCAACTCATCGGACGGCGTGTCGGTGTGGCCGACGCCATCGCCACGCTCCGCGCCCTCGACGTGGATGTCCGGCAGAACGACGAAGACGAACTTGACTGCGAGATCCCTCCGTATCGGCTTGATCTGACGCGAGAGGTCGACCTGATCGAAGAAATCGCCCGGGCTCACGGGCTGGACCTGGTCGCCACTGCCGACCGGCTGAGCCTGCGCCCGCGCGCCCTCCAGACATCCGAACGCGCGATGCGCCGGGTCGGCTCGGTGCTCACCGGGCTGGGCTTCTTTGAAACAGTGACCTTCACCTTCTGCACCCCCGCCCAGGCTGCCCTCTTCCTGTCCCCCGGCCGCGAGCCCGTCCACGTTGACGACGAGCGTCGCAAGGCCGAGCCGACGCTGCGCCCCAGCGTCCTGATCGGGCTGCTCCAATGTCGTCGCGCCAATCGCGACGCGGGCGTGACCCGTCCCGGCGGCGTGCGCCTCTACGAGGTCGCCAGTTGCTTCGCCCAGAACGCCGCCAGGCACTCCATCGAACGACGCACGCTGGCGATGGTGATTGATGTTCCCGGCGCCTCGGTCAAGCGGTCCATTGACGACGTGCAACTCGGCCTGCGCCTCATGCGCGGCGCCATCGACGCCCTCTGCGCCGACCTGTTCGGGCACGCAGCGCAAGTCTGTGTGCGCCCGGACTCGGCGGGAATCCCAGCCTGGGACGACCAGGCCCACGCCCTGGTCTGCGTCCGCACTGCGTCGGGCTCCACGATCGAACTCGGTCGTTTCGGGTTGTTATCGCGCGACACCGTTACGTCTTTCGGTCTGGATGCACCCGTGGTCGCGGCCGAACTCGACGCCGACGCACTGATCAGCCTCTACCCCCCGCAGGCTCTGGGGCATGCGCTCCCGCAGTTCCCCGGCATCGAGCGCGATCTCTCGCTCATCGTCCCCGAGCAGGTGCCGTGGACGGAACTGGAATCAGGATTGGGCGCCCTTGGGCTGGAGTATCACACCGGCACACGCTTCGTCAGCACCTTCCGCGGCAAGCAGATCGGGTCGGGGCGCAAGTCGGTCACCGTCCGCCTGATGTTCCGCGCGCCCGAGCGAACGCTGCGCCATGAAGAGGTTGACCCCCAGGTGCAGCGCGCCATCGACGCCATGAAGTCCCACTTCGGGGCCGAAATCCGTGCCTGAGATCCGAATCGCCCCGGGCGGGGGCACGCCCATATCATATTTGTTGAAGGGAGGACGCCCATGACCCAGGCAAGCGTGTCTTCGTCACTCAGCACCGCCGAGACCGGTGATCGTCCGTTCGTCTGGGTGAACGGCCAGATGCTCCCCCGCAGTCAGGCAGCCGTCAATGTCTTCGACCACGGGCTGCTCTACGGCGACGGGATATTCGAGGGCATCCGCGTCTACAAGGGTCGCATTTTCAAGGCCCGGCAGCACATGGAACGGCTCTACCGCTGCGCCGAGCAGATTTTCCTGAAGATTCCCTACACCCCCGACGAGATGATCGCCATCCAGCGCGAGTGCATCGAGATCAACAATCTCAAAGAGGGGTACATCCGCCTCGTGGTGACTCGCGGCGTGGGAACGCTGGGGCTCAACCCGTACTCCTGCCCTGAAGCAGGGGTCATCTGCATCGCCGATCAGATTTCGCTGTACAAGCCTGAAATGTACGAAAAGGGAATGCGCGTCGTCGTGGCCAATCGCCCGCGGATTCCGATTGCCTGCCTCGATCCGCGCATCAAGAGTCTTAACTACCTGAACAACATTCTCGCCAAGTGCGAGGCCATTCACATCACCCAGAAACTGGGCATCACCAAACCCGAGGACATGCTCCTCGAATGCATCATGCTCAACATGAAGGGCAACGTGTCGGAAGGCTCGGGCGACAACATCTTCATCGTCCAGGATGGCACGGTGATCACCCCGCCCC
Organism: Cyanobacteria bacterium CYA; assembly: GCA_008363215.1. Lineage (GTDB taxonomy): Bacteria > Planctomycetota > Phycisphaerae > Phycisphaerales > UBA1924 > J022. Next base: position 88,328 of record RHKP01000001.1, read on the forward strand.
CAAGCGCCGGCATCCTTGAGGGAATCACGCGCCGATTCGTGCTTGAGACCCTGTGTCCGCAACTCGGGATCAAGGTCGCCGAGCGAGACTTCACTCTGCCCGACCTGCTCAAGGCCCACGAGGTCTTCCTCACCGGCTCGGCCGCGGAAATCATCGCGGTGCGCGAGGTGCTCGAACACGATGGGGAAAAGATCACCAAGACACACCGCATCTCCGATGGTGAAGGCCCGGTCACGGGCAAACTCCGTCGGCGCTTCCGGGAGATTGTGACTTCGGATCACATTCCCGAGGATTGATCCCCGCCGGGTGCGCCCGCGGCGGTGATAACATCCATCGAGGTCGGTTTCGCCATTGATTGCTCGTGGCTGCCCGGCGGTGACAGTCTCTTGTGAACAGTGAGGTTGAGGTGCCTTCACGGCTCGCACAGGAAATCGGAAAAAAGGAGCCCTTTCTCCTCGCTGAGCAGGAAGCCTTTCTCAACCTCCAGCGCACGGCCCAGGCGCTCGAGGCCGACTTCAAAGCGCTGTTCCGCCGGCACGGGCTGAGCCTGACCACCTACAACCTGCTGCGCATCCTGCGGGGGCACCGCCCTTCGGGCGTGCGCTGCAACACCATCCGCGAGCAACTGGTCGTCCGCGTGCCTGACGTGACTCGCCTGGTCGATCGCCTCATCGACTGCGGGCTGGTCGAGCGCCAGGCCGACCCGGTCGATGCCCGGGCTGTGCTTGTCCACATCACCCGCAAGGGCCTGCGCCTGCTCGAAAGACTCGACGAGCCCGTGATGTCCCTGCATCGCAAGCAACTGGCGCACATGAGTCCAGAGCAGCTCGACACCCTCAGCCAGTTGCTCCAGACGGCCCGCACGCCGCTGGAATGACCCGTTGGCGGCCCGGCCTGCGCCGGCGACGCTGCGTGGGAATGGCACCATGTCTGACCTGACGCTGACCACCGCCCAGATCCGAGCCATCGACCGCCTGGCTGTGGAGCGCTACCACATTCCCTCGATCCTGTTGATGGAGCACGCCTCGCTGTCCCTCTTTGCCGAGGCGCGGCGCCTCATGGGGCAGGATGGGCTTCAGGCCGCCCTCATCCTCGTCGGACCGGGCAATAACGGGGGCGACGGGCTGGCGCTGGCGCGGCACCTGCACAACGCGGGGGTCCGGGTTCGGGTCGTGCTGGGCTGCGACCCGGTTCGCCTCAGAGGCGATGCGAAAGCCAACTTCGACATCGCTCGGGCGATGGGGATCGAGATGGCGCAGGCGGGCGGCGTCTGCGAGGTCGAGCCGGCTGAGACATCGCTCCCGCGCCCGCTGCTGGTCGTCGACGCGCTGCTGGGCACGGGAGTCGACCGGGCGGTGGGAGGCGTGGTGGGCGAACTGGTGGCGTGGATCAACGCGGCGCGGCGCGGGCCGGTGCTGTCGGTCGACGTGCCCAGCGGGCTGGATTCGGACCTGGGTCCGGTGCATGGCGACTGCGTGCGCGCCGACGTGACGGTCACGTTCGTCGCCCGGAAGGTGGGCTTCGAGGCGCCGGGGGCCGAGCCGTATCTGGGGCAGGTGGTGGTGGGTTCGATCGGGGCGCCGCCCGAGTTGGTCAGGCTGGTGGAGCGGGGGCTTGTAGACGGGCGGGGTTGACTCGGGGCGATGTGCCCGCCAGTATGGGATCGGGCCCGGAGGTACTTTCCAATGGCCGTGCGCATGGAGTTGGCTCGCATCCTCATCCGCGAACTGGCTGACTACCAGATCATCGAGTTGCGCGAAGTGCTGCCGGACCCAGGCGAGGCGCTCGATGAGGCGGAGGCGTTCGAGCGCCTGCGTTCGGCCCGAAAGTTTCCCATCGTGATCGGACTGCCCGAGGCCCAGGCGATCGACCGCCGGCTCAAGAACATCCCGATCAAGCGCCCGCAGACGCACGACCTGCTGGCCAACGTGATGACCGAACTGGGCGCTGTGCTGGAATCGATTACGGTGTCGGACCTGGACGACCACACGTTCTTCGCGACGCTGGATGTGCGCAAGGCCTCGGGTGAGCGGCTGCATATCGATGCCCGCCCAAGTGACGCGATCGCGCTGGGCATCGCCCAGCAAGTGCCTATCTACGTCGAAGAGCACGTGCTCGAGGGCGCGATGCGCGAAGAAACATGAGCGCGCCGTTGCCTCGTCGTGGACAGCCCGTCGAACACGACCACTTCGCCCACCCGCGCACCTGGCTGACCGGCGACGTCCCCGGCATCGGCGGAATCATCCGCCAGAGGCCCGAGGACTTCGTGGTCGAGGAGGTTCCGCTCCGGCCGCCGGCCGGACACGGCGAGCACTTCCTGCTGTTCGTGCAGAAGGCCGACCTGACGACCGAACAGGTCGCCCACGTGCTGTGCTCGCACTTTGACGTTCCGCGCCACGCCGTCGGCTTCGCCGGGCAGAAGGACCGCGTGGCCGTCACAAGACAGTGCTTCAGCGTGCACGCACCCGGGCGGCGGCTCGAAGACTTCGGCATGATCGAACACGAGCACATCAGCGTGCTGTGGGCCGACCGGCACGACTGCAAACTCCGCCGCGGCGACCTGGCCGGCAATCGCTTCGTCATCCGCATCCGCGGGGTGGACCCGACGACGGCTCCGCGCGCGGCCCGGTGTCTGCGCATCCTGGAAAAACTCGGCGTTCCCAACCGATTCGGTATCCAGCGGTTCGGCGTGCGGCACCGCAATCACATGGTGGGTCGCGAGGTGTTCCGGGGACGTGCCCAGCCCGCCATCGAAGCCATGCTCGCGCCCGGCGGGCCCGACCCGCACGCCGACGCATGGAATCACTTTGCGAGGGGCGAGTACAAGCACGCGGCCGCGGTGCTTCCCGGCTCGTTCCGCGTCGAGCGGCTCGTGCTGGGCGAACTGGCGCGCGGGCGCACGCCCGAGCAGGCGCTGGCGCGCGTGCCGTTGTCGGACCAGGGGTTCTATGTGTCGGCCTTCCAGTCGGCGGTGTTCAATCTCGTGCTCGAGCGGCGTCTGGCGGGCGGCGTGTTCTCCCAGTCGCTGCCCGGCGACCTGTTGACCCGCGAGGACGGCTCCGAGCCGACGCTGCTGGGCGAACAACCCGATGCCGCGCTGATCGAGCGCGTTCATGCGTGTGAGTTGACGGCGTCGGGCCCGTTGTGGGGCGTGCGCATGCCGCGCGCGGGCGGGCAGGTCGCTCGAGCCGAGGAGGAAGCGCTCCATGCCTTCGGAATGTCGCCTGAAGATCTCGATCCGGCGGACAAGGCGGGGATCTTGATGGCCGGCGGCACTCGGCGGGCCTTGCGGGTGCGGTTGCGATCGCCCGATGTGGAAGGCGGGCTGGATGAGCACGGGGCGTACGTGCGTTGCGCCTTTGATCTGCCGCGAGGCGCTTTTGCGACCGAAGTGCTGCGAGAGATCATGAAGACGACGGTGGAGGAGGAGACCGATGCCTGACGTGCGCGTGGTGTGCTTTGACTGGGGGGGCGTGATCATCCGCATCTGCCGCAACTGGCGCGAGGGGTGTGAGCGCGCGGGCCTGCCGATTCACGAGGCGGCCGGCACGCCCGAGGCCGTCGCGCGCCGGCGCGCCATCAACGCCGTCCATCAGGTCGGGCGCATGGCTTGCGAAGACTTCTTTGCGTCCGTGGCCCACGCGAGCGAGGGGTTGTACACGCCCGAGCAGATCCGCCGCATCCACGACGCCTGGCTCATCGAGGAATACCCGCGCATCGGCGGAGTGATCGATCGGCTCAATGCGACGAAAGGCATCACGACCGCACTCCTGAGCAACACCAACGCCTCGCACTGGGCGCGACAGCACGCCGGGGCGGGCGGATTCGGCGCGGCCGCCCGGCTCAAGGTGAGGCTGGCCAGCCATGAAATGGGGCTTGCCAAGCCCGACGAGGCGATCTATCACACCGCCCGCGAGCGATTCGGCGTGCCGGCAGAGCAGATCGTCTTTTTCGACGATTTGCCCGAGAACATCGACGCAGCCCGGTCGGCCGGGTGGCGCGCCTGCCTGATCGACCCGCTGGGCGACACCAGCGCACAGATCGAGCGTCACCTTGCGGCGCTCGGCATTGATCTCATCACGGCCGAGTGTCGCGACGGATGACGCGGACGTTACGCCGTTGATCGAGCGCTCCGCCCGGGGCCCGGGCGCGTCCGAAAACCCCACGTATCTTCGCGCTCACCCAGAGAAGCCCGACGATCGCCGCAGCGATCGCCAGGAACGGGATGAGGATGATCAGACCAATGGTGAAGAAGGCCAGCACGAGCGCCAGCACGAGGATGCGGGTGGGCAAACTGGAGCGTTGGCCGGCGAAAAGAAAGACGCGGCGGACGCTGTCGCCCGCCGCGTGGGTGAATCGGCCGGAATGCTCGTTCCACGACGACATTCCGTCATGCTATGCCCGGAAAGCTCAGCGCTTGCGGGTGGCCAGGAGCGGAAGCCCCATGAGGGCGAGTGCGGCAGCCCCGGGCGCGGGAATCTGCGTCATGAAATCCTGGTGCGAACGATTGGTGTACGCGACAAAGTTGTTGGGATTCCCCGTCGCCGACTGCATGCCGCTGAACAGGTGAGCGACGAGACCGCTGATCGAACCCGAGAGCGAGGAACCGTTGACGCCGGCCGCCTTGAAGTTGCCCAAGCCCAGGTCCAGCGAACCGGCGCCGGCGCCGGGGTTGTAGTCCAGGACCACTTCCCACACCGCCAACTGGAAGGCAGAGGCCAGATCCGTCGCCACAGTTTCGCTCCAGATGTCCTGCCCAGCGACTTTGGCGATCCTGGCGATGGCGTCGGCCTTGTCGGCGTTGAACGAGCGATGCGACAGCGCCACCTCGAGCGCGGTTTGCTCAAACACGTTCGTTCCCGTCGACGCCCACTGATCGGGGTCAATACAGTACGTCACAGTGCGAATGGTGTCGATGTTGTGGATCACACTCCCGGCGAACACGTTGTGGCTCGACCCGCCGTTCACGCGAATCGAGACGTTGGACCCCCGCGACACGCCACCGAACTGCATCTGCACGGTGTCAGCCGAAACAACAGCGGCAGCGATGGCGGTCAACGAGACGAAAGCGATGGTCTTCATGTGTGTCACTCCTGGTCTTGATGGGTGCCGCAGCGCGGCAAACGTGCCAGGAATGTCGAATTCACATCGAAGCCCGGCAACCCATTTGGGTGGATGCCGGATGCCTCGAGAACGATCGTGACGCGTGCGGAACATGGGTCGTCCCTCGGCCCAACTGTGCAGGCGGGAGGCTGGAACGCGGGCGCGTTATGGGGCGTCGCGTGGAAAGCCTGTCGCAACCGCCTACCCCGCCTCAGCGCGCGGTACAATGCCGACCCGAGGCATTCACCCAACAGGTAGTAGGCTTGTCGATCATCACCACCAGTTCTGACATCGTCGCGCCGCGCTCACCCGGTTTCGTCCACCTGCACCTGCACAGCGAATACTCGCTGCTCGATGGCGGCAACCGGTTGGATCGGCTCATCGCTCGCGTCGCCGAGTTGGGCATGACCGCGGTGGCGGTCACAGACCACGGGAATCTGCACGCGGCTGTGAACTTTTACGACAAGGCCAAGGCCGCAGGCGTCAAGCCCATTCTCGGCGTCGAGGCCTACATTGCCCCCGGCGACCGGCGGGATCGCACGCACACCGGTGTGGCCGACGGCGGGTATCACCTGGTCCTCCTGGCTGAGAACCATGCCGGGTGGCAGAACCTGATGTACCTGTGCTCGGAGGCCTATCTGACCGGGTTCTACTACAAGCCGCGCATGGACCGCGAGATTCTGGCGTCGCACAGCGAGGGGCTGATCGCGATCAACGGACACCTCGGGTCGGAACTGGCGTTTCATCTGTTGCGCTACGAGAACACGCGAGAGCAGACGCACTGGGAGCACGCGGTGGCTGTGGCGCGTTGGCACCGCGAGGTCTTTGCACCATGTCCCCCCAGTGAGCCCGCGAAGTGGGAGTCGAGCGGCGCGCTGGATCGCGACGGGCTGCTCCCTCGCTTTTATGTAGAGTTGCAGCACCACGTGCCGGAGCAGAACGCAATCAATCCGCACCTGGTGCGTCTGGCGCGCGAACTCGACCTGCCGCTGGTGTGCGACAACGACTCGCACTTCCTGCGGGCCGAGGACCACGACGCGCACGACACGCTCATCTGCATCTCGATGGGCAAGAACAAGTGGGAGCAGGACCGGCTGCGCTACACGCCCGAGTTGTACGTCAAGAGCCCGGACCAGATGCACGCCATCTTCGCCGCGCCTGCGTACAACGAGGATGCTTGGGCCGGAGCGGGTGTCGAGGCGTTGGCCAATACGGTGCACATCGCCGAACGGTGCAACGTGGAACTCCCGCTGGGCGCCAGCCACGCGCCGGTGGTGCGCGTACGCGTGCCCAGGAAAGGCGAACTGCCTGGGCACGATGACGCCAAGTATGCGGGCGATCTGACCGAGTGGTTCAAGGATCTGTGCGCGCGCTTCGTGCTCGAACCGGCTGACGATCCGGCGCTGAGCCAGGCGGCCTTGAAAAAGGACTGCGACAAGGCGCTGCGGCAACTGGCCGAGGCCGGCATGGTGTGGCGCTATGGGCCGGGCATCCTCGACCACCGGCACGACGCGGTGGAGGGAAGCGATGAGGCCGCCAAGCGTCGGAGCCAGGACGGGATTGAGCCGGAAGCGTTTGACAAGTGGGCAAGGCTGAATCGCGAACTGACGATCCTGGCCGACAAGAACATCAGCGCCTACTTCCTGATCGTGTGGGACTTTGTCAACTGGGGGCGTCAGCGCGGCATCCCGGCCAATGCCCGTGGTTCGGGCGTGGGCACGATGGTCGGGTACGTGCTGGGGCTTTCCAACGCCTGCCCGGTGCGCTACGGGCTGCTTTTCGAGCGATTCACCGACCCCGACCGCAGCGAATACCCCGATATCGATATCGACCTGTGCCAGGACGGGCGCGGCGACGTGATCAACTACGTCCGCGAGAAGTACGGGCACGTCGCGCAGATCATCACCTTTGGAACCATGAAGGCCCGCGCGGCGATCCGCGACTGTGCCCGCGTGCTCGGCGTCTCGCTGCCGGTGGCCGACCGGATCGCCAAACTGATCCCGGAGACGCTCAATATCACGATCGACGGCGCGATCGAGGCCGAGCCGGGCTTTGCCGCGCTGGTGCGGCGCGATGCGCGGGCGATGGAATCGGTCAATAAGGATCTGCCCGCCGAGCAGCAGATCACCCCTGAGCGCGTCGAGCAACTCATCGGTAACGCGCGCACGCTCGAGGGGCAGGCGCGGCATTGCTCGGTGCACGCGGCCGGCGTCATTGTCGCCACCCGCCCGCTCCACGAGATCGTCCCGCTCTACAAGCAGTCCGGCGCCGGCGAACACGAAATCGTGACGCAATGGGACGGCCCGACGTGCGAGAAGGTCGGGCTCCTGAAGATGGACTTCCTCGGACTGCGCACGTTGTCCATCATCGAGCGGACGAAAACGTTGATTCGGGAGACGCTGCCGGAAGCGGCAGTGTGGGAGGCCGTGGGGAGGAGCGACGAAGCGACAAAGCGACGAAGCGATGGAGGGGGGGCACATCCGCTCGACCTCGATCGACTCACCTACGACGATCCGCGTGTGTTCGAACTGTTCCAGCGCGGGGACACCACGGGCGTGTTCCAGTTTGAATCCGGCGGCATGCGGCGCCTGCTCATCGAGATGAAGCCCGACCGGCTTGAGGATCTCATCGCCGCCAACGCGCTGTTCCGCCCGGGGCCGATGGATCTCATCCCCGACTACAACCGGCGAAAACACGGGCAGGACCGTGTCCCGCAGGTGCATCCGATCGCCGACAAGTTCACAGCCGAGACGTACGGCGTCATGGTCTACCAGGAACAGGTCATGCAGATCGTGCATGAACTCGGCGGCATCCCGCTGCGAGCGGCGTACACACTCATCAAGGCGATCAGCAAGAAGAAGGTCAAGGTCATCGACGCCAACCGCCCCAGGTTTGTCGAGGGCGCGGTTGCCAAGGGTCTGAGCGCCCCCAAGGCCGAGGAACTCTTCGAACTCATCCTCAAGTTCGCCGGCTACGGATTCAACAAGAGCCACTCGACCGGGTACGCGATCGTCGCGTATCAGACGGCCTATCTCAAGACCTACTTCCCCTCGCAGTACATGGCTGCGTTCCTGACCTATGAAAGCCAGGCGCAAAAGGTCAGCGACTGGATCTCGTATCTGGATGACTGCCGCAAGACGCGCCGCATCAACGGCGTCGTGGGCATCGAGGTGCGCCCGCCCGACGTGAATATTTCGCACGCGAGTTTCACCGTCGCATTCGACGAAACCGAGCCGCGCGACAGTTTGCACGGACACATCCGCTTCGGACTCAAGGCGATCAAGGGTGTGGGCGAGAAGGCGATTGAGGCGATCATTGCAGAGCGTGAAGGCACGGCGGCACGGCGGCACGAAGGCGCAAAGGGAAAGGCGGGGCGATTCACATCGCTCTTCGAGTTCTGCGAGCGAGTGCCTTCGACGGCGGTGAACAAGGCAACCATCGAGGCGCTGGTCAAGGCCGGCGCGTTTGACGGGGTGCACGGGAGATCAAATCGCGCAGCGATGGTGGCGACCATCGAGCAGGCGGTCAGCGCCGGGCAGTCCGCGGCCGCGGATCGGGCGGCTGGGCAGGTCTCGCTGTTCGGCACCCCTGAAGTCGAAGTCGTGGAGGCCGCACCCGCCCCGGTTGTCCTGGTCAAGGCGCCTGCCTGGTCGGAGGGCGAAACGCTCAAGGAGGAGAAGAACACGCTGGGGTTCTACATCTCCAGCCATCCGCTCGAGCGGTGGTCGGCATGGGTACACGCCTTCGCCTCGTCCGACCTGGGCACGCTCAGAGATTTTCCGCAGGATCGGCGCGTGCTCGTCGGCGCGATGGCCCAGAGTGTGCGCACCATCGTCAGCCGCAACGGACGCAACGCCGGCAAGAAGATGGCAATCGTCACCATCGAGGACACCGGCGGCACGGCCGAGGCAGTGCTTTTCTCCGACATCTACGAGCAGTTCGGGCACGTGCTCGAAGGTGGCGAGCCCTTCTTCGTCTCCGGGCGAGTCGATCACTCGCGCGGCGACCCGCAGATCATCGTTGACCGTCTTGTGCCCATCGACGGGATGCCCAAGGAGCGCGGCACCGTCACGCTGGTCATCCGCGATGCCGTGCTCAACGGCGCCTCCCGGCAGGCGCTTGGACGCCTGCGCGAAACACTTGACCGGCACATTGCCCAGCCCGCCGTTGACGAGGGCGAGCGGGTCGTGCCGTCACCCGTCGAACTCATCGTCGAAACGCCGACCAGCACCGTGATCATGGAGCCCAAGCAGGTTCCCAAGGTTGTCTTCACACCCGCGCTGGTGCGCGACGTGACGGGGCTGCTGGGCAGCACGAGCGTGATCTATGCGGGCGGCGTGGCGATCGAAATGAACAAGAACGATCGACGCAAGTTCCGTAAGTCGTAAGCGCCATCGAACCGCCGCGAACACGGGGAACAGGGCGGAGCGCCCTGTTCACCGCAAAGTTGAACGGTGTTGACGCCGTCCCTGCCTGAAAATCGAGCGCGATTGGACGCCGGACGTTGATGAATCCTTGAACACAGGTCCGGGTTGCAGACACCTTCCTGCCGCCGGAGTTCCTGTTGAGACCCGACCGGAGAGATGCCCGAAGACGCGTACTTCTCCGGCGTCGCGGCTCGCCCGAGACTCCCCCTGAACCGCAGGAGGCGAAAAACACCAGGTCTTGAGACCTGGGGCCCGTGTTTGTCTCGTGCCGGTCGCACGGCGACTTCTTCTGTGCTTGCTGAGTTCTGCGTGCTTCAAGTCCTCAGCCCAGCGCCGCGACAGCGCGGCCGACGTAGGCGGGGCTTGCGGGGTCCACACTGAACTCGGCGATGTTGGCCAGTGCCGGCGAGAGGTCGCCGGGGGTCAGATCCCGACGCGCGTCGAAGTGCTTGAGTTGCACGCGGTCAGGCCCATGGATGATGGCCGCAAACTTGGCGAGTTGCTTCTCCGCGTCGGCCAGCAGTTTCTTGAGGTTGCGGGTGCTCTTGTAGGTGTGGCGCGCGTGCAGCGGGCGGACGCCGCCGCAGCGCGGGTCGTAGCGGTCGAGGTGCCAGGGCTTGCGGTCCTCGCGTGAGCGCCAGGCGTCGGACTCCAGCCCGTGGCGCAGCAGGAAGACCAGCCGCTCGGCGATCTTGTCGGTCACCTCATCATCGGCCGAGACAACAAACACGTCAGGCCTCACCGAGGCGGGACGCCGGCTCACAGCCATCGCCAGTTCGGGTCCCTGTGGGATCAGCCCCTTCTCTTCGAGCAGCAGTCCGAGCACGACGTCCCCCATGCCGAAGCCGACAGCAGGCGTCGCGGGGCCGCCGAAGAGTTCGATCAGGTTGTCGTAGCGGCCGCCGCCGCAGATGGCCCGTTCGCCCTCTGCGATGAGTTCGAAGACGGTGCCGGTGTAATACGCCAGCCCGCGGACAATCGAGAGATCAAACTCGACCATGCCGACCAGCCCGTGTCGGATCAGCGTGCCGAACAGCGGGGCGACCTGCCTGAACACGCCGATCTTCTGCTGTCCCTCTTCGCCGACTTTGATGACCGGCGGCATGCCGGCCTTGAAGAGCGAGGCGAATTTGGGATCGAGCCCCAGTTGCCCGAGTCGCAGCGCGATAGTTTCCACCGGGAGTTTGGCACTCGCGTCGAGCAGCTGCATGACCGGCTCGAGTTGCTCAGCCGTCACGCCCTTTTCCGCCAGCCACTCGGCGATGGCGCCGCGATGGCTCACCTTGGCTGCGAAATCCTTGTCGGAAAGCCCAAGCGTGCGACACAGTTCGACAGCGCAGCCGATGACCTCGGCCTCGGCTGCGGCGCGGGCCTCCTGCGACCCGTCGTCGGCCAAGAAGTCGATGTTCCACTGCAAAAACTCGCGCAGGCGCCCGCGCTGCGGACGCTCAGCCCGGAAGTACGGCCCCGCGGTGAACCACTTGCACGGTTTGGGCAACTGCTGGGCCCGGGCGGCGTACATGCGGGCCAGCGTCGGCGTGAACTCCGGACGCAGCGCGTAGGGCGCGCGGCCGGTCGCCTTCACCTGTGCGACCTCTTCCTCGGCCTTGCCGCTGAACGCCTGAAACAACTCGCCCAGGATGCCCTCGCCGCTCTTGACCGAGTACAACTCGGTGGTTTCGAAGGTGGGGCCTTCGATCTCGTCGAAGCCGTGGCGGATGGATACGTCGCGCCAGGCCTGCGTGAGGTAGCGTCGGACGAGCACGTCGTCGGGGTACAGGTCGCGCGTGCCCTTGGGGGACTGGAAGCGGAAACTGGGCATGGGGCAAGGGTAGGGGGAGGGGAAGGCATTGGGGATTCGGCATCGGGCATTCGGCACGGAGGGGTACAAGCCCGACGCGCGAGCGAGGGAAGCGATGAATCGACGCAGCGAAGAGACGCAGAGACGACGTCAGGAGGCGAAGTGAGCGACGCCCGGCCGGCAGGCTCGGAGGGGCTTGGGCTCCCAGCCACGGAGGAAGCCTGGGTCCGTAGCCCCGGGCGCCGCCCGGGGTTGCAGCGCGGCCCCAAGTCAAAGCCCCGGAGCGGCGACCGTGTCACGGAACAGCCCTCGTCTGCGGCGAACGAGGCCTCATCCGTGGCGCTTTGGTGCGCTTCGACCACCCATTGCCGGGCCCCGGAAACGCCCGAGACCGCGTTGGCGGGGCGTGAGCGGGGTTCGTTGGCGTTCAAGGTAAGGATGTCTACAACCGTCACAGGAACCCAAGACCCCACTCCGGCACGGCATCCTTTCGGGAGAGTATTTACTTTGACAGGCGACTGAGAACCTGATACGTTGTGGGCATGGGCATAGGTATGGGCAGGCAAGCCCGCACTCCCTCCCGTCCGCCAGTTATTCTTGCTCTTGTGGTCTTCGTGTGCATCCTGCACCAGGTCGCCTGTGCTCAGGAACTTGGTTCGCTCGAGTGGTTCGAGGCGCAGTGGGAGGCAGCCGCGAGAGTTGAAATCCCAGAGAATTCTTACATCGAGTACGAGGTCGTCTCACCGATTGCTGGCGATGAGGGAGAAATCGAACAACTCCGCCGCATCGTCGAAGGAAAACCCGACCATCCGCTCCGGGAGCGTTATGAGTCTCTCCAGTGGCAAGCCGAGCACGGTCCGCCACGAATCCGATATCGCTTGTGGTACGGTGACGCGAAGCACTGGCGTCTGAGCCACGACTTCCACCAGCCTTCCCCGTTGCAGTATCGGGATGTGGCAGTGCGAGGCCGTGAGTCATGGCAATTGACCGAGCGGAGTCTGAGCCTGGTTGACTCGAGTCGACCACCTGTGGATCGTGATCCAGAGAGTGTGCTCCGGTCAGTACCGGTTTTCCTCCAGAACTGGATGTTCCCGGGCAGCGCGGTGTCGACACCTTTGGGCTTTACACCCGAAAGTGCGCAGATCATTGAAGACAAGTGGATCGGGACGATTCGATCGTCGACCGGGGAGCGCATCTTCGAACTGCGCGGGCACGTGGTCGGAGGGCGCGTGCAAGTGGAAAGCTCGACTGCGGTTCAGTCACTCGACGAACCACGCTGGGCTGGTTGGTCCAGCACCTTTTCAGACTGGGCATTTGAGGAGTTTCTTGGACGCTGGGTCGCTCGCACCCGTTCCACCACTGGACCGGACGGAACCCCTGGACAATCCGAAACGTTGATTCAGATCCGCCCGCTGAATGAAGGTGAACTCGCAACTCTGCTGACGACACCAACAGTCGCTGGGGAGGACCAACTCCGCGGGAAGTCCACATTCACGGCCATCAATGACTTCCGGACGGGCGTCCGAACAGATCTGAGCGAGGCGGGAGCGCCAAAATCGCTGCTCCCGGAGTGGACGCAGAAGAAGTCGCCTCCGACATGGTTACGACCCGTGGGATGGGCGACTGCCGTCGGCATTGTTGTCGCTCTTGTATGGGTGCGTGTGCGATCCATATCAAATCAGAATCTGAGGCAAGGAGCCGCGTGATGAGGCGAGCATCAGTGGTGAGTGTGATTCGTCAGGCATTCCCTGTGGCGCTCGGCGGTGCACTGGCAATCCCGGTGATGGCGGCGTGCTACAGTGAAATCGGGATCGGGACGGCGTGCTCGCTTCAGATCTCATGTGACACAACAGACGCATGCAGCATGGTGGATACGATCGAAGACGAGTCTGCTTACACCACGTCGTCTGAAGGCATACGGGATACGAGCACGCCGGTTGGCTACTTGTGTTGGAAGGAGTGGAGAGAGCGGGACTTGCTGAATCAATGCGTGGTCCCGAAGTTCTGCGCGCCGGTCGTGAACGGAGCCGAGGCGACAGGAGGGCTTTGCCCTGTTGGGCCCCCTCAATGATCGAGCATTCGCAAGTGTCTCCGGCGCGGTCATGGGGTGTCCGTGTACATGGCTTCTTCCGCCGCGCCTTGGCAAGCCGATGGGCATGTCGGATTCCGGTGATTGCGATCGTCTTGATTGGCGCCGCCGGGCTGGCGAAGGCCGCCACATTTGAACTCTTCGTCGGCTCCCTGCAGGCGTGGCAGACCATGCCGCGGGGTGGCGAACTCCCGGTCGCGGCAACCGCCGTGGCGACGGAAATAGCGAACGCAGCCGGCTGGTTTCTATTCCCCCATCGCAGAGGGCTGATTGTCTGTGTTGCCGCATCGTTTCTCTTCGCCGTAACCACGGCGTACACAATAGAAACTGTGTATGCGAAGCCTCCCGATTGCTTGTGCTTTGGGCCCATCAAGGCCTTTGAGGCCCATCAGGCGTCCTTATGGCGGTTGACACTACGCAACGGCGCTCTGCTTGTTTGCCTGCTTCCAGGCATATTGTGCCACTGTGTTCGCATGGCCGGCCGGGGTGTCTTGTGACTCCACATGTCACAGAGTCACGCGCCGGGTTCACATTGGTTGAACTGATCCTCGTCGTTGCACTCATCGGCGTCTTGGCAGGTCTGCTGCTTCCCACCCTCGGCCGGGCAAGGGCGGTCGCTCAAGACACGGTCTCGCTCTCGAACCTCCGCTCGCACGCTCAGAACCTTGCGGCCTATGCGGGTGACTGGGACGATTACGTCCCGGCGATCACACATCCACGTGCAACGCTGTCGGTCATCCGCGGCGGCGGAGAGGTGCATACCGTTCCATACTTCCACGCCGCGTACCTGTGGAACATCGCGCTGTGTGACGCTTACTACGAGGGGCAGGCACGACATGCGTCGTTTGAACACCCCGGCTTCAAGATCGTTGACGCGACCTGGAACAGTTACCTCTTGACTGCTTCGTACATGGCTGACACAGGGTACTGGGCCGCAGAGACACGGTTGTCCGATGCGTCGCAACTCGGACACAGCCGACTCAGTCGTACGCTTTTCGCCTCGCAAAAAGTGCTGCTGACCGAGTGGCATCCGCGTTTCGGACTTGCGTTCGTGCGGTCCGACGAGACGCCCGAATGGCCGATGGGGCTTGCGTTTGCGGATGGCAGCGCCAGCCGACTGAGGCCAGAACATCTGATCCGACCCTACCCCCTCGGGGATGGCGGCGGACCGCAGGGATTCTTATCGATCGGAGTCTATGGCATGCACACCGCCTTCGGCTGGCGCGGGCAAGACCGGCGGTAGGGCGGGGTATACCGACCTCGCGTGACGCGAACTGAGTCCACAGGCCGTACCACCGCACGTCGTTCTCGACATCGGCGCGGTTGTTGTCTGTGCAAAATCTCTGGCTCATGGACTCGGCCTTCCTCCGCGTACTCCTTTTTCTCGCCGCCGGGGGGACAGCAAGATCGCACCTTCCTCCACATTACCCGCAAACTGGCCGCGTCTTTGCGCGATCACCGCATCGAAGTTTGACACTCCGGGTCGGCGCACGGGGCGCTGGCTGCGGAAGCACGAACGAGTCGCGTCTATAGAAATGAGCACCGCACGGGCACCGTGCCCAGCAACATTGTCGGCAAGATCGAGTTCTTCGAACAGCACCTGCCCGACGGGGCCGTGAGCCCGACCAGCATCCGCATCACCGCCGCGCACTCAGGCGGGACGAGCGACCGAACCAACCCCTTCACCATCCTCTTCGGCACGGCGGGCGGGTCGAGCGGGGGGACGGCGGGGGCCGGGGGGTAGGGGCCTCAGTCTGGCGGCGTGAGTGACACGGTCCATCCGGGCCCGTGCGGGCGGCTGCGGCCGCGCTTTTTCATGGCCCGACCTCTCCGACGCGCCCCCCTATCATCTGCCCAAGGCCCACGGGCGGGAGCGTCCGGGGGGCAGGGTATCGGTTCGGAGAGCCGATCGACCCAGAGCAGCGTCGGCTCGCAGAGCCGCACTACCCCGCTTCGGAGACGTCATGCCGAGCATCAAGGTCAACGGGAAGGTGTGCGAGTTTGAGAAGGGTGAGAAGATCATCGACGTGGCCTTGCGGTCGGGCGTCGAGATCCCCCATTACTGTTACCACCCGGGGCTTTCGGTGCCGGCGCAGTGTCGCATCTGCCTGGCGGAGATCTGGGCGCCCAACCCGCGCAACGACAATAAGTTGGAGCCGCTCATGGGCGGCAAACTGCTGCCCACCTGCGCCACCGAATGCACCGACGGCATGGAGGTCTACGCCGACAGCCCCAAGTCAGTTGCCAACCAGAAGGCGGTGATGGAATACCTGCTCATCAGCCACCCGCTGGATTGCCCGGTGTGCGACAAGGCCGGCGAATGCACGCTGCAGGATTACAGTTACCGCTACGGGCGCGGAACGAGCCGGTTTGAAGAGGTCAAGGTCAAGCAGGCCAAGAAAGACCTGGGCCCCACCATCTACGTCTACGCAGACCGCTGCATCATGTGTACGCGGTGTGTGCGCTTCGCCAAGGAGATCCCCGGCACCAGCGAACTGATGATCGAGGGGCGCGGGAACATCTGCCAGATTGATATCTTCCCCGGCGAACCGCTCGACAACCCGTTGGCTGGCAACGTGGTCGACTTGTGCCCGGTGGGGGCACTGGTTGACAAGGACTTTCTGTTCGCCCAGCGCGTGTGGTTCCTCAAGCGCACGCCTTCGATCGACGGGATCACGGCCTCGGGCGACAACATCTGGATCGAGCACAACCAGGGACGCATCTATCGCCTCAAGCCGCGGCGGAACCTCGCGATCAACCGGTGGTGGATCAGCGACGAGGTGCGCTACGGGTGGAAGTTCGTCCACTCGGAAAACCGCTTGACCACGCCGATGCGCCGCCAGCACGGGGTGCTGGTCGAGAGCGGATGGCAGAAGGCGATCGACCAGATGATCGCCGGCGTCAGCGCAGCCGGCAGCGACATGGGCAAGCGTGTCGGGCTGCTCGTCAGCCCGATGCTCAGTTGCGAAGATGCATACCTGCTGGTGCAGATGGCCCGCGAACTCGACCCGCAGGCGGTGATCGCGATGGGCCCGGTGCCGGTGGATGGGCAGGACCAGATCTTCCCGCCCGGCACGCCGCCCGAGGATCCCAAGTCGTTCCGCATCTGCGCCGAGAAGGCGCCGAATGCGCGCGGCGTCAAGCGCGTGCTCGATTCGTTCGGCGGGCGCGTCGGTTTCGAGGAGTTCGTCGGCCAGGTCGCGTCGGGCCAGGTCGGGGCGGCCATCGTCACCGGCAACTATCCGAGCACGTGGACCACGGAGAACGTGGTGCGCGCGCTCGACAAGGCGTACCTGGTGGTGATCGACTGCTTGCAGAGCGATCTGGCCGACAAGGCCGACATCGTGCTGCCGGCGGCGACCTTCGCCGAGAAGGCCGGCACGTTTGAGAATCATGCGGGCGTGTTGCAGGCCTTCGAGCAGGCGATTCCGGTGGTCGGGCAGAGCAAGCCCGAGGCACAGATCGCGCTGGACGTGCTGGCGGTGCTTGAGGGACAGGGTCTCGTGCGTCCACACGCCGGGTACGACGACATGATCGTGGACGAAGGCCCCGGGCAGGTGCCGGCGGCCACGGCCTCGGTCGCAGTGCCGCGGGCGCGGCTGTACAACGCGGCGGACACACGAACGCACATGGCCGAGGCGAACGCGGCACTGGGTGTCTTTGCGAGCGAGGTCAAGTTGCCAGCGCAGGACGAACACGTCGAGACGGACATGCCGCTGGTGGAGTTGTAACGCTCGCCTCTGTGCCTTCAGTGGGACCGGGCTCCGTGGGACCGGGTTCCAGCCGGTGATCGATCAGACGGCGATTTCGCGAGCGTGAAGCGCGAGCGGGGGATTCCCGCGCTCCCTCGTTGGCGCTTCGGGCTGGTATCAAGTCGTCGCACCTGACGATGAACGAGTCCCGACCATCACGGAGGGGAGTCTTGCGCTTGGGCGTCAATCGCTTGGTCTCGCCCGCGCTCGGCTACCTCGCTTCGCGCGCTTCATGCGAAAGATCATTGCCGGGGGGAATCGCCGATCTCACGGACGGGGCTCGCAGGCTCATCAGACTTGAGATCCCGGTCGTCAAATCCAACCACAGCCCGCCAACCTCTTCGGACGGCATCGATCGCGTACGCCACGCCACATTCGGGACAGTGGCCCATCATGGGACTCTGCGCTAGGTTGTATCCGCACTTGAGACAAAAGCGACCGTCGTTCTCGCGGAGTTCACGCCGAATCCCCTTGCCCCACCGAATAAAGAACACAAAGTTGATAGCCCCGGCAAAGACAACCGCTCCCATCAATGCGGCGGCCACGCCCCACCCGGCCTTTGATGCTGGCACTGCGAAGACCGCGCCCAGCAACAAAGGTATGGCGGGCCAGAGTCCAATCTTCAAGATAGTAAAACGGGAACCCTGCAACGGAGGCCCCTAGAGGATCATGACACCACATTGAAGCAAAGCCAAGCGAAGACGCTCCCACGCGGCATTCATGTTTACCGCAGCAATGGCTGCGCATGCAGCCAAACCCAATGCCTGTTCGGCCATGAAGGGGGCGAGGCACAAGGCGAATCCGAGCGGGCTCAGCGGTCCTAGCAAGAGCGATCCTGCCGTGCATGCGGCAACCCCCACGGCCCATATAGCCATCACCAACGCGATGCAGATCGCCGCCTCAGCTGCTGCCGCATCTTTGTCGATCTGAAAGTTCGCATAGGCGAAGTTCACGCAGTCAGCCCCAACGCCAATCCCTCCGGGGTTGCCGCCGGGTGTTCCCTGGATCAGCGTCGAGGGGTCGAAGCCGGGAAGCCAGAGCGTCAACGCCTCCGGATCGAGCGTTTCGAGAGAGCCAATCTCGCTGGTCGACATGTTCCAAACCTGCATCCCCTGTTCCAGCAACGCCGCACTCTGGAATGTGGCAAACTCTGACTCAGAGAGGATGTCGCAGACCAGCAGAAGGTAGCCCTCATCCAGCGTCAGTGTCCCGGTCTGCATCACGATGCCGGCGATCGGCACATCGCCTCCGACTCCCGACATCAGCGCGATCACAAGTTGGGCCGTGACACCCTCGGCCACCAACTCAGGCGCTTCGTTTTCAAGGTCGGCCGTGACCGTCCAAACGACATCGAGTTCGATCGGGCGTTCGTCGTAGGTCTGCCCCGTATAGAGCCCCGGCGCTTCGACCGCCGTGTCCATGGCGTAGGCGGCGCTCGGCTCAAGCCCGTCGTTGAAGGCCGCTGCGTTCACCGCGCACTGCATGTTCACCCAGTCCTGCACCTCCGGCGGCACAGAGAGGGTCTGGGTACAACTCGTGTCGGTGCTGGGAATCATGCTCGCCCGAACCAATGGGACAAGGCCGATGTTGAACATCAACCCGATGGCGCCCCCGAGCCAGAATGGACGCTCTGCAAGACGCATGATGATTCCGAGCATATCACAATCCTCCTTGCGTTTGGGTCTGCCGTTCCAGCGATTCGGCACAAGTTACCCCCCCCCGCTTGTCAAGCACTTTTTCGCGCCAAGCGTCACCGTTTGCGCAAGCCTTATAAAACCGGCCGAATGCTGACTCGCTACTGTGCTCCACCTGGGCCTTCATGCACAAACTTGGGGAGTATCCCTCGCCCGGTACGTGCTCGGAGCGTGTGCTACCGTGTTCTCATGCGCCCCTCTGTCTTCATCGATCGGGACGACACGCTCAACGTCAACACCGATCTGCCCGACCAGGCGTGGGGCACCGGGCGGCGAGGCGACTTGCTCAATCCCGCATTCGTGCAGCTCCTGCCGGGGGCGCTCGAGGCCTGCGTGCGGCTCCGCGCCGCCGGATTCACGCTGGTCGTCTACACCAATCAGAGCGGCGTCGCGTTCGGCAGCGGCACGCTCCGCGACGTGGACGCGACCAATGCCCGGCTCGATGAACTGCTGACAGTTGATGGCGAGCGGCTCATCGAGGCTTTCTATTCCTCGCCATGCCACCCCGAAGGCACCTGCGAGCCGTTCAACTGTGCTCACGACTGGCGCAAGCCGGGGGCAGGGATGATCGTGGCGGCCGCGGCGGAACTGGAGGTCGATATCGAGCGTTCGTGGAGTGTCGGAGATCACACGCGCGATTGCCAAGCGGGGATCGCGGGCGGCATCGCGCCGCAGCGGGCGCTGAAAATCGGGCCACAGGATGCGTTCGCGGACCTTGGCGAGGCGGCAGACTTCATCGTGCGGTCGAGTGAGCAGGCGAGCGGGCGCGGCGCGCCCACCACGATTGTGCGTCTGCGGGCCGAGAACGCAGCCTTGCTCGACGAGGCCGCCGAAACCGTGCTCTCGTCCGGTCGGGCCATCGCCGAGCGCACGGGCGTGCGCGTCGTGCGCATGGAAGTGCGCGGCGGACAGGTCGAGGCGGTGCTGGAGACCCATAAACTCGCGGCCGTGGGATTCGCGGGTGAACTGCGCCGCGCGGTCAATCGCTGGGCCGCCGCCCGTTTCGGGCGGGGCATCTTCGCCGAGGAACCGGGCAAGAATCCGAACGCTGATGACGACGCGTGAACGCATAGTCGTGGTGATGCCAAGTTGGGTGGGAGACGTGGTGATGGCCACGCCGGCGCTGCGCCTGCTGCGCGATCGCAGGCCCGGGGCGCACATCACCGCGCTGCTCCGCCCCGGGCTTGTCGAACTCCTCGAAGGCTCGACGCTGGTCGATGCGATGGAAACGGGCGATGCCCGCGGCGTCTTCGGCCCGCTGGCGGCCGGGCGGCAGATCCGCAGAGGCCGCTTTCATGCGGCACTGCTGCTGACCAACTCCTTCTCGACGGCCCTGGCGACGTGGCTGGGCATGGTGCCGCGGCGTGTGGGGTTTGACCGCGACGGGCGTGGGCTGCTGCTGACCGATGCACTGCGGGCTCCGCACGATCGGCAGGGGTGGCAGGTGGTGCCGGCGGTGCGCTATTACATGCACGCGGCCCTGGCGATGCTGGGAGGGGCACGCGCGCTGGAGTACCTGCCGCCCACTTCGCTGACGCATGCGCCGCTCGGCGCGGCGGAAGGCACAAGACTGGAGTTATCGCTCAGCCCGGTGCAGGCATCGCGGGCACGGGCGGTGCTGGAGCGTGGCGGCGTGGCGCCCGACAAGCCATACGCGCTGCTCAATCCCGGCGGGAACAATCCGGCCAAGCGATGGCCGATCGAACGCTTCGCCCGCCTGGCCGATCACCTGGCTGCCAGCCACGGGCTGCAAGTGCTGCTCAACGGCTCGCCCGGCGAGCGGGATGTCGTCGACGCGATCGCGGGGGCGTGCCGCAGCACTCCGGTGCGCTTGACCGAACTGGGCATGACGCTGGGTGCGCTCAAGGGGGTGGTGCGCGGGGCGCGAATGATGGTGACCAATGACACAGGCCCGCGCCACATCGCAGGCGCGTTCGGCGTGCCGCTGGTCAGTCTTTTCGGGCCGACGGACCCACGCTGGACAACGATCCCCGTGGCCTCCCTGCCTGACGGCTCGTCGAGCGAAGCCATTCTGATCGCCAACACCGGCCTTCCACTGGAGCGGCTCTCCAACGACGATCCGGAGGGCTCGCGGATCGATCGGATCGGGTTGGACGCGGTGGCGGGGGCTTGCGACCGCCTGCTGGAGGTCCGATAGGTCGTGTTTGAAGTTTGGTCGGTATAGGCCCGCGCGACGGGCCGGTCGGCTTGACCGGTGCAGGCGCTTCTCTACCATTGGGGGCTTCAGACCGGTCGCTCCGGCGGCCGATACATCACGAGTTCCCGGGGACGTAGCTCAGTTGGTAGAGCGCTTCCATGGCATGGAAGAGGTCGTCGGTTCGACCCCGATCGTCTCCACTTCAAAGGCCTCCGGCATTCGTCGGAGGACTTTTTGTTTAGGTGTAGGCTTGTCAATTCGATCGAACGACACGGTGACGGATCAGCCGGGTTGCTCGTCCGGCTCCTGTAGCATCGCCCGCCCGATGATGTGCCACTGCTCCAGGGCCGCCTTTCCGGGGTCCGCCTGCCGCGAAGGGAACTCGGCCCGGCGCCCGAGCAGCAGGCGGTCGATCAGGAATAAGAGCAATTCCAGGTCGCGGTCATCATCGGTCGCGCCGTACTGCTCAGGGTCGCGGTTCACCGTGCATTCGACAGCCGACCAGACGCCCTCCACCTGCTGGAAGCGCAGGACAAAGATGCAGATGCCGGTCCAACTGCGGTGGAAGCAGAGCGCGTCATCTTCCCAGTAGATGAACCACTTGTCTTCCATTTGCCGGGGGATGAGCCCCTGGCGCATGCGCATCATGTCTTCGCTTTGGAACGGGCGATGAACCGACAGTCGGACGCAGGCATCCGGCATCGGCTTCGATTGCCAATCTGATTTCTGCGCAGCGGGCACGGAAGATGGTATCCGCCTGTCGCGCGGGTTCCAGACCACGAAGCATGCGATCATGCGACGCGAACGCCGAAAGCCCAAGGGTCTGCGGCGTTTTGCGTTGGTGGCTCGAAGCAACCCGGCTCAGAAGCGGTCGGCGCTGAAAACCTGCAAATAGGCCGCGACGTCAAAGAGGTGGAGCGCCCCATCGGCGCTGAGGTCGGCGCCATGATCCATCGTGCCGGCATCGCGGGCGTCGATGACGCCATCAGAGTTGAAGTCATAGACGCAGAAGTTGCCGGCGAAGTTGCAGCGAGGCACGCGCCCGTCGTCCAATCCGTCGCAGTCGGCGTCGCCATCGAACAACAGCGGTACGTTTGAATGCTCGGCGATCGAGCCGCGCCGACGCACCGCCGCGGCACGCGGCCGCCCGCGGGAGTGCTTCACCTGCGCCCTGCCCGGTCTTACGCAGACCGGGCGGGATTTTTCTCGTCGAGAACGTCACTCTCGCCGCGTGTTCACCCAGCCATTGGCCAGATAGGCCCAGTCGGGGTTGTCCGGGCACGGGGTGTCAAACTGCTGGTTGGTCGTCATCTCGATGGTCTGACGCGATTCCCAGGTGTGCAGTTCGGCGTGCCCGTCGGCAAAACCGATGGTGCTGGCGTTGTGGTGCCAGACCGTGAGCGGATCGATCCACTGCTCGACATTGAGGCGCATGACCCATGAGTTCATGTTCACGCCGCGGGGGTCCGACTCCTCCAGGAATACAACCTTGCTGACCGGGAAGGGAATCGTCGAGATCCGGTGCGTCACGCGATCCGAGCCCACGTGCCGCTCCCACACGTCGTCGCCGTTCACCCAGTTGGGCATCGAGTAGGTGCGATAGGCGATGTTGCCGGCCACGCCCCGCCCGCGGTTGCGCACGTCCGACGGGCAGTGATACGTCTCGATCGCTTCGACATAGTCCCAGAGTTTGCCCCGGCGGATGCCCCGCTCGTGGTCGTCGGTGTTGTCCCGATTGCGCAGCGCATTGGCCCCCAGACGGAATCCGTCATCACGCTGGGGCCAATCGACCCAACTGTGGTCCATGCCTCCCGCCCCGGGTCTCGGGTCGCGGTTGGTCCACGAGCCGACGATGTGCTCGGCGTTGGCGTCGGCGTACATCACGAACGCGGCCGCGAGGTTCTTCTGCGAAGCCAGGCAGTAGGTCGTCTTCCCCGCTCCGCGCGCCCGCCCCAATGCCGGGAGCAGGATGCCGATCAGCAGCGCGATGATCGCGATGACCACGAGCAACTCGATAAGCGTGAAGGCGATGCAGCGGTGTCGGGCATATGACTTTGGCACGCTGACAGGCTATCCGAAGCGGCGCCGGCGCACACGAAAACTCCGCATCCCCGGCGGGAGATCAGCGCTCGCGCCCGCCCAGATCCTCGAACACGCTGCCGCGGATGCTGGCTTCCAGCAGTTCCTTGTCGAGCAGGTTGGCCTGCCCGTCGCGGTTCAGGTCGGTCGGATTGGCGTGCCAGGCGTACAGGTCTTCGATGTCCAGAATCCCGTTGCCGTCGATGTCTTCGCATCCGCGGAAGGCCCGGGCCAGCGGGTCGCCCACGATGATGTAATGCCACGACAACGCTGGGATGGCCGTGTAGGCTGCCTCCGCCCAGGTCATACGTCCGAGAATGAAGTTGCGCACCAGCGGCTGCGAGTCGGTCACCGTGTTGGCAAACGGCTCCCAGCAGTGTCCGATGCCGAAGGTGCCTCCGGCAGCGATGAAATCGGCCACCTGCTCCTGGTTGAAACGAGTGCCCAGAGGCCCGAAGGCACGGGCGTTGTAACTCTCGATCGTGTTGAAGATGGCGCCCGGCTGGTAGTCGAAACTGTCGGCGTAGGTATCGTTGGCGCTCACACCCGCGCCATTGGGCGCGTCAAAGTGATTCGAGCCGTAATGTGAGAGCAGAATCAGGCTGTCGGTCACCAGCAGCCCCTCGCCCCCGTAATCGACGTTGGGTCCGACCGACCAGTTGGCTGTTCCGCCCAGCGCGTCATAGTGCAGCCGGGCCGGGTTGAAACGCCCGTCGGCCAGCAACAGGTCGCGCGTGGACTCGAAGTCGTCGTTCACTCGCATCGGGCCTGTCTGGTTGTCCAGTTCGGAGTTGGCGCCGGGGTCCGCGATGCCGTTGGAACCAGCCTCGTCGAGCACAAACCCGGCACTGTCGACATCGTAGATCAACCCCGTCGCGCGGGTGATCATCGCTTCGACGTCCGCCTGCGTGTGTCCGTCCAGACGCACGACCAGGTACATGTCCCCGGGCGTGACCTGCTGCTCGATCGGGGCCGAATCGTCCGACTTCCAGTAACGCCCCAACGATGTGCCCTGCAGCACGATCGACTTGGGCTCCTGGATGTGCAGGTTGGTGAATGAACCGATTGGTCTGGTCGAGTGGTGGTACGGATTGAGGATCAGTCCGTCAGAGAGACTGTCGCCCCGGGCGCCCGCCTCCCCGGCGTTCAGGTCGGTCCACAGCAGCACAAGTTCGTTGTCCACACTGGCGCAGTTGGCGTCGCCGAGCAGGAACTCCTGATACATGTTGGAAGGCTGGTCGCCCACGAGCGCATTGTCGGTGTCCTCGATCCGGTGCGGTACGCCCTTGGTCAGCACGATGCACCGGATCTGACGCGCCAGACCTTCCGATTGAAGGTGCGCTCGAATCGGGTCGCGCAGGAGCGTGACGAAGTCGGCGTAGGAAATGTTCCCCGGGCTGGCGGCTGCTACGCCCGAGGTTTGAAGGTTGAACACGTGGACCTGCGGGTACACCCCGGGTCGCCCCCCGACTCCGCCCGGCACCTTGGCCGACCCGGCGTAGAACTCGGCCACGTCCCGCTGAGAAGCGCGGCGCGAGTCGTAGACCACCAGCACCTGGTCTGGGCGCAACTGTCCGTGGGCCTGGGCGCAACTCACCACAACCACCCCGGTCAGCACCACTGCTCGCATCATCATCCCCTCCGCATCGGATTCGAAGCCAACCCAGTGTACCTCAAGCCGTTGCGCGATCCACCCAATCTCGTTCTCGGACGCATATCCTGCCCCGTGGGCCCGATCGAACAAGGCCAGGGAGGCGTATTGATCCGTGTCAAGGCAGTACCGGGGGCGCGGCGCGACCAGGTGGCCGGTCTGCTCGGCGATCGGGTCAAGATCCGCGTGGCTGCCCCGCCCGAAGCGGGGAAGGCAAATCGCGCCATCTCCACCCTGCTGGCACAGGCGATCGGTGTGAAAGCGCGACAGGTCACGCTGGTCAGCGGGTCGGCGTCGCCCGAGAAGACCTTTCTCGTCGAGGGCGCTTCGGTGGGGCAGGCGGCCCGGGCACTTCGCATCAGCCCGGAGTGAGGCAGTCGCGCAGCACCGCCATCCGCGTGCGCACGCCGTTGGCTACCTGCGTGCGGATGAGCGAGCGCGCCCCGCCGGGAACCAGCCCGTCGGCGGCGGCCGGATCGATCTCCAGCCCGCGATTGGTCGGGCCCGGGTGCATCACCACGACGTCGGACCCCAGACGGCGCGAACGCTCGTCGGTCAGCCCGAACATCTGGCGGTACTCGCGTGGCGAGGAAATGGCGCCGCGCCCGGCGGCGTATCGCTCGAACTGGATCCGCAGCATCATCACCACGTTGGCGCCGTCCATCGCCTGATCCATCGACCAGACAACGTCGACGCCGAGCGAGCGCAGCGAGCCCGAGACCAGCGTGGGCGGGCCGGCACACACGACCGAGGCCCCAAGCCCGCGCAGCAACGCCATGTTCGAGCGTGCCACGCGCGAGGCATTGATGTCGCCCACGATCGCCACGCGCAGCCCGGAGAAGTCCAGATCCTGCCGATCAAATGCCTCGGCGATCGTCAGGGCGTCGCCCAGTGCCTGCGTCGGGTGCTCGTGACGCCCGTCGCCGGCGTTGATGACGGACATGCCGGGCAGATGACGGGCGATCAGCCCGGGCACGCCCGACTGTTTGGCGCGGACGATGACCGCGTCAACGCCCATCGCGGACAGAGTTCCGGCGGTATCAATGACTGTTTCGCCCTTGTTCACCGAACTGGAGCCGGTGGAAAGGTCGATGGTCGTGGCGCTGAGGTTTCGGGCGGCGAGCACGAAACTGGTCTTGGTGCGGGTCGAGTCCTCAAAGAAAACACTGGCGACGAGGCGCCCCTGAAGCACCTGGCTGGGCTCGATGCGCCGGGCCTCACGCACGATGCCGCGCATGCGCTCGATCGGTTCACTCGCGATGCCGATCAGATTGCGCGCCGTTCCGCCCGGCGGACCGGATGCGGACGTCCGTGCTGGGTGCGGCGCGGCGCCCACCGTCACTCCCGCGGCTCCTGGGGCGGGGCACCGGCTTCGGCCGGTGCAGCCTGGTCCCGGGACGACTCTTCGGGCGGATGCTCGACGACGTAGTGCAACTCGGGCGGCTCGACCACGCCGATCGACCAAGGCTGGATCATCTCGACCCACCAGTTGTTTATGCCGCCGTCGAGCCAGACCGTCACGCCCTGGTAGGTCGGCTGCCCGCCAGGAAGCCGACCCAGTTCGAGGATGGGGCGGACGATGTCGACCTTGGCGTCGGCGCCGCGCACCCACACGCGCCCCACGTGATAGATCGGCAGGTGCTCAGTGCGGGGCGTCAGGTCCATCGCCTGCGCGCCCAGTGCTTTCATCACTTCGTCGCGCCCGGTCTCTGTGATGCCGATCGGGAGATTCACCGCATACGGCCCGGCGTCCTGCGGGTGGTACTTTTCGATGACGGCTTTGAGCGACTCGGCGATCACCGGGCGCATGTGAATGAAGTTGGGGCTGCTCGGCGCGCCGCCTTCGACCTTCGGATAGGACGAATATCCCACGCAGCCCAGTGAGGCCAGGATCGTGCCGCCTGCCAGTATCCAGCCCAGCCGTGATTGTGCCCGCACGCTTGTCCTCCGCGTCAAACTCCAACACTGTACTCCGGCTCCGGGCGCCAGGCCCACGACTACCATTCCCCGCACCCATGCCGCCCCAACGCCCCATCCGCCCGATTGTCGTGGGCATCACCGGCGCCTCCGGGGCCGCATACGCCATTCGGCTGCTCGAACTGCTGCTGGACGCAGGACGCCAGGTCCATCTGGTGGTCAGCGAGTACGGGAGGCAGTTGCTGGCCGATGAGGCAGGCGTGCATCGACTGGACATGGAGGCCCTGCTGCCCCATGTGTTCGGGCAAGGCGAGCCTCCGACCGGGCTGGTGCGTCGACCCGCGCCGCGCGACGTTGAAGCCTGGCGTTTGCGCCTGACCATCCACCCCAACAAGAACGTCGGCGCGGTCATCGCCTCGGGCAGTTTTCTGCACGACGGGATGGTGATCCTGCCTTGTTCGAGCAGGTCGATGGGGGCCATCGCCACCGGTTCGGGCAGCAACCTGCTTTCGCGAGCCGCGGCCGTGACGCTCAAGGAACGTCGTCCGTTGATCGTGTGCCACCGCGAGACACCGCTGAACCTGATCGACATCGAGAACATGCGGGCGCTGACGCTGGCCGGTGCGATCGTGTGCCCGACCAACCCGGGGCTGTACCTGCTGCCCAAGAGCGTGTCGGAGATCGTCGACTTCATGGCCGGCAAGGTGCTCGACCTGCTGGGGGTGGAGCACAACCTCAAGACGCGGTGGGAACACCGGCTTGAGTGATGCGGGGTTCGGAGTGTGAACCACCGGCTGACCTGGAGCGGGAGAGAGACGCACAGGACTGGGATTCGTATGGCGAGGCCTTGAAATCGCCTGCTGCCTGTCGGCGCGTCCCTCTTTCTGCAATGAACCTCTCGAAGCCCGGCAGAGAGCATGGGAAAAGACTTCAATGTGCGCCGTCGTTCCAATGCTCTGCGATTCAGATCACAGGACCAGCAGCGCTACGACTGAGCCGGCACACAGGGCATGTCCGAAGCCCACTCCCAGAAACACCATCCAGCCCAGTCGCCGCTGCTTCTTCACGGGGTGGCTCTGCCACTGGCGCTTTCGACGCAGCACCAGCGTCAACCCCGTCGCCGAGGCTCCACCCAGGCACCACATCATCAGGTACAGCGCCCAGAACTGCGGCGCTGCGCTGAACGCGGGTACGCCCTGGGCGAGCATCGGCACAAACATCAGCAGCAGCACCACGCCGTCAAAGCCCAGCGCCAGCGCAAAGGCGATCACCCCGAGCAGCCAGGGCCCCGGGCAAGCGTGCGGCGAGACTACCCCCAACTGAATCGGCGACCCGCACTCTGGACACTCTGACCCGTTCACCTTGAACAGGTCGTACTCGCACACCGGGCACGGCGCATGCTCGCCGTCAAGATACCGCGCCAGCACCGAGCCGTCGGACGCGCGGGCCTGATCGCCCGCAGACTCCAGGGTGACGAACCGCGCTTCCATTCAGGGCGTCGCGCTGGCTTCGGCTCCCGGGTAGAACTCGGGCACCTCCCGCAGCGTCATGTCCAGCCGACGCGACCACCGGTCCGGCACCGAGATCTGGCTGCGCAGCACCGAGTCCAGAGCGTCGGCCTTCTGAACCTCCCAACGCATCACGTCGGGATAGTCCGCATAACCCTTGGACTTGTTCTCGTAGAACTCCACCGTCACCCGCTGCCCCACCGGCACCTCCATCGTCCACAGCACCTCGCTGGTGCGGGTATCAATCAGGGTCAGCGTCTTGGGCTCGTACACCGTGCTCTCGTAGGTGAACCGGTCCAGACTCATCATCGCCCCGCCTGGACGGTACATGCACCCCGGCAGCAGGCAGGACATGACGGCGGCCCCCAGGATCACGTTGAAGTTCTTCATCAGCGTCTCCAGTGTCGAAGAGCATACGCCCCCGTGCCCGGGCACGTTCGCTCTCGACTTATCGGTAGACTTCACCCATGCCTGCACACACCCCGAGCCGAGGCGACCAGAGCCCCGCCGCTTCCGCGCCGATCCTGCGCATCGGACACGGGTATGACCTCCATCGCCTTGTGCCGCAGCCACCGACCGGCCCGGGCCGCCCGCTCGTCATCGGAGGCGTCCACTTCCAGCACGATCGCGGCCCGGTCAGCCACTCCGACGGTGACGCGCTGCTACACGCTGTCACCGATGCGCTGCTTGGGGCACTGGCGCTCCCTGATATTGGGCAGGTCTTTCCAGATGACGATCCGCGGCACGAGTCGCGCGATTCGGCCGACTTCCTGTGCGAGGCGCTGCGCCTCGTCCGAGAACGGGGGTATGAGCCGGTCAATGTCGATGCCACGGTGATATTGGAGCGCCCCAAGTTGGGCCAACGCAAGGAGGAGGTGCGGGGCAATCTTGCACGCCTGCTCGAGTTGCCGACCGACCGCGTGAACGTGAAGGGCAAGACGCACGAGCAGGTGGACGCCGTGGGCGAAGGTCGGGCGATCGAGGCCCACTGTGTGGTGCTGGTGCGGGAGGTACGCGCGACCTGAAGCGGCACGCAGAGGACGCAACGGGGCGCACAGGCTACGAGGAAACGCTCTGAAGTGGAATCCTCTTCGTTTCTTCTCTCGCTCGCGCTTCGGGCTCGTACTCGCTTCAGTTGGCGACGATGTTTACCAGCCGCCCGGGGACGATGATCACCTTGCGCACTGTCTTGCCGGCGATCAGTTCGGCGATGCGGGGGTCGGCAAGTGCGGCCCGGCGCACCGCGTCCTCGCCTGCGTCGGCCGGAACGGTGATCTTGCTCCGCAACTTGCCCAGCACCTGCACCGGTATCTCGATCTCCGAATCGACCAGCATCGCCTCGTCGTACGTCGGCCACGATTGCAGGGCCACAGATCCCGACGCGCCCTGCCGCCCCAGCCGGTGCCAGAGTTCCTCGGCCATGTGCGGCGCGAACGGCGAGAGCACCCGCACGAATCGATCCATCTGATCGCTCGTCAACGTCGAGGCCGCATTGACGAACTCGATCATGCCCGCAATCGCAGTGTTGAAACTCAACTTCTCGATGTCGCGCCCGACGCGATGAGTCGTGCGGTGCAGCAGTTTCTCGGTGCCCGCATCGGCTTGCGCACTTGTGTGCACGTGCCCGGTGTTTTCATCAATACACAGCCGCCACGCACGCTGGAGGAACCGGAACAGCCCGATGATGTCGCGCGTGTTCCACGGCTTGCTCGCCTCCAGCGGGCCCATGTACATCTCGTACAGCCGGAACGTGTCGGCGCCATACTCGGCGATCACGTCGTCGGGATTCACCACGTTCTTGAGACTCTTGGACATCTTGGCCGTGATCTGCGTGAGCAACTCGACGTCCCGGAGGTGGCCTGCGATGACATCGGCATTGCTGCCGAAACGCACGAACGCGCTGCCGGTCTTCGTCAGTGTCTCGTAAATTTCCTTTGGCAGGTCCGGAGCATCGATTCCGCAACTCATGGCGTCGCCGAGCGCAGGCTTGGCCTTGGCAAAGCCACCGGACTCATCGTTGTACTGCAGTTCCCAGACTTCGTCGGCCGGCACCAGGGTCTTGTCGGACCGCTGGAACGCAAAACTCGTGATCAGCCCCTGGTGAAACAACTTCCCGAACGGCTCGTCCGTCGACACGTGCCCCAGATCGAACAGCACCTTGTGCCAGAACCGCGCATACAGCAGGTGCAGCACCGCATGCTCCGACCCGCCGATGTACAGATCGACGCCGCCTTGGGTGGCAGAGCCACTCCGTGGCTCTGATTCGTCCCGGGGGGACGACGTTCCCTTCGTCGCTCCGTTGCTTCGTACCCCCGTGCCTTCATGCCCTCGTGCCTGCTGACTGCCCATCCAGTACCGCTCCGCCTCTTCGCCCACGAACCGCTCGGCGTTGTGCGGGTCGCAGTAGCGCAGGTAGTACCAGCAACTACCCGCCCAGCCGGGCATGGTGTTGGTCTCGCGCGTGACCGGCGTTGCGGGATCAAGTTCGCGCACCCCGACCTGCCCGGCCGTGGTTGACAGCCACTCGGTCGCCTTGCCCAGCAGCGGCTGCGGGTCGTCGCTCTCCACCGGCGCGTAGTCGGCCATGTCCGGCAGCGTCACCGGCAGATGGTCCTCCGACACCGCGTGATGATTTCCCCTCGCGTCCCACACGATCGGGAACGGCTCGCCCCAGTAGCGCTGCCGACTGAACAGCCAGTCACGCAGCCGATAGTTGATGCGCCTCGTGCCGATCTGCTTACACTCGAGCCACTTGATCGTGAGTCGCTTGGCCTCGCGCGTCGGCAGCCCGTTGAGCGACACCGCCTCGTTGGCCGAGTTGATCGCCACGCCCTCATCGCAGAAGGGCTTGTCATCGGGCGCCTGCCCGTTCGCCGGCTCGACCACCTGCACGATCGGCAGATCAAACTGCTTGGCAAATGCCCAGTCGCGATCGTCGTGGGCCGGCACGGCCATGATCGCGCCGGTGCCGTAGCCCATGAGTACGTAGTCGCTTGTCCACACCGGGATCGGCTCGCCGGTCGCCGGGTTCTTGACAAAGCGCCCGGTGAAGACGCCGGTCTTCTCCTTACTCTCCATCCGCTCGACGTCGGAGCGATTGCGGGCCGATTCGACATACGCCCGCAGCCGCGCTTCGTCGGTCTCGGGCGTCGGAGACTCGATGGCCTCATCGACCAGCGGATGCTCGGGCGCGACCACCATGTAGGTTGCCCCAAAGATCGTGTCCGGGCGCGTGGTGAACACGCGCAGGGCCTGGCCTGAAGGGTGGCCTTCTTGATCCAGAATCGGAAAATCTGCCTCCGCGCCTTCGCTCCGGCCGATCCACTCGGCCTGCTGAGTCTTGGTCGACTCCGGCCACGACACGTCCGCCAGGGCGTCGAGCAGCCGATCCGCATAGGCCGTGATGCGGAACATCCACTGACGCATTGGCTTGCGGAACACCGGGAATCCGCCGCGCTCGCTGCGCCCGTCGATCACTTCTTCGTTGGCAAGCGCCGTGCCGAGTTTGGGGCACCAGTTGACCGTCTGCCGGGCCGCGTACGCGAGCCGGTATGAGTCGATGATCATCCGTTGCACGTCGGCGTCGAGTTCGTTCCACGGCGCCATGCGTGTGCCGCCCGGCAGGTCGCCGGCGCCGGTGTATTCCGTGGCCGCCGGGTTCAGTCGCACGCGCCGCTTGCCGGCAGCGAACTCGTCCACCAATTCACTGATCGGGCGCGCCCGCTGTTGCTCGGCGTCGAACCAGGCGTTGTAGATCTGCAGGAAGATCCACTGGGTCCACCTGTAGTAGTCTGGATCAATCGTCCCGAACTCCCGCGACCAGTCGTAACAGAATCCGAATCGCTTCAACTGCCGCCGGAAGTTGTCGATCGCCCGCCTGGTCGTGATGGCCGGATGCACGCCGGTCTGGATGGCGTATTGCTCGGCCGGGAGCCCGAAAGCGTCCCAGCCCATCGGGTGCAGCACGTTGTACCCGCTCATGCGCTTGAAGCGGCACACGATGTCGGTGGCGGTGTACCCCTCCGGATGTCCCACGTGCAACCCCGCGCCGGAGGGATAGGGGAACATGTCCAGGCAGTAGAACTTCGGGCGTGAGGCATCGAAGATCGGGTCGCTCGGGTTTGGAATATGATAGGTACCTTGTTCATCCCACCAGACCTGCCACCGGGTTTCGATCTGACCGGCCAGGGCGGGGGAGTAGCGGTGCCCGTCGGCGGGGGCTTGTGGCGATGCGGAGGAAGTGGCGTCGGTGCTCATGTGAATACCCGGGTCAGGGGGAAGGAGTGTACAAACGAGCCGAGGCTCCGCCAGACGCAGAGCCCCTTGCGCGTGTGCAAAAGTGGGGAACGCGTCACATGCGCTGCCGGACGAGCCGCCCGGTAAGTCGGAAGAGATTGAAGGCCGGGTTCGGACGCATGCGGGCAGAGTATACGGGTCCGGAAGCCGGAGATCACTTGAAAACCCCCATGAACGGGCCGACGTAACAGGTGCGAGCGATCACCCCGTCGGTCAGCCCTATATTTGGATCCGCGCTGCGGAGCGCACCTTCGACCTCCCCGCATGAGCGTTTCGATCTTCATCCAGACGCTGAACGAAGAGCAGAACCTGCCCAGTTGCCTGGACAGCGTGGCCTGGTCGGATGACATCGTGGTGCTCGACTCGATCAGTTCGGACCGGACCGAAGAGATCTGCCGCGAACGGGGGGTGCGGTTTTTCCAGCGGGCCTACGACGGGCGCGGGCCGCACCAGAACTGGGCGATGGAGCACATCAACTTCAAGCATCCCTGGGTGTTTTACCTTGACGCCGACGAACACATGACGCCGGAACTGCGCGCCGAGATCTGCCGCATCGCGTCGGACCCGGGCGAGAAGTGCGTGGCCTACTACTGCGGGCGCAAGAACATGTTCCGTGGGTGTTGGCTTCGGCGCTCGATGCCGCCCGGAAACATCATGCGGTTCTTCAAGCCGGCCCACATCCGCTTTGAGCGCATGGTCAACCCGACACCGACCATCAACGGCAAGCACGGGTATCTGCGCGAGCACTTCATCCACTACAACTTCAGCAAGGGCATCACTGAGTGGCTTGAGCGGCACAACCGCTACTCGACCTACGAGGCCGTGGAGCAGATGAAGGCGCTGCGTGATCGCCCGGTGGACTGGGCGGCGTTGTTTTCGAGCGATGCGAACACGCGGCGACTGGAGGCCAAGAACCTCTCCTTCCGGCTGCCGTTTCGACCGGCGTTCAAGTTCGTGCTGCTGTATTTCGTGAAACTGGGGTTTCTCGACGGGCGTCCGGGGCTGACGTACTGCGCGCTCCAGGCGCTGTATGAGTACGAGATCTGCCTGAAGATGGAGGAGATGCGCCGGGCCGATCGCGGAGAGGCGCCGAGTTGATGCGCGGGAACCGGCCATGAAACTGCTGCACTATCTGACCCGTTTCAATCTGGCGGACGGCGGCGTGGTCCGTGCCGTGCTCGACATGTGCGCACTGCTGGCCTCGCGCGGGCACGAGGTCGAACTGCTTACGTGCGACGACACGGACATTCCCGCGGCATGGAAAGCCGGAACTGCCGGCGCGCCGAGCGTGCGCGTCATCGCGCCGCCCGCCCTGCCGGCGGCGCTGTACAAGCGTGCCCAACTCGATGACATCCGCCCGTCCATACAGCGAGCCGACGTCGTGCATCTGCACGCCTGCTGGACCAGTTCCAACAACCAGTTGGCGCGCATGGCACGGGCGATGGGAACGCCCTACGTGCTCAGCGTGCACGGCATGCTCGACGACTGGTGCATGGCCCAGAAGACGCCGAAGAAGAAGGTCTATCTCGCCCTGGGCGGGCGTCGCACGCTCGAGGAGGCGGCCCTGGTGCACTGCACCGCCGACGCCGAACTGGAGCAATCGCGCAAGTGGTATCCGCGCGGCACGGGCGCGGTGGTGCCGCTGATCTTCGATATCGAGCCGTATCGCACGCTGCCCGGCCCTGATCTGGCTGATGGAGCGTTCGGACCCGCGGGCACGGGCGACATCGAACCGGGCGTGCCGATCGTGCTGTTCCTCAGCCGCATCCACTTCAAGAAGGGTGTGGACGTTCTGGTTCGGGCGGCCGGCGAACTCAAGAAGCGCGGCGTGCGCTGCCGCACGCTGGTCGCGGGCACAGGCGAGGGTGAGTACGAACGGGAGATCCGCGACCTGATCGAGCAGTCAGGACTGCGCGACGAGGTGCGACTGCTCGGGCTGGTGACGGGCATGAAGAAGGTTTCGCTGTACGAGCGGGCTGACGTATTCGCATTGCCGACCAGCCAGGAGAACTTCGGATTTGTCTTCCCCGAGTCGCTGGCCTGCCGCACGCCGGTGGTCACTACGCGGGGCGTGGACATCTGGAGCGAACTGGAATCATCGGGCGGGGCGGTGATCACCGAGCGCACGCCGGATGCGTTCGCTCACGCCGTCGGGGGGTTGCTCGAGGATGCCGATCGACGGCGGGTGATGGGCGAGCGGGGACGGGCGTGGGTGCTTGAGCATCTCGATCCGCAGGTCATCGCCGCGCGCTTTGAAGACATGTACGATCGTGCCAGGGGGACGGGGCGATGAGCACAGAAAGGCCGAAACTCGCGATCATCGCCAACGCGCCGAGTCCGTATCGGCTGCACCAGCACAGGCGTCTGGCGCGCGAGATTCCCGAAGTCGAACTGCACAGCCTCTTCACGCACGAGTACAACGTGTTTCCGTGGAAGTTGGACTATGCCCCGGAAATTCACACAAAGCACTTCGGTCCGGGGGAATACGCCAAGGGGCGCAGCAGCCCCAGGCGGTTTCCGGGCGAGTGGAAGCGAGGCGGGCGCATCATCGACTGGTTGAAGAACGAAAGGCCGGATGTCGTCGCCATGATCGGCTTTGCCGACGCCGCCCGGTTCCGCGTCCTGCGTTATCTCCGATCGCGGCGCATTCCGCACTACATCTTCGGCGACAGCAATGTGCATGGTGACCGCGCCACCGGTTTTGCCCGCGCCTTCAAGACCTTCTTCCTGACGCGCATGATCGAAGGAGCCACCGGCGTGCTGTGCTGCGGGCAGTTCGGAGACCGCTACTTCCAGCGCTACGGCTCGCGTCCTGACGCGACGTTCTACGTGCCGCAGGAGCCTGACTACGACGAAATCGCGTCGGTCGGGCCGGGAGAGGTCGAGGCGATCAAGAAGGAGTTCGGGCTCGCCGACTCGCGCCGGCGCATCGTGTTCATGGGCAGGCTGGCCGAGGTGAAGCGCGTCGATCTGCTCATCGACGCGTTTGTGCGCATCGCCGGCGAGCGCCCGGAGTGGGACGTGGTCATCGTCGGCTCAGGACCACTGGAGAAGGATCTCAAGGGGCGCGTGCCTGCTGAACTGAGCGGGCGCTTTCTGTGGCCGGGGTTCATCGACGAGCAGCGCCGCGTGACGGCCGTCTACAAGGCCTGCGACCTGCTGTGCCTTCCCAGCATCTACGAACCCTGGGCGCTGGTCATCAACGAGGCGGCGGCCTGCGGTGTGGCGATGGTGTCCAGCGATATCGTGGGCGCGGCCGTGGAACTCGTACGCGACGGACAGAACGGGCGCCTGTTCCGGAGCGGCCAGATCGACGATCTGACGAGGGCGCTGCGCGACGCGACCGATCCTGCAAACATCGATCGCTACAAGCAGGGCAGCACCGACGTGCTGGCCGACTGGCGCACGACGACCGACCCGGTGCACGGGTACCGCAAGGCACTGATCCACGCCGGGTTGAAGATCGCGCCGCCGCCGCCGACCGCCACCGGCGGGCCGAAAGATCAGTACAAGCGATTCATCGAGCGAGCACGGGCATGAGCGTTCCGGGGTTTCTCATCATCGGCGGGATGAAGTGCGGGAGCACGACGCTTTTCCGCGACCTGGAGACCAACCCGCGCATCTTTTTCCCGCTCGACAAGGAGCCGGAGAACCTGTGCCGCGACGACGTGCTCACACCCGATGGCCTTGCGCGCTACGAGGCGCTGTTTGCCCGCGCCAAGCCCGGGCAGGTGTGTGCCGAGGCGTCAACCGCGTACACCAAGCGACCTGACTTTGAGGGCGTGCCGTCGCGGGCGCTTCGGGTCTGCGGGCCTGATCTCAAGATCATCTACCTGGTGCGCGACCCCGTGAAGCGGGCCATCAGCCACCACTTTCACGAGTACGCGCGCGGCAACATGCCCGGCGACATCGATCAGGCCGTGCGCGAGTTCCCCTCGCTGATCAACTACTCGCGCTATGCGATGCAGGTGCAGCCGTGGCTGGAGACCTTCGGCCGCGAAAGCGTGTGCATCATCCGGTTCGAGGATTATGTCTCCAATCGTGTCGGCTGGTGCGAGCAGATCTGCCGCCTGCTGGGCATCGAGCCGCGCAGCGAGTTGATCGAGACCGACAAGGTGTTCAACAGGAGCGAGAACAAGCCGGTGATGCGCGGGCCGTGGCGGCTTGTCGCGCATAATCCGCTCTATCGCAAACTCATTCGCCCGCTGCTCTCGTCGGACATCAAGGACCGGGTGCGCGGCAAGGTGTTGCCAAAGGCCCCGCCCAGGCCCGCGCCGCCCAGCGAGGCGACCATCGCGCACATCCGCGCGGCCGTCAGCGCCGACCAGGAGATCCTCCGTCCCCTGCTGGCTTCGATCAGCGGTTGACCTCGCCGGCCAACACCGGCTCTTTCGGGTAGGGCCGGCTCCAGTCGGGCATGGCTTCGTAGTCGATCTGGTCCCAGTGCCAGGTCGGCGGCAACTCGGACACGAGTTCGTGCCCCCTGCTTGAAGCCATGGTGATGAACAGGGCCGAAAGCAGCACGTGGAAGAAGGACCACGTGTAGTTGGGGTAGTAGATGACGATGGTGACCATTCCGTGCATGTAGACCATGCCCATGAAGACGAAGAGCATGGTTATGAGCAGGTTGTCCGAGCAGAAGAGTTTGCGTCGCTTCCAGACCTTGAAGGCGCACCAACTGCTCCACAACCCCAGGCCGAAGAGCGGGACGCACATGGAAAGCCCGTACACCCGCAGCGCGTCGAGGTAGGCGTTGTGCGCGTGTCCGCCGATCTCTTCCTCGCTGGCCGCCAGTTCGCCGGTCTCAAACATGATGCCGAAAACCGGGTGCTCCATGATGACGCCGAGGTATTCCTGCCAGCGGTCGAAGCGTTCGCTTTCCAGAGTGCCGAGGCGGTCGACGTTGGCGCTGGCGACGAACCCCCCGGCGTAGATCAGCATGGGGATAGTCACCACGGCCGCCCCGATGACCACCATCGGCTTGCGCCGAAGTTCCCATCCCACCACCGCCAACAGGCCGGCGAGGGGGAAGACCACGGAACGGCTGGCGGTGAGCAGGCCCATGATCGAGCCCAGGCCCGCGGCGCCCAGCGCCGCCAGACGCATGAACTGCCCGCGCAGGCGCAGGGCAAAATACAGGGCCAGCGGCGCGCCGAGCACGAAGATCGGGCCCACGTGGTTCTGGTTGGCGCCCCAGGGCTGCACGCGTCCCAGACCACCCGCAAAGGCCGCCCCGGGGTCCTTGACCACCGCCAGGAACGCGATGAAGGTCGAGATGGCCTCGCCGATCGCCAGCGTCAGCAACACGTGCTTGAGTTGACGCTCGGTGGTGATGGTCCGCACCACCATGATCGCGGCCAGGGTCAGGAACAGCCACTGAAAGCGCAGAATGATGGCAATGGCCCGGTCTTCGGCCCCGAGCACGTAGAAGATGCTCAAGAAACCGAGAAGCGGGTAGAGCCAGAGTATGTTCGGGATATGACGCTTCGGGCCGGGCTGGGTGAATGCGGCGAACGCGATCACGGCGAAGTAGAACATGCCGGTGGCCTTGCTGACCGCCTGAACGGGGCCCAGCGCCGGGAAGCGGCTCAACGCCAGCCATATCGGTAGTCCGGTCAGAAACAGAGTCAGTCGCATCGACGAGGGGATCATCAGCACCACCACCCCGCCGATCAGGCCGATGGCCATCAGCACGGGCAGGGGCACGATGTCCAGATACATCTGGATGCGATCCACGGAGCAAGACCCTCTCAATCAACCGGGCGAAAGAGACAGAGCATAGATCGGGCCTTGCCCGCGGACGGATCAACCCGTGCCTCGGCGAATCGGCCTGTTGTTCCGATCTGCTCCATACGAGCGCCCGAGGAGGGAGTTCACGGGGTGGGTTGCTGCCCGGATCAAGGGGATGCACGCCACGCCAGGTCGATTCGGACGCCGAGGTGGTCCGACCCCGGGAGACCGATTGTCCGCCAGGAGACGACGGAACAATCCGAGCCGATCAATGCGTCGTCGATAGCCACGCGAAACGGACGGGGCAAGCCGGCCGGATAGGTGCCACCGGCGGTGAATGGCTTGGACCGGCGCGTCCCGGTCTGTCGCGCCAGATGCGAGGAGAGATGGGACGTCGGGGCGGCGTTGAAGTCGCCGGCGATCACCAATGGCGCCGGCTCGGTGTGCGCTTGCTCGATCACACGCGCCACCTGCTCCCGAGCCTGTGCATACCGCCCCGGTGTGCGAGGAGACAGCAGGTGGCAGGCGATGAGGCGGATGGGGCCTTGGGGCCCGAGCACGAGGCAGTCGAGCACTCCGTCGTGCGGATCGGTCACCAGTTCGGCCGGGAAGCGTGATCGGACCACGATCCAGGAGTGCTCGCCGCGGGTGGGCGGGCAGCGAAGCAGGACGTGCGAGGAACCCGGCGCCTCTTCGAGCGCCCGCAGCGGCTTCATGAGCCCGGGCGGGGGCTCGGTGATGATGGTTACGTCCGCCTGCTGGTCGTCCATGATGCGCAACAGCGATTCCGGATCTTCGTTGAGTGCATAAGCGTTGATGAGCAGAAGGCTCAGGCGTTGATCGCCCGGCCTGGCCGGCGCCAGGTGACGGGTCCACAGGCCCGCAGAGAGTCGTCCCAGCACGAGCAGGACGACCAGGCCTGCGGTAATCAGCCCGAAGCGGCTTGGCCGCCATAGCGCCAGGGCGACCAGGGTGAGTCCCAGAATCCCGATCAGGGGCAGCAACGAACTGAGCAGTTCGGGAATCCACCCGGGCACCGGCACGATGCCGAGGCCCGCCAGTCCCAGCGCCAGCAGGGCCATCGCCGACACCAGGTTCCGAGTTGCACGGCGTCGGGCTCCGCGGGGGCCGTTACAGGCGTCAGGTTCGTCACAGAAGGTGCCGGTCAGCCAGGATGCCGGGCCTGCGGGCTTGCTCATGGTCGCTCTGTTTCTCCCATTGTCACAGGTCGAGTACGGGTCTGAACCAACGCGAGGCAATCACCATGTCAGTCAAGCATGTTCTTGGAGCATTGATCGCATCCGCCGGGCTTTCACTTGCGCCGCTTGCGCCCTCGGCCGAAGCCGCGGGCATGGTGCAGCAGGAATCGGATAATCAGGACTTTACGGTGTACTGGGCCGTGTGCATGTTCGCCGAACTGGCCGATCCGAGTTGGCAGTCGAACGTGAATTTCGGCGGTGCGGCGGTCAGCCGGGATCTGATTTTCCTCACGCAGTTCAAGGTGGGCGCGTTCCCCAGGCCCGGCATTCACATGTTTGAACTGCACCCCGAGATGTGGGACGCGCACTGGCGCAAACTGGCCCGCGACATGGACCGCTATGTGCCGGAGGACTTCACCGGCATCGTGGTCATCGATTACGAGCGCTGGCGTCCGTACTGGGAGCGGACGCGCAACATCCGAAACGACGACGGGCCGGTGCATGCCGAGGACTTTGACTTCCTTCTCGACTGGCGTGACGCCGTCCGCGAGACGCGGAGGGACGAGTACTTCGCGGTTCCCGCAGCCGAGCGTCTCCAGTACGTCTACGACACCTATGACGAGATGGCCCTGCGGTTCTACATCGAGACGATCCGCGAGTGCAAGCGGCTGCGTCCCAACGCCAGGTGGACCTACTTCAACTTCCCGAAACTCCGGTACTACTGCCCGGAAGAGACTCCGCGCGGCACCATCGGGTACGGCGACCTGACGCACCGCGCCTCGCGGATCAACGACAAGTGCCAGGCTCTCTACGACGAGATGGACGTGGTGGTGCCGAGCATTTACCCCCAGCAGTGGACGGTGGCGGGCAACAACTTCCGCTCCGACATGCCGCTCAACCGGCAGAACCGCGACCGGGGCAACTACCAGTTCATCTTCTCCAACGTCGCCGAGGCACGCCGCCTGGCCCATGGCAAGCCCGTCCTGCCCATCATTTCACTCCGCTACTACATGCAGTGGCCTGAGCGCCTTTGGCTCAACGATCTGAACATCCGCCAGGCGATCAGCGTCTCGCAGGAAGCCGGCGCCGAGGGGCTGATCCTCTGGGAAGGCATCGGCACGCGCTCGGAGTGGAATGCGCTGCAGGCAATGGTCTCCGAACGCCTCGCCCCGGCGATCCGTGATCTGGTCGGCGGCTCCAGCGGCGGTGCGGGTGACGCAGGCGACGTGGCCAACTCGGGGGCCGGCAAGTCGTCCGGCGGCGGTAATGACCAGGTGATCTCCGGTGTGCTCTCGGTTGGCGGTGAATGACCTCACGCCCCGCCCGGTTCGGACATCCAGGCCCACTGACTGGCGACCCCGTCACGCAGATGCGTGGCGGGGTTGTAATTCAACTCCGCCCGCGCGCGAGACAGATCGGCCCACGTCCGCTCCACGTCACCCGGCTGCATCGGCGCCCGCTTGATGATCGGCTCCCGCCCGACCACCCCGGCGATGGTCGACACCAGGTCGTCCAGCGCCGTGGGACGATCGCTTCCCAGATTCCACACACGAAACCCGAACCGATCGATCTTCTCATAGGCGGCCAGCACGCCCTGCACGATGTCATCGATGTACGTGTAGTCGCGGCTGGAGCGCCCATCGCCGAACAACCGGATCGGTTGACCCGCAGCGATGCGCCGCATGAACAACGAAATGGCCAGATCAGGCCTCTGCCTTGGCCCATAGACCGTAAAAAACCGCAACATACCCACCGGCCGGCCGGTGAGGTGGTGGTGGGCATGCCCGAGCAGTTCACAGGCGCGCTTGGTGGCTGCGTAGGGGCTGATGGGCTCATCGGCCCGGTCGTCCTCTGAGAAGGGCACCTTGTGCTGGTCGCCGTAGACCGAACTGGAGGATGCGATGAGCACGCGCCGGCATCCAGCGCGGTGGGCTTCCTCCAGCAGGACGGTGGTGCCCACGAGGTTGGCGCGAACATACCCGCCCGGGTCGGCAATGCTGGGTCGGACGCCGGCCTTGGCGCCCAGGTGGATCACGCCTTCCACGCCGCGAAGGGCATCCGCGACCGAGTCAGGTTCGCAGAAGTCGAGTTCGAGGAAGCGGTATCTGGCCCCGAGTCGGTCGGCGACTTCGCGGCCGTCGCGCAGATTGCGCTCCTTGACCGCTCGTTCATAGAACGGGTCGAAGTTATCGACGCCGACCACATCGTGTCCGAGTGCGAGCAGGGCCTCGACGAGGTGCGAGCCGATGAAGCCGGCCGCCCCGGTGACCAGAATGCGATGGGTGTTCATGAGCACTCCCGTAGGCCTCTGACTGTACGGAGGAGTTCCCGGAACACGTTCGGGGCGAAGCGGGAAAGAAAAAACAAGCAGGGCGCCTCGTGCAAAAGCGCCCCGCTGGAGGAGAGAGAGATCAAGGGAATACTACGACTTATTCGGCTCTTTGCGCTTCGCGGACCAAGTGATCCCGGGAATATTTTGCCCAAACTGCCACAATTCGCACACAACCACCCGATATACGGCATTTGATCGTAGCCTCAATTGGGCAATGAACCAGCGTATTCTCAATGGGTGTGTCCATTATGCGAGGGCTTCACCACTGTCCGTACGGAGCCTCTCCGCGACTCATCCACAGGTCATTGACCACCCGGGCGCGGGACGTTCACGGCGTCCATGCTCGGAGCGGGCTTCTCAGCCGTCGATTCGGCCCATCTGGATCCGCTGCGATCGGCAAACCGCTCGCGCAGTTGCTCCAGGGCGACCGCGCGCTCGTCCGGCGGGAGGGCCTCGATCCGCTGGCGGACGCGAGGTGGCAGCCGATCGAGGTTGATCTGTGTGGGGGCCTGCCGGGCCATCTGGTCGGCCACCTCTTTTTGGATCCGCTCCATCTGCCGCTGCTCGCTCCGCTCCTTGAGCGCCGCCTCGATCCGCGCGTCCAGGGCCGCCCGCTGCGGCTCATTGAGCACGGCCCGGACGCGCTTTTCCAGGTCGGCAGGGTTGGGACGGAGGGCTTCCAACTCGGCGATGCGGGCGGCGGTGTCAGGGGTTCGTTCCTGCATCGGGGTCATCGCCGGTTCGTCGCGCTTCGGCTCGGGCGTCGATTGCGGAGTTGAGCGTGGCCCGGTTTGCCCTTCCTGGGCGCGCAGGCGGCGCAACTCGCGGGCATAGGTGCGCTCGAACTCGGCCATTCGCATCTGGAAGTCGCGGGCGATGGAGCCGATTTCCTGTTGCTGATCGGGGGTCAGGCGCAGCGCCGGATCGCCTGACTCGCGCCACTCGGCGATGAACTCCCGCAGGATGCGTGCATCCGGGCCCGCC
Source organism: Cyanobacteria bacterium CYA (assembly GCA_008363215.1). GTDB lineage: Bacteria > Planctomycetota > Phycisphaerae > Phycisphaerales > UBA1924 > J022. Next base: position 131,048 of record RHKP01000001.1, read on the forward strand.
CCGAGGCGCTGGCGCGGGTTCTGGGGCTCGACGAAGTTGGAGGTCAGTGCGGTGATGTTGGTCTCCGCGACGCTTGGACCGGCAAGCAGGGGGGGCTGAGAAGCCGACTCCTGCGCCAACGCGGTTCCTGTGAGCATCGCGAGCAGGCACAACGAGCGGGTCCATGTGCGCATGGGGAATCTCCTTGCTACAGGTCACAACGTCTGCCGATCGGTCCGGATTGCCGACGGGCGGCAGGTCGTGGGCGCTCTGTTGCCTAGCATCGGTCCGAAGGGCTCTTTTTGCAAGGACAAGACATGGCATTGAGCAAGGACCAGATACTCGACGCTCTGTCGGCGGTTCCAAACCCCCTGGGCGGGGGCGACCTCGTCAGCGCGGACATCGTGCAATGGGTGGCCACGTGCGAGGCCAATATCTCCGTCAAGGTCTCACTTCCCCGCGGAGCCGATCGCAAGGTCCGAGAAGAAGTCCGCAAGTCGATCGAACGGGCGGTGCACACGCTGGCGGCCGGGGAGGATCTGGCGATGAACCGTGTGCTGGTCGAGTTCGTTGACGAGCAGCGGAAAGAGGCTCGGCCGATCCAGAAGACCAAGCAGCCGGCGCAGGGCGAGGATCTGACCGCGGCGGTCAACGCTCGGTACATCATCGCGGTGGGGGCGGGGAAGGGAGGCGTGGGCAAGAGCACGGTAGCGGTGAACATCGCCGTGGGGCTCGCCCGGCGCAAGATGGCGGTGGGGCTGCTGGACGGGGACATTTATGGCCCGTCGCTGCCGACGATGCTCGGGCTCGACGCGATCGACCAGCAGGTGCATCGGGGCAATCTCCAGCCGATGTTGGTGCACGGGGTGAAGGCGATCAGCATCGGGAAGATGGTCGACGCGGACAAGCCTCTGATCTGGCGGGGGCCGATGGCGCACGGGGCGTTCAAGCAGTTGATCGAGCGGACGGACTGGGGCGAACTGGACGCGATGGTGATTGATCTTCCGCCGGGGACGGGCGACGTGCCGCTGACGCTGACGCAGAGCCTGCCACTGACCGGGGCGGTGGTCGTGTGCACGCCGCAGAAGGTGGCGCAGGACGACGCGGTGCGCGCGGTGCGGATGTTTCAGCAACTCGGCGTCGAGGTGATCGGCGTGGTGGAGAACATGAGTTACTTCATCGGGGATGACGGCAAGGAGTACGACATCTTCGGCCGCGGCGGGGCCGAGGTCATGGCTCAGCGGCTGAACATCCCGTTCCTGGGCGCGATTCCGATCAACATGTCGCTGCGAAGTAACTCGGACACGGGCGATCCATCGGCCAACTTTGAGGCAAAGACGGCAGGGGGAGATCAGATTCCAAGAGCGCTGGCGCACGTCTTGGACAATCTTGAGAAGCAGATGGCGCTGGCGTCGATGCGGCTGGGGCAGAGTCGGCCGACCTTGAATGTTTCGTGAGGTCGGAGCCTGCCGGGCGAGCAGGAGGTCAGTTGCTCGCGATCGTTTCGAGCACGTGTGTCGCTCGCGACCGGGTGTCGTCCTCGAGGCGCGTGGCGCGTTCGGTTTCGCCGCGCAGCCGGGCCGAGGCCAGTTCTTCGAGATTGCGGCAGATGGCTGCCAGGGCGGCGCGCTGCCGGCCAGGCCAGGTCGATTCGTCGATCGAGCCGAGGTGGAGAAGCGCGTCAAACTGCGCGGCGGTCTTCGACGTCGGGATCAAAGCCACAAGGCGGAGCAGCCTGAAGTCGGCTTCGGCAAAGGCGTTGTGCTGCAATACGGAGGCCGTTGCGTCGGCCGCCCGCTGTGTCGTTTCGCCAAATCCCGCGTTCCACGCGTGCTCGCTCAGTTCGAGGCATGCCGAGGTGTTGGCCGCTTCCAGCCCGCCCGAGAGCACGTCGTGTGCCGCATCGAGCGAGCGCAACAGCGCGTGCAGTCGCTCGAGTTCGACCACGGCGTCGGCCGCACGTTCAACCGGATTTTCCTCGCCCAAGGCTGTGCGCACTTGCTGGCGTGCCTGGTCGATCTGAGCGAGCAGGTCGCCGGCGCGGTCGCCGGTCAGGGCGTTCCAGAGCGCTCGCGCCGAGTCGGACATGCCTGAGCCGGGATTGCCCGCATCGCGCAGCCCCGGCTCGCCGGGAAACGGTTCGAGCGTGCGGGCGATGCCCGCCAGCGACGCGATGAAGGCGCGGGCCTGATTGGCTTTGGCGGGGTCGGTCAGGTCGCGCCCGGCTTCGAGCAGAGGCGTGCTCAGGCGACGGAACTCACGCAACACGCGCGGGCGCGAGCGGGGCGATTGACCATCGATGGGCTTTTCGCCGGTGAGCATCGCGCCGATCGCGAACAGGTCGAGCACGCTTTGGCGCGCCTGTCGGTGGCCGCGCAGGGCGCTGAGCAAGGCCGGCTCGACCATCGGGTCTGAGCGATCCTGCAACTCCAGCCCGACCGACAGGAGGCGCTGTCTGGCTTCTTCCACGGCTTTAAGTTCGTTGCCCAGCGCCACCCGCACGGCGGTGGGCATCCACGGGTCCATGCGCTCCATCACCTCAGGCCCCGGCGCGGAGAAGACGACCAGCAGCGCCCGCGCCGATCGCGCCGCGCCGCCCGGATCGGTTTCCAGTGTGTGGGCCAGCGTTGCGACTCGGGCGGTGGTCGCCCGGCGCAGGACCCCGTCATGCAGTGCGTCGACTTGTGCGATCAGGTCGGCCAGCAGGGCGATGTGGTCGATCTGGAGCAGCGCCACATCGGCAGTTTGTCGATCAGCAAGGTCGGTGACGGCCCGGGTGAGGCTGGCGGCAAGCGACTGGCGCGTCTGGGCCGGAAGCCAGCCGGGCGCAGCGAGCACGCGCATCGCGCGTGCGACTGCGTCATGCGTGCGGGCGGCGGAGGGTGCGTGTGAGGGCCAGGCCAGTCCTGCGGCCACAAGTTCGTCGAGCCGCGCAAAGGGCGCGGGATCGACGCCGGAGAAGTTCTGCGCCGCCGCTGCGAGCGACGCCAGCGGTGGCGGGCTGTGGGCGGGGACGAGCGAGTTGGTCAGCGGCGCCAGCGCGTCGCGCAGGGCGCGGTCGAGGGTCGCCTGCGCGCCCGGCAGCGACGAGGCCAGTTGCGACAGATCCTCGGCCGCAAGACGGGCCATCGGCGTGGGGACGTGCCCTTCGGTCAACGCTGCGTCGAGGTCGGGCAGCAGGCGCACGAGCGTGCGGGCCGCGAGCAGGCGCCCGGCCCCTTCTTCACCGCGTTGCTGCCCATCGCGCAGCAGGGCGGCTGCGAGGGAACGCAGCGAGGCGGCGCATGTGAGGGGGGGCTGCCCTTGGGCGTACAGGGCGATTTCGGTGCTCTGCGCTTCGAGGAACGAGGCCAGTTCGCTCGCGGCGGTCGACGTGTCGATCACCGGTGCCGGGTTGCCGCCCAGGTCGAGCAACTGTCCGGCGGCCGGAGCGCCGGCGAGCATCAGCACGCAAGCCAGCCAGTCAGACGCGATCGAGCGCATGCCGATAGACCTCTTCCAGTTGGCTGACCATCCGCCGCGCATCGAACTGCTCGATGCACTCTGCCCGTCCGCGCGACGCCAGTGCGTGCCGTTCTTCCGGATGGTCGGCCAGCCACTGGAGGGCCTCGCCCAGCCCACTGACATCTCCGGGCGCGACCAGTCGTCCGGTTTCCATTTCACGGCAGATTTCGCCGGTGCCGTCCACGTCGTAGGCCACCGGACACACCCCGCAAAGCAGCGCCTGGGGCACTGTGCGTGGGAGCCCTTCGCGATAACTGGGGTGGCACAAGACGTCCATTGCGCGCACCAGACCGGGGATTCGTTCAGGCGCGACCAGCCCGGTGAGCACGACGCGATCGCGCAGCCCCAGCGCCTCGATGCGACGGCGCAGGCGATCGGCCCACCAGCCATCGCCCACCCACAGAAGTTTGAACTGGGGGCGCGAACGCATGGTCTGTGCCAGAGCGTCGAGGATGTCGTCGTGTCCCTTGTGCTGGGCCAGGCGGGCGACCGTGCCGATGACGAAGTCGTCCTCGCGCAGTCCCAGGCGTGCCCGCACCTGTTCGCGCCCTTCGCCGGCCTGCGGGAAGACATAGGGCTCGATCTCCATGCCGCTGCGCACGGTGACGTACTGCTCGGGGCGTCCGATGCCGCGATCGAGAAACTGCGTCCGCATCGCGTCGGCCACGCAGACGACCAGATGGCAGCGCCGCGCTGCGCGCCGCTCCAGGGCCGCATAAAGCGCGTTGGTCGCGAGGATCTTCGCGCGAGACATCCATCCGCCTTCGAGGGGCATGAACGGCGGCCCGTGGATCGTGTGCACGACGCCCGGGCGGCGGGCGCCTGTGCCGCGGTGCCGGCGCAGGTGCTCCCACGCGGCAAATCGCCCGAGGATTCCGGCTTTGGACGAGTGCGTATGCACGATGTCCGGCTCGATCGCCGCGATCAGGCGCTCCAGTTCGCACAGTGCGGCCCGGTCGGAGAATGGATTGACGTCTCGCACCATGTGGGTCACTTCGTGGGTGACGATCGGCTGTGTGCCGGCGGCCTGCTGCACGCCGTTGAAAGACTCGACGCGCTCGAGCATCGAACCTTCAGGCCCGTAGATCGGGCCGAACGCCAGATGCACGTCATGCCCGAGTCGAGCCTGCCCCTCGCAACTGAGGACGGTGTTCTCCTGCGATCCGCCGAGGATGAGCCGGGTCGAGATGTGGAGGATGCGCAGGGACATGCCTGCCCAGACGGTAGACGTGGCCGGGATTCAGGAGTTTTCCGAGGGTGCCGGCTCGCCGAGGATGCCCACCGGGTCAGATGATGGAACAGGAACCGAGGGCTTGCGGAAGAGGAGCAGGAATCCCCAGACACACACCGCCAGGAAGGCCGTGTACACCGCGAACCATCCGATGGTGTCGCGTTGCGAGCGCGGGAGTTTCGCAGCAGGCTTGCTGATGGCCAGAAGCGCCGACGCCAACGCCGGACGGGTGACCAGCCAGACCTTGCGCGTGCCCGGCTCGGCGGCATGCGCTGCGGCGGCAACGCCGGCAAATCGCCCGGATCGGGCCGTCGCCGGCGCGGGCGATGTCTTGGGCGCGGTTGCGGTCACGGTCGGCTCGGGGAGGACGGCGGGTTCAACCGGCTCGGGTTCAGGCTGGGCGCCGGGCGGCGGCAGAGACGCGACGGAGGCGCGGGCCGGCTGCGGCTCCGCCTCTGGTTCGGCCGATTCGGTTGCTTCGATGGGCGCTTCGGCGCGGGTGGAAGGCCTGGGCTCGATCGGTGGGCCGGCCGGTGCTGACATCACAGCCGCGGGCGGCGCGCCTGCCTCGGTCTGATGTCCCGCCGCGTCCTCGAAAGCCCCTTCGAGCACGGCATCGGCCAGCGAGGCGAGTTCCGAATCCAGTTCTTCAATGCTCTGAGCCCCATCGGCCTCGAAGGGTCGAGCAGGGGATGCGGCAACCGATTCCTCCGTCGGCGGCACGGCCGGTACTGGTTCGTCGCTCACCGGCCCGCCCGACGCTTCCTCTTCCGTCTTCAGTTCGGACAGTGCATTCGCAAGCGTGGCCAAGTCGTTCGACAGATCGTCGACACTCTCCACCGCGTCGTTCAGGGCGGCGGCGGCGGCGTCCACGGCCTGCTCGGGCTCTGAGGGCTTGCCGAGATCCTCCAAGACGAATCCTGAGTCGGACTCGGCCAGTTCGCGCTGCTCGGCGTTCAGCACGCCGGCATCGTTCGAGGCCGCAGGCTCGGGCTCACCCGATGCTTCGCATGTCAGATCGGAGGCAAGTTGCGCGCCCGCATCGGCCACCATTTCGGGCGTAAGGGCCGGCCCGGCTTCCGTCAGCCGGTCGATCTGGTTGCATGTAGCGTCGATGGCCGAGAGCATCTCCTCGACCCGCTCGGTCATGTCACGCGACTCGGTGCGTTGCTCGACCTTCTCTTCCATGCGATGCTTCCAGACCCGGACGAAACATCGGAAGGTGCGAACGATGACTGAAAGACTATCGGCCTTGAGCGCACAATAACTTATCTGAAACGCCGGGCTGGGGTACACCCCCCGCCCGGCCCGATTCCCCGGTACCAGTGATTGGGTCGCCATGCATTGCATCTACACCCCTGATGCCGACTTCAACGGAGAGCCGCGAATCACGGTCTCAGGGGAAGAGGCGCACCATGCCGCGCGGGTGAAGCGACTGGCGCCTGGCCAGCGCGTGGGACTGATTGACGGTCGCGGGGGGCGGGCGGTCGGGGTGGTGTTGCGGGCGCAAACCCGCGGTAAGTCACCCTGGCTCGAGGTCGAAATCGCCGAGGTGCAGCGGGTCGAGCCGGTGCGGCCGCGCGTGTGCGTCCGATCGCCGGCGCCCAAGGGCGAGGCACTGGAGTGGATGATCGACCAACTCAGCCAGGTCGGGGCGGGCGCGTGGGGGCTGCTTCGCACCGAGCACGCCGAGCGCGAACCGCGCCGACTGGACCGACTGGCGCGCACGGTGATCGAGTCGGCCAAGCAGTGTGGGCGAGCCCACCTGATGCAACTGCTCGCGCCAGTGAGCCTTGATGAAGCAGTGAGTGCGGGCGGGCCCGTGTGTGTGGCCGACGCGGGCGGGAAGTCCGTCGACCAAGCGCCACACGCCGAGGACATCACGCTGCTCGTCGGGCCCGAGGGCGGGTGGAGCCGGCGCGAGCGTGCGGTGTTTGCGGAGCGGGGAATCCCCATTGTCGGGCTGGGGCCGCACGTTTTTCGCATCGAGACCGCGGCGGTTGTCGGGGCCTCGGGTATGCTCCTTACCGGCACACTGCGGAGGGAAAAATGATGAAGCGGCGTCTGGCGACGGCTCTGGTTGCATGTGCGGCGGGATGGGCGTGGGGTTCGGACGATCGACGCGAACTGGCTCGCCCCATCATCGATCAGGCCATCGCCTATCTGCGATCGCAGCAGGATCCGACCACCGGCGGGTGGGCGCATCGGGTGGAGGGGCCGAACTTCCCGGCGATCACCGGATTGGTGCTCACCGGCATGCTCGATGATCCGCGCATTGATCAGAACGAACCGGCGGTGCGGGCGGGCGTGGCGTACGTGCTTGGGTTTCGCAAGCCCGACGGGACGATTCACGACGGCGTGGTTCCTTCGTACAACACGGCCATCTGCCTGAGCATGCTCGCCCGCGTGCGGACGTGTGACTCGGCCGAGGCGATCGGGCGCGCCCAGAGCGCCTTGCGGGCCATGCAGTGGCAGTTCGAGGTGCCCGAGGGGGCCCAGTCGTACAACGAGCCGGTGTCGGAGGATCACCCGTTCTTCGGCGGGATCGGGTACGGGAAACACGGGCGCCCGGACCTCTCCAACCTCGGTTTCGCACTCGACGCGCTGCACGACAGCGGCGTGAGCAGCAACGACGAGGCCTTCAAGCGCGCGATAGTGTTTCTCTCCCGCACGCAGATGCTCGATGAGGTCAACGAGATGCCCTACGCCGACGGCTCGAAGCAGGGCGGGTTCATCTACGCCACCGTCCCCGACGCCCAGAGCATCGACGGGCGGGCGGGGCAGTCGATGGCCGGGCTGGTCGAGGAAGAGTTCGAGGACGGCACGACCGGCAGCCGTTTGCGAGCCTACGGATCGATGACCTACGTCGGGTTCAAGAGCCTGATCTATGCCGATCTGCCGCGCACCGACCCGCGCGTGACCGCGGCGAAGGGCTGGATCGAGCGGAACTACACGCTGGACGAGAACCCCGGCATGGGGAAGCAGGGGCAGTACTACTACTACGTGGCCCTGGCCCGGGCGCTGGACGCCTGGGGTCAACCGACTCTGGTCGTCCGGGCCGAGGGGCAGCCGGCGCGGGAGGTGGACTGGCGGCTCGAACTGATCGGCAAACTGGGCGAACTTCAGGAACCGGACGGGTCATTCCGCGTTTTGGACCAGCGCTGGATGGAGGGCGACCGGGTGCTGATCACGTCGTACGCGCTGATCGCGCTGGAGACGGCCGCCCGGTGAATACCCGTGGTGCCGGCGGAAACTGACGGGAGGTCTGCGGCAGCGCCGGCTAGGCTTTTTGTCCAGCAACATGGAGGAACAATGATGACCAGCGCCGCTGCGAGCGAACACTACCGGCAACTTTGCGAACTGAAGCGCGAGTCAGCCACGCTGGGGGCGGTGGGCAGCCTTCTGAGTTGGGACCAGGAAACGTACATGCCCAACGCGGCGTCGGACAACCGAGCCGAGCAGAGCGCAGTGCTGGCCGGGCTGGTTCACGAGCGTGAGACGAGCAAGAGGGTCGGGGATCTGCTCGCGGCCTGCGAGGCGGACAAGTCGCTTCAGGCCGACGCCCGACTGGCAGCCAATATCCGCGAGATGCGGCGTGACTACGACCTGGCGACCAAACTGCCTCCGGAACTGGTCAAGGAACTGGCCGAGGTCGGTTCCAAGAGTCAGCACGTCTGGAAGGACGCGCGGGCGAAGAGCGATTTTTCCATCTTCAAGCCGTGGCTTGAGAAGATGGTTGCGTTGACCCGGCGCAAAGCCGAGTGCTATGGCGCGCCCAAGGGTGGGGAGTTGTATGACGCGCTGCTGAACGAATACGAGCCCGACGCGCGTGCGGGCGAGATCGAGAAGGTGTTCGGGCCGCTGCGCGGGCGTTTGAGCGGGCTGATCGGCGATCTGGCGAAGGGCAAGGGTCCGAGCGAAGCGCCGCTGGGTGTGAAGGTCGAGGCGGATCGGCAGCACAGGCTGGGTCTGCGAGTGATCAAGGCGCTGGGTTTCGACTTCGACGCCGGGCGACTGGACGTGACGACGCACCCGTTCTGTTCAGGCTTCGGGCCGGGGGATACGCGCCTGACCACCCGCTACCGGGAGGAGCGATGGACCGATGCCCTGTTCGGCACGATGCACGAGTGCGGGCATGGGCTGTATGAGCAGGGGTTGCCCAAGAGCACCCTGTTCGGGCAGCCGCTCGCCCGCGACGCGGGGCTGGGCATCCACGAGAGTCAGAGCCGGATGTGGGAGAACTTTGTCGGGCGCAGCCGCGCGTTCTGGGAGTGGGCGCTTCCGGTGGTGAACGAGGAGTTCGGGGGGGCGCTGGCGAAGTTCAGCGTGGACGATGTGTATCGCTCGGTGAACACCGCCAAGCCGAGTCTGATCCGCGTCGAGGCCGACGAGGCGACGTACAACCTGCACGTCATGCTGCGTTTCGGGATCGAGCGGGCGATGTTCAACGGGCAGTTGAAGGTGAGCGACGTGCCGGGCGAGTGGAATGCCGGGTTCAAGGACTATCTGGGGATCGACGTTCCCAGCGACGCCAAAGGGTGTTTGCAGGATGTGCACTGGAGTTTCGGGCTGTTCGGGTACTTTGCAACCTACGCGCTGGGCAACCTGTATGCTGCCCAGTTGTGGGAGAAGATCAACCACGACATTCCGGCGCTACAGGAGCAGATCCGTCGCGGGCAGTTCGGCGAGTTGCTGGCGTGGCTGCGGAAGAACATCCACTCGGCCGGGCGACAGTTCAAAGCCGCCGACCTGTGCCAGCGCGTGACGGGTAGGCCGCTGGGCGCCGACCCGCTGCTGCGTCATCTCGAAGGCAAGTTGCGTCCGATCTACGGGGTGTGAGCGTTCACCAACCGGCGCGCCGGGGGCACGATCGAGCGGCCTTGTCGTGGATTTCCTGTGATTCGTCGCATCGCGTGCGCTTCGCGCTCGACTCTGTGTCAGCGTCGGCCGATGATGTTCGGTTCAATCCGGGAACCCCGCTGAGCCGAGAGTAGTAGTCATGAGCACAGCCACGGTATCGTCGCATCTGGCCGCCCGTCGTCGCGTTGTCTGGCCCCTGGGCGCCGGGCTGACGTACCTGAATCATGGGTCTTATGGAAGTTGCCCGGCCTATGTGCTGGAGCGGCAGGACGAGATCCGCGCCCGCATGGAGCGCGACCCGACCCGGTTCTTCAAGGTCGATCTGGAGAAGTTGAGCGACCGCACCCGGTCGGCCCTGAGCGACTTGATCAACGCTCCGGCTGATGACATCGGGCTGATGGGCAACGGCACCGTCGCCATGGCCGTGGCGCTGAACGCCTGCTCGTTCGCCCCGGGCGACGAAGTGGTGGTGACTGACCATGAATACTCGGCCACGATCAACGAACTCAACCGCATCAGCGAGCGCACCGGGGTGAGAATCGTCAAGGCCCAGATCAGGGTCCCGGTCCAAGGCGAGGATCAGGTGTTCGAGGCGGTCACGTCGGCGGTGACGCAGCGGACGAAACTGGTGGTGGTCAGTCACATCGCCAGTGCCTCGGCGATCATCTTCCCGGTCGAGCGGATCAGTCATTTCTGCCGCGATCGGGGGATCGAGGTCTTGCTGGACGGGGCGCACACCCCCGGACAGGTGAAGATCGACATCGAGGCGCTGGCGCCGACGTTCTATGCCGCCAGTTGCCACAAGTGGCTCAACGCACCCAAGGGTTCGGGCTTTCTTTATGCCCACCCTTCGGTGCAGGGGCGGGTGCGGGCGATGGTGCAGTCGTGCCGGGTGCATCTCAAACGGGCGCGCAAGTCCTTCCTGTGCGATACGGACTACGTGGGCACGGGCGACTACACGGCCAACCTGGTGATCCCGGACGCGATCGAGCACCTGGGGGCTCAGTTGCCCGGGGGGTGGGAGGCGATCATCGCGTCCAACCACGCCAAGGTCATCGAGGCCCGCTCGATGCTGTGCGACCGCTGCCCTGTGCAGGCGATGGCCCCGGAGCAGATGATCGGGACGATGGCGTCGGTGATGCTGCCGGAGAACCCGGACCGGACGCGTCCGACCTGCTACGAGGACTGCCTCCAGGACACGATGAACGAACGGCACGCGATCCAGATCCCGGTGTGGGAGATGTATCCGGTGACGCCCCGCGTGATGCGGATCAGCGCCCAGTTGTACAACCACATGGGCGAGTACGAGATGCTGGCCGAGGCGCTCAACGAGGAGTTGGAGCGGGAGAAGCAGTTGCGGTGAGGCGAAAAGTGGCCCGACCGGGAGGAAGGGCTCTGGGGCGTCTGAATACCCTGGCGCGTTCGGGAGAACAGGATCCCCCGTGTCCACTCGGGCCTGCATTCACCCGAACGTCTGTCCCGACTCCAGATCCTGCATCTTCCAGTGCAGGGTGCGGCAGATGCGGCTGAGGACAGGCCAGGCCAGGTCCTCTTCGATGACCGTGAGGATGGCCTGGCGGATGTCGGTCTGGTTGCTGGCGTATTCGATCGCCAGTCCGGGCCCGTGGATTACCTCGGTGCCGACGGTGCGTTTGGGAGAGCCGTCGGGCGCGGTGTTGAAGGGCGCCAGCGCGGCCAGGAACTCGACCTCGCTGCCCAGCGAGGCATAGCCCGAGCCCGGGTTTCCCGGGTCGTTCAGGCAGAACAGGGCGAGTTGACGTTTCCGGGCCAATCCAGACTCCTGTTCAATCTTCGTCCTGCCCGTCGAAGTCTCGCTTCTGGATCAGTTCGTCAACCGTCTCAATCAGTCGCTGCAAGGGCACCGGCTTGAGAAGGTAGGCGTCAACACCCAGAGACTCGGCGTAGGCCTGGTGGCGTTTTCCTTCGTTGGCGGTCACCATCACCACCAGCGGGGAGTCCTCGTTGCCCTTGATTTTTTCGAGAGCCAGGAATCCCGATCTCCCGGGCAGCATCATGTCGAGGATCACCACATCGGGTTCGGCTTCCTGGCAGAGATGAACTGCGGTGTTGCCGTCCGCGGCGGTGAGTGTTTCGGCCCCCTCGGCTCGGAAGGCGGCGGTCATCGACTCGAGCACATCGCGGTCATCATCGACGATGAGCACCCGCACGTCGATCAATCGCTCCTCGGACCTGGGCATGGGCTTCTCCTGGGTCATCCTACGGCAGCCGGCTGAGTCCCTGCTCAGCCAGATAGCGACGATCCCGTTCACTCTGCTCGCAGATCGACTCGACGTCGGCTTCGGTCAGCCAGTCGAGCGATCGCAACTTTTCCCTCAGAGCCGGCGGCACGGGCTGGTCGGTCTTTTCGTGCCGCGGTCTGCTCTTCCAGATCCGATGCATCCACAGGTACTGTTCCGGCGCGGCTTCAACCATCTTTTGGAGGGCGTATCGGTAGCGCGCGGTCAGATAGAAAAGGGGGTCGGGGCGGTGCTCCCAGTCCTCGGGGCGGATGGTGTCGACGATGTCGATCTGGTATCGCAGCCCGTGGACGCCGACAGTCCAGCCGAGGGCTTGTTCCCCCGGGCGCATGCGCCGGGCTACGGAACAGACCACGTTGGTGCGGTGTCGGATGGCCAGCAGTCCGATGGTCTTGTAGGTCGAGGTCAGGCGACCGAAGAAGGGCACGAACAGTCCCTTGTCGCCGGCGTTCTGGTCGGCGACGAAGCCGATGGGGATGCCCGAGTCGATCAGTCCGGGGAGTTCGTCGGCCACGCCGAACTTGTCGAGCAGAATCAACCCGCGCTTGGCGCGTGTGCGCCGGACCCATTGGTCCAGGGGCTTCATGTCGAGGGGGCGGTAGACGACGTGCATGGGGAAGCCCAGCACCGCCATGGTGTATCCGAGCACTTCCCAGTTGCCCACGTGACCGGTGAGCATGAGCAGGGGGCGGCCCTGGAAAACCGCGTCGAGCGAGCCGGCGAACGACCCGAAGCCGACGTGCTGAATCCACCCGTCGTCGTTGAGCAGCCGGGGGATGTACCCGATTTCAATCGCGATGCGGCAGAGATGCTCGTAACTGGAGAGCACAAGTTCGCGGGCGCCGATGCGGTCAATGTGGGGGAGGGCAAAGCGGACACGCTCGGCCGCCCGGTCGACGCGCCGGCGGTTGAAGCGTGCCGAACCGAAGGCTCGGCCGAGCGAGGCGGCGGCGCGCATGGAGGGTTCGACGCCGGCCACCTGGGGGATGGTGGTGCCCGCGCGTATCAGCGTGTAGAGGGCAGGGTGCGTCCATGCCGGCGCCCGGCGTTTCTTCCGGTCGCGCGGGCTGGCGTCGAAGACGGCCGGGGCATGCTCGCCCACGTGCTTAGTCCGGGATCGAACCGATCAGGGTCATCAGGCGGTTCTCGTTGAGAACGGGAACTGCGGCGGAGATGGCCCGCTCGAAGAGTTCGTCATAGCGTGCCACGATACGCTGGAGACGAACGTACTCCTGGAGAACCTCGAGCGGCGCCTCGGGCCCGGGCTGAGGCGGAAGGAGGGGCTTTTGTCCAAGGACGAGGAAGTCGACTCCGCCGGTCAGTTCGGTCTCAATCACGCCGCCCCAGTCGCGGATGACGGCTTCGAGGTCGGTGGCTTCTTCCTTCGACGCCACGCCGTCGCGGTTGGTGTCGAAGTTGCCGTAGACCAGGAAGCGGTAGATCTTGCTGGGGTCGTAGACGGGGTTTGCGATCACATCGCCGCGGACGATCGGATTGCCGCGTGACTCGCGCACGATGCGGGCGCGCGAGGTGTCGCTGTCGATGTCAACGACTTCGATGACGGCTTTGCCGTCGGCATACTCGCCGGTGTCGAGGTCAGGGCTGAGAGCCGCGGCATCGCGGTAGACCGAGAAGGTCTGCCCGAGGACGACGTGGTGCTTGCGCCCGAGGCTGATGACGACTTCGCCGGCCACCGGGCGGATCTCGATGATCTGCCCGTCGACCAGGGCGTACTCGTCCTTCGGCTTGAGGGCGTCATCGCTCTCGCCGCGCAGGCGCTTGAGTTGGTCGATCAGAACCAGGTTCTCCTGGCTGAGTTCATTGATGCGGTTCGAGAGATCGGCCTCGCGCTGTTCGTGTTCGGCGGTGCGGTTGGCCAACTGCTCGCGCATCTGCCCTTCCAGCCGATCGACGTTGCGGCGGTACTCCTCGATGCGGCGCTGATAGTCGCCGATTTCGGCCTGGAGATCATCGGTCGCCTTGCGGGCCGCATCCTCGATGCTCTGCACACGGGCGGCCTCGGCCTGGGCGTCCTGCTGGGCCTGGGCGCGGGCCGAGTCGGCGGCTGCCAGACGCGCATCCATGTCGCGCAACTGGGCTTGCTGCGCGCGGATCTTGCCGAGCAGCGACTCACCCTGGGCCAGCAGCCCGCCGGCCTGCTGCTCGAGATCACTCAACTGCATGTCCGGGCGCCCGGAGGCGATTCGCATGATCTGCTGCTGGTTCTTCATCAGGTAACTGATGGCGCTGTCGCGACCGGCGCGGGTGACCACCTCGCGCACTGACGGGGCCTCGCGCTCCTCCGGGCGGATGAACACGTCGTTGCCCTCGCGCAGGGCGGTTATGTCGCGTTCGGCCGCCTGGCGCTGCGAATAGAAGACCATGGTCAGCACGAACAAGGCGGCGCAGAGCACCGCCAGGACCGTGATCGCGACTCCGACACCCACACCTGCGCTGGTTCGACCGGCCATCAACTTGCTCCGATCAGTTGTTCGGGGCTTCTCGGCCCACGGCGGACGACCCTCGTCCACCCCTTCGTGCTGTTCCCACCGCCCGATCCCGCGAAGGGCTTTCCGCGCTACGACGGAAAAACCTCCGGGGTTGCATCTTTGCGCCTCTAAGGCGGCAAGTCTCGCCTCTGGGCCGCTTCTCGTCAAGCCGGGCCCAATTTGCACTCCCCGGGGGTCAAAAGCCGGTTCTGCATGGAGTCATCCGCCCCGTTGGTGCTTGGACCGGCGACCGGCCGATAGATGCCTGCGGGGCGGACAATGCCCCGGTGGACAAGGCCACGGAGGGCCCACATCATGCGCACACGGGGTCGATTCGGATTTCTTTTGGGATTGCTGGTCGGCACGGCGACCGTCGGCTCGGTCAGCCTGATGATGGGACAGTCTGACGCCCGGCGGCCCGGGGACCTTGAAGCCCTGCGGCCCGGTGTCTTTGATGTCAGTCACTCGCCGGATGGGCGCACCGCGTACCTCTGGGGCATCGACCCTGAAAAAGGTACGATGCGGCTGCTCGGACAACAGGCATTGCCCAACCCTGAGTAAGCGTTCGGTGAACCCATCGCCGGTGGATCGCCAGATCAGGGCGAAGGTCGAAGTTCCATGAGCGCATTTCTGCTGGCACAGGACGCCGTCGAAGCACTTTCGATCCACCAGGCGGTGAATGCGGAGGTCGTGTGGTTGCGCATGGCGCTGGCGGCCTTGTTCGGCGTGGTCATCGGGTGGGAACGACGCATGTCGGAAAAGCCGGCCGACGTGCGCACGATGGCGCTGGTGTCGGCGGCAGCGGCGGCGTTTACGCTGATGGGTGTGCAGATCGGGGCGGCGGCTGAACCGGGCATCGGCATGAGTTATGACCCCAGCCGCATCATTTCCTACATTGTCTCGGGTGTGGGTTTCCTGGGCGCGGGCGCCATCCTGCACTCGAAGAAGTCGGTGACCGGACTGACGACGGCGGCGTCGATCTGGGCGGCCGCGGCCATCGGAGCGGCCTGTGGGCTGGGCGCCTACGTCATCGCCGCAGCGTTGTTCGTGATCACGATCACGATGCTGTGGGGCCCGTGGCTGACCTCTCGCGTGACGGAGAACGGGCACAACGGACACGCACGTCACCGCGAAAGCAAGCCGGACGAGCCGAAGGAGCAGATCGAGTAGTCGCACGAACGCATCAGGATCGATGTTCGCCGGCGGCCAGCATGGTGACGGCCTTGGCAATGCGCCGCTCCCGCGTCTCCGGCTTCTTCGCGTCCTCGATCCACTGCACGTATTCGCGCTGGTGGGTGTACGACAGCGTCTTCCAGAACACCGCGGCCACGGGCTCGGCTTTCATCGCTGCGTCAAAGTCCTTCGGCGGCGTGATCACGCGCGGCTGCGTGTCGAGTTCGATCGTGACCTTCACCGTATCGCCGGGTTGTTTGCCGATCCGCTCGCGGATGGCTTTGAGGATCGGAATCATGTGGCACTCGGAGCCCATGCGAACGGCCGTCCCGCGATAGGGCTGCCCGTCGAAGGTGACGCTGACCTTGGGGCGCCTGGAGCCGAAGGCCTCTTCGACGCCAAAGGGGATTTCGACGTAGGCCCCGCCGCTGCCGGCGGACTGAATGGTCGCGGTGAACGAGCGTGGCTCGGGCATGTCGACGTCCCCTGCCGCTCCCTTACGGTCGCGGTTCGTTGAGATTCACACGCCTCTATCGCTCGAACCGAGTTGGTCGAGTTGGTCGGCGTACCGCTCGCGCAATGGCTCCACCACTGCCTTCAGGAACCGCTCCGTCTGCTCCACGCTCCGCCCGACGTACTTCATCGGGTCCATCAGGTCCGACCAGTCGAGTTCGTGCGAGAGAGCCCCGCCGCGGGCCTTCGACCAGAACGCCCTGTCATTCTGAAGCCGATCGAGCAGATCGTTGTCGAGCCCTTGCTGCTTGACGCGCATGCCCGCGGCCTGTGCGTGCTGCCGGATGATCTCGTGATACTCCTGCCGGTCGGCCCCGGCTTTGACGGCCTCCATCAGGATGTTCTCCGTCGCCAGGAACGGCAGTTCGGCCATCAGGTTCCTGCGCACCATCGCCTCGTGCACCACCAGCCCGCCGGCGACCTCGCGCATCAGGTCGATCGCCCCGTCAAGCGCGAGAAACGCCTCCGGCAGCGACAGCCGACGGTTCGACGAATCGTCGAGCGTGCGCTCCAGCCACTGCGTGGCGGCCGTGTCGTAGGCATTTCCGGCCAGGTTCATCACGAAGCGCGAGAGTCCGCAGATGCGTTCGCACTTCATGGGGTTGCGCTTGTACGGCATGGCCGACGAACCGATCTGGTTCCTGCCGAACGGTTCGTCGATTTCCTTGCGGTTGGAGAGCAGGCGGATATCAGTGGCGATCTTGTGGAGGACTGAGGCGACAGAGGCGAGGTCTGAAAGAGTCTGAGCGTCGAGCACACGGGGATACGTTTGTCCCGACAGCAGGAACACGCGACCCCCTTGAGGGCCAACGAGCCGCTCCAACTGCTCGATCGGCCGGCCACACTCTTCACGCGACCGAGGTTGCCAGTCGTGGAACTCTTCATCTTCATCGTCGATGCGAGTGATCTCTTCTTTCTGAAGGCGCTGCATTCGACGGAGAAACCGCCACTCAAACTCGTCGACCAGTTCGGGTCGGTTATTGAAGAGCGCGAGGAACGAGGCTTGAGTTCCGGTCGCTCCACGGAGTCCTCGATACATCGACATGCAAGAGTTGCCCGTGAGCAACCGATCGCCCACCGCATGCAGACTCAGATCATGTGCCCACTGTGCGACGCGACGCCCCACGGTGGTCGGTTGCGCCGCCTGATAGTGCGTGAATCCAAGGGTGGGCACGTTCTTCCACCGGTCCGCAGTGATTCCGATTGCGGCCACGCAGCGCCCCAGTTTCGACTCGGTCAAGTCAAGCGCTTGCTGAATGACGATGAGATCGGCGTTGCACACCACATCCTGGCTCGTGCACCCCAGGTGAATAATCGCCCGCGCCTTCGGGCACTGCTCGCCCAGGCAGTGCACGTGGCTCATCACGTCGTGGCGCAGGTCGCGCTCGAGTTCGGCCGCCCGCGCGATCTCCTCATCCGTAATCCCCCGCTCGACGACGGCGCGGAGTTCCTCGACCTGTTCTTTCGTGACCAGTGGCCCGGAGCGTGACGAGCCCGTAGCGCTCTGTCCGGACGGGCCGCGCCCGTGAGGGTGCGGTTCTTCGCCGGACGGCCCAGACCCCTCCCTCACGGTCGGGGCTCGTTGAGGCGATGAACACTCACTTGCGCTTCGGGCTCGTTCAGAACTCCAGTCCTTGGTCACCTCGTATTGCGATTCCGCGACCGCCAGCCAGATCCGCCGCCACGTGTTGAACTTGTGCCGGGGACTCCACAGCCGCAGCATCTCCGGACTGGCGTTGCGCGTGGCGAGCGGGCTGGTGTAGGTGTCATTGGCGTTCATGTTTGGCATCCTCGTCGCCCGCATCATTGGCGGCGTTCTCGGAATGGTCGTCCGACTCGATCACGTTGATGATGTCGCGGGCAACCCAGTCGCGATCCCTTCGGCGTCCGGTGTATTCTGTCAGTATGCCCAGCTCTTCAAGCAGTGACAGATCCTTGTAGGACGTCGGATCGGTGACCTGCACCAGTTCGGCGGACTCGGCGGCATTGATCGCCGGCAGGGAGAAGAGCCGGTCGAGGATGACGAAGAGCCGGGCGGGTGCGTTGCGTGAGGTGAGCAATTCCTGGTAGTCGCTACGGAGCGAGATGAGGCGCTCGCTTCGCTCGATCGCATCAAGGGCCTGTGTGCGGATCGCTTCGACCATGAATGCGATCCAGTCTGACCACGCCTGACCACCTTCGAGACTGATCTTGAGCAGCAGATCGACGTATCGCTGCTTGTGTCGGTTGATGTAGGCGCTCATGTACACGACCGGGTGGTCGAGCAGTCCCACCTTGACCAGCGATCGCGACACCATGACCCGGCCGATGCGGCCATTGCCGTCGCCGAATGGGTGGATGGTCTCAAACTGGTAGTGGACCAGAGCGATCCTCAATAGTGGTGCGATCCTGGGCTGCTCGGCGTGGATGAAGCGCTCAAGATCGTCGAGACTCTGTCGAAGCGCGTCTCCCGGAGGCGTCGGGATGAAGCG
The DNA here is from genome assembly GCA_008363215.1 of Cyanobacteria bacterium CYA. Taxonomy (GTDB): domain Bacteria; phylum Planctomycetota; class Phycisphaerae; order Phycisphaerales; family UBA1924; genus J022. The sequence goes on from RHKP01000001.1 coordinate 149,547, forward strand.
AGCATGACGCGGTCCCTTCTCAGGGTCGCCGATGTAGACGGGGATCTTCCGCAGCTCCCCTGGGCGGCAATCGGCCCCTCGCACGTCGCTCATCAGCAACTTGTGCATCTCGCACAGAAGACGCACGCTCATGGGTAGATCGGAAGTGACTCCATGTTCGAGCGCACGCACGTAGTTCCAGGCCTCACGCCCCTGTTGCCGCACCCCCAACTGACGGCCGGCTCCGGCAAGCACCAGGTCTTCAGCCGTGGTCTGGATGTCCTCGATCTGTGACGAGAGTTTGGCCTCGCGCATCCAGAGGGTGCGGAGCAGCCCTGCGGCATTGCCCACCCGCTTGTGCAGCCCGTTGATGCGCCCCAGCGCCAGGAGGGTCTGTTCCAGACGGTCATAGTGCTCGGCAACCAGGTACTTCCAATCGAGATCGGGCGGCAGAGGGTTGGGGACGTAGGCGAGTGTGTCGACCGGCTTGGCCACGAGGTTGGGTCCGGCTCGCTCGGTCAGCGTGACCGGTACGAGCCGGCCGGGAGCCGCCTTGTCAAGCTTTGATGCCGCCATAGTAAAGCCCCGTTTCCCGCGATCTGGACTTATTAAAGGGCATGGCGATTCACTTTATCAAGACACATGATTGCGAAAGGCACGTTGAACAGCAGCAGAAACCGTGCATGCCCTAAATGTAGGGGGTCAATTCCTACCGCGGCCCCACGCCTTGTATGATCGCCTCCACCAACTTCTCCACCGCGCTCAGATCGGCCAGAATCTGGTTATTCTCGTAGGTGATGTCCTCAGCCCTGGCGCGGTCGTAGTGGGCAATTTCCGGCCTCTCACCCAGCACGAACAGGTTGTCGCGCACCGTGTTCTGGTAGGTCCAGTGCCAGCGGATCGGGGTTCGGTCGATATTCCAGAAGATGTTGCGATCGATGACGATGCCCGTCGTGCCCTGGTCGAGGAACATGCCGTTGGAGGGCGCCCGCCCGGCATTCGCCCGCACGTCGTGGATGGCGTTGCCGCGGAGAATCGTGCCGGGCTGGAGTCCGAGGGTGTAGATGCCTCCTCCGTCGCTGAGTACCTGCATCACGTGGTGGATGTGGTTGGCGGCGATGAGGTTGTCGCGGCAGGGGGTGGGCGTCTCGTCCCAGCGCCAGCCGACCGAGACGCCGGTGTAGGGCAGGTCGCGGACCTCGCAATGCTCGACGCGCGTCTTCTCTGCCAGCCCGATCCAAACGCCCACGGCCCCGAAGAAGCGCTGCCCGCATTGCTCGATCAGGCTGTGTTCGAGGGCGTTGTTGGACGCGACCTGTTGCGGGGCAGTCTGCCACCACGGGCCGCCGTTGACCTCACGGGCGGCGTTTTCGCCGAGCATGACGCCGTTGGCGCCGCAGTCGCGGATGATCGAGTCGACGATGAGCCCGTCGCGACAGCCGGCCCCGATGACCAGGCCTGTGCCGCCGACGGATTCGATGGTGCAATGGTTGAGTTTCGGCGCGCGGGCCCAAGTGAAGGTGATGGCTGCGGGCACGGCGTCGCGCGTGCCGTCTGAGCCGGCGTCGGCGCGCTGCTCGTAGAACGCAGCCTGTCCTTCCGCGTAGCCATAGTCGGGGATGGGCCAGGAAACGTGGGTGAAGCGAATGCCGGTGAAGGACACGGGCGCGAGCATCTGGTCGGGCGTGCCCGAGGCTTCGACCAGCGCCGCGGCGCGCGGCGCGATGAAAGCGGTTGTCTCCGGCGTCTGCCCCGGCAGCGGACGGTAGATCAGTTCGCCGGTCTGGCGGACCAGCGCCCACTCGCCCGGCGCGTCGACGAGGTTGGGCCCGCCCTCGATGAAGAAGCGCGGGTGCGGCTCGAAGTTGGTGATGGCAAAGTGGGGGGCCTTGCACCCGATGGGGTTGGCCAAGGTGAGCGTGTTGGTGTCGCGGTCGACGGCGGCGATCCGCACGCGTGAGATCGACCAATCGTGCATCAGGACGACCTCACATGAAGGATCGAGCAGCGCGCCATCGAGTTGGGTCGGGTCAAAGGTGAAACTCGTGCGGTTGTCCGCGCCGGCCGTCACCACCCGCGTGTCTACACCATCCGGCTCGCGCGAGCGCGTGGCCCGCCTGCCGTCAACGAACAGTTCTTCAAACCACCACGAGCCGTCGGCGACCGCATCGATTGTCACGCGCCAGTTGCCGTCGGCCCCCGCCTGCCAGCCCGAAACCAATGTGCCGCCGCTGATGGTCGCGATCACGCCCGTGGCCGCGACGAACGAGAGCCCTTCACCCACCTCGCGCGGCGTAAGCACCAGCGGCGATTCGAGTGCGTTGTGGGCATCGTGCAGCACGACGATGACGGGCGCGGCCTGCCCTGCTTCGCGCAGCGCCCGTAGGCGGGCCGGCACGTCGGCCAGATGGGCCACAGCCTGACCACCCGCCGGAGAATCCAGTTTCGTGCCGACGTGGATCTGGACATCTGCGCTCAATGCCAGCGACACGGCCGCACACGCCAGTGCGTTCAGCATCCACCACCTCCGTCCGCCCGGAAGCCACAGCATACCCGGGCGTGCAGAGGCGCTCGAAGGGCGCGAAGGCGATTATGACTTCAGGCGCACGGGTTCGAAGCCGTTGCGGTACTCGCGGCGGACCAGCGTCTTCGTGGCGTCGGCGTGGTTGGGGAATACCAGGTTCTTGCGGTCCCACTGGAGCACCTGCCCGGGGTATTTGGCCGCCTTGACGGCCAGCAGGCCCGGCTCGGTGCAGCGCAGCCCGATCTCGAAGGGCATCCAGCGATGCGGGGTGTCTTTGCCCAGGGCCTTGTCGACCCAGGCGTGCCAGTGGTTGAACGACTCGTAGGCGGGCAGCCCGGGCCACTGCATGCCGTCGGTCTTCTGCCTGTCGCGCCAGATCTCCAGCGGGCCTTCCGGCGCGAGGACCAGGGTGCCGCCCTCGCAGACGACGATGGTGCAGATGCCGCTGGGCCAGTCGCCTTCGCCCAGGCCCAGTTGCACCCGGTCAGGTCGCATGTTGCTGTCGTAGAAGTAGAAGTTGCAGGTGGTGTTGGCGAACTTGTCGCTCTTCACGGCATAGGTGATGGTCGACGTGACGTGATCGGCGTGGAAGTAGGTCAGGTCGCGCGAGGGGGTGCGCGAGCAGACCTGGACGGGGCTGGTCAGTTCGGGGAAGGCGTAGAAGACCACATCGGTCAGGTGCACGACCCAGTCGGTGATCTGTCCGCCGCCGTACTTCCACCAACTGCGCCACTGGCGCTGCACCATCTGCGGGCGGCAGGGTTCTTCGGCCGCACCGCACAACCAGAGGTTGTAGTCAAACCCGGCCGGCGGCTCGATCGGATCGCCCAGCACGCCGTCGGCGAAGTAGTACCCGCCGGCCAGAGCGCCGTTGCCATAGGTCACGTGCACCTCGATCACCTTACCCAGTTCGCCGCCCTTCAGGATGTCCACCGCGGCGCGGCGCGGCGCATGCTCGATGCGCTGGGCGCCGGTCTGCGTCTGGCAGTTCGGGCGAGCCTTGACGGCGTTGCCGAGGATCTCCAGTTCCTCGAGTTGCTGCACCAGCGGCTTCTGCCCGTAGACATGCTTGTTGTGTGACAGGGCCGTCGTCATGATCGTGCAGTGCGAGTGATCGGGCGTCGCGACGATCACCGCATCGAACTTGCCGGCGTGCTTGTCGAAGGCTTCGCGATAGTCGGCGCAGGTGAAGGCTTTGGGATGCTCGCCCGCGGCCTTGGCCAGCGAGTCCGCGTCCACGTCGCACAACCCGACGATGTCGACCAGCGGGTGCGAGGCGATGTGATGCCGGTCGGCTTCGCCGATGGTGCCGATGACCCCGATCGACAGCACGCGCAGACGGGTGTCGGGCTGAGCCCGGGCGAAACCGGGTCCGGCCCAGGCCGCCACGCCCGCGGCCGCGCTTGCCTGCATGAATGCACGACGGGAAATGCTGTCGTTCGTCATGTGTTTTCCTCTCCGGCGGGTAGTGCGGTGCTTCGACGCCAAAAGCATCATTGCCGATCGGGGCTGCCCGAACCGGCGAATCATACCGATTCTGAATGAAGAACGGGGCGTCCGATGAACATGGGAGATCTGCCCGCTTTCGGGCCCATCTGCGGTGCGAATGCGTCGGGCTTCCCAAACGCAGCCGGATCCGGCCCGGACCCACACTCGAGGGCGCGAGCGTACCGCGCCGGCGTCACGAACGAGGGTCGGGGGCGGGGGCCATCACGTCGAACAGGCTGACCGAGCAGCGACAAGAAAACGCCCCGGTGGAACAACCACCGGGGCGGCACACCGCACTTTGGCGATGAAGAAGGTCGGGGTTATTCGCAGCCCGCGTGGAACATGTCCAGGAAGAAGATCACGTCGCCGAAGTCAAACGCCCCGTCGCCGTTGGTGTCGCCCGCCGGACGTTGAGTGGAGAACAACTGAAGGAAGGCCATTACGTCGAAGAAGTTGAGGTCGCCTGAGATGTCATAGTCGGCCGGGCAACTGACCAGCCCCTCGGTCGGTGCGATGCCGCGCACCTCGATGAGCATGTCAAACGAGCGGAGAATCTGACCGGTGATCGGGTCCATCTCGTGCACCATGCCGTCGGTCCCGCCCACATACAGCAGCCCGTTGTGCGCCAGCACAGCGGTCGGCACGTTCGGCGTGGCGAACGTGCCCGAGTAGGTCACCCCACCCACGAACTTGTCAAACGTGTACACCGTGCCCGCGTTGCCGGCGAAGGTCTCACCTGCCAGGTACATGGTCTGTGGGCCGAAGCCCATCGCCTTGATCTGCGACCCGCAGGCGGCGAAGAACTGGAAGTTGCTCTGTCCGATCGGCGAGCGCAGCGCCAGCGAGTTTTCTCCGCCCACAAACAGCCCGCCCGCGTCGATGCCCATCGCGCTGATGTCGCTGGTGGGTACGTTGCGCGTCTCGATGATCGAGTTGTCGACCGGATTGATCGTGACGATCGTGCTGTCGGTGTTGGCGATCAGCAGGCGCGCCCCGTCCCAGGCCATCGCATGCGCGGCGCCCGGGATCAAGAATGAATCGACCACCTGGTTGGTTGCCAGATCGAACTTGTACACGTCGCCGAAGAACCCGCCGAGATACAGCACGCCGTCGGCCACTGCCATTGCGTTGACCGAACCCGTGCATGCGCCGAGATCTCCGACCTCTCCCGTGTCCAGGTCAATCGTCTGCACGATGCCCGACAGGCCTGTGACGATCAGTTCGTCAGCCACTGCGGAGCTCGAAAGCCCGCACGCGGCGAGCACAAGGGCGCTTGCGATTCTCATCACACTTCTCCCAATCGTTACCGGGGGGTGCGGAGCACTCTGCCCCGCGAACACCACCAGTTTCGCCCCGCGCGGCGACAAACCGGCTCCACTCTTTAGTGGTCTTGGCTCGATCGCGCCTGCCGGCGCGTCAGCCTTCTCCCAGGTGCGGGCGGGCGCGCCCGATGAAGCGAGAAAGCAACTCCCCGCGGCTGGAAACGCCGAAATGCCGATGCAACGCCAGCACGTGGTCGTGCACCGTCGCGCGGCTCAACGCCAGCGCAAAGGCGATTTCCTTCTCCGAATCTCCGCGAAGCAGGCGCGCCAGCACCTGCCGCTGGCGCTCGGTCAGCGTGCCCAGCCTCGGCTCGTCGGCCCGGGCCAGGAAGCCGCCCACTTCGCGGCTGATCACGTCATGCACGAGCCCGATCAGCGATCGTTCGCGCGGTGCGAACCCCTGCTCGCCGACTTCGCGGTGAATCCACATCGACAGCGAGCGCCCGGGAATGTCGGTGGCGCGGATCGACATCACGTAGTCGTCGATGCCGCAGGCGCGGTGGATCTCGTTGAAGGTCTTGGATCGATACCAACTCTCGCGCCCCCAGATTTCGTCGCGCGACAGCGTCAGGCGATCGCCGGCGAAGCGATTGACATAGGGGTACTCCGGCGTGCGCTGCACCGGCGTCGAAGCCGCGTACTCACGCCAGCGAGCCTCGGAAACCCGGTCGGCCCAGCCGACGCGATGCGTCGCCAGCGACCTCATCGGGCCTTCGGCGTCGGGCCCAAGATTCACCAGTTCGGCCATGATGACCACACGCGCCCCCACCAGCAGGCGCAGCCCTTCGATCAGATGAATCCGCCACCCGTCGCTGTCGGCCCCCAGTTCACGACACTCCCCGGCCAGCACGTGACACCGATGCGCATCCTGGCTGTTCATGTGCTCAAACACGGGGCGCAGTGTACCCCCAACCGGCGCCGAGCCAAAGACCTGCCTGGAACTTATCGGCGCAGAACGCCGTTCGGACGCCCCTCGACCCAGTTCGCGGCCGACACTCTTGTCGGATCTCTGAACAGCCTCTCCGATCTTGCCGTTCTGGAAAAGGCCGCCCGGGGTCAGGTGGCGTGGGGACGGTCGGTCGGGCGATCAGGCCCGCCTTTCGGGGAGAGCGATGGCCGAGCGGAGGAACGCCGAGCGTGGGCTGCCGAACGGCGTCTCAAGCAGTCGCCTTCCTGATCGGCCGCGCCCAGCGCCCGCGTCGTTGCCGTGCTTCGATCCGCATGCGCCCAGCGCATGCCCGCCGGACGTGCCCGCTAAGACGCCGCCCCGTGCAGGTGAGGACAACGGCCGAGCGTTCAGGGATCCCACCTGTGCATCAATGAGCCGGGCCGGCTGTTGCGGCGTCGGCTTCATCCGCGTTCGATCGGGATTGAGTTACTCCAGCGCCTGCTTCAGGTCGGCGATCAGGTCGTCGACCTCTTCGATACCCACGCTCAGGCGGACCAGTCCGTCGGAGATGCCCAGTTTCGCCCGCTGCTCGGGCGGCACGGAGGCGTGGGTCATGATGGCCGGGTGTTCGATGAGGCTTTCCACGCCGCCCAGAGACTCGGCCAAGGCGAAGATGCGCACGCGTTCGAGCATGCGTCGCGACGTTCCCAGTCCGCCCTTGAGGTACATGGTGACCATGCCGCCGAAGCCGCGCATCTGCTTTCTGGCGATCGCATGCTGCGGGTGGCTCCCCAGCCCGGGGTAGATGACCTTTTCGACTGCGGCGTGTGCGGCGAGGTACTCGGCCACGCGCTGCGCGTTCTGACAGTGCCGCTCCATGCGCACGTGCAGCGTCTTGGTCGAGCGCAGATAGAGGAAGCATTCGAGGATGCCCGGCACCGCGCCCTCCGAGAGTTGCAGGAACTTGAGTTTCCGGTGGATCTCGTCATCGCTGGTGATGAGCGCGCCGCCGATCGCGTCGGAGTGTCCGCCGATGTACTTGGTCATCGAGTGGCAGACGATGTCGGCCCCGAGTTTGAGCGGGTTCTGAAGATACGGCGAGGCGAAGGTGTTATCGACGCAGGTGGTGATCCTGTGCGCGCGCGCCGCGCTTGTCACGGCCTCGATATCGATCACCTTGAGCATCGGGTTCGTGGGTGTCTCGATCCAGATCAGTCTCGTGCGGTCGTTGATGGCGGCGCGCACGTTGTCGATGTTGGTCATGTCGACGAGCACGGTTTCCACGCCGAGTTGTGCGAACACGCGGTGAAACAGCCGGTTGGTGCCGCCATAGACGTCGTCGCACAGGATGACGCGGTCGCCGGCCCGGCACAGGTGCAGCACGGCTCCGGTGGCCGCGACGCCCGAGGCGTAACACAGCGCGTGTTTCCCGCCTTCGAGTGAGGCGAGGTTGGCCTGCAGTGCGTCGCGCGTCGGGTTGGCCGCCCGCGAATAGTCATACTCGCCCTTGATCACCCCCGGCGAAGACTGCACGAACGTCGAGGTCTGGTAGATCGGCGTGATGATCGCGCCGGTGGCGGGGTCGGGCTGCTGTCCCGCGTGAATGGCCCGCGTGCCGAAGCCGTGCTCGGGAGTGACTTTCATGGCATGTTCTTTCGTTGTCGTTGCGGGCATCGAGTGCTCGCTGGACCGCTCCCTCACGGTTGCGGCTCGTTGAAAGGTGTTCAGTTCACTTCCCCTGCCTCTTGGCAAGGTGCTCGATCAAGTCGATCTGCGTCAACACCGCGACGACGCGCCCGTCGTCGATGACGATGGCAGCCTGATCCTGCCCGAAGATCGCGAACAGTTCCTCCACGCGGGCCTGCGGATACACCAGCCCGCCGATCGGCTTTTCGATACCCTTGATGGCGGTGCCGGTGTTCACGCTGCCGGCCTGCAACCCGCGCAGGATGTCGACCTCATGCACCATGCCGATCGGGCGCCCGTGCCCGTCGACCACCGGCAACTGCGACACACCACACTTGCGCATGACGCCCACGGCCGCGGAAACCGTGTCGTTCTCGTGCACCGTGAGCACGTCGCCGGTGCGGCCGCGGATCAGTTCGCCCACGCTGCCCAGCCCGCGGTCGGGCTCCATGAACCCGTGCATCTTCATCCACTCGTCGTTGAGATACTTGGTGACGTAGCGCGTGCCCGAATCGGGCAGCACGGCCACGATGCGCTTTCCGTGGCCCCATTCCTTGGCGAGTTTGAGGGCGATGTGGACCATGCCGCCCGACGAGCCGCCGCAGAAGAGCCCTTCCTCACGTGTCAGGCGGCGCGCGACGGTGAAGCACTCGTAGTCGTTGACCTGGTACATCTCATCGACGACGCTGGGATCGAAGGCGTCGCACAGGATGTCTTCGCCGAGCCCTTCGACCTTGTAGACGTAGGGCGTCGAGAGCGTGCCGGTCTTGAAGTAGTGGAAGTGCACGCTGCCGAGCGGGTCAACGCCGATGATCCTGGTCTTCGAGCCCTGCTTCTTGAAGAAGCGACCGACGCCCGAGACGGTGCCGCCCGTGCCGGTGCCGATCACCACCGCGTCGATCTTGCCGCCGTCGGTCTGGCGCCAGATCTCCGGCCCGGTCAGTTGCTCGTGGGCCTCGATGTTCCACTGCGAGTGATACTGGTTGATGTAGAACGCGCCGGGTGTTTCGCCGGCGATGCGCTTGGCCACGTTGACGTAGTGGTCGGGCGAGTCGCCGGGCACGTCGGTCGGGGTGATGACTACCTCGGCCCCGAAGGCGCGCAGCCCGTCGATCTTCTCCTTGCTCATCTTGTCGGGCATGGTGAAGACGCAGCGGTATCCCTTGACGGCCGCCGCCATCGCGGCGCCCATGCCGGTGTTCCCGCTGGTGTTCTCAACGATGGTGCCGCCGGGCTTGAGTTGACCGGTCTTCTCGGCCTGCTCGATGATGTACCAGGCCATGCGGTCCTTGATCGAACCGGCCGGGTTCATGTACTCGCACTTGACCAGCACCTCGCTCCACCCGGGCTCGACCAGTTTGTGGAGGCGCACGAGGGGCGTGTTGCCGATGGCTTCGAGAATGGTGTTCTTGACGTCCAACTCAGGATCCCTTTCTGACGCCCGCCCGTACCGTCTCGAGGGCGGTTTGCGGGTGGTCTGGGAGCATAGGGAGGTTGCGGTTCGCAGCCCTCGCAAGGGCGTGGCTCGCTGGTGGAGCGGCGACATCCACTAGATGGACCCTGGATGGAGGTGAGTGCGGAGGCGCGGCATGGAGTTTCAGATCTGGGTGGCGTGTTGGATCACCCTTTTCGCGGGCACGGCCTCGTGCGTGCGATTTCGCGTTCAGCGGCAGGGGTTGACGCGGTCCGAAACCTGCGTGCGGTGCGGTTACGACATGTCCGGCCTGGGAGAAGAGGCGATCTGTCCCGAGTGCGGAAACGGCCGGCCTCGCTGGAAACCGCAGCTCGGGCGTATCCAGACCGAGTTGCACCCGTACCCCGGCTTCGGGCTTGTCGGCATCGGCTCGATCTTGTTCGGGCTGGATTCCGGGCTCGTGTTCACATGGACGCTCTTCCATCGCGAGGCGTCGGACCGATGCCCGATCGAGTTCGGTCTCCTGGATGGCGATCCGGTGCTCGCCGCCGCCAGTTCATTTCTGGTATGCATCGTTTTCTATCTTGCCTCACTGGTCATCGCGCGAAAGGCCTGGCTGGCGTCAACCTGGATACTCGGCCTCAGCGCCGCACTCGGCGCTCATGCGGGCGTGAGCCTGGCGGCCGTCGATCACTATGCCTGGCATCGGGCCGCGTTCGCGTGGGTGTTCTGGACGGCGGTCGGTTCGGCCTTCGCGGCGCAAGGATTGTTCCTGCTGGGGCACCGACTTCGACGCCCGCGCGCTGAAGGAACCGCGGAACGCGAGCAGCATGGCGAATAGCCGTATCTGCCCGCCTTTGTCCCCCGCCTATCCTCGCCCATGCGCATCATGCTGACCAATGACGACGGCATCCGGGCCCCGGGCCTGCTGGCCATGTACCGGGCTCTCCGTGAACTCACGCAAGACATCTTCATCGTCGCTCCGCTCACGGTGCAGAGTGCGACCAGTCACGGCGTGACGTTTCACCAGCCGCTTATGATCGAGCCGGTCGAAGTCGATGACACCACCGGCATCGCCGTCGACGGGCGACCGGCCGACTGCGTGAAACTCGCGCTGACGCACCTGTGGCCTCAGCACATGGGCGGGCGGCCGGACCTTGTGGTTTCCGGGCTCAACGCCGGGGCCAACGTGGGCATCAACATCGTGTACTCGGGCACCGTGGCGGCTGCGCTCGAGGCCGCGTTCCTCGGCGTCCCTTCCATCGCCACCAGCATGCACATCGGTCGCGGACGCACACTCTTTGATGCGGGGGCGCGGCATGCGCGCAAGGCCATCGACCTCATCCTGAGCGACGGGCTGCCGAACTCGTACACCTGTCTGAATGTCAACGTGCCGCGCTGCGAGGCCCCTGTGGTCGATGGCCAGGTCGCCCGCCCCGTGGGCTCGACCAGTCGCCCGGTGAGCGATCGAGGCATCAACGAGCCCTACGACCCCGAGGCCGACATGCCCGTCGTCGTCTGCCCCATGAACGCCCACGGACTGGCCGACCGATTTGAAGAACGAAAGAGCCCGGACGGCAAGATCTACTTCTGGTCGGCCGCGAGCGGGTTTGACTTCCACAACACCGATGAAGGCTCGGACGTGGACGAGATGTTCCACCGGCGTGTGACCGTGACACCCTTGCGCTACGACATGACCGACCACGCCAGAATCGAGTACTGGAAGGCGCGAGTGGGCGGGTGATGTGCGCGCCGGCTCGGTGGCAGGGGCGTCCTGCCCGTGTTCCTGAAGCACGCGTGTGTGCCGCACGCCGACGGTACGCTGCGGCTCGGGAAGCCGTGCGAAACACAGCCGACATGGCCGAGACGCACAGTCGCCCGTTCACAGCAGATCGCGGATCTGTCGCAGCACGGCCAGGTGCGCCGGACCGAGCATCGGTGCGCCCGTACGTGTCCGTTCGTGCTCGTGGTGCTCATCACCCAGTCCGGCTGAACGCGAGAGTCGGGCGCGTGAGAGGATGAGTTCGCGGAGTTCCTGCGCGTTTGCCACGCCTTCGAGCAGCCCGTGGTGTCCGGACACCGGCGTGCCGTGCGGGCCGACGCCGCCCCCGCCGGCGGTCTGAATGTGTACGTCTGCGATGCCGAAGTGCCGCTGCAGCGGGCCCTGCCGCACCTCGACGTTCTGCACGTTCTCAAACGTCACCGTGCTCTCGCGAATCTGCCAGACTCCGCGCCGGATGCGCACGGCGCGGTCGGTGATGATGTACCACGTTGTGTCCCAGCGCAGGTGCAGCGCCACGTACGCGAGAATGTCCGGGATGATCGCAATGCCCCAGGCCAGCGGCGCGATGACCAGCCCGATCACCGGCTCGACGACCAGAATCGCCAGCCACAACCCGATGATGACCACGTCGATCACCACCAGCGCGATCCAGAACTTGAACTTGAGATAACGCAGGAACGCCGGGTCGGGCTTGAGCGCATGCACCTGCCCGGCCGCAGGCGGCGTGTTCGGCGCTTCGCGCGGGACGTTGAACAGATCGACGAGCACCTTCCACAGCCCCTCGTAGATCCACGCCGTCGCCTGCTGCGCAGCCTGGCTCATGGGCGTGCCTCCTCAAGAGCGCGGACGCGAGCGCTCAGACCTGCGACACCGTCGCGGATCTGCTCCAGCAGTTGCAGCATCTCATCACCCGGCTGCTGCACGGCTTCGGTCGTCGAGCCCGGGTGATCGTCGGCCCGCGCCCCGCGCATGCGCGCGTACAGAAAGTCCCGCAGCGCGTCGGAGTCGAGGATGCCTTCGATCGACATCTCCGGCGTCGCGCTGCCCGCGGCGGTCTGAATTGACACCGTCGCTATTCCCATCCACCTCTGCAATATGCCCCGCGTGACGTGGATGTCCTGGATGCGCCGGTACGAGAGGTTGATCTCGCGCCGGAAGAACAGCCCCCACGCCATCCACACGCCTTCGTCGTCGAATCGATAACGCAGCGTCTTGTAACGAAAGTAGAGCGGCACCATCAGAAAGGGAAACGCAGGCCCCGTCAGGATCAACCCGATCAGGTAGTACTTCAAGAGCACCGGGTCGGGTCGCTCGATGGTGCGCGGGTCGCGCGGCGCATGCTCGCTCATGGCGGTTTCTTCCGGATCAGGCGTGATCTCTTGCAGCATACCAGAGATGCACGGTGCGCCACGGCTACGGCTCGGCGTAGAACCCCTGCCCGGTGTGCTTGAGCCGTCCGGCCTTCTCCAGCGCTTTCCACACTGCCGCCGGGAACTCGTTGGGCGGAATGATCGCGTCGATCTGCGATTCCCGTCCGCCAGACGTGTAGCGCCCGCCCAGTCTCGATTCGTCGGCCAGCCGGGCAAGTTTGAGTCGCTTCTTGAACGCTTTGAGCGCCGCCGTCATGTCGCCTTCCGATACCGCTTCTGTCGGTCCTTCCCGTGTCGGCTTCGGTTCGGCGGGTGTTTCCAGTTCGGTCACCATCGCGTCCAGGGCGGCCAGATTCCGCTCGCGGCAGATCCGGGCTGCCTCGGGCTGGTCCACCGGAAAGCGGGTCAGCAGCCGCCCGGCCAGTTGCCATTGATCGAGAACCCCCAGGGGGTTCGTGGGCGCGCGGAGATCTTCAACGACGGAGCGGAGTTTTTCAAGCGCGTTCATGCCCAGACGATACCCGCCCCGGCAACGGGGAAATTATCCGCTGATCCCAATGAACCCCACTCGCCCGACAGCCGATGCGACGGTCGAGCCCATTGCGCGAGATCGGCCCGATGATGATCGAGCAACTGATGGTGGGGGTCTACATCGCGCTGTCGGCGTTGATGACCCTGGCGGCCCATGCCGCCCTTCGCCGCCTGGGCGTGCGTCGAGGGCTGCCCGCATCGGCCTGGCTGGTGCTGTTGGCAGGTTGCTGGGCCGGGTACACGGTCTCAGGCGCAACACGTGCAGACAGGTGGGAGAAGGCGCGGAGCGCCATTATGGGACTTGCGCCCACCTACGCCGAGGAACTGCGCCGGCTCGGGCATGCCCGCATCGGGTTGGATACACCCCCGGACGACCCAACCTATCTGGCGATCATCGAAGCCCAGAAGAAGTGGCTCGAGATCAACCCGGCCGTGGCGGATATCTACACCTATCGCATCGTCGACGGGCAGTGGGTGCTTATCGTTGACTCGGAGACCGATTACAACCGCGACGGGCTCTATTCCGGACCCCGCGAGGGACGTACTCCGATCGGCGAAGTCCTCAGCGAATCCTCCGGATTGGAGGTTGAGCCGTTCCAGGGCCGATCCGCCTTTGACGAAGTGGTCTACACCGATCGTTGGGGCACCTGGGTCAGTGCGTACGAACCGATTCTCGACGAGCAGGATCGCGTCGAGGCGGCTGTGGGCGTCGACTACCCCGCCGGCGAATGGTTGGCAGAACTGGTCGCGGCGCGGGCACGCTCGCTCGTGTTCACGCTGCTCCTCATGATGGTGTTCATCACGTTTGCCGGTGCGCTCTCGCTGCGCGGACTGGCCTTGCGGCGCTTGCGCGAGCACCAGGACTGGCTGGAGACCGCCCGCCAGGCCGCCGAGTCGGCCAACCGGGCCAAGAGCGACTTCCTGGCCAACATGAGTCACGAGATCCGCACGCCGATGACGGCCATCCTCGGATTCACCGAGGTCGCCCTGGAAAGCGTCACGGACGAGATCGTTCGCGGGTACCTCGAGACGGTCCACCGCAACGGTGAGCACCTCATCGAACTGATCAACGACATTCTCGATCTGTCCAAGATCGAGTCGGGAACGCTGACTGTGGAGCAGGTGCCGGTGGACCTGCGCGCATTGGCGACCGAGGTGTGCGACTTGTTGCGCATCCGCAGCCAACTCAAGGGTGTGGCCCTTGAACTGGAACTCGAAGCATCGGCCCCCGCGTGGATCCTGTCCGACGGCAAACGCCTCCGGCAGATCCTCACCAATCTCGTGGGCAACGCCATCAAGTTCACCGAGCGCGGGCGCGTCACGATCCAGGTGTGCGGCATCACCGGGCAACAGGCCGAAGTGCAGATTCGCGACACGGGCGTGGGCATCGCGCCTGAGCGGCTCGAGGCCGTTTTCGAGCCCTTCGAGCAGGCCGACGCCTCAACCACACGCCGCTTCGGCGGCACCGGTCTGGGGCTGACCATCTCGCGCCGCCTGGCCCGCCTGCTCGGGGGCGACGTCCAGGTTGAATCACAGCCGGGCGTGGGCAGCGTCTTCCGCGTCACCTTCGACGCCTCGCCAACCGAGGCGCCCGCCCCGCTGCAGGAGTTGCGCACCGGCGGCAAGATCGATCTGCGCGGGATGCTCATCCTCTATGCCGAGGACGGGGTTGACAACCAGCGACTCATTCGGCATCACCTCGAGAAGGCCGGCGCCACGGTCGAAGTTGTCGACGACGGACAGGCCGCCCTGGAGCGCCACAGGCTCCTGACCCAGGAGGGCCGCACCGTCGACCTGATCCTCACCGACATCCAGATGCCGCGCCTCGACGGGCTCGGGCTGGCTCGGCAACTGCGGGCCGACGGGTGCCTGGTCCCCATCGTCGCGCTCACCGCCAGCGCCATGCGAGGCGACGCCGAGCAGTGCTTCCGCGCCGGGTGCGACGGCTACCTGTCCAAGCCGGTCGGTCGCGATCAGTTGCTGGCCACCTGCTCGCGCTGGATCTGGATCGAGCGACGCCGGGCGGCCTGAGGCTCTGCGGGTTCGATTACAATATCGAACCCCGCCTGGAGCCCAACGTGCCCGACCTCGCCCGTCTGCTCAAGGATCTGGAAGACAAGCGCACCATCTGCGGCCCTGACGCGGCGCGGGACAAACTCGCGGTGATTGCGGCGCTCGGACGCGCGCGATTTCCGCGCGTCGAACAGGTGCTGCGATTTCACGAGGTTCTGTGCTTTATCCGCGCCTATCCCGACAGTTGTGCCGTGCTGCGGGCGGCCGAGAGCGCGCTGCGCCGCTTCGAGCAACGGCCCGACTTTCGTCGCCATCGCGCGGCGCTGGCCGACACCGGCATCGCCGGAACGGATCTTTACTTCCGCTTCTACTGGCTGACGGCCTCGTGGGCGGTCAATCGATGGCCGGGCGCGCTCGAAATCGACTGGGAACAGTTCGATCAGCCCGACAAACTCGAAGAAGTGCTGCATCTGCTGGCGACTTATACCGAATCGCCGGCCCTCGACACCTTCGCCCTGCCCGTGCGCGAGTGGATTGACCAGTTGAAGTCCCCGCGAGAGACGGACGCCTCCTTCGTGATCCGCCGCTTTCAGCGGATGAAGGTCGACCCGGCCGTGCGCGAGCAGATGTACGACGCGATCGACATCCCGCTGGTCCTCCGTCCGGGCAAGACGACGCCGAACCGCACGCGTGAACGCTGGGCGACGGGACCGATCGTCCACCGAAACCGTCCGCTCGACACGGCCCGCCCCAACCTGCCGGAGGCCATCACCGGCACCCGGATGAGCGTCCGCCCCGTCGGCCCGAGCCAGGGGCGCCAACTCATTGAACTGGCCAACCGGTGCATGGTGCCTCGTCACCGCGACCTGTGTGCGTTTCTTCACGCCGATGAACGCGACGTGCGCTTGGTCGACTTTGGCGACGGCCTCGTGTTCGCCTGCATGGGTGTGCGCCCGCAACACCGCCTCATGCTCGAGGCCGTCTACGCCTTCCTGACGCTCAACAACGGCGTTCCCATCGGCTACGTGCTCAGCAGCGCGTTCTTCAATTCTGCCGAAGTCGCGTACAACGTGTTCGAGACCTTTCGCGGCGGGGAAGCGGCACGCAACTACGGGCGCCTGCTCGCGATGGTGCACCGCTTTTTCGGGGCCGACAGTTTTGCAGTCGATCCCTACCAACTCGGGCACGACAACGCTGAAGGACAGGCCTCCGGCGCCTGGTGGTTCTACTACAAACTCGGTTTCCGCCCGCGCGACCCGCACGTGAAGAAACTCGTCCGCGAAGAACTGGCGGCCATGAAGCGGGATCCGAAGCACCGCACTGCGCCCAAGCGCCTCAACGAGATGGCCGGCGCGTACATGTTTTTGCACCTCGGGCCCCGGCGCCCCGACGTACTGGGCGAGATATCACTCGGCAATATCGGCTTGCGCGCCAGCGCCCTGCTCGCCCGGCGGGGCGGCTCCGATCGCGAGGGTGCCTTGGCACAGTGCGCCGACGAGGCCGCCCACCTGCTCGGCGTCCGCAGCCGGCGAGGATGGAGCGCCGGCGAGCGCGAGGCCTGGATGCGCTGGTCGCCGCTCGCCCTGGCCCTGCCGGGTGTGAAACGCTGGAACAGCGCCGATCGCCGCGCCTTGGGCGAAGTCATGCGCGCCAAGGGCGCCCGCCGCGAAAGCGATTACGTCCGCCTCTTCGATCGGCACACCCGCCTTCGCTCCGCGCTGCTCCGCCTGGCGCGGGATTGAGTGAGATCGACCCTCGCCGGGGCAGGCGCCGCCGGGCAGAGGGGGGCGTGTTGAAGCCGCGCGCCAACGGCAACCCCCGCCCGCGAGGCCCCGGTTGCCTTGCACCGGCTCGCTCCACCTGCCTGGGCGCGGCTCAGCCCAGCGCCTGCGCGCCCGAGATGATCTCGGTCAGTTCCGTCGTGATCTGCGCCTGCCGGGCCCGGTTGTACTGACGCTGAAGACGCTTGCGCATCTTCCCCGCGTTATCCGTCGCCGACTTCATCGCCACCATCCGCGCCACGTGCTCGCTCACGATCGCATCGTTGAACGCCTGGAACAGCACCGCCTTCACGGCCGCGGGAAGCAGCGTGTCCAGCAACTCCTCGGCGCTGGGGCTGAACTCGTACAACGCGTGCATGTGGCTCTTGCCCGTGTGGGCGTGATTCCCCGCCCGCGAGTGGTCGAACGGCACCAGTTGCAGAATCTCAGGCTTCTGCTGCCCGGCCGAGATGTACCGCATGTAGATCACGCGGACTGCGTCAATCTCGCCGCGGGTGAAACGCTCGATGTAATCGCGTGCCAGGCGCTCGACTTCCTCGTAGCGCGGCTTGTCGCCGAACTGCGTGTGGTGGGCGGCCACGGGAAACTCGTTGAAACGCAGCACGTTGGCGCCCTTCTTGCCCACCACCTCGATGCGACCGCGCGCCGCAGGCTCGTGCGAGCGCAGATGCCGCATCGCCGTGCGGATGATGTTCCCGTTGTAGGGTCCGCACAGCCCGCGGTCTGACGTGATGACCAGCGTCACTTCCCTGCCCGCCCGGCTCTCTCCTCCGCCCAGCAGCGGGTGGCTCGATTCCTTCGTCCGGGCTGCCAGTTCACTGACCAGATCCGACAGCGCCGCGGTGTACGGCTTCGACGCCGTCGCTGTCTGCTGCGCCTTGGAAAACTTGCTCGTGGCGATCATCTGCATCGTCTTCGTGATGCGACGAATGTTTCCGACCGCCTTCATGCGCTTCTTGATTTCGCGGCTCTTGCCCATGGGTCGAGAGTGTAGAACCCCTCGCCCCCCGGGTGAAGTCAGCCCCGGTCGCCCGGACGCACCGGCGCTGCCGGTGCCGGCTTCCCCTTCTCGGGCTGCCCCGGGCTTTCCATCTCCCGTCCCGGGCGGGGCAGGATCCCCTCCTCACTCAGTTGCAGGGGGAACGGGATACTCAGGGGCGGACGCCCGTGCGACTCAAGGCAATCATCACTGGGCAACATACGGCCTTCTCCAATAACCCCCCGGTTCAGGAGGCATTCCCTGTCCTTCGGACTCACTCCGGTGGTGCTTCCGTGCTTTCCCCACTTTCGGTTCCCTTTCCCAGCACCAATCCGTCATAAGCCAGTCTGATTCCCTCCGGCAACTCCCGCTCCATCGCGTTGTGCGAGACCTCATGGCTCATGTGAACCAGGAAGGTCTGCTCCGCCGCCACCTGCCGAGCGACCGATATCGCCTGCCCGATCGAGAAATGCGTCGGGTGTTTGCGGTGTCGAAGCCCATCCAGCACAAGCGTCTTGAGACCCTCCAGGTCACGCCAGGTCTGAGGAGGGATGCCGGAAACATCGGTGCAGTAGCCCAGAGGAAGCGGGTTATCGGGCGTCTTGGGTTGCGCACTGTCGAATCGAAACCCCAGCACCGGCAGTCGCCCGTGCAGCAGCCGCAGCGGTGTGACCCGAACCCCGTACATTTCGAAGCACATCCCCGGCTCGATCCGGTGGGGGATCAGCGAGGCAACAAACGACGGCTGCACGTTCGACGCCGACTCGAAGATGTGCGCAAACACCCGGTGCAAGGCGTCAAAGGTACGCTGCTCGGCGTACACGTCGATGGCCCGGTCCATCACCACGTTGAACCGGCGCACCTCGTCAAGTCCGAACGTGTGATCGACATGGTTGTGGGTGAACACGATGGCGTCGACCCGATCGAGCCGTGCCCGCAGCGCCTGCTGGCGCAGGTCCGGCCCGGCGTCGATCAGAATCACTCGTTCCCTGCCGTGCGGATCACGGAACCGCAGGCACCCGCTCGTGCGCAACCGCCGGTCGCGCGGATCGCTCGAAGTGCACACCGGGCAGTCGCACGCGATCGCCGGCACGCCCGAACTGGTCCCCGTTCCCAGAAACTCAAACTGCACGCGACAAGACTAGCCGCCCTCAAGGACACGCGCTTCCCATGGTGCTGCCCAGCAGCAAAAGGTCGGCCGCATCGATGCTCCCGTCGTTGTTGAGGTCGGCCTCGACGTCGTCGCCTCCCAGCAGCCGGAGCATCTGTTCCAGATCGCTCGCGTCGACCGCGCCGTCCGCGTTCAAGTCACCCGTGCATCTCGAACACCGCATGTCCTCGACGCGGAAGCGATCGACCCCGGCTTCCACGATCGCCGCGTTCGGCTCGTCGCTGGCGACAAATCGCACACGCACCGACTCGGCCGATCCGAGTATTGCCGCCAGCCGATAGACGCGCATCTCCCACCCGTCGGTTCGCCCGATCTGGTCGAGCGTGCGCCACGCCGGGTCGAGGTCTGTGGAATACTCCACCGCCAGCACCCCCGGCGTCGGATTGGTGTCGGCGTACCAGGCGGCGAATGACAGCACCGGGTCGTCCGCTCCGCTCAAGTTGATTTCGGGCGAAATCATGATGCTCGGCCCGCCGTCCACGTCTACACCGTCCTGCACCCCCGTGACTGCGCACCTGCCAGTGGCGTCAAAGTCCATCTCCGGCGCCATCCGCCCGAGGGTGTGAACCAAGGCGCTCTTCCACCGCCCGCTGATCAACCCCGGCGACTGCAAGTACGTCCAGCCGTCGCTCGAAGCCATGTCCGAGGCGAACAGCACCCGGCCCGAGTCAGCCACGCGCGCCTGGTAGGTCGCGCCAGGTGCTCCAATCGGGCTCACGTCGGTCTCACCCAGTTCGTTCTGAACGCTGACGTAGTACCGCACGGACCCATCGCATGACTGGAGCGAGGGAAAACTCACCAGTGCGGCGCCACCCGACGTCGGCGTCATCGGCACGCTGACCCATGTGCCTTCGTCCCAGACATGCAAATGGGCCGTTTCAATCACCGGGCTGCGGGTGTGGGAAGGACCGAACTTGGCGCGCAAGACTGTGCCGCCGTCCCGTCGCACCTCCGCCGGACGTTGATTGGGAAAGGCAATGTGAGATCCATCGCGCGCCGCCGCCATTCCCAGCGGACTGGCCAGCGCGGCTTGCAGCCCCGCGTTCTTCGTCGCGGTGCCCTTGTTGCCTCCGCTCGAGTTGCACCCTCCGTTGGTGTGAATCGCGATGGCCAGCCCGGTCATCTCGTCGATGACCGCCGAGCCGGAGTTTCCCCCGGTCGTGTCGGCTGTATATCGCACCGTGTTTCCGGTGTTACCTACATACTCGCCCACATGAGTTGTGTACACGAAGTTGTAGGTCAGAGGCATCGGCATGATGACCGATCCGTAGCCTCCCACGCGCACGCTCCTTCCGTCGGCCGTCGGAAGCGTCGGGGAAGCCCTGTACGACATTCCCTGGGCTGCCAGCGGCGACAGCCCGGTATTGGGATTCTCAAAAACGCCGAAGAAGGCCCAGTCATTGCCGACCGAGATCGAACCGGCCTGCGTCTGCACCGACGAGAGGTCGACCGCATACTGGTCCTCCGGCGGCGGATGGCGCATGGACCCACCGATGGTCGATTGCGGCACGTTGAACTGCACCACGGTCCCGGGGGTCGGGTCGCAATGCCCGGCCGACAGAAGCCCGTAGGCGCGGTCGTTCACCAGCCAGCCCGTGCAGTTCACCGGGAGCATGCGCGCGCTGGCCGGGTCGCTGCCCAGCACGCGATCGTCGGTCGTGCCGCAGATCGATCGGTCGAGGAATCCGGGGTTTCCGTACTCGACCGAGCCGACGCACACTCGGCTGGCCCCCATGCCCGGGGCCGCGAAAATCTGCACGCGTACCGCGTCGCCGTTGAAATAGGCTGAGCCCATGGACCATTCGAGCAGGTCGAGCGAGTCGAGCACCTGGACGGCTCCGTCCTCCAGTCCTGTCAGAACGATCCGGGTCGCTTCCGCATCGCCGTACTCCCCGCTTAGAACACCGGTGCTGAAGTGCAGACGCATCCACATCGCACCGGGCTGGTGTTGCACTCCCGACCAGACCAGATCGAGACCAGAACCGGGGACCGTGTTTTCCACCCAGCCCGAATCAAGGTAGTGGACGCGACGATCGGCTTGGTCGAAACCGGCACCGCGATCGGCCTCGGATTGGCCCCAATCGAGCATCTGCGCTTGCGCCGAAGACTGCGCCAGCATCGCCACCGCGACGGCCGGTATGAAGGCGTTATTACGTCTAAGCCTCTTCACATCAAGCACTTGCGTCTTGATCTCCCGCTTCCCGCCCCGGAGGTGTGGAACAGAGACTATCGGAACCGGATACCGGTTTCAACACCGGAGATCAGGAATTAGTCGAGGGCGACATTCCCAGGGGGGGGCCGTGACAAAAAACAACCGGCCGACCCTTTCGGGCCGGCCGGTATGCGATTCAGAGTATCTGACCGGATCGATCAGAAGGCGACGTTGATCTGCCCACGGAGCAGAATCTCACTGTCTTCGGAGTCACCCAGGAGTTGCGTGACCCGAGAATCGGGCAGCGTGCCGAGGGTGGTCAGAGCCGGAGAGGTCTCGTTGAGAGCCCAGACCAGGTCGAGGGTGAGCTTGGCGGCGTGGCTCTGCGGGACGACGTAGTAGTTGGTGCCGAAGGTCAGGAAGTGCTGATCTTCGTCAGCGCCGGCGGCCACGGTGTCCTCGTCGAGGAACAGGGCGTCCCAGCGGCCGAACAGTTCGCACTGGTCGGTGATGAAGATGCCGCCCTGAACGACGGCGCCGAAGTGGTCGACGTCGCTGCCCGCGCCCATGTCGACGTTGTTTCCGATGAAGGCGGCAAAGAGGTTCCAGCCGTTGCCTTCAACAGCGGCGTCGATCGTGTAGAGGAGCAGTTCGTTGTTGTCAGCCAGCGAGGGGTTGGTGTCACCGGTGCTCTGCCAGTGAATGGCGCCGCCGACGCGGACGGCCAGATCATCGCCGCGCCACGAGGTGAAGTCGTCGAAGCGATCCCAGTCGCCCTCGAACTTGACGTCGACGCGGCCGGTGAAGGCGTAGTCGGCTTCCGCGGCTGAGTTGTAGTTGGTGCCCGACGAATTGACGCCGTCCGAGAACGCGCCGTAGAAGGCGAACGCATCGGAGCGATACCCGAGCATGACGCCCTGCGAGTACCCCTGCGAGAAGAACTCGTTGGTCAGGGTGCGCTCAGCCGCCAACTGGAACTCGGGCTCCACCAGTTCTTCGGCGAGGATGGGGAGTTTGAACTGACCCCAGCGGACGAACCCGCCTTCCCAACCTTCGAAGTCATACTGCCCGTAGCCCTTCTCAAAGTTCAGGGTGCCTTCGCTGTCCCAGTCGACCTGGACCATGAACTTCCAGTTGGGGTTGATGACGTTGCCGTGCCAGCGCAGTTTCAGGCGGGGAACGCTGAAGCCGATGGTCGTGTCGTCATCATCGCCGCCGCTGGCGTTGGTGGGCTGGTCGTCGCGGAAGTCGAGGCTGTAGCGGAACTGAATCAAACCGCTCATGTTCAGGCGGTAGTTGCCCGAGCCGTCAGAGATGTAGAAGAACCCGTCGTTGCCCGCGGTGCCGCCCTGGAGTTGGCTGGTGCGGGCGGCCGCGTCGGCGTTGAGTTCGGCCGAATACGCGCGGTCATAGTCGAGGGTCTGGGCGGTGGCGGCGGCGGCAAGACTGAAGGCCGCCCCCGCGAACACAAAGTGCTTGATCGTCATTCTGGACTCTCCTTGACATTTGCCTGGGAAGATCCCCAACAAGGGCTCCCCACATTCGATGCTGTTTCCTTCTTGATCCCACGCTCGCACACGCGAACGTGTCCACTGTTGCTCATCCACAGCGTCGCGTACCAGTGCGCCCCGCCCTTGCGAGCAGGGTCGCCGGAAACGCCGCGACGACACGCTTCCGAAACACATCCGACTTTCCAAAGCCCGAAGAGTTTTGCCCTCATCGAGCGGCCCACTCACCACCGGCCCTACGACCGGCCGGACATACTAGCCCGCGATATTAGCAAGTGCAAACTCGCCTATCCACTCATCGGCCCCGTCCATAAGGGCCCGGTAACTTTTTTCTCTTCTGCGCCCCGCCCCCCCTGCCCCGGCGGCTTTTGTCTGATCTTCACAAAAGCACTCGCCCCACCCCGCTACCATCGCGCAGGACGGGGGAACTCTGGTGCGTCCCAGGGCGGCCGGCGCGTGTTCGGTTCATGCAAGTAGTTGATGAGCAAGATGTTACGAGATACGCCACTCATCCTCGTTGTGGATGATGAACCTCACCTGGTCGAACTGCTGGCCTACAACATCCGGGCCGCCGGGTACGACGTAGAAACCGCGCTGGACGGCAAAAAGGCCCTTGAACGGATCGCAAAAAATTCGCCGGACCTGGTCCTTCTGGACCTGATGATACCCCTTGTTCCGGGGTTGGCGGTAGCCCAGAGAATCCGCGAGAGCGATGCGACGAAGCACGTTCCGATCATCATGCTGACCGCCCGCGGCGAAAACGCCGACCAGGTCCGCGGGCTCCGCGCCGGCGCCGACGACTACATCACCAAGCCTTTTTCGATCGAACTGCTGCTGGCGCGCATCGAAGCGGTGTTGCGTCGCAGCAACCGCGCCGCCGAGCAGGACAACCAGACCGAACTGAGCCTCGGCAGCGTGCGCGTCGATACGAGGACATTCCAGGCGTATGTCGAGCAGACGCTGCTCACGCTGACCGCCACGGAGTTCCGACTGCTGGCCGCACTGCTCAAGGGGGAGGGTCGGGTGCTGAGCCGCAAGGAACTGATCGCTGCGGCCATGGGCCCGGGTGTGACGATCACCGAGCGCACGATTGACGTGCATATGACGGCGATCCGGCGCAAACTGGGAGACGATGGTGCGATGATCCGCACGGTGCGCGGCGTGGGCTATCGGGCCGTGTCCGACGAAGCCAAGGACGAGAAGCCGCGCGAAGCAGCGCATTGAATCGTCCGTGCCGGCATCAAGACTTGAGCCTGCTTGGATCGGAGGCGCTGCCGCACTGTCGGCGTGCGCGGGGGCCGGCGCGGTGCTGGCGATCGGTCACTGGTCGGGCGCGATTCCGGTGGCGCTGCTGTTCGGGGCGGGGCTTTGGGCGTACTGCAACCGTCCGGGCAAGGCTGAAGGGATTCAGCCCGACGAAGCGGCCGGCGAACAGGCCGTTTCCGATGCCAAGCGACAGGTGTTGTGGCTGGAGCGGGTGGTCGACGCGGTGGACGCGCCTGTGCTCGCAGCCGACGCGACCGGTCGCGTGCTGCTGGCCAATCAGGCGATGCTCGGGATCCTCGAGTCAGACGAAGGCGGGGTGGTGGGGGCGCGCATCGAAGACCTGTTCACGCAGGCGGACCTGATCGAACTGGTGGGGCGGGCGCGACGGGAGGTGACGGCCGAGGGTCGGGTCCGCCTGAGCCGGCGACAGCGCACCTTTCTTTATGACGCCACCGCACGGCACGCGGCGCTGGGGGAGTCCGGCGGGGTGGTGCTGACGCTGCGCGACGTCACGGAACTGGCCAGCGCGGTGCAGTTGAAGACCGACTTCGTGGGCAACGCGTCGCATGAGTTGCGCACCCCCATATCAGCGATCCGGGCGGCGGTGGACACCCTGATCGGGCCGGCCAGGAACGACCCGGCGATGCGCGAACGCCTGGCGACGATGATCCGCGACCACGTGCTGCGGCTGGAAGACCTGGTCGCCGATCTGCTCGACGTGTCGCGTTTCGAGTCACCCGAGTACGAGGTGCGCCTCAGCGAGATTGATCTGCATGAACTTTGCGCCGAACTGGATACGTTGACCGGGCCAATGCGTGCTGAACGTCACTTGACGCTGGTGTGTGAAATCGCCGATGAGGCATGCACGGTGCGGACGGATCGATCGGCATTGATGCTGATTGTGCGCAATCTGGTGGACAACGGGCTCAAGTTCTCGCACGACGGCGGGACGGTGCGCGTGAGCGCGGCGCCCGGGGAGGCGGGAGAACTGGTGCTTGAGGTGGTTGATCGCGGGATCGGGATTCCGCTGGCCCAGCAGCAGCGGATCTTCGAGCGCTTCTACCAGGTCGACGCGGCCCGATCAGGCTCACATCCGCGCCGCGGCACCGGGCTGGGGCTGGCGATCGTCAAGCACGCGTTGCGGCGTCTGGGGGGGTCGATCGAGGTCGAGTCCATCTGGCAGGAGGGCACAACGATGACCGTGAGGCTTCCGGGGGCGCTCAGTGTCGACGAGGGGGTATCCGGATCGGAGCCGCGGTGTCACCCCTGATCTGCGAGAAGCGGTCCGCCAAGGCCTGCTCGATCCAGTGCTCTTCGGGCGGGTGCTCGAATCGTCCGATGCGGACGTCGATGCGGATGAAACTGTCGTCGAGCCGGTCAAACTGAATCCAGCCGGGGCCGAAACGGGGGGAGTGGACTCGGCACCGGTACATCTGGTCGTCGTTGACGGTGGGCGGGTCGGCGACGAGTTCGACGCGGGGGATGATGCCGGCGACCACGGCCGGGACGTCGTCCCAGTCTCCCTCGACCTGGACGCTTCTGGGCAAGGTTGAATGGTCGTGGCTCTGGAAAGTTCGGGGAGAGGTCTGGGAGCAGGCGACGAGGAGGGTCGTGATTCCACCCAGAACCAGGCAGAGCGAATGGAGGATGCTTGCGTCGCGGGCCTGCATAGCGCAGCATACGCGGGAGAGCGGGGGGGGATGGTGCGGCTTGGCCGATCTAAACTCCGGGTTTGGAGCCCGCTTGGACCGATGGGCGGAGAGGGGAGTTTCTGGACGTGGTGGTGACGGTTTCAGTGCCGGCTGGGACAGATCGAGTGGGCATGGTCGGGGTGTCTGAGCGCAACTTGAAGATGTTGCGGGAGATGCTGGGCGTGCATGTGACGGCGCGTGAGCGGTCGATCCGGCTGGAGGGTGAGGCCCGTCCGGTGTCGCTGGCGCGCGTTGTGCTTGAGCAGTTGCGGGTGGCATCGGACGAGCGGCGGCGGCTGACACGTGAGCAGGTGCTGGCGATGATCACCGAAGTGGCCCAACGGGGGCCCGAGGCGTCGGCGCGGACGAGTGGATCGCCGGCGCCCCCTTCCTGGGAGGGGGATCTGGACGTTTATGTGGGCGGGGCACGGGTGCAGCCCAAGACGGAAAACCAGGAGCACTATCTGGACCTGATCCGGCGCAAGGATCTGGTGATCGGGGTCGGGCCGGCGGGGACGGGCAAGACCTACCTTGCGGTCGCGGCTGCGGTGCACATGCTCAAGAAGGGGCTGGTGCAGCGTCTCCTGCTGGTGCGCCCGGCGGTGGAGGCGGGGGAGCGGCTGGGCTTTCTGCCGGGGGACATGCAGGCGAAGGTAAACCCGTATCTGCGTCCGTTGCTGGATGCGCTGCACGACATGATGGACTTTCCCACGATCCGGCGGTTCATGGATAATGACGTGATCGAGATCGTGCCGTTGGCGTTCATGCGGGGGCGGACGCTGAACAACGCGGTGATTATCCTGGACGAGGCGCAGAACACGACGCGCGGGCAGATGAAGATGTTTCTGACGCGCATGGGGCATGGGTCGAAGATGATCGTGACGGGAGACAGCACGCAGATCGATCTGCCCGACCCGGCGCAGAGCGGGCTGATCGACGCGGCGCGGCGCCTGCGGCGGGTTCCGGGAGTCGGGTTTGCGGCGCTGAGCGGCGAAGACGTGGTGCGCCACCGGCTGGTGCAGCGGATCGTCGCGGCGTATGGCGACGAGGACCGGGACTCGGAGCACGCGGCGGCGATGCGCGAGGCCTTTGAGGGCGTCGGGCCGGACGGGGACGAGGGCTGATGCAGCGTGAGCAGCCCAAGACGGGTCGGGGTCCGTGGGGGGCGGCCAGGCGCGGGCGTGGGCACCTGGGGACTGTGAAGCGGCGTGAGCAGTCGCTGCTGCGCGAGTGGCGAGACGTGCTGATCTCGCCGCGCGTGGGGTGGAGCGCGAGTGTCGGACTGGTGCTGGCGCTGTTGATGTCGCTGGTGGCGGTGTGGACGCGGGAGCGGCCGCTGGTGGGCGTCGGGCAGGTGATGTGGTACACCTGGACTGCGCGGGTGGCGTTTGCGAGCATCGACGAGCAGCGCACCGAGCAGGAGCGTGAAGCGGCCAGGCAGGATCAGCCTCGCGTGTACGTGGCCGACGACCGGTACCTGGACGACTTGGTGCAGTCGATCGAGAATCTACCGCTGCAACTGGCGGCGGCGGAGACGCTCGATCGAGTGGACGACGCAACCCGTCGCCAGTTCCGGTTGAGCAGCGAGCGGATGGAGGCGATCAGGCAGCAGGCGGAGGTGGGGGCCTACGAGCAATGGGTCGAGCGTGTGCAGAGTCTGGGGGCGATGCTGCGTCGGCGTCCGATGCTGGACCAGCAGAGTTGGCAGTCTCGACAGGAGGGACGAAGCACGCAGATGAGGCTGGTGACCGCGCAGGGTGAGGAACTGGTGTCGCGCGTGCATGAGCCGATCAACCTGGGGGATGCCGCCTCGCTCGCTTCGGAGGTCGAACGCCTGGTGCGGATCGCCGGGCTGGCGCCGGCGACGGGGGATCTGGATCCGGTCGGCGAATCAATCGTGCATCGGTTGACGTTTGAGCCCAGGCCGACATTTCAGTTTGATTCAGCGCGGACGGGGCGGGTGCAGCAGGACGCGGCCGAGGCGGTGCAGCCGGTGGTCGAGAACATCGCGCTGGGGCAGAGGTTATTTGCCCGCGGCGACGTGCTCAACGAGCGGCAGTACCGGCTCTATGAACAGGAACTGGCCGAGTTCGGCCATCGCGCCGGGTTGATGACGATCTGGCTGAGGCGCCTGAGTTTGATCGGGACGGTGGGGCTGCTGTCGGCGCTGTTGATGGGGTATGTGGCGACTTTCTGCCACACGATCAGCAGCAGTCATTCGCGGCTGATCTGGCTGGCGGCGATGGTGCTGACGGCTCAGTCGCTGGCGTGTGCGCTCACGGTGTTCGACCCGCGCTACGTGGCGTTTTCGGCCGTGGTGCCGGTGGTGCTGGTGGCGGTGCTGCTGTCGATCGCGTATGACCAGCGGACGGCGATGGCGGTGGGATCGCTGACGGCGCTGCTGACGGCGTTTGCGGTGGCGCAGCCGGCGGAGATTTTCTGCGTGATGCTGGTGGGCATCGGAGCGGCGGTGTGGCGTCTGCCCGAGATTCGAGATCGGCAGACGCTGGTGATCATGTCGATATGGGTGGCCGGCGCGCTGGTCGCCGGCACGGTGGTGACGGGGTTGATCAGCCGCCCGGTGAGCGCGGCGACGATGCACCAGGTGATGCGTGACGCGCTGCTGGCCGGTTTCGGCGGGCTGACGATCGGCGGGGTGACGCTGTTCGTGCTTCCGCTGATCGAGCAGGCGTTCAACATCACGACCAGTCTGACGCTGATCGAACTGCGAGATCCCAAGCAGCCGCTGCTGCGAGAACTGCAGCGGCGTGCGCCGGGGACGTACAACCATTCGCTCAACGTGGCGAGCATTTCGGAGACGGCGGCGGACGTGATCGGGGCCAACGGGCTGCTGACGTACGTCGGGGCGCTGTATCACGACATCGGGAAGATGAACAAGCCCGAGTATTTCGTGGAGAACCAGTCGGGCGGGCCGAGCAAGCATGACAAGTTGAGCCCGGCGATGTCGCTGCTGGTGATCGTGGGGCACGTGAAGGACGGGATGGAGATTGCGCGCGAGTATGGGCTGCCCAAGACTCTGCGGCACTTCATCGAGGCGCACCACGGCACGACGCTGGTGGAGTACTTCTACCACCGGGCGCGAACGCTGGCCAAAGAGGCCCAGGGCAAGGAGGGCGTTTCGCCCGTCGCCGAGAGCGATGACGAGCGCTTGCCCAGCGAGGTGGACTACCGGTATCCGGGTCCGAAGCCGCGGACGAAGGAGTGCGCGATCCTGATGATGGCCGACGCGGTGGAGAGCGCGACGCGCTCGCTGGCCGAGCCGACGCCCAGCCGGATCGAATCGCTGGTGCAGACACTGGCGAACAAGAGGCTGATGGACGGGCAGTTTGACGAGTGCGATCTGACGTTCCGCGAGTTGCACATGATTGTGGACTCGCTGCGCAAGTCGGTGGCCAGCATCTATCACGGGCGGATCGTGTACCCGTCGGGCAAAGGCCCCGAGACGCGGAGCGGCGAAGCCAAGACGGGGACGCGGCGCGAAGCGACGGCGTAAGGAATCGGAAAAAGGGAAGGGGCAAGCAGGAAGCAGGCGGGACGCCGGTGCCGCCGAGAGCGGCCGGCATCATGTGCGTTGTGCGGCGCGGAGTTCGTCGAGGAAGTCGACGCCGCGGCGAAGGTGTGGGATCACGATCGAGCCGCCGACGATGAGGGCCACGTCGAAGCACTCAAAGAGTTCCTCGTCGCTGGCGCCCTCGGCTGCACAGCGATCGATGTGGTAAGCGATGCAGTCGTCGCAGCGGAGGACCATGCTGGCGACCAGGCCGAGCATTTCCTTGGTGCGGACGGGCAGTGCGCCCGCTTCGTAGGCCTTGGTGTCGAGGTTGAAGAAGCGCCTGGTAACCAGCGTGGCGCCGGGACGGGGCGAGCCGTCGGGGCGCGTGCCGCGGGTGGCCTCGTCGCCGAGGATGCGGTCGTTGAGTCGTTGACGGAATGAGACGAACTGCTCATAGCGTCCGGTCATCTAGTGCTCCTCGAGATGGAGAAGAATATCCAGGGCGAGGGTGCGGGGTTCGAGGCACTCGGTATCGGTGCAGGCTTGGAAGGTGACGCCGAGAACCGGTTCGCCCGGGCCGGCGCCGACGCCCGGCGCGTGCTCGATGACGACATCGAACGCGATGATGCCGGTGTAGACGCGCACGCCGGAATCGGAGCCAAAGGGCTCACCCTGCGGGTAGTCGGCGTAGACGGCCACACCCTGACCTCGGACCAGCCCGACGCGGAGCGGCAGCAAGCCGTCGCCGGCGGGGCCCGCATCGGCGGCTGCGATGTGGTACCCGGGCCTGATGCGCATTTCGACTCGCACGACACCGGGCTGTTCGGGGGAGATGGTCAGTTGTTCGGCGTCTGCGAAGATCTGAACGGGTGAGTCGGGGGAGGGGGCTGCGTCGTCATCTGCGGCTGCGTCGTCGTCGATCTGGTCGGCCAGCGACGGGAGGGGCGAGGCGATCAGTCGCAGGATGGCATGGGTCGCGTGCACACAGGCAACCGGCGAACGTGCCAGGTCGGCGCTCACTGAGGCGAGCAGTCGGCCGGCCGCGTCAGCGTGCCCGCGATCGTCGGTCAGTTCAGCCAGGTCAATGAGGGCGTGGAGCATGAGAGCCGGACCGCTGGGCATGGCGCCGTCGTAGGTGCTGCGCGGGCGGACGAACAGATCACTCTGATCTTCGCGCGTATCGAAGTAGGCCCCTGACGCGTCGGCGAAGGCGTCGCGGGCGCGAGCGGCCAGTGCGACGGCGGCCTCAAGCGGATCAAAGCCCGGCTCACGCTGTCCGGTGCGGTGCAGGGCACACAGCGCGCTGATGAGCGCGCCGTGATCTTCAAGGAAGGCCGGCGTGTGCGCCTGTCGGTTGCGGCCGATGCGCAGCAGGCGCCCGTCGGCGTCGTACATGTGCTCGACGATGAAGCGGGCGGCGGCACGGGCGGCGCGGGCGTAGCGGTCGTCGGCCAGCAGTTCTGCGCCTTCGGTCAGCGCGGCGATCATCAGCCCGTTCCATGACGTGATCACCTTGTCATCGGTGAGCGGCGGCTTGCGTTGCGAGCGAGCGGCGAGCAGGCGCTCGTTGACGCGATCGAGCCGCGCAAAAAGTTCGTCGGCCGGAAGTTGGCGGGCCTGGGCAAGGCGATCGGGTCGGTCCTTGAGTCGCAGCACGCTGCGGGCGGGTTCGTCGGGGTGGTGGGGATCCTGGAAGTTGGGGCCGGCGGACAGACCGTAGATCTCCCGGGCAAAATCGGCGTCGTCGGCGAGGAGTTGGCTGAACTGTTCGCCGGTCCAGAGGTAGTTGAGTCCTTCGCGGTGGTCGACCTCTGCATCCTGCGCGCTGAAGAAGCCCGCGGCGCCGGGGGCGGCCGGCTCGGTCATTTCACGCAGCACATAGTCCAGCGTGCGTCGGACAATGCGGCGGTACCAGGCGTCGTCGTAGATACGTGCGGCCCGCGCGAAGACCAGCGCAAGTTGCGCGTTGTCATAGAGCATTTTCTCGAAGTGCGGCACGGTCCAGGTGGCATCGACGGCGTAGCGGTGGAAGCCCCCGCCGACATGGTCGTGGATGCCGCCGATCGAGATGCGGTCGAGCGTATGGCAGATGGCGTGGTCGAGGGCGGCACGGGTCTGCGGGTCTTCGATGTGGGCGCGGGCGCGGAGAAGGAAGTCCATGAAGACGGGCTGAGGGAACTTGGGGGCGCCGCCGAAGCCGCCGTGCGTGCGGTCGAACAGGCGCATGAGTTGCTCGATGGCGTGTCG
Source organism: Cyanobacteria bacterium CYA (assembly GCA_008363215.1). Lineage (GTDB taxonomy): Bacteria > Planctomycetota > Phycisphaerae > Phycisphaerales > UBA1924 > J022. Next base: position 180,855 of record RHKP01000001.1, read on the forward strand.
GACCTGCGGCTGGCCGACGGGGACGGGAGTGCGAGCGGCGGCGAGTTGATCGCGCACGGCGTCTGCGAGTTGCTCGGCCTGTTCGAGTACGTCTTTCTGCCGGTGGCGCCAGGCGTCGGAGATGACTTCAAGTACCTGCGCAAAGCCGGGCATGGAGCCGCGCGGCTCGGGAGGAAAGTAGGTGCCGCACCAGAAGGGGCGGAGGGAGGCCGGATCGAGGAAGACGTTCATGGGCCAGCCGCCGTGCCCGGACATGAGTTGCGTGGCGAGCATATAGATTTCGTCAACGTCGGGGCGTTCCTCGCGGTCGATCTTGATGGAGATGAAGGAGGCGTTGAGCCGGGCGGCCAAGGCGGGATTCTCGAAAGATTCGCGCTCCATGACGTGACACCAGTAGCAGGTGGAATACCCCACACTGAGGAAGATGGGCAAGTTGCGCAGGCGTGCGGCGGCGAAGGCCTCGGCGCCCCAGGGATACCAGTCGACGGGATTGTGTGCATGTTGCAACAGGTACGGGCTGGTTTGCGTGGCGAGCCGATTGGGCATGTGCCTATCCTGTTCGGCCGACGAGCGTTGTGCGGTTCCGCGGCCTAGCGTTGAACTCCGCCTTCGAAGGAGCGTAGGTCGGACAAGGAGAATGAATATGCTGGGAGGCTTGCGCGCAGCGACGTGTGTCGCGGCGCTGGCAGTGGTGTGGACGGCGTGCCTGGCGCAGGAAAAGCAGGCGGAGACGCCCGTTCGCGTGCGCCTGGTACCGGTGGTTGAAGAAGCAATCGAGCAGAAGCGACAGGTCACCGGCGACGTGCTGGCGATCGGGCGCTCGCAACTGGCGGCGCAGGAGCCGGGGCTGGTGATCGAGGTCGCCGTGGATGAAGGTGCGCGCGTGAAGAAGGGGGATCTGATCGCGAGGCTGGACCCCGAGGGTCTGGAACTTGATCTGCTCGAGGCCAAGGCGAGTGTGCTGGCGGCTGAGGCGAAGGTCGCGGAGGAAGAGGCGTTGTCGGCTCAGGCGGTGCGCGATCGCGATCGGATCAAGGAGATGCTCGCGCTGGAGTCAGGATCGAAGCCCGAACTGGATCGGGCTGAGAGCCAGGCGGCGGCCGAGGCGGCGCGGCTGGAACAGGCTCGGGCCCAACTGGTGATCGAGCATGCACGGCAGCGGGTGATCGAGAAGCGGCTGGGCGACCTGGAGATCCGCGCGCCGTTCGCCGGTCGCGTGACAGAGAAGTTCACCGAGGTGGGGCAGTGGCTTCAGGCGGGCGGCCCGGTGGTGGAGTTGGTGTCGCTCGATCCGGTGGAGATTCGAGTGGACGTGCCGGAGCGGTTTGTGTCGCGGGCGATGCAGGCCGAGACTGTGTCGGTGATGTTGCCGGGTCTGGGGCAGGAGGTGTCGGCGCGGGTGATCGGGGTGATTCCGCGGGGCGACATGCGTTCGCGGCTGTTCCCTCTGCGTCTGCTGGCCGACAATCCGGAGGAACTGATTCAGCCGGGCATGAGCGCGATCGGGCTGGTGCCGACGAGCGAGCGGGCCGTGACGATGCTGGTGCCCAAGGACGCGATTCTCCAGGGGGAAATGGGCAGTTACGTGTACTTCGAGGGCGGGGGGCGCTCGGCGATGGCGCCCGTGGAGCGCCTGTTTGCAGTCGGCGATCGCGTGGCCATTCGTTCGGCTGTGCTGCACGCGGGCATGAACGTGGTAGTGGAAGGCAATGAACGGATGTGGCCGGGGCAGTTGCTGGCGGTGGTCCAGGAGCCGTCGCCGCAGCCTGAGCCTGGTGAGTGAGTGCGACCGGCGTCGGCCGAGGGGTGCTGGAGCGAATCGTGGACATCATCAGGCTTTCGATTCTCAAACCCGTTGGGGTGACGGTCGGCGTGATTCTGGTGGTGATGTTCGGGCTGATCGGGCTGACGGGCATCCCGCGGCAGTTGACGCCCACGGTGGACCGCCCGCTGATCACGGTGACGACGATCTGGCCGGGTCGCAGCCCGCAGGAGATCATCGACGAGATCACTCGTCCGCAGGAAGAGGAACTGAAGAACGTCGGCGGGCTCAAGCGGATGCGTTCGGTGAGCCAGCAGGGCACCAGCACGATCGAACTGGAGTTTTCGGTCGGGTCCGAGATTTCGCGCGCGGTGCAGGAGGTGTCTGATTCGCTGCGACAGGTGTCCAGTTATCCCGACGAGGTGGAGGAGCCGACGATCAAGGTGGCCGACGGCGCGGCTGAGAACGCCATCGCGTGGATCATCATCGACCTGCCGGAGGAGAAGATCGCGAGGCACGCGGGCTTTGACGTGACCACGCTGTTCGACGCGCTGGAGGACGAAGTCAAGCCGGCGGTGGAGCGTGTGAACGGCGTCGCGGAGGTGAACATCTACGGCGGGCGTGAGCGCGAGGTGCACGTGCTGGCCGATCCGATGCTGCTGGCGCAGCGGCAGGTGACCTATGGCGAACTGATGCAGGCGCTGCGGGAGCAGAACCGCAATGTCTCGGCCGGGACGATCGCCGAGAGCAAGCGTGACTATCGCGTGCGCGTGGTGGGAGAGTTTGAGAGCCCGCAGCAGGTGCTCGACACGGTGATCACGTTTCGTCAGGGGCTGCCGGTGTACGTGCGCGACGTGGCGCAGGTGGATATCGATTACGAGAAGCAACGCGGATTCGTGCGGGCATTCGGTCATCCGTCGCTTGCGATGAACGTGATCCGCCAGGCCAACGCCAACGTGGTGCAGGTGATGGAGGACGTGCGGACGACGCTGGACGAGATTCGCACCGACGTGTTGCCCAACCTGGGCGGGACGACCGCCGGCGGGCCGGTCGGGCCGGACCTGCGCATGCGCCAGGTGTACGACGAGACGGTGTACATCGATTCGGCCATCGGGCTGGTGGTGTCGAATCTGTACGTCGGCAGCGCGATCGCGGCCGTGGTGCTGCTGCTGTTCCTGCGCGCCATCCGCCCGACGCTGGTGGTCATCATTTCGATTCCAATTTCGGTGGTGGGCACCTTCCTGGTGATGTGGGCGATGGACCGCACGCTCAACGTGATTTCGCTGGCCGGGCTGGCGTTCGCAGTGGGTATGGTGGTTGACAACGCCATCGTGGTGATTGAGAACACCTACCGGCTGATGCAGGAGGGCAACAGCGGTCGCGAGGCGGCGTACAAGGGCGCCAAGGAGGTCTGGGGCGCGATTCTCGCCTCGACGCTGACGACGGCGGCGGTGTTCATCCCCGTGCTCACCATCCAGGAGGAAGCCGGACAGTTGTTCCGCGACATCGCGCTGGCGGTGGTCGTGTCGGTCATGTTGAGTCTGGTGGTGTCGATCACGGTGATACCTTCGGCCTGCGCGTACTGGCTGCACGTGATCGGGCACCGCTCGAAGATCGGACACATATGGGAGGAACTCTTCGGGCTCAAGTGGATCTTCGTGCACCTCAACCAGGGGCTGCAGTGGCTGGTGCACTGGACCATCACCGGCTGGCGCGGCGCGACTGTGCGGCCGGTCGGCATCGTGATCATGACGGTGCTGAGCATCTACTTCTCGCTGTCGCTCATGCCGCCGATGGACTACCTGCCGCGCGGCAATCGCAATCTGGTGTTTGGCGGGCTGCTCATTCCGCCGGGTCTGAGCGTGGGGCAGATGGAAGACATTGCCAAGGGCATCGAGAGGCAGATACTCCCGTATTCACAGGCGCGCCTGGATGACCCGGCGTCGGTGGCGGCGCTGCCGCCGATCTTCCGCATGGAAGATCCGCAACACCCATTCGACCCGGTTCCGATCGACAACTTCTTCATCGGCGCGTTCGGCGGCACGATGTTCGTCGGCGCCACCAGCCAGGACGAGGACAGGGTCATCCCCATCAGTTCGCTGCTCACCAACGTGATGATGAGCGTCCCGGACAGTTACGGCGGTGCGGCGCAGACGAGCCTGTTCAGCACCGGCGGGGCCGGCGGCGGGGGCAACACGATCAACCTGGAAGTGTCGGGCCCGCGCATCGATCGCGTCAACGCGGCGGCCGGATTCATGTTCGGCAAGGCCGCGGGCAGGTACGGGTATGGCAACGTGCAGGCCAACCCCGCCAACTTCGCCATCGATGAGCAGGAGTTTCGCGTGCGCATCAATGATCGCGGGCGCGACCTGGGGCTGTCGACCGAGGCGCTGGGTGTGGCGGTGCGCGGGCTTTTCGACGGGGCCTATGTCGGCGAGTACAAGTTGGACGGTGACACGGTGGACATGGTGGTCGTGCCGCCGGGCGGACGGCTGGAGTTCAAGGAATCGCTGGCCGACATTCCCATCACTACGCCCTCGGGGCACGTGGTGCCGATCGACTCGGTGGTGGACTTCGAGCCCTCGCTGGCGCCGCAGCAGATCCAGCGCATCGAAGAGTTGCCCAGTGTGACGATCATGGTGCGCCCGCCCGAAGGCATGGCGCTCGAATCGGTCATGAATGAACTCCAGACCGAGGTGATCGAAGGCGCCAGACAGGCCGGCCTGATCGACCGCAGCATGCGCATCCGCCTTGAGGGCACGGCTGCCAAACTTGACGAGGTGCGCGAAGCCATGTTCGGCCAGCGCAGCCAGAGGAGTCTGCTCCCTGCCTGGGGCGGGGCGGCGATTTGGGCCGCAAGTCTCGGACTGGGTGTTGCGGCTGCGGCGGTGTGCGTGGCGCGCGTGCGCCGCGGCAACATCACGCTCTACGGCGCGGCCGGCTGCGTGCTGGCAGCCGTCGTGGCGGCGGCGCTCATCCACCTGCTGGCGTCGCAGCCGCAACTGCTGCAGGCGCGATTCGTCTGGGCGCTCATCGTGACGTATCTGCTGATGGCGGCCCTGTTCGAGAGTTTCATCTATCCGTTCGTCATCATGTTCACGGTGCCGCTGGCCGTGGTCGGCGGATTCGTCGGGCTGGCGATCGTGCACGAGTGGTCGAAGCACGATCCGACCAAGGCCCCGCAGCAACTCGACGTGCTGACCATGCTCGGGTTTTTCATTCTCATCGGCGTGGTGGTCAACTCGGCGATCCTGATCGTGCACCAGGCGCTGAACTTCATGGCCACGGAGAATCTCTCTGCGCCCGAAGCGGTAGCCAAGTCGGTGATGACGCGCGTACGCCCGATCTTCATGTCGGTGCTGACTTCGGTGGGCGGCATGTTGCCCCTGATCATCGCGCCCGGTGCGGGCAGCGAGATGTACCGCGGGCTGGGCAGCGTGGTAGGAGGGGGATTGCTGCTGGCAACGTTCTTCACACTGGCGCTGGTGCCGTTGCTGTTCAGCCTGGTGCTGGAGATGCGGGAGGGCATCCGCGTGGCCTTTGCACGGCGCACGCCGACGTCGGGCCCGAGGGGAGAGGCGGTGCCCAAAGTGCTCGAGCACAAGGGCGCACCGCAGCCGGCGAGCGTGTAGAGCCGGAGGGAACGATGCGCCGACATTGCGTCACGGTGCGGGCGCAGATTCCGGCTCGACCGGCGCCTCGCCCGCGCCGAGGGAGGCGCGCCACGCGGCATCGATTTCCGGCCAGGCGGCCTCGAATGCGGCGATGGTCGCGTCTTCGAGTGATTGACCCTGTGCCATGGCCGTGAGCCACGCGACCACGCGGTCAAATCCGAAGCGATCGTCCAGATAGGCGACCATGGCGTGCCCTTGCGCATAGACGTGACCCTGGTGGTTCATGGCCTCGCCGCGGAAGTCGGCCAACTGGTCCCAGGTGCGCAGATTGCCCGAGCGGGCCCAACTGTCCACGCGCCGCGAGCCGCGCCCGGCGCGGCCGGTGATGAGAGCCGAGCAGTGTTCAGCCACGCCTTCGAGCACCCACCACGGCATGTCGGTCGCATGAGGCCCGAGGTCAAAGGTGGCGCAGTGCCCGTACTCGTGGGCGAGCAGGGCCCGCAGGGCGCGCCCGCTCTGTGCCTCGTCGCCGAGCAGTTTGATCGATTCACCCGGCTCGTTCCAGCCGCCCAGCGGATCGGCGTAACTCAGGTAGATCGAGTGCTGCATGTGCGACATCGACTTGTACACCTTGACCTGCTGCACCCGGTCCACGTGTGTGTCCATCAGTTCATCGACGCGCCGGCGCACCGAGGGCAGCACGGCCGCGATGTGCACGCCGACGTTGCGCAACTCGGGCTCGACCAGCACTTCCACACCCGGCGCCCGCACGCGCACCCATTGTTCGCCGGCGTAGAGCCAGTGCCCGTCACGCCGCACGAAACGGGCGGGATAGCCGATCGAGCGTTCCGCGGCCTCGGGCATGGTCCAGGTCATTTCGAGCATCACCACCACCGAGCCGTCGGGCTGGATGGCAATCTCGTCCGGATCGAGTGTGATTGCAAACTCTGCCGGGCGATGGATGAGCAGATCCTTCGCCCAGTTCTCCTGCTCCTTGTGCAGCACGGGGTCGGTCGGGTCCACGCAGGCGAGGTAGGCCCCCGCGTCACCGGCGAGCACCGCCGCGGCCATGCGCTCGAGTGTCGGATGCAGATCGGCAGGTACAGGGTCTGCAGCCAGCAGTCGCGCAGCGAGCGTCAGGAGAAGGACGGCCTGTGAGAGGATCTTCATCTCCGCAGCATAGCCGACGCCTGGATTCGGCGGAAGAGAGCGGTGCGGCTTCGTCGGAATCAGCCAGCGGCTCAGCCCGGCGCCTCTTGGCCGTCCGAAGGCTCACTGGGAGGCTCGTCGAGTTCGGCTCCGGCCATGCGTCGGTGGACGGTCTGTTCATCGGCCAGGGCGCCCTCCGCGTGTCCGACCACTGCGCAGACCATGCAGTCGCCGCTGATGTTCACCACTGTGCGGCACATGTCGAGGATGCGATCGACGCCGAGAATGACCGCGATGCCCTCCAGCGGCACGTCGACACTCTCGAGCACGATGACAAGCATGACGATGCCGACTCCGGGCACTGCGGCCGTGCCGATGCTGGCCAGCGTCGCCGTCAGGACGATCATGAGTTGTTCGCCCAGGCTCAGGTCGATGGCGAGCATCTGGGCGATGAACACGGTCGCGACGCCCTGGTACAGGGCTGTACCGTCCATGTTGACCGTGGCCCCCAGCGGGACGACGAACGACACCACGTCGTCACGCACGCCCAGTCGATTCTCGCAGCATTCCATGGTGACCGGCAGCGTCGCGCCCGAACTGGAACTGGAGAAGGCCAGCAACTGCGCCGGGGCGATGGCGCGGAAGAATCGTCCGTATCGCACCGGAGTCAGAAGGCGCAGCCACAGCGGATACTCGATGAAAAGCACGACGGTCAACCCGAGCACGACCGTCAGCACATACAGCCCCAGGCTGCCGAGCACGTCGAGTCCCAAGTCGGCGATTACGGGCACGATGAGCGCAAAGACGGCGAAGGGCGCCAGCAGCAGCACTATCTCCACGATCTTGATCACCACGTCGGTCATGGTCTCGCACAGGGCGACGACTGGAGCGGCCTTTGACCTGGGCAGCAGTGTGAGCCCAACGCCAACCAGCAGCGCTGCGAACACCACCTGGAGCATTTCGGCCTGCGCCAGGGCAGCGAAGGGGTTTGCGGGCACCATGTCCAGTACCGCTTCCCACGGCGTCGGGCGCGCTTCGGCATCGGCGATCTTGGCCGAGGCAGTCACCTGCTCACGTGCGATCAGCAGATCGCGTGTGGACTCGGGAAAGCCGCGCCCGGGTCCGATGACGTTGGCCAACACCAGCCCGATCGCCACAGCCAGGCCGGTGGTCAGAAGATAGATCACGATGGTTCGCACGCCGATGCGCCGTAGTTTGGCGATGTCGTTCAGGCTGGCCACGCCGGCGATCAGGCTGAACAGCACGATCGGCACGGCGATGAATCTCAGCAGGCGCATGAATAACTGCCCGACGAACGCGTTCGCATTGCGGACGAAACGGATCGAGTCGGCCCAGAAGCCCGCGTCGGCGTTGACCCCGCCCCCGGTCTCGGCGATCTTGCGCTCGTGTATCGGCGCCTCGAGAAACGTGCTCACGTCGTACACGCCGATTTTCTGCCAGGTTTCGACGGTCCACAGGCGATTGATGAGCAGTCCGACGATCACGCCGATGACCAGCCCGATGAGAATCTTCCAGTGCAGTGCCACGCTCGGGCTCCATGTTTGCCGTGACCGGCACGATACGTTGAACCGGGTGCGGACGCAAGTGCCGCACCGATGCGGGTTTGCCGCTCTACGATTGCGTCCATGCCCCGCCCGCGCCCAAGCAGCCGCTCGCGATTTGAGTCCTATCGCCGCAAGCGCCGGCAGGTCGACCCCGAAACCAGTGTGATCGACCCCGAGGCCAGGGACCAGAAGCCGAGGCACAAGCGCAAACGTTCGTTCCTGCGTCTGTTCTCCGCGTTCCTGACGCAGTTGCGCGGGCATCGCGGCATGATCGCGCTGTGCCTGACCACGCTCAGCCTGGCCACGGGGCTCGGGTTGCTCATGCCCGCCTCAACCAAGATTGCGATTGACTACATCCTGACCGACAACCCCGGGCCGATGGGCCTGCCCGAGTTCATCCCCTTCCGCGGCGTCACGCCCGCGCAGCGCATTGACCTGCTCTGGCTGCTGTCGGCGGCGCTGATCGCCAATACGCTGCTGATGGTGCTGATCGGGCTGTGGGGGCGCTGGCAGATGACGCGCCTGACCAAGCGCGTGCAGGTGAGTCTGCGGCGAAAGGTCTTCGATCAGGCCGTTCACCTGCCTCTGCACCGCATCCATGAACTCAAGAGCGGCGGTGTGGCCAGTTTGCTGCGTGAAGACGCAGGCGGTGCGGGTGAACTGCTGTTCACCATGCTGTACAACCCGTGGCGCGCCATTACGCAACTGGTGGGAACGCTGGTGATTCTGGCCGTGGTCGACTGGCGCATGCTGTTCGGCTCGGTGGCGCTGCTGCCGGTCATCTGGATCACGCACCAGACCTGGATTGCGCGCATCCGCCCGATGTACCGCGACATCCGCTCGACGCGGCAGGGCATCGACGCCCAAACCACGGAAGCATTCGGGGGCATCCGCGTCGTCCGCGGCTTCAACCGGGCGCAGGCCGAAACCGGGCGATTCACGCGCGACAACCATTACATGGCCCGGCAGGAGTTGTACACCTGGTGGTGGGCAAGGCTGCTCGAAGTGGCCTGGCAGTTCATCATTCCTCTGGCCTCGATCGCGGTGCTGCTCTATGGCGGCTCGCGCGTGGTGCAGCCCGAAGGCGGCATGACCATCGGCGACGTCATGATGTTCAGCGCCTATCTGCTGATGCTGCTCGGCCCGCTCGAGGCGCTGGTCGCCACAGCCACCAACATCCAGAACAATCTGGCCGGGCTCGACCGGGCACTTGACCTGCTCGACGAGAAGCGCGAGTTCGAGGCGGACGGGCAACGTCTCACGCTTGATCCGCACCGTGTGGGTGGACGTGTGAGTTTCGAGCATGTGTGGTTCAGTTATCCCAGCAACAAGCCGGGCGCCGCGGGAGCCGAGCCGCACTATGTGCTCCAAGACATCACGTTGGAGGCCCGGCCGGGCGAGATGATCGCCCTGGTCGGCCCCAGCGGAGCCGGCAAGACCACGCTGTGCAACCTGGTTGCCCGCTTCTACGACCCGACCCGCGGCGTGGTGAGCATCGATGGAAAGGATCTGCGCGAACTTGACGTCGACTCCTATCGCCGCCTGCTGGGCATCGTCGAGCAGGACGTGTTCCTCTTCGACGGCTCGATCGCGCAAAACATCGCCTATGCTCGGCGCGGCGCCTCGAAGCAGGACATCGAGCAGGCAGCCGGGGTCGCCAACGCGGCCGGTTTCATCGGCGACCTGCCCGAGGGCTACGACACGCTCATCGGCGAGCGCGGGGTGCGCCTGTCGGGCGGGCAGAGGCAGCGCATCGCCATCGCCCGGGCCGTGCTGGCCGACCCCAGGATCCTCATCCTCGACGAGGCGACCAGTAACCTCGACTCGGAGTCGGAGCGCCTGATCCAGCACGCGCTGGCCGGATTGATGCGCGACCGCACCAGTTTTGTCATCGCGCACCGCCTGAGCACCATCCGGCACGCGGATCGGATCGTCGTGCTTGAGGAGGGGCGCATCCGCGAAATCGGCACGCACGAACACCTGCTTGAGATCGACGGGCACTATGCCGAACTGGTGCGCTTGCAGACCGAGGACCCGGTGCGACCGGCTTCCAGCCGGTGAATCGATATCCCGCCTGCTTCGTGGCGACCGCCACGGGCCCCATTATGGGAACCTCTGACCGGTCTTCGGCTCAGTGCTTCAGGCACTGCCGCTCACACACCGCACCGACCTGAGCGCAGGTCTGCGGCACATACCTCTCTCGATGCGGCCTAGCGTTGGTTCATGGAGTCGAAGCGCGTGGGTTTGATCGGGTTCGGAGCATTCGGCCGCCTCGCGGCTGCACACATGGCCCCGCACTGCGAACTGCTCGTGCACGATCCGGCCGCCGACTCGGCCGAGATCAGGTCTGCCGGTGCGGCCGCGGTTTCGTGTACGGACGCGGCCGGGTGCGACGCATGCGTGCTGGCCGTGCCCGTGCAGGTGCTCGAACAGGTCTGCCTGCACCTGGCCCCGCACTTGGGCGAACAGACGCTGGTGGCCGACGTTTCGTCGATCAAGACGGGCCCTGTCGAGACCATGCTCCGCACGCTCCCGCCGCACGTGGAGGTGCTGGGCACGCACCCGCTTTTCGGCCCGCAGACGGTCGGCGAAGTCGGATTGCCCGGTCAATCGATCGCCCTGTGTCCGGTTCGCCTCTCCGACAAGCGTCTGGCCGAGGCCCGCGAGTTTCTGGGCAACACGCTCGGGCTCCATATCGTCGAAACCACGCCCGACGAGCACGACCGGCAGATGGCGCTGGTGCAGGTGGTCACGCACCTGGTCGGGCACGCGGCCAGCGAGATGAACCTGCCCGAACTCCCGCTGGCGACGCTCGCGTACAAGCGCCTGCTCCAGATGAAACACAACGTCGAACGCGACAGCGAAGAACTGTTCGAGGCGATCCAGACGCTGAACCCGTACGCGGCCGACGTGCGCCGGCGGTTCGTCGATGCGGTGTGCAAGACGGAGGAGCGGGTGAACAAGACGGCAAGTCGGTAGATCGGCTCTCCGGGCGGGCAGCAGGTGGACGGGCTTCCCGAGCCGACAGCGCCAATCGCGGAGCAGCCAATCGCGAATCGAGCGGTTCGGGTTCAAAGCAAACTGAAGGGCGGCAAGGCGCCGCACCCTTGTCGCAATCTTTCTCGTGCCCCGTGCCTTGCCCTGATTCCTTCTTCTACAACTCGGCCATCCGCGTTCGCACGTTGTCCAGCACGTTCATGAAGTTGATGTAACTGTCGTACGGCGAGTCGTACGGGCTGAAGTACTTGTGCACGTCGCCGTCGGCCCAGTACTTGGTGCACATGTAGTAGAAGTGGTCGCTGGTCGTCAGTTTTCGCCAGTCGTTGAGCAGGTGGTGTGCGTTCTCGCGTGTTTTCGGGTCGTCTTCGGCCCGCAACACTTCGGCCACGCGCTTCTTGATCTCGCGCTCCAGCCGGTACGTCTCTTCCAGCGCGTTCCACTGCATCGCATTGCCGCGCCAGGCCGTCAGGTCACGCTCGGTGTCAGCCCATGAGATGAAGTCCTTCACGTCGTACACCCCGACCGGGTCGAAACGCCGCAGCGCCTCGCTCGGCGTGTTGAAGTGGTTTTCTCCCGGCGCCACGTCGAAAACGGCCGCCGGCAGGTGCTCGAGGAACCCGAAGATCCCGCTGTCGGCCCACTGGTGCTCGCCGAAGGTCTCGTAGTCCATGAACAGGTTGCACAAGTACCCGTTGCCGTTGATCTGGTGGACCCATCGTGCGAACTTCTCAGCCGTCAGAGGCCACTCGTCCCACCCGCGGTTGCCGAACCGGAACGCAATATCGTCGCTCAGCCGGTAGTTCTTGAGCAGCAGTCCGAAGGTACGGTTCTCGCGCCCGGTCATCGCGCGTCCGTCGATCATCGGCGGCTTGTAGACGAAGTTGGGGCTGCGGAACCCCAGGTGATGGTCGGTGCCCTCGCACACGGTGCCGTAGAAGCGAGGGTGACCATCGTCGTCGGTCATGTTCGACAGCGCCCGCGAGAGTTCGTTCGAGTAGATCAGTTCGGTGTTGCGGAACACCGTCGGCGTCTGCCCGAACAGGTCCTGGATGCGCTGCGTGTGCATCTCCACCTGATCGCGAAACTCCGAGAACGAGTACAGAAACGCCAGCGAGTGAAAGTACGTCTCGCCGATGAACTCGCAGCACCCCGTCTTGGCCAGTTCCTTGAACAGGTCGAGCACGTCGGGCGTGAATCGCTCCATCTGATCGAGCACCGTGCCCGTCAGCGAGTAACTGACTTTGAAGTTGCCCTTGTGCTTGCGCACCAGATCAAGGATCAGGCTGGTGGCCGGGCGGTAGCACTTCTCAGCCACCTTCTCGCAGATCCGCCGGTTTGCCGCGTCGTCAAAGTAAAACGGATCCTCGTCAAAGACCGAATACCGGCGCAGGCGGTGGGGCTGGTGGACCTGGAAGTAGAAAATGACTGATGCCATGTGGTCTCCCGGGGCATGCCCCGACTCATTGTCCCCGGTTTCCCGCGACAGTCCAACTACGTTTTTACCGACGACCCCACCGCAATGGCTGCCGGCAGCAGGATCATGACCGGAATGAACACCCCGACCGCCGGCGGCAGTCCCGGGATCGCGGCCGAGGATCCCAGCACCCCGCCCATCAGCGCCGTCAGGGAAATCGGTGCGCACCGGAGCGATTGCCGGAGCATGTTCACCGGCTCACGCGTCACAAAAAACGGCATCGCCAGCGACAGCGTCAGCAGGTTGCACATCCACACCGACACGCGCCCCCAGCGGATGCGCTGCAACTCGTCGGCGGTCCGCTCATCGAGCATTGACCTGCGGGCCAGCATCCGCCCCGTTTGCGCAAAACTCAGGCAGTTGCGATACGCCTTGTACCGATTCAGCCGAATCTGCGTCGGGTCCAGTCCCGATTCGATGCGATCGATCGCCACCGGCGCCGCGTGCTCTGTCCGCGACTCGGCCCGTCCGCCCTCCAGCACCCAGCCGGAACCGTCCCACGACGCCGACGCGGCACGGATCGCCCGCAAAGGCCGTCCCTCCGCGTTCCGCTCCAGTACGAACACTCCTTGCAGGTTTCCCGTGTTTGCGTCAAACCGCTCGGCCTGGAACATCCGCCCGCTTCCGTCCGGTGTCAGCGGCAGATGTGTCCCGCCCACGCGCTCCTGCCCGGCCTCCTTGGTGTCGCGGGCCAGCAGCGGCGCGATCCGAGGGATCACGAACTCCTGGTTCAACGCCTGCACCAGCGTCAATCCGCCCGCCACGATCAGAATCGGCCTGCCGACGCGCGCCAGGCTCTGCCCGGCCGCCAGCATCGCCACGAACTCACGGTGCCGCACGAACTGCGTGCATGTGAACCCCATCGCCCCCACCAGCACCAGCCCGAGCAGGAAGTTGAACAACTGGATCAGGCGAGGCCACCACAGGTCGAGGACGATCGTCACCGTGGTCAAAAGCCGCTCGATCAGCCCCGGGTTCTCGATTCCCCGACGCTCCAGCACGCCCACCGCCAGTTTGCCGAACCGGTCCAGATTGATCGATGCATCCACCGCGACGACGAAGCAGAACAGGATCACCAGCAACGCCACGATGTTGATCAGGAACTGCCGCGCAATGTAGCGGTCGAGTAGATTCATGTCCCGATCTTCTCCATGATCAGCCGGCGCACTTCGCCCGCGTCGGCCGCCCCGCCTGAGAGTTTCATCGTCTCCCCGATCAGCCGCCCGATCGCCTGCTGTTTGCCTGCGCGAATCTGCTCCACGATCGCCGGGTTGCCTGCCAGCACCTGCTCGACCCAGGACTTTAGTTGTCCCGCGTCACGCACTGTCAGAAGCCCCTCGCGCTCGGCCAGCGTCCGCGCGTCCTGCCCGCGCATCGAAACCTCGCACATCTTCTCGAACAGCCCGTCCAGCGCCGACGAGCCGAGCGAGCCTTCCTCGCGCAGCGCGACCAGCGCGCCGACCTGCGCCGGCTCGATTCCAAGTTGATCGATGCCGACGCCCCGCTCATTACTCAACCTCTGCCCCGACTGGAGCAGTGCATTTCCCACGCCCCGGCTCGCCCGCCCGTGCGACACGCCCGCTGCCTCGCATGCCCGCACCGCCTCAAGATAGAACTCGGCCAGCGGGCGCTCCTCGACGATCTGCCCGGCTGCGCCGGCGTCCAACCCGTCCGCACTCACCAATTGCTCAAACAGGGGCCCAGGCAGCAGCCCCACCGCGCCCGCAACCCGTTCCCGCCACTCGCCGCTCACCAGCACCGCTGTCAGGTCCGGGTCGGGAAAGTAGCGATAGTCGTGCGCGTCCTCCTTCTCGCGCTGCGGCACCGTGACGCCTCGCGCCTCGTCCCACCCGCGCGTGCTCTTCGTCCCCGGTCCCTGCTCGCGCCCGTCGCGTTCCCACCGCCGCGGCTGCTCGATCAGTTCATGCTCGATCGCCCCCCGCACCGCCCGGAATGAGTTGAGGTTCTTCACCTCCACGATCGGCGTCCGCACTGTTCGACCGTCCTTGAGCGTCAGCACCGTGTTGATGTTGGGCTCAAAGCGGATCTGCCCCCGCTCCATCACGCAATCGCTCACGCCCAGGTACCGGCACGTCTGCCGCAGCCTTCGCGCAAAGCCCACCGCTTCGTCAGCCGAGCGAAAGTCAGGATGGGTCACGATCTCCAGCAGGGGTGTGCCCGCCCGGTTCAGGTCCACGATGGAAAAGTCGATCTTGGCGCCTCCCGGCGCCTCGTGCAGCAGTTTGCCCGCGTCCTCTTCCAGGTGGGCCCGCTCGATCCGTACCTTCCGCGGCGGCGCGTTCACATCCACCACCCCGCGCTCGTTCTCGCCCCGCACCTCGACCACGCCGTCAAAGCACAGCGGCAGATCGTACTGGCTGATCTGGTATCCCTTCGGAAGATCGGCGTACATGTAACTCTTGCGGTCCCACTTGGTCCGCTCGGCCAGCGAGCAACCCAGCGCCACCCCGACCCGCATGGCCATCTCGATCGCCTCGCGATTGAGCACCGGCAGCGCCCCCGGCAGTGCGAGCACCACGGGATCTATCAGCGTGTTCGGCTCGGCATCCTGATGCTCGACGCAGGCCGGGTTGCCCGCGCGGCTGAACATCTTGGTCCGCGTCGCCAGTTCGACGTGCACCTCCATACCCACCACCAGTTCGACGGAGACCACGCGGCTCATGATCTCATCCTACCCCGCTGCGGGCCATCGCCAGTGCACAGGCCACCGCCCGACGCTCCCACCGCGTCACCCGCGCCGGCGTCATCCCCTGGCGCGCGGCCACCTCCACGGTGGTGCTCGCCCACACGCCCCCCAGCCCGAACCGTTCTCGCAGCAGCCTCGCATCCTCCTCGCTCAGCCGCGACAACACGCCCGGCACGCGCACGTCGGGTTCCAGCCAGCGCTGCCACGCATCTGTCCAGCGCTCGCCGCCATCGGTGCGAGGTGGCGCCTGGGCGCGCCGCGCCCGCGTGTCTGCGGGGCGCTCCAGCGGGTTGGCGCGCATCCACGCCAGTGCCGCCCGGTCGAGTGCCAGCCCGGACGGAGCCGCCAGCCGCCCGCCGGCGAACGGGTCGAATCGGTCGACGCTGGCGCACACCGCCTCGAACAAGGCATCGAGCAGCCCGCGCAACTGGCGCTCGGGCAACTGTGACGGCTCGATGCCCAGGCGCCTCCGGGCCGTCCCGAGCAGCAGCCCCAGTTCCCCACGCACGAGCGCCGACTTGAGGCGGGACACTCGTCGCAGATCGGTCTCGATCGCGTCGACCTGCTCAGCGGTCGGCGCCGAATCCTCCAGCGCCGTCAGCCCGCCGCGGGCCCGCCACCGCAGGAAATGCAGCGCAACCGCCAGATCGCGCTCCACGTGCCGCTCGTTCGCCGCGGCCTGTGCGGCCAGTTCCAGGAATGCCCCTGCAGCACGCGGGATCGACGCCCCGCCCGCGCCGCGCACCGCCGGGCGATCCAGAAGCACCGCACTCGCGTCGGGGCGATCAAAGACCTCGCTGCCCGGTCCGCCCAACGTCAGGTGTCGCAACAGCCAGGCCCGACGCAGCAGCGCCGCGCGGCGCACCGAGCGGCCGTCGCGCCCCAACCGTCGCCCCACCTCCGAGGCGCGCAGCCCCCGTCGCAGCGCGCGGAACGCGACTTCCTGCTCCCGCTCGTTCGGCGGGCCCCGCTCGCCGAACACCGCCTGGGCGCCCAGCGCCGCGTCATGCCGCTTGAGCATCTGCCGGATCGCCTCGGAACTGCAACCAAAACGTCCTGCCATCCGCACCGCACACTGGTTGATCGACCACCCGAAGCGCCGTTGATATCGCCGCGCCCGCCGGACGATCCGCCCCCGTGCCTCTTCCGACAGTCTCTTCCCTTGTGGAGAAGGCCCCGGTGCCGCGCGGGCCGCGTAGGCCTCGGCGCTGCGAACCGTGAACATCAGTTGCCGTGCCCCGGGCGCCTCCACGCGCCGCGCCACCAGCCCCTGCCGTCGTGCGCGGTCGATGGTCTTGCGGCTCACGCTCCAGCGCCGGCACAGTGCGTCAACGTCCATCGACCCCGGCGGCAGGTCTTCGGGCCTCACCGCCGCCGCCTCGCACAGGCTTTCAACAAAGGCCGACAAACTCCCCAGCAGCGACTTGCCCGACGTGCTCACCGCCGCGCTCTTCGTCGGGCGGAACCCGGTCACCCGATAGATCAACCACTCGCGCGGATACTGCTGCCCTGCGTCCACCAGCGCACCAAGTTCCTCGGCCCGCTCGATCTGCCGCAACAGCGAGGCCCGAGGTGTGAAGCGCAACTGCCCTGCCAACTCCGCCAGAATCGGATCCTGAATGGCGCTCAAGCGCGGCATGGCGCGCGCTCACACCCCGACCGCGTCTGAGATTTCGATCCACCGAGGTGAGGCCTTCGGCGCCAGCCCCAGATCGTGCGCCTCGGCCAGGAACCGCTCCACCGCCGTCCGCTGCGCCGCCTCGATCTCGAAGCGCAGTCGCTCACCCAAGTACTGGCGCGCCAGATCATCCGGCCAGCCCTTCTCGCGGGCTCGCGTCGTGATGATCCAGTCCAATCGCGCGGCGTTGCGCAGGCGCTGCCGGTGCAGCGTCGCCGCGGCCGACAGGATGTGCTCCTTGCCGGCGTCCTCGCTCCGACACATCCACACCGCGTAAACGAAGGGCAAGCCGGTCAGCGTTTTCCACGCCTCGCCCAGATCGATCTGGTGCGGATACCGGATCGCCGGCGGACTGGCGGTCACGACCTTGTCGCCGATGAGCAGCAGCGACTCGGGCCAGGGGTCGTCCGAGAACTCCGCCGCCCCCGCACCTTCCCGTGCGTCAAAGTCGACCACTCGAGGCCGAACTCCATGCACTCGGGCCAGGATAACCTGCGCCAGCACGACCGATGTGTGGCTGTCGGTGTCGACCGCCAGCGTGTGCATCTCGCCAGGTTCGCAGCGCGAAAACACGCGAACCGTCAACGTCGGACCATCGCACCCGATGCCCCCGGCCGGGAGTTGGGCAAGAGGCACGCTTGCCAAGGCAGCATCGATGGTCGACACAAGTCCGATATCAATCTCGCCCCGTTCGAGCATCGGCGTGATCTGCGAGGGCACTGCCGCGACCAGATCAAGGTCTGCGCACTTGGCCAGGCCCTCGATCAGCGGGCAGGCATTGAGAAAACGCACGACACCGACGCGGACTTTCTGCATGTTCCGATTGTACGAGGGATCCTGTCCGGTCAGGGACGCGGGCGACCCTCAAACCAGCCTGCCCTTCCCAGATTGACACACAAGCCAGGCCTCGCTCGATAACGTAGCAATCGAATCCGGAAATCGATGGCAAAAGCGCGGATCGGGCGTACCTTCCAGTCGAATCGAAGTCGACCCTGACCGCCGACCCGTGCACGGGTGGCGGAGACCGGGTAGGTTGGCCCCGACAGGGCTTCATACCGTTGCGCGGCGGAATTCGGCACGCGGACTTTTGTGGTCCGGAGCCGAGAAAAGCCGAACGACGTTCAAACGGGCCACCTACCCACCCGGCGTCGGGCTGCGCCACGGCCCGGCGTCGATTGTTTTTGTCGTTTGCTCGTCGGTCGGTCTGTGCCTTGATAAGCGTTCACCATCAAGTCCCGCTCACGCGCAACCTCTTCTCTTTGCCCGTCTTGCCCCATGCAGCACCCGCCTTCCCCCCTGAAGCGACCACGCTGACCGTCCGCGTTGGCTCAAACGGAGTTCTCCCTATTTGGGGTGTTTTAGACGGAGAAGTGAACCTTGCGCGTCGGGCGAGTCTCGATTCGGGCGCGGAAGAGGCAAGAACTCCGCCTTGTTTATCCCAAATGCCACTTGGCGCACTACGCTTGTGATGTGGGCCTGGTTTCTCGCGGATCGGCCAGGTCGACGCCTGACTTCGTGTCCGCTTCATCAGGGAGGTATGTCCATGACCACTCAGCAGTCCTCGAGCGGGATTCAGTCTGTTCTTCAGGAGCAGCGTCGCTTCGAGCCTCCTGTCGCGGCCGAGGTCGGCGCGCCCAAGTGGCTCGTGGGCTCGCTCGACGAATATCGCGCCATGCACAAACGCTCGCTCGAAGACCCCGAGGGATTCTGGGGCGAGATGGCAAGCGAACTGCACTGGTTCAAGAAGTGGAGCAGAGTGCTCGAATGGAACGCGCCTGATGCCCGGTGGTTCGTCGGCGGCAAGACCAACACCTGCTACAACTGCATCGACCGGCACATCGAGAGCGGACACGGTAACGACACGGCCATCATCTGGGAAGGCGAGCCGGTCGGCGCCGACGGGCCCGAAATTCGCCGCATTTCCTACGCCGAACTGAAGCGCGAAGTGTCGCGCCTGGCCAACGCGCTCAAGTCGCTGGGCGTCAAGAAGGGCGACATCGTCACGATCTACATGGGCATGGTGCCCGAACTGGCAATGGCCTGCCTGGCGTGCGCCCGCATCGGCGCGCCGCACTCGGTGATCTTCGGCGGATTCTCCGCGCAGGCCATCATCGACCGCGTCCACGACGCCAAGAGCAAGGTCATCATCACCGGCGACGGCGCCTGGCGCCGCGGCAAGGTCGTCTCGCTCAAGGATAATGTCGACGCGGCCTGCGATCACCTCGCCGGCACGCCCGAAGAGGTTCAAAATGTTCTCGTCCTCAAGCGCTGCGGCAACAAGATCAACTGGAAGCCGCAGCGTGACCTGTGGTGGCACGACGTCTGCGGGCAGCAGAAGGACGACTGCCCGTGCGAGCAGTTGGACGCCGAGGACATGCTCTTCCTGCTCTATACGTCCGGCTCGACCGGCAAGCCCAAGGGCATCATCCACACCACCGGCGGGTACTCGGTCTTCTCGTATCTGACCGCCAAGTACGCCTTCAACCTCATCCCCGATCAGAAGGAGCCCAGGCGCAACGGCGCGCAGAGCGGGCAGGTGTTCTGGTGCACCGCTGACGTGGGTTGGGTCACCGGGCACAGTTACATCATCTACGGTATCCTGACCAATCGCGTGCCCAGTTTCATGTTCGAGGGCGCCCCCGACTTCCCGGCCGCCGACCGCTTCTGGGATATCATCGAGCGCCACAAGATCACGCAGTTCTACACGGCGCCCACCGCCATTCGCGCGTTCATGAAGTGGGGCGATGAACAGCCCGCCAAGCACGACCTGACCAGCCTCCAGTTGATCGGTTCGGTCGGCGAGCCGATCAACCCCGAGGCGTGGATGTGGTATCGCAGGCATATCGGCCGCGACGTGTGCCCCGTCGTCGACACCTGGTGGCAGACCGAAACCGGCGGACAGATGATCATGCCCATGCCGGGCGCTACGCCCACCAAGCCCGGCTCGTGCACTCTGCCCTTCTTCGGTGTGGATGCGGCCATCGTCGATGAACGTGGCGACGAAATGCCCCTCGGCTCGGGAGGCCTGCTGGCCATCCGGCGTCCGTGGCCCGCGATGCTTCGCGGCGTCCGCGGCGACCGGCAACGCTACATCGACACCTACTGGTCGAAGTTCGAGGTCGAGAAGAACCGCCCGGCCGGATGCCCCTCGCCGTACTACTTCTGCGGCGACGGCGCCTTCCGCGACACCGACGGATACTTCTGGATCCTCGGGCGCGTCGACGACGTGATCAATGTCTCCGGGCACCGCCTGGGAACGATGGAGGTCGAGTCGGCGCTGGTGTCGCACCCGGCCGTAGTCGAGGCGGCCGTGGTCGGCATGCCGCACGAGATCAAGGGCACGGGCATCGCCGCCTTCGTGACGCTGGCCAACAATGTCGAGCCGACCGACACCTTGCGCAAGGAACTGCGTGAGCACGTGGCCAACGAGATCGGCGCCATCGCCAAGCCCGACCAGATCCGTTTCGCCGCCGCCCTGCCCAAGACGCGCAGCGGCAAGATCATGCGTCGCCTGCTGCGGTCGATCGCGGCCGGTGAAACCAACATCAAGCAGGATACCACCACCCTGGAGGACTACGCGGTGGTGTCGAGCCTTCAGAAGGATGAGGGCTGAGTCTTGCCGGGAGGTTCCGACTCGTCGAGTCGAGGAATGGCACGAAGGGCTTTTCGTCGGATGGCAGGCTCAGCCGGGATCGCCGACGCACCATTCCGTGCGTGTTCGTCGCACGGTGATGGCGGCGACGGTGCGCACGATGCCCAACCGGGCGGAGATCCATGACCAGCCTGCCATGCGGATGATGAAGAACGCAACGCCGCACAGGGTCGCAAGTCGGAAGAGCCCGCGATTGAGGCCGCAGAAGGCTTTGCTCACACCGTAGTCTCCGCGGAGTTCGGCCTGCAGCGTGGAATCCACCGAGTGGACGCCGCTGCAGTCCGTGCAGATGACGGCTCGTCTGGCGCACGGGGCGTCGACCAGGTCGTAGCCGCACGAGCGGCATTACAGCCGTAAGTCAGGCGCGACCTGGTCGGGTTGGTCGGGCGGCGTGGGAATTACGTCCGCAGTGTAACGATCGTCTTTTCCTTCAGCATGTCGGCTGCGGGACTCCATGAAGAGACGAGAGATACTCCCTCGCCAATTCGTGGCGACGAATAGTTCCCTCGCTGGGGCTTCGGGCTCATTTCCGCTTCGTCGCTTCGTGGCTCTGTCGTTTCGTCGCTTCAAAGCATGCAAGAACTTTCCGCTTGCGCAGGGGGCTTCGGTTCCATCCTGCTTCTTGCCTTCGTATCTTCGTGTCGCCGTACCTTCGCGCCGGCTCGGAGAGCCGACCTCGCCGGGTCATGCGAGTTTGCATGAGCGCGTGCGTTCCAGCCGTGCGGTGCGGCCGATCGACGTCCGGCATGTGGGCAGGGCCAGGGCGGCGACAGGGCTCCCGCGCCGCGCCGGATGGTCTGCGACTCGACGACCCGCAGCGCGACAGCGTGGTTGCCGGCGCCGAGTTCATGTTCGAGCCGTCGCTCGCATCAGCGACTCCGTCCACGACGCATTGCTCGCGGCGAGATGATCCAATCACCTCGACAAGACAAACGACGCCGGGCGGGTGGTCCGCCCAGCGTCAAGTGCTCCTGGGATAGTGCAGCGAGATCAATCGCAGCCGGCGCTGAACAACTGAAGGAATGCCTGCACGTCGAAGAAGTTCAGCACGCCGTACGGCTCGGCCAGGTCGGCGGCGTTGCACGGACCGGGGGGAGTGGCATCCTCGGTGAGCGACACGCTGTCCCAGAACAGGGCGCCCGGCGCCAGATCAAACTGGATCAGCAGCAGCGTGACCTGCGCCTGCACCGCTCCGACCGGAGCCGTGGCCGTCATGCTCTTGAACACCCAGGTGTCCGTCGGATCCACGCCGGGCACGAAGGCATCGGTCTGGGCTGAAGAAATCGTCGCACCGCCCGAGTCCTTGAAGTCGATGATGAACAGCGGCAGATGTCCGTAGTTGAACGGCACGGTGACGAAGGGCTGGATCGCGTCGCTGCTGGGCGTGTAGGTGTAGCCAGAGAGCACGTAGTCGGTGCCGGCGGTGACGTTGACCATCTGGTACACGCCGTTGTCACTCTGTCCTTCGGGGATGAACTGCCCGAACATCTTCACCGAGCGATTGCCGTCCTGGGCGATCACTTCGACATTGTCGTCGGCGAACACGTTGTTGAACTGTCCCCAGTTCTGGAACAGCACGAAGCCCGGACCGGGTGTCTCAAAACTGGGGTTGAGCAGGATTTCCTGGGCGAGCGACGGAGCGGTGCCCAGTGCGAGGGCGGCGGCCGAAAGGGCAAGGCGACGGGCATGACTGGCCATGTGATTCTCCTCTGTGGTCCCCGGACTTCCGGGCGACAGTAACTGTTTCGGTAGCGTACCGGAAACGGACCCTCCGGTAAAGAGATGGTGTGGAATTCCGGCAACGTGCTTCGATCGCGCCGGCTCCCGACAAACCGGAGGGAATTATGCTCTCAACTCGCCGGGTGGAGTTGGCATGGAGCCGCTGCCCGAAAGTGGGCCCCGCAACTGTTCCAAACCCATGCCAACCTACCCAGATTCTCAGACATCCCCTCGCTACAGCCCTGCGCCCTGTGACTCGATCACCTGCCGGTACCAGTGGTACGACTGCTTGGGCGTTCGCTTGAGCGTCTGATAATCGACGTGTACCAGCCCGAACCGCATGCGGAACCCCTCGGCCCACTCAAAGTTGTCGAGGATGGACCAGTGGAAGTACCCGCGCACGTCGACGCCGTGCCCGATCGCGCGTGACAGTGCGCCCAGGTAGCGAGCCGTGTAGTCGATGCGTCCCGGATCGGGCACGCTCCCGTCGCGATGCACCCAGTCCATCGACGCCAATCCGTTCTCGGTGATGTACAGCGGCACCTTGTAGCGGTCATGAAGGAAGCGCGGGCCCCAGTAGAGCGACCGCTCGTCCACGCACCAGTTGAACATGGTGCGCGCGTTGCCTGGGGCAAAGCCGGTGATCTCCGGGCCATTCGAGCCCATCACCGCCGGCACGCCCGAGTAGATGTTGACTCCATAGAAGTCGAGCGGCTGGCAGATCTGCTCCATATCACCGGGCATGGGTGTGGGCACGTCGGAGCCGAACAGACGCAAGCCGTCTTCGGGATAGTGCCCGAGCACCACCGGGTCCGCGAACCACGTGTTGCAGAAGGCCCAGTTGCCTGCCGGATTGCGGATGCTGAACATCAGTCGCCGGGCCGCCTCGATTGACTCGGGTTTGTCATCACCCGGGAAAACCGTGTCACCCACGGGCGCCCACCCGATCAGCGGCGTCTTCCGGGCGCGGGCGCGGATCACCTGCGTTGCCTTGCCGTGCGCCAGCATTGCGTGGTGGGCCGCAAGCAGGCTCTGCGCGCGAGAGAGTCGAAGCCCCGGCGCGTGAGTACCGTCGATCAACCCGTGTCCGATGAAGATCTGCGGCTCATTGATGGTCATCCAGTGCGTGACGCGATCGCTCAGGCGATCGACGACGGCGCCGGTGTATTCGGCGAACCAGTCGGCGCTGTCACGCGCCTGCCAACCGCCGCGGTCCTCGATCGCCTGCGGATGATCCCAGTGATACAGGGTGACGAAGGGCTGCACGCCGCGGGCCAGGAGCCCGTCAACCACGCGGTCGTAGAAACCCATCCCCTCGGCGCTGATCGCGCCTGTTCCTCGCGGGAGCACGCGAGGCCAGGAGATGCTGAAGCGATATGCCTTCACGCCCAGCGCGGCGATCAGGTCGAGGTCGGTCTCGAGGTGGTGATAGTGCTCGCAGGCGCGCTGCCCGGTGTGGTTTTCAAATACCCTTCCGGGGATGGCATCGAAGGTGTCCCACACGCTGGGCCCGCGCCCGCCCACCTGGCGCGCACCCTCGATCTGGTAGGCCGATGAAGCCACCCCCCACATAAAGTCCTTCGGAAAGGGCATGTCGATCTCGCATTGCTCGGCCGCACCGCCCGGGCTCCGGGCTGGAGCCGACAACCAGAGGCACGGCGCTTTGAAGCCGGCAATCGTAGCCGAGTCTGCATCTGCACCGTAACAGTTGTGATCGTTTCCGGGCTCGGTCGACATGAAAGTGAGCAACCTGCACCCCGTACAATCCTCACATGCGGCTCATGCAAGTCCTCGTGTTGCTCGGATCCATCGCGCTCCTGTCGGCGGCGTCTCTCGCTCAGACGGGCTGGAAAGAACTGTCCCGGCGTTTCGAGCGGGCCTTTGAAGGTCTTGTCGCACAGGTGGAACAGGCGCCGGAGGTGTCGCGCCCGCAGGTGGGTCTGTTCGTTCCCGCCGAGCCGGGCCCGCAGAGCGCCGGAGCCTTGCCTTCCAAGTGGGTTGCACTCCCGGCGGAAAGCGCGCCCGCGAGACTCGTGCTGCTCGTGCACGGGCTGGATGAGCCGGGGGACATCTGGTGTGACTTGGCGCCCGCCCTGGTCGAGGCCGGTCACGCCGTCGCGCGATTCGAGTATCCCAACGACCAGCCGGTGCAGGCGTCCGGTGCGCTGCTGATCGACAGTCTGCGCCAGGCGCGACAGGCCGGTGTGGTCCAGATCAGCATCGTCGCACACTCCATGGGCGGATTGGTGAGTTTCGATGCGATGACGCGCCAGGACGGCTACGCCGGCGACGTGGGTGGGGGGGCCGACCTGCCGCGCATCGTGCGCCTCATTGCGGTCGGCACGCCCTGGAAGGGCTCACCGTGGGCCGGTTTGCGGGCCATCACCGAGGTGCGCGAGCAGGTGCAACGCTGGTACATGAACGAGTCGTGGGACGTGCGCCCGCTGCTGCAGTTCCGCAGCGACGGGCTGGGCGAGGCCGGTGAGGACCTGGCCGAGAAATCTGAACTGATCGAAACATTGAACAAACGCGACGTGCCCGAGTCGCTGGCGCTGACGCTGGTGGCCGGCCGGCTGGCGCGATCTGAGCCGGAAGACCTCAGTTGGATCGAGGAATCGACGCTGCTTCGCCGACTGCTCGGGCCCGAGCGCGTTTCCGAACTGGTCGTCGAACTCCGCGAGGCCGCCAGCCAACTGGGCGACGGGGTGGTGCCGCTCGAATCAGCCCTGGCTCGATCCGGCACCGACCAAGTCGTGCTCGATGCGAACCATCGCGGACTGATCCGTCGCACGCCGGTGGACTTTGCCAGCCGGGCCGAGAAGGACGCGGCTCCGCCGGCGATCGCGGTAATCATCGAGCGCCTGGGGAAAACCGAGGCCGATTCGCTGCGCACGGGTGGTGATCGCACGACCCCCTAGTCGTCGCCCTCGGCCACCGGCAGCACATATCGCCGTGCCTTCGGGTCGTGCGGCTTCCTGCCGCCGATCTGAAACTCGTACATGTGCTCATCAAACC
The DNA here is from genome assembly GCA_008363215.1 of Cyanobacteria bacterium CYA. Classification (GTDB taxonomy): domain Bacteria; phylum Planctomycetota; class Phycisphaerae; order Phycisphaerales; family UBA1924; genus J022. Next base: position 206,190 of record RHKP01000001.1, read on the forward strand.
GATCGAAGGCCTTGAAGATGGTCTTGTGCAGGGTCTCCAGAGTCTGGCCGGCGCAAATGAGAATGGTGCGCACCATCTCCGGGTTGCTCCTGGCGAACTTTTCAGTCAGCGGGCCGCCCGCGAGGGAGACCTCTCACTCGAAGAGGGCGTCGGTGGTGGGAGTGGGAGAGGTTGACATGGGGCTGCTCTTGCGTGCGGTGACAGGGCCATCGCTTCGGCACAAGTGACGTTGGCGCGGGCCGACAGTCGGGCGGACGGTGATCGGGCTGGGGAGGGTGGGGAAACCCGGTCACGTCGATGCGACCTTGAATCAGGTCGCGATGGGCGTTTGGAAAGCGGAACGGGAGGGATTCGAACCCTCGGTACGGGTAAATCCCGTACACCGGATTAGCAATCCGGCCCCTTCAGCCTCTCGGGCACCGTTCCGGCGGGAATCACGATAGCCCGGCCGGTGGAGTGGAACAACGCCCGGGGCCGGGAGCGTGCGCCGTGCGCGTCAAGGGGCCGGTCCGCGATCGGCTCGGAGAGTGGATCGAGCGGACCCCGCATGCGCGCGCGATCGGGCCGCTCCCCTGCGAGAGCGGCCCGGCCGCAGCGGCCGACAAGGCACGCATCAGGAAGGAGTGTGGCTCATTCTTCCTGCCCGTCCTCCTTGCTCAGGAGGCTGCGCAGGTACCGGTTCTCTCGGCGGGTGGCTTCCAGATCGAAGACCAGGTACTTGACCGATAGCCTCAGGTAGTCCAGGCTCTCCTGCAACTCCGAAAGCGTTTGACGCATCCGCTGATGACGACGGCGGGTTTCCTCGGCCAGTTCTTCAAGTTTGGGACGCTGGTCGGCAGGCAACTGCTCGATCTGTTCAAGCAGTTCGGCGAGTTTGGCCTGGAAATCCTGATCGTTCATCACATCTCTCCTGATCTTCAAGGGTCTTGGGCGCGGGCCGAAGTCTCTCTCCCCGCGGCACCGGGCGGCAGGAGATGAGCGATCAACGAGCGGGCCAACTCTCAGCACGCGGACGTACTTCACCGCGCATCCGATAAGAACGCGCGACGGGCTGCGGCGCGGGGTGTGGGGCCTCTGCGAGCCTGATCGAGGGGGTTGGGATTGAAGGGGCTGTTGCCCGGCGTCAACGCCGACGGTTGTTTCGCTGCAACGCGCGTTGTGCCTCGGCGGGCATTGCTCTGATCAGCGCCGGGGCGTCGATGCCCTCGCGCGCCGCCGACTGCATCAACTGGGCAAGGTGCCGGTCGCGCAGAACCTCGAAGCGGGCAAAGGCCTGCTCGAGTTCATGCCGGCTCACCTTGGACAACGGGTCGGGCAGTCCAGTGACGGCCGTCGCCCAGGCTAGCAACGGCGCACCTTGGTCCGAATATCGATACAACTCCACGGTTGCGCGGATGCGTGAGGCCAGCGCGCGGAACGGGTCGGTGGCTTCGTCGGGCAGGGTGCCCAGTCGTTCGCGGACCTCGGCCAGGTCGGCGTCCTCGGCTTCGACGGCCACCGGGAGGCGCGGGGAGTCGGGCCCGTTGCGCGGGCCGGAAGCCGGCGGAGGTGTGGACGTCCCCATCGCGCCCTCGATGCGGCGGAGTTCGGCAAAGGCCGTCGAAACGGTCTTCAGACCGCCGTGCTCGAAGCGGACGGTCAGACGCTGGCATTGCACGCCGTCCTGGACCGATTTTCGGGCTTCGGTGACTGAACCAACGCCCCACTCCGGGCGCGCCCGGTGCATAACCCGGTCTCCGGGCTTCCATTCCACTCGACTCATCGTGGGTCACTCTCGCTGGGTTTGCCCGGGGAGGGATGAACGTCCGCCGGTGTCGTTGCCTGACGACACCCCCGGGGCTAGAATCCGATCTGCGCTGCAATGGGCAACAACTGTCCCAACTCCAACGGTGAGCCGGAGGAGCGGGATGCGGCGGCCCTGGAAGAGAATAGCACATGATTGAAGCCCTGAAAAGTGACGAGATCATCGAGAAGGCCGGAGGCCGGTTCAAACTCTGTGCCCTGATCCAGCGGCGGATGATCCAACTCTTGGACGGCGCCCGCCCTCTGGTCGCCCGCGACGGGCGCTCCGACCTTGAGGTCGTGATGGAGGAGATCCTCCAGGGTAAACTCACGCTCACCTTCGCCGAGGATCTCCCGCAGGCCGTTCCGGCCGCGGTAGATGTCGGCGACGACCTGCTCCTCTGACGCGGAAGTCGGCTATGAGCCAGACATCCAATCGGCTCGACGCGGGCCCGTTCAACCCGGGCCTGCTTGATCCTGCAAACCTGCGAGAGCGCTTTGACGGACGCCGGATCTTCGTCGGCGTCACCGGCGGCATCGCCGCGTACAAGACCTGCACCATCGTCAGCCGACTGGCGCAGGCGGGCGCGGAAGTCACCGTGGCGATGACCGACGCTGCGACGAAGTTCATTGGTCCCATCACCTTTCAGGCGCTCTCCGGACGCCACGTCTACACATCCTGCTGGGAACACGTGGAGTCGAAAGACCCGCAGCACGTTTCGCTGGCCACCGGACTCGACGCCGCGCTGGTCGCGCCCTGCACCATGGCGTGTCTTGGTCGACTGGCAGGCGGCGTTCCGGAAGACGTTGTGACCTTGATTCTCTCTGCGGTCGACATGCGGAAAACTCCCGTCCTGCTCGCGCCGGCGATGAATGCCCAGATGTGGGCGCAGCCCGCCACCCGGCGCAACGTCCGGCAACTGACCGAGGACGGGTTTCATTTCGTCGGCCCGGGTGAGGGCTGGCAGGCGTGTCGACACGTGGGTGCCGGGCGCATGAGCGAGCCCGAGCAGATCGTCGCCGCCCTGTGCGAACATCTTGCTTCCCGCTGAAATGGCGCACAGCGTCGAGTGAAACGCCTGGCTTGCCAGGCGCAGGGCTTTCTCCCTTTGCCTGCCGAACGACTCGAGAGCGCGTCTCGTCGCAGCGTTTGCGCGTGACAACAGGCAACACGGACCTATCATATTCCGGAGTTCTATATGAGTATTCACAATCTTCACAAGATCCTCTCTCCGTACCGCGTGGCCGTGATCGGCGCCAGCCATCGCGTGGGCAGCGTCGGGCACGCGGTCTTCCGCAACATGCTCGATTCGGGCTTTCGCGGGGTGGTGTATCCCATCAACCCCAAGCACGAGTCGGTCGGCGGCGTTCAGGCGTACAAGGACATTTTCAGTGTGCCGCAGACGCCCGATCTGGCGGTAGTCTGCACGCCGGCGCACGCCGTGCCGGGCGTCGTTCGTCAGGCCGGTGAAGCCGGTGTGCAGGGCTTGCTTGTTCTCTCTGCCGGATTCGGCGAGGGCTCGGGCGGCGGCGTTGACCTGCGCGAAGACCTTCGCAGCACGATGGCCCAGTTCCCCGGCATGCGCATGATTGGGCCCAACTGCCTGGGCGTGATGGTGCCCGGGCTGGGTCTCAACGCGACGTTCGGTCCGGCGATGCCGCAGGCCGGCAGCATCGCGTTCATCTCGCAGTCCGGGGCTTTGTGCACGTCGGTGTTGGACTGGGCGATGGACGCGGGCGTGGGGTTCAGTTACTTCGTGTCGGTGGGCAACATCCTCGACGTGACGTTCGGCGATCTGATCGACTATGTCGCGCAGGATCCGGTCACCAAGTCGATCATTCTGTATATCGAGTCGATGCGTGACGCGCGGGCATTTCTCTCGGCCGCACGGGCCTTCTCGCGCAACAAGCCGATCATCGCGTACAAGGCCGGTCGTTTTGCCGAGTCGGCCGCGGCGGCGCGCAGTCACACGGGCGCGATGGCGGGCGAAGACGCGGTCTACGACGCCGCCTTCCGGCGCGCGGGCGTCGAGCGCGTGTACGAAATCGGCGACATGTTCGAGTGCGCCGCGCTGCTGCGGCGCGGGCGTCGTCCCTCCGGTGATCGCCTGGCGATCGTGACCAACGCGGGCGGACCCGGCGTAGTGGCCACCGACGCGCTGCTGGCACGCAAGGGCTGCCTGGCCAAACTCAACGACGCGACCACCGCCAAACTCAACTCGTTCCTGCCTGCGGACTGGTCGCACGGCAACCCGATCGACATCCTCGGCGACGCCAGCGCCGAGCGTTACGGGCAGGCCTGCGAGGCCGTGCTGGCCGATCCGGGCGTCGACGCCGTGCTGGCCGTGCTCAGCCCGCAGGCGATGACCTCGCCCAACGACGTGGCCCGCGCGCTGATCAACGTGGCAAGCAAGTCGACCAAGCCCGTCATCGCCTCGTGGATGGGCGGACCCAGCGTGCGCGAAGGCGCCGCCATGCTCGAAAAGTCGCACATCCCGACCTACCGCACGCCCGACGAGGCCGTGCAGGCCTTCATGCACCTGGTCGCGTATGCCCGCAATCTCGAAGTGCTCTACGACACCCCGCGCGACATCCCCATTGAGTTCGGTCACAACGGCAAGGCCCGCTACGCACCCATCGAACGCCCAAAGGCCGAAGACGGCATGCTCACCGAGCACGAGGCCAAGGGTGTGCTGGCCAGGTACGGGTTTGAGGTCACCGAGGCCGTGCCCGCTCATTCGGCCTCCGAAGCCATCACCGCAGCCGAAAAAATCGGCTACCCCGTCGTCCTCAAACTCCACTCCCCCGACATCACCCACAAGCGGGACGTGGGCGGCGTCAAACTCAACCTCAAAGACTCCGCCGGCGTCCGCGAGGCCTACAGCGACATCGTCTCCCGCGCCGTCAAGATGCGCCCCGACGCCAAGATCGACGGCGTGACCGTCCAGCCCATGATCGATACCTCCGCCGGCGTCGAACTCATCATCGGCGCCAAGCGCGACCCGGTCTTCGGCATGGTCATGCTCGTCGGCGCGGGCGGCACCCTGGCCGAACTCATGGCCGACCGCACCGTCGAACTCCCGCCACTCGATGAACGCCTCGCCCGGCGCATGCTCGAAAGTTTGCGCATCTGGCCGCTGCTCAACGGCTATCGCGACTCTCCGCCCGTCAACGTTGACGAACTGGTGCATTCGATCGTGCGCCTCTCCTACCTGCTGGCCGATCATCCGGAAGTGGCCGAACTGGACATCAACCCGCTGCTCGCCACGCCGACCAGGGTCATCGCGCTGGACGCGCGCATCCGCATCCAGCCTCCTGAGCAGGCCGCCGAGCCGGGCACCTATGCCCACCTGGCCATCCGCCCCTATCCGGCCGCACTCGAGTTCCGCGCCAACCTCAAGGACGGCTCCGACGTCCTGCTCCGCCCCATCCGCCCCGAAGATGAGCCGATGTGGCACGACATGCTCGCCAGTTGCTCGAAGGAGTCGATGCACTTCCGCTTCGGCGGGACCGTCGATCCGTGGAGCCACCGCCTCGGCTCGCGCTTCTGCTTCATCGACTACGACCGCGAGATGGGGATCGTCGCCGAGGTCGGCTCGGGCGAAGACCGCAAACTTGCCGGCGTGGGTCGCGTGGTCGGCTCGTCTGACTTGGACTCGGCCGAGTTCGCCATCCTCATCGCCGACCCGTGGCAGGGCAAGGGGCTGGGGCGTCTGCTCACCGAACGCACGGTGGAAGTCGCCCGCAAGATGAAGATCAAGTCGCTCACGGCCGAGATGGACTCGGAAAACACCCGCGTAGTGCAACTGCTCCGCTCGGTCGGCTTCCGCTTCCACGCCCCCAAGAGCGACGGGCGTCTCTCGGCCCAGGTCACGCTGGCGTAGCGGGTGTCCCGCTCCTCCGGAGCGGGTCGTTCAGACCCTCCCCACCGGGGGAGGTGGCTGCCGCAGGCAGATGGAGGGGAACCTCCCGGCTCCTCGCACCGGCGCGACGCTCTGGAAGCCTTGGATCTACCCTGCCGCCGCGCTTGATCGGGCCCGGGCAACCTCCAACGATTGTCACCTGCCGGAGAGGTGGCAGAGTGGTTGAATGCGCCGGATTCGAAATCCGGTTCGGCGGTTTTCCGTCGACGGGGGTTCGAATCCCCCCCTCTCCGCTTTCAGGGGCCCCATATGGGGCCTTCTTCTTTCCGCCGGTTCGACAACGGTGTTCTCGAGATCAGTGCATCGGTGGACGCCGGACTCATGGGCGTGTTTATCCATCTCTCCGGATCATGCGCGACGACATCCGCAGGTGTTCGGTCAGCAGGCGCAGGCGCCGGAACTTGGACAGCCCGCGCCCCAGTGGGGACATCGCCGCCTGCATGGCTTCGGGGGCATGGCACCGGAGTCTCGGTTGCCGTAGCGACATGCATCTTCTTCGGCTTCGGCGCATCCCAAGAGAGGCGGGCGAAGTGAGGGCGGGTGTCGAGCGGTGCAGTCGCCTGCGGCGCGAGCAGGCGGCCGGACGCGCCACCCCCAAGATACTGCAAAGCGTTGGGCAGAAGTACTGAATCATCTCCGATGCCCCTGCACCGGTCAGGCCAACGGCCCGTCGAAAGATCCACCGGCGCCGACCGACAGCACCGCGCCGGCGGACGAGGCGGGGACTCTCCCTCATTGCGGACTTCCAGAGTTCTTTGGCTCATGCGGGGAATCTGTCAGGTCGATCAACCAACGGCGGGTGCCCGGGGACTCGGGCGCGGCGGAAGTGCAAGTTGCGTACCCGCCGATCCGCCTTTGTGCTGGAAGGCGAGGCCTCCCAAGGCCCGGGCGTGCCAAGGCCCCCGAAGTCAGTCTGGAGCAGGAATCGGAGCGTCAGAGGTGAGGTTGCCGCTCGGCTCTGCGTAGTTGGATCGGCCGGTGCTCGAGAGTCCACGGCGCATCGATTGCGCAAGGGTGGATCATGAAGTCGCAGACAGACTCGAGACACGACGGGGAGAGACTTCCCCGAGCAGCCCAGCGCCGGCTTGCCAGGCGATCGGCCGCGGCGATTCTGCCGTTGCTCAGTTGCGCGGCACTTGCGCAGGAGGCTGTTGAAGACGCTTGCCCGCTTGGCAAGACGGTGAACGAGCAGGCCGAGGTTGGGGGGGATCTTTCCGGGCAGGCGTTGGAGGGTGAATCTGCGAACGCCTTTGCGGGTCTGGATCTTGAGGATCTTCTGCAAGTGCAGGTCAGTTCAGTCACGGGCACGAGCGTCTCGTGGTTTGAGACGCCGGCGGCCGTCACCGTGCTCACGGCTGAAGACATGCGTCGAGCCGGGCACCGCTCGATTGCCGAGGCGCTTCGCCTGGTGCCGGGAATGCACGTCGCACAGATCTCTTCCGGGATGTGGGCGATCTCGGTGCGCGGGTTCACTACGCGGTTTGCCAACAAACTCCAGGTACTCATGGACGGTCGGCGTGTGTACGACCCGCTGTATTCCGGCGTGTTCTGGGATTCGCTCGACACTGTGATGGAGGACATTGACCAGATCGAAGTGATCCGCGGACCCGGCGCCACGCTGTGGGGCGCCAATGCCGTCAACGGGGTGATCAACATCAAGACCAAGTCGGCCGCGGACACGCAAGGACTGCTCATCACCGGGGGCGGCGGCAACGTCGAGCGAGGCTTCGGTGCGGTGCGCTACGGGGGAAAGATCGACGATGACGCGTACTACCGCGTCTACGCCAAGTACCGCAACTTCAACAGCATGCCGTCGGTTGGAGCGGGGCGGCGTGAAGATGACTGGGGCATGTGGCAGAGCGGATTCCGCTTTGACTTCGGAGACCCCGAGGCGACGCAGTTGACGCTTCAGGGTGACTTGTTCGGCATACCCGGGCGCGACTCGCGCATTCTCTCGCCGTCGCCGACCGGGCACTTGGAGTCCGAAACGACGATCAGCGACGAAGCGTTCTCAGGTGCGAATCTGCTCACTCGCCTGACTCACCGGGTCGACGACTCGTCTCACTGGGCGCTTCAGGCCTACTACGACAATTTCAACGGGGACAGTTTCGACACGTTCAAGTATTCGCGAGACTCCGTGGATATCGACTTTCGCCACGGTTTTGCGCTGGGAGAGCGGAACGAAGTCGTATGGGGAATGAGTTTCCGCCATGACAGGCTGGACACGACCGGCTCCACTCTCTTCTCACTGGTTCCTTCGGAGCGTGACGAGAACACCTTCTCCGGGTTCATTCAGGACACGCTGACCATCGTGCCGGACCGTCTGTACGGAATGCTGGGAACCAAGGTGGAGCACAACGGATTCAGCGGCTTTGAAGTGCAACCCAGCGTGAGGATGTGGTGGACTCCTGATGAGAAGCAGACTGTCTGGGCCGCCTTCTCAATGCCGGTACGGACACCGTCGTGGATCGAGAAGGACATGCGCTTTCTCACCGCCTACGTCGATCCCGGTCTGCTCGGGCCGCCGATGATCCCGACGCACATGTACGTGCCTCTTTACGTGTCGGGAACAGGTGCGATTGAGTCGGAGCGAGTGCGGACGTGGGAGGCGGGGTATCGCCGGAGGCTTTCCGATGCACTCACCATCGACATTTCCGGCTTCTACAGCGAATACCGAGACCTCGCTGAGATCGACTACACGCTTCTGACCTTTACGAACAATGGCGAGGCCGAGACCCGCGGCGTCGAAATCACTTCGACGTGGCGCATCGCCGAGAACTGGACGATTGCAGGGAAGTACAGTTACCTGCAACTGGACGCCCACACCCCCGCAGCGTCCGACGGCGATGAGAACCAGTACCCGGAACACCAGTTTCAACTCCAATCTCGCGTGGACCTGAGCGAGTCGCTCGAACTGAACGGATCGCTGTACTTTGTGGATGAACTCCCATCGACCGACACAGATTCGTACACGCGGCTGGATATCGGTCTGACCTGGCGTCCCAGACCGAACGTGGAACTGTCGATCTGGGGTCAGAACCTGCTGGAACCCAGACATGTTGAGATCATTCAGGGCGTTGTGCCCCTGGACTCGCCGGCGGCCATCGAGCGGAGCGTGGTCGTGCAGGCGACGTTCCGGTTCTAGGCCGGGGAGGGAGTGATTGGACTTCGGCGTGTGCACATTGCAGATGCTCAAGTTCGCCCGTCGGGCGGCTGTGCGTGCGCTCTTGTGCATGATCGTCCTGGGGGCGTGCGTCGCGACGAGCAGCGCGTCCGGCAATGAACCGGAAAGGGAGGTACAGATCCGGGCGGCGTTTCTGCTGAACTTTGTCAAGTTCACGGAATGGCCGCAGCAGGCATTTGCCAGTGAAGAGGCCGATTTTGTGGTGGCGGTGGTCGGGCCGGACCCGTTCGGGCGGGTGCTCGAACAGACCTTTGCGGCGCTGAAGGTGCAGGGGCACAAGGTGGTCATCCGGCGGTGGACGATTCCGGACCGCGCAAAGTTTGCGTCGAGTGAGGCATTTGAAGCGGCGGTGGCCGAACTGCGACGGCACATTGAGTCTGCGCATCTGGCCTACTTCACACTCTGCAATCAGGAGCAACTGGACCTGAGTCTCAAGGGGACCGATACATCGAGTGTGTTGACGGTGGGAAGCGATCATCGGTGCGCGGTGAGCCACACCGCCCTGGCACTGGACCGGGACGGCGATCGCGTGGTGTTCTACGCAAACGTCGACACCCTCAAGTCCCTCAAGGTCCGGGTCAGTTCCAAGGTGCTCTCGCTGGCCAAGCGCGTGGAGGGCAAGACGCCACAGGGGGACAGGTCGTGACGCTGCGCCGGATGAGTTTTGGTACCAAACTGCTCCTCACGCTGCTGCTCGTCAGCGGCGTGACTGTTTCATTCGTGTGCGCGGCGATGGTGATCAACGGGCTGATCGACGCCCGTCGCAAAACGCTCGATACACTCGGCACGTACGCCGACATGATCGGCAGGAACACCACGGCAGCGATTATGTTTGACGACCCGGAGGCCGGTCACGACATTCTCAGCGCCCTTCGCGCCGTGCCCGCCGTGATGAAGGCGGAGATTCTCCGGCCCGACGGGTCAGTCTTTGCTGAGTATGCTCCGCCCGCGGCGGCCGACGCTCAGCATGAAACCAAGGGTCTGGACCCGCAACCGGGAGAGTTCCTCACGCGAGGCAGCGTGCTCGCACTCTCGCGCACCATCGCGATCGAGGGCGAACCACTCGGGCGGATCCGGTTGTATTACGACATGCAGCAGACCTATGCGGTGTCGCGGGCAGTGTGTGAACATCAGGATTACTCGCAGCGCGCCCGTCATGATCGTGCGGACGACGTCGGCCAGGTCATGGATGCCTTCAACAGCATGCTCAGCACTATTGAGTTGAGACAGGAGCAGTTGCAGCGGGCGCACGATCATCTCGAGCAACGCGTCCGCGAGCGCACGGCCGACCTGGAAGTAGCCAGGCTGAAGGCGGAAGCGGCCAACAGGTCAAAGACCAACTTCCTGGCCAATATGAGCCACGAAATCCGCACGCCGATGACGGCGATCCTCGGCTTCAGCGAAATGCTGCTCGATCCCGATCACTCGCAGAGCCTGCGGCTGGACAGCGTATTGACGATTCATCGCAACGGCAAGCATCTGCTGGGGCTTATCAACGACATCCTGGACATCTCGAAGATTGAAGCGGGCAAGATGACGATGGAATCCCGCCCGACGCCTCTGGTCGAGTTGGTGGCTGATGTCGCGTCACTGATTCGCCTGCGGGCGGGCGAAAAGGGGCTGTCGCTGCACGTCGAGTACCTCAGTGCGGTTCCGCAGACCATCCGCACCGATCCCACCCGCCTGCGGCAGGTGCTGGCCAATCTCCTGGGCAATGCGGTCAAGTTTACGGAGCGCGGTTCGGTGACGCTGCGCGTGCGCCTGCTCAATGGGTCCGAGTATTCCGAACCGAAGTTGCAGTTTGCGGTCGTCGACACGGGCATCGGCATCGCGGCCGACAACCTCGAAAAGTTGTTCGTTCCGTTCACACAGGCTGACGAAAGTGTGACGCGCCGCTTTGGCGGAACCGGGCTGGGGCTTGCCATCTCGCGCCAGTTGGTTCACATGCTCGGGGGAGACATCACCGTGGACAGCAGGCCCGGGCACGGATCGACGTTCACCGTGACCATCTCGATCGGGTCGCTCGACGGGGTGCGAATCCTTGAGAGGCCTTGCGAGATCGAGGCCGAGTGCCGGACTCATCGGGGCCACGAGGACATCGTCCCGGCGCCGCAGTCGATCCTGCGTGGGCGGGTGCTGGTGGCCGAGGACGGCATCGACAACCAGAGGCTGGTGCGGGCCATCCTCACCGCCAAAGGTATCGACGTTACGGTGGTCGAAAACGGTCGCTTGGCCTGTGAAGAGGTCGAGCGTGCCGACGCGGCAGGAGCGCCGTTTGCGCTGGTGTTCATGGACATGCAGATGCCGGAGATGGATGGATACACGGCCGCCCGGCGACTGCGCGACCAGGGGTCCAGGATTCCCATCGTGGCGCTGACGGCCCACGCTCTCGCCGGTGATCGCGAACGGTGCATGGAAGCCGGTTGCGACGACTACCTCACCAAGCCGATCGACCGGCGCCGACTCGTCGAGTTCGCGGCCAAGTACCTGTCCAATTGGAGCGGGTCGCCACCGGACACCCTCCCCCCCGAAGGCGAACGCTCGGCAACGGGCGCCGAACAGGGCGCGAGTGAAATGCTCCACAGCGAGTTGGCCGACGATCCGGTCATCGCCGGCCTGCTCGTCGAGTTCCTCAACGTGCTGCCGGAGCGTCTGCACGAGATCCACCGTGCTGCCACAGACAACGATCTCACGACCCTTGCGATGCTCGCACACAAACTCGGGGGCGCCGGCGGAGGCTTCGGATATCCGCCGATTACCGAGGCCGCACGCACCCTCGAAAGACTCTCAAAGGAGTCGGCTGATCTGGAGGCAATCCGGGCGAGCATCAGCGATTTGACGAGCATCTGCGAAAGGGCCCGGCGGGCGGGCCTCTGCCCGTTCCCATCGGACCGGCAGCCTTGATGGTTCGCAAGAAACTGCTGGTGATCCGAACGTGACACGTTCACATGTCAACTCGCGGCAGGGCACCTCAGGGGCGCGGCGTGGAGGTATCTCGTGCCGTGTCGCCGCTGATCGATCTTGAGGGCCCTCGGAGAGGATCGCCGGCGTCGAAGAGTCACCGACTGCCGGCCGCGCAAGCCCTGGCCGCGCACCCCGCTGTGGCATCGGCTACAATGCCCTGGTTCCGCTTCCTTGCCCGCACCCCTCTGACCGGCCCGTCGGCGTTGAAGCCGTGCGATGAAGAACCCGCCCAACGCTTCCGCCCATGCCCGCACCCGGCGCGATCATGCCGCCGAGACGGCCGAGGACTACGTTGAAGCCGTCGCTGAACTGGTCGAACAGCATGGGCAGTGCCGCGTGACGGATCTCTCCGCCCGGTTCGGCGTCACGCATGTTACGGTGATCCGCATCGTGCAGCGGCTGGAGCGCGACGGGCTGGTCGTCACCGAGCCATACAAGCCGATCCAACTGACCGCCAAGGGGCAGCGGCTGGCGCGTCATTGCAAGGAACGTCACGCGATCGTGTATGCGTTTCTGCTGGCGCTGGGACTCGATGCCAAGACGGCCGCGATTGATGCGGAGGGCATCGAACACCACGTCAGCCCGGCGACCTTGGCGCGGTTCGAGGAAATCAGCCGCACGAAGAAGATCTGAGCCGGGCCGATCTCAGGAGAGGCTCGGGCACACGAGGATCCCGGACAAGTGCCCGTCTTCGGGCGCCTCTCCGGGTCGGAACCGACGGGAGATCCGGCCGCGCAATGCGGATGCGACCCGGACCTGTGCTCGCGCACGCACAAAGATCCGGCGTCCAGACTCCAAACGGCTTCACGGGCATCCGGCACTGAACGCGCCGAGGAACACGAACACGTCGAAGAAGTCGAACGTGCCGTACGGCGCGGCGAAGTCGGCCTCCGGATCGTGCGCCGCAAACGCCGAGAGGAACGCTGACACGTCGAAGAAGTCCAGCACTCCCGCGGGCGGGGCCATCTCGGGCAGGCACGGCACATGCCCGGAAAATGCGCGCGCCAGCACCGCATCGACGACACCCGGCTCGATCAACTCAGCCAGCCCGAGCGCCCCCAGCGCCACGTCGGGCAGTCCGGCATCGGGCGGGGTGTACGCCGGGTCGATGTTTGATCTTCGGTACAGAATCGACGCTCCGCTCGCGAACGTCGCGCGATACCCGTGCCGGTAGGCGTGATAGGCTCCGATCGCCGGCGCCGTGTCGCCGCGCGAGGCGAACGCCATCAACGACGGGAATGTGCTGATGTCCCCGGAATGTCCGGACAACGAGTCGGCGTTGTAGCCCCCGGGCGCCCACATCGGCTTGGTCGTTCCCGCGCTGAAGACGGTCAGGAAGCGGGCCTGCGCATCATCGGTCCAGGCGCCGTTGGAGGCGAGCAGCGCCGTCGCGTGGTCCGTCCACGCGCTGCTGTCGCGCGTCCCGCGCTGCACGATCTGGGCGTACAGCGACACGAAGGCCGCCTGAAAATTGCCCGACGCGTTGCTTGTGACCGGCATGCCGGTCACATAGGTCGCGCTCGGCCAGTTGGTGCGGTTCAACCACGCCGCGTAGTCGCCCGCCGACGCGCCATACACCCCAGCCTGTTCGACAAACAGCACCCCTTCGTGATAACCGGCCACAGCCGAGCCGCTTTCCGGCCCGCCGCTCGCGAGCGACGTGAGGAACAGCGTGCCCGGCTGGACATACGCGTCCCAGTTGCTCACCCCGCCGATGATGTGCTGCGCGGCCCGGCGGATGCGCGGGTCGTCGCTGTACAACGCGCTGGCACGCTCGGCCGCCAGCACGATCTTCATGGTGCTCATCACCGCGAACTCGCCGTCCCATCCCGGGGCCGCGGCTCCTGTCGCCGGGTCGATCCAGTGCCGGTAGATGCCGTCGGCGCTTCGGCTGGGCGCAATCCCGTCGGGCGCCAGCCCCGCGTATCGCTCGAGTATCCGGCGCACTCGGATCTGGTCGTCAGGATCGTTGAAAATTGCATCGTGCGCCAGGAGCAGCAGCACAACCCACGCCGCGCCATCGGGCGAGGCCGGCTGGAAGCGCGTGCCGCCTGCCAGCACGTCGCCGTCGATCACCCATCCGTCCGGCTCGCCGTCGGGCGAGATGAGCCCGCGCCCGAATGCGACGACCTGCTCGAACTCATCGACCACCCAGTCTTCAAAGCCGAGCCAGGGGTCGCCTGCGTCGGCGATCAACTCGGCCCCGTGGTCGAGCCCGACGAGCAGGCGGCCGCAGGGGGTGGCACGCACATCGTGCGCGGGCGCGCTCCATGTGTGATACGCGGCCGGCGCAAAGCCCGTCACGCCCTGCGCCTGGAAGTCGTTGACGAACAGCAGCGAAGCGCCCGTTCCCTGCCCGCACAGCACGTACGCCCCGTGCCGCGCCGTCGCCCCGAAGTGGTCGCTGTATGCCACCGCTCGCGCATCAATCAGATCACCCACGCGCACAAAGCCCGGCGACGCGCCGGCCGTGCCGTGGTAGAAACCGTCCGCACTGACCGCGTACAGCAAGCCATGCACGCGATCGAGCGCCAGTCCGCGCACCACCTGCCCGCCCAGCGAGCCAGATCCCAGCGCCACGCCCGTCGTGTCGTTGCGCTGTGCCCGCAGCACGCGTACGCCCTGCGTGTCGGTTCCGACGAACAGGCGCCCGTTGTGGTGCAGCAGCGCGCCGTGCGCCGGCGCGGCCGTCTGGTTCGAGACCTCGATCCGCGCGAAGAGCAACATCTGGTTCTGCGGCACGTCGTAGCGCAGCACCACATCCCCTGCCTGCCCATCGCCCGGCGTCACGTCGTCGTGCACCGAGATGAACAGCAGGCGCCCCGAGTCGCTCCACGCCAGCGCCGAAGGCCCGTCGAAACTCGCATCCAGCGTCATCCACGGCGCCTGGGCATTGATCTGGGCCCGCGTCAACGTCCGCACCAGCGTCCCGCGCACGTCGCGGATCTCGACCGCATCGTCGCTGCTGCTTGCCGTCGCATACCAGCCCGAAAGTTCAGCCGCCGCCACCGCGTCAACCGGGCCCGCCGCCCCGCTCACCCACGGCTCAACCAGCGGCTGCGCACACGCCGGCGCCGCAAACCAGGCCGCGAGCATCGCCCCACACGCCAGTGCCCACGCGCGGCTCACCGCACTTTCCCCACTGCGCTGCTTTCCCGCACTACCAGCGACGTTTGCAGGCATGCCCGCCGCGGCGTGCTCTTGGCGTTTTCCAGCCGGCGTACCAGCGCATTCACGGCCTCCTGCCCGATCTCGTCGATCGGTACGCGCACCGATGAGAGCGGCGGACGCATGAACCGGCACAACGCTGAGTCGTCGAACCCGACCAGGCGCAGGTCGCGCGGTATCAGCAGCCCCGCGTCCCGCGCCGCCGACGCCACGCCGATCGCGATTTCGTCGTTGGCCGTCAACACCGCCGAGCCGCGAAGGCGCTCGGCGTTCAACGATGCGGTTGCCCACTCCCAGCCCCAGTCAAACCCATACTCGCCAAGCGCCACCTGCTCGCTCGACACCGTGTGCCCGTGCGCCCGCAGTGTCTCCACAAAGGCCGCGCAACGCTCGTCCGAGTCAATGTTTCCCCGGTGCCCGCCCACGAAGCAGCACCGATGCGCCGGCGTACCCGCCAGCAGGTGCTCCACCGCCTCGCGCACACCCGACGCATTGTCGATCGTGATCGTCTCCAGCCCAAGCCCGGGCTTGTCCGCCCCGATCACCACCGTCGGCAGCGACAGGCGTGCAATCGCGTCCAGGTCGGCCCGCGAACTCTCCGTCAGCATCACGATCAGCCCGTCGGCCAGATCAAGCGCAAAACTGCTCTCCGGGCCCACGTCCGGACGGTGTGCGTTGGAACTGACCAGCAGGTGATACCCAAGTTCGCACGCCCGCTCGTCGGCGCTGCGCATCAGGTCGGAATAAAACTGCCCGTGAATGTCCGGGAGCGACACGCCGATGACGCGGCTGCGCCTGGTCAACAACCCCTTGGCAAACAGGTTGGGCCTGTATCCCACCTCGTCGATCGCCTGCTGCACGCGCCGCGAGGTCTCGGGTGCCACCAGTTCGGGCGCGTTGATCACCCGGCTCACCGTGGCGATCGAAACCCCCGCCCGTTCGGCCACGCTCTTGATCGACACCCCGCCGTTGCGATCCGGCGCCCCGGAGCCGCGACCCCGTTCAGGTGATGCGCCGCCGGTTTCGCTTGCCTTGCCTCCACTCATCAGACATGATGATAAGCGATGAAAACGTTTTCGCGAAGCGGTTTCCACAATCTGGCTGTCCTCGCCGCCGCGGGGCTGACACCCGCCCTGGCATCCTGTCAGGTCACCACGTCCGAAAAGTACTCCCAGCCCATTCTCGACGCCTCTCAGGTCGTCATCGACATCGACCCGGGCACGCCCCTTCCGCCCTTCGACTTCTCTGCTCGGGACCAGGCCTTCCTCGACGAGGTCCAGCACGCCGCCTTCCTCTTCTTCTGGAATGCCGTCTCCGAACAGACCGGCATGGTCCTCGATCGCACCGGCAACGACCTGGTCAGCGTCGCCGGCGTGGGTTTCCAACTCTCGGCCATGCCGATCGGCGTCGAGCGCGGATGGATCACTCACCGACAGGGGCACGATCGGGCCCTTCAGATCGTCACCAACCTGCGCGATCATCCGGACAACCGCCACAAAGGGCTCTTCTTCCACTTTCTTGATCCCTCCGGCGTGCCGCACCCCAGGGCGTACGAGCACGTGGTCAGCACCATCGACTCGGCCATTCTCTTTGCGGGGCTTCTGACCGCGTCGGTCTACTTCGGGGGTGAAGTCGCGCAGATCGCCGACACCCTCTTCGCCGAGGCCGACTGGACAGCCTTCCTCGCGCCGGAGACCGAACACCCTGCCTACCGCGGGTTCGTGAGCCTTGGCTGGAAGGCCGACAATCCGCGCCATCCCGAGGAAGGCGGGAAACTGCTCACCCTCTACTGGGCCGACGCCGGAGGCGAGCACCGGCTCATCACCTTCCTCGGCGCCTGCGCCACGCGACCGGAGCACCGCCTTTCGGCGGAGTGCTACTACAAACTCCGCCGCCCGCTCGGGCAGTATCGCGACATCGGGCCCATGTTCTGTTTCCCCTACTCGGGCGCCCTGTTCACGTCCGTCACCGACAACTGCTGGATCGACTACCGCGCCATGGCGCCCGACAACCCCGCGTCATTCGGGTATCCGCAGCGTGCCCGCATCAACTGGTGGGAAGATGCCCGGAGGCACGTGCTCATGCACCGCGCCAAGGCCATCGAAAACCCGCTGGGGCTGCGCACGCCCGGACCAAATGCCTGGGGACTGTCGGCCAGCGACGGCCCCGGCGGGTATTACGTCTCGCACCTTCACCCCGATCGCATCCCCCTGCCCAACGCGCGTGATGACTTCGACGTCCCGCCCGCCGACCACGCTTATGTCGAGCAGTGGAACGACGGCGTGATCGCGCCCTATTCAGCCGGCTCGGCCATCATGTTCGAGCCGCAACCGGCCATCGACGCTCTGCGCCACTACCGCGCGCTGACCGGCTCCGACGGGCAGCCCCTCGTGTGGCGAGATCCGGCCTACGGAGGGTACGGGTTCCTTGACGCCTACACGCTGGACACGAAGACCGGGGAGCCGTGGGTGGCCACCGACTTCGTATCGATCGACCAAGGACCACTTATTCTAGGGATAGAAAATGCTCGAACCGGGTTGATCTGGCGACTCTTTCAAGCCCACCCGGGAATCCGAGAAGGCATCAAACGACTCGGGCTCGAACGCCGGTGAGAAAAGTCCGGAAAACGACAACCGGAGCCTTGACACGAGGATCGGATTCGAGGAAAGTACCCATGTAAACGTTTACAGGCCCGACACACCGGGTCGTACTCGGGGACGCGGGACCGAAGAAGTGGAGGACTGAATCATGAGAGGATCTGGGATTGCCTCTGTCGCGGTGCTCGCGGCGGCGGCGGGGACTGCGCTCGCGCAGCCCAACATCAACGGTGCGGTCATCAACTCTCGCATCTTCAATGATGACTCCGACTCGGTGTTCTCGTCGGTCAACAACTACCCGGCCGAGATCACCCTCAGCGACGCCCACGTGAACGGCGACGGAATGGGCGGTGAGTGGGCCAACTTCCACAACTGGCGCCTCTCGGCCGACGGCGGGGTCTCCGCAGCGGTGTTCAACAACGGCGACTCCTTCGGGCTTTTCGCCGATCTGACCATCGGAGGGCCCGGCAACGGTGAAGCCGGGCTGAGCCTGGCCCCGTGGTGGAGCCATGACGTGGACGGGCGCTTCAACCTGCGCACCACCGACGGCGAAATCGCCATCTTCGGCGGACGCCTCCCCTTCTACTCCTTCACCGGAGCCTACGGGCTGCACTATGCCGCCGGCACCACCGTCCGCATCGGCATGGTCTACAACGCCAACGGGCTCTCCGCCGGCGACCCGGCCACCATCGAATACTTCTACAACGACGGCACCCAGTACTCCAGCGGCGCGCTCAACTTCGACATGGGCAACCCTGCTGAAGATCCGCCATACGGACTGTGGGGCATGCTCAACGACGCACGCGTCGGGGGCTACATGCAGGTCTTCATTGACCAGAACAACCCCGACAACGGGCTGAGCGCCACCTGGGGTCACATCGACTACATTCCCGCGCCCGGTTCGCTCGCTCTCCTCGGGCTCGGCGCCCTTGCGTCACGCCGCCGCCGCTGAAACTTCCTCCGTTCGCGGAAGGAACCACGCATCACGCACGCCTGGGAGTCTGAAGGGTCTCCCGGGCGATTCCGATCAGGACTCTTCCGGCAGGCACGCGCCCGGGTCTGTTTGATCGCGCCTGTCCGGTGCTTCTGAAGGTGCAGGAACGCATGCTCGAAAATCGCTATGGCCAATTCAAGGACGCGGGCCAGGCGTTCGAAATCACTGACCCCAATCCCCCCACCCCCTGGACCAACGTCGTCTGCAACGGGCGGTACGGTTTCGTGGTCAGCCACAACGGCGGCGGCTTCAGTTTCCTCGATCACTGTCAACTCAACGTGATCACGCGCTGGAACATGGACCACGTGCGCGACGACTCCGGCCGCTGGCTCTACCTGCGCGACCTCGACGCCGATACCACCTGGTCGCTCTCTCCCCAGCCCTGCCGCCCCGACTACGACCGCTTCACCTGTACCCATCGCCCCGGGCGCACCACTTTCCACACCGAGATTCACGGCATCAGCGCGGTGTGGGACATGGGCGTCGCGCCGGCCGACCAGATCGAACTCTGGCGTGTCACCATCACCAACAACTCGTCACACACGCGCCGCCTGCGCATCGCCTCGTTCTTCGAGTGGTGCTGCGGCACGGCCCCCGATGTGAAGCGAGAGTTCCACAAACTGTTCTTCACCACCGTCCACGACCGCTCGCGCCACGCCATCATCGCTACCAAGAACCTCTGGGAAGCCCCCTTCGGCAACCGCGACGACCACTGGAACCGCCCGTGGCCGCACGCGGCCGCCTGCGCCATCGTCGGGCTCGAAACACCCTTTGCCACCTCCGACAAGACCGACTTTTTCGGGCGCTACGCCCCGCAGTCCGATCCCCGCGCTCTCCGCGATCCGATCGAGGGCGTCTTCGGGCGCTTCCACGATGCGTGCAGCGGACTCGGGGGCGACTTTGAACTTGCACCGGGTCGGTCACGCACCATCGGGCTGCTCACCGCCGTCGACGACAACACCGAGGGCGTCGGCGCCCTGCTTGACCGCTATGCCGATCCGCGCGCCATCGACGCGGCTCTCGACGCCTCCGACGCCTTCTGGAATCGCCTGCTTTCTCCCTCGCAGGTCTCGTCGGACATGCCCGACTTCGATCTGCTCAACTCCACATGGCTCGCCTACCAGGCCATCTCCGCCCGCCTCTTCGGACGTACGGGCTACTACCAGCAGTCCGGTGCGTTCGGGTACCGTGACCAGTTGCAGGACTCGCAGGTCTGGCTGCTGCGCGATCCGCCACGCTGCCGCGCCCAGATCCTTCATCACGCCGCCCACCAGTTCGCCGACGGCAGCGTTTATCACTGGTGGAACCCGCTCACCGAGACCGGGCTCCGCTCGGCGTGCAGCGATGACTACCTGTGGCTTCCGTTCATCACCGCTTCATACATCCGCGACACGGGCGATGTGGGCATCCTCTCGCAGCGTGTCCGCTTCGTCGACGATCCCGAGCCTTCGACGCTGGCCGACCACGGGCGCCGGGCCGTCGCCCGCGCCATGTCGCGCATGAGCCGCCGCGGGCTCCCCCTCATCGGCGATAACGACTGGAACGACGGGCTCTCCAACCTCGGCAACCAGACCGACGGCGAATCAGTGTGGCTGGCGTTCTTCCTCATCGCCGTGCTCGAAGATTTCGGGCACGCCCTTCGCGCCATCGGCGATCATGCCACTGCCGCGGCCTACGACGCCGAACGCCTGCGCCTCATCCGCGTCGTTGACGAACTCGCATGGGACGGCACGTGGTTCCGACGCGCCACCGACGTCGACGGACGCTGGCTCGGGTCCAAGGACTGCACCGAGGGGCAGATCTTCCTCAACGCCCAGACCTGGGCCATCCTCACCAACGCGACCACCGCCGAACGCGCCGACGCCGCATGGCAGTCCGTGCTTGATCGTCTGGTCACACCGTACGGCCCGCTGCTGCTGGCGCCCGCGTACACCGTGCCCGATCCGAAGATCGGCTACCTGACGCGCTACGCCCCCGGCGCCCGCGAGAACGGCGGGGTGTACATGCACGCCGCGACCTGGGCCCTTGCTGCGGCCGCCAAACGTCGCGACGTCGACGCCGTCGAACGCATCTGGCGCGGCATCTCCCCGCCCCTGCGCGCTCAGGACGCCGATGCCTACTGTGCCGAGCCCTTTGCCCTGCCGGGCAACGTCGACGGGCCGCTCTCGGCCACCCCGGGCCGCGCCGGATGGACGTGGTACACCGGCTCGGCCGCGTGGCTCAACCGCGTCAGTATCGAGTGGATCGTCGGTCTCCGAGCCACGTGGGAGGGCCTGCGCATTGACCCCTGCCCGTTCCCTTCGATGGGACAGGTCTGCGCCTCCCGCCTCTGGCGCGGGCGCACCATCCGCGTCGAGTTTGACGCGGCCATGTTTGATCCGGCGACCGAGCCCGTGCTGACCACGCTCGACGGCGCGCCGATCGCGGGGTGCGTGCTCACCGAGGCCCTGCTCAGCAGCCTGTCCGCATCAGGAGAAGTCCACATCCGCGTCTCGTGGCAGCGGGCCGCGGAACCCGTCACGGTCATCGGCGCCCGTACCGGCGCCAGGAGCCCGTCATGAAGAGCCGACTTGCCGCAGAAGGACAAGCCCGGTGTGTGCGCCCGGCCTTCACACTCATCGAACTGCTGGTGGTGATCGCGATCATCGCGATGCTGATCGGCATTCTGCTGCCCTCGCTCGCCAAGGCGCGGGAGGCAGCAAAGGACATCATCTGCATGAACAACTTGAAGCACATCGGGATGGCCACGCAGATGTATCTTGACGATCAGCCGGACGGCGACGAACGCATGATGGATATGTATCCGTTTCTCAATCCCGCTTCGTCGAATCCTCCTCTCAAGGGCAAACGGGTGAATCCGGTGTCCGGTCGCTATGACTTTCGCGCGCAGCGATGGGTACCGATGGAGGTTCTGCAGGAGTATCTGTCCGGGAACTCTGAAAACGGCGTGTTCGAGTGCCCCAGCGCCCGCGGCGCCTCCAGCGTGCTCGATCGGCAGACTCGCTATGCCATGGAGTCCGGCGCTCGGGTGCAGGTTCTTGATTACGACCTTGACGGCACCGAGGAGTTCAGCGAGTACTGGGCGAATGACTACTACTTCGACCCAAACGGCGGCGCCCCGGGCGATCCGAACTATGATTGGAGCGTCGGAGTTTCGGGACAGAAATTGCGTGCCATCCAGCATCCCGATGAACTCGTGCTCTTCATCGATGCGGTCGACTGGATTCCGCGTCACCGTTCGCCTGCATGGGAAAGAGTCGACGATCAGAACACCATGGGAAGCAGCATGCTCCTGCGCGGTGATCTTCGCGTCCAGGAAATGGTTGTGGCGGAATATAAGTTGCTGCCTGACAAGTACGGATCTGATACGCCGTTCTACGCCTGGGGTCACAAGTACAGCGATTGAGTGAGGGGGTTCGAATGGGTGTTCGCGATGTCCTGAATTCGAAGCCCTGGATCGCCTGGACAGTTGCCCTGCTGGCCGTCGGGGTCGCGGTTCTGTTCTATATTCGAGGGAACTCGCAATCCGCCCCGGACAGCATGGACAAACTCTCTCAAATGGTCACGATCAGATGTACCGAGACGGGCCAGGAGTGGGAAATGAACCGCGGGCAACTCATGGAGTTGCTCATGTACCAGCCGGGCATGATCGATCCCACAAAGGGCATCCCGAGTAAGTTCGCCGAGGGCCGTCCAACCGGTGTCATCGTTGACAAGGGCGTGTGGCAGGAGACGGTCAAATACGTCAATGACATGAAGAATCTGGTCAAGGACCGCAAGCACGCTGGTGGGTGACAGCCAAAGCAGAGAAGACCGAATCGAAATTGCAACGTCCTCGTTGGGAGCCTGCTTGCCGATTGGGGGGTCTCGGGTTGGCTCCTGGTTGCTTTGCCCGCAGGAAGGGCGGCAGACACCCAGCCCGGCCGGATCTGCACGCCACGAACGTCCCGTGACTGGTACCGGGCTGTGCATCCGGCGTCAGATTTCCTCCTCTTCATTCACGTTGGTGGGGCTGGAAGCGACTGAGTCCTGAAGCGAGTACGCGAGATTTCCGGCGAGGGTGAAAAGGTCCGCCGCTTGAAGGTCCAGGGCTGTTCTCCGCGTCACCATCGTGCGTGTGGGCTGCGCCAGAGCAAAAATGAAGCGCACGGCAGGGCTCCGGCGCGCCACGGGAGCGCTGTGAAACGGTGCGAGCGTTCTCGCGTGCGGCGCCAGCGGGATCATGCTACTGCGACTTGAAACGAATGTGCCGTGGGACGCCCGACCCTTGTGAGTCCGCGAACACAGGTCCGGGTTGCAAGCGCCCGCTGCATTGCCGGAGTTCCCGTTGAAACCGGCTCCGAAGCGTCACCGAAGCCGGGCGCTTCTCCAGCGCCCCGGCACACCCGCAGTTGAAGGGGAATCCGCCTTACTCCCACTGATGGGCCGGGCCGAGTTTGGCTTCATACTCTGTCCACATTTCCAGCCAGTAACTGCGGAACTTGTGCGCGCCGAAAGGTTCGTAGTGCGCGTGCAGTTGTCGGACAATCTGCCGCTCGCTTCCGGCAAAGCCCAGGGTGCTCCTGCCGTGCCGGACCAGTTCAGAGTCCACTGCCAGACGCGAGTAGCGCCCGAGCAACTGCATGATATTGCTGGCCGCGTACGCCCCGACGCCGGGCAGCGTGAGCAGGAACTTGTACACCGCCTCGTCCGGCGTGCCTGGGTTTTCGAGCCAGCCCTCGTCCACTTCCCCCGCAACGAACATCCTGGCCAGATCGATGAGGCGCTGGTCGCGATACCCCACGCGGCATCGCCCGCGGAGCGTGCCGGCCCGTGCGCGCGCCAGACGCGCTTCCCGCGGGAACGCTCCGCCCCGGCCCAACACCTCACACAGACGGCGGTTCATGTTCACCGTGCCCGGCCATGTCACGTTGCAACTGGTAATGGTGCGGACCACATCCTGAAAGAGCGTGGGTGAGCGGAAGATCCTTCCGCGCCCGGAATCCTTCCAGCGCGGATCGACGGCATGGAAGGCGGCCAGATCGGCCTCGGCCTCATTGAGCCGGAACATGCGGGATATCTTCTGGCGCGCCTCACGCTGTTCGATACGGGAAATACCCCGGTCAAACGCGCCGGTCAGGCGCCCAGGTCCGGCCTGGGCGATGATCGCACGCGCCGGTCCTTCGGAAAGGTCGAAGATAGTGTGCAGCGTCTGCGTGGGCACGTCCCAGCGGTCGGGGGCGAGCCGGAAGTACCCGTAGGAACACACGTCGCGGGCCAGGCGATAGTCGGCCGGTGCGGCGATGGACAGGCGCGTGCCCACTCACACCGCCAGCAGTTCGCTGAAGGGGAAGCACAGCGTCACAAGGTTGAGGGCCAGCCGGTCGCTCAGACGCGCGTACTCGGCGTAAAAGCGGTCGGCCTGACGCGACAGTTCATCGACAGTGACGTTGGCGCCGGCGTACATGGCCTGGCTGTTCGAGTGGCTCGCCTCGATCATCGCCCGGTCATATTCGGGATGAAACTGGAAGCCGATGGTGCGCTTGCCCACGCGGAAGGCCTGCACCTTGCAGCGCTCGCTCGAGGCCAGCAGTTGCGCTCCGGGCGGGAGTTTCTTCACCTCGTACCCGTGCGAGTGGAACTGGTGGTGAGTCCAGGTGATGCCCTGAAAGAGCACGTCGGTCTGAGCGGGGAAGAGCAGGTTGATCTTGCCGAAGCCGGCCTCGGGGCGCTCCATCCTGCCCACTTCGCCGCCCAGCGCCGTGGCAATCAGTTGGGTGCCCAGGCAGATGCCCACGACCGGCAGAGCCGCCTCGTGAGCGCTCTTGAGAAAATCCATCTCGGGTTTGAGCCAGGGGTGGTTCTCGTCGACGTTCTGCGCCCCGCCGAGCGACAGCACGCCGTGAACATTGTCCAGGTCGCGAGGAACGGGCCGGCCCCCGGCGTCGAGAGGCAGGTCGACCCTGCGGATGTCGAGTTTGAAGCCGTGATCGCGAAGCGTCATGCCCAGTCGCCCGGGGCCGCCGTGTTTGCCGTGCTGAAGAACCACGATGTTTGCCATGGTCGGTGATCGTAGGTCGGGATCAGGCGGGCTTGGTCATGGTGATCGTCGCGTCGTGTCCGCCCAGATAGTCGTGCCGGAAGCAGACCAGGGGCGTGCGAGCCAGGGCCCAGGCGAGCAGCCCCAGGGTCGAGAAGCGGAATGCCGGGCCTTCTTCGCCCGCTTCCTTCCTCGGGAACAGATCGCTGAGGAAGTTGAACGCCAGCAGCCCGCCCGGCGGTGTGGCGCTGTAGGCGCGGTGCAGCACCTCCTCGGCCACGGGCTGCTCGAGCGTGTTCAGCGAGCCGGAAAAGACCAGCGTGTCGAGCCCGCGCGACCGCACCAGTTCGCCCAGGGCGTCGGCGTCGGCAACGAAGTCAAGTTCATGCACCTCGGCTTCGTGGTAGCCGTGCTCGTCAATGAGGCGCTGCCCGGCCTCGACCATCGCCCGCAGCCCGTCGACCCCGACATACCGACGCGGCACGCGGCGCAGCCCGTGCAGGTGCGCCAGCAGGTCGACGCGCCCACAACCCAGGTCGGCGAGGGCACGCTTCTCGGGCTCGATCATCGCGGCCAGCACATCGAACCGACGCCGCTGTCCTTCGGCGTTCTGCCACAGAAGGGCCTCGAACTGCGCGCCGACGCGCCGTGCGACCTCGGCATAAGGCCTGAGGTATCCAGGTTCTTCACGGTCCTTCTTGGCGCGGCGGGAGAACATGGCTCAGTCGTCCAGATGCATCATCGCCGCGAACTGGTTGAAGCGCTTCTGCACTTCGGCGTGATTCAGCCGCGCCAGCCGATCGAGGCTGAAGGCCTCGATGGTGAAACTGGCGATGATGGTCCCGTGCGCCAGCGAGCGACGGATGGCCTCGTAGGAGCCGGGGTCGGGGAGTGTGCCGGCCGCATGGGCGCGGGCGAGGTAGGCCATCATCCCGCCCGCAAAGGTATCGCCCGCGCCGGTCGGATCGACCACCACGTCGGTGGGGTAGGCCGGCAAGGCCGAAAGCCCGTCGCGGTGCACCAGGATGGCGCCGTGCTCCCCCTTCTTGATGACCACGAAGCGCGGGCCATGATCGAGCATCACCCGCCCAGCGGTCACCGGATTCCTCTTGCCGGTGAACAGTTCGGCCTCGTCGTAGTTGAGTACCAGCCCGTCCACCTGCTTGAGCAGCCTCTCCAGGTCGTCGCGGGCTCCGTGGATCCAGAAGTCCATAGTGTCGGCCACCGCCAGCGCGGGTCTTGGGAACTGCCTGAGCATGTCTGCCTGCACCGACGGATGCGAGTTGGCCAGAAAGATAAACCGCGAGTCGCGGAAACCCATCGGAACGATCGGGGGCTGTTCCTCAAGCACACCCAGTTCGGTGTACAGCGTTTCGCGGTGGTCCATGTTGTCGAGGTATTTGCCCCCCCAACGAAAAGTCTTTGCTCCGTGCCTGACTTCCAGCCCTGCCGCGTCGATGTTCGGGAACCGGGCGAGCGTTACCCGGTGCTCTTCGGGGAAGTCATCGCCGACCACAGCCACGAGGCGGACGGGCCCGTAAATGGCAGCAGCGGCCGCGAAATAGGCGCACGAGCCGCCGAGGATGCCTTCGCGCCGAACGCCGTCGGGCGTCTCGATCGTGTCGATGCAGATGGTTCCGGTGACGATGAGGGACATGGGGGCTCCTGGTCTGGTTCGGGGGGTAGCCTAGGAGACAGAGAGGCGTCAAGAAGTTGTGCAGAAAGCGCGACGGGGGTCTTGACGCTGGGATGAAAAGGTTTACATTATAGAGTTTGGAGCCCGATCTTCGGGCTCTCGCATAGAGGGAGAACAACATGCGCGTGAAAGTGAGCAGTGTGACGGCAGTCCTTGGGCTGGCGGCGATGGTCGGACTGGCACAAGCCGGCGACAACCGCATCTACAACCCGGGCTTCGAGGAAGAAAACCCTGGCTTCCCGGGCGTCCCGGCGGGGTGGGGTGCGATTTCAGCACCGGCGCCGGAATGGGTCGGCGTGCCGTTCGTGCATACGGGCGAGCACGCGGTCAAACTCCCCGCGAGCACGTCGGCGTCAACGCGGTTCATGGGCTGGACCACCAACGTCTTCCTGCCGGACGGCTCAGACCTGTATGACCCGGACTACACCTGGCTGGGGGGCACGGTGACGGTGAGCGGGTACTTCATGATTCCCGCGGGCGAGGAACTGGCCAACGACACCGTCGTCGGGCTCAAACTCGAATTCCGGCGCGAGCCGCCGAACTTCTCGATTTTTACCTCCTTTGAGTTCCCGATTCCGACCAACGGGACCAATGGTCAGTGGCAGTACTTCGAGGTGGAAGTGACGGATGCGATGATGCAACCGTTCGAGATTTATCCGCCCTTCGCGACGAGCGTGTCGATTCTGCCGTTCCGGTGGTACGGAGGCGACTACGGGGTCGGACACGACCCCCAGGGGACGATCTACTGGGACGACTTCTTCATGACGCAGGGAGACGAGCCGGGGCCCTGCAATCCGGCCGACTTGGCTGAGCCCTATGGCGTGTTGAACTTCTTTGACGTGCAGACGTTCCTGGCGGCGTTTTCGGCCCACGATCCGGTGGCCGACCTGGCGCCTCCGACCGGACAGTTCGACTTCTTTGACGTCAGCGTGTATCTGAACCATTTCAGCGCCGGGTGCCCGTGAGGCCGTGAGATCGTGAGGTCGGGTTGATGCTGAGCCCTCTGCGAGAGCGGGGGGCTCTTTCTTTCAAAGCGACGAGGCGGCGGAGCGAGCGAGGCAGTGCCGCCGTAGCGCGGCTTTGCGACTTTGAAGCGCGAGCGAGGAAGTGGCGAGGTGTGAGATTCTGTGTGCCGTTTCTCGCGCCCCCTTTCCGCTCGCACGCGGACATGTAAACGCTTACAATGGGTGTTTCCCGGCGAAGTGGCGCCGGCAGGAGCGACCGCATGTCCGCCCGCCCGCACGTCACGGCCGTCCACGACCGCATCCCCTGGATCCAGATGCTCGCCTACGGGCTGGGCGGGTTTGTGCCCATCGCCCTGTTCAACTCGGTCGGGCAGTTGTCCGGGCTGATCGTCAACGTCGGACTTGGAGTCAGCGCGATTCTCGTCGGCGTGGCGCAGATGGTGCCGCGGCTGTGGGACGCGATCACCGACCCGATCATGGGGCACATTTCCGACAACACGCGGACGCGGTTCGGACGCCGGCGCCCGTACATCCTCTTCGGCGGGTTCCTCGTCGCGGCGACATTCGTGGCCATGTGGGCGGTGCCGCGGGAATGGGCCGCCGGCCCGCAGTTCTGGTACTTCCTGGTCATGTCGCTTCTGTTCTACACCGCGGTCACCGTCTTCGAGATCCCGCACGGCGCTCTGGGCATGGAGATGACGGCCGACTACCACGAGCGCACGCGCCTGTTCAGCGCCAAGAGTTTCGTGGGAAACCTGGGCGCGATGATTACGCCTTGGTTCTACGCCATGGCCAACACGCTGAGGTTTCGCGGCCGGGGCGACGAAGTCGACGGCATGCGCAATGTCGGATATCTGGCCGCCGGCATCGTCATCGTCTTCGCGGTTACGTGCGCTCTGTTGTGCAAAGAGCGGCAGATCGAGCGCGTGGCCGGGCAGCAGCGCATCCCCCTGTGGACGCAACTGAGAATGACGGTGCGCAACCGCACCTTCCTGATGCTGGTCGCGATCGTCTTTGCCACCGTGCTCGGCTTCAACCTGGTCAACAACTTCAGCAACTACATCACCATCTTCTATCTCTTCGGCGGCGACAAGGAGAACGCCTCGAAACTCATGGGCTGGCTGGGGACGACGTGGGGCGTGACGGCCGTGGTCGCCGTGTTTCCGCTCAACTGGGCCTCTTCCCGCATCGGCAAGACACGGACGCTGATGCTGGCCGTGGGATTGATGCTCGGCGCACAGGCGAGCAAGGTCGTGTGCTACAACCCGCACGCACCCTGGCTCTTGTTCATTCCCACAGCGATGCTCTCGGGCGGCATGCTGATGTTCTTCACGCTGGCCAGCGCGATGATCGCCGACGTGTGCGACGAGGACGAGTTGAACACCGGGATGCGGAGCGAGGGGAGTTTCTACGCGGTGTTCTGGTGGTTCATGAAGATGGGCATGGCCGGGGCGTATTTCGTCGCCGGCGTGCTGATCGCCACGACGGGGTTCCGGGAGAAGGTGGACGTGCAGACGCCCTACACCCTGCTGATGTTGCGCGTGTTTGAGATCGGGATCCCGATCGCGCTTGGGCTGGTGTCGCTGGCGCTGATCCGCAAGTACCCGCTGTCGGAGGCGCGGGCGTACGAGGACGAGGTCAAGCGGGAACTCGAGCGGCGTGTGATGAGGTGCCCGCAGTGCGGGTATGACCTGCGGGGGTCTGAACAGGGGACGATCTGTCCGGAGTGCGGCGAGCCGGCGCTGGGCCCGCAGGTGCGCGGGGACGACTCGCCGCCCTGATGCGCACCGCTCAATGTTTCCGTTGTGGTGCGACCTTCGCCGTTCCGCGACCGGCTGAGCATGACGCGCCCGGTTGCCTCCGCACCGATCAAGGCGGGTGGGGTATTCAGGGGATCAGAATCGGTTGGGCAGGTGAAGCCCCCAGGCGGCACGCACCTCGGGCAGCGGGGGACAAAGCAGGGGATTAAGGACTCGAACCTTAACTAACGGAACCAGAATCCGTCGTGCTACCAATTACACCAATCCCCCTTTGGGATTCGAGCGGGATTGTACGCTCGCAGCCAAGGCGGACAAGAGGCGCCACCGGTTGCCCCTCTCTCCGGCGAAGTGGTATTCGGGGTAGATCGGAGGCAGATCGAGCAAAGGTCGGCTCTCCGGGCCGACAAGGGGCCCGGAGCGTATGGGTCAGTCACCGTTGGGCCACGTGCTGTTGCCGGGCTTGGCAATGGGCTTGGCGCGTCCGAACTGCCCTCGGAGTTTGGCGTAGCCTGACGCCGGGGCTTCCGGGGCCGTGGCCGCCGCTCGGGGAGCGGGCACCTCGTCCTGGCTTGCCATGGGCACAGGCGCCGGCGGAGTGGAGGCGGGTTCGGTGACGGGCTTGCCCAGTCGCCGGGAGCGAGCCTCGGTGATGGAACGATCCAGTTTGCCGAGGATGGCTCTGACCTGATTGAAGGCGTCGGGTGACTGGTTCATGGTGCCCCTCCGTGGACGCCGGATCTATCGGCCCAGACCCGGGGGCACTTGGGCCCCCGTCTTCTCAACGCGGACCTTGGTGGCGAAATGAACCGATTGTGCGGGTTGGCCGGACCCTGACGGGTGGTTAGGCTCTCAGTGCTTTCCTACCCGCGGGAAGGGACCACATGGCCGAAGTGACGCTCAATGACGTTTGGAAGGTGTACCAGGGGGGCGTCGAAGCGGTGCGCGAGTTCAGCCTCGACATCGCCGACGGCGAGTTCGTCGTGCTCGTCGGGCCTTCCGGGTGCGGCAAGAGCACCACGCTGCGCATGATCGCCGGGCTGGAGGAAGTGTCACGAGGCACCATCCGAATCGGGGATCGCGTGGTCAACGATGTCCACCCCAAAGACCGCGACATCGCGATGGTGTTCCAGAACTACGCGCTCTACCCCCACATGACGGTGTACAAGAACATGGCCTTTGCCCTGCGTCTGCGCAACGTGCCCAAGGCTCAGATCGACCGGCGTGTGCACGAGGCCGCCCGGATCCTGGGCATTGACCACCTGCTCGATCGCAAGCCGCGTGCGCTGTCGGGGGGGCAGCGTCAGCGCGTGGCGGTGGGGCGCGCGATCGTGCGCGAGCCCAAGGCCTTTCTCTTTGACGAGCCTCTGTCCAACCTCGATGCGAAACTGCGCGTGACGACGCGCGGCGAACTCAAGGCCCTGCACCAGAGGTTGCGTACAACCACGGTGTACGTCACGCACGACCAGGAAGAAGCGATGACGCTGGGTGATCGGGTCGTGGTGATGGCCGACGCGGTGATCCAGCAGGTCGACTCCCCGTTCGATGTGTATCGCAACCCGGTGAACCGGTTCGTGGCCGAGTTCATCGGGACGCCTCCGATGAACTTCTTCCAGGGGCGGCTTGAGAAGCAGAACGGGAACATGGTGTTCATCGAGCAGGGTGCGGGGGGGCAGAGTCTGCGGCTGTGCGCGCGCCACGCCGAGATGCTGAGCGGGCGCTCGGGGGCTGAAGTGGTCGTGGGCGTGCGTCCCCAGGCGCTGCGGGCGAGCGAGGCGGTCGAGCAGGACCGCCGCGATGGTTGCGCGTTGGAGGTACACGTCGAAGTGGTCGAGCCGCTGGGCGACGAGATGGACGTGCGGATGGCGACGGAGGCGCACAAGGGGCTGGTGGCGCGGATTTCGTCGTTGAGCGGCGTCAAGGCCGGGGAAAAGCGCACGTTCGCGGTCGACCCGCAGCGGGTGCACGTGTTTGAGCCGGGCGTGTTCGGACTGAATCTCACGTCGGCGCGGGCGCCGGCGCTGGTGGGTTGAGCCCATGCGGGGGCTGATTGGCACGGTGCTGGTGTGTGTGCTCGGCGCGCCGACGTTCGCGGCGGTGCGGACGGGTGTGGTGGTGCAACTGGATATCAAGGACGACATCGACGAGCGGGCTATGGGCGACCAGATCGTCGCGTGGCTGGGTCGGCGTGATCCGTCGCGCGAGTCGATGGCGGTCATCGTCGCCGGCTTTCGGCATGCCCGGGCGGACCAGTTGGTGCGGGCGGCCGAGGCGATCGAGTCATGCCCGATTCCGGTGGCGGTGTTCGTGGAACGCGGGAGTGCGGTGGCCCCCGGGGTGCTCGCGCTGATGTTGGCGGCCGATCATGTGGGCGTGGGCAAGAACGTGCGTCTGGCCGGTGACGAGGGGTGGAGCCTGCCGGACCTGTGCGAGCCGACGTCCAGCGGGTGGCGCGGACGGTATGAGCAGGTGTGCGCGCGTCTGCTCGAGCAACGGGGGCTGCCGGCGATGCTGGCCGACGTGGCCGGGCGTCCACTGGGCGACCTGTACCTTGTCGGGCGCGGGGGAGATGTCCGGCTGGCGCGTGAGCGCAATGATGCAGAAGCGAGGGCGTTGGTGACACAGGCGGATGACGAGCACTGGAGAGTCGAGTTGGATCGAGAGACGCTGATCATCCTGAAGGTGGCAGACGAGGCGGACAGCATCGGACAGGTGTTGCGCCTGGGCGGAATCGGGGCGTTCAAGCGCCAGCGTGAGAAGGTTGCCAGCGGGCTGTCCGAGGCGCGTGCGGCCGCAGGGACGCTGCGCGACGAACTGCGGGTCAGCCTCGAGCGATTGGAGCGGGGGCTGTCGGATCTGAAGAAGGTCAAGCCGCACCAGCGGGAGGAGATGCTCGCGGCGCTGCGTGGTCAACTAGGCCAGGCCCGGGCGGGGTCGGCTCGGCTGGTGGAGATCATGAGCCTGCACCCCGAGGTCTCCCGCCTGGCTCCGACGTGGGGGACCGCGACGGGAGATGACGTGGGAGAGCATCAGAAGCGCTGGGCGCGCGAAGTGGCCGAACTGGGCGAAGAACTGGACGAGATTGCCGTGGCACTGGAGGCGATCGACGAGTCATGAGGGAGCAGCAACCCAGGAGCGGCGCAAGCATGGCGTCGCGCGTGCAGAAGACATCGGCGCTGGATGACCTGACGCGCCGGCGTGAGGTGTTCTGGCAGAATGTCGTGCAGGAGATTCTCAACGCCCTTTCGGTGGCCGCCGGCTCGGGCGGGCGACTGTCGGCCTCGGCGGGCGGCGCGGCGACCAGCCCCTCGCCGCTGGACGAGATGTTCGACGGGCGCATGGCGGTGATCACGCGCCTCGGGCAGCGGATTCCGATCGCAGACGTGTTCCCGGTGTTTGCCTGCTCGGTGGAAGCCAACCCGGGCGACCGTGAGGTTTCGACCGACGTGCAGTGCACGGTGTTCCAGATCCACACGCCCGGGGGTGAGGTGTTTACGCTGCCGGTGCATGAGATCGTGGCGGTGCACTCACTGAGCGAGGAACTGGTGCGACGCATGGAGGAAGCCTCGCAGGCCGGGCACATGGACGATTCGCAGACCCCGGACGCGATGCCTTTCGGCTTTGCCGCGTTTACCTCGCTTGCCAACGCCGAGCGGGCCCGTCATCGGGAAGAGGATGAGGGGGAGGAAGCGGAAGGCGCGTGAATCCGAGGGAACCGGTCGGGATGAGTGAGCCACCTGACCGGGGGGATTGGCGCGGTGGTAGGGCGTGGAATAGTGTGTGAAGCGGACGGGTTGGCGGAATGGCCGACGCCCCGGGAGGAGGGTTTTCTGCGCAGTCTGGTGGTCATACCCGTGTTCAACGAGGTCTCGACGGTGGAGCGGGTGCTCCGGCGCGTGCGGGGCTTTGCCGGCGACGTGGCGGTGATCGACGACGCGTCGACCGACGGGACGTCGGAGGTGCTCTCGCGCCTGTCGCCGCGGCTGGGGATCAGGGTGTTCGTGCGCGCGCAGAACGCGGGGTACGGGCGTGCGATGCAGGACGCCTTTGCGCTGGGCGCGCGGTGCGGGTATGACTGGGTGATCACGATGGACTGCGACGAGCAGCACGAGCCGGACTGGATTCCCCGGTTTCTGTGCGAGGCCCGGGGCGGGCAGTTTGACGTGATCAGCGGATCGCGCTATCTCAACGTCGAGGACGCCGAGGGAAGCCCGCCCGAGGACCGGCGCTCGATCAACCTGCGCATTACGACGGAGATCAACGATCGGCTCGGGCTGAGTTTGACGGACGGATTCTGCGGATTCAAGGCGTACCGGGTTTCGGCGATGCAGGGGCTCGAACTGAGCGAGGACGGGTATGCGTTTCCCATGCAGTTCTGGGTCGAAGCCGTGGCCGCCGGGCTGCGGATCGGTGAGATTCCGGTGCGACTGATCTACACGAGCGCGAATCGGTCATTCGGCGGGGGGCTGGACAATCCTGAGGTGCGATACGGGCACTATCGTCGCGTGCTGCACTGTGCGCTCAAGCGTCGGGCCGATCGGCTGCCCGAGGGGGCGGTCGACGGGCTGCTGTGCTCGCCCTGCTCATAGGATGGGGCGTGAGACCGGATGAAGATGGATACCTGCTGATCGAGCCGCCGGGCGAGCGTTTTGGCGCGTTGCTGTCGCAGCGGCGTGCCGAGCCTGTGTGGGCGGGTGCGGCGCGATTTCGCCAGCAGATGGGGCTGCCGGAGCGCCGTCCGTTGGTGATGGCTGGTCACCAGGCGGGGCTGTGGCATGCGGGGATCGCGGCCAAGTACTTTGCGGTGCGGGCGCTGGAGGACGTGGCGGCGACGGCGTGGCTGGTGGCCGACCTGGATGAGAACGACGTGGCGCACGTGCGTATACCGGCGCAAGATGGGCGCGGCGTGTGGGCTGGTCAGCGGTTGAACCTGGCGGAGAGCGACGACGGGCACCCGGACGCGGCCTGCGGATTCCGCCCGCCGGTGGCGGTGCGGCGCGACGTGCCGGAGCGGGCGCATCTTGCGGGCGAAGCAATGGGGCGGGCGCGGGCTGGGGCGCGCACGCTCGGCGAGCAGGGGCACCGGGCGGCGGAAATCGTGCTGGAGAGCGCGGGGATCGGGCTGGTGCGTCCGGTGGTGTACGGGAGTACCACGGCGCGGACCGACCTGTTCGGCGAACTGGTGCGCCGGATGTGTCAGGATCCGGAGGCGTGCGTGCGGGCATACAACGCGGCGGCCGAGGCGTTTGCCGGTGCCGGCGTGCGTGCTCTGATGTGTCGGTCCGATCGGGGGCGGTTTGAGTTGCCGATCTGGCGTGTGGGGATGAACCAGCCGCGATTGCCGGTGATTGTGGAGCGCGGGCAGAAGATGGACTGCGACGGGCTGGCTCCCCGCGGGTTGCTGATGACGGGCATGTTGCGGCTGGCCGGCTGCGAGTTGTTCATCCACGGCACGGGCGGCCAGGCATATGACTGGGTGACGCAGCGCTGGCTGAGCACATGGCTGGGGCCCGAGGCGGCGCTGGCGCCAAGCGCGGTGGTGAGCGCGACGAGGCTGCTTGACCTGGGTGTGGAGCCGACGGATCGCAAGGCCGTGGCGCGTGCGGTGGCGGCGGCGCATCGCGCGCGGCACGATCCGGCGCTGCTGGGCGACGAGGAAGGCGGGCGTCGCAAGCGCGCACTGGTCGCGGCGATTGAGCGAGGGTCGCGCAGGTCAGGCGAGCGGGCCAGAGCATTTGATGATCTGCACGCACTGCTGCGAGCCAGCGTGCGCGATCACGCCGATGCGCTGCAACGTCTGGACGAACAGGTCGGGCGGCTGAAGAGTGCGCTGGCATCGAGCCAGGCGGCAGCCGACCGGACGTGGTCGATCGCGCTGCACGAGCCGGCGACGCTGCGGGCGCTGGACGGGCAGGTGCGGGCGGCGCTGGCTCAGGCGGCGTCGCGCACGATGGCGTAGCGCACGCTGTGGCAGCGGACGAACTCGGAGATCAGTTGGCGCTTGCCCGGATCAAGGTTGACGAACTGGACGCCCACTTCAGTAGCCAGGAAACCGAGGCGCCGTGAGCGCGCGACGCGGGCCGAAACGGATGCCTTGTTTCCGTAGCCGCTCAGTTGCAGTTGCACGGGCGTGCCCTGGGCCCACCGGGCCAGTCCCCGGTAGAGGAGGCGAGCGCCCGAGAGGCTCAGGTCGATGACCGGCCCGAGGTTGGAGGTGAGGTCTTCGCAGTGCATGCGCGCAGCGCGTTTGCGAAGTGTCCGGGCGGTCAGAGGCGGGGGATCAGTGAAGTCTTCGGTTGGCATGGCAGAGGGAGAATCGGACGGGCGGGGGCATGAAGAACGCGTCGGCGCAGAAAAAGCGAGCGTGCGGGCCTTGTGACCCGCACGCGCATTGGTTATCGGAAAGACTCACCCACGGCTGAAGAGGTCGAGGAAGATCTGAACGTCGAAGAAGTCGTAGACCCCGTCGTCGTTGAAATCGGCCGATGAGTTCTGGTGGGCAAAGGCATCGAGGAAGATCTGGACGTCGAAGAAGTCGAGCGTGCCGTCGCAGTTCATATCGGCCGGGTAGCAGGCGCACCCGCGGACTTCGAGGCGGACGTCATCGACGGCGGCCTCGACGATGGAGCCCGAACCGATGTCGCGGGCGATGAAGCGCAACTTCATCTGCGCGGTGGGGGTGACAAAGTCGGCGACGTTGAACTCGCGGTAGGTCCAGGCGCCGGCGTTGTCGGTCACCAGTTCGAGTTGGGTCCACGTCGAGCCGTTGTTGTTGGAGATCTCGACGGGCATCGAGTCTTCGTTGGGGGAAGCGCCCTGATCGTTGGAGTACCAGCGCCAGTAACTGACGAAGGCGTCGAGGTCGCCCGAGGCGGCGCCGGACGCGTCGAAGGTGGGCGACACCAGGATGGTGACGCCGTTGTCGACGTCGTAGGTTCCGATGCTGGTGCCCGCCAGCGGGCCGGTCACCCAGCACATGGTGCCGGGGTTGGTGTGGTCGTTTTCAGGCTGAGCGGCCGTGCCCTGCGGATCGGCCCGCTGCCACTGCCCGGTCGTCGCGGTGTCGCCGGCGATGCCGGCAGTCCAGCCGTTCGTGCCCGATTCCATTGTGTCGTCGAAGGCGACGGTCAGGTCGACGGCTTCGGCGGTGAAGGGGGTTGAGGCTCCTCCGCTGGGCAGGGTCACGGTGCGCCCGTCGGTGGAGTTGGCGGTGAGGTAGTAGTCGATGTCGGTGCCGCACGAGGCTGAGGGCAGTGACGCCTGGAAGAGCCCGCCGCCCAGTGAGGTGAGGTCTGACGAGGTGAACGAGCCATTGCCGACGCGGACGTGGAGTTGTCCGGTTCCGGCGGCGTAGGAACTGGCGGCGTCGGTGATGAGTACCTGGAAGGGAGTGGTGGCGGCCGTGGAGGCGGTGGTGGGCGCACCTGCGGGCAGGGAGATGGTGATCGGGCGGATGGCCTGTTCGGCGAAGTAGAGGAAGGCGGGCCAGTTTTCCTGGCACGTGGGCAGGATCTGCGAGGCAGGCAGTTCGAAGCCGTAGAGCCCGGTGTCGCGCAGTTCGATGGTGTAGGACAAGGCATCGAGTGCGCCGTAGAACCAGTCGCTGGCGACTCCGGCGGCCGCGTACAACTCGTAGGAAGACTGAGCCGTGTAGGGCTCGCCTCCGGCGTTGAGCATCTCCTGGCGCATCTGGAGCCCAACGGCGGTGAAGCGTGCCAGGTCGTCGGCCGGCGGGTCGACGTAGTCGTACGACCAGGGCCAGAGGATCAACTGCGAGTAACTGTGATAGTCAATGGCGGCGACGACGCGTCCGTCAGCCACGACGTAGTCGCGGATGGCGTCGGTCTCCGGTTCCGAGAAGGGGGCGGTGCCGCGATAGACATCGGAACTGGTGGAGCCGTCGGAGCCCAGCCCTCCCCAGTGCCAGTCCCAGTTGCGGTTGAGGTCGACGCCGTAGCCTCCGCGTCGGTTCTTGCGCCAGAGGCGGTAGTTGGTCCAGGTGTAGACGAAGCCGTCGGGGTTGACGATGGGGACGATGATGACTTCGCACTCGTCGAGCAGGTCGGTGACGCGGGAATCGGAGCCGTAGGCGTTGAGGAGGCTCTCGGCGATGTACATGACGACCTTGGTGCTGACCCACTCGCGCGCGTGCTGTGTGCCGTTGAGGAAGACCACGGGGCGCTGAGAGGAGTCACCCGGGCCGGTGATGCGAATGGCGGGAATATCGCGCGATTCGATGGAGGTGCCGGCGCTTTCGACGACGGCCAGGTCGGGGTGAGCGGCGGCCAGCGTGTTGAGATAGGTGATGACGTTGGCGTAGTTGTGGTAGTTCTGGTACCAGGAGATGTCGCGCTGCTGGTTGCGGCGCTGGATCTCGGCCCACTCGGCGTCGATGAGGGCCTGGACGTTGTTGTGCAGGACGCGATGGGCGATGCCCAGGCGCGGAAGTTCGGCCAGCGCCTCGGGTGGGAACTGCACGTCGAGCAGTCCCAGTCCGACGCGCTCGGACCAGACGGTGTCAGCCAGGGCGACGACGGCGTCGAGTTGCTCCTGTGTGTTGACGCGGACCTCGACGAGTTGGTGCCCGTCGACGCGGATGCGCGGATCGGGCTGGACGGGTTCGGGCGCGACCTGGGCCGACACCATGACAGCCGAGCCCGCGGACACGATGAGCGCCGAGCACAGACAAAACCTATGCATACTGCCTCCTAACCAGACCGGACGCGTCGGTGGGTGCGAAGGCGCGACAAGCGTGGCGCGCTCAGTTCGGTTCCCCTCCAGCCGACCTCCTGCTCAGGATAGCGTTGCGGAAACACCCTGCCCTTGTCAAGTCAAACCTGAGCGGTTCGGGGGCAGAGTTGCCATTCGTGTCGGCCCGGCTTTGATTCGGACGTTGGCTTGGCCGCCTCCGATCGGTATGCGTATCGGTGTGGCGACTGGGGTGAAGACTTGGTGCGGCGGCCGGATTGGGCCTGCTCCCGGACGCCCGGGCGGGAGGTGACTGAGTGTTGCAGAGAGGCCTGTCGTTGCTGCTCGCACTCCTGTGCGCCCTGGTGCTGTCGGGGTGCAGCGGTGGTGGAGACGTGTCGATGCGCGGGGTGAACGAGGTGGGCCTGTTCGGTCGCGGGGTTGTCGCAGCCGACCATGAACTGGCTTCCCAGGCCGGCGCGGGGGTTTTGAAGGCCGGGGGCAATGCGGTTGATGCGGCGGTGGCCACGTCACTGGCGCTGTCGGTGGTCAGACCCTACTCGTGCGGCATCGGCGGGGGCGGGTTCATGATCGTGCGCCTGGCCGACCGGGGTGAGGGCGAGATCATCACGGCAATTGATTATCGGGAGACGGCGCCGGCGGGCGTGGGATCCGACTATTACACGGTCAGGTCGAGATCGAGCACCCGCGGCGGAACGGCGGTGGCGGTGCCGGGCACGGTTGCCGGGCTGGTCTACGCCCACGAGCGTTATGGGAAGTTGCCGTTGGCAAGCGTGGTGCAGCCGGCGATCGATCTGGCTGAGCGCGGGTTTGCCGTCGATGCCCACTACGCCGCCATGAGCGCCGACCTGATCTCCAGGTTCGAGGAGCATCCGGAGTGGAAGCAGCGGTTCGCGTTTGTGTGGCAACGGATGCTGCGAGGCGGCGAAGTGCGTGTGGGGGACGTGATCGTCGCGCCCGAGCAGGCGGTCGTGCTGAACCTGATCGCCCGGCAGGGGCGGGGTGGCTTTTACGAGGGTGAGGTGGCGAGGCAGATCGTGCACGCGGTGCGCAAGGACGGCGGCGACCTGACGCTGGAGGATTTGCGCGACTATCAGCCGCGCGAACTTGAGCCGGTGCGGGCGCAGGCCTTCGGGCGGACGTTTGTCGGCATGCCCCCGCCTTCGAGCGGCGGGGTGACGATGCTCGAGGCGCTGCGGATCATGGAGGCGGCCGGATACGACGCCGGCGGGGTGTGCGATGACGCGACCGACGCGCACATCATGGTCGAAGCGCTCAAGCACGCGTTCGCCGACCGGGCGCGGTGGTTTGGCGACCCGGCCTTCGTCGACGTGCCGGTGCAGGCGCTGCTCAGCGACGAGAACGTGCGCGCGCGGGCCGGAGCCATCGACTTGACCCGTACGCAGGCGCCGCAGGTCTATGGCTCAAACCCGGCGATGGTGGAAGACCACGGTACGAGTCACCTCAGCGTGGTCGATGCGGAAGGCAATGCGGTGGCATGCACCGAGACGATCAACCTCGAGTTCGGCTCGCTGCTGTCGATTGACGCGTACGGCTTTGTGCTCAACAACGAGATGGACGACTTCCTGTCGGTGCCCGGCGAGCCCAACACCTTCGGGCTGATGCAGAGCGAGCGCAACCTGCCAGCGCCGGGCAAGAGGCCGCTGTCGAGCATGTCCCCGACGATGGTGTTCGACGAACAGGGGTTGCTGCTGGTGGCGGGGGGCTCGGGCGGGCCGCGGATCATCACCGGCACGATGCAGGTGATCCTCAACGCGCTGGCGGGGGACTCTGCCGGGGAGGCACTCTCACGCCCGAGAATACACCACCAGTGGATGCCCGATCGGCTGGACCTCGAGCCCGGGGCCTTGGCCGAAGGCGATGTCCGGGGCAAACTCGAGTCGATGGGGCATGCGCTCGGCGAGCGGGCGGCAATCGGCAACGTGCAGATGATCCTGCGGCGCGGACAGGGCTGGGAGGCGGCCAGCGATCCGCGCAAGGGCGGGAAACCCGCGGGGTATTAGCCACCTTTGGTCGGGTTGCCGCCCGCCTATCGTTTGCTTCTTCACGCGGGGAGCGGGGGTTTGGCGCCTTGACCACACTCGGTGTTCAGTCGGTCGGTTCGCCGTCAGCGGCGGGGTCGGCGCGGTTGCGGCGTGCCGGTGCCAACGCCACGTCGCACGCCATCGTCGACTTCTTCTCGTTCTTCACCATTGCGCTGATGCCGTTGCTCACGGTGCGGCTGAGTCTGAGCGCGCTGCAGGTGGCCATGGTGATCGGCATGGGCTCGGTGTGCAGCGGGTTGATCCAGCCGCTGGTCGCCTGGTTGAGCGATCGGCATGATTCGCGGGTGTTCGGCACGCTGGGCATGGGCGTGGCGGTGCTCGGAACATCGAGTCTCGGACTGGCGGACAACTTCTGGCAGTTGCTGGCGCTGCAGGCGGTCAGCGCGACGGGCGTCGGGGCGTTTCACCCGATTGCGGCCGCCGCCATCGGCTCGCTGGCGGGCAAGCGCCGCACGCGGTACGTGGCCGCATTCTTCGTTGCCGGCATGGTGGGCGGCATTCTGGGCAACATGAGCACGCCGCAGTATGTCGCACTGATGAGCCGGCTGGGCGGAGGCGAGCCGGACATGGGGCGCGGGCTGCTGGCGCTGTTGTGGCTGATCGTCCCCGGCACGATGGGCGTGGCGCTCATGTCATGGTCAGTGCGCGGACTGTCGCACCGGACGCACGGCGCGATGGAGCATCACGCGCAACTGTCGCCGGAGGAGCGAGCGTCGCGATGGACGGCGGTCGGGCTGCTGTTCGCCGGCAACGTGCTCCGCTTCTGCACGAACATGGCGCTGGTGTACCTGATGGTGCAGTGGGCCACGCAACTGGCGCAGCGCCTTCACCCCGGCGCCGGCGTCGAAGCGATCGGCATGTTCGCCTCCGAGATCAACGGGCCGATGCAGGGCGCCCAGCAGTTGGGCATGGGCATCGGCGGCATCGGACTGGGCCTGCTGCTCAGCGCCAGGTTCGAGAAGGCGGTCTTCTGCGTGTTTCCGTTCATCGGGGCGATCGCCATCGCCGGTCTGCCTCTGACCGACGGATTGCCCGACCGTCTGGTGGCGCCGATCGGATTCGCAGTGACGGCTCTGGCCGGTCTGGGTTTCGGGAGCGTCGTGCCTGTCAGCGTGTCGCTGGCCCAGCGCCTGCTTCCGCACCGCACCTCGCTGGCGTCCGGGTTGGTGATGGGTGGAGCGTGGGCGATGGCGTTTCTCGGGCCTCACTTTGCCGGGGCGGCGCAGGCGCGGTGGGGATTGCCGACCGCCTTCGTTGCGACGGGCGCAATGCTGGCCTGCTCGGGGATCCTGGCGCTGGCGCTGCCGGGGAAACTGATCCGCGCGACGGAGGAGTGACGCGGGTCCAGGCTCCGGCGAGAAGTTTCCGCATGAGTCCCGACCTCCAAGGGGGGGCTCGGCCCACACGAAACCGCCCCGTCTCGCGCGGAGGAGGACGCCGGACCTTTGTGCGTCTTCGAACACAGGTCCGGATAGCAGACGCCCGTTGCTACGCGAGTCCTCCTTGCAACTCGCCCGGAGAGGTG
Organism: Cyanobacteria bacterium CYA; assembly: GCA_008363215.1. Lineage (GTDB taxonomy): Bacteria > Planctomycetota > Phycisphaerae > Phycisphaerales > UBA1924 > J022. The sequence goes on from RHKP01000001.1 coordinate 247,539, forward strand.
CCCGAGGAAGGGCACTTCACCGGCGTCCGCACACGTCTGCGATGAAACCCCGAGCGGCGATACGTACGGCAGGCGTTGGTCGAGCCATGGCTTCCGCTCGGGCGTCGTTCGCTCGTGAGCGGGGTGGCGCCACGCTGTTACAGGGCAGTGACCCCCCCGAGACCGATGATTTCGTAGAACAACACAGGACGAAAGCCTCGGCGCACACCTCGCGGAAGGAGCCACGTCATGCTTCGACTCCCCATCGTCACGGCCTTGGCGCTCATCGGGCTGATCCTGCCCGTTGTGCGGGTACACGCACAGCCGATCGACCGTCCGCCCATCGAACCGGGGCCGGACATCATCATTCCGCAGCGGCACTGGATCCGCCCCGGCATGGTCGAGGTCAAGGGGGTGGAAGTCGACGTGGATGTCGTGGATCAGGTGGCTACGACGCACATGGCCATCGTCTTGCACAACCCCACCGGCGCGCCGCGCGAGGCGCAACTGGTGCTCCCGGTGCCGCGTGGCGCGGCGATCCGCTCGTTCGGCGTCGATGCGATCAGCGAAGAGCCCAACGCGGTGCTGCTCCCGCGTGAAGAGGCCACACGCATCTATCGCGACATCGTCAGCAAGATGGTCGACCCCGGGCTGCTCGAGTTCGTCGGCACGGGCATGATCCGCTCGAGCGTGTTCCCGGTGCCGGCGGGAGGCACGGCGACCTTCCGCGTGGTGTATGAGCACGTGATGCCCAGCGAATCCGGGCGTGTCGATTACATCCTGCCGCGCAGCCAGTCGCTGTCGTCGCACGCGGTGAACTGGACGATCGGAATGCGGATCCGCTCCAGCCGCGACATCGGCGCGGTGTATTCACCGACGCACGCGCTGGACGAATCGCGCACCAGCGCCAGGGACATCCGCGTCAAGGTGCTGGGCGCCGGACAGTCCGGCCCGTTCCGCCTGTGCTACGTCCCGGCCGACAAGGAGGGCGCGGCCATCACCACCATTCTGTATCCCGACGGGCGTGTGGGAGACGGCAAGGGCGGGTACTTCATGCTCTTCCTCTCGGTCCCCGAACGATTGACCGGGCCGGTGATGAAGCGAGAGGTCACGCTGGTACTCGACCGCTCGGGCAGCATGCGCGGCGAGAAGATCGAGCAGGCCAAGAGTGCGGCGTTGCAGGTGATCGAGGCCCTGAACGAGGGCGAACTGTTCAACATCATCGACTACTCGGACACAATCGAGTCGTTCGCGCCGGCCCCGGTCGCGAAGAACGCCGACACGGTCGCCAAGGCACGCGAGTACATCGGGCTGATCAAGGCCGTGGGCGGGACGAACATCCACGACGCTCTGCTGACGGCCGTGAAAGCCAAGCCCACCGACGGGTATCTGCCCATCGTGCTGTTCCTCACCGACGGGCTGCCGACCGTGGGCCCGACCTCGGAAGTGGAGATCCGCCAGGCCGTCGAAAAGGCCAATGAGTTCAAGCGCCGCGTGTTCTCCTTCGGCGTCGGGTACGACGTGAACGCGCCGCTGCTGACGGCCCTGGCCCAGCAGAGCCGCGCGGTGCCGACGTTCGTCGAGCCGCAGGAAGACGTGGAGGTGAAGGTGGGGCGGGTGTTCGACAAGTTAGCCGGCCCGGTGCTGGCGATGCCGGAACTGCGGGTGATTTCACCGGAACTGGCAATCGGGCCTTCGCCGATCCGCGAGTTGATGCCGGGGACGCTTCCGGACCTGTTTGCCGGCGAGCAGATGATCGTGCTGGGGAAATACACCGGCGACAAGGCCGAGTCGCTCTCGGTGTTCGGGCAAAGCAACGGCGAGCAGCGGACGTTTTCCACGATACTGGATCCCAGGTCGGCCAGCAGCGCCAACGGGTTTGTGGCGCGCCTGTGGGCGCAGCGGAAGATCGCGGCGCTGATCGACCAGATCCGCCAGACCGGGGCCGATGGGCAGACCAGTCCGGACGATCCCAAGTACAAGGAACTGGTGGACTCGGTGGTGGCGCTGTCGCAGGAGTACGGAATCTTGACCGAGTACACGGCCTTCATCGCGGTGGAGGACATGTACAAGCAGAATCTGGCCGACCACGGAGCGATGCAGTACTACCTCGGGCTTCAGGCCGTGGAAGAGCGCTCGGGTGCGCGCGGCGTGCAGCGCGAGATGCTCAATCAGCAGCGGCAGCAGACGGTCAGGCCCGCGAGCCCGGCCGATGGTGATCTCGTGGCCGAGTTTGCGGCGCCGTCTCTGCCGGGCCGTCTGCCCGGAGGCGGTGCGGGCGGACCGGCGGGCGCCACGCCCGGCTATCCCGTGAACACCCGCGAGATTGTCAACGCGATTCAGAACATCTCCGGGCGCACGTTCTACCTGCGGGGAGAGCGCTGGGTCGAGGCGGGCTTGCTCGAGAAGGCCGACGAAGCGCCCGAGCAGACCATCGCCTTCGGCAGCGCCGACTACGACAAGATCGTCGACCAGTTGATCGAGCAGAACCAGCAGGCGGTGCTGGGGCTGAACACGGCGCAGGACGTGTACCTGCTGGTCGGGGGCAAGCGTGTGCTGCTCCGGCGGGCGACGGAGTGAGTATGCTGGTTCGGCGGCACAGGAGACGCGCATGCCTCTGGGCAAGATCCTCGTGGTGGAAGACGACGCGGCAATCCGTCGCGGACTGGTCGACGCGTTGTCGGTGAGCAACTACGAGACGCTGGACGCGGGCGAGGGATTGCGTGGGCTCTCCCTCGCCCTGGGTTGCGAGGTCGACCTGGTGCTGCTGGACATCATGATGCCCGGGATGGACGGGTTCGCGGTGCTGCGAGAGATCCGCAAGGCCAAGCCGACCCTGCCGGTCATCATGCTGACGGCCAAGGGAGAGGAGACCGACCGGGTCAAGGGGCTCAAACTCGGGTCCGACGATTACGTGGTCAAGCCCTTTGGCATCAAGGAACTGCTGGCGCGGATCGAGGCGGTGATGCGTCGCTCGGCCGAAAGGCCGCGGGCGCGGAGCAAACTCTCGATTGCCGGTCGAATCGTGGACTTTGAGCGTCGCGAGGCGCACCTTCCCGACGGGACGGTGGTGCAGTTGCCGCAGCGTGAGGCCGACGTGCTGGCGTATCTGGCGGCCAACCCGGGTCGCGCGGTGACGCGGGAGGAGTTGCTCAGCCGCGTGTGGGGTTTTGATCCGCGCGGGGTGCACACGCGGACGGTTGACATGGCGGTGGCCCGCCTGCGCGAACAGTTGGCCGATGACCCGACCGAGCCGTCGGTGATCGCGACGGTGCGTGGGCGTGGGTACATGCTCGCCAAGGCCGTGCCGGTGGAGGCCGATGGGTGACGTCACGGCGCTGGATCACGTGGGGCATTTTTCTGATCTGTGCTCTCCTGGTGTTCGACGGGCTGGGCTTTGTCACCTGGCAGGTGCTGCGCCTGGAGCGGCGCGAGGCTCAGGCGACGCTCGAGAGCGCTCGACAGGAAAACGAGCGGTTGGCGCTGTGGCGCATGGACTTCTTCATGGCCCCGCTGCTGGCGCAGGAATCGGCGCGCCCGTACTTCGACTATCTGCCGTTCTACTCGGCCGAGCGGGCGTACACGCGGATGTGGGAGCAGGTGCAGCCGGGCGAAGTGCTGGTCGCCTCGGAGTTGCTGATCGGCTCACGATCGCCGAGCAGTGCGGGGCAGTTGGTCCGGCTGTACTTCCAGATTGATGCGCAGGGGCGGTTCACTTCGCCGCAGGTGCCGACGGGCAACATGCTCGACCTGGCCGAGAGTCGCTTCGGGCTGGCCGGTCGCATCGAGCCCAATGAGCGGTTGCTCGAGCAGATCCGGAGACTGTACATCGAAGTCGCCCGCGAAGAGCAAGCGAGGACGGCCTCTCGGGCCGTCGGGCAGACACCCGGGCCCGCGCCTCTCAAGTCCGACCGGCGTCACGATCGCGCGGCTGAGACTCGGCCTCAGGGCGTGCCGGCTGATGAAGACGCGGAGTTTGCGCGCCGGGCCCGTAGCATCGAACAGGCGGCCGCTCCGGAGCAGCGCAACGACGCCATGACGCTCAGCGACGCGACCCCTCGGGCGGCTCCCCCAACGCAGGGGTCGCTCTCACGCGAGCAGGCGGCGTCGGGCGCGTCGGAGCCCGATTCGGCCATTCGCGTGGGCAACTTCCGGCCCCGCTGGCTGCGCTCCGGCGACTCGGCAAATCCAGAACTGATTCTCGTCCGCGATGTCATGGCCGAGGGACAGTTGGTGCGCCAGTGCATCTGGATTGACTGGCCGATGCTGCGCACGCTGCTCATCACCGGCGTGCTCGACCTGCTGCCCGATCCGAAACTGGCGCCCATCACCGGGCCGGAGGGCGAGTCGGCGAGTCTGTCGCGTGTGATGGCCTCGCTGCCGGTCATCCTCGACCCGGGTCCGATGCCCGAGCCGGGCCCGCTGGGTCTGACCTGGGTGCGGGCCACGCTGGGCGCCACCTGGCTGGCGATCGTCGCGGCCGTCGCCGCCATCGGCTGGGTGCTTCGCGCCTCGCTGGTGCTCAGCGAACGGCGCGGGCGCTTCGTCTCGGCCGTCACGCACGAACTGCGCACCCCGCTGACCACCTTCTGCCTCTACACCGAGATGCTCGACGAGGGCATGGTCGATCCGACGGCCCGGCAGTCATACCTGGCGACCCTCCGCAGCGAATCCAGACGCCTGGCGGGCATCGTCGAAAACGTCCTGGCCTACGCGCGACTCGGAAGGGCCCGTCCCAGGACCGAAGGCTCGCTGCCCGTGGGCGACCTGGTCGAACAGGTGCGCGACGTGCTCGAGCGCCGGGTCGAACAGACCGGCGGGGTGCTTCAACTGCATCTTTCGGCCGGTGCGGCCTCGGCTGCCGTTCGCGGGGAGCCCGAGAGCATCGAACGCATCCTCCTCAACCTGGTCGATAATGCCTGCAAGTACGGGCGGATCGGCGACGAGCCGCCGGGCGTGACGCTCAGCGTAAGTCTGGAGCACCACCGCGTGGTGTTTCGTGTGTGTGACCAAGGTCCGGGAATCGCTCCCGGCGAGCGAGGCCGGGTCTTCGGAGCCTTCCAGCGGGGGGCGGTGCATGCCTCCCATGCCGAATCGGGACTGGGGCTTGGGCTGGCCCTGTCCCGTGGACTGGCCGATGAGATGGGCGGCGAACTGACCCTGGAACCTTCGCAGCGGGGCGCCTGCTTTGCGCTGCGTCTGAAGGTGGGGTAGGATCTTGGACACGGGGACTTGCGAAGGTGGGGCGGGCGCGCCATACAATCGACCCGCGACATTCCGGGCCTGTAGCTCAGTTGGTTAGAGCGCACCCCTGATAAGGGTGAGGTCGATGGTTCGACTCCATTCAGGCCCACTTCCGAAGTGATTTTTGCAGGACCGGCCGCAAGGCCGGTTCGGCCCCGCGCCGGGCGATGAATCAATCTGCGACTCGGCGAGCACCGGATCGGCGTCCACAAGCAGCGCGAACACGAGGCATTGGGCCCCGAACGCATCGTCACCGGCCGCCCGCACACTCGTCGGCAGGCGCTTGAGCATCCGTGCTACACGAACCGCGCCCGGCCCGCCGGCGAGCGGCATCGGCTTGAGTTGCCCCTTCGGGAGTGCCCGGTTGCGTCTTGGGCAGGACGGCGGAGGGGCTTGGCGGCGCTCAAGTCGTCGGCCAGGGACCGCGAATCGCCACTGTCAGCCCGTGGTGCTGGAGGTTGACGAACAGCGTCGAGCCGTCGGGGCTGAAGGTCGCTCCGGCGAACTCCGATGCATCGATGGCGTTGCGCGCGATCTTGTAGATCTCCCCGCCGGGCGTCACGCCGAGCACGAACGAGTCAGGCGAAGAGCCGTCTTCGCACAGCACCAGGTCGCCCCACGGGGCGACTACGCAGTTGTCGGGCATGTCGAGCACGGACTTGTCATCCGGCTCGATGAACAGCGTCAGCGCGCCCGGCGATTCGCTCTCGCGCGGTGTGCCTTCAAACGGGCTGGGGACGTAGCGCCACACCTGCCCGCGTCGCGCCTTGCCGCCGTCGGTGCAGACGATGTACACGCCGCGCCGGCTCCAGTCGATTCCCTCGCCCCGCGCAAACACGGCAGCGCCCAACTTGTGCGAGCGAAGACGCAGATCGTCCAGCGGCGCTTCCACGTCTTCGACATCGATCCAGCGGACGGCCAGCGTTTCGTCGCGCTGCACCCCGGCCGCGTCGCGGTTCCGCGTTTCAAAGCCCGGGCGATCCACGATCGCCAGCGCCTGAAGCCTTCCACCTTCACCCAGCCGGCCGGGCGTCGTGGGAATGTACCGGTACAGGCATCCGTCGCCGCGGTCCTCGGTCAGGTAGACGATGCCCGTGCCCGGATCGACCGCGACGGCCTCGTGGTTGAAGCGCCCCATCGCCTTGATCGGCTCGGCCTTGTGCAGCACCGGATCGGCGGTGGCGGGCACCTCGAACACCCACCCGTGAGCCTCGGCGTGCTTGTCGTCGGGCGTCTGCACCGACTCCTCGCAGGTGAGCCACGAGCCCCAGGGCGTGCGTCCGCCGGCACAGTTGCGCAGCGTGCCGCCCAGACTCATGAACTGGCGCACCAACTTGTGCTGGCGCGTGTCCCAGACGAACGTGCTGGTGCCGCCGTGCGAGGGCGTGGCGTCGTGCCCGCGATCAAACAACTGGCCGCGATCGATGCGGTCGAGCCGTTCGTAGGCGGCGCCGAAGCCGGAGGCGTGCCCGCCATCGTGGCGGGTCTCACACTCGTGGTTGCGCACGACGATCGTCAGCCCGCCGGGGCCCGGGAACGCCGCCATGCCGTCGGGCTTGCCCGGCACCACAAGCCCGTCGCTCATGCGATCGCCCAGGCGCGACACGACCGAGTACGCAAATCCCTCGGGCAGGTCGAGGATTCCCCGCGGGTCAGGCCGCAGCGGGGCCAACGGCGACCAGCGCGGCGCCGACGCGCCGCACGCCTCCCGGAGGCTCAGGAAGCCCAGCGACGCCAGTCCGGCGGCTTGCATGAACGATCGACGATCGACTCGATTCATCGTGTTTCTCCTCGCCCGTGTCCGCAATACTACCGTTCCCCATGGCCGCAACCGGATGAAGGATTCGCAAGACCGCGATCGTCTGCCCGACCACATGAACCCGCATCAACGCCGACAACTCGAAGCCGCGCTCGACGCGATGGGCAAGGTCGAGCGCAACCGCCTGTTCAAGGAGGCCGCCGAGCGTCGGCTCTTGGCGCAGAAGTCGCGGCGGAAGTCGGAGCGCGAGGTGGACGTGCCGCCCGGCAGGCGGCGCGCCGATCCGTTACGCGAGTGGGCGATCAAGATCCTCGCTGAGCGTGATCGACAGTCCACGGAGTCCGCGGTTTCGGCTCAGCCGTCACCAGGCCCGGACGGCGTGGTGGTGCGCATCGGTCGGCGCCGTTGCACCGTCGAGCACGACGGTCGACTGGTCGAGTGTCTTCTCAGCCCCGATCAGGCGGGCGCGCAGCACGAGGATCTGGCCGTAGGTGATCGCGTGCTGCTTGCTCCGGGAGAGGGCCGCGACCCGGCGCGCGTGGCGCGCGTGTTGCCCAGGCAGAGCGAACTGTCGCGCCCCGATCCCCGCCGTCCCGGGCGCCGGCGCGTCATCGTCGCCAACGTTGATGTGGTGGTCATTGTCGTTTCCGTGGTTGCCCCGCCGCTGCACCCCAGGCTCATCGACCGCTATCTCGTGGCCGTGCAGCGAGGCGGCGGACGAGCGGTGATATGCGTCAACAAGATCGATTGTCTTGCGCCCGGAGATCGGAGTGTGCTCGAAGTGCTCGAACCGTACCGGCGCGTGGGCATCCGCGTGATCGAGACCTCTGCCCACACGGGTGAAGGAATCGCGGACCTCCAGGCCGAACTGCGCGGATGCACCTGCGCGCTCGTCGGGCACTCCGGCGTTGGCAAGAGTTCACTGGCCAACGCGCTGGATCCGGCGCTGGGCGCGAAAGTGGGTGAGATTTCCGGCGCCTCGCACCGGGGAAGACACACCACGGTGGCATCGAGCCTGCACCTGCTTCCGGGCGACATCCGCCTTATTGACACGCCCGGCGTGCGGTCGCTCTCTCTCGAGGACATGTCCATCGGCCAGGTGCGTGAGGCCTTTCCTGAGTTCCTCGCGCCGGCCGAACATTGCCGCTACCGCGACTGCACGCACACGCACGAGCCGGGGTGCCGAGTGCGCGACGCGGCCGCCCGGGATGAAATCCCCCCGGCGCGCTACGAGACGTACAGGCGCATCTTGCAGGATCTGGACGCGACCGATACGGGTGATGAACACAGTGAAGATTCCTCCTTTCCGCTCGGTCCATGATGCTTGTGACGCTCACGCGGGCTCATCCGTCGCGCTTGATTTCAGTTGGCTCGGCGAATCGCCGCTTGCATATTCAGATTGTTCGCCGGCCCGGAGGCGAGTTGGCGGAGGTGGTTTATGCATCGGCGGCAGGAAGGGCCCTGGAACGGGCAGGATCGTCGGGGAGCCGAACGCCTTGAGAGCGTGACCGGGGTCCGACTGATCATCCTCGGACCCGACTACATCCCTATCGCCGAGCGATCCTGTTCCAGCGTGAACCTGTCATCAATCGGGCTGGCCGTCGCCACGCCCGGGGTTCTGGAGCCCGGAACCAACGTCGTAGTCTCCATGCCCGCGGGTGAAGGAACCGAAGTGTGGCTGGGCTGCGTAGCCCACAGTCGCATCAAACCCGACGGCTCGCGGGTGGTGGGGATCGAGCGGCGCGAGATGCCCGCCGGTCTGGCCGCCGCACCCTGGCTTTCGGTCCTGCGCTCGGCCGCATGAACCAGGCGGGCCCTGCAGCAGCGATTTGCCTTTCCCGGCGTTCGCTCCAGGGTGGCCGGCGCTCCGGGGGCACCCTATCCTTTCGGCCCATTCGGGCGCCACGCGCGACCGGGCGGCTCAGAAAGGAACCCCATTCATGGCGACCGGCACCAAAGGCACCATTACCCAGGTCATCGGCTCCACCTTCGACGCGGCATTTCCCGAAGATCAGTTGCCCGAAATCTACAACGCGATCACGGTGGAGTGGAACCAGGACGGCCGCAACATCAGACTCACCGGCGAGATCCAGCAGCACCTCGGCGGAGGGCGCGTCCGAGCGGTCGCGCTCGGCTCGACCGACGGGCTGCGTCGCGGCATGGACGTGACCGACGCCGGGCAGCCCGTGGCCGTCCCCGTCGGCGAGGCCGTCCTCGGGCGCGTGTTCAACCTGCTCGGCGACCCGATCGACAAGATGCCCGCCCCGGCAGGGGTCAAACGCATGCCGATTCACCGCGAGCCGCCCGAGTTTGCACAACTCAACCCGAATACCGAAATCCTCGTGACCGGCATCAAGGTCATCGACCTGCTGTGCCCCTTCGTTCGCGGCGGCAAGATCGGTCTGTTCGGCGGCGCCGGGGTCGGCAAGACCGTCGTCATCCAGGAAATGATCGCCCGCGTCGCCCGCGAGTTCGGCGGGTATTCCGTGTTCTGCGGCGTCGGCGAGCGCACCCGCGAGGGCAACGACCTCTGGCTGGAAATGCAGGAGGCCGAGTACACCGACGAGAACGGCAACAAGGCCCACGTCATCGACAAGGTGGCCATGGTCTTCGGGCAGATGAACGAGCCCCCGGGCGCACGCCTTCGCGTGGCGCTTTCCGGGCTGACCATGGCCGAGCAGTTCCGCGATGAGTCGGGCAAAGAAACCATGATCTTCGTGGACAACATCTTCCGTTTCACCCAGGCCGGTTCGGAAGTGTCCGCGCTGCTCGGGCGCATGCCCAGCGCCGTAGGTTACCAGCCGACTCTCTCCACCGAGATGGGCCAGTTGCAGGAGCGCATCACTTCGACCAGCAAGGGCGCCATCACCAGCGTGCAGGCCATCTACGTGCCCGCCGACGACCTGACCGACCCGGCCCCGGCCACCGCCTTCGCCCACCTTGACGCCTTTGTCGTGCTCGAGCGCGGCATCGCCGAGAAGGGCATCTATCCGGCCGTCGATCCGCTGGCGTCGACCTCGCGCATCCTTGACCCCGGCATCATCGGCGAGCGTCACTACGCCGTGTCCCGCCGCGTGCAGGTCATCCTGCAGCGCTACAAGGACTTGCAGGACATCATCGCCATCCTCGGCGTCGACGAACTGTCCGAAGAAGACAAGCAGATCGTCAACCGCGCCCGACGTATCGAGCGCTTCCTCAGCCAGCCGTTCTACGTGGCCGAAGTCTTCACCGGCTTCCCCGGCGTCTACACCACGCTGGAAGAGACGATCGATTCGTTCGAGCGCCTGTGCAACGGCGAAGGCGACGACCTGCCTGAATCGGCGTTCATGTACGTCGGCACGCTGGACGACGCCCGCAAGAAGGCCCAGGCCGCGGCCGCCAAGGGCTGAGCGGACGCCCCGTCGTTCGCCCGCACCGCAAGGACAATCACACGGCCTCTTCACAGCCCCCGGCCCACGCCGGGGGTTTTCTCATTTACGTTCGCGATCTGCCGCTCGGAGCGATTCGTAACGATCGAGCAGATCCCTGGCCCGCGACTGAAGCACCGAATCGGTGACATTGGCTGCGACTTCGCGCAGCATCGGCAGGTAGTCCCCCAGCACAACGTGGTCACGCACGAACTGATGCAGCATGTCGATGAACGCCCTGTGCCGAATACTGTCCGCATGCTCGACGTAGTCGATCAGAACGACGGGGTCAGCCAACATCCGGCACGACAGGTCGAGCAGACGCTCCTGAGGCGAATCAGGGAAGAACGGCCGGGTCAGGTCGGGGTTCTTTGAGAGAATGAAGCGCGTGATCTTCTCCGCGTCGCCGGTCATGGCGGCGCATGCGATGGCGGCGGAGAGCGCGGGTGTGTGCTCGCCCACGTGCATGTACTGTTCGCAGACAGCGATGGCGTTCGGCCGTCACCATCGCCCCGAACACGCGAGAGCGGAGCGGATCGGGCTTGTCGCAACTCGCCTCGGCGTTGCCCAACGGCATGCTCCCGTGCGAATCAACGCTGGGGATGGTCCACACGATCTCGAGCCGGGACATGTCCTGCCCGGCGACCGGACCCGCCATGAGCAGCCCGAGCACGAGCCGCCGAAGACGTGGGCTGATAGGGGTACTCATGCCCGGCAGTGTCTCCGACCGGGCTTGGGCAAGGTTGTCCACCGTGCTTGCTCCGGGTCATTTGGTCGATATATTGCATATATCGATCCGTTTTTCCGAGATTGCGGAGGCAGGCATGATCAGTCAGACATCCGAATACGCGCTCCGCGCTGTGGTGCACCTGGCCAAGGCCGGGGGTGGGCCCGCCGTCGCCCAGGAAATCGCCGATGCCACGCACGTGTCCGTCGGCTACCTCCACAAGATCCTGCGCCTGCTCGCACGCAAGGGAATTCTGGTGGCCCAGCGCGGCGTCGGAGGTGGCTTCAGCCTGGCGCGCACGCCCGACGAGATCTCCGTCCTCGATGTCCTGCGGGTCACGGAGACCGAACTCGTGCGGATCAGCACCTGCCCCCTCGGCATCGACGGACACACCGAATTGTGCCCCCTGCACCGCATGTTGGACAACCAGATCGCCTTGATCGAGAAGGTCTTCGAGACCACTTCGATCGGTGCCTTGCTGGCGACACCGACGGCCCTGGGGCCCCGAGAATCGCCCTGTGACCCACCAATTCGGGGGGCGACACTCACGCGCTCGGCGGAGGCGGAAAAGTGAAGTAGTGTTCTGCACTTGGTTGTCTGATATGTTCGACGAGCATATGCTCAGCGGACGATAATGGAAAAGTAGATCCACAAGCCCAGAATAGGGCTTTTGAGGTTCAGAGGTCAGAAATGGGCATCAAGTCGGCGAGTACGAAAAAGGCCTCCACCAACGATCCTTACCTTCTGCCTGCGATCGTGGGGGGTGCGGTGCTGGTCGGGACGCTGCCGGTTCTCATGGGCGCGATCCTCACCCTCACGCCGAAGACCCAGCCTACTGAGCATCGTTACGCCGCCCAGGCCGCTGCTCTCGGCGTGAGCCCGGTGGCGATCGAACTGGGCGAGGCGAGTTTCCGGGTGGCGTGCGCTTCCTGTCACGGCGTGGACGCGAGAGGGGTGCCGCACCTGGGCAAGCCTCTTCGCAACAGCGCATTCGTGCAGAGCAGCACCCCCGAGGCGCTGCTGGCGGTGGTCGAGCGAGGCCGGGCGCCGGGCGAGGCAGGCAACACGACGGGGATTCTCATGCCGGCTCGCGGCGGGCGAACGGACCTGAGTGATGCCGACCTGGGCAACATCATCGCGTATGTCCGGAGCCTGCAAGAACCGGGGCAGCCGACGGCGTCACTGGACAACTGGGCCAAGCCGCTGGTTGTGGCCAGCCCGGCTGGTGGAGCGCCCAGCGGGCCTGAGGCGGCGCTGTTCGTGGCGTCATGCTCCTCGTGCCACGGGGCCGACGGAGGCGGGGTCGAGGGTCTGGGCAAGTCACTGAAGGACAGCGAGCGATGATGAACTGCTCGCGTTCATCAAGCAGGGTCGTCCGATCTGGGACGCGGAAAACACGACGGGCATCGACATGCCTCCCAAGGGGGGTAATCCCGCGTTGACCGACGATGAACTGCGGAGCATCATCAAGCACATCCGGGATCTTCAGTCCGGCAAAGAGTCGGCCGCGGGCGCTCCGGCCGGCAGCGTGCCGACGGGGCCTGAGGCGGCGCTGTTCGTGGCGTCATGCTCCTCGTGCCACGGGGCCGACGGAGGCGGGGTCGAGGGTCTGGGCAAGTCACTGAAGGACAGCGAGGTCGAGGGTCTGGGCAAGTCACTGAAGGACAGCGAGTGGGCCAAGGGCAAGAGCGATGATGAACTGCTCGCATTCATCAAGCAGGGTCGTCCGATCTGGGACGCGGAAAACACGACGGGCATCGACATGCCTCCCAAGGGGGGCAACCCGGCCCTGACAGATGAGGATATTCGAGCCATCATCAAGCACATTCGCACTCTCCAGGGGAAAACGCAGGAGTAGAGCCGGGGGATGGGCGGTCATTGAGCCGCGAAAGGGAACACGCATGCTGCAGCAAGGATCAGGTTGGAAAATCGCAATCGGGTTGATCGTCGCGCTGGCCGGAGCGGCGACGGGACAGAGCATCAAGGACGTTGAAGCGGCGGCACAGGCGCGCGGGCTCTCCACCGCCGACCTGCTGGCGGCCGCCAAGACCTTCACGCCCAGCGGCATGAAGGATGAGTACGTGATCTTCTCGTCGGGCGGGCACTCCGGGCAAGTGTTTGCGATCGGTGTGCCGTCGATGCGCCTGCTTCGGACGATCGCGGTGTTCACACCCGAGCCCTGGCAGGGTTGGGGCTACGGGGTGGGCAACGAGATTCTGGCCGAAGGGAATGTGAACGGGAAGCCCAATCTGTGGGGCGACACGCACCACCCGGCGCTTTCCGAGACCAAGGGCGAGTACGACGGGCAGTGGCTGTTCATCAACGACAAGATCAACGCGCGCGTGGCGGTGATCGACCTGCGCGACTTCGAGACCAAGCAGATCGTGAAGAACCCGCTGACGGTCAGCGACCACGGCGGCACCTTCGTCACGCCGGACACCGAGTACGTGATCGAGGGCGGGCAGTACGCCGTCCCGTTCGGAGCCAAGTACGCGCCGATCAGCGAGTACAAGGAGAAGTACCGCGGGTCGGTGACGATGTGGAAGTTTGACCGCAAGGCCGGTCGCATCGACAAGGCCCAGTCGTTCGCGATGGAACTGCCTCCGTACTGGCAGGATCTTGCGGACGCGGGCAAACTTGCCAGCGACGGGTTCATGTTCCTGAACTCGCTGAACACGGAAATGGCGACGGGCGGCATCCAGGACAAGCAGCCCCCGTTCGAGGCCGGCGCCAGTCGCAATGCGACGGACTACCTGCACATCATCGACTGGAAGAAGGCCGAGCAGGTGTTCAAGGACGGGAAAGTCGAGATGATCGAGGACTTCCCGGTGATCCGCATCCAGACGCTGATCGATGAGGGGATCATCTACATGACGCCCGAGCCGCGCAGCCCGCACGGGGTGGACGTGGCGCCCAAGGGTGATTTCATCGTGGTGTCAGGCAAACTTGACCCGCACGTGACGATCTACTCGATCGACAAGATCAAGCAGGCCATCGCCGACAAGAAGTACTCGAGCAGTGACGAGTACGGCATCCCGGTGCTCGACTTCGACGCGGTGGTTGAGGCGCAGGTAGAGGTGGGGCTTGGCCCGCTGCACACGCAGTTCGGGCCGGATGGATACGCGTACACCTCGCTCTTCCTTGATTCGGCGGTGGCACGGTGGACGCTGGGCGGGTCGTACGGGAGCGGCACGCCTGAACCGGACTGGACGCTGGCGGGCAAGACACCGGTGAACTACAACGTCGGGCACCTTGGTGCGGCCGAGGGCGACACGGTGAGTCCTGACGGCAAGTACCTGATCGCGTTCAACAAGTGGTCGGTGGATCGGTTCCTGCACCCCGGCCCGCTGTTGGCGCAGAACTTCCAGTTGATCGACATCAGTGCGCCGGGCGCGAATATGCCGGTGATCTACGACATGCCGATCGGCATGGGCGAACCGCACTACGCGCAGATCATCAAGGCCGACAAACTCAAGCCGTGGAGCGTCTATCCCGAGGTCGGATGGGATCCGCACACGCAGGCGATCGACCCGTGGGCGCCTAAGCCCAAGCAGGAGCGCATCGAGCGCAAGGACGGCGTGGTCGAGGTCTACTCGACAGCGGTGCGCAGCCACTTCAACCCGGAGCACGTGACCGTCAAGCAGGGCGAAAAGGTGGTGTGGCGCATCACCAACATCGAGCGGGCGGTGGACGCGATCCACGGATTCGCGATCCCGCAGTACAACATCAACCTGAGCCTCGAACCGGGGGAGACCGCCAAGATCGAGTTCGTGGCCGACGTCCCCGGCACGTTCCCCTTCTACTGTTCCGAGTTCTGCTCGGCGCTGCATCTGGAAATGGCGGGCTACTTCATGGTTGAGCCCAACTGAACCCCCGTCGTTCCTCGTCGAAAGGCGTGGAACGGCTTTGCCTGATGCGGCCTGCCCGCGCGGCAATTGCGAGGTGAACTTGTGTCAACTGCAATGATCGATCGAATTGTCGGACCACGCGTCGAGCCTTCGGAACTCTCGCAGCGCACGTTGCGCTACGGCACGCCGAGTTTCCTGCTGCTGACGGCGCGGGTGCTGCTGCTGGTCTCGCTGTTCCTGCCGTACTGGCACATGACGCTGCACGCGCCGCAGTACCCGGACAACCTCCACCTGACCGCCTATATCAACTCGCTTACCGGCGACGTGGCGGAGATCAACGGGCTCAACCACTACATCGGCATGCGCCCGCTCGAAGAGGCCGCCCAGTTCGAACGCAGCGTCGGCGTCTATGCGATGATCGCAATGGTGGTATTGCTTGAACTGGCCGCGTTCATCCACACCAAGTGGGCGGCTCTGCTGGTGATTCCCGCGATTCTGTTCCCGGGCGTGTTCCTCCTCGATCTGCACCTGTGGATGAGCCACTTCGGACAGAACCTCGATCCGACCGCTCCGCTGTCCAACTCGATTGAGCCATTTGTCCCGCCGATCCTGGGCGAGGGCATCATCGGGCAGTTCAAGACCGTGGCATCGGGCGGGCTTGGGTTCTACCTGGCGTGCGCCGCTTCGGTCGTGCAGATCGTCGCACTGTACTTCCATCGGCGCGCCTATCGCCCACTGGTATTGGCCGAAAGGGCCAGCGTGGAGTCATGAAGGCTCGGGCGGCGGTCATTCTCGTGTGTGGGCTGAGTGTGGCGACGGCACGAGCCGGTCAGGATGCCGACCAGTCGGCGACCCGTCCGGTCAGCGAGATCGAAGCCCTGATCAACGCCGGCGGGGAAGGAGCGACGATTCATGTCCCGGCCGGCGTCTACCGCGGCAACCTGCGCATCAATCGCCCGGTCACGCTGCTTGGCGACGGGCAGGTGACCATCGACGGCGGAGGCAATGGCACGGTTGTCGAGATCCTGGCCGGCAACGTCACCTTCAGCGGCTTTACCGTGCGCGGCTCGGGCAGCGGCGTTGATCACGAACCTGCGGGCATCCGCGCCGAGACCGGACCGGTCAACATCGAGAACAATCAGTTGGAGGACGTGCTGTACGGAATCGACCTGCGCACGTCCAGCAACTCAGTGGTCCGCGGCAACGTCATCGTCGGCATGGACCTGGACCCCGGGCGGCGCGGAGACGGGATTCGGCTGTGGTGGAGCCACGAATGTGTCGTGGAGCACAACCGAGTCAACCGCTCGCGCGACATGGTCTTCTGGTATTCAGAAGGTCTTGACGTCCGCGGCAACGTCGTGAGCGACAGCCGGTACGGGCTGCACTTCATGTACAGCCATCACACCACGCTGCGGAACAATCACCTGTGGGGCAACTCGGTGGGCGTGTACCTGATGTACAGCAACGCCATCACACTGATCGACAATGTGATGGAACGCAACCGCGGGCCCAGCGGATATGGCATCGGACTCAAGGAGTGCGACGACATCGAGGTGCGATCCAACCGACTGACGGCCAATCGCGTGGGCGTGTACGTAGACAACGCGCCGCTGAGCGAGGGCGCCTTCGGCCGCGTGCATGAGAACCTGATCGCCTACAACGAGGTCGGCATGCTGATGGCGCCGAGCAACCACTCGCAGCAGGCCTGGAACAACGGGTTCATCGAGAACGAGCAGCAGGTGGCCGGCAACGGGCGAGGCGACCTGACCGCCAATGAGTTTCATGTCGACGGGCGCGGCAACTACTGGTCGGATTACGCGGGCTTCGATCGCGCCGGCGACGGCGTGGGCGACCTTGCGTACACATCTCAGAGCCTGTTCGAGGATCTGATGTCGCGCGAACCCAACCTGCGGCTGTTCATGCACAGCCCGGCCCAGCAGGCGGTCGACTTTACCGCCCGGGCGCTGCCGGTGATGCTGCCGCAGCCCAAATTCGTGGACGAGCACCCGCTCATGACGCCGCCGCAGGTTCCCGGCGCGGATGCTCCGTCCGGGTCGGCGCGGCGCATGGGCGCGCTGTGCGCGGGACTGCTGGTCGCGGGAGCACTGGTCATGCTGACCGGCGCCGAGTCGATCTCCCGCACGCAAGGAGGACGATCATGATCCGGGCCGAGCGGGTGACGATGAAGTTCGGGCGCATCGCGGCTGTCGACGATGTAAGTTTTGAGGTCGCTGCGGGCGAGTCGGTGGCATTGTGGGGCAGCAACGGCGCGGGCAAGACCACGCTGGTGCGCTGCCTGCTGGGCATCCTGCGGGCGCGCGGGCGCATCGAGGTCGGCGGGTGTGATGCCCGCCGGCGCGGCAAGGCCCTGCGCTCGCTCGTCGGCTACGTCCCACAGGAACTCGCGTTTCACGATGACACGCGGCTGGGCTCGGCGATGGGCTTCTTCGCCGGCATCCGCCGCGTTCCGGCCTCCCGCGCCCGCGAACTGCTGGCCCAGGTCGAACTCGACGGGCACGAGCGCAAGCGCGTGCGCGATCTGTCCGGCGGCATGAAACAGCGCCTGGCACTGGCCGTCGCCCTGCTCTCCGACCCCCCGCTGATCGTGCTCGACGAGCCGACGTCGAATCTTGATGCGGCCGGAAGAGACGCCGTCATGCAGTCGCTCGTCGCTCTCAAGCAGCGCGGCAAGACGATCCTCTTCGCCTCGCACCGGCCCGACGAAGTCTCATCGCTGGCCGACCGCGTGCTGGTGCTCGAACGCGGACGACTGGTCGAGCAGACGCGTCCGAGTCTGCTCTGGACGGACAAGGCCGGCGTGTTGACGTTGCGGCTGTTCATTGATTCCGATCGCGAGACCGAAGCGGTCGGCGTGCTGCGAGGGGCGGGGCACCTGGTGAATCTCAACGGCCACGGGCTGTGCGTGGCCGTATCCAGTGATCGCAAGGCCGAGCCCATCGGAGTGCTGCAACGCAGCGACATCAGTGTCCGTGACTTCCAGGTGCTCGCCGACCATCAACCCGACTGGAGCCGATCATGAGCGGCAGTCTCGTACAGGCGGCGCTTCCGGCGCCAAGGCCATGTTCGGTCGCTCGCAATGTGATCGCCTTCGCCCGGCGCGAGGTGCGCGACGCGGTGAGCAGTCGCTGGTTCGTGCTGTGCACCGGCGCGTTTGCCCTGCTGGCGGTGGGGGTATCGTTCATGTCCCTGGCCGGCTCGGGCTCGTCGGGCTTCGCCGGATTCGGGCGCACGGCCGCGGGTCTGCTCAACATGATCATGCTGATCGTCCCGCTGATGGCGCTTGCAGCCGGGGCCGGCTCAATCGCCGGCGAGCGCGAACGCGGCACGCTGCTTTACCTGCTCGCCCAGCCGGTGTCACGTCTGGAGTTGCTCTTGGGCAAGTATCTGGGCCTGGGGATCGCGCTGACCGGCTCGCTGTGCATCGGCTTCGGGCTCAGCACCGGCGTGCTCGCGGCCAAGGCAGGCGGGGCCGATGCGGGCGCCATGCTCGCGCTCGTGGCGTCCACCTGCCTGCTGGCATGGGTGATGCTCGGCGTGGGCATGGTGATCTCCGTCGTCTCGCGCAAGGTTGCCGTCGCCACCGGCGTGGGACTGTTTGTCTGGCTGGCGCTGGTGTTCGTGAGCGACCTTGGGCTCATGGCCGGCGCCATCGTGTTCAAACTGCGCGTGCAGGAACTGTTCATCCTCGCGATGCTCAACCCGCTCCAGGCGTTCAAGATGGGTGTGATCGTGCAGATGAACGCCTCGCTTGACGTGCTCGGCCCGGCCGGCATGTACGCCTCGCAGACCTACGGCAACTCGCTGCCCTGGATGCTCGTCGGCGTGCTGCTCGCGTGGGGGATCCTGGCACTGGCCGCAGCGGCGATTCTCTTTACTCGGAAGAAGTCGATATGAAGCCGCGACGCACCATTCGCCTGACCGGCGCGCTGCTTTGCGGCGCTGGCTTGGCGGGCTGCTCTGACACCGATCCCAGCGCCCCGCCGGAAATCTCCTACGGCGTGTCCGTGTGCGCTGACTGCGGCATGATCATCAGCGACGAGCGCTACGCAACGGCTCTGGTCGTCGAAGACGATCGCGGACGCCCGGAAGCGCTGCTCTTCGACGATGCCGGCGACCAGATCATCTACGAGCGCGAAAACCCCACCGGCACAGTGCTCGCCCGCTGGGTGCATGACCAGCAGACGCACGCCTGGCTGCCGGCCGAATCGGCCTGGTACATCCGCGCCGAGTCATTGCCGACACCGATGGCATCAGGCATCGCCGCGTTTGCCCACAAGGCCGATGCCGAACGCATGGCCGGCGAACTCAACGGCGTCGTGCTGACCTTTGAACAACTGTGGTTCGCTCCGGCGCCGACGCCCGGCCCGTGACGCGAGTCATGCCGGCAGCCTGCGCCCCGGACACGCTGCTCCTGGCGCCGGCGGCGCACCCACCCGGGCCGTGGTCTGAGAGCCGACCGTGCCGAGATCCGTGCGGCATCGGCGATCGGTGACCAGCCCCCGTCGGCGCGGAAGCCGCTGACGCGGTTTCCCTTCGTCGCAGCGTCACTCCCTCACGATCACAAACCCGCGCCGCGTCCCGCGGATCACCTGCAAACGCACACCTCGACGCAGATCGGCCCGCGACATCAGGTCCACCAGATCATCGACGCTGCTCACGCGGTATCCCTCCACCCCGTAGATGATGTCCTCCGGTTCCAGCCCCGCGCGGGCCAACGGGCTGCCGGTCTGAAGATCCGTGATCAACGCCCCTGTCACCTCGTCGCCCTGATACCCCAGTTCCCGCGCCGCCCGTGCGTCCAGCGTTGCGACCGTCGCCTTGAGCGACTCGACCACCTTGCCGCCGAAGATCCTGGTGTTGCGCTCGTTCCGGTCTCCCACGACCACCTCGGTCTCTCGAGATTCACCGTCGCGGAAGTACCGCACCTTTACCCTGCTGTTGGGCGGCATTGTCTCGATCGCCGTGATCAGCGCGGGCGCGCTGTCGATCGGGCGATCCCCGATCCGCCCGATCACGTCACCGTCGCGCAGCCCCGCTGCCGCCGCCGGGCTGTCGGGCAGCACGCTGGCAATCACAACGCCCTTCTGCCCCTCTTCCAGTTCAAACGATTCGGCCAGTTCCGGCGTCAACTCCTGCATCGTCACACCCAGCCACCCGCGTCCCACACGCCCCTCTTCCACCAGGCTGCGCATCACCGACTGGACCAGGTGCGCCGGGATTGCAAACCCGATCCCCACGCTCCCCCCCGAGCGCGACGCGATGGCCGTGTTGATCCCGATCACCTCTCCATCCAGGTTGATCAGCGGCCCGCCCGAGTTGCCCGGGTTGATCGCCGCGTCGGTCTGGATGAAGTCCTCGTAGTCCTTGAACCGCTCCGACACCAGCCCGATGCCGCGCCGTCCCGTCGCGCTGATGATGCCGGCCGTCACCGTGTTTTCAAACCCGAACGGGCTCCCGATCGCCAGCACCCATTCGCCCACCTGCAGCGATTCTGACTCGCCGAATTCGGCCGCCGGCAGATCCTCTCCGTCAATCTTCAGCACCGCGATGTCGCGCTGCGGATCAGTCCCGAGCACCGTGGCCTCAAACTCGCGCCCGTCCGTCAGGCGCACCACCAGCCGGTCGGCATCCTCCACCACGTGGTTGTTCGTGATGATCAGCCCGTGCGCGCTGGCGATCACACCTGATCCCAGCCCCGTCGGCCGCAACTGCTCAGGACCAATCAACTGCCGCCCGAAGATGTCGCGCCGAATGCTCTGCACCCGCGCCTGGCTGGTGATGTGGACCACCGACGGCTCCACCCGCTCGGCCGCGTGTTGAAACGCGTTCGACAGCGAACGCGCATACCGCAACTCTTCGGCCACGCTCTCGGGCTGGACCGTCGTCCCCAGCGCGCGTCCGCCCGTCAGCGTCACTCCACCCGCCAGCACCAAAGCCGCGGCCCAACTCCAGACCTTCTGCTGCATGGATGCCTCCTTCGACCAAGCGCAGACCTACGAGCCCGCGTACTCGGCCCAGGAACTGCTCGTCTCCCACACGCGCACGCGCTCGACGACCAGGTCGCCCCGCAGCGCGTACGACGTGCCACGATGATCGCGATAGGTCCGCCCGGAGCCGACCTCCGCTTTCAGATAGTCATAGATGTGTCGCGCCAGCACTTCCGTCGTCGGATCTTCCCCCTCGAAGACGATCAGCCTTGATCCGGCCACCTTCTGCAACGCCTCGGCCATCGGATCGGCACTGTTGATCGCCATCGCATGGTCAAATCGGTCCAAAAACTCCCCAATGGCCAGTTTGAGCACCTTGAAGTCACACACCATGTCGCTGGCGTCCAGCGTCGCCGCCGATACGACTATTTCGATTCGCCGCGAGTGCCCGTGCGGGAATCGGCATCGGTCCGGGTGCTTGCTGAGCATGTGCCCGCTCTCGACCTCGAACGACTTGCAGACCCGGTACGTCATTGGACCATCATATTGCTGTGTGACCCGGGGGCTCGGGTGGTCCGACTTCTCCGAAGTCGGCTTCCTTGGGTGCTTCGCCTCTCCGGAGCGATGTCGACTTCGGGGAAGCCGACCCGCCCCCTCATGTCCCGCGCGTGTTTCCGAACAGCGCAATGTGCAGTCGCTGACCGTAGCGCCAGCCCCGCTCCATGCACGCTCGCACCACCCAGTCGGTCTGTTCGCGCCCCGGCACCCGCACGCCCTCGGGCATCAGCATCACATCCTCCGCCTGCACGCCCTGCAGCCGTGCGACCATTGCGTCGATCTCCTCAAGATCCGTCGGCCCGCACACGACGAACTTGAGTTGCCGGTCCTCCCCCAGCGTCAGGAGTCGCTCGATTGCGCTGATGTTCAGTCGCCGCTCCTCGTGCCGTCGCGCCCATGAGCCATCCGGATCGCGCGGATCCTGCCAAGGCGTCGAGTTGCCCAGTTTGGGGCTGATGCTCATCAGGTCGCAGCGCACCTCCGGCGCCCGTGTGCCGGCAGTCTCGATCGTCACGTGCAGCCCGCGCGCGCGCAGTCCTGCACACAACGCTCCTGCACCCTCGAAGATCAACGGCTCCCCGCCCGTCAGCACCACGTGACCCACGCCGCTGCTTGCCGCCTCATCGATCAGCGAGTCAATCGACCGCTGCCCGGCCTCCGGCTTCCAACTGGCATACGGCGTGTCGCACCATCGGCAACGCAGGTTGCACCCCGAGAGGCGCACAAAGAACGACGGCACCCCGGTGAGTTTGCCTTCGCCCTGGATCGAGCGGAATGTCTCAGAAATGGGCAGCATGCGGCTCATGGCGCATACACCGTCGGGTCGGGGAGGCCCGCTCCCTCGAATCCGCGCCGACGCAGCACGCAACTGTCGCAGCGCCCGCACGCGCGCCCCTGCTCGTCCGGGTCATAGCAACTGTGCGTGAGCGCATAGTCGACCCCGAGCGCCGCTCCCTGCCGGATGATCTCGGCCTTGCTCAGAGTGATCAGCGGTGCGCGCACGCGCGTCGGCGCTCCCGAGACCCCGGCCTTGGTGCCCAGGTTCGCCGCCTTCTCGAAGGCTTCGATGAACGCCGGACGGCAGTCCGGATACCCCGAATAGTCGATCGCGTTGACTCCGATCCAAACCTCCGTCGCGCCGACGACTTCAGCCAGCCCCGTCGCCAGTGACAGAAATACCAGGTTCCGCGCGGGGACATAGGTCACTGGAATGCCCTTGCTCCTGCCCGCCCGCGGCACGAGAATGTCATCGGTCAGCGCGCTCCCGCCGAAGAGCCGCAGGTTGAGCGGCATTACCACCGGCGCCTCGACTCCCTGGCTTGCCGCCACGCGCCGAGCCGCCTCGAGTTCATGCCGATGCCGCTGTCCGTAGTCGAAACTGAGGCAGTGGCACACCCGCCCCTCGCGTCGCGCCAGCGCCAGCACCGTCGCGCTGTCCAATCCGCCCGAAAGCAGCACCACCGCCCCGATTGGCTTGTGTGTCGCGCTCACGGGCAGAGTCTATGAGGTCTGATCACCCCGCCCGGCGCGTTTCCCCGCCCGACTGGTCGGCCGCCCGGTTGATCAACGCCCGTGCCACCCCGTGCAGGTCGAATCGCGTTGCTTCGGTCGGGAAGAAGTTGTCGTCGGCCACGTCCTGACCCTGGGCTTTGACGACGACCAGTTCGGGCTGCTCAGCCAGGTCAAACTCCACTCCAGGCGCAAACTGATCGGGGTGTTCGAGGTCGCCGATCTCGCGCACCACCGGACGGCACGGATCGGCGGGGTTCCAGCGCGTCACCACGCCCATCACCCCGTTCGACAGTTCAACCGTGGATCCGGGCGGATAGGGCGGCACCACCGCCAGCAACCCCAGGTAAATCACCGGATCGATCATCTCCCTGTACGGCGACTGCCCGAGCAGGCGCAGCGCCCGCACCGTCGGCATCGCCTCGACTTCCGGAGCGTCTACCGGGTGCGGGGGGTGGCGCAGGGAGTCGAACTTGTCGGCTGCCGCGACGATGCGCGCAAAAACATGGATCTCCGTCCCCCTCGGCGTGTGAATGCCTATCCCGCTCTCGCGCGCGGGGTAGCCGGTGCCGTCGAAGTGCTGGTGGTGGTGCAGCACGACCGTGGCGGCCGTCGGGTCGACGTGCCCGCGCACGCGCTCGAATCCATCGAGCACATGCCTCCGATAGTTCGGACCGTACTCGTCGCCGGTGCGCAGATATTCCTCGATGATGTCCGGCTCCAGATCCATCGCGCCCACATCATGCAGCAGGGCGCCCAGTCCGAGCGAACTTACCTCACGTGCCCGCAACGGATCGAGACGCTGCCGCTGGTGCTCGAGGTAGAAATCCAGTTTCAGCCCGATGAGCAGGCTGATGAACGCAACGTTGGCCGAGTGCTGGAGCGGAGGGTGCGCGCACCCGTTCATGTCCTCCAGCAGCAGCGTTGCCCGGGGATTGCGGATCAGCGAGTCGACGAGGTCGACGATGGCTTTGCGGAAGACCCGGTAGTCAAGCCGGGCGCCCATCTCCGGGCGCACGTCGTTGAATGCGTCGGAGAGCACCTGCATGGTTTCCGCCCGCGCGTGGTTGACCTCCTGGCTGATGCAGTTGGCCACCTGCCCCAGTTCGGGGTACACGATCCACATTTCAGGCACGTTGAACTCGCGCAGCCTCTGGATCACCTTGTCCTGGAGCACCGCGCCGGCGCGCAGCAGAATCGTCGACCCCTGCTTGGGGTGATAGATCGGCATCGCCAGGCACATTCCGGGCTTGGCCTGAAGGGTACTCAATCGCAGCATGAACGGCTCCGGACTGGCGCGCGTCCGATGTATCGGCCACGCCGGACCGGCCCTGCGATGCATCCCTGGAAAAAGATTTCGGTCGGGCGCCGTGGCCCGCTTGCTCGCCCGTCACGGCTGATTCGGGTTGTTTGGTCCTGCGCACCCCCTGTCGCGATCGGCCGGCGTGTCCGCTCAACGGGCGCGGGGGGATCGGCTCGCGATCGACCATGACCAACGTGACTATCGGACGTTCGCTCACGGAACGAGGCGATAATGCTCCGGCGTGTGGGCCATCAACACGATGACCACCGATCGCTCCGGGCGCACGCGCACCGATTGTTCGTCGGCGCCCCGGGGTTCGATCGCTCCGGGCGTGCGCAGCAGTTGCTCACCCAGCGTGCGAGCCTGGGGATCGGCAGGTCCGATGGTGCCCGCCGCTGACTGACTCGGTGGTGCGCCCGGATCGGTGGGGCCTGGGGGTGGCGTGCTCGTCGGCGGGGCGCCGGGGTCCGGCCCGACGGGGCCTGCATCGGACGTTGGAGTGACGCTGGAGGTTTGCGCCTCGGGCGACTCCCACTCTCGCGGCCCTGACGTCGGGACGATCAGCAAAGCCATGTGCGACGGAAGGTCGCACGAGAGTTTGAGCCGATCGAGCACCTGTCCGTCGGCCACGCGGCCTTCGATGGTCGGTTCGAGCAGATGCTCGAGTCGTCGCGGCTGATCGGGCAGGTGTTGCGGCACGAGTTCGACGCGGAGTCGGGCCCGGATGAGGCCGGTCTCCTGGGCTTCGGTCATGTCCGGAACCAGCCAGCAGCGGGCGAGCAGGCGGAAGCGTCCCTGTCCCAGGTTGACCTGGCCGGAGTCGATGCGTGTGGCGGGGTCCTGGAGCGCCGGCCCGGTGAGGATCGGGGTCCACGAGCCGAGGCTTCCGAGCCACTGGCGCTGCATGGGTCCGGCCGACTGGAGCGAGCCGAGCGCTTCTTCGAGCAGGTCGACGGGGACGGCCAAGGCGCGCAGCCCGCTGGCGCGGAGGCGCTGGTCGGTCTGCTCGTCGATGCCGGTGGGGTTGGACTCGTAGCGGCGCAGGGCCGAGGGCAGCGCCCCGCCGGCGCTTCGCACCGGGGCCAGGCGCATTTCCAGCCCGAGCGTTCCCGGGGCGCTGGTCTGGGCGTGCGCACCGCAGTTCAGGGTCAGCAGCACCCCGAGCAGGGCAAGGCATGAGCGTCGAGCGATCACCGGTTTACTCTTCGACAGGATCGAACTGGTTGATCCGGTCGATCAGGCGTCGAACAAAGCCGAATCCGCGCCGGGTGTGGACGAAGGAGATGCGCGGCAGATGCAGGTGATCTTCCTCAACGTCCAGGGGAGTCCTGGGCGCGATCCTGCCTTTCTTGACGAGCATCGGGAACTCGTCATTGAGGGCCTCGATGTCGCGCAGGCGCAGCCGCTTGTTGAGCCTGATGACCAGTTCATCGCGGACGTAGCGCGAGGAGTGGTAGTTGCGGTAGAATCGCAGCACATGGTCGGCTGCGTCGGTGGGGTCGGCGGCGATGTAGAACAGGTTGTCGTCCTCGGGGCTGATCCATCCGCGCTGCATGAGTTGGCTGTCGATGAAGTGCTTCCAGCCCTTCCAGTAGCCGGCGATCGCCTTGTCCGGGTCGCCGCCGGCCACTGTGAGCCCGGGCTCGGGCTCGCCCTCGACGAAGACGATGGGGATCATGCTGGCCTTGCCGGTCTGCACCAGCGTGAGCGTCTCGAAGGTCTCGTCGAGCGTGCCGAAGCCGCCGGGGAAGCACACGACCGCCTCGGCCTGGCTGAGAAACATCAACTTGCGCGTGAAAAAGTAGCGGAAGTGAATCAGTTTCTCGTCGTCGGCGATGATGTTGTTGGCGGTGGTCTCGAAGGGCAGGCGGATGGCCACGCCAAAACTGGCCTCGCGCCCCGGGCCCTCGTGCCCGGCGCGCATGATTCCGTCTCCGGCGCCGGTGATGACCATCCAGCCGCGCTGGGCCATGATGCGTCCGAACTGTACGGCCGCGCGATAGTCCGGGTGATCGGGCGGCGTGCGCGCCGAGCCGAAGATCGTGACCTTGTGCGGTTCGGGATACTGCCCGAACACGCGGAAGGCGTAGCGCAGTTCCTTCATCGCCGCGGTCATGAGTTTCAGTTCGCCGCGGTTGCGTCCGTCGGGGATGAGTTTGAGCGCCGCGGTGATCAGTTCTCGCACAAGGCGTGCGTCGTACTCGTCGGCGTTGCGGGCGATGTCCTGTACCAGATCGCGGATGCGCTCCTGAATTTCCCCGTCATCGGCGCGAACCTGCGCGCTCTGCTCGGGAGGGGCGCTGCTCAGTCCCCTGGGCTGGGTGGAGGAGGGCGGATCAAGTTCCTGTCGTCTCTGTTCGTTGGTCATGGTTGTTCATCGGTCGGCTGCTCATCCATCGCGTCCACGACGCGATGCACGGCCGAGGTGGAGAGTCGGAATCGTTCACGGAGTTGCATGGCCCGATTCTTGATGTCCTGAAGGAGTCGGTCCTGCTCGCTCACCTCCTGTCCGAGCAGCAAGGACAGCGCCCGGCGCGTGCCGACGAACTGCTCGCTGGAGATATTCGGCGCGCGCAGCGTGCCGGACACGCGCGTGGTCAGGAGTTCGTCCCGCACGTTTTCGAGTATCGGCGAGATCAGCGGCACGCGGCGCATGGAGCGGCTGTTGATGCGCAGGTCGAGCCCCAGGTCGGGCACGCCCATTGTGCCGTAACCGATCAGTTCGATCGACTTGGACAGCACGCTGAGGGATTCGAAGGTGACCAGATCGTCGCGCAGGTAGAACTGAGCGGCGGCCACATCGAGTTTCTCGCCGCGCGGGAGTTGCAGGTTGCTGACTTCGATGAGCGGCACGAGCAGGGGCAGGCGCAGCACACGTCCTTCACTGACCTGAGCGTGACCCATGCCGCGGCGCGGGCCGCCGACCACGCCATAGAGCGTGAACTGGGCATCGAGCACGCCGCGCGAATCGTCGGCGGTCGTTTCCGGATCGGGGGCCTGCGTGTCGAGCGACAGGTCGGCCAGGATGGGCGCGAAGCGCACGCCGCTGGTCAGCACGCGCAGGTCGTAGCGCGGTCCCGGGTCTGCCGACTCGGTCCACACCAGCGCCGAGCCGGCGATGCGCCCGTTGTGCGCCGTGGCGCCGAACGGACCGATCCCGATGGCGTCGGCGTCGAGCGAGGCGATGGGGCACCGGACGTCGGACAGCCAGATGCCCGAGGCCCGCATCGTCTCGGCCCGCAGGTCGACCTGGAACTGCGGGGAACCGAGCGTGGGGTGCATGCGGGCGACGAACTCGAGCGTCGCGTCGATCTGATCGAGTTCGACGCCGACCGAAGCGCGCCCGCGGCGCACGCGCAGCAGTCCCAGCGCATCGACCTGGTCGCTCGAGGCACGGTGTGCGATGAGCAGGTGTCCCTGTTCGACGGCGATCGGCCCGTCGACGCCGATCTTGAGCCCGGCCAGGGCGTGGTCGAGATTCTCAGGCAGCAGGGCCCGCACGCGCGGGTGCAGCGACGAAGCGCCCAGTTCGAACGCCGCGTCGAGATCGACATGCTCGGCGCTCTCGATCGAGAAGTTGCCGTGCATCCGAACCTCGAGTTCCGGCGACACCAGCGAGAGTCTGTCAATGTGCCCGGTACGCCGGTCGAACCGGATCTGTCCCTCCACATGCTCGAACGCGAGGCGTTCGCCGCGGCGGGTGATCGCAAGCGAGCGCGGGGAGAGGATCACCGAGACAGGCTCGACGTTGCCGTCGTCCGAGAGTTCAACGCTCGACAGCAGGTCGAATCGCCCGGCGGGACGGGCCTTGCGATAGGCGTCGGCCAGAGCGGGGGCACGCTCGCCCAGCAGACTCTCGACGATGCTCGACTCGAAGCGGGCGTCGCCCAGCGAGAGTTCGGCCGTGCCGGAGGCGCCCTGCTCGGTCAGCGTCACAGCGCCGTCGATGCGCAGGTTTCCCAGGGGCTCGGACGCATAGGTGGCCGTGCCCCCGAAGCCGGCAAACCTGGCGCCCAGTTGCTCGCCTCGCTCGATGTGGATGCTGCCCTGCGGGTGCTCCATCGACAGCCGCTGTCCGAAGAGGCTCAGCGATGGTTTGCGGAAGTTGAACAGGTCGATGAGCAGGTTGGCAGGCTCCTCGGGCGCGGGCTGATAGGTCAGGCGCGCGTCGAGCAATCCGCCCGGCTCGTAGCGCCGGCGCAGCGGCGCGATCTGGGCGGCCGCGGGCTGGCTGATCACCGCGACGAGTTGCTCGACCGGGCTGGTCGCGTCGAGGTCGGTCAGGGTCAGGTCGAGCGTGTGCACTTCGACGCCTTCGCCCGTGTGCTCGCCGAAGCCGGCGCCGGCTTGCAGGTGCACGGTGCTGGTTGACTCGGCGCCGGGCAGTCGGGCCGAAAGGTCGATGTGCAGATCGCCGGGGCGCACGGCGATGATCCCGGAGATGTCGCGCAGTTCCAGCCCGTCGACGAGCAGCCCGTCGGGCATGGAGAACGACCACGGGCGGGCGGTCATGGCGTTGGGCGTCACGTCGATGGCAAATGCCGGGCCTTCGTCCATACCGACGCGCGCCTGGCAGTTGACCGTACCTCGCAGCCCGAGGCGCGTCAGCAGCGCGCGGGCGTGCATGGTGTCGTCGTCCAGTCCGTCACGCGGGCCGGGGATGGCGTTGATCAGCAGCGGCGTGACGGGCATGTCCCTGGCCTGAATGTGAACCTGGGGCAGGCGGTCCGGATCGTCGAGGAACGCAGCAGCCTGCACGTCGGCGGTGCCGCCTTCCAGTCCGCGGAACGAGCCGCCGGTCACCCGCGCATCCCCGTTGAAGACGCGCAGTGTCAGGTCTTCGGCGCAAATGGGCAGCGGGAAGTGCTCGGAGAGCAGACCCACGCTGGGCAGGCGAATGAGGATTTCCGTGTCCCAGTTGCTCTCGTGCCCCGGATAGCGATAGACGCTGATGTCCACGGTCCCCTTCCCGCCCATCTCAAACTCGGGCAGGTTGGCCAGCGCCTCGAGCACAGCCAGGTCGGCGGCCGCCGCTTCGTCGTCTTCAACCTGGTCGGCGCGGATGGCCGCCCGCAGTTGATCGCGCTCGTCTTGCCACTGGCGCTTCTGCGCCGGGTCGGCGATGAGGCGCTGCTCGACCAGTTGCTGGTAGGACGCGCGGTCGAGCAGCGAGTCGTAGAGGGAGCGGTCGTGCTCGTTGAACCCGGCACGCAGTTTGTCATCCAGCGGCACGTCGGTGACATGCACGTTGATGGTGGCTTCGGCCGCGTCGTTCAGCGGGGCCACCCAGCCCGAGGCCGACAGTTTCGCGCCGCCCCGGGCGGTCCCGACGATGTCGTGAAACTCGAGGCGATCGCGCTCCAGCACGAACACGGCGCTCATGTTCTCAAACTCGTACGGGAAATCGCGGAAGGACGCGACGGCGTCGAAGAGGCGGAACTCCCCGCCGGCCTCAACCTGCCCGGAGTCGGCGGCGCGCCTGAGCACGAGATCCAGTTCAAGTTCGGCGGTCGGATTGGAGAACATCACGAGGATGTCGCGCACGTACGGGGGCAGGTAACTGAGCCGGTGCAGGTTCTCGTTCAGGCGCACCCGATCGATGTGAACTTCGGCGCGGAAGGGTGTGTCGGCGTCGAGCGTGGGCGCGACAAACGACGCCCGCGCCGGCACGCCGTCCAGATTGCCCGCCAGTTCGGCGCTCAGCCCCTCGGCCCCGACCAGCAGCACGCCGTCGACGTCGGTCATGTGCCCGCGTGCCACGGGCGTCTGGTCGAGCGGAAGGTCGAGTTCGACACTTTCCAGCCGCACCGCCAGTTCGATCGGGCCTTGACGAGGCACGCGGATGCGCGTCGGCTGGATCTTCCCCTTGAGATTGAGCGCTCGATGTACGTCGCGGTACCGGGTCGGAACGGCGTCGTTGGGCCAGGCCGCCAGGTCCATTTCGGAAACGACCACATCCAGTTCGGTGTCGGAGATCGTTCCGGTGAGTTTAGCCGACGGGCCGTCCCGCCCCGAGTGGGTGATCTCGAAGACGTACGAGCCGCTTTGTTGTCCCGGCGTAAGGACGCCTCGCACGGGGAGGCGTCGCAGCGTGTGATAGTCCGATCCGGAGTGCTCGCCCAGTTCGATGATGCCCCCGGTGACGGTGATGCTCGGCAGCCCGCCGGGCCCGCCGCCGGTGGAGCGGAACTTGAGCGGCGCGAGGTTGAGTCCCCCCGTACCGGTGTCCTGACTGATGCGGACGACGGGGTTTTCAATACGGACCTGGCGAATCGCAATCGACCCGGACCACAGCCCCGAGAGCGACAGGTCGGCTGCGTCGGCATGGAGGACTTCGCCGGCCGGACCGTGGACGCCGCGGGCGCCGATGCGGATGTCGCGCACGCGGATGGTGCCGTCGAGCGAGAGCGAGGCCGACGCGATCGAGACGTCGCCTTCGACCAGAGATTGAAGGTGCGCGAGGACGGCCTTGCGGGCGATCGGACCGCGCGTGGAGATCAACACTCCCGTGGCCAGCAGCAGCAGGAGAGGTACGAGGACCAAGAGCGTCCGGCGGGCGCGGCGGCGCCGGGGAGGAGCGCGATCGTGTGCTTGGGCGGGTCTGGATTCCATAAACAGGGAAGTGCCCGGGAACGCATGGTAGCAGGTGGAGCGGGTATGCTCGCTGCGTGCCCAAGATCCGGACGAGTTTCACCTGTCGCACCTGCGGTTCGAGTTTCCCGCGCTGGCTGGGGCGTTGCCCGGACTGCGGGGCGTGGGATGCGCTGGAAGAAACGCGCTCGCCCGGCCTCGGTGATGCCGTGGGAGGCGATTGGTCCGTGGCCGCACCCGAAGCCCGATCGATCGTTGAGGTGGGGGCCGAGCCGGCGGTGGCGCGATTGCCCACGGGGCTGCCCGAGTTCGATCGCGTGCTTGGGAGTTCTCCCGACGGCACGGCGGGGATCGTGCCCGGGTCGGTGCTCCTGGTCGGAGGGGAGCCGGGGGTGGGCAAGTCAACGCTCCTGCTTCAGGCGGCCGGCGCCTGGGCTGCACGCGGGGCGCGCGTGCTCTATGTATCGAGCGAGGAGTCGGCCGAGCAGATCCGCCTGCGCGCCGAACGCCTGGAACTGGGCTTGCCGCCCGAACTGTTCCTGCTGGCCGAGACGAATCTCCAGCGCATAGCCGAACAGGCGCGCAGGGTTCGTCCCCGTGTGCTACTGGTGGATTCGGTGCAGATGATTTTTGCGCCGTCGGTTGACGGCTCGCCGGGCAGCGTGTCGCAGTTGCGGCGCTGCGGATCGGAACTGGTGATGCTCGCCAAGGGCACGGCGATGTCGGTGGTGCTCGTCGGGCATGTCACCAAAGACGGGCAACTGGCCGGTCCGCGGCTGCTCGAACACCTGGTCGACGCGGTGATCTACTTCGAGGGCGAGCGGATGCACGCGGCGCGGCTGGTGCGGGCGGTGAAGAACCGCTACGGCGCCACGCTCGAACTGGGCATTTTCGAGATGACCGGGCGCGGGCTGCGTGAACTGTCGAGCGTTCCCGACGTGGGCAGCGGGCAGGCGCGACCCGGCTCGGTGATCTGTCCGGTGATCCACGGCTCGCGCTGTCTGCTGGCCGAGATCCAGGCGTTGACAGCGACGGGGTTTCTAGGGGCCGCCAAACGCAAGAGTTCGGGTCTGGACGCCAACCGCTTGGCGATGATCATCGCGGTGCTGGAGCAGCACGCCGGGCTTCGGCTGGCCGATCGCGATGTTTTTGCACAAGCGGTGGGCGGCATGAGAGTGGTCGAACCGGCGTCGGATCTGGCGGTGCTTCTCGCGGTGGCCGGTGCGGAGCGTCGCAAGTCGCTGGAAGCGGGTGTGTGCGCCATCGGTGAAGTTGGGCTGTCCGGGCGACTTGGGGGGGTGACGCAGATGGAGCAGAGGCTGGTCGAGGCCGCCCGCCTGGGTTTCGGTCGCGTGCTGGTGCCTCCGATCGGCTTGCCGGCGCGGGCGAAAGGGGCGGAGTTGATGGCGGTTCGCTCGGTTCAGGAGGCGATGGAGTACTTGGGGTAAGTCCTCCTGACCTGCTGTCCACCGCAACGTCGCTCTTGACACGGGAGTCAGTTTTCGAGAGCATCTCCAATACCCGACCTCAGTGGGGGGTCGGCGTGTGGTCTGATAACCGTCGGATTGAGAGGATCCTCAATGAGTACATCGCGTGCCTCGGGCTTCCGGCAGAGGAAGTCCAAAATCTCCGCGCTCGTGCTGGGGTGCGGACTGGCGATGGCGTGCGCCCCGCTCGCCAACGCGCAGGTTTCCTGGCGTACCGACCCGCAGCCCCAGTCCGTGCGACTGGGCGCCCGGCAGGTCGAGCGTGTCATTCGTGATCTGACCGATGCGCAAGACGTGCGCCACGCGGTGGTGGAACTGACCCGACCGACCACACAGCAGGAGCGTGATCGTCTGGCTTCGATGGGCATCACGCCGCTGCGCGCGATCGGCGGCACGGCCTATCTGGTTGCCATCCAGCCGAGCGTCAACGCTCGTGCGGCCGCGTCGGAGGGGCTCATCGGCAACATTGAGGAACTGACGGTTCGTCGCAAACTGCATCCCGACCTCAACGCCGGCCTGACGGCCGAGTGGTCCATCGTCGAGTCGGTCGAGCAACTTCGTCAGAAGGCCATCTCGCAGGGCATGACGGAAGAGGAAGTCGAGAAGGTGGCATCGAACCCGAGGGTGGCTGCCTACGTGTCGTTCCATGACGACGTGGATCCGCTGGGCGCGGGTTTTGACGCGGTGACGCGTCACGGGGGCGAGGTGGTTTCGCTGGTCGAGTCGGTCAACTCGCTGGTCGTCCACATTTCGCGTGGAGCGATCGAAGCGCTGGCGGGCGAGGACGTGGTCTCGTGGGTCGAGCCTCCGTTGCCCAAGTTCAGCACGACGAACGCATCGGCGCGTCAGTTGCTGGGCGTGGAGGCGGTCAACGATCCGCCCTACGGGCTGGACGGCTCGGGCGTGCGCGTTCTGGTGTATGACGCGGGCGGGGTTTTCGCGCACAACGACCTGGCGGGTCGGGTGACGCAGGGCGACGGCGCGGCGGCCATTGCGCACGCCACGCACGTGGCGGGCACCATCGGCGGCACCGGCGTGGCGTCGGGCGGTACCAACCGCGGCATGGCGCCCGGCGTGCACATCATCTCCTACGAGTTTGACGTTCCCGGCGGGCTTCAGCCCGGCTTCCTCTACACCGATCCGGGTGACTACGAAGCCGACTACGGCGCCGCCATCAATACCCACAACGCCGATATCTCCAACAACTCCATCGGCTCCAACGTGGAGTCCAACGGATACGACTGCTCGTGGCAGGGCGATTACGGGCTGATGGCCTCGCTGATCGACGCGGGCGTGCGCGGCTCGTTTGGCGAACCTTTCCGCATGGTCTGGGCCGCCGGAAACGAGCGTCAGGGCTCGCGCTGCAACGTTGAGGGCTTCGGTGCGTACCGCTCGATCGCCCCGCCGCAGGCCGCCAAGAACCAGATCTCCGTGGGCGCCCTCAACTCCAACGACGATTCGATGACGAGTTTCTCCAGTTGGGGCCCGACCGATGACGGGCGTCTGCGTCCGGACATCTCCGGGCCCGGGTGCCAGAGCGACGGCGACGGCGGCGTGACCTCATGCACGACCTCGTCGACCGGGTACACGACCATGTGCGGCACGTCGATGGCCAGCCCGGCCGTCACCGGCGTGTGCGCCCTCATCATCGAGCAGTGGCGTCTTTCCTATCCGGGCGCTGACGACATGCGCAACTGCACGCTCAAGGCGATCCTGGCCAACTCGGCCGAGGACATCATCAGCGTCGGTCCGGACTACCAGACCGGCTACGGCTCGGTGCGCGCCCAGCCCGCGGTGGACACGGTGATCGAGAACCGCGTGCTCGAGTTTGAAGTGGCCCAGGGGCAGACGCAGTTCTACACGGCCGTGGTCGAACCCGGTCAGACCGAGTTCAAAGTCACGATTTCGTGGGACGATCCGCCCGCCACACCGATGACCAGCAGCGCCCTGATCAACGACGTGGACGTTCGCGTTGTCGGTCCGGACGGCACTGTGTACATGCCTTGGACGCTCAACCCGGCCAATCCGTCGGCCGCAGCCGTTCAGACCGCCGCCGACCACCTCAACAACACCGAGCAGGTGACAGTCTTTGCCCCGGCCGCCGGCGCGTATCGCATCGAAGTCACCGGCTTCAACATCGCGCAAGGCCCGACTCAGGTCGTCGGCGCTGCCTGCACCAACCAGATGTTCACCTGCTCGTCGGCGGGCATCGTCGGGCTCAACGGCACGCGCCTGGGCTGCGATGCGACGGTCGGCATCGACGTGATCGACTGCGACCTCAACGTTGACGACGGCCTGATCGACACCGGCATGGTGCTGGTGACCAGTGATTCAGAACCGGGCGGCGAGTTCGTCACCGTCACGGAAATCGGCGCAGAAGTGGCCGTGTTCCACGGGTCCATCCCCGTCAGCACGACCGACGCGGCCGGCGTGCTCCACGTGGCGGAGGGCGACACGGTCACCGTCACCTATGTGGACGCCGACGACGGCAACGGCAACACCAACGTGCCGGTCGAGGCCTCGCTGACCATCGACTGCACGCCTCCCGTGCTCGTCGCCACCAGCACGCCGGAGGTCGAGCCGCGCAGCGCCGAGGTCAGCGTGACGGTCAATGAGCCGGCTGCTGTCACCGTCTGGTACGGCACCAGCCCGGGCAGCATGACCGACAGCGTTTCGGCGGTGCAGAACCTGACCGACCACACGCTGATGATCGGCGGGCTGACCGACAACGAGACGTACTACTACGCGATCGAGATGACCGACATCGCCGGCAACAACTCCTACGACGACAACGCCGGCAACGCGTACACCTTCACCACGCCCGAAGTGCCCGACTTCTTCACCGAGCAGTTCACCGCAGGCACGGACCTCGAAGGGCTGATGATCTCCTTCTACCCCGACACCAGCGCCGTGGACTTCTACACCTCATGCGCCGAGCCCCTGCCCGGCGGCGCCCTGCCCACCAACCCCGCAGGCGGCACCACGCTTCCGTTGACCGACGACTCCTACGCCACCGTTTCCGTCTCGGGCGGTAACTCGGTGCAGTTGTACGAGCAACTGTTCACCTCGTTCTTCGTCGGCTCCAACGGGTATATCACCTTCGGATCGAGCGACACCTCCTACTCGGAGTCGCTTGACGCCCACTTCGGCATCAAGCGCATCGCCGGCTGGTTTGACGACCTCAATCCCAGCAACGGCGGAACGGTGAGTTGGAAGCAGTTGTCTGACCGCATGGCCGTCACCTGGCAGGGCGTGCCGGAGTACGCCGGGTCGAACAACCAGACCTTCCAGATCGAACTGTTCTTCGACGGGACGATCCGCATCAGTTACCTGAGCATCGATGCGTCCGACGGCATCGCCGGGCTGTCCGAGGGCGGCGGGCTCGACCCTGACTACTTCCCCTCAGACCTGTCCAGTGACGCCGGTTGCGGCCCGCGTCCTCCCAGCGCCGGTGACGTGGCCGTCCAGACGCCCGTCAACGCCGGCGTTGAGGTCACTCTCAACGCCTCGGACGACGGACTGCCGGGCGGTACGCTTGATCTCTTCGTCGCATCGCTGCCGGTGCACGGCACGATCCGCGACGGCGTGACCAACGCGCCCATCAACTCCGTGCCCTTCCTGCTTGCGGGCGACACCGTGGACTACACCCCACAGCACAACTACCAGGGCCCCGATTCGTTCACCTACTACGCCCACGACGGGGGTACGCCTCCGGACGGGGGACAGTCCAACACCGGAACCGTCAGCATCACCGTCGGCGGTCCGCAGGTGATCTACGACTTCCTCGTCGATGACACCAACCCCGGCTGGGCGACCACGGGCCAGTGGGCCTTCGGTGATCCGACAGGCGGCGGCTCGCAC
Source organism: Cyanobacteria bacterium CYA (assembly GCA_008363215.1). Taxonomy (GTDB): domain Bacteria; phylum Planctomycetota; class Phycisphaerae; order Phycisphaerales; family UBA1924; genus J022. The sequence goes on from RHKP01000001.1 coordinate 283,760, forward strand.
AACTTCGACCCCAACTCAGGCTTCACCGGGAACAACGTCTACGGCTACAACCTGGCCGGCGACTATCCGAACAGCCTGGCCCGCCAATACCTGACGACGGGTCCGCTGGACTTCTCGCAGGCGACTGACGTGTCCCTCCGCTTCCAGAAGTGGCTGGCCATCGAGAGTTCGACGTGGGACCATGCCTCCGTCGAAGTCAGCAACGACGGCGTGAACTGGACGGTGGTGTGGGACCACACGGGCGGAAGCGTCAGCCCCACCGCGTGGGAACAGGTCACCTATGACATTTCCAGCGTCGCCGACGGGCAGAGCGCCGTCCGCGTCCGCTGGGTCATGGGCACCACTGACTCGTCGGTGACCTACCCCGGCTGGAACATCGACGACATCGAGTTCATCGGCATCGTCCCGATCGACGACTGCGTCGCCGATTTCAACGACGACGGCGATCTCAACTTCTTCGACGTCCAGGCCTTCCTGGCCGCCTTCTCGGCTCAGGATCCGGCCGCGGACTTGACCAACGACGGGATCTTCAACTTCTTCGACGTCCAGATGTTCCTGCAGATCTTCTCGGCCGGCTGCCCGTAAAGGTCGCTCCGAGCAACGGTTGAGCACACGTGGGCCCGGGTCGCACAGATCCGGGCCCTTTCTCTTGCGCCGAGTGAGCGCCGGGCTTCCCGAATCGCTACTCTTTGCACTGCCCCATGCCCGAACAGCCGCTGGAAAACCTCAGGCTTGAACCCATCGCCGGACCGGCCACCGATCCGATCGACCTGTCTCCGCCCGGACCGCGCCGCGTCGGGCGCGGGTCGGAGAACGACGTCCAACTCGTCTACGCCACCGTGTCGCGCGAGCACGCCCTGTTCGTCCTCCAGGCCGGGCAGTGGATGGTCGTCGACCGGCAGAGCCGGCACGGCTCGTTCCTCAACGGCGTGCAACTGCCTGCCGGGGAACCCACTCCCCTCGCTCCCGGCGACCTCATCCGCTTCGGTCCGTGGACGTTCCGCATTCGCGATCCGCGCTCGGTCGCCCCGGCCATCGCCACCACCAACGACTTCCACTCCTCCGGGCACCGCATCGAGACGATCCAGCGGGCCACGCACCACGAGTTCGCGCAGCACCGGCTCGATTTGATCCTCGAGTGCGCTGCTTCGGCCAACGCGGCCGCCTCGGTGCCCGACCTGGCCCGCGTCATGCTCGACACCGCCCTTCAGGGCACCGGATTCGGGCGAGGGGCGGTGGTGCGTCAGGTTTCGGCCTCGGGTGAAGTCGAAATGCTTGCCCACGCCGGCCCGGGCATGGACAATGAACTGCAAGTCGATATTTCGCGCTCGCTGCTGGCGGCCGCCTCGGCCGGCGAAATCGTCCGGCTTACCAGCGAGGCGCGACCTGATTTCGGGCAGAGCATCGTCGATCTGGGCATTCACTCGGCCATCTGCGCTCCGCTCATGCTCGAACGCTCGGTCGAGGCGTACCTGTATCTGGATGCCCGCCGCGGCGAGCGCGCCGTCGCGGAAGAAGCCGCCGCGTTTTGCGCTGCCATCGCCCGCATCGGCGAGATGGCCATCGGCAACCTGCGACGCGGGCAACTGGAGCGACAGCGTCGCGAGATGGAGCGCGAGATGCAGGCCGCCCGCGAGGTGCAGGACGTGATCATGCCCGCCGACGCCGGCTCGGGCTCGTTCCTGCGCTATGCGCTGGCCCGCCGTCCCGGGCGATTTGTCGCCGGCGACCTCTTTGACTTCGTGCTGCTCGACGACGACACCGCGGCCGCCTTCCTCGGCGATGTCGCAGGTAAGGGTATCTCGGCCGCCCTGCTCATGACCATCGCGCAGACATATCTTCGCTGCGGGCTGCGCGTCGATCGCGACCCGGGCGCCATCGTGACCGACCTCAATCAGCACGTCTTCCGCTACTCGGCCGCCAACCGCTTCCTTTCATTGTGGCTCGGCGTTTTTGATCGTGAGAAGCACGAACTTTCATTCGTCGACGCCGGGCACGGGCACTGGCTGGTGGTGCGCCCGGGCGAGAAGCCAGCGCCCATCCGCTGCGCCGGCGGCCTGCTCGTCGGCGTGCAGGAAGGTCAGCAGTATCAGACCGAACGCATCAGCCTCCCGCCCGGCTCGCGCCTGGTCGTCTTCTCCGACGGGCTCATTGAGCAGCACGATCGCCTGGGCGTGCAGTTCGGCGTGGCCCGAGCCATTGATTCGCTCGCCGGCTCAACCTCGGCCGAGACCGACGTGCGCACCCTCGCGCAGGCCGTGGTCCGGCACGCGGGCACCGATGCGCTGGGCGACGACCTGACCATCGCGTCGATCGAAGTGGTGGCGTAGGGCCGATTCCCAACCGGCCTCCTTGCGACGGAGGGCAGGTCTTCAACGTGCCCGGCCGAGTCATGTACTCACTGTTGAACCGATTTCCAGCCGATGGTCGGCCCCACGCGTCGGAAGCACTGAACGCCCACCCGATTCCGCTATCGCCGTCGACGAGCCACGCCAAGCGACGCAAGTGCGAACACGACCACACCTGCCGGCGCGGGGATGACGCGGACGGACATGGGCTCCGAAATCAGGCCGACGCCGGGTTGAGTTGTCATGATCCAATCGTTGTTGTCGCCGTCCCACCATGCAAGTGATGGAATGTCAAGCCCAGACGGGGAGCGTAGGTAAACGTCCAATACCCCACGAGTCGAGACCGCCGTCGTGATCTCAAACATTATGATGCGAAGTGGATTCCCGTAGTCGACTTCGAACCCAGGCAGACCCTCACCCTGTCCAATCAAAAAATCTCGCAACCATGGGCCGTTTGGTGTTCCAGAATCTAGCCGGAGATCGAGCCCGTCCAGCACCGGTGAAATACTCTCGAACGCCTGCAGCGCCCCACCGACCTGAATACTGCCAAAAATCTCGGCGAAGTAATACTCGGGCCGGGCTGGAGCCGCAACGCCGTCGACCTCATACGTGACCCACAGCCACACTTGAAACGACTCACCAGCCGTGACGGTTTCGGGAGCTTCGAACCATGCGTGGAACATGTGCTCCTGTGCCTGTGCCGGCGAGGGCGCGAGAATGGGCACAGCCGCCAGTACTGCTAGTTGCGCGACCCGGTGCCCCATGGGCTCGTCTCCCAATGTCTTGACTTGCGTACGGAGCGTCCTGTCTATATCGTGCAACAGTTTCCGGGGCGTGTCAACCAGATTGGAGAGACCCATGCTCGGTTCGTCAGCGTTCAGGCTGGTGGCGGTGGCGGCGTTTGGTCTTGTTGTGCTGCCTGTGGGGGGGGGTGTTCGGGCAGGTCGGGGGAGGGTACCAGGGCATCGAGCCGATCCTCCTGCTCAATGACCCGTACTTTACTCCTTCCGCGTACTCACCCTACGGCCAGCACTGGCTCCACACGACGAAGGTGACGTACGCATGGCGACTGGTCGGCTACGACCAACCTTACACGGTTGATCATAACAACCCCAACCGCACCATCGCGATCATCGACACCGGTATTGATATGGATCATCCAGAATTCGGTGGAGACGGGCAACTGCCACCGAAGATCCATCCGGCCAGCGCAACGTTTGTCGACGAAGAGGCGGACTTGACCCCTAACTGCTTGTGTAATCCAGATTCATATGAGCCGCCTGATCCCGAAGGTGGTCCGACTGACGTGCAGGATGTGCTTTGGACGATCCTTGAGGGTGTGAATCCACATGGCACGATCGAGGCTGGAATCAGCGGCGCGTACGCACAGAACGGCGCTGGCATCGCCGGCGTGTGCTGGGACTGCAGTCTGCTCGTATTGAGAGTTACTCCATACGCAGATCCGCCTGATGAGGACTGTCAGGGATGTAGAGCATCTGCAGTCTCTGTCGCAGCCTGCGTTCGTTACGCTGCAGGTTGGAACCCTGGTCTGAGCGAGACTGATGATTCACTCTGGAGTCCTGTTCGCGCGCGAGTCATCTGTACGGCTTTCGAAGCGATTGAGGGCTACAACTATGCGAGTGAGTTCTGCGACCCTACCAATCCGCTCAACTTGGCAATCGACATGGCCTGTGCGCGCGGATGCATCATCGTCGCCATCGCGGGCAACTACACCCAAGGCTGCCTGGGCCCCGACAACGGCCCGGAGCCGGACGATGCCACATGCACACCCGCCGGCGGTTTCCTCGGCGAAGCGAGCATTCGCCCACTCGCTTGGCACTCCAAGACGATCGCCGTCGGCGGCGCGTGCCGCACCGGACAGCGTTGGCATTGTCACTCGCGAACCAATCCACTTCCGTCTGCGCTCGGCGGTTGCGTGGACCTGCATTATCCGCAGCACCCGATCGACAGTCCGCTGCCCGTTCTTAGCGTTGTCGCGCCGATCGAGGACATGATCGCCACCTTCGTATACGACCTGACGCAGAACCCGCCCGGCGCTCTCTACGGATTTCTCAATGAGAACGTCGCCGGCACGTCGTGGGCTTCGCCGCAGGTCGCCGGCATCGTCGCGCTCATGCTCGGCGTCAATCCCGCTCTGACCTTTGAAGATGTCAAGTACATCCTCGAAGTCACGGCTACCGACATCGGGGTGCCGGGCTATGACCAGTGGACGGGCGCGGGGCTTGTCAACGCGCGCAAGGCCGTCGAATATGTGATGAAGTACACGCTCCCCGCCGACTGGAACGGCGACGGCAACATCGAAACCCTCGACGCGGCCCTGTACATCACCGACTATACCAAAGCCGACGCGATGACCGACCTGAACCTCGACACGATCCAGTCCACCGACGACATGGGAATCTTCCTCGACAGTTACGCGGGCGAGTAGACCCCGCGACCGCCCTCACTCCGGCACCCCGATGTCCTCATCCCACAACTCCGGGTACTCCGCGATGAACCGTTCCATCATCGCGCGGCAGCGTTCGTCGTGCATCGCCCGCACCTGGCAGCCCGCATCCAGCAGCCAGTCCTCGCGCCCGCGGAAGGTCTCGTTCTCGCCGATCACCACCCGCGGGATCCGGTGCAGCACGGCCGTGCCCGAGCACATCGCGCACGGGCTCAGCGTCGTCGCCATGGTCAGCGTGTGCCAGTCGCGTCGGCGTCCGGCGTTGCGGATGCACACCGTCTCGGCGTGGGCCGTGGGGTCGCCCGTCTGCACGCGCAGGTTGTGCCCGAGCGCGACGATGACGCCACTGGCGTTCATCAGCGCCGCCCCGATGGGAATTCCGCCCTCGCGCCTCGACTTTTCCGCCTGAGCGATCGCGGCCTGGAGAGCCGCCCGGTCCAGTCGATCCCGTTCGTCCATGTGCGTCTCCTGCCTGCCCGACGCCCATTAGAATCGCGAGCATGTCCAACGGCAACCCCCGCTTCCCGAATCTGCAACTTTTCGACCATCCGCTCATCCAGCACAAACTGACCTGGATGCGCGACCGCACGACCAGTTACCGCGCGTTCCGCGCCCTGCTCGCCCAGATTGCCGGGCTCATGGTCTATGAGGTCACTCGATCCTTCACCACGGTGCCCGTGCCGGTTGAGACTCCGATGACCCGGGCCCTGGGACAGCGACTCGCCTCGACGATTACGGTTGTGCCCATTCTCCGCGCCGGGCTGGGCATGGCCGACGGGGTGCTTGAGGTCATGCCCGAGGCCCGCGTCGGGCACCTCGGCATGGCCCGCGATGAAACCACGCTCAAGCCCAAAGCCTACCTCCAGAAACTCCCGCGCGACCTCGACGCGGGCCCGGTGGTGTTGGTCGATCCGATGCTGGCGACCGGCGGGTCGGCGTGTGCAGCCGTTTCTCTCCTGCGCCACGCCGGAGCCCATGATCTCCGCATGATCTGCCTGGTCGCCGCCCCCGAGGGTGTGCGCCGACTGCTGGAAGCAGACCCGAACGTGCGGATCTATGCGGCCGCCCTCGACGAGCGACTCGATGAGCGCGGATTCATCGTTCCTGGTCTGGGCGACGCGGGCGACCGGCTCTACGGCACGGTGTAAGCCAGTCGCCAATAACTTCAACTTGGAGAATTCCTGCTCGCTGGTGTAGGCGCGGAGCGAACTTGTGCGTAAGTTTTTCACTAGAGAGGGCGGGGTTTCCGCCGAGAAAATATGGCGGAATAGAGCGATGAAACTCCAGCAGGTATCCGTTCGCATCGTACAAGGGTCTGGCGACCGCGAGGTACCACCGAGCGTCTACTCCATCCCCGTACGAGCGAGCACGGTTATCGGACGTCGGAATAGCCGGGGCGACTTCAAGCGTGGACATGCGTTCGTTCAGGGTGCAATGTCGGCTTTCGATCTCTCCGGGAGCCTCTTGGGATCCCAAGTGCGCAAGATATCTAGAGTCGCGCGCCCTGAGCAGAGTCCGCTGAGGCGAGCAACCATGCGGTACGCCACGAGGATGGACGGCGTGTTGACTCAGCTTAGCGATGTCTCGGCTAACATTCGGCATGCCGAGCGAGTCCGGTGATGAAACGCTAATCGTTGGTCCCACATCAGCCATCTTCTCCGGCGGGCAGCAGACCTGGATTGGACCACCCCCCGTAGTTGGGGCGTTCATGCATGACCACCAAGTGGGTGGTCAAATCGACATTTGCGCGAGTCTGAATCTCGGCGTAACTCCGAGGGCCGAGGAACTTGCCCGACTCAAGGAAGTGATGCCTGACGGGCCAGAGCGGGTGTTTCGTTTGATCGAGAAGCAGACTGACCATGAGATCCAAATGGATCAGCGACGGATGTCGCTGGAAGAAGCGGAGTTCGTTGGGATCCAAGAGTCTAACGGGCAGTTCCATGCGCGGGCATCTCGCGGCCAAGTGATGGCGTTCACGCTGGGACTAGGCGTGGTTGTCGTTGCCGGGATCTTGGCTGTGCTCGGTGATGCCGCCGCCGCCGCCACGATCGGCACGGTAGTGGGGGGGACGCTGGGGGGCATGCTCATCGTTGGCCGGTGGAGATCTCAGAGCGGGAGCGAGGACGATCCCGAGGACAACGGCTCCGAATGATTGGATTCCGCGCAAGTTCCACTCGGCCAATCCGATAGGCAAGGCGCGGACCCCCCGGTTCAGTCATACCTGGGTCAGTGAGCGACCCACGATCTTCCTGACGCTCCCGGCCATTCCTACCTCGCAACGCGTTTTCCTGCCGATCACGCGTCGGCTTCGTTCACTGCGGGTGACAGGAATCGAACCTGCAAGCCCTTTCGGGCACGGGAACCTAAATCCCGCGCGTCTGCCAGTTCCGCCACACCCGCTTCCCACGACTCTACGGCCTTTCTGGAGCCGGTGTCGATCCTCACCATCCCCGGCCGATACCATGAGTCAGGAGGAAGTATGCGCGTTCGCGATTCCATCGGCCTGAACCTGTCACCATTCATCCTCCGGCTGGTGCTGGCGATCACCTTCGTCTGGGCCGGTGCAGGCAAGTTGTTGCCGGTGCACCAGTTCACGCCCGACCAGGCGGCCGCACTGGCCAACATGGGCGCGATCGAAGCGCCGGCCAGTGCGCCGGTGAACCCCGCTCCCCAGGCCGGCCTGCCCGCCGTGACGGACGCGGCGCCCAAGTATCTGCCCGAGCAGTTTCCAGAGGGCGTGCAGGCGCGGCGCGTGCTGGGGCTGGCGCTGATGCTCGACCACGCCGCCCACCCCGGCTTCACCGACGATGGCGTCGAGCCCCGGCCGATCTGGCCGCCGGACCTGGCTGCGGGAAAGCGACCGGTCTATCTCGCGTACGCCGTCGCGATCACCGAACTGGTCGGCGGCATGGCGCTGCTGCTGGGGCTGTTCACACGCCTGGGTGTGCTGGGACTGGTTTTCGTCATGCTCGGCGCCATCTGGCTCGACCAGATCGGCCCGGCCGTGCAGTCGGGCAACGCGCTGTTCGGCTTCCTGCCCCCGCACGGCGCCTTTGATGTCGACGCCCAAGGCAAGCCCGTCTGGATGCCTCTGCTCTGGCAGTTGTCGCTGCTCGGCGCTTCAAGCGCAGTGTTTTTCCTTGGCGCCGGAGGACTGAGCCTTGACCGCATCGTCTTCGGCGGCCCGCAGAAGCGCACCGTCGTCCAGACCAGCGAGAAGCACGATTGACTGATCGCCCGCGACAGCAAGGACTGCTCGCGCGACTGTTCGTCCCCTCCCTCGCGTCCGCCGCCGTGCATCTCGGCCTGCTCGCGCTCGTGTTGGCCGCCACGGTCACCATTGCCTCGCGCCCGGGCGAGCGACCTCGACTGACCGACGTGGCGCTCGCGCCGGCGCCCATGCCCGAGGCGCCTGACGTGGAGCCGGCGCCCGCCCCCGATCAGGTTGCGGGCGCGGGGCTTGCCCCGTCGCCGCAGGCCGCTCCGGTGCCCGAACTGTCCGCCCGGGCCACCGGCGTGGCGCGTCAGGCCCCGCCGACGCTCGCACAGCCGCGCTCAGCGGTGGTCGATTCTTCGGCAGGAACCCAGCCGCAGCGGGCAGTGTCGTTCGCAGGTGTTTCGGCCCAGGCCGCGCGCCGCGTGGTCTACGTCGTCGACGCCTCCGGTTCGATGGTCAGTTCGTACGCCTTCGTCCGCGCCCGCCTGGCACAGTCGATCGCGCGACTCAGCCCCACGCAACACTTCCAGGTCATCCTTGTCCGCGGGTTGCCCGACGGCGGCTCCGAAGTGGAGATGCTCCCCGGGGGTGACGGCTCCGACCCGCTTCTCCGCGCGTTGCCCAGCACGCGCGAAAACGCGATCGCCCGTCTCCGCGAGGTGGTCGTCTCCGGGCGATCTGACCCCATCGCCGGGCTCGAACGCGCGCTGACTCTCGAACCTCGCCCCGACGTTGTGTTTTTCCTGGCGCGCGGGTTCCAGCGCTCCGGACCCAACTCCGAGTGGGGCCAGGGCGTCGATTCCACGCTCGCCTCGCTCGACCGGCTCAATCCGCGCTCACGTCGTTCGGGCCTGCGCCCGGTCGTCATCAAGACCATCCAGTTCCTTGAGGATGATCCGACGGGACTGATGGCCGCCATCGCCGACGCGCACGGCGACGGACCGGGCTCGTTCCGTGTCCTCTCGCTTGAAGATCTGGCCGACGAGGGCGTTGATGATGACGCCATTCCGCGCGCCACGCGCCAGGATGCGCAGATCCGCCGCGCCCGCGAGGCGTTGCGTTCGCTCGGGGCTGACGACCTGCATGTGCTTTACGGGCTGCCGCTGCCCGATCAGAAGGCCCGTGTGCAACAGGCCGTGCAGCAGGTGCACGAGGCGCTGACCGATGTGGGTGACGATCCTGCAGCCGGTTCGCTGGCCGCTCGCGCAACGTTGCTTCAGGCCGCTCTCAGCGACGACGCGCGCACCGCCGCTGCGGCCGCGGAAATGCTCGATTCGCTCTTCGTGGTCGATGCCGACGCTGACGCGGCCAGGCGACTCATGCTGGCCTGCGCCCACGCGCTGGCGGGACGGCGCGAGCAGTCACGCCAGGTCGCCGATGAACTTGCTTCCGATATCGGCGTGCTGGGCCTGCCCGACGCACTGGCCGAGGAACTCGGGCTGCTGCGAACTCGCTTTGACCTCGGCTCGACCCTTGCGCCGTCGGACGACTGGGTTCAACTCATCAAAGAAGGTGAAGCCCGTCGCCTGCTCAGCAACCCGACCACGCGCCCACAAGCCTTTGACGCCCTTCTCGCCTGGGCCGCAGCCGACAAGCGCCGTGAGCCGACCGCGTGGCGCTTGATCGCATCAGCGACCGATGGGCTCGATCTGGGTGTGTTTCCCGCGCGCGCCCTCTTTGCGCGCGGCATGGGCCTGGCGCCCGATCGCCCGCGCGAGGCCGTTGAACTTCTGCTGCATCTGGCTGACCACCCCGCGCGCACCGACGAAGCGCCCTTGATTCGAGAAGCGCTCTGGGAGGCCGCCGTGCTGGCCCGCGACCAGTCCGACCCGCGTGCCTCCGCCCTGCTGGAACGCTTTGCCACCACCTGGCCCCGAGACGATCGCGCCGTCGACGCCCTGATCGTCGCCCTCGATCTGACCCCCGACGACCAGCCCGCCCGGCGTGTGGCGCTGTTGTCCCACCTCGTGGATGCGGCCTCAGATCACCCCGCTGCCGATTTCTGGCGCCTCGAACTGGCGTCGCACATCGAGGCACCCGCTGCGCTTCGCCTTCTGGGCGACATTTCTCCCAACTCCGACGCCTCCCCACCCGCGGCCGACCTGGCGTGCAAACTGCTCGAATCTACCGACGACCCCAACTGCCTCTCGAGCGGCGTTGCGCTGCTCGATCGATTCGGCGACGCCCGTGCGAACACGCTTCGTCGACGCCTGGCGCGCGCGCTGCTCGCCGCAAGCCCGGCGGCGGCGCTGGAAGCCCTCGCCCCCCTTCCCGGGCGCGACGCCGACGTCAGCCTGATGCGTGCCCAGGCGATGCTGGGGCTGGGGCGGCGCGACGAGGCACTGGAGATCCTCGAGTCCCAGGCTTCGGCGCTCCGGCCCGATTGCGCCGAGTACTGGCAGGCCTGGACGATGCTGCTCGAAGCCACTGCCTCCGACGCCGACGCAGTGCGGGCCCACCTGTTCCGGCTGCGGCTGCTGGATCCTGATCTGGGCGGCGATCCGTGGCGTACGCGTCTGGAACACCTGGTCGCCGCGTCCCCTGACTCCTGACCGCTTACACTCGCAGCGTTGAGGAGCCTCACCGTGGACTTTGCATCTCTGGCGCCGCGCTTTGCCGGTCAGTTCATCGTCTTTGACGGGCCTGACGGCTCCGGCAAGACCACGCAGTTTCGACACCTGCTTTCTGAACTGCGCGCCCACGGGGTCGACCCGTGTGAGGTGCGCGAGCCCGGCGGCACCATCGTCGGCGAGCACATCCGCTCCGTCCTCCTCGAACACCACGACGAGGTCATGAGCGTCCGCTGCGAGATGCTGCTCTACATGGCCAGCCGCGCACAACTGGTCGAACGGCTCATCGCTCCCGCGCTGACCGCCCGCCGTCCCGTGCTGGCCGACCGCTTCGTCAGTTCGACGCTCGCCTACCAGGGTTACGCCGGCGGGTTGCCGACCGATGACATCCATGCCGTCGCCCGCATCGCCACGGGCGGGCTTTCCCCTGACCTGGTTGTCCTCTTCGACGTCGACCAGGACACTGCCGCCACGAGACTCAACCCCCTGCTTGATCGCATGGAGGCCAAGGGGCAGGCGTTCCACGCCCGCGTCCGCGAGGGCTACCTCCAGCAGGCGCGCCAGGACCCCACCTACGCTGTCATCGACGCCCGCGCCAGCGAGAAAGAAGTCTGGGCGGCTCTGCTCGACGTGCTCGACCACCGCCTTCCCGGGAGGGCCTTATGACCTGGGCCCTGGGCTTCCTCTTCGGGCTGGCGGTGGGGTCTATCCCCTTTGGCGTCATCATCGGCAGGTGCCGCGGCGTCGACATCCGGGCTGCCGGTTCTCACAACATCGGCGCCACCAACGTCGGACGCCTGCTCGGCTTCCGCTACTTCCTCCTCTGCTTCTTCCTCGACATGCTCAAGGGGCTTGTCCCCACGCTGTCGATCGGCTACGTCGCCGGCACGCTCGGGCGCTTCGAACTTCCCCCCGCCCACGCTTTCGGGCTACTGGCCGTCATGATCGCTCCGGTTCTCGGACACATGTTCAGCCCCTTCGTCGGCTTCCGAGGGGGCAAAGGCGTAGCCACCGGAGTCGGGGCCCTGCTTGGCATTTATCCGATCATGACCCTCCCGGCGGTCGGCGGAATACTCGTCTTTGCCCTGGTCCTGGCGTTGTGGCGTTATGTCTCGGCCGGCTCTTGCGTCGCGGCGGCCACGATTCCGATCTGGGTCTACCTTGAGTTCAAGTCTGCTGAAAATATCAAGGGCCGCGATGAGCAACTGCTTGTCAGCGATTGGCTTACAGCCGGAGGCCCCTTCCTGCTCGCTTCGGCCGCCCTTGCGTGCCTGGTCATCTGGAAGCACCGCGCCAATCTCGGACGTTTGCTCCGGGGTACCGAGCCCCGGGTCGGACGGCGCAACGCCGGCGCGTCTCGGCCGACTCCTGCTGCGCAAACAGACTGACACTCCAGCCGGCTTCCCCCTTCCTCCGATATCCCGCCCGGACAGGTTCCCAGGCGGGAGGCAAGGATGCCCCAATCCGAACGACCTGAAGGCCCGAACGGACTCTCCCGGCCTTCAGGCTCATCCCAGGATGACGGCTTGCCGATGCCTCCCCGAACGCATCGCGGGAGGTTTGCCATGCCGTACCCCAGATTGCACCGTGACATCCCGGATCTGGACGCACCGCCCACCTTCCGCCTGGCGGACTTTACCCGCGAGCCCGGCAAGCGCCGCGCGCGCCGACCCCACGACGCCGAACTGGCGGTCGAACGCGTCCAGGAGTGCCTGGATTGCCTCGACGAACTGATCGACCCGCTGCCTTTCCGGCGTGTCGAGGCCGAAGACGACGGCCCGCGCGCCGCCTGAGTGCACTGACGGCATCGAGAGGCCGGGGATCTGCCCGGCCTTTTTCGCGCCCCCTCGGACCGCCGCGTACCATCGACGCGTCGCCATGCGGTCCAGCCCCGTCACCGTCGTCCAGATCTCTTCCCCGAGTTACACCGGCACCACGTGGCTGTGCCTGCTGCTCGGCTCGCACGAACGCGCCTTCACGCTCGGCCCGCCTGATCGCGTCTGGGGGCTGCGCGACAAGAACTTTGAGGACGCCTGCCGCGTGCATGGGCGCGACTGCCCCTTCTGGACCGGGTTTGCCAGGCGCTACGATCCTGAGTCGAACTTCTATCTCCAACTGGCCGAGCACGCGCGGCGCGACATCATCGTCATCAACAACCCCACGCCCGCGCATGAGCAGGCCGAACTGCGCCATCCGGATCTGCGCATCAAGCCCATGCGCGTGGTGCGAGACGGGCGGGCGCTGGCGTGCAGTTTTGCGCGCCACCTCAAGATCGACCTGCACGATGCCATCACGCAGCACGTGCAAACCCTGTTCGGTCACTTCCCGCTCGAAGACGATCGCGATGACCTGCTCTTTTTCCGTTACGAGGACTTTCTCGCCGCGCAGCGCCGCTCGCTCGACCGCGTCGGGCACTTTCTCGGCATCGAGTATCCCTCCGACGCGCTGGAATACTGGAAGTTCGACCACCACATCACCTCCGGCAACGCAGGGACCATCGCACTGCTCAAGTTCTTTCAGGGCCTGCCTGTGCCCAACTTCAAGGACCGCGCCTTTTACGAGTCGCAGTTCGAGCAGATGCGCCAGGGCCAGAGCGCCTTCGACGACCAGCGCTGGCGCGAAGAACTCGGCCGTCGCGAACTTTACTTCTTCGACCGTTTCTGCGGGCGCGGCAACGCCGCCTGGGGCTACGCGCCCGATGCCTTCACCACGCAGGAGCGCGAGGCCTTTGAAGCCGAACTGGAGGGCAGGTCGACGCCGCCGGCTCCGACCCCGCCTCCGGACTCACCGCTCGTCGATCTGCTCCGCAAACTCGGGCGCCGTCGACGCCGATTGCTCGCCGCCGCCGCGGGACTCTGGGCGCTCTCGCTGGCGGTTACCGCGGCCGTGGTCTGGATGCTGACGCGGGGTGCGGCGTGAGCCGAGGCGCTCCGTCTGATCCGGCGGCCCTCCCGACCTTTGCGCCCTTCCAGGCCGTCGATTCGGGCAGAACCATCGACCAGGTCTTTGCCGCCTGCAACGCCAACATGTTCGAGGGCTACGGGCTGCACCTGCTTGCTGACGCGGCCCGCCCCCTCGCCTTTCCGCTGTGCGCCTACCGCCAGTTGATCGCCTCGATCGCGTCGATGCCGCACATCGAGCCTGTCACGCTGCGCCAACTCTGCCGACAACCCGACGGCCGAACCCGTGTGCGCCTGGCGATCCGCCATGATGTCGATGGCGACGTCGTCGCCGCCGAACGCAGCGCCGAGATTGAAGCCGAGTTCCACGTCCCCACGTCCTACTACTTCCTGCACACCGCCTTCTACAACGGCTCGTTCGATGGGCAGACATTCCGGCGCCACGCCTGCATGGCCCACATCTACCGGCGCATCCAGTCCCTGGGGCACGAAGTCGGGCTGCACACCAACGGGCTTGAGGTCTACCAGCGGTTCGGCATAGACGGCGCCGCGGCCGTGGCGGAGGAAATCGCGTGGATGCGGGCCGCCGGGCTCGATGTCCGCGGCACTGTGGGTCACGGCTCCAAACCCGTGTTCGGGGCTGAAAACTTCGAGATCTTCACGGGGCGGCGCAAGGGCAGAGCCCGCGACGACACCCTCGCCCAGCAGAAGGAGCCTCTGGAGCACCAGGCGCGGCACGCCATGCTGCACGTGCTCGATGAGCGCGAACTCGAACTGGAATACGAGGGCAACGACATCTTCTGGCAGAAGAAGATCCGCGTGGAGTACGGCGCGACCCGTTCGGTCGACGGCTGGCGCTGGAACCGGCGCTTCGATCGCGACCACCCGCTGCCCTTCTGCTCGCAGGAGCGCATGCTGGCCGACATCGCGCAACTCGAACCGGGCTGCTGTGTCGTGCTCACGATTCACCCGTGCTACTACGGGCTGCGACACCGCCGCGACACCGCGCCGGTGCAGCGGCTTGAGCGCCGACCCGTCGTGGTCCATCCTGACCTGGGCTGGCGCACCTGGGAGCCCGGCCGAGTCGTGGCCGTGCACGAAGCCCATGACGATCCGCGGCTCGAGCGTCAGACGCTGCATGTACCCAACCAACTCGGCATGCTCGACGTGCATGACCCGTTGTCGCCGGCGCGCCTCGAAGCACCGCGGCGCGTGCTGATCCTCGACGGCGGCGCGATGGCCGACCCCGGCATCGCCATGCCCTCCTCCGCGCCGCGACTGCTCGAATCCCTGCTGAACTCCGGCGGAAACCGCACCGCCTGCCTCTCGCTCACCCATCCCGGCATGGGCGCCTCTCGCCTCTATGGGTGGCTGCTCTTCGCGCTCTCCCGCTTCAAGCCCACTGACGTGATCCTGGGCCTCACCGCGATCGAACCGGCTCGTAGTCTGCCGGCGATCTGGAGCATGCACGAAGGGCTCAGTTGGCATCATCCGGCCGGCGCCTGTCTTGCGCCCGATGCCCAGTCCTCTGCCGAACACCGCGATGCGTCGCCCGGCTGGCGCGTGCGACAGCAACTCCCTCGTCTGATCGAAAACTGGCCCGGCATATCGACTCCGCTGTCGGACATCGCTGCGGCGCCCAAACTGCCCAGGGTTGACGGTGTCGACGCCGAAGCATTCCTCTCCACCTGTCTGGCCCGCATCGCCGCAACCTGTGCTTCGATCGGCGCTGGCCTGCATTTTGTGCTCACCGACGATGTGCGGCCCGTGCGTGACCCCGCCTTTCGCGAGCACTTTCGCGCCGCCGCAGCCCGCTGGTGTAAGCGGCTCGGGCCCATCGTCGATCCGTTCGACTCCTACGACGCGCTGGACGCCGAAGGGATCGATCCGCTTCGCCCGGCCGGAGGGTTGAGCATCGACGCCCACCGCGCGCTGGCCGAGGCGCTCGCGGCCGCGCTGTTGCCTGCACAATGACAGCGGACCGGCTTGAGCCGGCCCGCTGCCCCTCTCTTCGATCCCCTATGACGCGTTCGTTCAGCGACGCCGACGCGCCAGCGCCAGCCCGCCGAGCGCCAAGGTTGCCATCGCACCGGGCGAGGGCACCAGCGTCAGGTTGTCAAACCAGATGTCATCCGACGATCCGGTCGTCCCGTCGCCGAGTCTCACCCAGATGTTCCGCCCGATCTCCGCTCCCCCCGAGCCGACCGCGTGGCTGACGCCCGCAGTTTGCACCCACATGCCAAGCCCGGTCAGGTCATACGTGGCGACGGCCAGTTGCACGAAGTTGCCCCCGCCGCCGTCGTACCCGATTTCGTACGAGATGACACCCGTGTCGTTGCCGCCGCCGGTCGCCCAACTCGAGAACGTGTACGTCTGTCCGGCGGCGAACGTCATGCTCGAAACCTGGCCCACGGTCTCCGTCAGCCCGCCGGAGTAGAAGCCAAAGTACAGCCCAAGCCCGGCGTTGCCCGGCCGGGCGAAGCCGGCGTGGTCTGCCCATCCGCCGTTCGGACCCCAGAAATCAATCGCCCCGAACATCCCGCTCGAGTTGCTCTCGATGTCCCCGTTCAGCAGGTCTGCATACGCCGACCCGGCCAACACGCCCACGACCGCTGCCAACAGCCTCCCACGCATCACACGACTCTCCGAAGTAAGTGACTTTCTCTGCCCCGACCACCCATGATGGGCATGTCGCCCACGCGATCAAGCCTCTTGCTTGATGAAGCGTGCCTTGTCCGGCGAAAAGTGGTTATCGGACAACGATTGCCTCGACCTCGTTGCTCACTGTTTTGCCGAACCTGACTTGATTTTGGCAGCCCGGCCCGTCAATCTAGAGGTCTGCACAAGGAGGAGAACATGCGCGCTCTCGTCATCGTCCTATCCGCGGCGCTGGCATCTGCGGGCCTGGCCCAAACCGACTTCCCCACCATCTTCGTCGCCAACGACGGAAACCTCGAAGGCAGCGTTTCCAGTTTCTCCATCGCCCCCGACGGCACCCCGGTGCTCATCGACAAGATTGTCACCGGCGCCCGCGCCAACATCAACGAAGATCAGCCCGGCGCCAACGTCATCGCCATCGACATCGCCCCGAGCGGGCGCTACCTGGCCACCGGACACGCCACCGGCAGCCTCAGCGGCGACTACGTCTCCATCATCACCGTTGCGCCTGACGGAACGATGGCGCTCGGGCAGCAGTACCTCATGCCCGAAACCACGTACTCGGTTGCATGGATCAGTGACGACTACCTGGCCGTCACGCAGACCATCGCCTTCGGCACCAACCAACTCGTCGTCCTGCACTATGAGCCCGATTCACTCGTGCTGACCGAAGTCAGCCGCATCTACTGCGGCACCTTTGCCACTCGTCTGCTCAAGCACCCCACGCTTCCCGTTCTCTACGTCAACGACTCAGGATCCTCCAATCGCCTGTGGTCCTTCACCGTCGATCAGGACGGCATCCTCGCCCTCAAGCAGAACCTGGCCGTTTCACACTACCCCCTGGGCATCGAACTCGACCGCACCGGCGGGCACCTGTTCGCGGCCGGCGGCATCAGTTCCGGCGGACACGCCTTCTCCGTCTTTACGCTCGACGATACGGGCAACATGGCCCTCGTCCCCGGCAGCCCCTTCAACAGCCCCGGGCAGTCTCCCAAGGGCTTTACCGTTCACCCCGACAACGAGATGCTCTTCGTCGAGCACGGCACCGACGCCACTCTGCGCTCGTTCGCCTTCGACGACGAAACCGGCGTACCCACCAACCTCGGAGGCTCCTTCGATGTCGGGCTTCAGGGCACGCTGGGCGGCTCTGACTCCTACCGCGACTGGCTCTACGTCACCGATGAGTCCACCGCCATCGACGGCATCCGCGGGCTCTACTGCCTGGCCATCAACTTCGCCAACGGGCAACTCACCCCCGTCACGCCGACGCCGATCGAAACCACGGGCATCACCCCCGAGAGCGTCCTGATCTGGGCCCCGCCTCCGACGTGCCGCGCCGACGTGAATTCCGATGGGTCGCTTGACTTCTTCGACGCGATGATGTTCCTGCAACTCTTCTCCGATCACGATCCGCAGGCCGACTTTACCGGCGACGGGCTCTTTGACTTCTTCGACGTCTCGGCCTTCCTCCAGGAGTTCAGCGACGGATGCCCCTGATCCCGGCCCCCAGTCCTGAGCCACAACTCGCCCGACTTTCGGGGTCGCTTCACTTCCCGGCCTTGGGCAAGAGGCGTGTCCTGTCACCAAAGCCGGAGGCTTGCCCGTGAAGTTCCGTGGAGTGTCCAACGCGCACCCTGGCGCCAATCCGGTCCCCGACCTTGACGGCGCCGACCTCTGCGCCGCGACGGCAAACATCCTCACCTTCCGCACGGAGGCCGACGTTCAGATCGTCGCCGCACAACTACAGGCCTGCCCCTTTGCCTGTCAGGTGTGTGCCGACGAATGAGGAAAGCGTGCCGAGATGCACGAGCACTGCCGCATCTGCGCCGAGTGCTGTCGCACGTGCCTTGACCTGCGCCGTCGCCTGGTCGGCGCCTGATCACCCGGCCCGGAACCGACTACGCTTGATGCATGACGCGAACCTGCAAGGTCGGGCCCGTCGGCATCGGGCCTGGACAACCGCTCGTCATCATCGCCGGCCCCTGCACCCTCGAATCGCTCGATCTGGCGATGGAGGTCGGCACGCGCCTGCGCGACGCCTGCGCCGCGCTGGGCCTGCCGTACATCTTCAAGGCGTCTTTCGACAAGGCCAACCGCTCCAGCGTGCGCTCGGCCCGAGGCCCCGGTCTGGAGGAGGGTCTGGACGCGCTGGCGGAAGTTCGCCGTCGCCTCGGCGTGCCCGTCACCACGGACCTGCACGCGCCCGAGCAGGCCGACGCCGTCGCCGATGTCGTCGACATGCTCCAGATCCCCGCCTTTCTGTGCCGGCAGACCGACCTGCTCGTCGCCGCCGGTCACAGCGCCGCGACGCGCGATCGGGCCGTGAACGTCAAGAAGGGGCAGTTCCTTTCTCCGCGCGAAATGGCCGGGCCAGTCCGCAAACTCCACGAGGCCGGGTGCTCCAACATCCTCCTCACCGAGCGCGGCACCTTCTTCGGGTACCACCGGCTCGTCAACGACTTCACCGGGCTGGGCGATCTCATGGAACTCGACTGCTCGGGCTTCTGCTCTGATCCCCCGCCCCCCGTCTGCTTCGACGTCACCCACTCGACGCAGTTGCCCGGCTCGGGTGAGCAGACCGGCGGACGCCCCGATCGCGCCCCGCTGCTGGCCCGCGCCGCCGTCGCCGCCGGAGTTCATGCTCTCTTCATCGAGGCTCACCCCAACCCGCCTGCGGCCCTGAGCGATGCAGCCACGCAACTTCGGCTCGATACCGTCCCTCGGTTGCTGGCTCAACTGACCCGGCTGCGCCAATCTCTCGACCATACCGGGTCGCCCCAATAATCGCACCGTGCCTGCTGTGCCCTTCATGTGGCTGGTTCTGCTCGTCGCCGTCGTGCTCGTCATCATCTTCGCGCTGGCGTCCGGTGCACGTCGCAAGACCCAACAGAGCCTCGAACTGGTTTTTCAGCAAGCGGGTCTTGTCCGGCAGGACAATCCCTTCTCCTCCGGCTCCGACTTCCGCTGGCATCCTTTCTCTCAACTCCCGGTGCTCAAGGGAGGCGCCAAGCGCGTCACCTGGGCCGCGGCCGGGAGCATCGACGGGTGCGATCTCGTGGCCATCGAACACCAGTATGTCGTCTCCACCGGGCAGGTCACGACCTTCATCACCCACACCGCCGTCGCCTGCCGCTGCCCTGCCTTTTGGCCGAGCATTGATCTCAAGCCCGAGACGGTCTTTCACCGTCTGGCCGACCGGCTGGGGCACGGCGACGTGGAACTGGAATCCGATCGCTTCAACCGGCGCTGGCGCGTGAAGACCAGCGACCCCGACCTGGCGCTGGGAATCCTCACGCCCGAGGCTCAGGCCATGCTTGAGAACGTCCCGCGGGCGGAGACCTGGTCGATCGGACAGGGATGGGTCCGCGTGGTGCGCCGCTCCGGAATCAAGCCCGAAGACCTGTATGCCTACCTGCGACGCCCGGTCGACCTGCTGGAACTGGTGCCCCCGGAAATGCGGGTCGACGCGCCACGCGCGTGAGACCAACGTCTCTGCCCGGCCCGCGAAAGCGGGCTGGTTTTGCTTTACGGCCCGGGCGGTTTCCGGCGTCCGGGCGGGGTGGCGGAAACGGCGGAGATTCCGGGGTCAAACGTGGGGTGGCGCTGGCCGCCGCGTTCTCCGTTTGCGTCGGCCCCATCGGGCTGCGACGAGAACCCCCGGCGTTCGCGTCGCCCTCTCGGCCTAACCTCTCAAACTCTCTCTGACCCTCTCGGTTGACGCCGCCACCGATTTGACGCGGGGTTGCGATCGGGATGCAGCGAACCGCCGACGGATTCCGAATCGAGAGTCGGATGAAGTTTGGGCTTGTTGAGCCCGAGAACCGGGTGGTTTGACGCGTTTCCCTTGACAAATCACCGGAAGCAGCCGATACTTGTCGCAGCGGACGACCCTGCACCCTTGCGGTGCTCGGAAGGAAGCCCAGAGTGGAGCTGTTTCCCCGACGAGGTGGCGCGCAAGCATCTCTACCAGCGGGGTAACTCAATCGAACCTCCCTCGCGGACCTTGCCATATGTATGCTTTGGACGACTCCTTAGGCTTTGCCTAAGGAGCCTGTTCGTTTTCTGGAGCAGTGGCAATGGAAACCAATCACTTCATCGAGCAAGTTCTCAATCTTCTTCGCGGTGCCTTCCGCAGCGACGATCCTGCCGGGAGCATGACTGCTGCACGCGTGGGCAGCCTGATCCGAACGCGCCTCGGTGATCCCACGCAAATGTCTGGCTACCCAAAGTTGAAAAGTGTGCTCGAAGAGCTTGAGAGGCAAGGTGCGGTCCGAACCGGCCCGAACTCGAAGGGCGCATTCTCCGTTTGGCTGTTGGACTCTCCAAGCGCAATCACCGCACATCAGCATGGCGATCGGAAGCCTTCGGGACCGTATCGCCCACTCAGGCAACCCCTGTGGCACGCGTTTGTAGCCACGGCTCCGCAAGGGCGACGGTTCATGAATCGGCTGTCGGGAGAACTTCGGCTTGGCGTCGCCACAGCGCCGGAGCCGGTAGCAGAGTGGGTTGAGATCCCGGTCCTGTCTGAGTCGGAGGATCGCGCCGCAGCCGCTGAGTTTTTGAAGAGCGAGGGTGTGCCGATTGAAGGTGCCGTGAGCGAGGCGCTTGCTGCGCCGAGATGGTTCACTGAGCTTCCTCGCGCGATACCTAGCCACCTCGCTGGCGCATGGAAGCGTCGGAGAACCGGGCGGGTCGTGGAATTGGCAGAGCGGTGGCGGCGCGAGAATCACCTCGGCGAGCAGGTCGTGTATGACGATCGACTTCAACGTACTCGTGGCGCGGAACTCACCAAGGAGACTCAGGAGCTTCGAACACGCCTGCTCGCGGCCATCAAGCGCATGTCGACTGATGAACTGCTTTCACTCCCGATTCCAGCACGGTACCTGGTCTCAGAACTCAGACCCGAACTGATTCCCGGATGATGCGCATGTGGCTGGAGACCAGGCTTGCCGCTACCGCGCCTCTACATACTGCATCCGCCGGAAGCACGCCTTCCTGGCATCACGGCTTGGCTGGCGGAGGTCCAGACCAGAGCTTGTGGTCGTGTCGAATGGGATGGGTGCGAGTTTGTCCGCGATGAGTATGACCTCCAGGCATCATTCAGTACAGCCTCCGTCTCCGACAAAGTGAAGCGACGCCCTGGACCGGTTGTGCTTATTCAGAAGGTCCAGCACAGTGCCAGGAATCGACTCGAAGAGCTTGTGGGTCGTGTAGCTCAGGTCATCAGTGCCCACGTTTGGGATGCGGACTCGCTGTGGGACCTTTTGGAGGCTGCCCGCGGGGGCTTTGAAGAGGGGCATCCGCTCATTTCAGTCCGCGAACTGCTCGCATATCGAATCGTGCGCAAACTCGCGGCTCAAGACAAGTGGGGCGGGGAGGCAAAGAACAAAGCGTTTCTCTGGGAAGAGGACTTGCCCAACGGTGGCTTTCCAGCCGAGTTCACGAATCGTCGCGAGATTCTGGACGTGGCCCACATGCTCGCCTCAGTCGGCGTCTTGACGACAAAGAAGAGCCAAGGTGAGGTGAAGTACGCGCTCGGAGAGAAGTCCGTTGTTCAACCAATCCTCGACAACCGGTCATTCACTCGCATTCCGCAACTTCGCAAGTACTTCGAGAAGGATGCGCGTCGGGTCTCTTCCAGGGTCCTCGCTGCGGAGTAGGCGTGAGCCGCGATGGTCTGCGGTGGTGCAGGAGGCTTGAGCAGAGGTTCTGATCGCCAATTTCGCCACATTTTGCTCTGTTCGCGTAGATGGTGGTTAACGGCCCTCCGGTAGCGGGCTGGCACGACAGACCATCGCTGGCCCCGCCGGGCTCGCGCACGGACGCACGCATGACCATCGACCTCGACGGGAGGGCCGAGCGCGATGACCTCGCGCTGCTGACCCCGACCAAGCGGCTGCACACCATTGCCCAGATCTTGGCGGAAGGCATCCGCCGCCGGCGCGAGGATGCCCGCCGCATGGGCGCTTCGGGCGACATCTCGGCCCCGTCAGAAAGAGAGGAAGATGGACTTGAACCCTCGGGACAGGTTCGCCTTGATCGTCCGCCCGCCCAGGGCGGTTAACGCGACGCGAACCGGAGAGTCCCCATGTCCCCCTTGCCCCCCACGCCCGATGACATCCCCGCGACGGTGAAGGCCCTGGGCCGACTCACCGTCCCCGAAGTGAAGCGCCGCTACGCCGAGGTCTTCGGCGAGCCCACGCGGTCGAACCACAAACAGCACCTCGTCAAGCGGATCGTCTGGCGGATGCAGGCGCTCCGCGAGGGCGGTTTGTCGGAGCGGGCACGGCGGCGGGCGCTCGAACTGGCCGACGACGCGGAGATCCGCCTGAGCGCCCCACGCCGCGCGAGCGCGGGGTTCGGGTCCGGGACCGTGGTCCAAGCCGCCTTCAACGCCGGGCGCGCGGCGTCGTTCCCCAAGCCCGGGTCTGTGATTCGGCGCGAGTACAAGGGCCGGGCGGTTGTGGTCCGGGTGCTGCTGCGCGGCTTCGGGTACGAGGGCGACGTCTTTTTGAGCCGGACATCCCCGGTCCGGCTCGACCAGACCTGAACGCCTCCAGCGATGAGCAGCCGCACACCGGCGAGGTGCCCGAAAACGGGCACCACTTCGGCGTCCACTTGCGCCCGAACCTCTGCTCCATCCAGCATGACACGACAAAAAGCACACGAGACCGGAATCAGACCCGGGCTCGGGAAAATCAATGACGCTCCTGGAATCAACTCGCCTTGCGTGCCCGATAATCGCGCAAGGCCTGAGGCTTGGGCGCGCTCGGGTCGCTCGGATCCACGTGCACCTTGCGCCCGATGAACACCACATGCCCCTCAGCGACTGCAAACAGCGTGTCGTCGCTGCCCTTCCGCACGTTGTACCCAGGGAGGAACGGCGTACCCACCTGACGCACGATGATCGCGCCCGGTCGGGCTAGTTCCCCGCCGAACAACTTGATCCCGCGGTACTGCGGGTTCGACGTGCGACCGTTCTTGGTGGAACCCTGACCCTTCTTATGTGCCATGACTACAGCCTCGTTGCCCTTCGGTGCGGCCTCAACCTTAGGCCCGCTGCACCGCCCCGGTCCACCCCTACCGCATCACCCACTGCGTCTGAGCCAACTCCAGCGGGGTCGAGCCGCGGTTGGCCAGCGTCCCGGGAGTCTCGTACTTGAGCATCAGCGTCTTTCGCAGCATCACCCGCTTGTTTCGCCCCGTTTGGGCGTCCAACACCACGTAGGGCTTGTTCTCGCCCGACAGACCCGCCACGTATACCTCGATCGAGTCGGTCTCCAAGTCGTCGGCCGGCCAGATCACCAAACCATCCTTGGCGTTTTCGATCCCCTGGAGGATATTCCCCAGGATACTGATCTGATCCTCCAGGAGGGGGTTGCGAAGCATCGAGAGGATCTCGGCGGTTACCTCAGCCGGGACGTCGCGACCCGAACGCCGGATTGCGCCTTCCTGCGTGACCAAGTCGAACGAAGGGGCGAAGATCAGGTCGTTGCCCGAGTAGTTGGTTACCCGGTAGGTCATGTAGAAGTAGTCGCGGGGGCCCGAGCCCCTGGCGTGGAGACGAATCACGCGGAGCGGGCCGGGTTCAAAATTCAACTCCCAGCGGGTGGGTACCGGGTCGGGTTCCGGGGCCCAGGCGCCCATCAGCCCGGTGGGCATGACCAGCAGCATCAGTCCCAGGCAACCCGCCAACACCCGATGGGTCCAACGGTTCATCCAGCCGATCCGGGTGTTTTCCATGACGTTTCCCATGCAGGTGTGCGTCGATCGCCCCGCGGCGAGTCTACTTCGACCCGACGCGCGCCGGGCAGATAGTCTAGAGACATGGGCCGACGCGTCAAACCTGTTCGACGCCCAGTCCGGTTCGGTTCGATTTCGGGTGCTCCGGATTGATTCAGGCGCAACGCATCCCCGCTCACCTCGTCGAGTCGGCCGCAGAGCGGCTGGTCAGCGTGCCTGCACGCTCTCGGCGCGCCGCCGCCCGGCAACTGATCGAGTCGGCGCCGGCACATGGGATCGACCTCTCACTGATCTGGGGGACGATCGACCACTCCGGGACGGCGCCGCGCGTCGCGCAGGCCTGTCTGGTCGTCCCCACGCCGGGGCGCACCGCGATGGTGTATTTGTCCGGGCCTGACGATGCACAGCGCGCCCCCGATCCATCCACACAGCATGAGCATCGCGTCGCCACGTTGTGCGCAGTCTTTGCAGCAATCGAGCAGTCCATGACCGATCGCGTCGCGCTCGCACAGGCGCTGGTCACGCCGGTGGAGCACTGGGCGCTCCAGGCGTGTCGGGATGCGGGCATGCTGCAGATTGCCGAGTTGTCCTACCAGAAGTTGGTGATCCCTACCGAGCGGGCTGCGACCCGGTCGCTGCCGGATGGCGTGGAACTTCGCATCGCGGGGGACGTGGCCGAGCCGGGTGCTCGCGCGGCGCTGGCACGGGCGCTGGAGCGCAGTTACGTGGACACACGGGACTGCCCTGATCTGTGTGGATTGCGTGCCGTCGACGACGTCATCGATTCGCATCGCGCCACGGGGCGTCACAACCCCGCGCTGTGGTGGGTGGTTTATCTGCATGGCCAGCCGGAGGGAGCGCTGCTTCTTAGTCCTTTTCCCGAGCAGTCATCGGTGGAACTGGTGTACCTGGGGATCGGGCCGGTGTTGCGAGGCCGCGGGCTCGGGCGGGTGCTGATGGAGCATGCCATTGAAGCGGCTGCCCGGGCGGGCGCGCTGGAGATGACCTGCGCGGTGGACATGCAGAACCCGTGTGCGCTGCGTCTGTACCAGCGGCTTGGGTTTCGTTCGATCGACCGGCGTCTGGCGTTGGTGCGTTCATTCCGTGCGCCGGGTTTCTGAGGCAAAAACGCGGTCGAGGAGTGACGAACGCCCCGGGCTTGTTCACAGCCGCAGAGGCGCTTCGGGACGCGCCGTGGATAACAAAACTTTTCTGCACGCAAGTGCTTGGTTTTCGAGCCCGCCAACGCGATGTGCATGAGATTCGTGAAGACATGTCATTGCACGATGACGCGGTGCGCCCTACTCTGTGTGTTCGTCGGCCAGGGAGGTTCGGTCGACGCGACAGATCCGTCAAGTCATGCGTTTGGCTCGAAGAATCCGGAGCCCCGAGGCTTCCACAGGCTATCTATGCGCACCGATCTCATGACTTTGCAGACACCGCGAGCCACGCTCGCCCGTCCGGCGACAGGGATGACGCCGCGGATCTGGAGCCACGATCGTGGATCGTCGGCTACACCCGAGCCGCGTGCGGCGCAGCCGGCTCATGCTCTCTCTCCGTGGGAAAGGAGAACAGGGTGGAACTCAGGTCATCCTCGTCGGTCCAGTCTTCACCATCCGCTTCACCGCGCGACGCGCAAGGGCGTCACGAGGATTCAGTGCAACTTCTTGACCGGCTTCGCGGGCTGTTCAGTCGCGAAGTCGGGGCCGACCGGTTCGACCGCTTTTTCGGCGAGCGTGCCCGTCTGGGCGTGAATGCTGATTCGCTGGACGTGACCGTCCCCAACAAGTTCACGCGTGACCTGCTCGAACGGCGGTTCGGGTGCGACCTGCGCCGCGTTCTGCGCGACCAGGCAGGCCAGGCCGGACGTGAACTGACGCTGCGCTTCTGCATCGACAGCGAGGCCTTCGGCGGGCAGATCCCTGCTCCGGTCGAGGCGCCGGTTCAGGCCCAGCACCGGCCCTCGGCGCCGCGGCCTCGATACCGCGCCTCGTCGTCGGGCAAGCGGCCCGAGATGGTGCACCAACTGGAGGACTTTGTCGTCGGGGGGTCCAACCGCATCGCCTATGCGGCCGCGCAGCGCCTGGCTGAAGGCCCCGACGCCTCGTCAGTCTCTCCGCTGTTCATCCACGGTGCGTGCGGACTGGGCAAGACGCACCTGCTTCAGGGAATTGCCAACCGTTTCCGGCAACTGAACCCCCGCGCCCGCGTGGTGTACTACCCGGCCGAGGTGTTCACCAACGAGTTCGTCACGGCGGTGCAGAGCAACGCGATGGCGGCGTTCCGCAAGATCTTCCGCAGCGCCGACCTTCTGTGCATCGATGATGTCCACTTCGTGGCGGGGAAAGAGGCCACCCAGAACGAGTTGCTCCATACGCTCGACGCGATCGGCATGGAGCGTGCGCGCATCGTCATGGCGTCGGACTCCCATCCGCGCTCGATCCGCAAGTTCAGCGACGCGCTGGTGTCGCGGCTGGTGTGCGGGGCGGTGGTCCGACTCGATCCGCCGGATATCGATCTGCGTTCACGGATCATCGAGCGTTTGGCCAAGCGGCGCGGGCTTCCCTTGGCTGCGGGGGTGTCGCGATTGATCGGCGAGCAGGTCGCTGGAGCCGGAGAGTCGGTCTCCGTCCGCGACATTGAAGGCATGCTCACCCAGATCGAGGCGGTGTGGAAACTGCTGCCCGACCTAGCGACGGCCGACGGAAGCATCGGCGCGATCGTGGTGCAGCACGCGTTGGACATGCGTCGGCAGGGGCTGGGGCGGGCCGATGCCGTGCAGCAGAGGCCGGTGCAGTTGGACACCATCATCGGGGTGGTGTGTCGTGAACTGGAAGTGGAGTTGAACGACCTGGTGGGAGTGGGCCGGCACCGTCGGGTGGTGTTGGCGCGTTCGATGGCGGTGTTCCTGGCTCGGGAGATGACGACGCGGAGTTATCCGGAGATTGCCACGGCGATGGCCAGGCCGAGCCATTCGACGATCGTCAGTGCCTTCACGCGCATTTCACGTCAGATGGCCGAGGGCAAGACGGTGGGCGTGGGCGGGCGGCACGACGGGCTGACTGTGCGGGCCTTGGCCGATCGTCTGGCCGATGAAGTGCGGCGAGCCGGCGGCGCGCGTGCCCGAGGGTGAGTATCGTGATCGGGCCGACCGACGCGGGCGGCGCAGCGAGGTGGCCGCATGTCGCAGATTATTCCGTTGAGCAAGCCCGACCTGTCGAGCCTCGAGGAATCGCTCGTCTTGGAGGTGCTGCGATCGGGACGCCTGTCGATCGGACCGATGCAGGAGCGTTTTGAGGCCCAGGTGGCTTCGGCGGCCGGTTGCCGGCATGGAGTGGCGGTCAACAGCGGAACCTCGGGGTTGCACCTGGCGCTGCTGGCGCTTGGGATCGGTCCGGGGGACGAGGTGATCACGACGCCGTTCTCGTTCATCGCGTCGGCCAATTGCATCGCGTACGTGGGGGCCAGGCCGGTGTTCGTTGACATCTGTCCCAAGAGTCTGAACATGGACCCTGGGGCGGTGGAGGCGGCCATCACCTCGCGGACCAAGGCGATTCTCGCGGTCGAGACATTCGGGAACCCGGCGCACATGGACACGTACGCCCGGATCGCGGCCCGGCATGAACTGATCTTGGTCGAAGACTGCTGCGAAGCGTTGGGTGCGACGCTGGGCGGGCGTCCTGCGGGCTCGTTCGGGCGGGTCGGAGTCTTCGGGTTTTACCCCAATAAGCAGATCACGACCGGGGAAGGGGGGATGATCGTCACGGACGATCAGCGGCTGGCGGACATCTGTCGGTCTCTGCGCAACCAGGGGAGGCCGCTCGGACAGGCGGGAGCAGCCGCGGGCTCGTGGCTCGAACACGACCGGCTGGGATTCAACTTCCGGATGGATGAACTCTCGGCGGCGGTGGGTGTGGGGCAGATGGAACGGTTTGGGGAGATTGTCAGGAGGCGGCGCGAGGTGGCCGAGCGCTACATGCACCGGTTGATGGGTGTGAGCGACCTGATCGTTCCGACCATTGAGCCCAACGTGGAGCCGAGTTGGTTTATCTTTGTGGTTCGGCTGAGCACGGGGTACACCGACGTAGAGCGGGACCGGGTGATTGCGAGTTTGCGGCGGCACGACGTGGGCTCGGCGCCATACTTTCCGTGCATTCACCTCCAGCCGCTGTATCGGAATATGTACGGGTATCGATCCGGGATGTTCCCGATTGCTGAAGCGGTGAGCCAGCGGACGATCGCGCTGCCTTTCTACGGGAGCCTGTCGGAGCGGGAGATACAGGCGGTGGCGCACACGCTGGAGGTGATGATCGCGCGGGAGCACCTGTCGCGATAGGCGGGGTTGCCTGGGGGCGGTAGCGGGCTAGACTTGGGGCCACGCCTTGGGAGGCTGAAGATGCCGAACGTCTGTTACTACACCGGGAAGAAGACCAGTTTCGGGAAACTGCGGACCTACCGCGGCCAGAAGTTGAGCAAGGGGGGCTTCGGGCTCAAGCCGACAGGCATTGAGCCTCGCACGTTCAAGCCGAATCTGCAGAAGGTCCGCGCCGAGGTGGTAGACGACGACGGTGTGAAGCGGATGAAGCGGATCAAGGTGTCGACCAAGGCGATTCGCGGGGGCCTGGTGACCAAGCCGCTGCGTCGCAAGTACGGGTATACGCGGCTCCAGAAGCAGGATTGAGCGGGTATTTCGGATGGACGAAGGACGCGCCTGGGCAGCCGCCCGGGCGTGTTGCTTTTTGTCTGCGGCGGGTGCGGAAAGGGGTGAGCGGGATGGGGGCGGGCGTTTCCGGATAGGCGGGTCTTCGCGTACCATGCGGTTGCGAAGGAGGCCGGGGCGTATGCAGTGCAGCGAGTGCGGGCAACGAGAGGCCACGATTCACGAGACTGTGATCGTCAACGGGAGGTCGATGGAAAAGCACCTGTGCGAGGAGTGCGCCGCCAAGTCGGGACTGGGCGAGCAGGGGCATCTGCCGATGCACGAACTGGTGGCGACGTTTGTCAAGGCGGCGAGCAGCGCGGAGGGTCCGGCGGCGGCGCTGACGTGCGGGGTGTGCGGGCTGACGTACGCGCGGTTCAAGCAGACGGGTCTGCTGGGGTGCGCCGGTTGCTATCGGGCGTTTGAGGAGAAGTTGGGCCCGCTGATCGAGCGAGCGCACGAGGGCGCAACGCACCACGTGGGCAAGATTCCGCGGGGAGCGTTGGAGCGCAGCCGACAGGGCGGGCCGGATCGGCTCGAAACGCTGCTGGGCGGTTCGAAAGAGCGCGAAGAGCGGCTGGCGGCGTTGCGTCGGCAACTGGCGTCGGCGGTCGAGGCCGAGCATTATGAGCAGGCGGCGTCCCTGCGTGATGAGATCCGCAAACTGGATGAACTGGAGCGGGGAGGAGCCTGAGCGATGGTGGGCCCGGCGGAGGGAAGTAGTTCGGGCGGTCCGAGTTTCCTTTCGGCGACGGAGTGGCTTCGCGGCGAAGGGCGCAGCGCCGATGTGGTGATGTCGTCGCGTGTGCGTCTGGCGCGGAATCTGGCGGCCCACCGGTTCGTGCCGCAGGCCGATCGTCAGCAGCGGGCGCAGGTGCTGGCGCTGTGTCGGCGTGCGATCGAGCGTGTGGGGCCGATGAGTTGGGTGGACGTGCACAACGCGCCCGAGTATGAGCGGCAGTTGCTGGTGGAGCGGCAGTTGATGAGCCGGCAGCATGCGCGGGGCAAACTGGCGGGGGGCATCGGCGGGCCGGAGGAGCCGCGCGGGCTGGCGGTGGGGCTGCCGGACGAGCGGCTGGCGATCATGGTCAATGAAGAGGACCACCTGCGCGTGCAAGTGATGCGGTCGGGCCTGGCGCTGGGTGAGGCGCTGGCGAGCGCCGATTCGGTGGACGATGCGCTCGAGCGATCACTTGAGTATGCGTTCAGTCCGCGCTTCGGATATCTGACGGCCTGTCCGACCAACGTGGGCACGGGAGCGCGTTTCAGCGTGATGCTGCACTTGCCGGGGCTGAAGTTGCTCAGCGAGATTGACAAGGTGCGCCGGGCGGCCGAGGACATGTCCCTCGCGGTGCGCGGGTTCTTCGGCGAAGGGTCGGAGGCGGTGGGCGATCTGTATCAGATTTCCAACCAGACAACGCTTGGCAAGACCGAGCAGGTGTTGCTGCACGAAATGGAAGCGGAGATCGTGCCGCGGGTGATTGATTATGAGCGGCACGCTCGGCGCGTGCTGGTGGAAAAGCGCAAGGCGACCAGCACGGACCGGGTGTATCGCGCCCTGGGCACACTGCAGAACGCGCGGCTGATGGCGACCGAAGAGGCGATGGAACTGCTCAGTCTGGTGCGGCTGGGCGTGCTGACCCAACTGCTGCCCGCTGCGGACGTGAAGAAGATCAACGCGTTGTTCCTGTTTGTGCAGCAGGCGCACTTGCAGCACCAGTCGGGCAAGGAACTGACGCAACACGAGCGGCGCACGGCGCGGGCAACGCTGCTGCGCGAGCGTTTGTCCGATGTCGGATGAGGCGATTGATCGCGGGTTTGTGTGGCCGCCGCGGCGTGCGGAGGAGTCGGCGCCTGCGCAACGGGTGCGTACGGCGCGGGTGGGGCTGCTGGATGTGATCGAGACGCAGTTCCTCGGGCGCGTGGGGCTGTGCTTTGACGAGCGAGCGCGCCTGGAGGGGTGGGAGCCCGACGGAGCGGAGGCGTATTGCTGGCGGTGCGGCGGGAGCGTGGGCCCGCACGAGGCCGACGGAGAGGGGTGCGCCTCCTGCCGGACCAAGCGGCTGCCCTGGGAGCGGGCGGTGCGTCTGGGGGCGTATGCGGGGCCTGTGCGAGACGCCGTGCTGGATGTGAAGTTCCGGCGCTGGCGACAGACGGGGCGACAGTTGGGGCGGGCGCTGGGTGAGCGGCTCAGGCAGGAGTTTGGGCGGGCGCAGATCGAGCCGGCGAACGTGGCGATCGTGCCTGTGCCGATGCACTGGACCCGGAGGCTGCGGATGGGGGTGGACCACACGCAGGTGATCGCGGGTGCGGCGGCGCGGGCGTGTGGGGCCAGGGCGGTGCGAGCGCTGGTGAGGGGACGGGGTCCGAGCCAGTTGGAAGTGCCGGCCGGAGAGCGTAAGTTCAACGTGGCAAAGGTGTTCCATCGGAAGCGGTGGGTTTTTCTTGGTGATTGGGATTTGATCGTGTTGGTGGATGATGTTCGGACGACGGGAGCGACGCTGCGGGCGACCTCGCGGGCGTTGAGGCGGGCGGGGGATGTGAGGAGGCTTTGGGTGGCGACGGCGGGGGTGAGGGTGGAGCGTGGGAGGGGGGCCCGGAACGAGGCGGAGGAGGGCGGAAGGTCGGTGGCAATTGCGCGAGAAATTGTGGAGGAAGGAAGCGGAGGAGATTGACTGAGGGGGTGTGCGGGCTACACTATCCCCCGCCACTGAGCACGGCCGAGACCGTGTTTGGTGTGTACGAGCGAGCGATCGAAGCGTGATGCGGAGACGTTCGAACCTCCTTGGCAAGTGAACAGTTGGGTCCGCCGCGAGGATGTGCGGCGTCAGAAGCGGTACACGACCGCGCTCTGCCAAGGGCATCTGACGTCGATCAAAAAACGGCGTCCCGGAGTCACAGCTCCGGGGCTCTGGCATTCTCGTGTGCATTGGAATCAGCCCTCGTCGGGCCGCAAGGTCTGACGGAACTGAATCTTTGAGTGCCAGAAGAAAGCCCCGTGCGAGAGCACGGGCGGCCGGTGCGAGTCACCGGTCGGACCGGCCTCGTCACGCCCCGGAAGGGAACGGACGAGGTTGCCGGACCAAGCATTCAGTTGACATGACCCCTGTCTGTGGCGATGAGTTGCAGGCGGGGATCGAGGAACTTCAATTGAAGAGTTTGATCCTGGCTCAGATTGAACGCTGGCGGCATGGCTAAAACATGCAAGTCGAACGAGAACCCCTTCGGGGGGGACAGTGGCGAAAGGGCGAGTAACGCGATCGAACGTACCCCGAGGTGGGGGATAGCGACGGGAAACTGTCGGTAAGACCCCATGTGCTCTACGGAGGAAAGGTTTACCGCCTCGGGAGCGGCGATCGTCCTATCAGGTAGTTGGTGAGGTAAAGGCTCACCAAGCCGAAGACGGGTAGCGGGTGTGAGAGCACGACCCGCCGCATCGGGACTGAGACACTGCCCGGACTCCTACGGGAGGCTGCAGTAACGAATCTTCCGCAATGGGCGCAAGCCTGACGGAGCAATGCCGCGTGCAGGATGAAGCGTCTTCGACGTGTAAACTGCTGTCAGGGTTTAGGAACAATGACCAGACCCAGAGGAAGGGCCGGCTAACTCTGTGCCAGCAGCCGCGGTAATACAGAGGGCCCGAGCGTTAGTCGGAATTACTGGGCTTAAAGGGTGCGCAGGCGGATCGGCAGGCATCTTGTGAAATCCCCCGGCTCAACCGGGGAATTGCGGGGTGAACCGCCGGTCTTGAGGCAGGTAGGGGCCAGTGGAACCATGGGTGGAGCGGTGAAATGCGTAGATATCCATGGGAACGCCGATGGCGAAGGCAGCTGGCTGGGCCTGTCCTGACGCTCAGGCACGAAAGCGTGGGGAGCAAACGGGATTAGATACCCCGGTAGTCCACGCCGTAAACGATGTGCACTAGGTCGAGGTGGCTCTCACGCCTTCTCGGCCGAAGTAAAAACGTTAAGTGCACCGCCTGGGGAGTACGGTCGCAAGGCTAAAACTCAAAGGAATTGACGGGGGCTCACACAAGCGGTGGAGCATGTTGCTTAATTCGAGGCAACGCGAAGAGATTAACCTTTCGAAAGATAGGCCACGCCTTCGGGTGGAACATGCACAGGTGCTGCATGGCTGTCGTCAGCTCGTGCTGTGAAGTGTCGGGTTAAGTCCCTTAACGAGCGCAACCCCTATCGTTAGTTGCTAACGCGTCATGGCGAGTACTCTAGCGAGACTGCCGGTGTCAAACCGGAGGAAGGTGGGGATGACGTCAAGTCCTCATGGCCCTTACATCCAGGGATGCAAACGTGCTACAATGGTGTCGACAAAGCGAAGCAAGGCCGCGAGGCGGAGCAAATCGCAAAAACGGCGCCCCAGTTCGGATTGCAGGCTGCAACCCGCCTGCATGAAGCCGGAATCGCTAGTAATCGCGCATCAGCTACGGCGCGGTGAATACGTTCCTGAGCCTTGTACACACCGCCCGTCACGTCATGGAAGCCGGGAGCGCCCGAAGTCACGCTGATTCAAGCGTGCCTACGGCGAGATCGGTGACTGGGACGAAGTCGTAACAAGGTAGCCGTAGGAGAACCTGCGGCTGGATCACCTCCTTTCTAAGGGATTTCCTTAGACCCGGACACGCCCGACCGAGTTTCGGAAGGGTCGCGGAGAGATCCGCACCGGGTTCGTGAGCACACCCTCGCCCGCCGGCACAACGCTGCCTATCTCATGAGAGGCAGCGAAGGCGGATAGAGGTCGAGCAATCGACATTGAAGGCCGGACCCAACTGTTCACTGGCTGCGGAGACTCTCCTTGTTTCCAGTCACCACGCCCCGGCTTGCCCGGGGCGTGGGTTGTTTTTGTTGCCGCATCGCGAGCCGAGTTGTGTTCGAGCCCGAGGTGCCCGCGAGGCAATCGGGGCGGGGCGCCGGGCTCAGAGTGTCGGCATCGTCTTTGTGGACGGGCTCAAGAATCACGCTCTGAATGAGCCGCCGCGTGATCGGCGGGCGTCTGCACGACTTGACGATACCTCTAATTGCTCTGTCGCTCTGCCGCTCTGCTCGCCCCGTCGCTGGCGCGTCAGGCTCGTACAGATGCTACCTCGCCTACTTGGCGGGTTTTTCCCGTTCCACGGTGAGCGTGACGCTGGTCTCATGACGGCGGCTCGTCGCACGGCGCACGGCGACGATGACGCGCCAGAGCCCGAATCCCACGGCCAGGGCGGCGATGCCGGTAACGGCCCAGAACTGCCAGTCGTTCAAGGGCATGGTTCAGGCTCCTGTGGCGTTGACGAGGGAGTAGGCGATCAGCGCGGCCAGATAGGCGAGCGAGGACATCCAGCCGAGTTGAAGCAGGGCCCACTTCAATCCACCGGCCTCGCGGGCGGTGACGGCCAGAGTGGGCAAACACTGCATCGCAAGGACGTAGAAGACGAGCAGCGAAACGAGGGTGGGGCGGTTGAAGACCAGTGAGCCGTCGTCGCGCCGGGCCGACTGCATGCGTTCGATGACGCCGTCTTCGCTTCCGGTGAGGACGACGGACATGGTGGAAACGAAGACCTCGCGTGCGGCGAAACTGCTCATGACGCCGATGGTCAGTTGCCAGTCGTAGCCGAGCGGGGCGAAGGCCGGCTGCAAGGCCCGACCGATCTGGCCCATGAAACTGCCGCGGGCGGCGGCGCGGGCGTCGATCTGATCGGCCTGGGCGATTGTGGCTTCGGCCTGGTCGAAAGGTTGCGTCGCGGCTGCGGCGCGCATCGCCTCGGCCTCGGCGGTGGGGGGCACGTGCGGAAAGGAACTCAGCCACCACAGCGCGATCATCATCACGAGAATCGTCGTTCCGGCCTTGCGCAGGAAGGCCATTGAGCGGACGGCTGCGGCGCGCACGGCGGTGCGCAGGCTGGGGACGCGCCACGAGGGCAGTTCGATCGCCAGGACGCTCGACGGGCCCCTGAGCAGCGTCTTGCGGAACAGCAGCGCGCTGAAAAGCCCGGTCAGGGCGCCGAGCATGTAGGCGCCGATGAATGCGGTGGCCTGTTTGGCCGGCTGATCGACGAAGAGGAAGGAGACGAGCAGCGTGTAGACGGGCAGGCGGGCGCTGCAACTCATGAAGGGGGCGACGAGGATGGTGGCCACGCGCTCGCGCACGTCGCGGATAGTGCGGCAGGCGACGATGGCGGGAATCGCGCAGGCGTGTGCGGAGAGCAGCGGCACAAAGGCGCTGCCGGGCAGACCGAAGGGGCGGAGAAGCCGGTCGGCGAGCAATGCGCCGCGGGCGAGGTAGCCGCTTTCTTCCAGGACCGAGATGAGCAGGAAGAGCATGGCGATCTGCGGGAGGAAGACGACGGTGGCGCCGACGCCGGCGACGATGCCGTCGGCCAGCAGATCGGCCAGCGCGCCGGCGGGCAGGACCGAGCGGGTCGCTTCGGCCAGCCATGCGAAGCCCTGCTCGATCCAGTCCATGGGGTAGGCGGCGATGCTGAAGACGCTCCAGAACAGCAGCCACATCACCAGCACGAAGACCATCATGCCCAGGATGGGGTGGAGGAGCAGACTGTCGGCGCGATCGGCTCGGGCGTCGGATCGCCGAGGGGAGAGCATCGCGCCCAGAGTCGCGCTGGTGCGCGTGATCCAGTCGTCGTCGAGCGTGCGCGGCGGTGGGGCGGTGTCCGCGGCGCGACGGGCGGCCTCGAGCACGGCGCGCCCGGCGTCGGCGTCGCTCTGGTTCCAGTAGACCACCTCGACACCAAGTTCATGCGCAACGTGCGCAGCGACGCCACCGATTTCGTCGCGCCGCCCGGCGGTGCCGAGCAGAACCACCGTGGGCGTGCCCAGCGCGAGCAGTTCGCGCAGGAGGCGCAGCCCGCGCGACAGGCTGGCCACATCCATGACCAGGCAGATGGCGTCGGGCGTGGCCCAGGCGTCGCTGTTGGGCAAGAGGGCACGGCGGCAGGCAGAGGCCTCTTCCGAACCGTCGTGGAGCCCATAGAGGCCGGGCAGGTCGATCAGTTCGACGGCGCGATCGGCGCGGGTGCGACCGACACGGGCTTCCTGGGTGGTGCCTGGAAAGTTGGAGGTGGTATGGTGCTCGCCGCAGAGCCGGTTGAACAGGGTGGTCTTGCCGACGTTGGGGCAACCGACGAGCGCGAGACGGAACGGGCGCGGAGCGGCGGAGAGAGTGAAAGGCGAACCGGTGTTTTCAGAGGACCGGGTCATCGATGCCCGCCCGTTCGCAGATGCACTCGACGAGGATGCGCCGGGCCATGTCGCGCCCGATGCCGATGCGGCACGAGCCGCCACAGGCCAGCCCCAGACCGAGGACGCAGGGGCTCCCGGCCAGGCAGACGCGGACCTCGGCTCCGGGCTCGATGCCCAGGGCCCTGAGATAGGCCAGTTCGGATTCGCCTCCGATGGTCTGGAGAACCTTGGCAGTCTGGCCTTCGACCAGATCGCTGACGCGCAGTTGCCCCGAGTCGGGCAGGGGTTCCTTGCGCTTGACCATGGGGAGCGAGAATCGCACGGGCATCTCCGAAATTCTGTCAGTGCTCGATCGAAGTTTATTGAGATTGATTCTCAGGATCAAGGCATAAAGGGCACCCAGCGGTACAGAGTGTAGGTGGGAAGCCGTGATCGGACGCTATACACCCAAAATGGGCATGAAAGCAGGGTGCGATCGCGCGGAAGAACCCCCTGGAAGGAGTTTGCGATGGAGCACAAGGAAGGACGCGGGGCGGTGATGCACGTCGGGTCGTCGGCCGGGCAGGTGATCTGTGCTTCCGGGGTGGCCACGCTGCTGTGGTACTGCTTCGACGATCGGCTGGCCGCGCTGACCGGGGTGGAGGCGCTCGGGTCGCTCGCGTGGACGTTCGTGCTGCCTCTGCTGCTGGCGGCGGGGGCGATGCTGTCCATTGCGGGGACAAGTTGGCGCGATTCGTAGCGACGGCAAACGGCAATCAGGAAGCGGGAAACGAGAAGGCGAAGTGGCGAGGTGGGGTCGCCTTGACGAACCCGACGCGCGACCGAGGGAGTCGAGACAATGGTGGCCGGGGATTGGTGGCAGGAGTCGGAGTCGGGTGCATACTTCCAGATGGGGGTATGCGCATCGGCACGCCGGTGTCGGCGTGTGTTCGGACCTGAATCTGGAGATATGCGATGAACGCGTGGCGAGCGATGCTGGCGTCGGCGGCTGTCGGCGGAGTGTCCGGCGCGGGGCTGGCGCAGGACTTTGAGATGTATCTGGTTGCGCCGGAGCAGGTCTTCGGCCCGGCGGGGACGGCATACGAGGTCGAAGTGTGGGGGCGGTTCAGCGGCGCCTCGTGGATCGACGGGACGAGCGCGATGGCGGGATTTGGCATTGACATCATCGCTACAGGCGGGCGCGATCTCGTCAGTGATGTGAGCACCGCGCTCGTTTGGAACCCGATCGTCCTTTACGAGCACGGGTTTCCCGTTGGGCCGGACCTGGTCGGCGTGCGTGGCGGGCAACTGGCCAACCTCTTTGGATTTCTGAATCCGGACGTCGATCTGAGCAACCCGATTCACTTGTTCACCTTTGAAGTGACGATTGCCGATGGGTCTGGTCGGGTCGAGTATGCGCCGATGAACCCGGCGGCCGACGGCGGGCTGAGTTTCTATCCGGACAGCACAGAGGGAGCGTCGATCATCGCGCCCAACGACCCGGGCACGACGCTGGCGCTGACAGGCGCGCGGACGTGGATCAACACTCCGGGGCCGGGGGTGCTTGTGAGCATCGGGCTGGCGGGCGCCGTGGCAGTGAGGCGCGACAGGCCTGCCACGGCTTACACGAACCGAGCACGTTGAGATTGACACGCCCCAAGCGAGTGGTAGGTATAGGTTGCACGGGCGGCTGGTGCGGCGTGAAAGGTGTGAGATCGGTGGTTCAAGCGACCAGAATGCACCGACATGGCGTGTGGACCGGTTATCAGATCGTCATTCTGACTTGCGGGTGTGCGGCGCGGCGACGATTCTCACAGCGACCGACGGCCTGACTCGTGCGGGCGTCGCGCCGATTTCAACTCTGAAGGCAGCAGAAATTTCTTTGACGTACAGGGATTCCTCAACGCATTCCCACGCGGAAGTCTGGCGGCCGACGTCGAGCCCGATCGTCGGCTCGATATCTTTGACCTTATCGCCTGTCTGAACCGGTACGCGAGCGGTTGTTGATTCATCTTTTTCGAATGAGGCCATCAAGTTCGCCAGACGGACGATCGGCTTGTCATGGCTGCTCGGCCAACTCTTCCGGCATCCACTCCGGCAGATCGGCGATGGAATCGCGCGCGGCCTGAGAGGTGGGGATGCCCCACTTCTCGAAGAACGGGCCGAGGTTGCGCTCGACGGTGCGGCTGAAGCGCACCATCCATTGATCGCGTTTCTCTGCGTCGCTACGCGGACGTTGGTCGCGCGGCAGGTCGCGGTACTCGGCGAAGACCTGCTGGAACGGCTTCCAGCCGAACTCGGCCTGCATCTGGATATACATGCGCAGCGCGAGGAACGGGTCGCGCTGCCATTTCTCGAAGGGCGCTCCGGCCGCGAGGTACTCGTCGAGCCCCACGTCCCCGGTCGCGCCGTCGTGCCCGCGCTGCCCCGGCGGCACGGTGCACAGCGTGTCGATGATGTAGAGCGAGAAGAGGTTGCAGGTAACTTCGCCCGTGCCGCCGAAGGTCCAGTCGCCGCTCTGGTGGTTGTGCCCGAGTTCGTGGAACAGTCCCCAGTTGCCGGCGCGGAGTTGATCGATGCGGGTCATCGGGGCGCTCGCGTCGAGGTGGGTCATGATCGGATAGCCCGAGTGCATGTACCCGGCGCTGATCTGTCGGTCGGCGACGTATCGCTGCGGACGCGTGCGCTCGCGCGGGATGGCGGCCAGGTCGGCGGCCGCGTCGAGCACGCGATCCCAGAACTCCATCAGCGCGACAGGATCTTCCAGGTCGCGGATGCTGCTCGACGGCACCGAGAGGATGACCTTGTTGGTGACCAGTTCGGCCCAGGGAGCGGGGTAGTGGCGGATGGTGTCACGCCACTCCCGCGGATCGGTCTGCCCGAGGACAAACATCGGCGCTCCGACGGCGTTGCGGATGGAGATGTCGAACGACTCGGGCGAGGCGTGGTCGGGCAGGTCGAGGTAGATCGGGCCACCGAAGGCGCTGGCGACGCGGGTGACGGGCTCGGTGATGGCGACCTGGATGGAGATGTCGGGCGCGCGGCGCCAGCGGTCGAGGTCGTAGAGATGGTCGGTGTGGCAGCCGATGCGGATGCCCAGGCCCTTGTCGGCCATCGCATCGGGCACGTGGACGACGATTACCTGTCCCGGTTCGGCGTAGAGACCGGTGGATTTCCAGCCGCGCGTGGTTGGGTCGATGGTGAGGTCGCGTGCAACGCGCGTGGCGCCGGCCTCGGGCAGGCCCGGGAAATCGGCGGCGGCGGCGTGTGCCTCGACACGCTCGGGCGGCAGCGCGCGGGCTTCGGCGATGGCGTAGGTGAGGAGCAGGCGTTCGAGGTCTTGTGTGCCCGCGCGCAGGGGCGACTGCTCGGTGGGCACGGCCGACCCGGCGTGTTCGGCGGCCAGATCACGCAGACGCGGGCGGAGCAGGCGGTCATTGATGGGTAGCGTACGGGCGGCGAGCATGAGAGTCTGCGAGGCCTTCGAAAGGGCCTGCGCGTCGGACTCGCCCTTGATGAGCAGGTCGAGCGCCTGCCGGGCATTGACTTCGTAGGGGATGGGGCGGGCGGCGTCGAAGCCGTCTTTCACGGTGTCGTCCATGTACCCATCGGCCCACATGAGCCCGTGCTCGGCGAAGAGACGGTTGCCGGGGTGCTGCTGGATGGTCTTGCCGGGCGTGACCTGGAGCCAGCCCCAGCCCAGCCCGGCGAAGAGCACGCCGCCGCCGTTGCGGAGATGGCTTTCGACGGCCTGCTGCTCGTCGTCGCTCAGCGCGCCGTGAGAGAGACAGAGGACGTCGACTTCGGTCAGGCGTGCGGCCCAATCGCGCGGAGTTTCGACGGCTGAGAGCCCGGTGGAGTTGAGCATTTCGACAATGTTGCGAGGGGCGAAGACGCGGGCGTCGGGCTTGTCGGCGCTCCAGCGGACGGCGTTGGCGAGCAGGCGCGGGGTGTCGTAGGAGGTATCGCCGAAGAACCCGTTGTGCCCGAAGCCGACGAATCGGCCGCGACCGAGGGTTCCCGCGGCGACGACGGGAGCAGCCGCTCCGCCGAGATTGCCGGTGACCACGGCGAAGGTGGTCTTGCCTGCGACGAGCAGCGGCCCGGGCACGCCGGGCGAACCGATGGCCGATACTCCCTCGAGCAGCACGGCGCGATCGCGGTCGAAATCATCGGCGCGGGTGGACGGTGCAGCGGCGAACAGTGGGGAGAGGACGACGGCAGCGAGGAGAGTGCGCGGAGTCATGGTGCAAGCGTATCGAGTTGGAGCGCGATCTGAAAGTCGCACGAATGGACGCCGGACCTTTGTGAGTCTTCGAACACAGGTCCGGGTGGCAAGCACCGTGAACCTCGGGCTTGCCGGTCGCATGCGACGCGGAGAGACACCCGACGACGGATCCCTTCGCGGCGTCGAGCAGGCGCCCGCACTCCATTCCAACGCGGTGTCATTCCACGTCGGTGCGTGAATTATCTGCATTCGGCGCAAAGTCGCCCAGATTGAGCGACCACGGGTCGATGGTGTGTCCGAGGGTGTCGAGGGTGTGTGCGTTCTCGACGCGGAAGGCGCCGATGCGCGTGCGGCGCAGGGCGGTGAGCATGCCGCCGGTGCGCAGCGCCCGCCCGATGTCGCGGGCCAGACTGCGGATGTACGTCCCCTTGCCGCAGGTGACGCGAACTTCGAGCGTGGGAAAGTCATAACGGAGGATGTCGATCGCGTCGATGCGCACGGGGCGGGCGGCAAGCGCGGGGTCGTGCCCGCGCCGGGCCAGGTCATAGGCCCGTTGCCCGGCGACCCACATCGCCGAGTGGGCGGGCGGCACCTGCTCGATGGTTCCGACGAATCCGGCGACGGCGCGCTCCACGTCGGCGCGCTCGGGAACGCGTGTGATGTCGATCGCCTGCGGAGCCGACTCGAGGTCATCGGTCGGGGAGACGTGCACCAGGTCGATGGTGGCCAGATATTCCTTGTCGTCGGCCATGACCTGTTGACACAGGCGGGTGGCCTTGCCGATGAGGATGACCAGCAAGCCGGTGGCGAGCGGGTCGAGCGTGCCCCCGTGCCCGACCTTGATGCGCCTGGGTGCGCCGCCGCCGCGGAGTTTGCCGCGGATCCTGGCGCAGACGGCCATGGAGGTCAGGCGCAGGGGCTTGTCGATGAGCAGGACACCGGCGATGGGTAGCGGCTCGGTCACCGGGCTGATTCCACGAGGTCGAGGGTGACGAACTGGCCGTTGGCGTAGTTGAATCCGGCGAAGGTGTCGATGCGGTGCAGGTCAAGTTCGCCGGCGCTGTCGCGGCGTGTGACGATGATCGTGCCGTCGCGGTGCGAGGCGAGCCACTTTCGGATGTTGATCCTGTCGATGATTTCGATGCGACCGCGGGTGAGGAAGACGACGCTGTCCTCGAAGTGTCGGGCGCAGGCAACGGGACGATCGGTGGGCAGCGCCGAAGCGGCTCGCGGAAAGACGAACACGACGCTGGCACGCGGCAGGATGATGCCGAGTGCTCCGACGAGGAACAGCACGCTGGCGGCGATGCCCAGGATCTGGGCACGGAGCAGCAGGCCCTCGAAGGCCTCCTGGCGCGCCCGGCGGAGCAGGAAGAAGCAGGCAACGGCGACGATCGCGGCGAGGCCGATGGCAAGCGGGCCCCCGCCGAGGAGGGAGAGTCCGATGGGCGTGATGCAGCACAGGGCGACGCCGATGCCGAACCAGAGGTTGAGCCCGCGGAGGGCACGTTCGCCCGAGGATGTGTCGATGCGGGCGCGGGCGGCGTCGACGATGGCGGCCGCGCCGATGAGCGCCAGGGCGGGGTAGATCGGCATGGTGTAGTGGGGGAGTTTGGTCATGAGCAGTTCAAAGAACAGCCAGGATGGAGTGATCCAGCAGATGAGGAAGAGTTCACGTTCGCGCCCGAGCACGCGCTGGCGCCAGCGGGCCGGGAGGGTGCGCCAGCGCCGGCGACGCGTCAAGCCCGGCTCGGGCGGGGGCAGGCGCACCGCGAGTTTCCACGTTCGGATGAAGGCGCCCAGGGTGAGCAGCGAGCCGGGCCAGAGCAGGACGGCCAGGAAGATCGTGTGGTAGCCCGGCGGGCCGAAGTGCCCTTCGCGCGCAACGGCGCTGCGGCCGAGCGTTTCACTGACAATCGTGGTCCAGAGCACATCTGTGCCGACAGCGCGTGCGACGGCGATGAGCCAGGGCGCGATGAACACGATGAGCAAGGCAGCGCCGAGCAGGGGCTTGGTGCGCTTCAGCCAGCGCCAGTCGCGGGCCACGCTGCTGTGGCAGAGGGCGGTCAGTGCGACGACCAGCGGCGTGATGGGTCCTTTGGCCAGAACGCCAAGCGCGATGGAGACCCAGAGCCAGGCGGCGAGCAGCCACGAAGTCGGGCCGCCGGCCGGTGGACGGGCGCGGATGGACCACAGGGCGGCGATGGCGCTGGTGGTGCACGCGAGAAGCAGTTGGTCGGCGCGGGCCTGGTGCGCGTCCCAGACGAGCATGGGGCAGACGGCCAGCACGGCGGCGCCGAGCACGCTGGTCAACTCATCGAAGAGGCGCGTACCGAGCCACCGGGTGAGCAGGACGGCGATGATGGAGCATGCGACACTTGGCAGGCGATACATCCACAGTGCGTCGCGCGAGGAGTCGCCGGCGGTGAACGTCGCGGCCGACAGCGACTGAAGCCAGTAGATGAGCGGCGGCTTGTTGAGGCGGGGGAGGCTCTGGATTTTCGGGACGGCCAGTCCGCCGTCGTGAAAGCCCGGGACTCGCTCGGACTCAGGCAGAGTGAGCGATTCGAGCATCTGGCGACTGGCCTGCGCGAAGCGGCTTTCGTCGCGGTCGATCGGCGGAATGCCGGACAGGCCTGGGAGATACACTGCCAGGCACAGAATGGTGAGCAGTACCGTTCCGCGCCACCCGCGTACGGCGCGTTCCAGCCAACGGTGGGACTGATCGGTGTCGAGCAACAAGGCGTGCGTGAGTTCCAGAACTGAATGACCGGACGCAGCGACTATAACCCGCGCATCGTCCCCCGGATATGGACTGTGGGGCTGCTGCTGGTCGCACTGGCGTGCGCCGTGTTTCCTTTTGACGGGGCGATCGCCGATGCGGCCGCGTGGTTGCGACAGCGTCTCAGCGGAGACGCGGAGCGCGAACTCGAGGCGATCCAGCAGTACGGACAGTTCGGCTCGATGGTGATCGTCAGCGTGGCGTTTGTGCTCTTGCAGCCGTGGCGGGCGCGGCGGTTGCTCGACCT
Source organism: Cyanobacteria bacterium CYA (assembly GCA_008363215.1). Classification (GTDB taxonomy): domain Bacteria; phylum Planctomycetota; class Phycisphaerae; order Phycisphaerales; family UBA1924; genus J022. The sequence continues at coordinate 326,791 of RHKP01000001.1, forward strand.
GGCAGCGGCGTCGGGGCTGACGTGGGTGGTGACGATTGCACTGAAGATGCTGGTGGGGCGACCGCGTCCGAAGTTTGAAGACCCCGGGGTGATCCTGGGGCCGTGGGGGCGATACCTGGTCAGCCCGGAAGGTGGGGAGCGCCACGCGTGGGAGTTCTGGGGGCCGATCTCGTCGGACTTGTGGTCAATGCCGTCGAGCCACACGGCCTTTGCGGTGATGTTCAGCGTGTTCCTTGGCAGTTTGGCCCCTCGGTTGCGCCCGTTGCTGTGGGTGCTGGCGGGGATGGTCGGGGCGGGGCGCGTGCTTTTCGGGGGACACTACCTCAGCGACGTGCTGGCCGGGGCGGCGGTGGGGTGGGTGTGCGGGTGGCTGGTGGTCCGGTGCTCGGGCGGGGTGCGGGGTGTGGACTGGATGTGGAAGCGGACGGTCCATCGCCAAGCCCCGGGGGCGTATGGGCGGCTGGTGCAGGCGGAGCGCTCGCACGGACTCTGAACGGAGGCGATTCCCGGATCCGTGAGCCGGGCCACCGGTTTGAAGGACTCGGCCTAGACTGGTCTCCCAGTGCCCGGACAGGTGACCGAGAGGCTGAAGGTGCAGCACTGGAAATGCTGTGTACGGGTAACCGTACCGGGGGTTCGAATCCCCCCCTGTCCGCTTCGACATTTGCCCGGGCCGGGGAGTTCAGCCCCGGGCGTTTGAGGTGGCTTGCGGGCGATTTACGCCTGTGGTCGCTCTTGGAGGGCTGGACACATCGAGTATGAGCGAGGTCTCCCGGGCCTCGGCCCCGGGCGGGGCGTTCGGCGGCAAATGCAGCACCTGTCCGGCCTCGAGCGTGACGGTCCGCGTCGCGGCGCCCCCCACGAGCGTGAAGCCGATGCGGCCTTCGAGTACGCAGGAAAACGGCTCGTTCTCGTGCTCGTGCGGATCGAGTTGGAATCCGTTGTGCAGGGTGACCATCGAGAGCATGGGCTGCTGCCCGATCACGCGGCGCCGGTCACGCAGCAGCATCGGGTGATCGCAGGCAGGCTTGTCCCATCGATGGGCAGTGATGGGCGGCATGACCAACTCCGGGGTTGTGCGCAGGCTACCGGAGTTGGGGCCTCGGGTAGCCGGTGGAGGAATAGGCGGGGTGGGCCAGGCGTTGTGCGGATCGGCGCGTCGGACACGGGGCCGCGGGCGAAAGCGGTGGTGAGGGTCTGCTGACGGGGCCCGATAGGATGCAAGGCATGAAGACGCTTCACGTCGTGACGATGGTGCTGGTTCTAGGGTCGGCGGCAAGCGTCGCGCTGTTCGCGGTGCAAACTCGGTGGGGGCCGCAGACGGGGGGTTTGATCGAGGCCAGGCTTCCCGAGGCGTATGAACCGCCGCCTGCGCCGTCGGACGCACGTCCGGCGCAGGAAGGCGAACGAGACATTTCCGTGGAGGCATCACCGGTGATCGAGCAGAGCAAGCGGATGATTTCGCGTTCGGCGTATGACATCACGCCGTTGTCGAAGGAGCGCGTGGCCGAACTGGCATCGAAGTTGGATGAGGAGACGTATCGCATCACGCAGAAGGCGGGGACCGAGGCGCCGTTCTGCGGCACGTTGCTGGACAACAAGAAGGAAGGGGTGTACTGCTGCGCAGTGTGCGGTCTGCCGCTGTTTTCCAGCGACCACAAGTTCACGAGCGGTACGGGCTGGCCGAGTTTCTATCGTGAGTTCGACCCGCAGCACGTGTCGCGCAAGGTTGATCGCGGGCACGGGATGGTTCGGACGGAGATCAACTGTGCGCGTTGCGGGGCGCATCTGGGGCATGTGTTTGACGACGGGCCCAAGCCGACCGGCGAGCGGCACTGCCTGAACTCAGCATCGCTGGTTTTTGTCGAGAAGGGGAAGGAACTGCCGGCCGAGAGTCAGCCGATCAAGACCGAGACTGCATACTTTGCCGGCGGGTGCTTCTGGGGGATCGAGCATTATTTCCAGAAGGGTCCGGGGGTGATCAATGCGGTGAGCGGGTACATGCAGGGCGACTCCGAGAAGCCCACGTACAAGGACGTGTGCAACAAGGACACCGGGCATGCGGAAACGGTGAAGGTGGTGTTTGACCCGGAGCAGATTTCGTACCAGCGGCTGCTCGAGGCGTTTTTCGTGATGCATGACCCGACGCAATTGAATCGGCAGGGCCCGGACGTGGGGACGCAGTATCGCTCGGGCGTGTGGTACACGAGCGAGGAGCAGCGGCGGGCGGCCGAGGACTACATCGGCAAGTTGCAGGAATCCGGCAGGGTGAAGGATCGGATTGTCACGCAGGTGGAGAAGGCAGAGACGTTCTGGGAGGCGGAGGAGTATCACCAGGATTACATTGTCAACACGGGGCGGGCGTGTCACGTGAAGAATCCGTGGTAGGAGGGGCGAGTTGCCCGACGTGCATATCGAAGTGAAGGCCGGACTTGGGCGGGCGGGCGATGGCGTACGCTCGGGGATGTACAAGTCGGGCCTGGCGTATGAGTCGAAGCGGATCCATGCGGCGGCGGTGTACTGCTCGGACGGGCGCATAGGTGAGCATTTCGACGATTTTCTGCACAATGGGCTGCATCTGCCGCGTTATGACCGCGTAGCGCTGCCGGGCGGGCCGGGGTGCCTGGCCGGGCATATCGAAGCAAGGCTCGAGGAAGAGGGAGTGATCGACGAGTTGAAGTTCCTGGTGGATGCGCACGAACTGGAGCGGGTGGTGCTGATTCAGCACGAGGGATGCGCGTTCTATCACCGGCGGCTGGGGGTTGAGCCGGAGCGGATGGAGATGCTGCAGCGGGCCGACCTGGTGCGGGCGGCTTTTCACATCCGGCGCGTGTCGTCGCACCTGCAGATCGACGCTTACCTGGCGAGTCTGGCGGGAGACGGACTGGTGTTCGAGCCGGTGTCGCTGGAGTGAGACTCAGGCGAACAGCGCGATGAAGCCGGGGAGGATCGCGTATCCGGCGATGGCGACGATCATGTTGAGGATGGCCACGGCGGCGGCGTCGACGAAGTCGAAGTCGAGCAGGTGCAGGTTGAGGATGAGGAAAGCCAGGACAAACACGCTGAAAGCGGGGATTCCCCATCCGAGCAGGGTGGTCGCCAGCAGGGCGGCGCAGATGGAGCCGGCATAGACGGCCGAGAGGCGCAGCAGGTTGAGATTGAAGGGCGCGTCGAAGCCGATCCAGAAGAACATGCAGGCGTAGGTGACCAGCAGCCCGACGGCGACCTGGAGGATGAAGACCGAGGGCAGGATGACGACGATGGGCCAGCCCATGGTTGCAAGGCCGACAATGAGAGCGCCGACGAGTCCGAGGGCGAGGTAGACGGCCGGAGTGTGATAAGCCTCGTACTCGGTCTGCTTGGCCAGTTCCTGGCGCATGACGTGGGCGCGGGTGGGCATGATGTGCCCGCACTCGGGGCATTGGAGCGAAGCGGCCCGGCTCATGTCATACCCGCAGTCCGGGCAGGCGAAGGGCTTGTGCGAGGCGGAGTGGCCCTTGGGAGGCTGGCGGGACGCCTCGATGAAGCGGGAAGAGGAGATTCCGATCTTTTCATCGAAGCCGCAGTTGGCGCACACACCGACGCGAGGCGGGAAGCGGTGGAAGCAGACCGGGCAGGTCTTGAGTTGTTCATCGTCGCGCGTGTCTTCGGGCGCGAGAGGGATGATCTGGTCATCGGGCTGGGATGCGAGCGCGGCGGATTCAGCAACCAGGGCGACGGTCGAGCCGTCGGGTTGCGGGACGGCCGAGTCGTCGGCCAGGGCGACGGAGCCGTCGTCAGTCTGCGGATGTGGTTCAGCCGGGGGCGGGGCGGTGGGCTCAGGTGGCTCACCCTCCATGGCGCTGCGGCGCACCTCCTCGATGAGTGAGGGCAGGAAGTCAGACTGGTCGATGCTCTGCGACAGGCCGGAGATGTCGGTTTCTTCCAGCAGGTTGGGGGCGTTGGGGCGGAGAGCCCGTCGTGCGCAGGGGCGGCAGTAGTAGCGTCCGAATTGATCGCGCAAGCGGGGACGATTGGAGCAATCTTCCCCACAAATGCGGCATACCTTGGCTGTGGACGGCGTCGTGCTCACCGGAGGCAGCCCCTGTATGCTCCCCTCCTATTGAGGAGTTTGAGGGAATGCGAAGGTTCTGTCAAGGGCTGATTCTGGTTCTCGCGTCGGGTTTTGCCCTGCTCGGGTGTGCCCCGCGACATGTTCGGACCAATTTCGCATCGGACATGCCCGCGTGGCTCCCTGTGCGGGGCTTTCGCGACGCCCCGTTGCTTGAAGCGCGGATCGACGGCATCGGGCTGGTGACGGTGGTGCTGGATACCGGGTCGTCGGCGTGCGTGGTTTCACCGGAGTTGGCCGAGCAGTTGGCCGGTCGGGTGCGTTCGACGCATCGCACGGTGATCAACGCCGAAGGGCATCGCCTAGAGGGTCTGGGGGAGGTGAGCATCGGTCGCCTCGAACTGGGTGTGGCGCGGTTTGAGGAGGTTGATGCGCTTGTGGCCGACCTTTCGGCGTTGACGCGTGCGTATGGCGAGCCGGTGGCGGCGATCGTGGGTTATCCACTTTTCCGCGACCTGCCGTTGACGATCGATTTTGCGTCAAGGCGGGTGAGCATCGAGCAGGCGAGGGGTGGGCAGCGTGTTCGAGTGGTCGACGAGCAGTTGCCGATCGTGGAGGCCGAGGTGGGGGGGCACGCGATCGAGGTGCTGATCGACTCTGGCAGTTCGAGCGGCTGGGCGGTGCCGGTGGAGAGGATCGCATTTGAGCCGGGCACGCGCGCCTCCAAGCGGGTACTGATGCTCGGGGGCTCGAGCACGGTGGAGGATGGGCGGCTTGACGGTACGGCTCGGATCGGTGCGATGGAGTTCGATCGGCCGGTGATCGAATCGACGCGCGGGCTGGCGCGGGTCGGCGTGCGCGGGCTGGAGGGAATGCGTGTGACGTTTGACCAAGCGGAGGGCGTGGTGTGGCTGGAGCGAGTCCGCGACCGGCCGGCGCAGGCGACGCGAGGGATCGGCGCGGAGTTTCGCGAGGCTGGTTCGATGTGGGAACTGTGGAGCGTCGAACCGGGGTTGCCGGCCCACCGGGTCGGTTTGCGTGACGGCGAACGGGTGCTTTCGATCGACGGGTTCCGCATCGGGCAGATCGGGATGAGCGAAGTGCGAGAGCGCATCGAAGGGGCAGCGCGATTGCGGCTGGAGGTGCTGCGGGCCGGCGGTGTGGCGACGGTGTGGGTGCCCATCGTGTCTGTGGAGCGGTGATGAACAGAGCGGCGGCGATGTTGCGCGAGGAGATTGCTCCCGAGGTGCTGCGGGCGTGCGACGCCGGGGAGGCTCTGTCGCGCTTCGCCGATCGGCTTCCGGGCGAGCCGCACGGACTGGTGCTGCTGGCGATGGGCAAGGGGTCGAGCGCGATGGCGGCGACGGGGCTGCGTCTGTGGGGCGAGCGTGTGGCGCGCGGGCTGGTGGTGACGCGGGCAGAACACGTGCAAGACACGGAGCGGGCAGGCGGGCGGGTGGAGGTGCTGGCGGCCGATCATCCGATTCCGAGTCTGCGCAATGTCGAGGCGGCCCACGCGGTCGAGCGGTTTGTGGGGGAGGCGGGCGGGCACGAGCGGCTGGTGGTGCTGCTTTCGGGCGGGGCGTCGGCGCAGTTGTCAGCCCCGCGTGAGCCGTTAGCGCTGGACGACATGGCGGGCCTGACGGAGGCGTTGCTGCGCAGCGGGGCGACGATCAACGAGATCAACTGCGTGCGCAAGCACTGCGAGCGGGTGAAAGGCGGGCAGTTGGCGCGGGTGCGCGTGGGCGGGGCGACGAGCGTGTTCGTGCTCTCCGACGTGCTGGGCGATCCGCTGGACGTGATTTCATCGGGCCCGCTGGCGCCAGATCCAACCACTTTCTCCGATGCGGTGCGTGTGATGGAGCGGCATGGGTTGGGCGGAGACCACGCGGACGTGATGGCGTTGCTGCGGCGCGGAGTGCGCGGCGAGGAGATCGAAACGCCCAAGCCGGGCGACAGGGTGTTTGCGTCGGTAGAGCATCATGTGGTGGCGAGCAATGTGCTGGCGGTCGAGGCCGCGTGCGAGGCGCTGCGGCGGCGCGGGCTGCGCATCGTCGGTGTCGAGCAGCGCGTGCAGGGTGAAGCCGGCGTGGTGGGGGCGCGGCTGGGCGAGGTCGTGCGGGGGCTGCCGACGGGTGCGGCGGTGGTGTGGGGCGGGGAGTCGACGGTGCATGTCGGCGCCAGCCACGGCAAGGGCGGACGGAACCAGGAGTTGGCTGTGGCGGCGGCGACGGTGATCGAGGGTGTGCCTGGCGCGGCGGTGATGTCGCTGGCCACGGATGGGGTGGATGGACCGACCGACGCGGCCGGGGGAGTGGTCGATGGGCAGAGCGTTGCACGCATGCGAGCGAACGGCGTTGATCCGGAAGAGGCGCTGCGGAATCACGACAGTTACCCGGCGCTGGAGGCCTGCGGGGGACTGCTCAGGACGGGCGCCAGCGGAACCAACGTCAACGACGTGATGGTGGGGGTGAGGCACTGAGCGGCAGGCCGGTCGGTGGCACATTTCGAGCCGGCTCCCTCGGTGGCGCTTCGGGCTCGTATGAACCTCTTCGCCACTTCATCGCTTCGTCGGCTCGGAGTGCCGATCGATCCAGGTCATTCCTTCAGACCCTGCGTGGCGATGCCTTGGACGAGTGTGCGCTGGGCGAGGAGGAAGACGAGGATGATGGGCAGGACGATGATGACGCAGGCGGCCATGACGATGGTCCACGGCACGCCGCCGTGCTGGCTCTGGAACATCTGGAGACCGAGAGCGGCGGTGTACATGTCCTGATGATTGAGGAAGATGAGCGGCTGCACGAACTCGTTCCAGCACCAGATGAACTGGAGGAGGGCGACGACGGTGAGCGCGGGGCGGGAGAGCGGGAGGATGATGCGGCAGAAGATGCCGAAGTGTCCGCATCCGTCGATGCGGGCGGCCTCGTCGAGTTCGCGGGGAATGCCGAGGAAAAACTGTCGCAGAAGGAAGATGCTGAAGGCGCCACCGAACCAGGCGGGGATCCAGAGGGGGCGGAAGGTGCCGATCCAGTCGAGGTGCTTGAAGAGCAGGTATTGCGGGGCCATGACGACGGTGAAAGGGATCATCATGGTGGCCAGGACGAGGGTGAAGAGAAGGTCGCGTCCTTTCCAGCGGATGCGGGCGAAGCCGTAGGCGGCGACGGCCGAGGAGATGGTCATGCCGGAGACGCTCAGGGCTGCGACGATGACGGAGTTTCGCAGATAGCGGCGGAAGTCGGCGACGGGGGTCTGCATGACTTGGGAGTAGTTGTCGGCGGCTTGTTCGGCCAGTGCGCCGTAGTAGCGGGGTTCGAGGATCGAGAGCGGTCGGCCCTGATCGTCGATCAGTGCGGGCAAGGGGCTGAGGCTGGCGCTGGTCGAGCGTTCCTCGGGCATGAGCGAGGTGGTGAACATCCAGACCAGCGGCAGGAGGAAGATGAAGGCGACCGACCAGAGCAGCCCGTGCAGCAGCAGGCGCGGCGGTCTGCGCGGGCTGTGCGGACCGTGCGCGTCGACGGGTTGGCGCGGAGGGTGTTTCATGCGGCCCTGTAGTAGACGAATCGGCGGGCCAGCGTCAGAAGGCCGAGCGTGAGGGCCAGCGTGACGAGCAGTTGCAGCCAGGCCAGCGCGCTGGCGTATCCCATGCGACCGTATTCGAAGGCGGAGCGGAAGACGTACATGGAGTAGACGAGCGTGGAGTTGTTGGGTCCGCCCTTGGTCATGATGTATGGGATCGCGAAGACCTGGAGCGACCAGATGATGCTCATGACGACGTTGAACATGACGGCCGGGGAGATCATCGGCAGGGTGACGTTCCAGAAGCGTGAGACAGGCCCGGCGCCGTCGATGGCGGCGGCTTCGCGGAGGGCGACGGGCACGTCGCGCAGGGCGGCGCCGTAGATGACCACGGCCGAGCCGACCATCCACAAACTCATGAAGATGAGGCTTCCCATGGCCAGGCCGGGCAGTCCGAGCCAGTTGGGCGGGTGCTCGACACCGACGGCGCGGAGTGTGACGTTGATCAGGCCGGTGTTGGGGTTGTAGATCCACATCCATCCGAGGGAGACGGCGACGATGGGAACGAGGGTAGGGAGGAAGACAATGGCGCGGACGAGGTCGCGCCCGCGCAACGGCTGATCGAGCAGCAGGGCCAGCGCGAGGGAGACGATCGTGCCGAGGGTGACGGTGCCCAGCGCATACACGAGCGTGTTCTTGAGTGAGAGGAAGAAGAGCTTGTCGGAGGCGATAGCGCGGTAGTTGTCCAGCCCGATCCATACGGGCGGTTCGAGCAGGGCGTAGTCGGTGAAACTGTAAAAGGCGCTCATCGCGGCGGGAACGGCCATGAAGGCCAGAAATCCGATCACCCACGGGGAGACCCACAGCAAGCCGTCGGCCTGATCGCGCATGGCGGCGGAGAAGCGCGGCATCATCCGGCTCCCCTTGCGGCGTCGCGGCGCCGGCGGATGTCGGCGGCCCGGTCGAGTTGGCGCTGAAGGCGGGACTCCAGATCGTGCAGAGTGGCGCTCACATCGGCGCCGTCCCAGACGGCGTCGAAGGCGCTGGTGGTCTCGTCGGCAAAGCGCTCCCACACGCTGGTCTGCGGCAGCACGCTGACGCGCGGACTCTTGGCGATGGCGTCGAACACATCGACCGCCGGGTTGGGGTGCGTGCGCCGAAACTGCTCGGACACCTCGCGCAGCGGTGAGGGCTTGCAGTGCAGCGAGCACAGTTTCTCCTGCACATCCTGCCGCTGGGTGAACTGGAGAAACTGGTAGGCTTCTTCGGGGTGCGGACACCCGCGCGGGATCATGATCACGTCGGCTTCGAGCAGACCGCGAGGCCGATCGGGCTCGGGCAGCCCGGGCGCCAGCGGCACCGGGGCGGCAAAGAAGTCGAGATCGGGGCTGTACTGTCTGATGAAGTTGGCGACCCACGGGCCCTGCACGATCATGGCGGTGCGCTGCGAGATGAAGGGATCTCCCGGCCCGTGCATCGAGCGTCCGAAGTCCTGCGCAAAGGCGCGCACTGCGGCCGGACCGAGTCTCGCGGCTGACTGCTGCACCCACTCGTATGCGGCCACGCAGCCGGGCGAAGCGATGGTGCAGCGGTTGGCGAGTTTGTCGAATATCGGCGCGTCAAAGAGCATGGGCCAGATGTAGGGCCACCAGGGCGGCAGGATCGCGCCGAAGCCCAGTTGGGTGATGCGTCCGGCGGCGTCGCGCAGCGTGAGGGCTTCGGCCACGTCGAGCAGTTGTTCGGTGGTGCGGGGTGGCGCGTCGGGGTCGAGCCCGGCCTGGAGGAAGAGGCGTCGGTTGTAGTAGAGGCCCAGTGTGTAGCAGGTGTTCACGCCGGCCCAGGGCATGCCGTCGGGCGCGAGCAGCGCCGCGATGCCGGGGGCATAACGGTCGAGTTCAAACGCGCCGAGATGGGCGAACTCGGTCAGAGGCATGATCGCCCTCGCGGCCGAGTAGACCGGGATCGAGAAGGTGAACAGGCCGACCAGATCGGGTGGATCTCCGCCGCCGATGGCGACCATGGCCTTGCTGGTGATGTCCGACACGCTGAGCAGCCGCACCCACAGTCGGTCCTGCGACTGGTTGAACCAGTCGACGATCTGCTGGAGTGCGGCGCCTTCGGGCCCGGTCCACTTTTCCCAGTAGGTCAGTTCGATGCGGCCGCGGGGGGCGCGACGGGCGGCGCGGGTGTGATCGGGCCAGAAGACGTAGCCGACGCCGGCACCAAGCGCTGCGAGCATCGCCGCACGGCGCGAGACTTCCCATGGGCCGGCCCCGTGCTGCATCGGCGTTCAGTCGCTCCCCTCGGTCAGCGTGTCGATTTCGTGAAGGTTGAAGCGGGTGCTGAGGATGTATGGTTGCTCGCCCGGTGTCCAATAGCCGTACGTGGTGGCGACGAAGGCGCCGTCGGGCAGGACTTCGAGCCCGGGATAGGTGGTGTCCCAGCCGCGGGTGTTGTCGCCCAGGCGGAGGCGATATTGCCCGGGCTTCTGGCGGGCGAGGTCGTCATAGGTGCCAATCCACGCGACCCAGTCGCCCTCGGTGGGGCTGCCGATGCCGAGCGTGTCGATGTTGGCATCGCGCGAGAATGAGCCGGCGTTTGTGGGGCGGGAGTTGTCGCGGAAGGTGCACACGATGCGCCCGTCGGGGGCGTACTTAAGGGTGTGTCGATCGCCGGTGAGCGAGGCGGGCAGTTCGACGGGGTCGCTCCACGTCAGGCCTTCATCGTTCGAGAAGATGATGTGCGAGCGTCTGGCTCCGGAGTTCTCCCGCAGCAGGACGGCCAGTTGATCGCCTTCGGGCGAGCGGATGGCGCCCGGCTCGCACAGGTGGATGTCGGAGCGGGCAAGCACGGACTCGGGTTGCGACCAGGTCAGCCCGCCGTCGTCGGAGAAGGTCTTGTAGAGCGTGAACACGACGGGCTTGTGCTGTGTGTTCCGGCTCGTGAAGAAGCGTCCGTCGTCGTGGAACATCGCCAGGTAGCGACCCGGAGTCCTGAGCGGCTCGACGAATCCCATCACGACGATCCCGCCCCAGTCGCCTGCGGGCGCCAGTTCGCTCCACGTTCGCCCGTCGTCCTCGCTGACAGCCAGCCGCGCGGGATATAGCCCGGACCACAGGATCAGCCGTTTGACGCCGTCGGCGTCGATGACGCGGTGAATCGTCGGGACTTCCTTGCTGGTCTCCCAACTCGACGGCGTGGGCAGGCGGTCGGTCCAGGTTTTTCCGGCGTCTTCGGATCGCTTCATCACGATCGCACCGCGGCCGTGGCCCTTGGGATAGACCGCGATGATGGTCCTGGCGTCTTCGAGCAGAACGGTGGAGACATGCCCGAGATACTGCCCCTTCTCACGATCAACAACCACCTGGCGCGCCGCGTCGTGTGCCAGGTCGACGATTCTTACGCCGAGGTTGTTGTCCGGATCGTCGACGGGCAGAACGCGGACCTGCGCCGATGCACCGTCGAAGAGGCAGAGAAGACCAACCAGCAGGGCCAGTGTGTGCATGTCCCGATAATACCGGCTTTTGCGCCGGCCGCCGGAGACGATTTGCACGGTGCGGGCGGGCTCGGCTGCGGGCAAGGCGGGCGATCGCAAGCCAAGTCGTTGCTTTGTCCAGGTCATGTGTGTAGCGTGAATCCTCCGAAACCGAAAGGGTTGCGATGCTGCTGAAGAGGCTGGACGTGCTGTGTTTCTTCGCCATAGCCGGATCGACCGCGTCGGCGCAGTTGACCGTGTTCAGCGGGTCGAGCATCGATGAGGCGGCATGGCGGGCTGCGGCCGGCGGTGATGTCCCCCTGGAGACCTTCGAGGGGTTTGTCGGGACTCCGGACACAGATCCTGAGGGAGACCCGGTGTCCGAACTGCCCGGGCTGGGTGTGACGCTGGAGACCGACCTTGCGGCGGTGTTTCCCGGCGTCTACACCGACGTCCACTTCGCCCATTCCGGGACCAACCAGCTTTCCAACTTCGGCGCCGGAGCGCCTGCGTTTTCCGATTATCTCGTGCGCCCGGCGCCGGGGAGGTACATTCAGGCCTTCGGCTTCTGGCAGTGTGACCCGCAGGGCGATCAGGTCGTGGATGCCTACGCGTACAACGGGTTCTACCTTGGTTCGATCACGGCTCACGTCAACGACGGCGGAGGGCGGAGTTTTGCGGGCTTCATATCGAGCCACCCCGTCGCCTTCGTGAGCGTCCGCGGCGATCTGGGAGACGGGTACAACCACATCGACGACTTGCAGGTTGTGCTCGGCGATATCTGCCCTGTCGATCTGGCCGTCGACAACCAACTCGACTTCTACGATGTGCAGACCTACCTGAGTTGGTTCGCCGCTGCTGATCCGCGTGCGGACCTGACGCATGATGGCGTGATCAACTTCTTCGACGTGCAGATGTACCTGCGGGCCTTCTCGGAAGGGTGTTCCTGGTAGCCGCAGACCTGCGGAGGCCGGCGCGGGCCGGGGGTGGCACGGGCGTCGCGTCCGTGGGCGGTTGCGAGCCTGGCTGTCGATGACGGGCAAGATGCCGGTTTCGCTTCAGCGCAGGATGGCGCGCTGTCGCACCTGGTCGATGGCGACGGCTGCGACGATGATGCCGCCGGTCATGACTTCCTGGATCCACTTGGGCCAGCCCATAAGCACGCCGCCGGCGCCGAGGACACCGATGATGAGGGCCCCGATGATGGTGCCGGAGATGGTGCCTTCTCCGCCCATGAGCGAGCCCCCGCCGATGACGACGGCGGCGATGACGGCCAGTTCGAGTCCGACGGCGGTGGTGGGGTCTCCCAGCCCGATGTAGGAGTACTGGAGGATGCCGGCGACTCCGGCGAAGAAACCCGCGAGGGTATAGACGATCAGACGTGTGCGCCAGATGCTGACGCCGCACAGGCGGGCGGTTTTCTCGTTGCTGCCGATGGCGAAGATGTGGCGTCCCAGCACGGTGTAGCGGAGCATCAGGGCGGTGAGCAGAGCGAGCACCAGCACCAGCCAGACGCCGGGCGGGAGTTGAACCCAATGCCAGGGCTGTTGGCGCACCGAGTCGAGCATGGGGTTGATCCAGGTTTCGGGTGCCGAGATGGCCGCGTTGCCGGCGGCGCCCTTGGCGAGCCCGCGGATGATCTGAAGCGTGCCGAGCGTGACGATGAACGGGACGATGCGCAGCGAAGTGATGAGCGCTGCATTGAGCAGTCCGACCAGCGTTCCCGCGCCGACCCCGGCGAGCACGGCCAGCAGCGCCCACAGGGCGGAAGGGTCATTCGGGCCTGCGCGCAGCACCCGCGCGATCACAACAACCGTCAGTGCGACGACAGAGCCGACGGAAAGATCGATGCCTGCGGTGATGATGACCAGCGTGGCGCCGATCGCGGCCGCAGAGACGACGGCCGATTGCACGAGGATATTCTCGACGTTGCGGACGTCGACGAAGCGCCCTTCGGGCACGAGAAGCGCAAAGAGCGTAAAGACCAGCGCCAGCGCGCCGACGCGGGCCGCCAGCGAGGCCACCTGACGCAGGCTGAGTCTCCGTTTCATGCATTCTCCTGTCCGGTTGCGGCGAGCATGAGCGTGTGCTCGGTCCAGTCTGACGCGGGGCGGGCCGGACCGAGCCGCCCGCGGGTCATGACGGCGATGCGGTCGCACACGCCGAGCAGTTCGGGCAGGTAACTGGACACCAGCAGAATGGCCCGCGGGCGCGAGGTTGAGCCTGATTCCGACCGGCCCGACGCGAGTTGATCGATCAGCGCATAGATCTGGCTCTTGGAGCCCACGTCGATCCCCCGCGTGGGTTCATCGAGCAGCAGCACGTCGGCGTCGTGGTGGAGAAGGCGCGCGATGGCGATCTTCTGCTGATTGCCTCCCGAGAGCGCATTGATCGGCTGCGCGACGCTGCGGCAGCGCACGCTCAGGGCAGAAGCCCAGCGTGCGGCTGCGGCGCTCTCGCGCGAGGGTCGCACGAACATGCCGGGTCCCAGGCCGCGCAGTCGCGTCAGCGTGCAGTTGTGCGTGATCGAGCGGGCGAGCATCAGCCCTTCACTCTTGCGGTCTTCGGAGACCATGCCGACGCCGGCGCGCCACATGCCGCCCGGGTTGCGAGGGCTCCCGGCCGCGCCAGTGACGGCGACGCGGCCCGAGCGCACGGCGTCGAGGCGGAACAGCGCTCGCAGCAGTTCGGTGCGTCCTGCGCCGATGAGCCCGGCGATGCCGACGACTTCGCCGCGGTGCAGCGTCAGGGTCGCGTGCATCGGGAGTTTGCGCCCGGCGAGCCGGTCGACTGTCAGCACGGGTTCGCCCCGGGTTCGAGCCGTGCGCGGATACAGATCTTCGACCTCGCGTCCGACCATCATTCGGACGATCTGCGTAACAGCGGCCTCGCCGGTGCGTCCGCCGCCGACGGACTGCCCGTCACGCAGCACGACGTAGCGGTCGGAGATCTCCATTACCTCTTCGAGGAAGTGAGAGATGTAGACGATGCCGGCGCCGGCTGCCCGCAGATCGGCGATCAGCCGGAACAGGCGGCGGACATCTTCGCGCCCCAGGCTGCTGGTCGGCTCGTCGAGCACAAGGACGCGGAAGTCGGCGGCCACTGCCCGGGCCAGTTCGACGAGTTGCCGCTGCGCCGGGCTGAGCGAGTCGACGCGGCGTGAGGGATCGACGTCCGACAGGCCGACGCGTGAGAGCGCCGACTGCGTGCGCCGGCTCGCCCGGCGCCGGCGCAGCACAGGTCCGAGTCGCGGCTCGGCTCCAAGCAGCACGTTATCGACGACCGAGAGGTGCGGCGCCAGCGAGAGTTCCTGGTGGATCATGGCGATGCCGGCCTGGCGTGCGTCGAGCGGGCTGCGCGGGCGAAACGCCCGCCCGTCCATGCGCATCGAGCCTTCGTCGGGCGCATGCACGCCCGAGAGCACGTTCATCAGCGTGCTTTTGCCGGCGCCGTTTTCACCGACCAGCGCCAGCACTTCGCCGGCCCGCAGTTCGAGATCGACTCCGCGCAAGGCGAGCGTAGCGCCGAAGCGCTTGTGCACGCCGTGCATTTCCAGCAGCGGGCCCGCGTCCACGTCAGTCCTTGAGCCCGAGCAGTTTGCGGATCTCGGGCTTGTCGAGTTCAGGTCGTGTGACCAGGGTGACACCGGTGTCGATGTACCTGGGCACGTCTTCGCCGCGCAGGTAGGAGAGCATGGTCTGCACTCCCGTGTAGCCCATGCCGTACGGATCCTGCACGATCAGCCCCTGAATCTTGTCGTCCTTCAGCCCGTTGATGAGTTCTTCCGAGGAGTCGAAGCCCATGGCAACGACGTTGACGGTCACACCCTGCTTGGCCAGGCGATCGAGGGCCCGCATCATGCCGATGGTGGTAGGCAGGTTGGCAGCGAACATGCCGTCGACTTCGAGTTTGCCGTCGACCACGTACCGGTTGAGCATGTTGGTCGCCACGTCGATCGCGCCCTCGGTCGTGCCGCTGGTGAACTGCGATTCGAGCAGTCGAGCGCCCGGAGTCTCGGCGACGGCCTCCTCAAACCCGGCCTCGCGCGCCCGGGTGCTGCCTGATCCCTCGGTGTATCGCAGCATGAGCAGACGCTGCGGCGTGCCGCCGGTGCGCTCGATGATCGCCTTTCCGGCCAGTTTGCCGCCGGCCTTGTTGTCGGTGGCGACGAAACTGATGTACGACTCCCCGTCGAGGTTGGAGTCGAAGACGACCACAGGGACACCGCCCGCGACGGCGCTTTCGACGGGGCGCACCAGTGCTTCGTGCGAGGTGGGGGCGATGACGATGCCCTTCACGCCTGCGCTGACCATGTTTTCGAGGATCCGTCGCTGCTCATCGTGCCTGGTTTCAGTGCTCGGCCCATCCCAGAGCATGTCGACGCCTTGCTCGGCGCAGGCGGCCTCGGCGCCGGCCTTGACGGCCAGCCAGAACTCGTGGATTGTGCCCTTGGCGATCACGCCCAGTTTGATCTTCTCGGTCACCTCGGGCGTCGTACCGGCCTGGCCGGTCGCGCCGGCGGGCCTTTCGGGGGCCTTGGAGCAGGCGAACAGCAGGGAGGTGAGAAGAACGATGAAAGGTGTGCAGCGTTGCAAGAGCGTCTCCTTCTCAGGTGTTCCAGCCGCCGTCGCTGATGTGGATCTGTCCGGTGGTGTACGCCGATTCGTCGCTGGCAAGATACACGCACAGAGCGGCGATTTCTTCGGGCGTTCCCAGGCGGCCCATGGGCTGGCGGGCGATGAACGCGGCCCGGGCGGTTTCATAGTCGCCCAGCGCCTTCATGCGTCCTTCCAGGCTCGGCGTCTCGATGGTGCCCGGGCACAGGGCGTTGCAGCGGATGCCGTGCCCCACATAGTCGGCCGCCACGGCCTTGGTCAGCCCGATCACGGCCGCCTTGGTGGCGCCGTAGGCAAAACGGTTGGTGACCCCGCGCACGCTGCCGGCGACCGAGGCCATATTGATGATATTGCCCCGCCCGCGTTCGAGCATCGCGGGCAGGAACGCGCGGATGGTGCGGTACATGCTCGTGACGTTGATCTCGAACGACCTGGCCCAGGCCTGCTCGTCGCAGTCGAGCACTGTGCCGTGATGTACCCAGCCGGCGCAGTTGAACAGCACGTCGGTGTCGGCGTGGGCCCGGGCGGCCGCGATGACGGCGTTGGCGTTGGTCACGTCGAGGTGCAGGCGCTCGATGCCCTGGGTCTCCCGCACCAGCGACGCCAGTGCCTCGTCGTTGACGTCGCTGGCGACGACGCGCGCCCCTTCGCGCGCAAAGGCGATCGCGGTGGCGCGCCCGATGCCCTGGCCGGCCGCGGTGATGAACGCCGTCTTTCCTTCCAGTCGTCCGCTCATGCCTGCACCACTCTCCCGGCGGCCAGTCGCCGCTTCCACTCCGCCCCGCCCGGATAGGCAAACGCTTCGAGCGATTCGGGCCTGATGGTGATGCCGTAGCCGGCGCCACCGGGCAGCCGGTACGCCGCGCGGCGCACTTCCCACGGATCGACAAAGTGCTCGTGCAGGTGTGAGACGTATTCGGCCACCCGGTTGTCCATCGTGCCCGAGATTGCGATGTAGTCGAGCATGACCAGGTGGTTGACGTACTGGCAAAGCCCCACGCCACCCGCGTGCGGGCACACCGGCACGCCCAATTTGGCGGCCATCAACAGCACGGCGAGGATCTCGTTGATCGAGCCCAGGCGGCACGAGTCGATCTGGCACACGTCCATCGCGCCGGCCTGCATGAACTGCTTGAACATCACGCGGTTCTGGCACATCTCGCCTGTCGCCACACCGATGCCCAGGGGACGCAGCGCGTCGGCGATCGCCTTGTGCCCCAGCACGTCGTCCGGGCTGGTCGGCTCTTCAATCCACATGGGATCAAACTCGGCCAGCGGCTTCATCCACTCGATGGCTTCGGGCACGTCCCAGCGCTGATTGGCGTCGGTCATCAAGCAGCGATCCGGCCCGATCAGTCGGCGGATCAGCCGACAGCGCCGGATGTCATCTTCCAGGTCGGCCCCGACCTTGATCTTGAAGTGGTTCCAGCCGGCCTTGACGGCCTCGTTCACCAGCGAGGTGATCTTCTCGTCGCTGTAGCCCAGCCAGCCGGCCGAGGTGGTGTAGGCGGGATAGCCATCGGCAATGAGGGCCTGGAGGCGCATGTTGCGAGAGGGTTCGAGGTCGCGCAGGATGTCCAGCGCCTCTGTCTTTGTCAGCACGTCGGAGAGATAGCGCAACTCGATCAGTTCAACAAGGTATTCGGGCCGCATCTCGCTGACCAGTTGCCAGACCGGTTTGCCCTCGACCTTGCCCCACAGATCCCAGACCGCGTTCACGACGGCGGCCGTCGCAAGGTGCACCACACCTTTTTCCGGCCCGATCCAGCGCAACTGGCTTTGGTTGGTGAGCGAGCGGTAGAACTTCAGGAAGCCACCCGTGATTTCGCCCAGAGTCTTGCCGATCACGAAGGGCGCCAGCGCCCGGCAGCAGGCGCAGACGACCTCGGTGCCGCGCCCGATGGTGAAGGTCAGCCCGTGACCCTGTCGCGAGGGGTTGCCATCCGATTCGTCGGTGTCGAGCACGACGTAGGCGGCTGAATAGTCCGGGTCGGTGTGCGTTGCGTCCGAGCCGTCGAGCGTTTCCGACGTGGGGAAACGCAGGTCGACGACCCACAGGCCGGTGATCTTCGGTCCATTGCTCACGCCGGCACTCCATCCAGTTGATACGCACGTACCGCGTTACCTCCCAGCACCGCGGCTCGATCGTCGCCTGACAACCCGCCCAGCAGCACCTCGGTGGCCTGGAACCAGCGGGTGTAGTCGCCCGCGAGATTGAGCATCGGCCAGTCGCTGCCCCAGATCAGCCGGCGCGGGCCGAACGCCTGGATCAGAACGTCGACGAACGGGCGCAGACGGTCGACGCTCCAGCCGGGCCCGGCCTCGGTGACCAGGCCCGACACTTTGCACCATACGCTTGACTCGCGCGCGATGTGCTGCATCCAGTTGCCCCACACCCAGAAGCCCGAGTCCTTGCCCAATGCGACCGTCGGCTTGCCTGCGTGGTCGAGCACACAGGGGAGTTCGGGCCTATCTTCCAGCAGCCCGGCCAGGCTTTCCAGGTGCGCCGGCTTGACCAGCGCGTCAAACATCAGCCCCCGCTCGACGATCGCATCCCACACCGGCGCGTGCGACGGACGACGCAGCCACTCCACGTCAGGGATGTCCTGCACCATCGGGCGCACGCCGACAAGCATCGGATGCGACGCCAGTTCGGCCAGTTGCGCCACGCCGGCGGCCGGGTGGTCAAAGTCGACCCAGCCGACGACGCCTCGGATCCACGGGTGGGCCTCGCTCAGCGACAGCAGATAGCGGGTTTCGTCCACCGTGGGCGCGGCCTGTACGAGCACCGTCGCCCGCACGCCGCACGCATCGAGCATGGGCTTGAGGTCGCCTGGCTCAAAGTTGCGGTAGAGCGTGCTCATCTGCGGCGTCAGCCAGCCGTAGTCGCCGCGCGACGGGCGCCAGAAGTGCTGATGGGCGTCGATGATGGTGGCCGCAGGTCGCGTCATGGCTGGCTCCTGGGGGTAACCCCGCCCGATCGGTCGCACTCGTAACAGGCCTCGACGACGGCCATCGTCTTCCAGGCGTCGTCGATGCGTGTCACCAGCACGTCATCTTCGCCGGCAACGAAACGCTGGAGGTTGCACATGGGCCCGCGAAAGGCGTCGGGGAACCAATTGCCGGCCAGTTCGATCGGACGCCACTCTTCGCGCCCGATGTGCACGCTTAGCGTGTCGGGCAGGCCCCTGGGGTAGTTCAGGTTGACCCCGAGTCGCGCCACGGCCGCTCCGCTGGTGCCCTCCACCCGCAGGTGCGAGGCCTGATGCTGCGGCCCGAAGTCGTGCTGGTGATTGGTCGAGATCGTGCAGCGCACACTGGGCCCGAAGTCGAGCACGATGGTCGAGGCTACCGAAGCCAGTTGCGGATAGCGCGGGTCGCTGGTCGTGCGCGCCATGACGCGCGACGGCTCGCCGTGTGCTCTGCCCAGCAGGTGGCGCATGAGGTCCACATAGTGAATCGAGTGATACAGGATTTCCATCCGCGGGATGTGGCGGAGAAACTCCCATTGCTCCCACGGCATGAAGGTGTTGACCCGCATCTCCACGTCGGTCAGGTCGCCCAGGACGCCCTGCCCGACCAGGCTCGACAGTTCCATCACCGCCGGCGCAAATCGCAACTGGAAGTTCACCGCGGCCGTCAAGTTCCTCGATCGGCACGCCTGCACGATCGCCGACGCCTGATCGAGGTCGAGCCCCATCGGCTTTTGAATCAACGCCGTCGCCCCGACCGGCAGGGCTTCGAGCGTGCCAATCACGGCGCCGGCGGGCACGGCCAGGTCGTACACCACGTCGGTTCCAAGCGCGGTCGTTTCGTTCAGCGTGCCGGCGACTTGCTCGACGCCGAACTGCCTGGCGGCGGCCTCGGCGCGCGTGCGGTCGATGTCAAAGATCCGCACCACCCGGAAGCCGCAGGCGGCGTACGCGGGGAGGTGGGCATTGACGACGATGCCGCCCGCCCCGATGATCGCGATGGGCCTGGGCGACGTGGGCAACGCCCAGCGCTGACGCCGGCTGTCCGAACCAGACGACTGCTCGCTGCCCATGTCGTGGTCCCCTGCCCGTCCGCCGAGGCGGCCCGATGGCACTGTAGCGGACCGGGCTGCACCTTTGCAATGCCCATCGGGGATCACTACGCTGCGCTGCATGAAGGCGGCCCGAGGTGCTCCGCGGGCTGCGGGCGATCGGCATCCGCACCATGCGGATCTACCTGCACGGCAATCGCCTGTTCATGTACATGGAGGCCGACGACTCCTTTGACCCCGCCCGCGACTACCAGACTTATGCAAACGATCCCCGCACACGCCAGTGGGACGAACGGATGCGCACCTACCAGCAGCGCGTCCCGAGCGCTGACCCGGGTGACGGGCAGTGGTGGTCGGAAATGACCGAAGTCTTTGATCTCGAGGATCAACTCACCCGCCTCGACGCGTAGAGCCGCCCATGCCCGAGCACGCCGCCACCAACTTCGCGCCCGACCGACTCCACACCTTCTCCGTGCGCGTCTTCGAGCACTTCGGCGTCCCCGAGCCCGACGCACGACTGGCTGCCGACGTCCTGCAATACTCCGACCTGCGCGGCATCGACTCGCACGGCGTCGCCCGGCTGCACACCTACTTCGACATGCTCACACTGGGGCGCATCAACCCGCGACCGACGATTCGCATCGTCCGCGAGCGTGCCAGCGTCGCCACTGTGGATGGGGACAACGGATTGGGGCTGGTTGTCGGGCCCAAGGCCAACCAGATCGCCATCGACAAGGCCGCGGATGCCGGCTCGGGCTGGGTCAGCGTGTGCAACACCAACCACTACGGGGCGGCGGGCTATTACGCCTGCAAAGCCATCGAGCATGACATGATCGGGTGGTCGATGACCAACACGACCAAACTTGTCGCGCCGCTCTGGGGGGCCGAACGGATGCTCGGTACCAACCCCATCTGCATCGGCTTCCCCGGCGGGGGCGAGCCGCCGATTCTTGTGGACATGGCCACCTGTGCAGCGGCTTACGGCAAGATCGAGATCGCCCGCCGTGCCGGAGAGCCAATCCCCGACGGCTGGGCCATCGACCGCGAGGGACACGTCACCTGCGACCCCGACGGCATGGTCGAGGGCGGCGCGCTGCTCCCCTTAGGCTCCGACCGCGAGCATGGCGGGCACAAGGGCTACGGCCTGGCCATTGCTGTCGATCTGCTTTGCGCGGCCCTGTCGGGCGCCAACTGGGGCCCGTTCTGCCCGCCCTTCGCGCTGCGACAGGAAATTCCCGCACGGTCGGTGGGCAAGGGAATCGGACACTTCTTCGGCGCTATGGACGTCGCCGGCTTCATCGACCCCGATGAGTTCAAGGCCCAGTGCGACGAGTTCCGGCGCGTCATGAAGTCGGCCCGCCCGGCGCCCGGAACGCAGGGGCCCATCCTGCCCGGCGACCCCGAGCAGGAAGCACTGGCTGATCGCACCAGGAACGGGGTTCCGCTTGTCCCTGCGGTGGTCAATGATCTCCTGGACATCAGCACGCGGCTGCGCATCCCGCTGGAGTAGGTCATGCCGTTCGCTTCTTCAACGCTCGCGCTCACCGTTGCTTCGTCATGTCTGCTTCAGCCCGTCACCCGTCCGCTCACCGATCTCGAGCGGATGGCCGCCGAGACGCTGCCGCACCCGCGCCAGGTCGCATGGCAGCAACTTGAGTTCACCTGCTTCGTGCACTTCGGCGTCAACACCTTCACGGGACGTGAGTGGGGCACCGGCGAAGAAGACCCGGCCATCTTCAACCCCACCGACCTCGACTGCGACCAGTGGGTCACCGAAGCGAAGAACGCGGGCATGAAACTCGTCATGCTCACCGCCAAACATCACGACGGCTTCTGCCTGTTTCAGAGTAACTACACCGAGCACGATGTCGGCTCATCGCCCTGGAAAGGCGGCAAGGGCGACGTGATGGCCGAACTGGCCGAAGCCTGCCGGCGCCACGACCTGAAACTCGGGTTCTACCTCTCGCCCGCCGACCTGCACGCGATCCACGCGAATATCTACGGCAACCAAAGCGAGCCGACGAAGAGCCTGATTCCCACGCCCGTGCCCGGCGTGGAGCACGAAGGCCCGCATTTTGAGTACGTCGTCGACGACTACAACCGCTACTTTCTCAATCAACTCTACGAGTTGCTCACGCGCTACGGGCCGATCAGCGAAGTCTGGTTCGACGGCGCCAACCCCAGGCCCGGCACGGGGCAGACGTATGACTACAAGGCATGGTACGACCTGATCCGCAAGACACAGCCGCAGGCCGTCATCGCGATCAAGGGCCCCGACGTGCGCTGGTGCGGCAACGAGGCCGGTCAGACCCGGGCGGCGGAGTGGAGCGTCATTCCCATCGGCGGTACCTCCGACAACTGGACCTGGCCCGACATGACCGACGCGGACCTTGGGAGCATGGCGCGCATTGAAGAGACGCTGGCCGAGGGCGGCACGCTGCACTGGTACCCGGCCGAGACGGACACGTCCATCCGTCACGGGTGGTTCTGGCGCGACGAAGAACAGCACGTCCGTCCCGCCGACGAGATGTTCGACGTGTGGGAGCGTTCGGTTGGCGGCAACACCGTGCTGCTGCTCAACGTCCCGCCCGATCGGCGCGGGCTTTTCGCCGACCGCGATGTCGAGGTGCTTCGCGAAGTCGGGCGGCAAGTCCAGCGCACCTACTCACGCAACCTGGCGGCGGGCTCGGGCGTGACGATTTCGGACACGTCGACGGCCGAGGGGCCCGCCAGTTTGCTCGACGCCGACCCTTCGACCGCATGGCGCGCCCCCGACGGGGTGCGATCAGCCGGCATCGTGCTCAACCTGCCCGAGAAACAGCGTTTCAACCGCGTGGTGCTTCAGGAGGACATCGCTCGTTTCGGCCAGCGTGTTGAGCGGTACAGCATCGACGTATGGCTGGGTAACCGCTGGTACGAGGTGGCCCGGGGAACGACGGTCGGCTCCAGGCGCATCGTGCGGCTGCCGCTCACCGAGGCCGAGCGTGTCCGCGTCCGAATCATCGCTGCCCGCGTCAGTGCTACGCTCTCAGAGGTGGGGCTGTATCGGTCGGTAGAGTAAGAGCGTGGCAGAGTGGCGCATCGCTCGCAAAGGACGATGCCCGAAGCGTCAGCGATGGAGTTCGGGCAAACGGCAAACGCCGGTCATCGAAACGCCAGGTTACAGTCCGGCAGATCACACTAACCCAATCGAGTTCGTCATGACCAACACTCTCACCTTCACCCTCGCCACCCTGCTTGCCTTCGCTCCCCCGGCCGCCAATCCTGACCAACCGGCTGACCCGCCTGCTGATCCCTCGGCCGAACAACCGCGGGAAGAGTGGATCCCGCTCTTCAACGGCAAGAACCTCGACGGCTGGAAACCCAAGTTCACCGGCTGCGAACTCGGACAGAACTACCTCGACACGGTCCGCGTCGAAGACGGCGTCATGAAGATCGGGTATGAGAACTACGACAACTTCGCAGGCCGCTTCGGGCACATCTTCTACCAGACCCCCTTCTCCGACTACCGCCTGCGTATCGAGTACCGCTTTGTCGGCGAGCAGTGCGCCGGCGGACCCGGCTGGGCCTTCCGCAACAGCGGCGTCATGATCCACTCCCAGGATCCCGCCTCCATGCGCAAGGACCAGGACTTTCCCGTCTCGATCGAGGTTCAGTTCCTCGGCGGCGACGGCACCAACGAGCGCCACACGGCCAACCTCTGCACGCCCGGCACCAACGTCGTCTACAAGGATCAACTCCACAAGCAGCACTGCACCGACTCGACCAGCAAGACCTACCACGGCGACCAGTGGGTCACCGTCGAGGTCGAGGTGCACAACCACGAACTGGTCCGGCATCTCATCGACGGCAAGCCCGTGCTTGAATACACCATGCCGCAACTCGACCCGGCCGACGCAGATGCGAAGAAGTTGATGGACACCCACGGACTCCTGCTCGACGACGGCTACATCGCCCTCCAGGCCGAGAGCCACCCCATTGAGTTCCGCAAGGTGGAGATCCTGGTGTTGAGCAACCAGTGAAGGGGACTTGAGACGTGGTTACTTGAGATGTGTGATTCCGCGCTTTGATGATCCCCGCTTGCCGTTTGCCCGAACTCCCTCGCTGGCGCTTCAGGCTCGTATCACGCTGCTACTCTGTGACACTGCCGGCTGTTCTACAGCAGCGGCGAGGCCAGTTGGGCTGCGCCTTCGATGAGTCGGCGGTGCACTCCCCGGCGCGACCAGGCCTCGCGATCCACCCGGACTGATCGGTCCATGTACGAACGCTGCAGCGCCACGAGTTGCGCCGTGACGCCCTCGTCATAGATGAACATCGTCGTCTCGAAGTTCACGTCAAAACTCCGCCGGTCGATGTTGGCTGACCCGAACATGCACACTGATCCGTCGGCCGACATCGTCTTGGCGTGCAGCAAGCCGTTGCGGAACAGCCGGATTTCGATCCCCTCGTCGAGCAGTTCCTGGTAGTACGCACGGCTGGCGTGCTTGACCATCAGCGAGTCGACCTTGTCCGGGAGCACCAGGCTCACCCGCACGCCCCGGCGTGCGGCGCCGATCAGCGCATTCTCCATCGGTTCGCTGGGGATGAAGTACGGCGTCGTGATGATCAACTCCCTTGTCGCCGCATACACCAGCGTCAGCAGCATGTCGTGCGTGGCCCGGGGTGTCTGCCCGGGCCCGGAACTGACCACCTGGATGGGCACCTCGCCCGGTCGATACGCGCCGATGTTCACGTCCTCGAACGGCTTGCCCCCCTCCTGCCCCTGCTCGACCCACCAGTCCTGCTGCACGATCAGTTCCAGCGCCTCGGCCGCCGGGCCCTCCACCCGGGCGATCATGTCGACCCACGGACCTTTTCGGATCTTGAAGAACTTCGGGTCGGCGAGGTTCAAACTCCCGCAATAGCCCACGCGCCCGTCGATCGACATGATCTTCCGGTGGTTGCGCAGATCGATGCGGGCCAGAACTGATCGCAGCCTGCCCACCGGCAGCGCCTCGCGCACCTGCACGCCCGCCTCACGCATGCGCCGATCGAGGTCACACCCGAAGAACGGGCGGCTGCCCACCGCGTCCAGCAGCACGCGGCACTCCAGCCCTCGCCGCGCCGCCCGGATCAGCGCCTCGCCCACCGCGTCGGCCCGCCCCCCGCAACTCCAGATATAGAAAAGCAGCAGGCAGCGACGCCTAGCGTTGTCAATGTCGCGCACCATCGCCTCAAACGCCTGGTCGGCCTCGGGGTACAGATCGACCCGATTGCCTGCCAGCGTCGGCACGCCCAGCCCGTGCGAGGCGTACGCGTCCAGCGCCTGCGCCGGGCCCGAAGAAACTCCGATGTGGGCCTCGGACTCGACCCGGAGTTCGCGCAGACGCGCCCGCTTCTGGTCGCCCAGCGAGCGGGCGCGACGGACCCGAAAACCCGCCAACCACAACTCGCCCACGAGCAGGTAGACCACCGCCCCGACGAACGGAAGGGTCGCGATCACCGTAAGCCATGCGAGGGAAACCCCCGTCGGACGCCGTTTCGTCACGATGCGGAAGCCCAGTCCGATGATGATGCCCCAGTGCATCATCAGCGTCAGCCAGGCGAAGAATGCCGCCCAGTCGATTCCCACCGCGCTCACCTCGCCACGACGCAATCGCTGCGTCTGTTCGCGTTCGGACTTGCCTTCGGGGTGTCTGCTTGCCGACGATGGAGCATATGGACCTTGAGCCCGAAGCAGTCTCTCCCGATACCCGGGCCCGACTCGAGCGAGCCGTCCGTGCCGTCCGCTCCTCGGCTCGCCGCTATCCGCGGGCTCTGGTGCAGTCCATCCTCTCCTACGGCCCGCCCGGCGATACGGCGCCCACCGGGCTCTTCGATCGCATTCGCGGGGCGGACCCGGCCTTCTCCTGGCTCGGGCACGCGTCCATGGTCTGCAATCTCGCCGGCGTCACCATCGCGGTCGATCCCGTCCTCTCCGTGCGCATCGGCGCACGACTGGGCAAGCGCACCCTCGGGCTCCTGAGGCTTCAGCCCGCGCCGGCCACGCCCGAGTGCATCCGCGGCGTCGACCTGGTTCTCCTCACCCACGCCCACTTCGACCACCTCGATCGTCCGACGCTTGCCGCCATGTCTGATCGCGGCACATCCGTCATCGCGCCGCCCGGCGTCGGTGCCCTGGTGCCCGGGACTTTCGGGCGGCTCCACACGCTCGACGCGGGAAAGGCGCTGAGCATTCGCGGTCTGCGCATCGCGGCTGTTCAGCCGCGGCACTGGGGCGCCCGCACGTTGATCGACCGGCACCGGCGCGTCAACAGTTATGTCGTTCAGGCCGACAATCTTCGAGTTCTTTTCGCCGGCGATACCGCCTATACCGAGTCCTTCGCCCGGCATGGCCCGTTTGACCTGGCCGTCTTCGGGATCGGCGCGTACAACCCCTGGGTCCACATGCACGCTACGCCCGAGCAGGTGGTCCGCATGGCCGACCTCTCGCAGTCCGCCCGCCTGCTCCCCGTACACCACTCCACGTTCGAACTGAGTGATGAACCGCTCGATGAGCCCATGCAGCGCCTCCGAAGGGCGGTCCAATCCGGCTCTTCGCGCCTCATCGAGCCGCAACTGGGCACCATCATCGACATCGATGGCCGGGCGATCCACAGGGAGCAATAGGCCTCCCGGCTGGCGCCAATCGTCTCCTATCATGCGGCTTGGCGTCCTGCGGAGCCTTCCTGTGTCCGACCACTCACAATCGTGCGACATCGCGATCATCGGAGGCGGCGTCGTCGGTGTGGCCTGCGCACTCGAACTGGCCCGCCGCGGACGATCCGTCACCCTCCTCGAGCGGGGCCGCGTCGGGCACGGGTGCTCCTACGGCAACTGCGGCTGGCTCACGCCCTCACTGGCCCGTCCGCTCGCCTCGCCCGGCCAAGCCCGCAAAGCGCTGCCCTGGCTGCTCGACCCGGAGAGCCCCTTCTACATCAAACCTCGCCTCAGCCCCTCGCTGGCCGCGTGGCTGCTCGGCTTCATCGCTGCCGGACGCAGTCCCGAACGCTTCAAGCGCGGCGTGGCGGCGCTGGTCGAACTGTCCAACTGGACCGTTGACGCGTGGGAAGACCTGGCCGCTCACTCATCGGTCCCGTTCGGGTATGCCCGCAACGGACTGCTCGCGGTGTTCGAATCGCAGAAGGCCCTGGACGGAGGCGTGGAACTGGCGCGCCTCTCCGAACCCTTTGGCGTTCCCTTCGAGGTCTTCTCGCCCGATCAGGTCCGCCGGCACGAGCCCATCATCACCGGGCGGCAGGTCGGTGCGATCCACTATCCCCGCGATGCGCAGTGCGAGCCGGAGAAGGCCGTCTTTGCCCTGGCCGATCAAGCACGCCGCGCGGGCGTCACCATTCTTGAGGACGCCGAGGTTCTCTCGGCCGAACTCAACGCCGACTCGGTGCGCGCGCTGCGCACCACGCGCGGCGTTTTCAAGCCCGGTCACGTCGTGCTGGCGGTGGGCGCCTGGTCAGGCTCGCTTGGACGCGCGTTCGGCCTTCGCATTCCCATGCTCGGCGCCAAGGGTTACGCGATCCTGCTCCCGCACGGGCCTGTCAAGCCGCGCGGGTCCATCCTGCTCGCCGAGCGTAAGATCGGCATCAACCCGCACGATCACGTCCTGCGCCTGGCGGGCACGCTCGAACTGGTCGGCGAAGACCTTTCGGTCAACATGCGCCGCGTGCAGGCCATCGCCAAGGGCGCCGCGGGCATGCTCAGCATGTCCGACCCCTCCGAGCACGTGCAGGTCTGGCGCGGGCTGCGTCCTTGCACGCCCGACGGCATGCCCATGATCGGGCGCGCCGGCGGGTATCAGAACCTCTGGGTTTCCACCGGGCACCAGATGGCCGGGTTGAAGACCGGACCAGGCAGCGGACTCCTGCTGGCCCAACTCATGTGCGGGGAAACGCCCACATTCGACCCCGCACCCTTCTGCGCCGAACGCTACGCCAGGCGGTCCTGACGACCTGGGTCATGCCTGCGCATCAGGCCGCATCGGGGGCTCCCTTTCGAAGGTTCGACGGCGTGCCCGGCGCCTTGCGGTTGACTCATCGGGCACTCTGACTGGAGTTCTGCAGGCACATCAGCACCGGCGGGCGCAGCAGGCGTTCGGCCTCCAACTCTCCCTTCGTCCGCACCGTCAACGTCCGCCGCTCGCCCGGCAGCAGCGTGACCAACTGGTCGTCACACTCCGCATCGCCCGACAGGCGCGTCGGCTCGATCACCACGTCGCGCACCAGCGTTTCGGCGTGCAGCCGCAGTTCGTAGCCTCCGTCGACCTTCTCCACCCGTCCGCGGCACACCGGCACCCCGTACGCCAGGTCCACGTCGTCGCGCCAGAACCACAGCGCCCGCTCGCCGAAACCCTCGACCACGACCAGTTCGCTCCGCTCGTCACCGGCCCCGCCCACCATCTCCGCCACCCCGCCGACGATGGCGCTCGACCTCGCGTCCACCCGCGCCTCTGCACGCCGCTCGCACGCCTCGCGCCCGTCAAAGCCGACGCGGCGCACCGTCAGCACGCCCTCGAAAGGCTCCGGCGTGTCGTTGATCAATCCGAGCATGACGCGCCCGTCGATCGGCTGGATCGTGGTGACGCGCGGCGCAAACGCCCGGCGCAGCGCGTGCCATCCCGGCTTGAGCCGTCCGCCGCTGTCGATCACCGACCACGTCAGCCCCGCCCAGCAGTCGTTGAGTTGCCAGGTCAGCAGCCCCGCGCACCGAGGCTGGTGCAGCCGATGCCACTCCGCCGCGATCGTCAATGCCCGCCCCTGAAGGACATGGGCCAGGTAGAGCCATTCGTCGATGTGCTCGGGTTCGCGCCCGAAGTACTTCTGCATCGCGTTGGCATAGATCGCCTTGTTGCCCGCCAGCGCCCGCTGCCGGAAGCCCATCGCCTCCGAGCCGACGCCCATCTGTTCGCGCCCGATCGCCTCGACCAGCGTTGCCCACGTCGCCGGCGACTGCCGCCCCAGTTCGCTGGTGAACAACGGAGTCAGTTCGCGATACCCCTCAAACTCCTTATCCCACGTGTGCCGGTCGCCCGCACTGACATCCTGCGCGTCACGCTCGCCCGACCCGGACCACGGCGAGTTGGCCCAGTACGGGCGCGTCGGATCGAGGCGGGCGCACACGCCCGGCAGAATCTCGGTGATGTACCGCTCGCCCCACGTCGCCGCGCCCAGGCGCTGCTTCCATCCCCACGCCTGCCGAGCCCACACGTTCTCATTTCCACCGCACCACAGCGCCACCGACGGGTGGGCGCACAGACGCGACACCTGTTCTTCGGCCTCGCGCTCGATCAGTCCCGGCAACTCGCCTTCTTCCGGGTACATCGCGCAGGCGAGCATGAAGTCCTGCCAGACCAGCACACCCAGTTCGTCGCAGGCGCGGTAGAACTCTTCCTGCTCGTAGCGCCCCCCGCCCCACACGCGCAGCATGTTCATGTTGCCTGCGCACGCCTGTTCGACGCGCTTGCGCACGCGATCGCCGGTCACCTCGCCGGAAAACAGGGCGTCGGGAATCCAGTTCGATCCCTTGCAGAAGATGGCGCGCCCGTTGACTTCGATCGCGAATCGCTCGCCGCTGTGTCCCTGGTTGAGACGAACCGTGCGGAACCCGATCTGTCCGGTCCAGTCGTCGAGCGCCGTTCCCTCGGCGTCGCTGACCCACACGTGCAGATCGTACAACTTCTGCCCGCCGTGCCCGCGGGGCCACCATGTCTCCACCCCCGGCGCGCGCACATGCAGCGTCGTTTGCCGCGGCCCGTTCACCTCCGAGCCGGCAAACCCGATGTCACGCTCGCTGTCGCGGAGCATCGCCGAGACGCGCACCGCATCGTCGCCCGTCCTGTCGAGTTCGACGTCAACCTGCACGCTCCAGGCGCCTGAGTCATCCTGCATGCAGTGGGGGCGGACTCGGCGCAGTCGTGCTGTCGACCAGGTCTCGATGGCGGCGGCATCGAGTCCGCAGGTGGCGACGCGCGGGCCCCAGTCCCACCCGAACATGCAGGCCGGCGCGCGCACATACTGGAACGGCGCCCAGCCCACCTCGTCGCCGTTGTGCGGACGCGCCCCCAGCCGCTGGCGTTCCTTCTCGATGAAGGCCAGGATCGGCTCGAAGCGCAGTTCGACGCGGTTGCGCCCCTTGGTCAGTTCGCCGGTCACCGGATAGCGGTGAGTCAGAAAACTCGACGCCGTCCGTCCGACGGTGCGCCCGTTGACCCGCACATCGGCCGGGCCATCGACTCCCCGCAGCACCAACTCGCAGCGCTGGCGTGCAAAGACGCGTTCGTCGGCCATGAACTCGGCGGCGAGGATCCATCCGGTTCTCCCGATCCACTGCGTCTGACGCTCGGCAAAGCCCTTGCCCGGGTGCGGTGCGATGTGCGCGCGCGCCAGGTCGAGATGCACGCACCCCGGCACCTTCGACTTGAACAACCCGTTGCGGACAATGGCCGGAGCACCCTCGCCCGGGGCGAACGCGCGCACCGTCCAGTGTTCACACTCCAGGCCTTGACGGAGCAGTCCAAGGGTGCTCGGCATCGGGCTATCGTATCGCGCATGAGCCTGCCACCCGCCCAGTCGCCGCGTCGCTATGACTGCTTCCGGGCCCCGTTCCCCCTCGACCACCTCGATGGGCGACTCGACAAGCCCTTCTGGCAAGCCGCCCCGTGGACCGAAGACTTCATCGACATTGAGGGCGATCTCAAGCCGCTCCCACCCCTGCGTACGCGAGCCAGGATGCTCTGGGACGACCAGTGCTTCTACTTCGCTGCCGAGATGGAGGAGCCGCACGTCTGGGCGACGCTGACGCAGCGCGATTCGGTGATCTTCCACGACAACGACTTTGAGATCTTCCTCAACCCCAGTTGCGACGCCAGGAACTACTACGAGTTCGAGATCAACGCGCTCAACACGGTGTGGGATCTGATGCTCCACGTGCCCTATCGCCAAGGGGGACAGGCCGACAACACGTGGTACATCAAGGGGCTCCGCACGGGCGTGCGCATCGATGGGACGCTCAACGACCCGTCGGACGTCGACCGAGGCTGGTCGGTGGAAGTGGCGATGCCCTTTGCCGCCTTTGACCGGCACCAGCACGCTGCCTGTCCGCCCCGCTCCGGCGACGAATGGCTGGTCAACTTCTCCCGCGTCGAGTGGGATCTGGAAGTCGTGGACGGGCGATACCGGAAAATCGCCGGGCGGCCTGAGCACAACTGGGTCTGGTCACCGATGGGCCTGATCGACATGCACCTCCCGCTGCGGTGGGGCACCGTCCGGTTTTGCGATCACCGGCCCGGTTGAGCGTGGATACCGCCCGGCTTCCGGACGCGGGATGCCTTTGAAGGGGCCCGGGTTGTGCCTGAGCCGGCGAGTGGCTGGTTCTTGGCGGCCGCCGCCAGGGCGAGCAGGGCGGCAATCGTCGAAACGTGCTTGAGCGTCAACACGGACTGGTCCTCCGAACTACACGTACCTGATCCACAGTGCGCACGAGGCGATCTGCCGGAACTCCTCTGCGCTCGAACACCGGATCTCTCACAAGCGATGCGATTTTGCCAAGACCGACGGGCGGCGAGGTCGGGATCCCCCGGAGCCGGAGCCTGCGGGCACAGCCTGGAACCGCTACGCTTGCCCCATGAAACATTGGAGCCTGCTTCCCGTCGCGCTGGCGGCCTTGCTCGTACTGGCCGGGTGCAAGACAAGCGCCACGCGCACCGATTACCTCTCGACCTATGACAACCTCGAACCCTCGAATGGCGGGCAGGCCTATCAGGCCGATCCGGCGGACCTGGCGGCGGTCAAGGCTGTTTACGTCGAGCCGGTCGAACTGCGGCTGGACAGCAAGGGCAACGTGAGCGCCGAGCATGCCCGCGTGCTGGCGGGCGAGTTGCAACAGGCGCTGACCGACGCCATTCGCCCGCACCGGACGGTCGTCTCTTCACCTTCGCCCGATGTCGCCCGTCTGCGTGTGGCGCTCACACGGGTGCGCAAGGGCGTGTGGCTGTTGAACCTGCACCCTGGCGCCAAAGTCATGGGATCGGGCCTGGGCGGGGCGGCGATCGAGGCCGAACTGCTCGATTCCTCCGGGCGCCAACTCTGGGCATTGGTGGAAATGCGCAAGGGCAACCAGATGGAAGTGGATACCTTCGACGAGCTCGACGACCCGCGCGACGCCATCGAGCATTGGCGGGGTGTGGTCGCGGCGCTGTTTGCTCCGCCTGCACCCTGAAGTCGAGGGCGCCGATGGAAAAGACCCGCGGACCGTGTGCCGGCGGGCCTCTCACTCTGTCAAGGTCAAGCCGCTCGCACCGTCGCCACGCGCCGACGTGGACCGGGGGCGACTTGTTCTTGTACTCGAATCCGTGACGTCACGCAAGGGTTGTGTCGCCGATTCGGGCGCTGCCCTGGACGGCCGCCTCTCCTGCACCGGCGATACGCTTGCCGATGCAGCACGCTCCGCACATGACTCCCGAGCAATTCCGGGCCGTGGGCCACCGGCTCATCGACTGGCTGGCCGATTATCACGCATCGCTGGAAGGGCGCCCGCCTGCACCAGTGACCGGTCCGGGGAACCTGCTTGCCGAACTCCCCCGCAGCGCCCCCGCTCAACCTGGTGACGAACGCGAGTGGGACCGCATCATCGCCGACCTTGATCGGTTGATCACACCCGGGCTGCTGCACTGGCAATCACCCAGGTTCTTCGGCTACTTTCCGTGCAACTGCTCCATGCCCGGGCTGCTCGGGG
Source organism: Cyanobacteria bacterium CYA (assembly GCA_008363215.1). Classification (GTDB taxonomy): domain Bacteria; phylum Planctomycetota; class Phycisphaerae; order Phycisphaerales; family UBA1924; genus J022. The sequence goes on from RHKP01000001.1 coordinate 359,238, forward strand.
CTCTCGTCGCGGCCGGGCTGAACGTCAACGGCATGCTGTGGGCGACCAGCCCTGCGGCGACCGAACTGGAAATGCGCCTGCTCGACTGGATGGCCGAGGTCATCGGGTTGCCTGAGTCGTTTACGTTCAACTCGCCCCAAGGCGGAGGTTGCATTCAGGGGACGGCGTCGGAGGCGGCACTGGTGGCATTGCTGGCAGCCCGGTTCCGGGGCGTGCAGGCCGGACATGAACCGCGGGCGCTGTGCGTGTATGCGTCGCGGCATGCGCACAGTTCGATCATCAAGGCCGCGATGGTCGCGGGCATCGCGCACGGGCCCGATGACGCCGACCGCGTGCGGACGATCGCCTGCGACGTCGGACACCGCATGGATGTTGAAGCCCTGAACCGGGCGATGCGCGAGGACGTGGCGAATGGGCTTGTGCCTGCGTACGTCTGCGCGACATTGGGAACCACCAGTTCCGAAGCCATTGATCCGCTCGACAGGATCGGGGCGGCGATCGAGACGCTGCCGTACCGCCCGTGGCTGCACGTCGATGCGGCCTATACGGGGGCGGCGTTGGTATGCCCGGAGTTTCGCCGGATTCTCCAGGGTGTCGAGCGGGCCGACTCGTTCTGCTTCAACCCGCATAAGTGGCTGCTGACCAACTTCGACTGCGACCTGATGTGGACTCGTCACCGTCGCGTGCTGATCGAGGCTCTGTCGATCACGCCGGAGTACCTGGGCCACCAGTCGAGCCAGAGCGGGCAGGTGATTGATTATCGCGACTGGCAGATTCCGCTGGGACGGAGTTTCCGATCGCTCAAACTGTGGTTCGTTCTGCGGCACTACGGGGTCGAGGGGCTGCGGGCGCACATCCGGGCGCAGGTCGCGCTGGCGTCGTGGCTGGAACAGCGGATCCGCGCCGACGCCCGCTTCGTGCTCGCGGCGCCGCGCGTGTCTGGGCTGGTGTGTTTCCGGCTTTCCGCCGGCGATGGGCCGACGCAACGCCTGCTTCAGCGCGTCAACGCGTCGGGCGAGGCGTTCATCTCACATACCAAACTTCCGGACGCCGACGGGTGCGAGCGATTCGTGCTGCGCGTGGCGATGGGCGCACCGTCGACGGCACCGCGGCACGTCGAACAACTCTGGGCGCTGCTCGATCGTGAGGCCGACGCGGTGTCGGACTGAACGAGCCGGTTGGGAACGCCCCGCCCGGTGCGGACGCCGGAGTAGCGCCAGGCCTCAGGCACGGCTCCGGTGTACGCGCCACAACGCACGCTCAGTCGATCAGCAACCCCAGCACCCACACCGCCAGCCCTGCATACAGCCCGGCCGCCAGGTCGTCGAGCATCACGCCCCAACCCGATCGCAGGCGTTGCAGCGCGTTGGCCGGTTCGAGTTTGCTGATGTCGAAGAAGCGGAATGTGAAGAACGCGCCCGCGAGCATCACCAGCATCAGCCGGACGTCCTGCTCGAGCGCGGAGGGAATGAACATGAGCGGGATGCACTGTCCGGCGACTTCGTCGGCCACGACTTCGGACGCGTCGGCGCCCCAGCGTGCTTCGGCGTCGTCCCCGTGCACCACGCACACGCCGGCAAAGATCAGCAGCACCAGCGACAGAGCCCCGTAGTACACCCACGGCATGCTTGCCGGTCCGGCGCCGACGAGGATCAGACACCCCGCGAGCACCACCGGCGGCAGCGAGCCCCAGGTTCCGCTGGCCGGGCGCATGTGTCCCAGCCCGAACACGGTGAGCAGGTTCCAGAAGATGCCGGGTCGGCGGATCATGCCGCGCCTCCCGAGCGCGACACACGCCAGGCTCGCATGACGTAGGGAACACCCGACCAGGCCGTCACGAGCGTTGTGGTCCAGGCTGTGGCGATCACTACCCACCGAACCGGCGATCCGGGCTGGGCCGGATCGAAGGCAAGGGCGAGGAGGATGATCGGGACGGCGACGGACTGGAGGATCATCTTGAACTTGCCCGAGGCCGTGGCCGAGAAATCCACCCCGCGCGACTCGTACACCCCGCGCAGGGTGGTGACGAGCAGTTCGCGTGCGAGGAGGACGACGACCATCCAGGAGTGGACGCCGCTGAGCATGACGCCGCGAGGGTCGGCGAACACGGGTCCGGCCAGGCAGATGAAGCATCCGAGGATGAGGATTTTGTCGGCGAAGGGGTCGACGACGCGCCCGAACAAGGTGACGACGTGCCAGCGCCGGGCCAGGTGCCCGTCGAGGGCGTCGGTCGCGGCGGCGAGGATGAAAAGTGTGCCGGCGACGAGCAATGGAATCCGGTCGGCGGTCAGCCCGTCCTGCGCCGCCGGGCCGACGAAGGCGCTCAAGACGATGAAAACCGCGGCTGCCAGCACGACGCGCGCGATGGTCAGCGCGTTGGGAGTCCGGCGTTGCCAGGGGGCGGGGACCGTCGGCTCGGGCATGGGTGGCATGTTAGGTGGCGGGATTCCCGCTCACTGCCGGCCCGAGGTTAGTTGAAGCGAACCTGGCGCGGCACTATCCTCACGCCCCGACGTTGCGCAGTCAGTCGCTGCCGAAATCGGGGACTTCGGAGGGTGCCCCCTCCCCGCGTCGGGATGCTCCGCGTGAACGAATTCCTTGCTCCGATTCTGCTGTATGCGGCCTGCCTGATCGGTGCGATCGGCGTGGCGCTCGCACTTCCCCGCCGCAAGCCCGGAATTGCCCTGATTGGGGGAGTTGTCGCCCTAGGTGCGATCGGGCTGGGGGCTTTGGGTTTGTTCCTGTGGGCGGCGGACAGCGAGTTGCTGCCCAGCGTGTTCTTCTACATCTTCGGATTGCTGGCGTTGGGGTCGGGGCTGCGGATGATCACGCACCCGAGGCCGGTGTATTCGGCGCTGTACTTCATCCTGACGATCATCGCTTCGAGCGGGCTGTATGTCATTCTCTCTGCGGAGTTTATGGCGTTCGCCCTCATCATCATCTATGCCGGGGCGATCATCATCACCTACCTGTTCGTGATCATGCTGGCCACGCAGGCTCCGACGGAAGATGATGAGGATCTTCTGTCCACCTGCGACACCGAGGCCCGCGACCCGGTGTGGAGCGCAGCGGTCGGGTTCGTGATCCTGGCGGCTCTGACGGCCATGATGTTCCGAGGCAGCGAGATGCTCCCCCCTGTTCCGGCGAATGCCGGGTCGACCGAGTTGCTCGCTCAGATGCCACGCAAGGTCGAGCGCGAGTTGCGCCGTTCGGGAGTGATCCGTGCCGACCAGGATGTTCAGACGGCCGACGGCGTGGCCCGGATCGACTGGGATGCGAGGCTGGTGGCGCTCGAGGGCGGGAACCATGCCGCCCTGCCCGAGGGCTTTGGCACCAGCAACGTCGAACAACTGGGCTTCAACCTGCTCGACGAGCACCCGATGACGATCGAGATCGCGGGCATCATCCTTCTGATGGCGATGCTGGGGGCGACGGTGCTGGCGCGACGGCAGGTGGACATCGCCGAGGCAGCCAAGGCGATGCAGGCGCGGCATCTGTCGTTGCGGGAGGGTGCATCCGATGCTTGAACTGGCGCAGGGCGCGTTTCCCGAGCCGTTGGCCGGCGTGACGCTGGCGCATTACCTGGTGCTTTCGGGGGCGATGTTCACGCTGGGGCTGGTGGGTTTCATCACCCGGCGCAACCTGATCATCATGTTCCTGTGCACCGAGTTGATGTTTCAGGCGGCCGGTCTGGCGCTGATCGCATTCAGCCGTTATCACCTGAATCTGGACGGGCAGACGTTCGTGATTTTCGTGCTGACCGTGGCGGCGGCGGAGGCGGCGCTGGCGCTGGCGCTGGTGGTGCTGCTGTTCCGTCGTCGCGAGTCGCTCAGTTCGGAAGACTGGTCCGACCTGAAGGGTTGAGAGGGGAGTTGCCACGGTGCTGGATACAGGCCACATGCTGCTCACCCTGGCTTCGGACGCGCCGGCCGGCGCTGCCCCCTGGTGGGTGATGCTGATCCCGGCGCTCGCCATGCTCGGCGTGGTGCTGTGCACGCTGTTTGCCATCATGGGCGTGAAGAGCAAACTGCCGGCGTATGCGACGGTGGGCTGCCTGGGGCTCGCCTGTGCGCTCGCGTTCGCCATGCTTCTGGGCTACGAGGACGCTTCGGGCGTGGTGAAGGCCTGGCAGTGGTTCGACATTTCCTGGGGGGAGGGGCACGGGCAGACCTTCAGCGCGATCTTCGGCTTCTACATCGATCGCCTGACGATCCTGTGGATGCTTTTCGTCACCAGTCTGGGCACGCTCATCGGGCTGTACGCCAGCGAGTACATGAGCCATGACCAGGGCCCGGGCTACTGCCGCTTCTTCATGGCTTTCAACCTCTTCGTGTTCAGCATGTCGTGCCTGGTGATGGGCGCCAACATGCTGATGCTGTACCTGGGCTGGGAAGGGGTGGGCCTGTGCTCGTACCTGCTGATCGGGTACTTCTACAAGAAGCCGTCGGCCGTGGCGGCGGGCAAGAAGGCGTTCATCGTCAACCGCATCGGCGACCTGGGCCTGGCACTGGGCGTGTATCTCACGTTCGTACACTTCGGCACCATCGAATACGCCGAACTGTTCGCCGGCGACAAGTTGCAGGGCTACCTGAGCGACGTGGCGCACGGGCACTTTGAGCACATTCCGATGACGGCGCAGATGATCCCGCTGCTGCTCACGGTCGGCGCCATCGGCAAGAGTGCACAGTTGCCGCTTTACGTGTGGCTGCCCGACGCGATGGAAGGCCCCACCCCGGTGTCGGCGCTGATCCACGCGGCGACGATGGTGACGGCCGGCGTCTACCTGATCGCCCGCGCCTATCCGCTGTTCCAGGTGTCGCAGTTCGCCCTGCCTGCGGTGGCGTGGATCGGGGCGCTGACGGCCTTTCTCGCGGCCACGATCGGCATGGCCCAGTTCGACATCAAGCGCATCATGGCCTACTCGACGGTGTCGCAGTTGGGCTACATGTTCGCCGGGCTGGGTGTAATGACGAGCATCGGGGCGGCGGCCCACGTGTTCACGCACGCGTTTTTCAAGGCCCTGCTCTTCCTGTGCTGCGGGGCGGTGATGCACGGGTTCGCCGGGCAGTTGGATCTGCGGAAACTTTCGGGCCTGGCGAAGATGAAGGGCTGGGGCATCGTGAGCATCACCATGCTCATCGGGTGCCTGAATCTGGTCGGCTTCCCGGTCATCACCAGCGGATACTGGTCGAAGGACATCATCCTGGCCGAGGCGTTTGTGCGTCCGAGTACGGGGCTGGTCGGCTGGTTGCTGCTCATCACGGCCGGCCTGACGGCCTACTACACGTTCCGCGTGTTCTTCCGCGTGTTTGTCGGCCCGGTGGAGTACCACCCCGGCGAGGAACTGCACGCGCACGACGACCACGCGCACGGGCATGCACACGATCATGGGCATGGGAACGTCCCGGCGCACGGGCACGCGCCCAACGACGCTCACGACGAAGCGCACGGGCATTTCCACCCGCACGCGCCGGGCTGGGCCATCAACACGGTGCTGCTGATCCTCGCGATCCTCACCTTCGTCGCCATCCCGCTGGTGGCGCTCAGCCACGGCGGGTGGGTGGGAGAGATGGTGCACGGCTCGACCGCTCACTTCGAGGCCGCGCACGCCGAGGGCGGCTCGCATGGTTCAGTGTGGCTGGCGGGGCTGGATCCGCACAAGGTGATGTACTACATCTCGGGGGTGGTGGGGGTGCTGGGCATCGTTGTCGCGTGGGCGTTGCACTACCGGGGTCGTCGCGAGGCGGCGCACGCGCCGGCAGCCGATGCGTTCAAGCAGGCGATCGGTGCGGTGCAGCGCTGGGCCGAGCACAAGTGGTACGTGGACGAGTTGTACGATTTCCTGTTCCGCAACCCGCTATGGGTGCTCTCGCAGGTGTTCCGGTATGTGGACATGCTGCTGGTGGACGGGCTGGTGAATACGGCCGGCTGGTTGCCCAGCGCCCTGGGCGGGCGTCTGCGTCGCGGGCAGCACGGGCTGTTGCAGGGATACGCGGGCAGCATGGCCGGCGGGCTGGCACTGTTCGTGGTGGTGGTCCTTCTTCTGGTGAGCAAGTCGGCATGATGGTTTTCGCTGACACAACCAAGGCCGTGGAGCGTGCCCGATGAACAGCGTGCTCTTACCCGCGGCGATGCTGATACCGGTGATCTTTGCGCTGGCGGTGGCGTTCATGCCCGCCGAGAAGGCGCGGGGGACTGCGCTGCTCGGCATGCTGCTGGGCGCCGTGCCGGTGCTGGGGCTGCTGTTTTTGTTTGACTATCAGGACGCGGCGGCGTTCCAGTTCGCCGGCGCCGTCGACTGGATCCCTGAGTTCGGACTTCGCCTCTCGCTGGGGATCGATTCGGTCGCGCTGCTGCTGATCGCGCTGACGGCCCTGCTCGGGCCGGTCTGCGTGCTCGGCTCATGGACGGCCATTGCCGATCGGCAGCGTTTGTTCTACGCGTGGCTGCTGATATTGCAGACGGCGATGATCGGCGTGTTCGCGGCGCGCGACCTGGTGGTGTTTTACATCTGCTTCGAGTTCACGCTGCTGCCGATGTTCATCCTCATCGGGGTGTTCGGATCGACCAACCGCAAGATCGCGTCGATCAAGTTCTTCCTGTACACCTTCACTGGCTCGCTGATCGCGCTGGCAGGCCTGGTCTACGTCGCGTGGTACGCGGCCGGTCACTACGGACACTGGACGCTGGACATCGGCGAACTGGCTCTGGCGGCGAGGACAATGAGCCCGACGCAGCAGGGCTGGGTGCTGGCCGCCATGTTGGCGGGCTTTGCCGTCAAGGTGCCGCTCTTCCCGCTGCACACGTGGCTCCCGCTGGCGCACACCGAGGCGCCGACTGCGGGCTCGGTCATCCTGGCGGGCGTATTGCTGAAGTTGGGCACGTATGGCATCTACCGCTTCGTACTCGGTTATGTGCCCTTGGCCGTCGCCGAGCATGCACCGCTGCTGGCGGTGCTGAGCATCATCGGCATTGTGTACGCCGGGCTGATCTGCTGGGTGCAGACGGACGTGAAGAAGTTGGTCGCGTATTCGTCGGTGAGCCACTTGGGCTTCTGCGTGCTGGGGCTGGTGGCCGTGAACGCGACGGGGCTTTCGGGCTCGGTGCTTTACATGCTCAACCACGGGCTGAGCACCGGGGCGCTGTTCCTCATGATCGGCTTCATGTACGAGCGCTACCACACGCGCGACATGGGGCAACTGGGCGGACTGGCCTCGAAGATGCCGGTGTGGTCGAGTTTCATGGTCTTCTTTGTCCTCGCGTCGGTGGGGCTGCCGGGGCTCAACGGTTTTGTGTCCGAGTTCCTGTGCCTGATCGGCGCGTTCCAGTCGTCGTCGAGCATGGTGGCTGCGGGCGAGCCGGGCGCGACGCCCGGGGCCCTTGGCCCGTGGTACGGGTTCTTTGCCGGCACGGGCATGGTGGTCGCGGCGATGTACCTGCTCATCATGGTGGGCAAGGTAGTGTGGGGCGAACTCGTCGAGCCGCACGAGCACCATCACGGGGGCGAGTCGCACTCGCACCTGCCGGCCGACCTGACCGCGCGAGAGATCACGGCGCTGGTTCCGCTGGCATTGGGGTGCCTGGTTTTCGGGCTGTGGCCCCAGCCGCTGCTGGGGGCCATCGAGGCGCCGGTCAACGTCGCGATTCAGTCGTTTGAGTTCCAGGCGCCGGCGCCCGCGCCACCGCATGAGCATGCACAGGCCGACGCTCACGTCGGGGAGGTTGCCCCGTGACCGAACGTCTTGCCTATCTTTGGCCGGAACTGTCGCTGTTCGTCGCGACGTGCGTGGTGATGGTGCTGGGGCTGAGCCCTTCGCGCGAGACACGGCGTCTGTGCGCGTGGGTGTCGGCGATCGGACTGCTGGTGGCGGCCGGTCTGGCGGCCAACGCACCGATCGATTCCGAGGCGTTGCTGCCCCACCTGATGCCATTCGCCAAATTGCTGATTGCGCTGGTGGGGCTGGTGCTGCTGATGCTGCTGGCCGGCACCGTCGACCGCGATTACGAGGCCGAGATTGCCTCGGGCAGGGCGGTGTTCAATGCGCTGCGGTCCAATCGGGCCGAGTTCTACTCGTTCTTCCTGTTCAGCCTGACCGGCCTCATGCTGACCGCCAGCGCCGAAAGCCTGATCTGGCTGTTCCTGGCGCTCGAACTGACCAGTCTGCCGACGTACGTCATGGTGACAATCTCGACACGCGGCACCCAGAGCCAGGAGGCAGGCGTCAAGTACTTCTTCCTGGGCGCCCTTGGCGCAGCGTTCTTCCTCTATGGTTTCGCCCTGATCTACGGGGGCACGGGTGCGACGCACTTTGCGGACATTGCCGGCATCATCGCAACCGAGGGCATGAATCCAATCCTGACGCTCGGAATGATCCTCGGGCTGATCGGGGTGTCATTCAAGATCGCGGCCGTGCCGATGCACTTCTACACGCCCGACGTGTACCAGGGGGCGGCGGCGTCGGTGTCGGCGATGCTGGCCTTTGTGCCCAAGACCGCCGGGTTCCTCGCGATCATCGTGCTGTGCGCCCTGATGGGCTGGCGCTACGGACCGGGGGGTGAGAGCCTGCCCGAGGCCGTGCGCATGCTGTTGTGGATCTCCGCGGCCCTGACCATGACGGTGGGCAACACGCTGGCGCTGCGGCAGCGGTCAGTCAAACGGCTTCTGGCATATTCTTCGATCGCGCACTCTGGATACATGCTGGTCGGGGTGGTCGCCGGTCCGGGCAGCGACCCGGCTCGGTTCACGACCAACGGGATCGCGGCCGTGCTGTTCTATCTGTTGTGCTACGGGTTTATGAACGTGGGCGCGTTCGCGGTGCTGGCGGCGTTGCGGCGCCCGGACGGAACCGAGGCTGATGACATTGATGACATTCGCGGGCTGTGCCACACGCAGCCGTTGCTGGGGTGGTCGATGGTGCTGTGTGCCCTCAGTCTGCTGGGGATGCCCCCGCTGCTGGGGTTCATCGGCAAGTTCGGGCTGTTCACCAGCGCGATCAGCGCGGGTGAAATCGTGCTGGTTGTCATTCTCGGGCTCAACTCGGCCGTTGCGGCGGCGTACTACCTGCGCCTGGTTGTGACGCCGTACCTCGAGCGGCCGCCCGAACGCGACGCCATGGGCGTGCAGCGCGTCGCGATTCCGTCGCGCCCGATCGTGGCGGTGGTGTCGGCGTGCTCCGTGGTGGTGCTGGTTCTGGCGGCGCAGTTCCTTGTGACGCGTTCGGCCATTGCCGGGCGCGTACTTGAGGCGCGACCTCCGGCCAGCGCCGACGCCCGCCCATGATGCTCACTGGCCCGCGTAACTGTCCAGATTGATCGATGCGTCGTCGTGGTCTGCTGAGAACCGATCTCAAGACCTCTCGGGGCAGGATGATCGAGCATCGCAGATGCAGGAACGCCTGAAACATGGCGGTCAGCTTCTCCCGGCGGATGCAGAGCCTTCGGTAGTGTTGAATCCACGAGATGGTGCGTTCGACAGTAAAGCGGCGCTTGTATCGTCGCAGCATGCGCCCGTCCTGTGTCTTCTGTTTTTGGCTCGAGCGGTGAGGCGCGATCAGGTTGTCGAGCGCATCACGGTCGTAAGCCTTGCCGCCGATGAGCCGGTCCGGCCTGACGCCGGTGAGCATGAAGTCGAACAGGCCCTGCACGGGCTTGCCCTCGTGCGGCGAGGCCGAGCAGGTGTCCACCGCCGCGTGCCTTGTTGAAGGCGCCTTCGATGAAGCACTTGTAGAGCCGATCACCGCCGCGCTGTTCAACGCACTTGCCCGCCTCGCGCATGATGCGTTCGAACACGCCGGCCTCGACCCACTTCTTGAACCAGCGATGTGCGGTGCTCCTGGGGCCGAACTCGGCGGGACGATCCGTTCACTTCGCACCGTGATCGAGAATCCGGAATATGGTGCGGCTGATGTCGCGCTTGGTCGCCGGCGGCCGCCCGCCCTTCGGGCTGATCGCCGGATCAGGAATCCGCTCGCACAGCCAATCTACCTGCTCATCCGTCAGTGTCAGCATGACACATGATGACATCGAATGAGGGTTTTGGGATAGGTTCTACCTATCCAGTTCGGCCGCCACGATGTTGAGCGACCCAAGCACCGCGACGATGTCGGCCAGCATGTGCCCCTCGATCAGTTTGGCGATCACCTGATAGTTGATGAAACTCGGCGGGCGGACCTTGACGCGCCAGGCGCGGGGTGAGCCGTCGGACACGACGTAGTACCCCAGTTCCCCGTTGGCAGTCTCGTTGGCGCCGTACGCCTCGGCCACCGGGGGCTCCCACCCGCGGTTGGTCATGATGAGTTCAAAGTGCTGGATCAGACCTTCGATCGAGCCGTACACCTCGGTCTTGGGCGGCTTGACCATCTTCGAGTCGCTGAAGACGTCGAGCGGACCCTGCGGGATGTTGTCGATCAACTGATCAATGATCTTGATTGCCTGGCGAATCTCCTCAACACGCACCACAAAGCGGGCATAGACATCGCCCGCCTCGGCGATCGGTACGCTGAACTTGACTCGCTCGGCGCCCTGGCCGTCCCAGTTGTCCGCGTAGCACAGGTAGGGTTCGTCCTTGCGAAGATCGCGCTTCACGCCGGAGGCTCGGGCGATCGGCCCGCTGAGGCTCCAGGCGATCGCGTCGTCGCGCGAGATGGCGCCGACGCCCTGCGTGCGGTCCATGAAGATGCGGTTGCGCAGCAGGATTTTCTCGATGTCGCGTACGGCCGTGGGCAGGTCGTCGTGGATGAAGTTCTTGACCAGCCGCTTGAAGGTCTCTTCATCAGGCAAGTCCTGCATGGCGCCGCCGACGCGAGTCCAGTCGGGGTGGAAGCGCTGCCCGGAGATGTAGTCGCAGATGTCGTAGATTTTCTCGCGCGGGTTGAAGGCGTAGAGGAAGCCGGTGAAGGCGCCAAGGTCGAGGGCGGCCGCCCCGACGCACAGCAGGTGGTCCTGGATGCGCCCGAGTTCGGCCATGATGGTGCGCAGGACTTTGCAGCGCGGGGTGATCTCGATGCCGAAGACGGTCTCGACGGCGTGATGCCAGCAGATGTCGTTGGAGATCGGGGAGAGGTAGTTCATCCGCGAGCAGATGGTGACGTACTGGTTGTAGTCCAGGTACTCGCCGAGTTTCTCGAATCCCGAGTGCAGGTAACCGATGTGGGGGGTGCAGCGTGCCACCCGCTCCCCGTCCAGTTCGAGGACGAGGCGCAGCGTGGTGTGGGTGGCCGGGTGCTGAGGCCCGAAGTTGAGCACCCACCGGTCGCCGGTGTCGACATGGTCCTTGATGTACCCGATCTTGTCGGCGTCGACCGTGAGCCCTTCTTCCGGGTGGAGCGTGTACGGCATGGATACCTCCCGCAGGATGGGATGGTAGACCGGCTCAGCGGGCCCGTTGGACGATGCCCAGCGAGCGGGCGGCCATCCCGGCGATGGAGACGTATTCGGGCCCGATCAGCCCGGTCTCGATCCGGTCGTGCAGCGGCGTGGCCAGCCCGGCGGGGACGGCGGCCGAGCCGAGCATGGCCCCGACGATGGAGCCGACGCTGGCGCCGTTGCAGTCGGTGTCGCGGCCGGCCATCACCGAGAGCCCCAGGGCGCGGGCGAGGTCGGTCGCCCCGACCAGCAGCGAGCCGGAGACGATGACTGCGTGCGGGATCGCATGCACCGGGTCCAGGTCGGCGATGAGCGTGTCGAAAAGGTCCAGAGCCTCGTCGTCGGGCAGATCGGGCGAGCAGGTGTCGAGCAGAGGCAGCACGGCCTTGGCCATCCGGCTCTGCGGCGGAATGTGTGACAGCCCGCCGGCCACGATCTGGCGCGGGTCGGGCTCGACAAAGGCGCGGGCGATCATGGCGGCAATGAGCATGGAGCCGTAGATGCCGTTTGCGGTGTGACTGATGCGGGCATCGCGCCACGCCAGTTCAGCCGCGAGCGTCGGATTGCCCGGACAGGCGTAGCCATAGGCGTCGGCCCGGATGGCGGCTCCAACCCACTCGCGGTACGGGTTCTGCCGGGTCCGCACCCAGCGCCAGTCGACATCCTGCTCGGCCCGTGCCCAGTCAGAGCCGAGATGAAAGTCGTAGCGCTCGACGAGATTGCGGAAGGCCTGGGTTTCGGCCGTGCAGACCGACATGTAGGGCAGGCTGCTCATCCACGCGCGGGCGACGTGCCAGGAGGTGAAACCGAGCCCGTGCTCTTCAAGGAGGCGGGTGCCAAGCAGGGTGTAGCGAATGTCGTCGTCAGTCTCCAGGCACTCGATGCGTGAGCGGGTGGAGCGCGGGCAACACACCGGGCCGGTGGTTTGCTCAGCCGGGGACCGCGGCGGCGCGTAGGCGCGAATCGGATACTCCCGCTCGCCCACCGCCTTGAGATACATGGCGATGCGCTTGCGGCTGGAGAGTCCGTTGTGCGGGTGCATGAAAACTTCGAACGGCTTGCCGAGCGCGCACCCGGCGCAGCGGGCCAGCCACGCGCCGTGGAGGCGGTCGAGCAGTTCGGCGTCGGAGCCGTCCCAGGCGGGGCAGGGGGCGGGACGGGCGAGGGTCTGAATGGCCACCAGTTCGGTCGGCTCGGCCGGGTGCTCGCGGTGACGCCCGGCCCAGACGTTCAGGAGATTTCGGCACGCATCCGCGCCCAGCGCACCCTGGTCCTCAATGGCCTGCTGCATAGAAAGCAGACGATCGGCCGTGCCCTCTTCCAGCCGAACCTGCTCGACTTCCTGTTCAAACAGCGACTTGTCATCCGTCCAGCCCGGCATGAACCCCCCTCGGCTTGGCCTCCGATGGCGCTACCGTTGTTGTATGACGTTCATGCAGGCATGGTGGGAAGCGTTGTGGGCCCTGGTGCTCGAATCGGGCATGTGGCTGGTCGTCGGCTTCGCGGTGGCCGGGGCCATGCACGCGCTGGTGCCGGCGGGGTTTATCGAGCGCCAACTGTCGGGTCGCGGGGCCTGGCCGATCCTCAAGGCGAGTCTGCTGGGCATCCCCCTTCCGCTGTGCTCGTGCAGCGTGATCCCGGTGGCGGCCGGTCTGCGCAGCGGAGGGGCGAGCCGCGGTTCGGCGGCCGCGTTCGCGATTTCGACGCCGCAGACGGGCGAGGAATCGATCCCGCTGACCTGGGCGCTGTTCGGGCCGGTGTATGCACTTTCGCGGCCGATCATCGCGCTGGTGACGGCGTTCACAGCCGGGGTGCTGATTGAGTTATTCGGCGCGGAAACGAGCCGCACCTCGGCCCTTGCAGACTCGGGCGCTCACAGCCCTGGTCCCTCGGGAGAGAGGGCAGGATCGCGCCGTGATCCGGGTGAGGGGAGTCCGAAAGGCGCGTGCTGCGGCGGAAGCGTCCCCTCATCTGGCCTCGCGGATCCGGTCACCTTCGCCCCCGGGGGAAGAAAGACGGAATCGTGCTGTTCGACGACGAAGATCGAGCGGCGCGGGTGGGGTGATCGCATCGGCGCGGGGTTTAGGCACGGGTTCATCACGATGCCCATAGACCTGGCGCCGTGGCTGGCCATCGGGCTGATGCTGGCGGCAGTGGTGACGGCGGCGGTGCCGACGGGGTGGATCGAGAACAACATCGGGACGGGCATCGGCACGATGCTGCTCATGGTGCTGATTGGGATTCCGCTGTATATCTGTGCGACCAGTTCCACGCCCTTGGCGTACACACTGGTCGCGGCGGGCTTGAGCCCGGGGGCGGCGCTGGTGCTGCTGCTGGCGGGGCCTGCAACCAACGTGGCGACGATCGCGTGGGCGATCAAGGATCTGGGCGTCAAGGCGACGGCGATCTACCTCGGCACAATCGCGATCGTGTCCGTGGCCGCCGGCGTGGTCTTTGACGCCATGCTGCGTTCCACCGTGCATCTGGCCGAGACAGGCGGCGTGCATGAACATGCCGGGGTGGGATTGGCGTATGCCGTCGGCGCGGTGCTGTTCACGGCGTTGCTGGGCTGGTCGCTGGTCATGCGGGCCGAGCGGTGGATGGAGCGACGGCGAGCCCGTGCGGCGCCCGGCGCGTGCTGTGCGCACTGATCGCCGGTGGGTCGGGCATGGCAGAGCGGAAACGGGGGTGCGCAGGTGATCGCAACAGGCCGACCGGCGGAGCGCAACGTGTTGGGCGGCGTGCTTGAGACCTGTTCGCTCGAGCCGATGACCGGCTTCTATCGCAACGGGTGCTGCTGCACGGGCCCAGAGGATGTCGGCTCGCACACGGTGTGCGTGGTGCTGACGGCCGCGTTCCTGGCGTTCAGCAAGTCGCGCGGCAACGACCTGTCGACGCCGCGGCCGGAGTGGGGCTTCCCGGGCTTGAAGCCGGGCGACCGGTGGTGTTTGTGCGCGCCGCGCTTCGCCGAAGCGCTCGAGGCCGGAATGGCGCCGCAGGTGGTGCTGGGCGCGACGCACGAAAGGGCGCTGGAGTTCGTGACGCTCGAGGATCTGCGGGCGCACGCGGCGATCCCCTGAGAGGGTGAGGGTTTCCCCCGAAGGGGTCGGTCTGCGCGGGGCGCACCGTGTCGTGCTGCGCAGAATCCTCCAAGTTCGTCTGCATTTCTGCGCGTTCTTTCGCGTGGGGCATTGCATCGACCCGCCGGATTTGTTTCAATTGCGGATTGGCTCGGTCCGCGTCCCTGGGGAGTAGCGGACAGGCGAACCGGAGGCAATAGGCCCGGCCGGTCGGCAGGGCCGAGGGAAGAACGATGGAAAGGAGGTGGACCATGAGTCCGTGGGTTGGACGTGTTGTTGCGTGCGCGGTGATCGCGGCGGGCGGCGCGATCGCGTTCGGAGACTGGGATCCTGGTGATCCCTTCAAGATGCACTTCCCGCAGTTGCCCGATCCGAACGGGTGGGACGTGAACATGACGTTCCCCAAGGTGCTGGCCGACGACTGGCTGTGCATCGACTCGGGGTGGGTCAGCGACATCCACTTCTGGTTCAGTTATCAGCACGACGTGTTCGTGCCGATCGAGGGGATCCACGTGAGCATTCACGCGGACGACCGCAGCGGTCCGTTCAGCCGCCCCGGGGATCTGCTGTGGCAGCATGATTTCCTCCCATCCGAGTTCACGGTGCGTGAATGGGGCACAGGCAACCAGGGGTGGTACGATCCGAACACCGGCGAGGCGGTGCCGGGCGACCACTTCACGACCTGGCAGGCCAACATCGAGCGCATCCTGGACCCGTTCTGGCAGGAGCAGGGGACGATCTACTGGCTCGACCTTTCGGTGTTCACCGGCCCCAACGGGCGTGTGGGCTGGAAGACCTCGCTGGACCACTTCGAGGACGACGCGGTGTGGAGCGATTTTGGCACCGGTTGGCAGGAGTTGTTCGACCCGTTCACGGGTGTGTCGCTGGACCTTGCGTTCGTGATCACGCCTTCGCCGGGGGCACTGGCGCTGCTTGGCATCGCCGGCGCGGTGACGACGCGTCGCCGCCGCTGACGGGCGTTCGTCTTCGGAGAGAGGGAGATCATTCGGTCCGGACGCCGCCCGCGGAGGCACACGGGCGGCGTCGTTTCATGCCGGGCAAGTTGCGGCCGCAAGCGGTCCCTTGGCGCTTCCCGAGGACCGCTTCCTCACGGGCGCCGGCTGGTCGAGAGCGAGGCGATCAGTCCCGGTCGAGCAGTTCGGCCAGCAGGCGCACGCCGAAGCCGGTCGGGCCGGCGATGTACGGGCCCTTGTCCGACTCGAGGGCGTGGACGCCTGCGATGTCGATGTGGCACCATGGGAACGGTTTGTCGCCGTTCTTGAGCGGATAGTCCACGAAGTAACGCAGGAACGCTGCCCCCTGGATCGGATGCGCCTCGCGCACCGGCGCCGAGTTGACGATGTCGGCCACCGGGGACTTCATCATCTTCTGATATTCCTCGTCGTGCGGGAGACGCCAGACGCGGTCGCCGCTCGTGTCGGCCGCTTTCTGGATGCGATCACGCAGATCGTCATCCTCACACCAGAAGCCGGCGAAGGGCTTGCCCAGCGCGATGACCACGCCGCCGGTCAGCGTCGCCAGGTCGACGATGAACTCGGGCTTTTCCTTGTCCAGCGCCCAGCACAGGGCATCAGCGAGGACGAGGCGTCCTTCGGCGTCGGTGTTGGTCACTTCGACCGTCACGCCGTTGCGGAAAGTGATCACGTCGTCGGGGCGGTAGGCTTCATCGGAGATGGAGTTCTCGGCCGCGGCGAGCAAGGCGATGACGGGACGATCAGGCTTGATGACGTTGGCGATGACGTGCATGGCGCCGATGACGGCGCACCCGCCGTCCTTGTCGCGCTTCATGCCCTTCATGCCGTTGTTGATCTTGAGGGACAGCCCGCCTGAGTCGTAGGTCATGGTCTTGCCGATGAGCACGGCGGGCTTGGCGCCGCGAGCGACGCGGGCCGGGCGGTACTCGATGCGGATGAGGCACGGCGCGTTTTCGCTGGCCTTGCCGACGTTGATGAGTCCTTCGAGGCGTTCTTCTTCGAGGCGCTTGCCCTGGATGACTGAGACGGACAGTGTGGACCTGCCGCGGGCGAGAGCCTTGGCCTGTGCGGCCATCCACGCGGGGGTCGCGATGTTGGGGGGCGACTGGCTGAGCGTGCGGGCCAGGTTGACGCCCTCGGCAATGCCCAGGCCTCGCTTCATGCCCCGGGCGAAGGCGTCGTCGTTGCTTCGGAGTTGGAGTCTGGTCCGGGTCGGCGGCGTGGTTGCCTTGCCGCGGAACTGATCGCACACCCAGCCGGCGATGCCGACGGTCTCGCCGAAGAGCGAGCCGGCGCGGGCGGCGTCGATGCGCTTGGACTTGAAGGGGCCGGTGAAGTCCACTTCGACGTTGGCGGCTTTCACCGCCGCGAGGCGGCGTGCGACTGCGGCGGCGACAATGCGGACGGCCTCGACGGTGAAACTCTCCTTGGCGCCCAGCCCGACGACCAGAACTCTCTCAAACTCGTGCTTGGGGTAGGCTTCGGCGATTGAGCCGAGTTCGCCGGTGCAGTCCGGTCGCGCACAGGCGAGTTTCACCGAGCCGTCGGGATCGCGTGAGCCCGTGGCCCGATCGAACTTCTGGCCGCTGAACATGCCGATGACCAGCGTGTCGACGTTGCCGCGTGAGCCGATGCGAATGGAGTCAAACATGGGGATCTCCCTGCTGAAAAGTCCGATGAAGAGCCACGGGATCTACAGGATAGCCTGAAGCAGGCCCGAGAACCGCTACGATGGGGCAATCAAGGAGTCTGAACGCTTGGGTTGGGAAGCCTGGTACACGCTTGGAGTCGTCGGGTTGTTGATCGCGGCGCTGGCCTCGGGCCGGATGGGCACCGACACATGCATGCTCGGTGCGCTGACCCTGCTGATGATCGCCGGCGTCATTGACACCGCCGAGGCGGTGCATGGATTTGCCCACCCGGCCGTGCTGATGATCGCGGCTTTGTTCGTAGTCGCGGCGGGCCTGACCGAGACGGGCGCGGTGACGGCTCTTTCCAAGAAGATGCTCGGGCGCCCGAAGACGCTGAGTGGGGCGCTGCTGAGGTTGACGGCGCCGGTCACATGCCTTTCGGCGTTCATGAACAACACGCCGATCGTGGCGATGTACCTGCCGGTCGTCGATGACTGGGCCAGGAAACTGCGCATCAGCCCGAGCAAACTGTTTATGCCCCTCAGTTTTGCCGCCATTCTCGGCGGGGCGTGCACCTTGATCGGCACGAGCACAAACCTGGCTGTCAACAACCTCTATGTCGAGTACTTCCGCGAGCACCGGGAGACGCTCCATTCGCTGCACGGACTCGAAGAGCCCAGCGCCAGCAAGCAGTTCTGGTGGATCTCAGTCGTGGGAATTCCTTCGGCCGTGGTCGGCGTGGGCATCATCACCCTGCTGTCGGGCACTCTTCTGCCGGAGCGTCGCAAACCGGTCGAGGGTCAGTTGGATCGTCGCCAGTACACGCTGGAGATGATGGTCGAGAAGGGCTCGCCGCTGGTCGGGCAGACGATCGAGCAGGCCGGGCTGCGGCACCTGCCGGGACTGTTTCTCTCCGAGATCGAGCGTGGCGGAGTGCTGCGTCCGGCGGTCGGGCCCGATGAGGTGCTCGAAGCCGACGATCGGCTGGTGTTCGTGGGCGTCGTCGAGTCGGTGGTCGACTTGCTGAAGATTCGCGGACTTGTCCCTGCGACGAATCAGGTGAGCAAGGTCGCGGGCGGACGTGGGGAGCGGGCCCTGGTCGAGGCGGTAGTGAGTCACAACTCGCCGCTGGTGCGCCGCAATGTACGCGAGAGCCAGTTCCGGACCCGATACAACGCGGCCATCATCGCGGTGCACCGCGGCGGGCAGCGCGTCCAGGGGAAGATCGGGGACATCGTGCTTCAGCCGGGCGACACACTGCTGCTCTCGACGCACCACGGGTTTCTGGAGACCAATCGCAACAGCGACCACTTCTACCTGGTCTCAGGCATCGAAGGGGCACGGGTGGTTCGGCACGAACGGGCCTGGCTGGCGGCAGCGATCATGCTTGGGATGGTCATCCTGCTCAGCGTGCCGACCGAACCGTGGCTGGGCAGGCAGATTCCGCCGCTGGCGGTGGGCTTCCTGGCGGCGACAATAATGGTGTTCTCCCGGTGCTGCACGGGCACCATCGCACGCCAGAGCATCAACTGGCAGGTACTGCTGGTCATCGGTGCGGCCATCGGCGTGGGGCGCGCCATGGAGGTGTCGGGCGCCGCCCATGCCCTGGCCGGACTGATCTTCCGGGCTGTGGGTCCGCTGGGACCGCAGGCCGCGCTGGCAGGGTTGTATCTGTCCACGTCAGTCTTTGCGCAGTTGATCACGAACAAGGGCGCGGCCGTGCTGATGTTCCCGATCACCATGGCGCTGGCACACGAACTGGGGGTCAGCCCGGAACCGTTCGTCGTGACGCTGATGGTAGCGGCGGCGTGCAGTTTCCTGACACCCGTGGGATTCGTGACGAATCTCATGGTTTTCGGACCGGGAGGGTACCGGTTTACGGACTATCTGCGGCTCGGGCTCCCGCTGACGCTTGCGATCGGGACGTTGGCGGTGCTCATCGCCCCGGTTGCGTTTCCGTTCCATCCGCAGCGCGTGCCTGAGAATCAAGCGGAAGTGTCGCCGAACCGATCAAGCCCGTATGCGGGGGACTCTCCGGCGTGGCTGGATGAACCCTCACAACCTATGGTTCGTAGGTCCGCCAGAGGGTTGGAGTTGGGAGGTTTGTTCCCCGATCCATAGGAGCCTCGAAGGACGCAGCGGCTTTGTTTGGGCGCTGCAAGGACTTGGTATCGCCGCCACGGAGGGGCGAGGAACAGGCCCCTTTTTCGGGCCACAATGCGGGAGCAGGTCATGAGCGGGAAACTGGCAGTCATCGGCGGCGGCGGGGGATTCATCGGCGGGCACCTGGCGCGGCGGATGCTTGATCGCGGCTTCCGGGTGCGGTCGGTGGACATCAAGCCGCTGGACGAGTGGTACCAGGTCCATCCCGAGGCGCAGAACATCGTCGCGGACCTGAAGGACAAGGACAACTGCTACCGGGCGTGCGACGGCGCCCACGAGGTGTTTCAGTTGGCCGCCGACATGGGCGGGATGGGGTTCATCGAGAACAACAAGGCGCTGTGCATGCTCAGCGTGCTGACCAACACGCACATGCTCCTGGCGGCTCGCGACTGCGGCGTCGAGAAGTTCTTCTACTCGTCTTCGGCGTGCGTGTACAACGCTGACAAGCAGAAGGACACGCACGTGACGGCGCTGACCGAGGCCGATGCGTATCCGGCGATGCCCGAAGACGGGTACGGGTGGGAGAAACTGTTCAGCGAGCGCATGTGCCGTCACTTCCGCGAGGACTTCGGGCTGCACACGCGTGTAGCGCGGTTCCACAACGTGTACGGCCCGTTCGGTACGTGGGAGGGCGGACGCGAGAAGGCGCCGGCGGCGATCTGCCGCAAGGTGATTCAGTGTCTGGTCACCAACGACCACAACATCGAGATCTGGGGCGACGGGGAGCAGACCCGCTCGTTCATGTACATTGACGACTGCCTGAAGGGCATCGACTCGATCACCCATTCGGACATTCTCGAGCCGATCAACCTGGGTTCGAGCGAACTGGTGAGCATCAATCAGTTGGTGGACATTGTCGAGGACATCGCAAAGGTCAAACTCAGGCGGCACTACAACCTCGACGCCCCCAAGGGCGTGCGCGGGCGCAACAGCGACAACACTCTCATCCAGAAGTACCTGGGGTGGGAACCTTCCACGACACTGCGCGACGGGATGAAGAAGACGTATGACTGGATCTGGGGCGAGTACCAGGCCAAGTACGGGAACAAGCCGGCCGTCGCCCGGGTCTGACGGGCGGGGCGGGCGCGCAGGAGTGAGTCACCAGGCGGCGCGGCCGGAACAAGAGCCGCGCCGTTTCCCTTCAAGAGCCTTCCATGAACGACACTCCCAATCGCGGCACGCTTCTGATCATCTCGCAGGTGTATGTGCCCGACCCGGCCAGCGTGGGGCAGCACATGCACGACGCGGCCGAGGAAATGGTGCACCGCGGGTACAAGGTGGTGGTGTTCACGTCGGCACGCGGATATGACGACCCGACGCAGAAGTTCCCGCTGCGGGAGTCGATCGACGGGGTCGACGTGCGCCGCATGGCTCTGTCGAGTTTCGGCAAGAAGTCGATCCCGCTGCGGGTGCTGGCGCAGTTGATCTTTCTGCTCCAGTGCGCCCTGCGAGGGCTCTTTGTCGGAGATCTTCAGGGCGTGCTGGTGAGCACCTCGCCGCCGATGGCTTCGGTTGCGGCCTTGATCGTCCGCTTCGTCCGCCGCGTGCCTCTGGTCTACTGGGTCATGGACCTCAACCCGGACCAGATGGTCGAACTGGGCAAACTCAGGCCCGATTCCACGCTCGTCCGACTCTTCAATGTCTTCAACCGCTACATTCTCAAACGCTCCAAGGCCGTCGTCGCCCTCGACCGCTTCATGGCCGAACGGGTGAACAGGAAACTCGACGTGACGTCCAAGTTGGACGTCATGCCGCCGTGGCCTCACGACTCGGCGCTGGAGGTCGTGCCGCACGAGCGCAACCCGTTCCGCGAGCAGCATCACCTCGGCTCGGGTGCGGACGGCAAGTTCGTGGTGATGTACTCGGGCAACCACGGGTTTTCGACGCCGGTGGTGACGGTGCTTGAGGCGGCGGTGCGGATGCAGGACCGCGAGCGCCTCAGGTTCTTCTTCATCGGCGGGGGCGTGGGCAAGAAGGACGTGCGCGCCACCATCGAAAAACACCACCCGGGCAACCTGACCGACTTGCCGTATCAGCCGTTCGATACCATCAAGTACTCGCTCTCGGCCGCAGACGTGCACCTGGTCAGCGTGGGCGACGACGTGGTGGGCGTGGTGCACCCGTGCAAGGTGTATGGGGCGATGGCAGTGGCGCGCCCGATACTGCTGCTCGGGCCCGACCCGTGCCACGTGTCGGACATCATCCGCGAGCACAAAATCGGGTGGCACATCCGGCACGGCGACGTGGAGGGGGCCATTCGCGTGTTGGATGAGATTCTCAACACGCCGCATTCTGAACTGGAAGCGATGGGCCAGCGAGCGAGGGATCTGGCGAGCAAGGAGTTCGGGATGCGCGAACTGCGGGGGCGGTTCTGCGACGTGGTGGAGAGGGCCATTCCCGGGCGCGCGGGCAAGACGCGCGTGCAGACGGAGTAGCAGATGGGTCAGGCGAGCAGGGCAGCGGGCGAGTCGAGCAGGACGGGGCCGATCCTGGTGGCCTCGCACGAGCGCAGCGGCACGCACCTGTTCATGGACCTGTTGCGCCGGCAGTTTCCCGACTGTCGCGGGCGGGTGGGGCGTTTCGTCAATCCGCACGATTCGCTGTACTTCTCCATTGACCGGCTCAACGCCGAGCATCATCGTCCGGGAGAGCCGGGCGAGTGCGATCGCGTGCTGCACGCGATTCGGAGGCCTTGCCTCAAGACGCACAACACGCCGGGGATGGAGCGCACGGCCCCGCAGCACCGGGCATACATCGGGGTGCTGCTCGAGCGTTCCACCTGGTTCTACTGCTATCGTGACGGGCGAAACGTGCTGTGCAGCCTGCAGCGGTTCCGTCAGTCGTTTGACGCCACCGCGGCCGAAGGAATCGGGGCGTTCCTGCGTGAGGACCACGGCGACGGCCGCAGCCGTGTGCGTGCCTGGGCCGATCACGTGCGCGCATGGCTGGCGGTGGAACGCGTACACCCGGTGCGGTTCGAGGACATGATCAAGGACACACGTGCGCTGCTGGATCGTGTGGGCGGAGTGCTGGGGATGCGGGCGGAGATGAAAGAGCCGCTGTTGCCCGAGGCCACCAAGTCGCGATTGGAGCACTGGTGGTCTCGTGTGAGCGGGCGCGACGAGAGCACGAACATCACCGGGCGAGGCAAGGGACTGGACCCGGTCAAGTGGAAGCAGGCGTTTACGGCGGAGGATAGGCGGTTTTTTGAAGAGGAATCGCAGGGTCTGCTGATCGAACTCGGTTACGAGAAGTCGATCGACTGGGTGTGTGCCGAGCCGGCGAGGAGCGCAACGTGACACAGGCGGTCAGCGATGGAGTGACGTCGAAGGCGGCGCATCCGGCGATCGACGGGAACCTGGACCCGGCGCCGCGCATGGACCCGCCGGGACGCCCGCTGCGCAAGTACGTGTTCATCCAGAACGATCCCTTCTATCTGCCCAGGGTGCTGGACAAGTACCTTCGCGAGTTCGGCGACTCGACCCTCGGCATCAACGTGCAGTCGGTCGCGCAGGGCAAGCGCACCGTGGTGCAGACGGCCGTGGACCTGCTCAAGATGTACGGACCGTGGTACTTCCAGTGGAAGTTCCGCAACTACCTCTGGCGCAAGATCCAGGGCAAGGTGGTCAATGACGTGCTGGGATCGACCAGGCGCTGCTATTCCGTCGGCGCCGTGGCCCGCAAGTACGGCGTGCCGCTGCACGCATGCGCCGATGTGAACAGCGAGGAGTTTCTCAAACTGCTGCGGGATCTGGGGGTCGAGTTCATCGTGTCGATCTCCGGAACGCAGTTGTACAAGCGCAAACTGCGCGCGCAGACGCCGTGGGGCATCGTCAACTGCCACGGGGCGCTTCTGCCCAGGTACCGCGGGCTGATGCCAAGTTTCTGGACGCTCGCCAACGACGAGAAGATGGGCGGCGTGAGCGTGCACTACGTGGACAAGAAACTCGACAACGGGCCGATCCTGGTGCAGAAGAGTTACCGGATCCATGCGCACGACTCGCTCGAAGACGTGATGGTGCGGTCGAAGGATCTGGCGGCCGAGGCGATCATCGAGTGTGTGCACAAGGTCGAGGCGGGCCACCCGGAGTTGATCCCCAATCCGGCGGCCGAGTTGACGCACTTCTCCATGCCTACCAGGGAGGATGTTCGGAGATTCCGGGCGGCCGGGCACAGGTTTTTCTAGCGCGGAGTGGCGAGGGGGCGGTAAGCGGAGCGAAGTGCGTGAGTGCTGATCAAGGACATCCCGGCGAACGAGGATTCCGGTCCTGTCGCGATCTCGACGATCGGCAGGTCGGGGTTGAAGTTGCCGTCGGATGCTATGAACTGACGCGGGCATTCCCGCCTGAGCAGAGGTTCGAGCCCACAACGCAGATCCGATGGGCCGCCGCTTCGATTTCGGCAAGCATCGCCGAGGGGCACGGGCGTTTCGGCACGCAGGATTTCATTTGCTTCTGCCGCCCGGCACAAGGGTCACGCAGGAAACTGAAAACGCACCAGATCATCGCGACACGGGTTCAGGCAGCCGCCGGCCGCAACGTCGGCGTCATGCGGACCGAAACAGACAAACTCGGACGAATGCTCTGCGGGCTCATCAGGTCTTTGCAGGAGCGCGCCGCATGACTCTGCCCGATTCGCCATCTCGCCACCTCGCCACCTCGTCTTCCCTCACCCACGCATTGTCCTTCGACATCGAGGACTGGTTCCACATCGTCGAAGTCAAGGCCGTCGAAAGCCCCGAACTGTGGCCGCAACTCCACGCGTCATCCAGCCTGGTCGAACGCTACACCGACCTGATCCTCGAAATCTGCGCGCGCCATCACACACATGCCACGTTCTTCATCCTCGGCTGGGTGGCCGAGCGCCATCCGGACATGGTGCGGCGCATCGTCGAAGCGGGGCACGAGATCGGGACGCACTCTTACTGGCACCGCAAGGTCTATGAACTTTCACCCGAGCAGTTCCGCGACGACATGCACCGGTCGATTGAGGTGATCGAGCAGGCCTCGCAATCCAAGGTCTACGGCTTCCGCGCCCCCTCGTTCAGCATCACCGAGGGGGCCGAGTGGGCCTTTGACGTGCTTGCCGAACTCGGGCTGCTCTACGATGCGAGCCTGTTCCCCGCCAGGCGCGGGCACGGGGGCTACGCCTGTCCTGCCGGCATCCACCACCACGTGTCGCCGCAGGGGCGCAAGATTCCCGAACTACCGATGTCGATTGCGCCCGTAGGAATCGGCCCGGCCAAGAAGCGGATGTGCTACTCGGGCGGTGGATACATGCGCCTGCTCCCCTATCACTTCATCGAGCAAGGGCTCAACAGCGAGGCGGCCGCCGGGCGCCCCACTGTCGTCTACCTCCATCCGCGTGACTTTGCGCCGGACTGCCCCAAGGTGCGCATGCCTCCGCATCGCTTCTTCAAGTGCTACGTCGGGACATCGACCACGGCCGGAAAACTTGATCGACTCATCGCCGAGCACCGCTTCGACACCTGCCGCACCGTGCTGGAAAGCGCGATCGGCCCGCTGCGCCCGCTGGTCAAGGAGCATGCGGCGTGAGCGGCGCACCGATCATTCTCATCGGTACGCACCGCTCGGGCACCACCTGGCTGGGCGAGGTGCTCAGCCAGCATCCGCGCCTGGCCTACTCGGTCGAGCCGCGGCATGTATGGACGTGGGGCAACAGTTACACGCCCGACGACGTGCTGACCGAAGCGCACGCGACCGAAAGAGTGCGCGCGCACATCCGCAATACATTCGCCCGGTTCGTCAAGGCCGAGGGCAAGGATCGTCTGGCCGAAAAGACTCCGAGCAACTGTCTGCGCCTGCGCTTCATCCGCGCCGTGTACCCTGAGGCGCGGATCCTGCTGGTGATCCGCGACGGACGCAGCGTACTGCGTTCGACCGACGAAATCCTGGCCAGGGGCGTGCCGTGGGAGCGCATCCTGACGCGTGCGCGCCAGACGCCCATCATCGAGTGGCCGGCCTACGGACGTCAGGCCTTTGGCACCATCTGGCGCAAAGTGACGCGAACGAAGTTGAACTACTGGGGCCCGCGCCCGCCGGGATGGCGCGAGTGGCTGGGCAGCGACTCGACCGATCTGGTGATGGCCAAGCAGTGGGCGGGCACCATCGGGCGCGCGATCGACGACGCTGACTATCTCGACAGTCTCGGGCAAGGGGTATTCCGCTTCCGGTATGAGGATCTGATGCAACGCCCCCGCGCGATGATGACGGAGATCTGCGACTACGCACAACTGGCCGACCCCGAGCCGGTGATCGCCTTCACCGAGAAGACTGCCGACCCGACGCGCAGCGAGAAGTGGCGCACCGCCCTCGACGACGACCTGCTGGCCATGGTGCGCCCGCACATGGAGCAGACCCTGACCCGCCTGGGATACACCTGGTGATCGGACGAGCCGATAGGATCTGTGCGTGAGCAACGAGCCGAACATCGTGAGCACGGACGACGGGAGCGAGAGCGCAGCCGAGAAGGCCTTGCGCAAGACCCCATGGACGCTCAAGCAGAACATCGCCCGAACAGTATGGATGACGGCGGGCAGGGCGGCGTGGTTCCTTCTCCCTCGGTTCCGGGCTTCACTGATTCGGTTGTTCGGCGGGGACGTGGGCAAGAACTGCACGTTCGGCGGGTCGGTGGAGGTGACCATCCCGTGGAACGTCTCCATCGGCGACAACGTGCGCGTGCGCCACGGCGCGATCATTTACTCGCTCGGGGAGATCACCATCGGCGACAACTGCGTGCTCGATGCCCGCTCGCACCTGTGCGCGGGAACACACGACATGTCCGACCCGGCCTTTCCGCTGGTCAAACTCCCGATCACGATCGGCGCCGACTGTATGATCGGCATCGACGCCTATGTTGCGCCGGGCGTGGAGATCGGGGACAACTGCCGCGTGTGGCCGCGAGCCAGTGTCTACAAGAGTTTCCCTGCGGGCACGTCGCTGCGCGGCAACCCGGCCAGGCCGATCGAGCCGGGCGACGCCGAGCGCGAGGAGCGCGATGCCGTGGCGGCCGAGATTCGCGAGCAGCGGGATCGGCGTCTGAGCGAGTCGGCGCCATGAAAATCGCCAGTCCGAACATGCCGGTGCGGCACCCTCGGGCCGAGTTGCCCGGACACCGCCCGGGCGACCCGTTTTTCCGCTCGATGCTGTGGTGGACACTGGGGCGATGGATCTGCCGCGCCAGTTTTCACAACTGGTACGCACTGCGCTGCATGGTGATGCGCCTGTGCGGGGCACACCTGCACCCGACAGTGAAAATCCGTGCCAGCGCCCGCATCGATCGCCCGTGGAACCTGAGCATGGGCAAACTGTCGGCCGTGGGTGACAAGGCGGTGATCAACTGCCGCAGCCGCGTCATCGTCGGCGACTATTGCACCATCAGCCAGCACAGCAAGGTCTACACGCAGGCCGAGGATCCGCTCGACCCCAAACGCCGCATCTACACGGCGCCGGTGCGGATTGAGAAGGATGCGTGGGTGGCCGCGGACGTGCTCGTGATGCCCGGAGTCACGGTGAGCGAGGGCGTGGTGGTCGGCGCGCGGGCGACGGTGGATCGAAACCTGCCGGCGTGGACGATCTGTGCGGGCCAGCCGGCCGAGGCACGGCGCACACGCCCGATGCTTGATCACACGGGCAAGGAAGAAGCGCCGCGCTGGAAGGGCGCGTTGTGAGCGCCGTCGACATCTCCAACAAGCCCAGTCCGCATTCCCGCCGCAACCAGGTGGGGCGCGTTCTGTGGAGCCTCGTTCAGGCGACGGTGTTCCGCATGGTGCCCCGCCCCATGCACGCGATCCGCGCCCGCATCCTCCGCCTCTTCGGCGCCGATGTTTCTCACAAGGCCCGCGTCTGCCCCCGTGCCCGCATCTGGGCCCCGTGGAACCTGACGATGGGCGACTACGCCACTCTCGCCGACGACGTCGACTGCTACTGCGTCGCGCCCATCCGCATCGGCGCCAACACGACCGTCAGCCAGTACACCTATCTCTGCGCCGCGACGCACGACTTTGAAGACCCGCACTTTCCCCTCCGCCCCGCGCCCATCACCATCGGGCGAGACTGCTGGGTCGCGGCCTGCTGCTTCGTCGCCCCCGGCGTCACCATCGGCGACGGCGCTGTCGTCGGCGCCCGCTCCAGTGTCTTCAAGGACCTGCCCGCGTGGAAGGTCTGCACCGGCACGCCCGCCCGGCCTGTGCGCGACCGCGTCATCAAAGAGCAGGAATCGTGATTCGCCGGCAATGTCCAATTCGGCGTGCGTCGCCGCGCGACGGGTGGCACTACTGGTTCGGATACTACGACAAGTGCCCGTGGTCGCCGGACGGCTCCATGCTGCTCGCGCATCGGGCGCGGTTCTGCGACCGCTTTCCTGAACCCGACGACATTGCTGAAGTCGGTTACATCGAGGCGTGGGATACCGACGCCCCGCGATTCGTCCGGGTGGCCGACACCCGTGCCTGGAACTGGCAGCAGGGCGCCATGCTCTCGTGGACGACCGATCACTCCGGCGCGCCGGCCATCCGCTTCAACGACCGGCAGGAGGGCGCTCCGGTCGCGCGCACGATGCGCCTCGACGGAGGCGTGACCGACGCACCCGGGTTCGGCCAGTCGCGAGGGCGCGTGCCCACGCCTGCGGCATATTCCGTGCATGAAGCGACAGGCCGGGCGCTGACCTTGTCATTTGCGCGGCTGTCGCGCCTGCGGCCGGAATACGGCTACCCGGGACTGATCGACCCGCGGGCCGCCGAACCCAGCCCCGCCGACGACGGCATCTACCGCATCGAAGGCGACGGCCTCAGACTCATCGTCTCTATCGAGCAACTGGACTGCATCACCGCCGACGGGGCCGACCGTGCCGGCGGTTTGCTGCACCAGCACGTCAACCACCTCATGTTCAATCCGTCGGGCACGCGGTTCTGCTTCATGCATCGCTTCGAGCGCGAGGACGGCATCCTGCACTCGCGCCTGTTCACCAGCGACATCGAAGGCAGAGACCTTCGCCTTCTTTTTGAGGGCATGTGCAGCCACTATGATTGGCGCGATGATACAACTATCCTCGCGTGGGCCGGCAGACGCTCCCTGCTGGGCTCAGTCGGGACAGCAGGGAACCCGCTTGAGCAAGTGATGACGCTGGCGCGGCGCGGGCTCAAGCCGGTGTACTATGCGTTGGGCAAGCCGCGCATCCTGATGAACAAGATCATGAAGGACAGTTACCTGTTCATCAGCGACGTGGACCTGCGCGCGCCGGGCGCACCGGCGCCGCAGACGTTCGCGAAGGGTGAACTCACCTGCGACGGGCACTGCACCTTCAACCGCGGCGGCGCCGAGCCGGGGCGATGGGTGCTCACCGACGGCTACCCGGATCTCAAGAGCCGCCAGCCGCTGTTCCTCTGGGATTGCCGAGAGAACAAGGGCTACGAGATCGGGCGCTACCCCACGCCGCGCATGCTCGATGGTCCCATTCGTGTCGACCTGCACCCGCGCTTCCACCACGACGCAACGCTCGCTTGCATCGACTCAGCGATGGACGGCAAACGGGCGATGTATGTTGTGGACGTGCGGACTCTTCCCGACGCCTGAAAGCAGAGCGCCAAGGCGCGGAGTTCACGCAAAGACGCGAAGAGATGACCGGATCACGATCCACAGGCTGCAGATCAGAACGGTCTCGATGCCGATCCGTTCTCGCCGGATCGCCGCTTGCCGTCTTCCCTCAGCGGGTCTGCACAATCTCCGCGCCTGTGCGTCGTACGACCCTACTCGAACACCAGGCGCCGCGCGCCAAAGTCCAGCCGCATCGCCTTCTTCACCCGATACAGCGTTTCCTCGGCCGCTTCGTTCGCCCGCCGCGTGTGCTCACGCAGCAGAGACAGAATCTTCTCATCTCCGCCCTTGCCGTCGTACGGCGCCCGCCGCGCACGCATCGGCTCGAGCAATGTGTCGATGGCCTCGGCCACCTCGGCCTTGATGTGTCCGTCGCCGATGTTGTCGCCGGCCGAATACTTCCGCTCCAGTTCGGCCACTCGCGCCTCGTCGTGAATGAACGCCCGCACGTACTGGAACAGCGAGTTGTTGATGTCCCCCGGCTCGGTCATGCTCTGTCGTCCCGTGTACAGCCCGCCGAGTTTCTTCTTGATGGCCTTGAAATCGTCGGTGAGAAAGATGGCGTTGTTGAGGCTCTTGCTCATCTTGTTCACGCCGTCGGTACCGATCAGCCGTGCCACGCGGCCGACCTTTCCCTCGGGAATCGGGAACAGCCCGCCTGCCTTGACGTAGTCCTCGTCTTCGGTGTGCGGATCAACGCCGCAGTAGATCTGGTTGAACCGCCGAGCCACCTCGCGGCACGGCTCGATGTGCGCCAACTGGTCCTCGCCCACGGGCACGAGTTCGGGGCGGAAGATAAGAATGTCGGCGCACTGCCCGACCGTGTACATCGGGAAGCCGAACGAGTAATTTTCGCCCAGGCCCTTGGTTTCCAGTTCGGTCTTGAGCGTCGGGTTGCGCATCACCCGGTTGAACGGCAGCAGCATCGCCAGGAACCACGTCAACTCCGCGATCGCCGGTATCTCCGTCTGCAGCACAAACGTCGAGCGTTCCGGGTCGATGCCGGCCGCCAGCCAGTCCTTCACAATCGCAATCGTGCTCTCGCGGATCTCCGCCGGTTTGTCGGCCCGCGTGGTGAAGGCGTGCATGTTGGCGATCAGAAAGAAGCACTCATACTTGTCCTGCAGCGCGACGCGATTTTCGAGGCTGCCGACCCAGTGTCCCAGGTGCAGTTGCCCGGTGGGCGTGTCGCCGGTCAGGATGCGCGGTCGTTCGTGGCTCATGGTGGGGCAAGTGTAGGGAAGGGCGCGCCCGAGACGGGATCCCTGAATCCGGGTTGTTCGGTTTTCATGTCAGGATCCCAAAAAGACGCTTGACGGACGACCGGGCGTCTGGTAACTTTCGGGCATGGGCATGGGCATGGGCATGGGCATGGGCCGGCGGGCGGGTGGCTGCTCCTCGCGGGCCTTTCGTCGTGCCTTCTCGCTGATCGAACTGGTGGTCGTGATCGGGGTCGTGATGATCCTGATCGGGCTGCTCATGCCGGCGCTGGCGTCGGCACGGGAGCAGGCGCTGAGAACCAGAGATCTCGCCTCTGCTCGCGGCGCCTTCGTTCTGCTGAGTCAGTACACAGATGACAATGCTGACCGCTTTCCCGTCGGCGGGCTTGATGCAGTTCAGGCCGCCAGACATTGGTACTTGCCTCTCGCGGCCGGTGGTTATATCCAATCCTGGCGAGACATTGGCATCGCCAGTCCGGACCAGAATGAGTCTCTCCTCGCTCTCTCGCAAACCGCCATCATAAATCAGGACGTATTTCAACCGTCATCATCGGGTTTGCTCTCCGCTGAGCCAGTCGCGGCACAACGAACCCAAAGCATCGGATTCCCGTCTCAAAAGGGCATTTTGTTTCAGCATTACGTGTATACATCTTCCTGGGAAGGAGAGTGGTGTTGTCTGCGGGCCGCGCCGCCCGCGCCCGTCGCCTTTGCCGACGGAAGCGCCGTGGTGTCCACATATCAGCAATTTCAGGTGAGCCCTCCGCCCGATCTCGCTCGAATGGCGGGCGTCCCTGTCGTTTCCACATGGGCAGGCCTGGCGGGGCGAGATCTGCTTTCACCATAACCCTCGTTGCTTACCCGGAGTTCACACATGAAGTACTCCATTGCCGCTGGAACGACCTTTACGACAGCATTGTGCCTGTTGGCGACGGTTGCTCTCGCTGCGTGTTATGTATGCGGCGAGTACACATGCGACTGGAGTGGCGGCACATGCGTCGCGGGCTCAACGGCAACCGTGTGCGAAAATGCTCCACGAGATGCGTTGAATGGAGAACCTGGGCAGACAAATCTCACATCGACGCAGCGCAACGCGCTTTGCTGGGATTTCAGCAGTGAGGATTCAGAAGATTGGGCTCAACGTCCCTGTTCGGCCGGGCCGCCGACGCCGGGGATTTGGTACCGCCTGGGAGCCTGCGGGCTGGCAACCGGGCAGTGCTGCTGGACCAAGGTGGACTTCAAAGAAGACGGCACGGTATCGAATGCTGGCTTTCAGATACAGGATTGCAGTGGTATCGGATGCGTCGGACCCGTCGAACAAGGGTGATGTACTGAGTGGCGGAGCGCAAGGCATGCTCTGGATTGCTGCCATATTCCTCTCCGCCGCTTCGGCAGACATCGAGCCGCCCGGGCCTTTCGAATCGCTCGCGCAAACTCTCCCCCGGTCAGGAGTTCTTCACCTTACCTACGCGAGTGAAAATGCTCACGGCGATCTCGCTGTTTGGATTGATTTTCAATCTCGCGCAGTGCTCGAACTTAAACGCAGCAGAGTACACCTGCGCGATGTGCAGGGGCGATATTCGCGCGGAACCGGCGCCGATACACAAACCGGCGAACTTCGCGGATGGGACCCGGACGAAGTTTACTTTCCGAGGACCATACTCCGACTTCCGCATCCTGTGGCCCAGGCAGTACTTCTTCTTGCTGAACGAGAGAATGTCTCTCGCATCATCGAATCCACGAATGGTTGGATCCTGATCTGGGACGCCCCGGCCTCCAAACTCGTTCAATGGTCTGAGCAGGGGGATGTCGAGCTCGACTATCTGACTCAATTGCGATTCGAGGTCAGCCGAGATGGGCGGGTATTGTCGTGTCAGCAGATCGAACTGAGCCCGGTTGCAAAGAACAACTCAGTTTTCGTTCACGATTACTCCGAGGCGGCCCACGTCGCCGGATTGTCTATTCCGCAGTATATTGACCAGCGCGGCGAAGCTCGGCGAACTCCACAGGCGGGTGTCTGGCACCTCCAATCCGCGCAGATCGTTGATTCAGTGGCGCACGACTTCTTCACAAGGGATCGTGCAATCCTCCTGGCCGCGGAGGCTGCGAAGCCACACGTTCAAGCGTTCAGAGACAGCTTCTATTGGCATGATAGCCCATCCGCATCTGATCAGGAAGCGATGCCATTGGCCAACCCTTCGTCGCGCAGGAGAACCGACGCATGGTCGTCCGCGTTCATTTTCGGCGGCGTCGTCGTCCTCGCGCTCGGAGGCTTCGCATGGTGGCGCTCAAGGCGTTAGTCCGCCTTCTTGCTCGCACCGTCATCCTCGCCGGTGCCCTTACGCTCATCGTGACGGGCGCACTGAAGTTTCAGGACCCCGGCGCCTTCCATGAAGCACTCAAGGCCCACGGCGTCATCCCCGGCTTTGCCCTCGACATTGCTCCGTATCATCGCGATCGAACTGCTCGTCGGCGCCGGGGCTCTTTGGTCGGCCATGCACAAGCGCTGATCCGTCGCGGCCACACCCCCTTGCTTGGGTTGTTTGGGTCTGCTTTTCAAGAGCCCGAATAAAGGTTTGACAGAGCCGCATAGACGGTGTAGTTTGGTGGCATGAGCGTGGGCAGGGGCAGCCGGGCGGTTGACCGATCGTCGCGGGCTCAGCGGCGTGCCTTCTCGCTGATTGAACTCGTGGTCGTGATCGGGATCGTGATGATCCTGATCGGCCTGCTCATGCCGGGCCTGGCCTCGGCTCGTGAGCAGGCGGGACGGACGCGGAACCTGGCCGCCATCCGCTCGGCGTTGGTGCTTCTCAATCAATATACTGACGCTTATGAAGACAGGTATCCGATCGGATGGACGGATCCGGTCAATGCCTCCTTGCTATGGTACATCCCTCTCCGCGACGCCGGAACGATTGACGCCTGGCCGGATATTGGGTTGCTCAACCGGGAAGGCGATCGATCTCTCATTGCGTTGACGCAAACGGCTTTCATTGATGCCGATGTATTGGATCCCGAAGCGGGTATTGACCTGAACTCGGCATCGATGCGGAGTCAGCGAACCACAGACATCCGATTCCCTTCTGACAAGGGTATTCTCTGGCAGTATCTCTCCGAGGGCTCCCGCTTGCCAGACGTATTATGGTGTTGTCTTCCGGATGCACCCCGGCTGCCAGTCGCATTCGCTGATGGCAGCGCCGTGATCTGCGATTACAAGCAGTTTGATGTCGATCCGACTCCAAACCTGACCTTGCATGTCGGCACACCAGTCATTTCCACATGGTTCGGGCTTGCCGGAAGAGATATTCTGCGTCGCTAACACAATCGAAACGGCGGGAGAAATATATGCAAAGGATCTCGCTGGCCAACTCAATGCCGTCATTCCTCCTTGCAACGTGTCTGGTGTCCACATTTGTTGCGGCGGCTTGCTACGTCTGTGGAGAAGTCCGTTGTGAGTATGAGACGGGTGGTCCGTGCGGGCACCCGTCGACCGTGAAAATCTGCGAGACGGCGCCACGGGATGCCAATCCGGGCGAACAGGGCTTTGTGTCTCTGCAAGGCACAGCCCGTCTGGCTGATTGCTGGACGGTCACCAGCACGTCGGCTGGCGACTGGTACCAGGGTCCATGTTCAGCCGGGCCGCCGGCTCTGGGACGGTGGTTTCATGTGGGATCCTGCGGCTTGGCCAATGGGCAGTGCTGTTGGACGAAAGTCAACTACTCCAGCAGTGGAGTGTATAGTAATGCAGGCTTCATGATGAGCGACTGTGATGAACAATATGCCTGCATCGCCCCTCTGCCGCCTCCGCAATGAAGCCTGCTTAGGTCATGTTATTGATAGAGGTGTCCACGTGCCCGCGTTGTTCTTGGCTCCGGCATTATGGCTGACCGCAACGGTGCAACCGGACAACGACGCCTTTCGCGCGATCCGCTCCGGCCTTCCAGACACCGGCGTCATACATCTCGTGTACGCATCACCCCAGAATCCGCGTCAATTCGAATTATGGGTCGATCCGGCGGCGATGACCGTGCTTCACATATCGGGAACAGGGGCGGTTCTGCGAAGCGCCGACGGACGATACTCGCGCGGTGTTGGTGCTGATGCGAGGACGGGCGCCGCCGGATCATGGGAGCCTGATGATGCAAATCATGTTCAGGCGGCAATGAATCTGCCTTACCCGGTTGCACAGGCGGTGCTCCTGCTCGCGGAGCGCGACCACGTAACAGGAGTACTACCAGTGGCGGGCGGCGGGTGGCTGATCACCTGGGAAGCCCCGTCGTATGAGGTATGGAGATTCGACGGAACCACAGCCGTCCAGGTCGACGGCGCGAGCAGCATTGAGTTCCAGGTGTCTGGTGCCGGCCAGGTACTGTCATGGCGGCATATCGAAACTCTGCCGGAGAAGCGCAAAGGCGCGTTGTTTAGGCACGACCTGGCGGAGGCCGTGGGCGTCGAGCAGATGATCGTCCCCCGGTTCATTGACCTGAGCGGAAAGTCGCGGCGCCCGCCGACGGAGGGTGTGCTGCGTCTGGCGAAGGCGGAAGTTGTGATCGACGAACCGCCCGGTCTGTTCACCAGGGACGGCGCGTTGGCACGCGCCGCCGCCGCCGCCGTGCCTTTGGTCGAGGGGTTCCAGCGCCGGTTCTATTGGCACGATTCGCCGGAGGCTGCAGCCATGGAGGAATTGCCCGTCCGGGGTTCGACTGGGAATCCGCCGAGGCGGTCCTGGAGCACCGCCTTCATCACCGGCGGCATCATCGTCCTCGCACTCGGAGGCTTTGCATGGTGGCGCTCAAGGCGTTAGCCGGCCTGCTCGCTCGGACCGTCATCTTCGCCGCCGCCCTCGCGCTCATTGTGACGGGCGCACTGAAGTTTCAGGACCCCGGCGCCTTCCATGAAGCACTCAAGGCCCACGGCGTCATCCCCGGCTTTGCCCTCGACATTGCTCCGTATTCGGCGCAGGCGCTCTTTGGTCGGCCATGCACAAGCGCTGGCCCGCCGCGGCACTGTCCGCCAGCGCCGTCTTCGCCTGCATTGCCGTGTACGCCTTCGCATTGGTCATACGCCCGCCGGCGGTTCCCTCCGGCTGCGGGTGCGGCTTCTCCGCGGGTCTCATCAAGGACTGGGCACCTATTGCCTTGCGCAACGCGCTGTTCTGCGCGGCGCTGTGCGTGGCCGCGCCGTTGGCTTCGACATGTGCCCCACAAAAGGGCAAGACGCCGGAGGACTTTCCTCGGGCGTCTCGCGTCAAGGGCTGATCAGCGCGAAGAACGCAGCGCCGAAGCCATCATGACCTGTCTGCCTCTGTCCCTCACGGGCAGCCGGCACTGAACGAGTTGAGGAATGCCTGCACGTCGAAGAAGTCGAAAACCCCGAAGGGCTCGACCAGGTCCGCTTCCGGCAGCCCGGCGCTGAAGGCGCCCAGGAATGCCTGCACATCGAAGAAGTCGAGCACACCCCACGGCTCGACCATGTCGGCCGGGCAGTCGGGCGCGGTGCTGATCCAGTTGAGGGTGACCTCGCCTGCGCCATACCCCTCCAGCGGGACGCCGTTGACATCACCGAAGTACACGCGATAGGTGGCGCTGAAAGGCCCCCCCCGCGTGACCGCGTACCAGTTGTGGAGCATGGAGCCGCTCCAGGTGAACGCGGGCCGGGAGCCGTCGGTGCCGCAGATGGGGGTGAACGTGCCCATGTGCATCATCGTGCCTCCGCTGTAGACCGCCAGTCCTGGCGTGGCGGAGACCTGCTCGATCCAGAGTTGCGAGGAACCGGGCGGCGCCCAGAAGCCTTCGATCATCCATCCGTACTGCGCGTTGTACCACGTGCCGTTGAGCACGTCGGCCGGCGCGTCATAGGTTTCGCCGTAGTTCTTCAGTTCAGGGGTGGGCACCGAGTCGTCGACGTGGGCCATGAGCGTCTGCATCATGTCGTCGTACGTGACCATGATGTGCTTCATCGGTCCGCCCATGCGGGGCGTGTCGGCGCCGACCAGGCCGGCGCTCGAGGCGAGCGAAACAGCAGCAATGTAAACCATGACCATCTTCATGACGGAATCTTCCTTTCAGCGGGCGATGGCGCTGGAGCGCGCCGTCGCCGGATTAAACTGGTCAATCTGCAAATCACGATCAAAGATCGACGCCATGTCCACGCTCTCGGCGTGGGCGTCGAGGAAACACGCGACCGTGCGACCCATGTGCCGGGTCGCGTCGATCTCATGCGGCGCGTCATACTGCACCCAGAAGTGGGCCATCGCGTGATCGGCCGTGGTCTTGTCCGACAGTTCGGTGAAGAGCACCGTGCCGCTGGGCATGGGCGCCCGCGTCATGCGACGCCATGTGGGCCCCCCGGTTTCCTCGGCGGTGAGTTCAAAGTAGACGTTGACGCCGTAACTCCACCGGTTTTCATGCCGGTCAAGCGGGCAGCGATAGTGGGTGTTGAAAACCGCCTGCCACGACGCATCGGCGCGGACGTAGTCCTGCCCGGTGATGTACGGGTAGAACGCGTAGCCCCACGGCGCCTCGCGGTGTGCGAAGGCCGAGTGCTGGCTGCGCGGCATCTCACCCTTCTCGTCGCTGAACATGCCGGCAAACTCGCCGAGCGTTTTCATGTGCGAGAGGCAGGCGAGTGTGCGTCCGGCGTGGCGCGCCCGCCCCAACGCGGGCAGCAGGATGCCGATGAGCAGCGCAATGATGGCGACCACCACCAGCAGTTCGATCAGCGTAAAGCCGGACGAACCACGCGCAGTTCGAGTATGCATGGAACTTGTCTCCGTCGGCGCGCACCCGGCGGGCCTTCACCGGCCGAAGGGCGCGCAATACCTGTGCGATCCATCACACGTCGTTGACGGCCACACAGGACTGCCGCGGAGGCGGCGTCGGAATCTCCAAACTGCGCCAGCGCGGCGCGGTCAACACCTGCTCGTCGACCAGTGCCGGCGAGTCGACCAAGTCAAACTCCCACGACAGCGCGCCCGTCCACCGCGCCGGCGGCAGACTGAGCACGATCAGCGAAACCAGTCCCTTGCAACCCGCCGGGCTGATCGTCGCAGCGGGCATTCGGTCGCAGCACCCGGCGCGGTCAGGTTGGTTGTCCTGCGCTTCCTCACCATGCACGCACGTCGGCCTTCGACCGATGCCGCGCGAGAGTTCGTCCAGCAGCGTGTCCACGCACGTCCAGCATGTGGCCGAGCCCGGCTGCACGTCATTAGCGGCCGCAAGCCACTGGCCCTCGGTCACATGCACACTCTCGGGCGGCTTCACGCCGTTTCGGATCGCCCAGGCCAGCCGCTGGTGGGGGGTGAAGCAGCAGCAATCGTGCCAGCAGCCTTCGGATGAAGCGCATCCGCAAGCGTGGTCTTCGCAGGGGTACCGTTCCGGCTCGACCAGTCGTACGCCGATCCATTGCCCCAGTGTGTGAGGCGAGGGCAGCACTCCGACCCACACAATCGCAAAAGTCGCCAATGCGACGACGGCCGCCATGCAGCGCAGAATGGGATGGCGTGCAAACAAGCCGAGCACGATGGGAGTCTAGTAGGCGCGCATGAATTGTCGAGCAAATTATCCGGTGCTGAGGACTTTGCCCCGCCTCCAGCCTTCCGGGCCAGACCGCTGCTAGAGGCTCTGTTTCGACGGGAGCAGCACGTTGGCCAGCAGCAGACCGATCACGATGCCCGTCGCGACGATCACCATGCGGAAGGCGGTTTCGACGCCGGTCATGACGTCACCGGCCATGAAACTCGACACGCTGGTGTAGCCGACCGCGCCGGGAACCAGGAGCATGATGCCCGGGACGTGGGTGATCGCCGTCGGGCGGCGCGCCAGCCTCGCGTGCAGGTTGCCGAACACGCCGACGGCGAAGGCGCCCATGCACGCACCCAGTTCCGGGCCTGTCAGCGCGGTGCCGAAGCGGGCGCCGTAGTAGCCCACGGCCGCGGCGGGGACGATGACGAACACGTCGCGCGGGCGGGCGCGGAAGTGCACTGTCAAGGCCATCGGTACCAGCACTATCGCAACCGGGTCGGTCCACTGGGGCATTGGGTCACCCGGGACGGCCGGCAGTGACAAGTCGGCGGCCAGCACCTGTCCGGCTCCGACGCCGAACCCGATGGAGAGCAGCACCATCAGCGCGTGCATGGAGCGCGCCGTGCCGGCCACGAGATTCTTGGTCGCCAGTTCATTGATCGCGACCGTCAGCGTCAAACCCGGGACCAGACCGATAAGGCTGGAAATAATCACGATGCCCGGAGTGAGCCCATTGAGGCGCCCGGCAAGCAACGTTGCCGTCAGGCTCGCCAGCAGCGCCGAGGCAAAGTCCGTCACTCGGGCCACTTGACGGTGCTTCTGCGTGAACAGGCCGATGCCCCCCGCGAGCAGCCCGACACTTGCGGCCGTGAGCAGGTCGATCCACGAACCGCCGAAAAACCGGGCTGCCCCGGCCGATGCAACCCCCACGCACAGCACCACCAGCAATGGGTGATAGCGTGTCGGCGCGGCGCGAACCTGCGCAATCGCCCCGAGCGCTTCGCGCGGCGTCATCTCATCGCGCAGCACCTTGCCGAGAATCGCGTCCACACAATCGAGTTTCTCCAGATCAACTTCGCCCGGCATGACGCGCACCATGTGCATGCGCGTCTGGTCGCCCTCGCCGATGGCGCACATCACGGCCGTGGGCATCGAGAAAAACTCGGCATTCTGCCCGAGTTTCTCCGCGCACAGGACCATGGCCTCTTCCAGGCGATGCGCAGGCGTTCCATACGTGGCCAGCGCACGCGGCATCTCGGTCAGGAATCGTTGCGTCGCGTCGGAGTCGATCTCGGGCACGGGCGGAGTGTAGGAGGAAGGGATCAGCCACCAGCCATCGGCGGGCCGGTCATGAGGAATCGACGATGTCAGACTGATGTCAGAACCCACAACAAGTCTGTGTCCGCTCTCCGATGTCTGGTCGCCGATCTCGGACGGCTGGTCCCTAAACTCCCCCCATGCTCTTCCCCCCCGCCTGCCTGGATCGCCTGGCGTGCTATCCGCGATGCGTGGAGGCCTTGATCGTCGGATTGGCCGACGCTGATCTGCGGTGGAAGCCGCCGGGCGGGGCATGGTCGATCCTCGAGGTGCTCTGTCACCTGGCCGACGAAGAGGTGCTCGACTTCCGCGCCCGCGTGCAGCGGACGCTGGCGGGAGAGGACTGGGAGTCGATCGACCCCGAGGGCTGGGCGGTGCTGCGCCGGTACAACGAGCAGTCGGCGGGCGAGGCGATGGCCCGCTTTGGGGTCGAGCGCGAGAAGTCGGTGACATGGCTCAAGTCGCTGCGCGAGGTCGACTGGGGGGCCGTGCACGAGCACCCGCGCTTCGGCGGGATCGCGGCCGGCGACGTCATGGCCAGTTGGCTGGCCCACGATGCGCTGCACCTGCGTCAGATCGCCAAGCGGCTGTACGACCTGGCGGGGCGGGACGGCGAACCGTTCGGAACGGGGTACGCCGGGAAGTGGTAAGGGCGTCGGGGAAAGTGGCACAAAGCGGCGGCTCTCTGCCTGCGCGTCCATCTGTCCATAGAAAAAAGGGGCGCCCGAGGGCGCCCCTTCGGTTCCGTTGGCCAACGGCTCTTTACGGGAAGATCCCGCGCACCGCGTAGGCGCTGCCGATGTGATCAAGCGCGGCGGCGTAGGCGGCCGCACGCATTGAGCACTTGTACTTCTCGCGGAATCCCAGCGTGCGACGCGCCGCCAGCACCATGTGCCGATTCAGTTCGCGGTCCACCTGCTCGGCCGACCAGACCACCGACGACTTGTTCTGGAGCCACTCGAAGTACGACACCGTGACGCCGCCGGCGTTGGCAAGAATCGCGGGGATGATTTCCACGCCCTTGTTGACCAGCACCCG
The DNA here is from genome assembly GCA_008363215.1 of Cyanobacteria bacterium CYA. Classification (GTDB taxonomy): domain Bacteria; phylum Planctomycetota; class Phycisphaerae; order Phycisphaerales; family UBA1924; genus J022. The sequence goes on from RHKP01000001.1 coordinate 399,180, forward strand.
GTCCCCGCCGGGGGTCGACGGGGCGTTGGCCGCCTCGACCATCACCTTGCAATCGACCCACTCGGCGCGCTGCGGGGTCACCATCTGCTCCAGGGCGCCGGGAATGAACGCGTCGACCTTGGTGCGGTAGAACTGCTCTTCGGTGCAGGCGGCCGCCTTGGCATAGCCCTTGACCCCGCCGGTCTTTTCGACGTACTTGGCCAGGTCGAAGCAGTCGATGCCCTTGTCCTCGCGGATGAAGCCGGTGTGATCGCCGACGGCCTTGACGACGGCGCCCATGTCCTGGAGGATGCGTCCGCCCCAGGAGTTGACGTTCCCGAAGCCCAGCAGGCTGACGCTCAGGCCCTTGATGGGCAAACCGATGCCGGGGAGCAGTTCGGCCATGACGTCGGCGACGCCCTGACCGGTGGCCTTTTCGCGTCCGAGCGAGCCGCCGAACTCGACGGGCTTGCCGGTCACGACGCGGATGCCGTCGTTGGCGTCTTTGCCTTCCTTGGACATCATGTACGTGTCCGCGAACCAGGCCATGATCTGGGCGTTGGTTCCCACATCAGGGGCGGGGATGTCGTAGTCGGGCCCGATTTCGTTGGAAATGGCCGAGCAGTAGCGGCGGGTGACGCGCTCGAGTTCGCCGATGGAGAGTTTGCGTGGGTCGCACTTCACGCCGCCCTTGCCTCCGCCGTAGGGAATGCGGACGAGGGCGCACTTCATGGTCATGAGCAGTGCCAGGCTCTTGACGTCGTCGAGATGAACGTCGGGGTGATAGCGGACGCCGCCCTTGTACGGGCCCAGGGCGTTGTTGTGCTGGATGCGATAGCCCTTGAACAGTTTGTGGTGCCCGTCGTCCATGCGGACGGGGAAGTGAACCATGATCTCGTTCTTGGGCTGCGCGAGGATGATCTGCACCCGGTGCTTGAGCGAGATCATCTCGGCCGAGTGCAGCATGGTCTCGACAGTCTGCAGATAGAGGTTGTCCGGATCGGTGGGGAACCCCAGTTCGCTGAAGACGGCGGTGTGGTGCTCAGCCTTTTCGGCACTGGTGGGTTCGGAAACGGTGGTGGTCATGACCTTGGTCCCTGCGACAGAAGAAACAGCGGTGGGCGTCGCGGTTGGTGGTGTTCGCTCGATCCGTGCCCGATCACCCACGGTTCGGGTCCAGACTGCGTGGATCGATGCGTGACAGTGCCTTCAGTTCTTCTTCTCCGTTCGGCCTTGTCCTCCCGACATCCGATCCTGTATTCTTCCCCACATCACCTCCATTCCTCCATTCTCCTGGCCGGTTTTTCGCCCCCGTCTCAATCCCGGGAGTTGCCATGCTCGCCTACCTCGTCGCCGACCTGATGTGGGGCTCGAAGATCGCCTCGGCCGCCCAGGCCGCCGGCCGGCCCGCCCGGCGCGTCCGCTCCTGGGATGACACCCGCTCCCTGCTCGAACAGGGCACCGTGCGGCTCGTCCTGGTCGATCTGACCGACCCGGCCGCGGGTGAAATCGTCGCCCAGACCCCCGTGGTCGCGGGTTCGGGAGGTCGAGTGATCGCGTTCGGGCCGCATGTGGACACTGAGGCGTTCGAGCGTGCCCGGGCCTGCGGAGCCGAGGTCTTGCCCCGCGGCGCTCTGATCCGCCGCCTGGACGAGATTATGGGGACGCAGCCCGGCGGATAAAGGATGAAAGAATCGGGAGGGCGCGGGACTGTTTCAGCGTCGGCCAGCGCTCTATGGTTCTCTCCGTTCGTTTGGGAGGCCGACCCGGTCTTGGCGCGCGCCAGGACGGGCCTGAACAGATCCATTGAGCGCCCTTCGGGGCCCGCGCCTGGAATCTCCGGGTGCGGAGATGCGGACTTGTGCGCACCGCCAGATCGGCCGGGGGGAGCGAACAGGTCGGCAAGGGAACTGACATTCATGGTTGACGAGACACTGATCGCCTCATTGGGCATCGCTGACGCCGAGGCACAGGCCATGCTTGACGCCGCCTTTGGCGGAGCCAGCATGGAGACCTTCCTGGGTGAGCAGGTCGGAGACCTGACCCCCGGCAAGTTGATCAAGGGACGGGTCATCGGGTACAGCGGCGACGACGTGGTGGTCGAAGTCGGGCTCAAGAGCGAGGGGCTGATCCCGCGCGATGAGTTTGCCAACATGCCCGAACTCAAGCCGGGCGACACCATCGACGTCCTGCTCGAATCGGTCGAGGGCGACGGCGGGCTGATCCAACTCTCCAAGCGCAAGGCCGACCGGCAGATCGCCTGGCAGCGCATCGTCGACACCACCAAGGAAGGTGACGACGTGGAAGGCACGGTGATGCGCAAGATCAAGGGCGGACTGCTGGTCGACATCGGCGTGCCGGTGTTCCTGCCGGCCAGCCAGGTCGACATCCGGCGCCCGCACGAGATCGGCGAGTTCATCGGGCGCAAGGTGCGGGCCCGCATCCTCAAGATCGACACCGAGCGTCGCAACATCGTCATCTCGCGCCGCAAACTCATCGAAGAGGAGCGCGACGAGGCCAAGCGCCGCCTGCTCTCGACCCTCGAGGAAGGGCAACTCGTCTCCGGCACGGTCAAGAACATCGCCGACTTCGGCGCCTTCATCGACCTGGGCGGCATCGACGGGCTGCTGCACATCACCGACATGTCGTGGGGACGCATCAATCACCCCAGCGAACTGCTGCGGGTTGACCAGAAGATCGAGGTCAAAGTCCTCAATATCGACCGCGAAAAGGAGAAGATTGCTCTCGGGCTCAAGCAGAAGGAAGCCAGCCCCTGGGAGCAGATCGAGGCCCGCTACCCCGTCGGCTCACGCGTCACCGGCGAAGTGGTCAACATCATGTCCTACGGCGCCTTCGTCCGCCTGGAAGACGGTATCGAGGGCCTGGTCCACATCTCCGAGATGTCCTGGACCCGGCGCATCAACCACCCATCCGAAGTCGTCAACGTCAACGACTCGATCGAGGTCGTCGTCCTCGACATCGACAAGAACAAGCAGGAAATCAGCCTCGGCATGAAGCAGGTTGAAGTCAACCCCTGGGAACTGGTCAGCGAGAAGTACCCCCCGGGCACCATCATCGAGGGCCAGGTCCGCAATCTGGCCAACTACGGCTCCTTCGTCGAGATCGAACCCGGCATCGACGGGCTGCTGCACATCTCCGACATGTCCTGGACCAAGAAGGTCACCCACCCCAGCGAGTTGTACAAGAAGGGCGATCATGTCCGCTGCGTCGTGCTCGAAGTCGAGCAGGACAAGCAGCGCGTCAGCCTCGGCGTCAAGCAACTCACCGAAGATCCGTGGCTGCACGCCATCCCCGACGCCTACAAGCCCGGCATGGTCGTCCGCGGAAAGGTCACCAAGATCACCAACTTCGGCGTCTTCGTCGAACTGGAAGATGATCTGGAAGGCCTGCTGCACATCTCCGAACTGGCCGACCACAAGGTCGAAAACCCGCAGGACGTGGTCAAGAGCGGCGAGGAGATCGACGTCAAGATCCTGCGTGTCGATACCTCCGATCGCAAGATCGGGCTCTCGCTCAAGCGGGCCCAGTGGGGCGACTCCACCGGCGCCGACGCCGAAGGCGAGCACACCTCACGCAGCGGGATCGACATCCCCAGCCGCGGCGGCATGGACGACCACGACGCCATGGGTACCGACAAGATCCGCTTCTGATCCTGCCTCAATTCGCATGCGCTCACGCCGCCTCGGGCCGACCCCGGGGCGGTTTTTCTTTTTTGGGGCGCAGATCAACCGGAGGAGGGGGCGAGCCGCGGCGTCACCTGCCGCCGAGCACAAAGGGCACCAATGTGCAATTTGTTCGCCACGTCCTGATCCTCCCGGCTCCCGGGCCCGGATAATGCTGCACGCGCGCACAAGCAGACCCGCGCGAGGGCGGGTCTGCTCAACCAGATCGACCGGGCGTATGGGAACGGGGGGCGGGAGAAGTCCAGGCGGGACTAGCACATCGCGATGAACGAGAGCAGCGCGAGAATCGCCACGCGACGGCCGACCTGGGAAACGGTGAAAAGGTTCTTCATGTCAACCTCCGAATCTTCGTTTCCATTGGTGGTTCAACCGGCGTGCCAACGCGCAGGACGTGCGCAGCATACCGCCCGGACGGGGCTCAAATCGAGGGTCTGCAAGGTTCTCGGACGCATGATCGCCCGTCTGATGTTGACGCTGGGCGACATGCTGCGCGTCCTCACCACACTGGCGGGTGGCGCGGCGCGCCGAGCCGCGTGCCGGAAGGGCTACTTGTTGGGCCTGATAACAGTACCTTTCGTCGCGCGTGCTCAGGAACTGCCCAGCCCGCAGGACAGCATGGCCGCAGCCCGGCAGGTGGTGCGGTGGGTGCGGGCGGGAGCGGTCGAAGGCTCAGGCCCGGAGTTGACCGGGGTGTGTGTGACCATCCGCCTCGACGGGCGCGTGATCGGACGTGGCGAAGTCATGGGCGAAGCGGCCGACGCCTTGGGCGAAGCGACTCGGGTGGCGATCGAACGATCCTTGTCTGACCTGCCCGCCGACTGGGACGTCCGCTCCGAGGCCGCTCGCGCTCGCCTGTGCGTGGGTCTGGAACTGGCCGGACCGCTCATTCCGCTTGATGGCGCCAGCGACATGGAACTGGCGCTCGGAGTATCGCCGGGTCTTGATGGCGTGGCGGTCCGCATGGGCACGCGCCTGGCGGCTCGATTCCCGCTCCAGATGCTGCCCGCGCGCGAGAACGTCGCGATGGCGCTGCGCTCGCTGGTTGCCGAACTGGCCGACGACCCTGCCCGCGGCCTGGCCGAGTTCGCCGAACTGCGCCAGGCGGGGTACACGTTCTATCGTTTTCGAACCGTTCAAATGGCTCAACTCGATCCGCGCGGGGCGGCTTTCTTCCTGCATCGCGGCGGACGTGTGATTGAACCCGATGAGATCGACATGGCGCTGCTGCGCGAGATGGCCGACGGGCTGGCGGTTCACCTCTTGCACCGTCAGTGGCCGGGCATGGAGGGCTACGGGTTCATGGGCACGCTCGATCCCGTGACCGGCAAGGCCGAACGCCTGTTCTCCAACCCGGTCGGACAGGGACTGGGCATTTCAGCGCTGTGTACGTACATCAGGTCGCGCCACGCCGATCCGGGCATCGCCGACGAAGCCCGCCGCGCCGTCAATGAACTCGTCCTCGAACTGGCGAAGGTCGAGGAGGGAGAGGCCGAGCCGTGGTCCGACGCCGCGTCCAGCGCCGGGGTGGTGGTGGCGCTGCTCGACGCGCAACCGTGGCTCGAACCGGACATCGAATCGGTCGACGTTCTGCGTGATCGATGCACGCAGCGCGTGGTCGAGAGTTTCAGCCCGCAGGCCGCCGACTTTGCCGTTGGAGTCGATGAGAACGCCTGGGGCATGTTGTCGTACGCGATGGTGCGGCTGGCGCAGGCGGGGCAGGGGGGCATTCGGCCCGAGCAGGCCGACGCTGTGGTGCGGGCGACCTATCGCAACACCCCGCCCACGCGACTGGTGTCGCACTTCCCGTGGCTGGGCTGGGCGGACATGGCGCTGGCGGGCGACGGGGCGCCGGTGAAGGGCTCGACGCTGTTGCTGGACACGCGCCGGCGGATCGACGAGCACCAACTCGACGCGCTAAACCTGTCACCCGACGACCGCGATCTGTCCGGGGCGGTGGTCTACACGACCGGCTCGAATCCGCTGCCGGACTGGAACTCCATCCGCCCGCTGCCGTTGCTGGCCGACATGCTGGCCGATCAACGTCTGACGGGGGGAACCCTCAGCCAGGGGGAGGCGAGCACGGAACTGGGTCATCTGCTCGGGCTGGTGCGCTACACTCGGCAACTATGCGCCGAGTCGAGCGACGGGCACATGTACGTCCGTCCCGAGCGGGCGACCTGGGGAGTGCGCATGTCGCTGTGGGATCCGCGCATGCCGGTCGAGGCCTCGGCTTTGGCGCTGGAGGGCGCGTGCCGGACCATGGCGGCGGTGGAGGCTCTGGCCGGGCGGACAGGGGGATCCAACGCCGGTGCGGATGGGGCGCAATCGCCGTGAAAACCGGGCATTTCGCGCCTAGAATTTCCTTCGGGGCGGGCATGTTACGTACGGTACACGGATAGGCGTCCGCCCTGCTCGGAGCCGTCTTGCATGAGCGAACGAGAGTTGACTGAAGACCAGGCCGCCGGCGGGCCGCCTGGAGACATCCCCGATGGTCCGACGCCTTCGGAAGGCGACGAGGGCGGGCGCATAGTTGACCTGGACATCGAGCGCGAACTCCAGGATTCGTACCTGACCTACGCCATGAGCACGATCATGGACCGGGCTCTGCCCGACGTCCGCGACGGGCTCAAGCCCAGCCAGCGACGCATCCTCGTCGCGATGAACGACTTGGGACTGCGCCCGGGCAAGAAGCACTACAAGTGCGCCAAGATCACCGGCGACACATCGGGCAACTACCACCCCCACGGCAATCAGGTCGTCTATCCCACCCTGGTCGGGATGGCCCAGAAGTGGAAGATGCGCGTCCCGCTCATCGACCCACAGGGCAACTTCGGCTCGATCGACGGCGATCCCCCCGCGGCCGAACGCTACACCGAGGCGCGCATGACCCATGCCGCCATGGACATGCTGGCCGATCTGAAACTCGACACGGTTGACTTCCAGCCCAACTACGACGACCGGCTGACTGAGCCGACCGTCCTGCCGGGCAGGTTCCCAAACCTGCTCATCAACGGAGGTATCGGCATCGCGGTGGGCATGGCCACCAGCCTGCCGCCGCATAACCCCGCCGAGATCCTCGACGCGATCACCCGCGTGGTCGATCGCCCCGACATCTCCCTGCTCGAACTGATGAGCGACGAGACCGACGAACAGGGCGCCGTGGTGCGACAGGGAGTCAAAGGCCCTGATTTTCCCACGGGCGGGGCCATTCTCGGCAAGCGCGGCATCCTCGAGGCCTACGAGACCGGGCGGGGGCGCGTCACCATGCGCGGCGTCTGCCACATCGAGGAACTTGCCAACGGGCGCGAGCAGATCGTTGTGGATCAGATTCCCTACGGCATGGTGCAGGACAGCCTGGTCGAGGAAATCGTCAACGCGGTCAAGGAGGAACGCCTCAAGGATATTTCCGACGTGCGCAACGAGTCGGGGCGCAACGCACAGACGCGCATCGTCCTCGAACTCAAGCGCGGCGCCGACGCCCGTGTCGTCGAGAACCAGTTGTTCCAGCACACGCAGTTGCAGCAGACCTTCAGCATCATCAACGTGGCGCTGGTCAACCGCCAGCCTCGCACGCTGGGACTCAAGCAACTTATCGAGTGCTACATCAGCCACCGCGTCGACGTCATCCGGAGGCGCACCGCCCACCTGCTGCGTGAAGCCAAGAAAAAGGCCCACGTGCTGGAGGGCATGATCTACGCGGTCGTTGACATTGACCAGATCATCGCGCTGATCAAATCAAGCCAGGCGCGCGAAGAGGCGATCGGCAAACTTATGGCCCGCCGCTACCGGATTCCGCCCGATCACCCGGCCTCGGGCATGCTCCCGGCACGCCTGCTCGAAGTCGTTCGCCGGGCTGAGCCGCTGGGCGGCGTGCGCCTCAGCCGTGTGCAGGCCGAGACCATCGGCTCCATGCGCCTCATCCAACTCGTCGGGCTGGAAATCGAGCGCCTGGTCGGCGAGTACAGCGAACTGAGCGCGGAGATCGAGAACTACGAGTCCATCCTCGCTGATCCCGCCCGCATCCGCCGGATGATCAAGGACGACTGCGCGGAGATGAAACAGCGCTACCACGCGCCCCGCCTGACCGCGATTGAAGAGGCGGCGGGCGATATCTCCATCGAGTCACTCATCCAGGTCGAGGATATGGCGGTGACCATCAGTCACAGCGGGTACGCCAAGCGACTGCCCGTCTCGACCTACCAGGCACAGGGGCGCGGGGGCAAGGGCATCCGTGCCAGCGACAGCAAGGACGACGACTTTGTCGAGCATCTCTTCGTCGCCAGCACCCACGACGACCTGCTCTGCTTCACCGACACCGGGCGCGTCTTCAAGATCAAGGTCTATGAACTGCCCGAACTGGCCCGCACCAGCCGCGGCCGCCCCATCGTCAACTTCATCGACCTGCGCGAGGGCGAACGCACCTGCGCCTATCTGGCCATCAAGAACTTCGAGGCCGGCAGCCATTATCTCACCTTCGTCTCGCGCGGGGGCATCGTCAAGCGCACGCCGCTGAAGGCCTACGCCAACGTCAACCGCTCCGGTCTCATCGCCGTCGGTCTCAAGGAAGGTGATGCCCTGCTCAACGTCATGCTCACCACCGGCTCGGACGACGTGATCCTCGTGACCGCCCTGGGCATGGCCATTCGCTTCAATGAGGACGACGCGCGCGATATGGGTCGATCGGCCGCAGGCGTCAAGGGCATCGAACTGGAACAAGACGATGTGGTCATCGGGGCCGTGCGCGTTCCGATGTGGTCTGACGACGACGGCGACTCCATGACCTCGCCCGAGGCCATCGAACGCAACCGCTGCCTGCTCACCATCACCGAGGGCGGGTACGGCAAACGCACGCCTGTGGACGACTACCGCGTGCAGCCCGAAATCGGCAAGCCCCGCAGCCAGAGCCGCGGGGGCAAGGGGCGCGTCGACATTCGCGTCACCGAGAAGAACGGGCGGGCGGTCGCGGCGTTGAGCGTCGAGTCCGGCGATGATGTGGTGGTCATCACCCGCAACGGGCAACTGGTGCGAACCCGGGCCGACACCATCCGCGAGACCGGACGCGCCGCCCAGGGTGTGCGGGTGGTCTCGATCCGCGAGGGCGATTCGGTGGTCGCAGCCGCCCGGGTGTTTGAGAACGAAGAAGACGCCAAAGACGCCCCCGTGGACGAGGACGCGGCGTCCTGATCTGATACACTGGTGGGCAATGGCGACCGACTGGTCCGACAAGATCGTGCTGGCGAATCTGACCGACGAACCCGCCCTCTCGGACGAGTTGTCGAGCATCGCCGAACGTCTGACCTCGCACGAGGGGGCGATCACGCCGCACGTTGTGCTCGACTTTTCGGGAGTGACCTACATCAACAGTTCCAACATTGCGCAGTTGCTCAAACTGCGCAAACTGCTCGGCGAGGCCGGACGCCAACTCCGCATCTGCGGACTCAACGACGAAGTCTGGTCCGTGCTCCTCGTCACCGGGCTGGACCGTGTGTTCAAGTTCGAGCCCGACACGCTGACCGCCCTGGCGGGGCTTCAAATGATCGACGAGTAGTGTGGCCGCTCCCGCCGCCGCGGCCCACCAGCGCCGCCGGGCGGTATGTCCACGCCGCCACCGAGGCGGGCATGGCTATGCGGCGCTCTTCACAGCGCCGCGGATCGACGATTCCGGCGCCGACCTCACAGTCGACCGGAACCTCGACACGATCCGGACACCGGCGACACGGGCACCTTCTTCGGCCGCGGCACGAGCGAGTCACGCGACGGGCGTTCGTCTGTGGATGCCCGCTGCCCCCGACCGCACCTACACTTTGTCCCAAAGCCACGCGGAGACAACCCATGCACTCGCGTTCGCTCCCAATCGCCTTGCTCGCGCTGATCGTGCTGCTGCCCGCCTGCGGCAAACGCTCCGTCACCGTCCGCAACGCCACGCAGCGCACCATCGAGGTTCGCCTCGTCAACGATGCTTTCCTCTCCGGCGACCGCACGCTCGGACAGTCTCGCCTTCAGCCCGACCAGTCGGTCACCTTCGGCCCGCTCAAGAAGGTTCCGCTCCTGGAGCCGATCGACCTCGAGGTCTCGCTCTCCGGCGACTTCGGCAACGTGCCGCTCAAGCACCGTATCGACAAGCGGAACGTCAATCTGGTCATCGAGCCCGCCGGGCTGGACACCTGGGCCGGCATCGTCATTCGGCGCACAGACCAGCGCTACCAGTGAGCAGTGCCCGGCTTCTCTGCGCTTCGCGAAGGTACCGCTCTTGGGCGCCGGAGAAGTGCCCGACTTCGGGCAACTCTTCGGATCGCTTCTCGCTTCCGGCGCGGGCGCAAAGACCGCCGGTACCCGTCACCTCTGCTGCACGACGTGCGTCAGTTCATGCCCGATCAGGCTCTGCCCTTTGCCCGCACGCGGATCGATGAACACCACATCACGCCCCGCGCGTGCGTCATACTTGGGGTCAAGTTTCGGGTTGAATGCAATGGCACGCGACTTCATCGCCGATGCCTGCTCCTGCAAAGCGCCGCTTGACACCCCCCCGCTTGTTCCGGCTTCATCGCCCAGACTGACGGGAATCTGTGAGCCGCGCACCAAGATTGCGTCGGCTTTGGGCGAAAACCTGGCCGCCCCGGCCTGACTTGTGGACAGGTTCGGATACGGGATCGGCACCGCCCCTGCCGGACTGCCTGCCTGCGACATGCTGCCTCCTTCACTGCTCGCTCCCGCGACGCGGCGCGGGACTATGGACCATTCCAACCGTCGTGCGGCGCCCGGAGTTCACGCTCCTTTCGCCGCTTTTCCACCTTATCCGTTCGCCGCTCCGGTACCACCTGCCCAGGCCCTGGCGATGATGCTCAGTTCGCGCCCAACCTTGCTCTGTCCCTTGCCTGCCCGCGGGTCGGGCGTCGCCACCTTCCACGGCCTGCGTGCGTCGTACTTCGGATCACGCCGCGGGTCGTAGCAGGGCCCTCCTCCCGTGCCGCGGCTGCCCCTTCCGTTCGGGCGCCGCAGATCCTCGTCGTTGTCCAAATCTCCCGCATCGGCAGTCGGCTGCCCCCAACCGTGGTCCCTTCGGGGGTTGCACGGATCGCGGCCGCGACGGTCCGACCCAAATCTATGATCAAGCGTGAGACTTCCCATGTTTCCTCCGCTCGTTGCACCCTCCCTGCCCCATTCCTTTGGTGCCAGTTGAGAAGCGGGCACTCGTGCCGACGCTCACGCACGGCCTCACACACCCCATCGAGCGGCTACCATGCTTTCCCTCGGAGGCACCCATGGCCTGGATCACCAAACAGTCTGCGACCACGAAGATCGAGCGCCGCGACGAGCCCTATCTGACCGCCGACATGCGGCGTGAACTCGACGAGAAGTACCTCCCGCGCTTCGAGGTCAAGAAGGGCGCGCTGCTTCCTGCCCTGCACATGATTCAGCACCACTACGGGTGGATTCCCAGGCAGGCCATGTTGGAGATTTCCGAACACCTTCAGATTGCCCCCTCTGAGGTCTACGACACAGCGTCGTTCTACGAGGAGTACTGGCTCAACCCCAAGGGTAAACACCTAGTTCAGGTGTGCCGCTCGATCGCCTGTGAGTTTTGCGGGCAGCGGGAGGTGACCGAGGCTTTCAAGTCCAAACTCGGCATCGACGTGGGGGAAACCACCGATGACGGCCGATTTACGCTTGTCGAACTGGAGTGCCTGGGCTCCTGCGGAACTGCCCCGGTGGCGCTGATCGACGAGACGCTGTACGAGAATCTCACCCCCGACAAGGCATCGCGACTGATCGACAAGGTCGCCGACGCCGACGCGGGTGAACATGGGTAAGTGATCGGCAGGTTGACCACCGATCGGGGGGAACTATGATCTAGGCCCCCGTCGGAGCGTGAAGTCCGGGTGGGTGTTCGTGTCAGAACTCATCGCCGCTGTAGCTCAGTGGTAGAGCGCACCCTTGGTAAGGGTGAGGTCACGGGTTCAAGTCCCGTCAGCGGCTGTGGGAGGGCTTGCCGGGGAAGGCCCCGTCGGGCAAACAGGTAGCACGCCCTCGAATCCGTTCGGGAAAGTCCGGGCGGGGTCGAAACTCGGGGGCGGGTGGGGTAAAGATTCGTTCTCGGGCTCGGGGTTCGGGCGCGTCCGGTATTGGCCGGGCGTCATCCGGCCACTGGCTCCGAGGTGTTGTCCAGATGAAACAGTGGTCCGAGTGACTCGGGCCGACACAGGTTTGAAGCGAGGATTCCGCGATGGCGAAAGGAACTTTCGAGCGCACCAAGCCGCACGTCAACGTCGGCACCATCGGTCATATCGACCACGGCAAGAGCACGCTGACCGCCGCTCTCTCGGCGCGTTCGGCGGTTCGTTTCGGCGGCGAGGTCAAGTCCTATGCCGAAATCACCAAGGGCGGCACCGTTCGTGACGCCAACAAGACGGTGACCATCGCCTCGTCTCACACTGAGTACGAGACCCCCAATCGTCACTATGCCCACGTCGACTGCCCCGGACACGCCGACTTCGTCAAGAACATGATCACCGGCGCCGCTCAGATGGACGGCGCCATCCTGGTCGTGTCCGCGGCCGACGGGCCCATGCCCCAGACCCGCGAGCACGTGCTGCTGGCCCGCCAGGTCGGTGTGCCGCACATCGTCGTCTTCATGAACAAGGTTGACCTCGTCGACGATCCGGAACTGCTCGATCTGGTCGAGATGGAAGTCCGCGATCTGCTCAACAAGTACGACTTCCCGGGCGATGAGGTGCCCGTCATCCGCGGTCAGGCCAACACCGCCATTCAGAACCCGCGCGACGATGCGATCTGCAAGCCCATTGACGATCTGTTCGAGGCTCTGGACTCCTTCATCCCCGAGCCGGCCCGTGAGATCGACAAGCCCTTCCTCGTGAGCGTCGAAGACGTCTTCTCGATCAAGGGCCGCGGCACCGTTGCCACCGGTCGTATCGAGCGCGGCGTGGTCAAGGTCGGCGACGCCGCCGAAATCGTCGGGCTTTCCAAGGCCAACAAGAGCACGACCGTCACCGGCGTGGAAATGTTCAACAAGACCCTCGACCAGGGCCAGGCCGGCGACAACGTCGGCGTCCTGCTCCGTGGCGTTGAAAAGAATGAGGTCGAGCGCGGGCAGGTCATCTGCAAGCCCGGCTCGATCAAACCGCACACCAAGTTCAAGGGCCAGGTCTACATCCTGACCAAAGAGGAAGGTGGGCGCCACACTCCGTTCTTCGCCGGCTATCGCCCGCAGTTCTACTTCCGCACCACCGACGTCACCGGCTCGGTGGCGCTGCTCGGCGGGGCCGAAATGTGCATGCCCGGCGACAACATCGAGATGGAAGTCGACCTGATGGACAAGCCCGTGGCCATGGAGCCCGGCCTCCGATTTGCCGTCCGCGAAGGCGGGCGCACCATCGGTTCCGGCACTGTGACCTCGATCATCGAATGACACCCGCGTGCCGTCCGTGACAGCGGACGGCACGTTTTCCCCGTCATCGTCCGGCGGGGCAACGAAGGAACAGGAGCGCACCGATGGCGAAGAAAAAGGCCGCTGCGCGCGAATATGTCTGGCTTCAGTGCTCCGAGAGCGGTGATCTCAATTACCGCACCTCGGTCAACGTCAAGGGCGGACTGCCCGAAGAACTGAAGAACGGCATGAACAAGTACTGCCCCAGACTCCGCAAGCACACCCTGCACAAGATCAAGCGGAAGTGAGCGGGCATCGCCCGCAAGGTATTGGGCATCAGGCAACGGGCATCAGGAACTTGCACTCGAACGCGCGCGATCGGGAGCACATGAGAATGGATCATTCGATTCCTGCTGCCCGATGCCTGATGCCTGATCCCTGATGCCTCGCCGCCCACGGCGGCGCCTACGCCAGTAGCTCAGTTGGTAGAGCAGTGGATTCCAAATCCACCGGTCGGGGGTTCGAGTCCTCCCTGGCGTGTTCTCGCGTGAGTCGTTCGACCCTGCGTCGGCGTCCGGGCGCGTGACCGAAACGAGCCGGCTCAGAAGCGGAAGGACTGACATGTCGTTCGGCATCTACAAGCAGGGACAGGGCTACTGGGTTCGCACGATGACGGCCGTCTTCGCGGGCGTGCTGTTCCTCGTCGGCGCTTCCTGGGCCTGGAAGCAGGCCGAGAACATCACCCTGCCCGTCAAGGGCTACGTTCTGACGCTCAACGTCACCGGCGACCAGCAGCCTGCTCCCCAGTCGGGCGTCATCATCGAACGCGTCGATGCGAGAGACGCCGTCAGACCGGTGGCCACTGCCCAGGTCGAGAGTCTCACAGTCTCGGGCACCGGGCGCGGCGTCCTGGCCATCAACCACATTGAGTTCGCCAAGGGTGAACTGGGCATCCCCCAGGATGCACGCGTCCGAACTGAGGGCGACTCGCTCAACTTCTCCGGGCAGGTTGTCGGACGCGAGCAGATCGACCTCTTTCCCCGGCTCTATGTGCAGGCGACCATCGCCGGGGTCATCATCCTCGTCGGGACCGCCTGCCTCTACTGGCTCGTCGGCACCAAGCCCGGCACCGTGGACTTCCTCGTCGCCACCGACGGGGAAATGAAGAAGGTCAACTGGTCAACCCGCAAGGAGATCATCGGCTCCACGCAGGTCGTCATCGTTGCGTCCGTGCTCATCGCCGGCATCCTCTTCGTCATCGACCTTGCCTTCTCAAACTTCTTCAAACTCATCGGCGTCCTCGAAGGCTGATTCACCATGTCCTCCGGAGCGCACACCATGCCCGAACAGAACAAGCCGCTCGACGGCCGTCCCGACGAACGCGGCGACCTCATCGCCGAGTCCGAACCCATCCGTCGCGACGGCATGGATTGGTTCGTGCTCCGTGTCGCATCGAACAAGGAGTCATCCGTTCGCGACACCCTGCTCCGCAAGGTGCAGATCGAGGGCATGGAGCATCTGGTCGGGCGCATCCTCGTGCCCACGGAGAAGACCAAGACCATCAAGGGCGGCAAGCAGCGCATCACCGAGACCAAGTTGTACCCCGGCTACGTCTTCGTCGAGATGCGCCTCGAAGATGACGGCCGCATCCCTCAGGACGTGTTCTTCCTCATCAAGGAGACCACAGGTGTGGGCGACTTCGTCGGCACCGCCGGGCGCCCCACCCCGATGAAGGAGCACGAGATCGAGAAGATGCTTATCGACTCGCGCAAGCCCGAGGACGAGCCCACCGTCAAACTCGTCTTCGAGAAGGGTGAGCACGTCATCATCCGCGAAGGCCCTTTCCAGAACTACGAGGGCACGGTCGACGAACTCCTCCCCGAAAAGGGCCTCGTCCGTGTGCTGGTCACCATCTTCGGGCGTCAGGCGCCGATCGAACTCGAAGAGTGGCAGATCGCCAAGAGCGAAGAGACCTGAGCCCCGTCCGCTTCTGCATAACCTTCTGAAGACCGCGCCGCGCGGTCGTGGAGGGTGTCATGTCGCAGTCATCCTGGGAGCAGGCCGGCAAGGTCAAGCGCACACGCAAGCGTCGCCGCGTGCTGCTCACCTCGCTGCTCACCCTGCTTATCCTCGTCGTCCTGCTCGTCGTCCTCGCGCCGACCATCGCCTCGCCCTTTGTCCCCGGCATCGTCGAGAGCAAGGGTTCCGCGGCCGTCAAGGGCTCGGTTGAAGTCGATTCGGTGAGCCTCTCGTGGTTTGGACCGCAGCGCGTCCGCGGACTGCGCATCGTTGATCCGGGCAGACAGGTCGTGGCTGACGTTGACGTGACGGCCGGCGTCGGGCTGCTGTCGCTGGCGATGGGCGGGCGCGACCTGGGCACGATCACCGTCTCGGGCGATGCGCTCATTCGTCGGGATGCGCAGGGGCAGATCAACGTCGTCGAAGCCACGAGCCCTGCGGCCCCCAAACCGGCGCCTACACCCAAGCCGGCCGACAAGCCCGCTTCCGTTCCCGCTGAGATGCGCGCCACGCTCGACCTGGCCGGGCTCAACATGACCTACACCGACGCCGCGCTCGAAGCCCAGGGCATCCGGTCGGTCGCGTTGGTCGGACTCTCCGGTACGGCCGACTTCCAGCCCGGCGCGCCGATTGTCGTTGACCTCTCGGGCACGCTGAACGCGGACGGAACCGCCGACGATCAGGGTGCGATCAAGATCCGCGCCACGGTTGACAAGGCCGTCAGCACCGACGGCACGATTACCATCGATCAGGCGACGGTCGACGCCAATGTCACCGTCGATCGGCTCAATCCTCAACTGCTCGATCGTCTATCCACCGCACCCATCGACGCCGTCCGGGCTGCCGGATCGAAGATCGATGTCATCGTGAAGGCCTCCGGCGCGCTGGCGCGCCCGGACGCGAGTTTGGACGTGAAGTCGGCCAACGTCACGGCGCGCGGCGCGATTGGGTTCGACGCGCACATGCTCGTGGTCCGTCAGCCGGTCGTTGTCACGCTCAACCAGAGTGCGCTGGGCGCGATCGATCGCGACTGGCTTGCCTCGGTCACCGGTGGATCGCTCGACGTCCACGCCATGCCCAATGTCGAGTTGACTCTCTCGGCCCTGCGATTTCCGATCGACGGCTCGGGCATCGGCTCCGTTGGCGTGCAGGGGGGTGTGGCGCTCGGCCCGCTCGACGCGGGAGTGCGAGTCGGCCAGGGTGAATCCGCCATCGCACGGCGCATCACCACCCAGCCGGCGACGTTCACCGTCTCCTCCGAGTCGCTGGCGCGCGGGCTGACCAGCACCGGCCGCCTTGCCTTCAAGGTCGATGGCGCCGACGCCGGCACGCTCACGCTCGATCTCGCCGCAGCCGGCCTGCTCGATGAACAGGGCAGCGTCCAGTCGGGCCGACTGCCCGAACTGCGCGGCAAACTCGCGATCGAAGGCGTCGACACGGCCGTCATACAACCCTTCATTGCCGCCTCCGGTCTTGACGCGGTCCGCGAAATCGGGC
This sequence comes from Cyanobacteria bacterium CYA, assembly GCA_008363215.1. Classification (GTDB taxonomy): domain Bacteria; phylum Planctomycetota; class Phycisphaerae; order Phycisphaerales; family UBA1924; genus J022. The sequence goes on from RHKP01000001.1 coordinate 415,764, forward strand.
CCCGCCTCAGCCTCGGGCTCGAACTGACGCCTCAGTCCGGCGTCACCGGCGTGCACGGCTTCGTCACCTCCGACAACATCAACGGCGACCTCAACCTCGCGCTCTCCGGCACACGCCTGACCGGCGCCGAGATGCCCAGTCGCTTACGCGTCGGCTCGCTCGGACCTCTGCTCTCACGCCTGCTTGAAAAGCAGGGGGTGCGCGTGCGCGAAGGGGCGGCCTTTGACCTGATGCTCCAGCAACTCGACGTTGATCTGGCCGGGCTGCTCGAATCGCGCCCGCTCGCCCCCCGCGATGTGAGCGCGCTCGCCGAGGTGATGGTCGGACCCACTTCCGGCGTGTTCGTCGACCAGCAGTCCACGCGTATCTTCAGCATCGAGCAGGTCGGCGTGCTGGCGCAGTTCACCGGGGCGGCTCGCTCCGCGCTGGTGCGAATGGCCAGCGGCGGCACGATCGACGGACAACCCGTCGGCAGCATCACTGCCGAGTTCCGCGTCGATGAGTTCGTCGCCTCCGACGGCTCGTGGACTTTCGGCATGCCCACCTCGATCCGCGGGCGCGCCGAACTGGCTCAGATCGCTACATCCCTCATCGAGCCATATCTCAAGGTCGAGGGCATGACGGCGCGAGACCTGATCGGCCCCAGCATCGACCTCCTGCTTGAAGCGGCGCCATCGGGCAACGCCACCGGCATCAGCCTCACGCTCACCTCCGAGCAGATCACCGGCGACGGCGCGTTTCTGCTGACGCCCGACGCGATCGCGCTCGGGGCCGGGGGCCTGACCTTCACCCACGCCTCGCTCGGACCGGCGCTTGCATCGCTGGTCAAGGTCGGCCAGACCGGCTCGGTCCGTCCTGCGGGCGGTTCGCTCGAAGCGACTTTGTCTCGTCTCAACCTTCCGCTCGACCCGAAGACGCGCGCCCCGCTCCTCGACCAACTCGACGTCGCCTCGCGCGTGGCGGTGCGCGAAATCCACTTCGACCGCACCGGCATCGCCGCCGACGATCAACTGGAACTGCGTCAACTCGTTCTCAAGGCTCAGGTCAGGCCCGGCGCCCCCGCGACGCTGGAAACCAATGCCGTGTTCTACAACCGGCGCCGCCAGTTCGCCGCCGAGGGTGCCTTCCAGGCCCCCGGATTTGCCGCTGCTCTGACCGCCCGCACGTTCGACATCGCCACGCTCAAGCCCAGCGGGCGACTCAGCGCTCCGGAACTGCCCGGCTCGCTGCTGGCCGAGGGCATCCGCATGGCCGACCTTCAGGGCGTCGATGCCGAGGCGCTGGCCGCCGACATCGCCGGCGAGAAGTTCGCGCTCACCATCAACGTTGCTGCCGAGGCCGACAAGATCAACACCACCGTCAGCGCGACCGGGCAGCGCCTGCAACTTGACGCCGGCGCCACGCTCGCTTCCACTCTCGAACGCGCCAACTTCGTCACTGAGATCAAACTCTCCCGCCCGAGCACCGAGCAACTCATGCGTGCCTTCCTGCCGCAGATGGCCGGCTCGGTCGGCATCGTCGGCACCACCGCGCTCCGTCTGGAGGGCTCGCTCTCCCCGCAACAGGCAATCGAGGCAAGCGTGCGCGTCCCCGCGATCACACTCGCCGGGCTTGAAGATCAGCCGCTGCGCTTTGCACTCGACTCGACCGTGAAGACCTCTCTGCCGACCGATCCCAAAGCAGCCCGCCCGCTCGCCGTCGTCTTCAGCGCCAACGTCGAAGATCCCCAGCGTCGTGCCGTCGCGGCGGTTTCGGGCAATCTCAACGCCACGCTGGGCGGCTCATCCGCGCCACCCATGAGCGGCACGCTGACCGCCTCCGGGCTGCGCACCGCATGGGCCGACAAACTCCTCGGCAGCCAAGACCTGTACCAGGGCCTGCTCGGTCGCACGCTAGCCGTCACCGCCGACGCGAGCATCGACCAGGCGACGCAGGCCACCAGGATTGCCGCCGACATCCAGGCGCCCAACCTCAAGAGCAACTCGAAACTGTCGGCCACGCTGCGACGCGGCGCTGTGCTGCTCGATCAGCCGTACGCGGCTGTTTGGACCGGCGATGCCGCGTGGCTCTCGCGCCGACTCTCCGGAGCGCTGGCGGACAAGGCCCCGAGCGTCGATGCTCCCCTCCGCGTCGAACTCGACCTCAGGCAACTCACGCTCCCATCCACTACACAGAAGCAGGACGGCGTCAATCTCGGCGTCGACTTGGCGCTGCGCGTGCCTCTGGCCGACCTGACCATGCCGGGCGGTGAGAAGCGCGCCTATCGCACCATTCTCCTCACCGCCCGCACCAACGCGCAGGGCACCGGCGTTGACGCCACTCTGACCGGCGATCTCCGCGTCGGTGAAGCCTCTCCCCTCCGCGCCATCGACCTGACCGCCAACGTTCGACGGCTGGTCGGCAACGGGCTGCTCACACCCGGCGAATCTTTCGTCAACGCCGACGGGCGTCTCGAGCACATCCCAACCTCCATCATGGACGCCTTGGCCGGCGCCAACGGGCTGCTCTCCGACATGCTCGGACCCGAAGTGGCGGTGGAAGACATCAAGGTCCGCCGCGCCCCACTCGAAGGCGGCACCGTCGCCTTCAAGGCCCGCAGCCCCAACGCGCTGGCCCAACTCGGCGGCACGTTCAAGGATGAGCGTGAGGACGGGCAACTCGTCGACGGGTTCTTCGTCGTCGATGCCGGCTCCTTCGTCGAACTGTCCGCGTTCGAGGCCTCCTTCACCAAGAGCATCTTCGACGTCGTTCCCATCTTCGGAAGCATGGAACGCTCGCCCGAAGCCGACCGCCCCTCACGCATCACCATTGAGTCCATGAGCCTGCCCATGGCCGGCGGACTTGAAGACATCGACTTCGCGCTGGTCGCTGATCTTGGCACCGTGCAGTACGGATTGTCCGGCGCGATCGAGAGCGCCCTCAAATGGACCGGGCAGCGCTCCGCCGGACGACTCGGCGGCAAGATCCTGCCATTCAACGTCTCCATGGGTCAAGGCATTCTCCGCTACGACAACCTCAACGTCCCGCTCGGCGAGTTTCCCTTTAGTTCCAACGGCACCATCAACCTGGTGAGCAAGACCAAGGATCTGCTCATCCTCATGCCCGCCGGACAGTTCGCCGTCGAGGCCTTCGGCATCCAGGGTGTCGTCGCCGACTTCGTCAACGACTCGGTCAAGATTCCCATGAACAACGCCGGCGCGCTTGACGCCCGCACCTGGAAGCCCGACTTCTCCAAGTCCCAGGGACAACTCTTCGCGCCGGAGAAGATCCTCGACGAAGGACTCCGCGGCCGTCTTGGCGACCTGCTCAAACCCCGCGGCACCGGCGGCCAGTCCGGGGGCGGTGGTGGGGGCGGCGGAGGATAACGTCCTTTGATTGCCGGTTCCTGGTGGATGCCGGACGCGTGCGAGTCTTCGAGCACAGGTCCGGGTCGACCGCGCCAAAGCCGCGCGATCGTCACCTCTCGCCGCGCACCGTCTTGGCACTCAGCACATCCACCGCGTTGATCTCGACCGGACCGTCCGCAACAGCCAGGTCCACCAGCAGCACGAACGCCAGATTGTGATCGACCAGCATCCACCTTGCGATGCGCTCCTGCCCCGCCCGTCCTCGCGTCCGCAACAGATTCATCAACGGCCCGGCCACGTCTAGCCGCAGCAGCACCACGTCCTTCTCGGCACCGTCGCGCCCGGGGCTGCGCACCCAGGCCGTCGCCTCGATGTTCGCCAACACCAGCGCCGCCGCATGCAACGTCGCCGGCGGGTCGGGATTCGCCCTTGCCCGGGCCTCGAACATTTCGTACTGCTCCCATACCAGCGTCGGTGTCGGCCGGTTGCGACCGAGATCCTCGTGCTGGTGTACCTCGATCTTGAAATCGCCCCAGACCAGGTATCTGCGGCCATCGTTGACAATCAGCCCGCCGAGCGTCTGCCCGGCCGCCGTCATCACGATCAAGCCCAGCGGCGTCAAACAGGACACGTGAAATCCTCCCCGCCCCCACGCAGCGTTGTCCTGGCGCGCATGCCGGCAACATTGTCTTCAACGTCGTTGCGCTTGCGTGGGTGACCGGCCAGTTTCAGCAGCGTCCGCGTCACGAACATTGCCGGCACATCCTCCCGCATTGCGCCCCGGTCGCCTTCTCCCACGCGTGTGCGAGCCGCTGTGATGCGGCGCTCTCCATCGCCTGGTGCCTTGCACCCGCTCCCGGCCCAGACGCCCGGCGCCGCTTTCCTCTATGCTCTCGGCAAGGAGAACTGCATGCAACTTCGCTTCTTCGGCGCCGCCGGCGAGGTCACGGGCTCTTCCACCCTCCTCGAAACCGCCCGGACGCGCCTGCTCATCGACTTCGGGCTTCACCAGGGATTCACGACGGCCGAGCGCCGCAATCGCAGCGTTCCGCCCATGCGCCCCGCCCAACTCGACGCCGTCATCCTCACCCACGCCCACCTCGACCATTCCGGGCGCCTCCCCATGCTCACCGGCGCCGGCTTCTCGGGCCCCATCTATGCCACGCCCGCCACCATCGAACTCACGCGGATTCTCCTCGAAGACGCCGCCCATCTTCAGCAGATGACCGCCGAACGCGCCAACCACAAGCGATCCACGCGATCGGCCGGCGCCAGCGCCCGTGTCTCGCGCCCGCTCTACACCATCTCCGATGTCGAGACCACCATGCCGCGCTTCCGCCCCGTCGAGTACGACAAACCGTGGCAGCCCGCCCCCGGCGTCACGGCGCGCTTCGTCGACGCCGGGCACATCCTCGGCTCGGCCAGCCTCGAACTGGTCCTCGAAGGCGAGTCTCCTCGCCGCACCATCGTCTTCTCCGGCGACATCGGCCCGCGCGGCGCGCCCCTTCTGGCCGATCCCGTCACCTTTGACCACGCCGACGTCGTCGTCCTTGAATCCACCTACGGCGATCGCGACCATCGCCCCCTGCCCGAGTCGATCAACCAACTGGCCTCCATCCTCCGTAACGCCCGCACGCCCGCGGGCAAGGTTCTCATTCCCGCCTTCGCCGTTGGGCGCACACAGCAACTCATCTACATCCTCGGCGATCTCATCCGGCATCACCACCTCGAAGCCCCGCACGTCTACCTCGACAGCCCTATGGCCACCGAGACCACCGACCTTTATCGCCGCTTTCCCAATCTCTTCGATGATGAATCACTCGCGATCATCAACGCCGGCGACACGCCCCTGCGTTTCCCCGGGCTCCGCGTCACCCGCACACCCGATGAATCGCGCTCGCTCAACTCCCTCGGCGGCGGCGCGGTCATCATCAGCGCCAGCGGCATGATGAACGGCGGACGCATCCTCCATCACCTCCGCCACGGGCTCGGCCGACCCGAAACCCATGTGCTCATCGTCGGCTTCCAGGCCGAGGGCACCCTCGGCCGCCGACTCGTCGAAGGCGCCAAACAGGTCAACGTCCTCGGACAACTCATCGACGTGCGCGCACAGATCCACACGCTCAACGGCTTCTCCGCCCATGCCGGACAGACCGAACTGGTCGCGTGGCTCGCCGCAATGGCCAGGTCGAAACCCCGCGTCCTGCTCAACCACGGCGAAGACCGCCAACGACAGAGTCTTGCCAAACTCATCAAGAGCAGCCTCGCCCTCGAACCCGAACTACCCAACTACGCGGATATCGTGCGGGTGTAGAACGCCGAGAATCGCCTGCTTTGAGCCCGCCCAAGATCGGACGCCGGACTTGTGGCGTCCTCGTCACCAGTCGGGTCAGTTGTTCCGGTGCGCTCAAAGCGCATGGGCGCTTCGACCCGGAGAGGTGCCTGAAGACGGGCACTTCTCCGGCGTCCTCCTGCGCAAGACGTGGCTCCAAAGGGCGTTTCAGGTGTCTGCAGGCTCGGACGCCGGACGAGTGGCGTCCTCGACACCCGTCCGGGTTCCGATCACCGGGCGCGTTTCGCATGTATCATGCGCCATGACCGACTGGTCGGAATGGGTGCATGCCATCTTTGGCGCCCGTGGGCAGTGGTTGCCCGGAGATCCACGCGGCTTTCGCGATCACGATCACCGTGTCCACTCTTCCGGCGACTATCAAGCTCCGCCGCCTGTGGGCGAACACGCTCGATTGCACGCATTCGCACGAGAGGTGGTACGAAAGCGAGTGATCTTCACCCCAAATCATCGCATCGCGCTCTCGTCATGCATCGGCGACTACCTGAATCAAATTGGGCGTCCCGCTCGCATCATCGCCGTGGGCGCAACTCACTCGCACGTTCTCTTTCGCTGCGGTCGTGAAGACGCCAAGTCGTTCGTAGCATCCGCAAAACGCAGCGCCTCGCAACGCACGCGAGCGTTCATGCCCGGCTCGATCTGGGCGCAGGGATGCAACGTCGTCCGTGTCCGAGACGAGCAGCACTACCGGGCGATCGTGGAGTACATCATGAATCACCGGGAGCAGGGCGCTGCGATCTGGGAACACCCACGCGCACCCAAGGCACCCGTCAATTGACCCGGAGAGGTGCCTGAAGACAGGCCCTTCTCCGGCGTCCTTCTGCGAACATCCCTCTCTGAGGACCGCTTTTGGCGTCTGCCTGCTTGGACGCCGGACTCGTGGCGTCCTCGCCACCAGTCCGGGTCGAAGATTCACAGGTGCTGGAAGCGTCGGCACGCTCCGATGCGCAGTGGCGCTCGAACCAACGCAGCCGGCAATGCGGCGCTTCGATCGCTTCACTCCCGCACGAACTTCAGGTTCGGCCCATCATCATCCCTCCACTTCAACTCCGAACCCAACACGATCTCCGACACCGCTCGTGGCACCACGATCATCACGAAGTGCATGTCCGTTCCGTAGTGATCGGGATACGCCCCGAACAGCAACTCGACCGTATCCGGCTCCATGATCATCGCCTCGTACCCGCGCCGGCGCAACTCGCGCAACTCATCCGCATGAGCAAGACCAAACACCGCAGCCATTCGCAACCTCCTTTCTCAGTCGATCGACAGCCCGGCATTGAGCAGGTCCACGAGCCGGTTGAACCACGACACCAGATCACGCGTCGAGTCCTTCCGCCGCGTGTGATGAGAGACACGGACCGGCTTGGGCATCAGCGGATGCGACAGACGCACCTCGCCGGTCCTCCGCACCGGCAACACACGCGCCCCCAACTCCCCGGCTCGACGAAGCACCACGCGGGCATCAACACCATGATGCAGACGATCGAAACGACGATTGGCATTACTGTTCTTCATTGCATTCCTTCCAAAAACAACACGAGCCCCGGCAACAGCCGAGGCCTCCGACCACACGGGCCGCCGACGCAGCGACCCACACCTCGTTTCAAACTCGATCACGCGGCGCGGAGCCACTCCGACAACAGGCGATGATGCAGCATCCGCAACCAGCGCTTGAGCACCTTCACCCGCCTCGCCGCCGACCAGTCATCGCACACCACCAGGCGGCACGCCGCCGAAGGATGATCCAGAATCAACCGGCTCGCGGACACCCGCACGACGCGCACGCCGAACACGGGCACCGCCGCTTCGAGCAACTCACCAGCCAGCACGCGCGCACCGACATCGCTCATCTTCAACATGACGATTCCTTTCAAAATGGGGACAAAACGAACAAGGGCCCGGCACACACCGGGCCCCGCAGGCATAAACCACAACTCAACTCGCCGCGAGAAACGACGCGGCTACCCCTATAGCGGCCCGATGGGCCCGTTCGTCCAGCGCCTGACAAAAAAGTGATCTCGTGGGACTGATTCAGGGGCGGCTAGAAATGTTCCAGGCGCCCAATGCGATGGACAACGCCCGGCGCGGGCGGATGGCCAGCCCACGAATCGACCTCCGATCAGGAGGAAGCGAGCCGCCCACTGTAATGCTTGGAAGAGGTGGGCTAGCAGGCCCTAACTAAAGAAAAACTGCATCTACCACCCCAAAACAGGTCTGCTTCCTACCCGCGCACCCGCCACTCCGCGCCCTCTCTCTCCACCCTTCGATACAGCGTGTCGCGCTCCACCGGCTCAAATCCGGCTTCCACGATCGCCTTGCGCAGATCCCACACCGTCGTTTCCTGGTGCGTGCTCGCTCCGCCGACCTTGGTGATGTCGTACCACACCACGGTGCCGTCCAGGTCGTCGGCCCCGCTTTGCAGCATCGTCTGCGCCAGCCCCAGCGTCTGCATGATCCAGAACGCCTTGGCGTGCGGGAAGTTGTCCAGCATCAGCCGCGCCACCGCCAGCGTCCGCACGTTCTCCAGCCCGCTCGGGCCCGGCAGGTGCTCCAGCGCCGAGCCGTCGGGAATGAACGGAAGCGGGATGATCGTCTGGTAATACCCCTGCCCCAACTTCGGCGTCGGCATCGCCACGCCCTGGCGTGTCAGCGTGATGGTGGGGGCCTCGCACACTTCGTCGGGCGGCGTGTCCAGCCCGTCGTATCCCAGCCGCGCCAGCGCCCGGTCCTGCATCCGCCGCAGGATGTGCATGTGCCGCACGCGCTCGGCGCGGTTGTCCACGTGCCCGTACAGCATCGTCGCGTTGCTGTTGAGACCGAGCGCATGGGCCGTCATGTGCACGTCCAGCCATTCATCGGCCCCGATCTTGCTCCTGAACGCCTCGCGATGCACGCGATCGTCAAAAACCTCGGCTCCGCCGCCGGGCAGCGAGCCCAGTCCTGCCTCGATCAACTTCTCCAGCACCCATCGCATCGACCCGCGCCGATCGTCGCGCTTGTAGACCTTGGCGATGCGCGCCAGGTGCACGATTTCCACGGCCGTGAACGCCTTGAGATGCACCCGCGGCGCGACTTCCTTCAGCACCCGCAACATGTCTGTGTAGTACTCGAACGGCAGGTAGGGGTTCAGCCCGCCGACGATGTGCATCTCCGTCGCGCCCAGGTCGACGGCCTTGGCGCCCTGCTCGCGGATGTAGTCGAGATCGCGCGTGTATTCACCCGGATCGCCCGCCTTGCGGGCAAACTCGCAGAACTTGCACGACAGCGCGCACACGTTCGAGTAGTTCAGGTGCCTGTTCACGTTGTAGTACGCGACGTTGCCCGACAGTCGCGTCCGCATCGCGTGGGCCATCTCGCACACGCTCCACAGGTCCGGCGTCTCGTACAGCCGCAGCCCGTCCTCGATCGAGATCCGCTGCCCGGCGAGCACCTTCTCGCGGATGGACTCGAGTCGGGCGTCAACGATGCATGTTTCAAGAGTCGCACTCATGCCGGATTGTTGCCATCCGGACCCCAACTTTCAAAGTATTTTGAAAGTCGTGTGATAATCCCGACGCCGGACCTCCGGGCGTCTTCGCCCGCATGGGGTCGAACTTCCGTCGCGGTTCGCAGGTTCTCAGCGCGCCCCACCCGGAACGTTGCTCAAAGACTCGCAAACGCCCGGCGCCTTTTCACCACTTGCACCCTCTCCTCACTTCATCTCTTCGTCGCTCCATCTCTTCCCTCCGTGCCTTCGCGCCTTTGCACCTCCCCCCTACACTCCCTCCCCTCCATGTCTGACGAGAAGCCCGCCGCATCCTGGCTCCCGCTGCCTCACTTCATGGCCCTCGCGCCCTTGGATGCCTGGGCCCGCCTGCTCTTCCGTCACCCCCGCTTTCACGGGCCGCGCTACCTTGCGCGACTTGTCCTCGGGTTGTTCACTTCCTACTTCGGCACCTGCCTCACCCTCCCCGAACGCCTCCTTCTCGCCCCCTATCTCCTGTGGCGTTTCCGGGGCCCGCGCCCCACGTTGCACCGCCCCGTCGTTGTCATCGCCGGGTACTTCCGCTCCGGCACCACCCACCTGCACTACCTCCTCAGTTGCGACCCCCAGATGCGCACCCCACGCTGGGTTCAGGTCTGCGCGCCCCAAGGCTTTTTCGGGTCCTGGGCCCTGGTCCGCTGGATGATGATCCCCTTCGTCTCCAACTCGCGCCCCCAGGACGATGTGGCCTTCGGGCCCGAGTGGCCCAGTGAGGATGACTTCGCACTCAACAACTGGGTTCTCGCCTCCAGCCTGCCCGGCCGCTTCATCTACCACTCCCAGCACCCGCACTATGACCGTTGGCACTTCCTCGAAGGGCTCAGCGCCCGCGAACTGGCGCGCTGGCGACGCGCCCAGGCCGCCTTCTGCTGGAAGTTCATGGCCTTCGCTCGGCGCAAGACCCTCCTGCTCAAGTCACCCAGCCACACCGCCCGGGTCCGCGAACTCTCCGAACTCTTCGGCCCGCAACTGCGCATCATCCACATCACCCGCGAACCCGACTCGGTCGTCAAGTCCAACGTCCGCATGGCCGAACGCCTCGAACCCTACGCCCTCGAACCCCTGCCTCCGCTCGATCAGATCCGCCTGCGCGTCACCGACGAGTTCGTCCGCACGGAAGAGAAGTTCCTGGCCGAAGCAGCCGCCCTTCCGCCCGGCAGCGTCGCCCACGTGCGTTTCGAGGATCTGGTCAACGACCCCCTCGGGCACCTGCGCCGGTGCTACGACGAACTCGGCCTGACCTGGACCGATGACGCCGAGCGCGGTTTCCGGCGTTACCTGGGCGCCGTGCGCGACTACAAGCCGCGTCACAACCCCCCGCCCACGAGCAAGCAACTCGAACCACGCCTCCAGCAACTCGCCTCACGCTTCGGACACGACGCTCCGCCCGTTGAGCCGGTGCATATCGATCACGGGGTGCAACTCTCGCGCGAGCCTCGCGCCATCGCCCTGACCTGGCTGCTGGTCCCTCTGCTCGCCGCGGGCTGGGTTGGACTGACCGCACTGATCCGGGATCGGTTTGACCCCCTCATTTGGGCGTTTGGTATCGTGCTGGGCTATGTCGCTGTCCGCACCGCCGGACGCGGCTCGCTCCGCCTCGGGCTCATGGCTTCGGCCGCGTTCCTCTGCACGCTGGCGATCGCCATCTACCCCGCCACGTTTTTCGGCTCGGCTCACAAGTACAGCGGCGATCTGGCTCAGAAACTGGCCACCACCTGGGTCACCGTCGGGCGCCACGCCACTGTTGCCAACCACCTCTTCTACACCGCCTGCGGGCTGGTCAGCGCCTTCCGCATCGCCACCCGAAAGCACGTCCGCCCCCCCGGAGCCTGAGCCACCGCTTTCACCCGGGACACCAACTCCGCGGCGAACGTCGGCGAGGTGCCTGTCCCTGGACACCTCTCCGGGCTGAACGCGAACAAGACGCGACCTGCCAGTTCGGCAGGATTTCTTGCCTGCGGTGCCTCTCTCGCGCCCGGCGCCTCCCCCATATCGGCCGCATGCACCCCCAGAGTGGTTCTCCTCCCGATCCAGCCCCCTTGCTCCCCAACATAGTTTCTGGCACGGACCTTGCAATTCGAACTCCGGCTTTTTGCACGCATTGATGCCGACCCGGGCTCAGGCCCGCTCCGGCTGACAAGGAGGCGCTCATGTCCAAGATCATCGGTATCGACCTCGGCACGACCAACTCGGTTGTGGCCGTCATGGAGGGCGACCAGCCCAAGGTGCTTATCAACAGCACCGGCAACCGCACCACCCCGTCGGTTGTCGGCTTCACCGACAAGGGCGAGCGCTTGGTCGGACAGCAGGCCAAGCACCAGCAGGTCACGAACCCCCGCAACACCATCTACTCCATCAAGCGCTTCATGGGCCGCCGGCACAAAGAGGTCGCCTCCGAGGAGAAGAACATCCCCTACGAGGTCTTCGGCGGGTCCGAAGAGTTCGTCAAGGTCCGCGTCCGCGACAAGGAATACACGCCTCAGCAGATCTCCGCCTTCATCCTGATGGACCTCAAGAAGACGGCCGAGGACTACCTGGGCGAAAAGGTCGAGAAGGCCGTCATCACCGTCCCCGCGTACTTCAACGACGCGCAGCGTCAGGCCACCAAGGACGCCGGCGAAATCGCAGGTCTCAAGGTCGAACGCATCATCAACGAACCGACCGCCGCCGCGCTGGCCTACGGACTTGAGAAGAAGAAGAACGAGAAGATCGCCGTCTTCGACCTCGGCGGCGGCACCTTCGACATCTCCATCCTCGACGTTGGTGACGGTGTCTTCGAAGTGCTCAGCACCAACGGCGACACGCACCTCGGCGGCGACGACTGGGACCAGCGCCTGATCAACTTCCTCGTCACCTCCTTCAAGCAGAAGGAAGGCGTCGATCTCTCCAATGACCCCATGGCCATGCAGCGCCTCAAGGAGGCGGCCGAAAAAGCCAAGATCGAACTCTCCACGTCGCAGGAGACCACGGTCAACCTGCCCTTCATCACCGCGACCAACGAAGGCCCCAAGCACCTTCAGGAAACGATTACGCGCTCGAAGTTCGAGAGTTTGTGCGATGACCTCTTCGTCCGCCTGCGCCAGCCCTGCCTCGAGGCGCTCAAGGACGCCAAACTCGATCCGAGCAAGATCGACGAGGTCGTGCTGGTCGGCGGCTCGATCCGCATGCCGCGCGTGCAGCAGGTCTGCCGCGAAATCTTCGGCAAGGAGCCCAACAAGAGCGTCAACCCCGACGAAGTCGTCGCCGTCGGCGCAGCCATTCAGGGCGGTGTCCTCCGCGGCGATGTCAAGGACATCCTTCTGCTCGACGTCACCCCGCTCTCCCTCGGCGTGGAAACCCTCGGCGGCGTGATGACCAAACTCATCGAAAAGAACACCACCATCCCCACCAGCCGCAAGGAAGTCTTTTCCACCGCGGCCGACAGCCAGACCAACGTCGAGATCAAAGTCCTTCAGGGCGAGCGTGAGTTCGCCGCGGATAACCGCGAACTGGGCAAGTTTCACCTCGAAGGCATTACACCGGCGCCCCGCGGTGTGCCGCAGATCGAAGTCGAGTTCGCCATCGATGCCAACGGCATCCTCCACGTCACCGCCACCGACAAGGCGACAAGCAAGAAGGCTGACATCCGTATCGAGAACTCGGGCGGGCTGAGCAAGAGCGACATCGACAAGATGAAGTCCGACGCCGAGGCCCACGCGGCCGAAGACCGGCGCCGTCGCGAAGTCGTCGACCTCAAGAACCGCGGCGACGGGCTCATCAGCCAGACCCGCCGCGCCCTCGATGAGCACGGCGACAAGGTCAGCGGCGACGTCCGCGGACGCATCGAGTCGGCTATCAGCAACCTCGAGAGCAAACTCAAGGGCGACGACAAGGCTTCCATCGAGGCGGCGCTGAAGGAACTCGAGTCCGCTTCAATGGAACTCGGCAAGATCGTCTACGAGCAGGCCGGCAAGGCGGCGGGAGGCGCATCCGGCGGCGCTGCACCCGGCGGCCCGGCGCCTCATTCCGAAACCTCCAAGGGCGACGACGTCATCGACGCCGAGTTCGAGGTCAAGGATGAGGACAGGTAAGCGCGAGTCGGGAAGCGCGACTCGCGACTCGGGTTGATGGGCGCCGGGTAGATCGGCCCTCCGATCCGGGGCACACCTCAGTTCATCCCCCAGCCCGGAGCATGCGCTCCGGGCTGTGCTTTTCTGCGATCACACTTGACTCCACGTCCACGCACCGTTCGGACGCCGGAACTGTGGGCGTCATTGCCCACAGGTCCGGGTCAACTTCCGCGTCTTTACCTATCGCCCTTCCATCCCTTCCCCGCCTATGACTTTTCCCCATGTACGTCACCGCCTCCGACATCGAGATCCGCACGACGCCCGACCGCGGGCGGGCCGTCTTCGCTGCTCGCGCCTTCCGCAAGGGCGAACTGGTCGACCGAGCCCTGGTCATCATCGGCGACACCGAATGGGCCGACCTGCCCGCCTGGATCAACTGCTTCGTCTACAACTGGCCTGAAATCGGCGGCAAGGGCGGGCGACAGGCCATCGCCCTGGGCAACGGCTCGCTCTTCAACTCCAGCCTGCGCGCCAACATGTCCTTCCGCGCTTCGGCCGGCAACGATGCCGTCGAATACTTCGCCGCCCGCGACATCGAGCCCGGTGAAGAACTGACGATCAACTACTCGAGCGACCACGGTGAGCCGACGTCGAGCGACAATTCATGGTTCGTCGAGCGCGGCATCGACTACATCGACGGGTGAACCGCGATGACGGAATCGCGTGTTGCCCGCCCGATCTGCGCGCGGCGCATCATGCAGTGCCGATCGACTTGCCGGCGGTCCTGGACACTGAGAACTCACGCGTCTGCGGGCACATCTCCGCGTCGGCTGCCAAGGGTACTCCGGACAGCGGGGGCGCCTGCGACCCGGACCAGCGCTTGACGACTCGCGATGTGCCGGCGCCCATTCAGGCCAACGCCCAGATCAGGAAAGGTTCCCGACTTCAGCACGGGCTGGGCCGCGCATCTTGTGCCGGCGCAGCACGATCCACACCACCCCGCCCACGTAGATGACAAGCCCCGCACCGACGATCGCAAGCGTCAACCCGACGCGGTCGAACGGCGTGGCAGTCGTCCCGGCAATGCCCGTGCCCGACACCACCGCGCCCATGTCCGCCGTCATCGCCGGGCTCGCTCTCCACGGCGGGCGCCGGACTGGCAACGGCCGCTCGCCGTCGCCGCTGATCCATCCGTCGCCCCATGCAGAGGCTCCGACAAAACAGAACGGACCCGCGAAGTTCAAGCACGCGGGTCCGTACTCTCTTTGCTCTTCCGGGTTCACCGCGCGATCAGTCCACCTTCTCCATCACGCCCTCGAAGCACTTGTACTCCTTGCCGTCCGGCGTCCTGGAGTAGCCGACCGACACGTGCCGCTTCGGATCGCTCATGTTCAGTGTGTCGCTGTTCTTGTTTCGCTGGCCGCTGACCGGGTCGAGAATCTTGCCCGTGAACGACATCGTGTGCTTCTCGGGATCCATCTTGCCCGTCATGAAACTCATGTACGTGGATTGATTCTCCAGCCACACGCTTTCGTACACGTTCTCGACCGTGTTGTACCCGATGATGCCCATGCCCCTGAACGTGCTCCCGCCGGGCATCTCTGACGTCACATGCTCGAAGATGTAGCGCCCGTCCAGCGCCCACTCGCGGTGGATGCTCCCATGAAACTCCTGCGGCTCGGCGTCCGGTGCCATCCAGAACTTCACCGTCCCCTCCCAGTTCCCAAGCAACGGCTCGAGCGCCTTGTGGTGCTCGCCCACCGTCGTTGCCCTGGCCATCGCTTGCATCATCGCGCCGTCGTCCGGCTGCCCCGTCGGAGCCGCCACGAACCCGGCCGCGAACGCGAAACCACAGCAGGCCACCACCACCAACGACATTCGACGCTTTGACATGATCGTGCCTCCCTGTACTTGGGTTATTTCCCCAGAGTCCCCACACGTTACCACACTTGGTCCGATACGCGAACAGGTTTTCGGAAAATCCACAGGGTACGTTCGCACTTTGCTCGTTTTTCGGGTGGAAGTGCATTCCCGGCTTCTTGCACTCTGCCCGGTTGACGACGCCCATTACACTCCCGCCATGGACTACACCTACCGGTACCCCTCGCAGCGTGCCCCCGTCTTTGCTCGCAACGCGGTGGCGACGAGCCACCCGCTTGCCGCCCAGGCCGGGCTGGACATGCTCGGCCGCGGGGGCAACGCCGTCGATGCCGCCGTCGCCACCGCCATGGCCCTGACGGTCCTCGAACCGACCAGCAACGGCATCGGCGCCGACAACTTCGCCCTTGTCTGGATCGGTGGGGGGCTGCACGGGCTCAACGCCTCCGGGCGGGCGCCGCGTGGGCTCAAGCGGCTGCGCTACGAGGGGATGAGTGCGATCCCGTACTACGGCTGGGACGGCGTGACCACCCCCGGCGCCGTGTCCGGCTGGGTCGCGCTTGCCCGCGCGTTCGGCACCCTGCCCATGACCACTCTGGCCGAGCCGGCCATCCGCTATGCGCGCCAGGGCGCCGTCCTCCCGCCCGAGATCGGGTACTACTGGTCTCGCGCCGCCGGCATCTACAAGCGCGATCAGCAAGCCCATTGGTTTGAGACCTTCACCAGCAACGCCCGCGCGCCTCGCGTCGGCGAACTCTTCCGTCTCCCGCACCACGCCGACACGCTGCAGGCCATCGCCGAATCCGAAGGCCGCGCGTTCTACCTGGGCGACCTGGCCCGCAAGATCGAACAGGCCTCCATCGCCGGAGGCGGCGACCTGCGCGCCGACGATCTGGCCTCGCACACCCCCGACTGGGTCCGCCCCATCAGCCTCGATTACCACGGCTGGCGTCTGCACGAAATCCCGCCCAACGGGCAGGGACTGGTCGCGCTGATCGCGCTGGGCATTCTGCGCCGGTTCGACATGAAATCACTCGACCCCGACAGCGCCGAAAGCCTGCATCTCTCGATCGAAGCGATGAAACTCGCCTTTGCCGACGGACACGAGCACATCGCCGATCCCGATGCCATGCGCGTCACGGTCGACGCGCTGCTCGACGAGGACTACCTCGCCTCGCGCGCCCGGCTCATCGATCGCGTGCGCGCCCAGGACTTCGGGCACGGCCAGCCCAAGCAGGGCGGCACTGTCCTGCTCTGCGCCGCCGACGCCGAGGGAACCATGGTCAGCATGATCCAGAGCAACTACAGCGGCTTCGGCTCGGGCGTCGTCGTCCCGGGCACAGGCATTTCGCTGCAGAACCGCGGGTGCTGCTTCTCGCTCGAACCCGGGCACGTCAACGAGGTCGCGCCGGGCAAGCGCCCGTATCACACCATCATCCCCGGCTTTGTCACGCGCGACGAGGGCGACGTCGAAAAGCCCGTCATGGCCTTCGGCGTCATGGGCGGGTTCATGCAGCCGCAGGGGCACGCGCAGGTTCTCATGCGCATGGCCGACCACGACATGAACCCGCAGTCCGCCCTCGACGCCCCGCGCTGGCAGGTCACAGCGGGCCTGAAGGTCTCGATCGAGCCGGGCTTCGACGACGCTGTTTATGAGCGCTTGCGCGCCCTCGGACACGACCTGACGGTGCATGAGAAGCGCAACGCCGCCTTCGGCCGCGGACAGGTCATCTATCGCCTGCCCGACGGCTACTGCGCCGGCTCGGACCTGCGCAGCGACGGTCAGGCCGTGGGGTTTTGACGATGCGGCCCGGCCCGGATCGACGCGTGCAGCATCGTGTTCTGTCGCGGGCCGATCATCAAGGCGTGGCGGCATCTTGCGCAAGCGCAGCCGTGATCGGATGGAGTCGTGTCATCATCGAGGTCCGCTCGCGAAGTGTGGCTCGTTCGATGCCGACGCGGGAGCCGAATGTGCGACGCATGCACAACCGGACATCCGCACCAGCAAGGCCGAGCCAGGTGCAGGCGGCCCAAGAGCGATTGGAGACGATCATGTCAGCCTACCCCCCAAAGGCCTTCTTGTAGTCTGCCACAGACTTCTCCAGCCCGCGATCCGCCGGAGGGTGCTTCATCACCTGCTTGACGAAGTCGAAGGGGACCGTCGCAGGATCCGCACGCGGCCGGGGCTCACTGGAAGAACCTGTTGGCATGGGTTGTGTCGTGGCGTCTTACCCCACCGCCCGGACCACCTTCTCCCCCGCATCTCTCAAGTCCGTCGCCGCCTGAAGTGTCGGCAGCGTCGCGGCCGCGTCCTTGAGGATCTTCCGCCCTCTCTCGACGTTGTTTCCTTCGAGGCGGACGACCAGGGGGATTTTGAAGCCGATCTCCCTGGCTGCATTGACGATGCCCTGCGCGATCACCGCGCAGTCCATGATGCCGCCGAAGATGTTGACCATAACGCCCTTGACCTTGTCATCGGAGAGGATGATGCGGAAGGCCTCGGTGACGGCCTCTTCGGAGGCCGAGCCGCCGACGTCGAGGAAGTTGGCCGGTTCGCCGCCGTGATGTTTGATGGTGTCCATGGTGGCCATCGCCAGCCCGGCGCCGTTGACCAGGCAGCCGATGTTGCCGTCCAGGGCGATGTAGGACAGCCCGAAGCGCTTGGCCCGCATCTCAGCCGGGTTCTCTTCGCTGGAGTCGAAGAGGGCTTCGATGTCCTTGTGCCGGAAGGTGCCGTTGTCGTCGAAGTTGAACTTGGCGTCGATCGCGAGCACCTGCCCGTCGGGGTGCTCGTCGGTCGGGGGCGTGGTGATGAGCGGGTTGATCTCCGCAAGCGAGCAATCCTTGGCGACGAAGACCTTGGCAAGGCTGGTCATGATCTTGACGGCCTGTCCGACCTGCTTGCCGCGGAAGCCCAGGCGATACGCGACTTCGCGGGCCTGGTAGGGCTGAAGCCCGAACAGCGGGTGCAGCGGAGTCTTGATGATCGCCTTGGGGTTGGTCGCGGCGACCCGCTCGATCTCGACGCCGCCCTCGGCCGAGGCGATCATGACGTTGCGCCGGGTCGTGCGGTCGGTAGTGATGGCCAGGTAGTACTCGTGGGCGATGTCCACGCCGGCCGCGATGAGCAGTTTGCGAACGTCGAGCCCTTCGGGCCCGGTCTGCACGGAGACCATCTTGTTGGAGAGCATGAAGCGTGCGGCGTCTTCGGCCTCCTGCGGGGTACGGACGAGTTTGACAAAGCCGGCTTTGCCGCGCCCGCCGGCATGCACCTGGGCCTTGACGACGGCCAGCGCAGTGCCGGCTTCGGAGGTGACGTGCTTGTAGGCAGAGGCGGCGGTTTCGACCGAGTCGATCACACGTGCGGGCGGAACGGCAATGCCGGCCTCGGCGAGGATGTCCCGGGCCTGGTACTCGTGGACCTTCATGAAGAACTCCTTGTGAGGGGCGAATGGTAGGGGGCAAGCCGGCCAGACACAGAAGCACGCACTCGAAGGACGGACAGACGCCGTGGGCCTCGTCGCAGACGGGCGTCTTGGGACGCAGAACGGCCGGGCGCAACGCCCGAACCGACGCCCAACGACGATTGCCCATCGCCAAACACAGCGGATAGATGAATGTCGCGGCTGCTTCCGGCGCCGACTCGTTCATCTGATCGTCCATCATCACCTTCCCCGCTTCAGAACCGCCGGAAGTCGCCTGTGGCGTCTCTAACCTGCTCATGCCGCACCCGGTACGTCTGCGCCCCGGGGTCGAAGGCCCGCCGCATTGGATCGCGCCCGAACGGTTTCATCATCAGCGCCAAAGGCATGATCACGCCGAAGAACCCGGAGCCCGGCACCGCGTGCGCGATGGTCCACCCGATCGGCGTGTCCGTGTTCATCCAGGCACGGTAGAGGCGCCGCGCCACCGCGGGCACGGTCGGCGACAGCACGCACCCGGTCACGCCCGACGCAGGCAATACTTCAGCGCGCGGGTGGGCAAGCGGTGGCCGTGCCTGAGGCGCGTGAACCGCCCCTCCTGTGCCGCGGCCACGATCCTGCCCTCGACGATCAGCGCGACTGCGGAATCGGGGTAGTACCCCGAGATGCCCAGGATCGCCGTCATCGCGCGCCCATCAACGCCTTCCCAAGGGCCATCCGCCGGTAAGGCTCCACACACGCCGGAGAGTGAGTGCGATCGAAGAGCGCACGCCCTGCCCGCCCTCTTGTGTCCGATTTCGCAGGAGTACGGCTCCGGCCGGGAAGGAACCAGCGCCGTACAGTTGCGACATGCACCCGTATGAGTATCTCACACTCGTCGTACTCCACATTCTCGGCGCTGCCACCTGGATCGGCTCGCTGATCTCGACGCTGTTCGGCTCGATTCCACACGCCCGCGCGTCCGGCGACCTGACTGCTCTGAAGCACGCAGGCAAGATCGTGGTCGGGAGGCTGGGGCTGGCGGCCCTGATCTTGCAGGTCCTGACGGGCGTGCGGCTGGGCACGAAGTTCGGTTGGGGGGTGATCCTTCGCTTCGAGGGCCCGGCATCGCACCTGGTGCTGAGCAAGATCACCTTGCTTGTCGTTATCATCCTGATCGGCGGGCACTTGTATCACAAGACGCTGCCGCGGCTCTCCCCGGAAGGTCTGCGCTCTTTTGCCGCGGCGACCTGGTTGCTCCTGGTGCTCTCGCTCCTGATCGCGGTCGCGGGGGCGGGGCTCCAGACGGGGGCGTTGCTCTGACGCCGGGTTTTGTGCGTTCGTTGCACATTCCGCGGGTGGATGGCGCTTCCTGTAGGGAAGGATCCCGGGAGATTTTTGCCGGCCGATCCGCGGGTTGTAGGTATTTGTCCCACGCTTGATATACTGGGCGGGCGCCATGACGGACCTGAACCCATCCCAGTTTGCGCGCCTCCAGCAAGCCTATCTGGCTCTGGCTGACACTCCTCTGCGTGAGCGGCAGCAACGGGCAAAGGAACTACTGGGCGACGATCCGGCGCTAGGTTCTGTCTGACGGATGGCGATGTTCGGCGCGGGTACGGCGTAGGTTCGGTTGCGCCAGGCTGAACGAGTTGTCACACTGTGACCTCCGGCACGGAGGCCACCAATGGGACGAGGCGATACTAGCGATGCGCAGTGGAAGC
>RHKP01000009.1 GCA_008363215.1 Cyanobacteria bacterium CYA
ATCGGAAACTCACAAAGGGGACAACCTGTGGGAAACGAGGCGCGCGAAAGAAAGTCTCTGTGGTACTGCGGCTGTTCCCTTGGGCATGTCCTGGCAGATTCGGGGCGGGAGGACCCATCCGCCCTCGCGCGCGCGCGCGGGGGGACTATGTGATTTCGTGCGCCCCTTCGGCTCACGTTGTTCTCTTCGCGAAGGGGCGCAGATAAGGGGGTGCTGTGATCTGCGCCCCTTCGGGTTCTAATCTGCGCCCCTTCGTGCGCGGACCATCTGCACGATGGCGGCTCTCACCGATTCGGGGAGGGATGGCCACGCCTCGATGACGGTCCGAAGTCCGATGTTGCCGCATTTGTCGCCAGCGTGCTCGGGATCGTCGGAAACTCCCGAGGAATGCGGGGGTTGTTGTGACCCCCGTGGGGTCATTTGCCTTCCCACCGGCGCATCCGCGCTCACAGGGCGCAGAAAAGAAGCCTCGGCTACGCCGGGGCTTCGGTATTTTTACCCCCCCCCCCCACTGCCCGCTCCCCCGCGAGCCGGCCCGTGCCGGGCCCGTCGAGTTCGCCGCTGACTTGCGTACGCGCAGAGTACCGTGGGTGCTCCGGGCCCTGCATGGAGTCCCGGCAGGCGATCACGAATGCTGTCTCTTGCATGGGCAAGCGCGTTTCGTCCAAGACGGCGCCAAAGAAGAATGCGTGCAAGCCAAAGCCCCCGGCCCCGGCCCCCGGCCCGGCTCGGGGCCGCAAGGCCCAGGTCTCCGAGCCGAGCGCGCCCGCGCCGCAGCGTGACACCGCGCCGTCCGCCATCCATCGATCCATGCAGACCCAAAGGAGGGGCGGCTGACGGCCGCCCATGCCCAAGGCCGCCCCTCCGAGGAGGGTGGCTGACGCCGCCGGGCGGAGGGAGTGTTCATGCCCTCGTTTCCACTCAGGCCTCTTGCGATCCGCCGTCAATGTGACGAAACAAGGGTCGAGTTTCGTGACGATCGGGCATCACCCTGTCATGGCCGGCCGGTGGGTTGCGGACAGATGAGTGACCGGAGGGCCAGGCATGAAGCGCATGATGCAGGCGGGGGGGATCGGGGCGGGCGTGGCCGGGCTGATGTTGGCGCTGGGGACCGGAGCGGTGCGGCCGAAAGCGGATCACCGGCTGGAAGCCGGTCCCGCTGATCCGGTGCTGCGGGAGTTGGGGCTGATCAAAGGGGGGCTGTTCTGCGAGGGGAGCAGACTGCCGAGCGATCGGGCGAGCAGCATGGAGCAGATGCTCGATCAGCAGGGCGAAATTTTGGCGCGATTGAGCGCGCGCCTCTCGACGCTGGACCACGCGCGCCTGGAGGCGATCGAGCGCCGGCTCGCATCGTTCGAGCGCACGCTCGACAACCTCGACACGTCGGAGATCGACGATCTGGAGCGGGAAATCGGGAGTATGAGGCGCACACTCGACGCCGTGGCGCGCGACGTGAGCAACCTGCCGCGGGTCGATCTGTCGGGCATCCATCGGACACTCGAAGACATCCGGCGGCAAGTGAGCCAGGCGGGCGGTTCAGGGGGATCAGGCGAGCGGGTGTTAGGCCAGGTCCAGTCGACGCTGCGGAGCATCGAGAGCCAGTTGCGGTCGATCGAGCGGAAACTCCCGTAGGCGGGGAGCCGCTGACCGGTAGGGGCCCAGGCAGGCCACCGGGCGTGTGCCTCCCTACGCTGACGGACCATGATTCACCCCTGGCACGACGTTTCGCCCGGCATCGCCGGGCTCGACTTGCCCGACAACTTCAAGGCTGTCATCGAGATCCCCAAGGGCTCCTCGAACAAGTACGAACTCGACAAGTTGTCGGGGATGCTGCGTCTGGACCGTGTGCTTTCCAGCGCGGTGTATTACCCTGCGAACTACGGGTTCATACCGCAGACAATGGCCGAGGACGATGACCCGCTGGACGTGCTGGTTTTCTGCACGGAGACGATTCCGCCCTTGTGTATCTGCGAAGCGCGGGCGGTGGGCGTAATGACGATGGTGGACGACGGGCAGCCGGACCACAAGATTGTCGGCGTGCTCATCAACGACCCGGAGTTTGCGGACTATCACAAGGCGTCGGACTTTCCGCGCCACACCTTCAAGATGCTCAAGCGGTTCTTCGAGGACTACAAGATGCTCGAGGGCAAGCAGGTGGAGGTGGACGAGATCATGCCGGCCGAAGCGGCGCACTCGATCATCGAGAGTTCCCTGACACGGTACGAATCGCTGCGGCGTGTGGGCGGGATCAAGGGGCTGAGCGGGTGAGCCCGCCGGGACTATGCTCATCTGAAAGGAGCAGGCCCATGTCCGATCTGACCAGTCGCGCCCGCGCGGCCGAGGCCCGATGCACGATGGTTTCGCGGAGACAGGCACTGGCGGGACTGCTGGCGGTCGCTGCGGCCGGGCCGGCGCTGGCTCGCCCGGGGCGAATGCGAGATCCGGCATTTGAGATTTCGCTGGCGCAGTGGTCGTTGCACCGGGCGATCCGGGGCAAGAAGATTGACCACCTGGACTTTGCGAAGGTGGCGCGGACCGAGTTTGACATCGGGTGCATTGAGTACGTGAACCAGTTCTTCGCCGACAAGCACTCGGACAAGCAGTACCTGCTCGACATGAAGAACCGTGCGGTCGACTTCAACGTGGTGCAGCGGTTGATCATGATCGACGGCGAGGGGGCGCTGGGCGACGCGGAGGAGGCGAAGCGCACGCAGGCGATCGACAACCACAAGCGCTGGGTCGAGGCGGCCAAGTACCTCGGCTGCACCATGATCCGAGTCAACTCGCAGAGTTCGGGCAGTTTCGACGAGCAGCAGGATCGCGCCGCCGACGGGTTGCGGCGCCTCGCCGAGTTCGCCGCCGAGCACGAGATGGCGGTGGTGGTTGAGAACCACGGCGGGCTGAGCAGCAACGGGCAATGGCTGGCGGGAGTGATGAAGAAGGTCGGGCTGCCCAATCTCGGCACGCTGCCTGACTTCGGCAACTTCAACCTCGGCGACGGCAAGCAGTACGACCGCTACCAGGGAGTGGAGGAACTGATGCCGTTCGCCAAGGCCGTCAGCGCCAAGAGCCACGACTTCGACGAGCAGGGGAACGAGATTCACACCGACTATCGGCGGATGATGAAGATCGTGGTCGATGCGGGGTACCACGGATACGTCGGCATCGAGTACGAAGGCGACAAAC
Source organism: Cyanobacteria bacterium CYA (assembly GCA_008363215.1). GTDB lineage: Bacteria > Planctomycetota > Phycisphaerae > Phycisphaerales > UBA1924 > J022. The sequence continues at coordinate 3,187 of RHKP01000009.1, forward strand.
TCGACGAGTACGCGGGCATCCGTGCAACCAAGAATCTGCTCGAGACCATCCGCGACGAAATGAAAGGCTGAGCGATACGGTCTTTGTTGAACCTCGTGCGCCGGCAGCCCTGGGCGCGCGGGCGCAGATCACTCGACCAATCTCGGCGGATCTTCATCGGTGCCCCGCCCGCTGAACTTGGCGTTGGTCGCTTCGTCGGTGATGGCTTCGAATGACCCGTCGCCACGCTTCACGTAGCCAAGAGCCGTTGCCGCATCGGTGCTCACGTGCCCGTCGCACCACGAGAAGTTGGCCTTGCCGCGGTGGCGCTCATGCGGAGCCGAGCGGTTCTCAGGCGCGCGGTTGCGGATGTCGGCATAATCGCAGTTCTCCGTCATGCGCGGAGGGTCGAGGGCGTAGCCATGCCCTCCTTCGGCCAGCAGTTGCGGGTCGCGCGAGCCGTCCGGGCGGTTCGGCGTGCGCAGGGCGGCAGGCTTGCCGGCGGCCGTGCCGAGTGAGTCCGCCGCCATGACGGTGATCGAGGCGTCGAGCGAACTGGCTTTGACCGGGAAGCGGATCAAGCCGCTGGTCGGGTCGTCATTGCGGCGGAAACGGGTGTTGCCCAGGAACTGGTGGTTGTAGCCATAGGCATAGTTCCGCGTGCTGATCCAGTCGGCGGCGTTGGGGCAGAGGAAGACGTCAGAGCCGTCGACAGGGAGCGAGTGCTCGTCTGAGACGTCGACGGAGGGCTGCGAATAGGCGTAAAAGCCCCCGGCCGCCCCGAGCAGGACGAACCAGCGCGGGCGATAGTGCAGCCCGTTGCCGACGTCGTAGAGGTTGAGTTCGTCCGGGTAATAGCGCCCCGGCTGGGCGGGGACGGAGATGTCGTGGTTCTCGTTGGCGTAGATCTGCCAGCCGGTGGCCACCTCACGCATGCGGCTGGCGCACACGATGGTGCGGCCGGACTCGCGGGCGGCAGCCAGGGCGGGAAGGAGGATGCCGATGAGCAAGGCGATGATGGAGATGACCACGAGCAGTTCGATCAGGGTGAACCCGCCACGGGCCTGAAGCCGACTGATCCACGAGCGAGTACTCACGCTCCACCTCTCCCGGGGGCCTCCCCGTTCCAGCATATACTGGGGCACCCAGGCCCGCGTTCTCACAACCATCGGCATTTTATGCACATCCGCGACATCTTCAGCAAGGTCCGCACTACGTTCTCCTTCGAGTTTTTCCCCCCGCGGGATGAATCGGCGGCCGGTGAACTGTTCGAGAACATCGCCGAACTGGAACAGTTGAAGCCCACCTTCGTGTCGGTGACCTACGGGGCGGGCGGTTCGACGCGGGAACTGACGCGGAACCTGGTGGTGCGCATCCGCGAGGAGACCGGGCTGGACCCGGTGCCGCACCTGACCTGCGTGTGCCAGTCTCAGTCCGACATCGAGCAGATTCTGCGGCGTTACGCCGAGCACGGGATAAGCAACATCCTCGCGTTGCGAGGCGACCCACCCAAGGACCGGGGCGACTATGACCCGAAGCAGGACGCGTTCGGGTATGCGTCGGGGCTGGTGTCGTTCATCCGCAGGTTCGGGGAGGGCGGCGGGCATCCGGATCGACGCGGATTCGGCATCGGGGTGGCCGGCTTCCCGGAGGGGCACCCGCAGACGCCGAATCGGCTGCTCGAGATCGAGCATCTGAAGGCCAAGATCGACGCCGGGGCCGACTACATCATCACGCAGGTGTTCTTCGAGAACCGCGACTTCTACGACTTCCGCGACCGGTGCCGGCTGGCGGGTATCCACGTGCCGATCATCGCGGGGATCATGCCGATCACGTCGATGCCGGGGATGAAGCGCATGGCCGAACTGGCGCTGGGGGCGCGGTATCCCGCCCCGCTGCTGCGGGCGCTGGCACGGACGGACGGCAAGCCGGAGAACGTGCGCCGCGTCGGCGTCCACTGGGCAACCGAACAGTGCCGCGACCTGCTCGACCACGACGTGGCGGGCATCCACCTGTACACCCTGAACAAGTCGACAGCCACGCGCGAGATCTACCGCACGCTGGGCGTGCAGGACTCGCGGGCGCTGCAGCAGTAAGGCGGCCCCGAAGCAATCGCGGGGTTCAAGGCAGTTCGCCCAGGGCGCGGAGCATTTCGTCGCGGACGAGCGTTCCGGCGGCCGCGGCGGTCGGCGCGTCGCGCAGGTGGTGCAGCGAGTCATCGAGCCAGTCCCACGAGAGGTCATAGACCTGACCGTCGAACTCGAAGGCGTCAAAGCCGTTGGCCAGCGCCCATGCGTGGAAGGCCTGGTTCACCGGTGCACCGGCGTGATCGTCGGTGGCGCCGTAGGTGCGGCCCATGAGGCCGAAGATCGAGATGTATGAGGCCCGGGTGTCGACGAGGCAGAGGTCGCGCGCCGCCCAGGCCATTTCGTCGGCGTTGCGCATCTCGCGATCCCGGTCGCCGTTGATGTGATGCGCGAAGGAAACGACGAAAAGCACCAGCGGCGGGCGCGTCGAGACGCCGTCGAACCAGGCCAGCGACTCTTCCATGTATTGATCGAGGAAGGCGCGGTGGCCCTCGCGTTCGTTCATCTGGTTGGCGAGCATCACCACTACGACGGGCTGCTGATCGGGCGAGACCGATCGCGCCAGCAGGTCCGTACGCATTTGCTCGCGCGTGAACTGCTTCTGCCCGTTGGACGGGCAGTTGCAGACCATCCCTTCGTGCTGCCAGGTGTTGGCGGCCTTCCAGACTTCGTGCGGGCCGGGCAGACGCTGCCCCAGGGCATCGACCTTCTGCACCACGCTGCCCGCGAATATGAGCGAGCGGAGCGAGGCGGTGCGTTCGGTCTCGACGACGATGCGGTTGCCGGTGAGAGGTGCGATGAAGGGCACCGGCGCCCCCAGCAGTCCCGGGGTCAGACCCGAGCAGTCGTATGTGACCCCGTTGATTCGTGCGCCGGGCTGCTGGAGCCCTGCGACCGAGCCGAGGAACAACGGCTTGATCTGCACGAGATCCCCGATGTCGATCCACGGCTCGATGAGCAGGCCGTTGTCAGCAGTGATGCGAATGGAGGGCGTCCAGCCGGTGGCCGCATCATCGATGAACTCCTCGAGACGGGAGGTGGGCACGGCGTAGTAGGCGCCGGAGCCCTCGTGCATTTCGAACAAGGTCGAAGCATCCACTGGGCGCGAGGTGGTCAGCGCCACCGAGCGCACCAGCCGGGCCGGGTGATTCGACAGCCCGTTGGAGTAGGACGTGGGCGTGTACGACGAAACGGACTTGAAGCCATACCACAGCCGGGCCGGAAGTTCCTCGGCGTGCGAATCACCGAGCACGACGACAAAGGGGTCGCCATGCAGCAGTTCCTGGGCCACCGGGCCCAGATTGCGCGAGGTCGGCGGCACGCAACCGTCGGAAAATAACTGGAGATACACCAGCACATCGAAGAAGTCGAAGGTGCCGAAGGGCGTGGCGAAGTCGGAAATCGGATCCTGGTCGGAAAAGCCCTGGAGGAACATCTGCACGTCGAAGAAGTCGAGCACGCCGTCTTCGTTCAGGTCGGCCGGGCCGCACGGAATGGGGCGGATGTTGACGTTGACACCCTCGATCGTGCCGGTGACCGTGAGGTTCGGGATGGTGCCGCTGAAGACGGCCGTGTCGATTTCGGGGCTGCCTCCCGAAGGCAGGATCGCGATTTCCGCGGCCGGATCGACCGTCAGGGCATCGAAGAGAAGCGTCGTGACCAGTGTGCCGCCGGGAACCGCCACGCCCGAGACGCCGGGCTGAGCCCAGGCGATGTACAGCCCGTCTCCGTCCTGCGGCGGCTCGACCTCGTTGAGCCCGTTCGAGCCGGTCACCGGGAAACCTTCGATGATGAGGTCGACGTCGCCGTTGCCCAGCAACTGCACCAGTTGCACCGACGCGGTGTCCCACGCAAGCACAACTTCCATCGCGCTGAAGGTCTGGTCGTCGACGGGATGATCGGAGACGGCGTAGAGGCCCACGACGAACTGATCGCCGACGTACACCACGGGCGTTTCCACGCGCAGTTCGAGGTTGATGTCGGCCGCAGCGGCGCTTGCGATCGACGCTGCCACACTCACCGCCGTCCATTGCCAAGGTCTGCGCCAACGCCTCATCGCCATACACCCCTGTCTGACCGGGCCCGATGCGCCCGAACGTGGTTGAAACCGAAAATGTAAACGGGGGAAGAGGCGTTGGCCCCTTCCTCCCGAGAGGAGGCTCAACGGCGGCCTCAGTTGCCGAACGTCATGCCGACGCGGTTGACGATGAACTGGAGATCCTCGATGGTGATCCAGCCGTCGCCGTTCATGTCATACGGCAGGCCCATGCGCTCGTTCATGTGAGCGGTGACCAACTGAACGTCGAAGAAGTCGACGCGCCCGCTGTTGTCCACGTCGGCCAGGTGATCGGGGCGGGCCCCCATCGCAAACTCGGCCACGTCGGCGGTGTCGAGCATTCCGTCAGCGTTGAGGTCGGCGGCGATCAGATCTTCCAGCCCGAGGCGGCGAAGTTCGTCGACCGAAATGCTGGTGACGGGGCGGGCCATCGGCTCGCCGGCATCGGCCAAGCGCAATCCGCCGAACGATGGCAACGGACCAGTGCACAAGGCCTCGTTGAACTGAAGGAAGTTGATCTGGATGAAGGTGAAGTCGCCGGTGGTGACCTGTCCATCGCCGGTGATGTCGGCGTGCGGGCCGACGGTGCCGCAGGGGGTGTCGGCGCCGATCGACTGTCCGAACTGTCCGACGAGCGTGCCGAAGTCGAGGATGTCGATGTAGGTGTCGGCGTTGAGGTTGCCGCCGATCAGGACGTCGCCGCCGGTGAACTCGGAGACGTAGTACGTGCCTGAGACGCCGAAGTCATCCGAATCGGTGGAGCGCAGGGTGTGCAGCCCGTCGCGCGCCGTGATGCAGGTGTAGTCGCCGCAGGGAACGAGGATGGAGTCGATGGCGATGCCGCCGTTGAACGTCATGGTCGCGTTGACCGTGACGACGGGCCCGCTCACAGGCGTCAGTTCAAAGGTGATGCAACGGTCGAACGGGCCGGCGTCGACGACGCCCTGGAGTTCGACGGTCACGTCAAGCCAACTGTCGCCCTCCACATCGACGTATTGCGTCGCGCTGGTCGTGTTGCCGCAGGCGTCGGTGGCCGACCAGGTCACCGGCGTGGTGCCGACCGGGAACGGATCGCTCATGCTCAGCCCGTCCGGGCGTTCGAAGGTGACAAGCACCTCCGAGCAGGTGTCGGTGGCGATGGCGCCCTGCGGCCCGACGATGATGTCGTCCCACAACGCGTCGTAGTCCTCGCCGAAGTTGTAAGCCTGCATGATGATGTTGCCGGCCCGCACGCTGCCGAAGGTCAGGATGTCCGTGTAGGTCAGGACGACCGTGCCGGTGTCATCGATGAGGCGGGCGATGTAGGCCCCGCTGGTCATCTCAACCTCCAGAGTCCACCACCGGTTGTAGGAGAAGCCCGAGGGCAGTCCGAGATCCACCCAGTCGGCCGTGTAACCGTTCGAGGGATCCTGGTCCGTGTCCTGCGAGAACCATCGGAAGCGCGGCGACGGGCTGACGGGGTCGGGGTTCGTCGGGTCGGCCGGATCGTTGCAGACGAAACCGAAGATCGGGTAGCCCGAAATGACGTTCTGGCTGTCGAACGTGGTCGCCCAGATGTCCGAGCGGCGCGCGTCGGTTCCCCAGTCGCTCGGGATGTACAACTTGCCTGACCACTTGGCGCCAACAGGCAGATCCACGTCGTACTTGCGCCCCTGGGTGTTGTAGAAGGCGCTGCTGTACCCGCCGGGGCGATTGCTCTGCGAGTCGGCATCGTCGATGCCGATGCGCAGACGCCCGCTGAGACTTTCAAATGCCGCCGGCGGATATCGATCTGTGTACCAGCACCCGGGTGATTGGGTGGCCGACGTGCAGATCGCAGACTCGAAGTTTTCCACGCTGTCGATGATCGCCGAGCAGTAGCCCGCGTCGGCATACAGGTTCAGATCGGGCGGCGGGGTGACGACCGGCGCGACGCTGTCACGCGTCACCTTGTGCAGATTGACCAGATTGGGCTGGATATCGGCGCCGTTGTCATCGGTCAGGCGCGTCGGGAGGGCGCCGGTGCGGAACGTCACCAGATCATCCACGGCGCAGAAGTCGCCCAGCACGTCGAACGTCAGGCGCGCCATGGTCGTCTCGGTGTCGGTTCCCACGCCGGAGAGGTCGCCGGTCGAGTACGTGATCTCGCCCGCGCCCTCATCGACCAACTCGAACACCTCGGTGGTGAACGGCGCGTCGCCGGCGTCGGCCGACACGAAGTCCAGCCTGGTCTTGTCGTAGGACAGGAAGAACTGACCCCCGACGATGACGTCCTGAGCGTTGGCCAGGTTGATCTCGACCACCACCTGCGTGTCGCCCCCGTCCAGACAGGCGTTCTGCGCGTCGAGCGTCAGCGACGCGACGACGGCGTCGATCACGCGAACATGCTGAGATACGGCGACAGTGCTGCCGGCCTTGGGCCCGCCGACAGGAACAGCCGCGAACTTCAGTTCGTAGTCGCCCACCGGCAGGACGGAGCCGTTGAGGAAGCCGAAGTCGGCCCGCCACGACTGGCTGAAAACGTAGTCGATGTCATCGGTGGACCAGGCGCCTCCGCCGGGGTTGACGAAGTAGCCGTCGTTCTCGTCCCAACTGTTATTCGGGTCGGCGTCGGCGTCGAAGAACGGATTTGAAACGACCTTGAAGTTGGTGCCCGCAGTCGGGTCGACGTCCACGAACAGGGTGAGCAGGTAGTTCTGCCCGTTGACGACGTCGGCCAGTTCGGGAGTGAACTGGAAGTCGAAGGACCACCACGAGGCTGTCGCATGTCCCGGAGCCAGACCGCTGAGCACCGTGGCGGTGTTTGCGTTCAGAGCCAGGGGGTCTCCGCCGGCGCGGGCGCGGGCCTTCATGTAGACAGACACGTCGGCCGTATGGGCCTGAAAGTCATTGCCGGGAATACCGGAGCCGGCGATGAAGTCCCCATTTGCCTTGGTGGGGTCGACGGTGACCTGGGTGAAGGCCTGCCCGGCGCAGGCGGCCAGTGCGGCAACACAAATGCCGCGAACCAGACGCATCTTCTTTCCCTGCATGTGATCCTCCCAAACCGAGATGGTTTGACCGCCTGCCGAGTCGGAAACTCGGAGAACGGCACGACGAAATGGCCTTGCGCGTCCCCACGCCTGTCGCAAGGACGCTCGATTCCTACATCCGCCTTCGGGGCCTGCCCATCCGCATCAACCCCGGAAGCAAGAGACACCATCCCGCGCCCGGCGCGGGCACAATGCGAATCGAAGTCCCGATCAGCGCACCGGTCGCATCGGCGTTGGGCACTGCGCCATCAAACACGCTCGTATGCACCATCGGATTGCCCGCACGGGCGAGCATGCACACCGAGGCCGCCGCGGCGGGCGACCAGGCATGAAACACAAACGTCGTCAGCCGCACGCCTTCGGTGGCGTCGATCGGCGCCCCCAGCATGGCCAGCGCCCGGTACATGCCGTCACCATCACCGGGCGGCGAAGTCTCGTTCAGCCCGCCGGAGTTGACGCTGGGAAACCCGGAAGTAAGGAAAGGCGCACCGCCGGCGTGGTCCAGCCCGAGCAGATGCAGGCGGGGCTGGTCCCAGGCAAATACAAGTTCGACCGCCGAGATGGTCTGCCCATATCCCTGCCCGTTCCACGTAGCAAACAGCCCGACGCGTGCGATCTGGCCCACGCTGACGACTTCGCTTTCGGGGCGAAACTCGAGGGTGACTTCCGCGCGCGAGGTCTGCCCACCGATCACAGCGGCCAGAATCAGGCAAAGGGTGCGCATGTCCAGATCTCTCCTCGATCGCACAGAAGCCACACCCGACCTGGCGCGCAGCGAGGTCGATGCACTTCGAACGTTTCGCCCCCGGAACCTCCCCCGGCGCACGCGTCTGTCTCTGCCCGCCCACGTATAGCAATACACAGGCAGGCACCCGCGGGTGTCGCACCCTCGCGCCCCTGGGCGGCGCGTGCCCGACCACCAGGGAATCGCATCATAGCAAGAAACGCACGAGTCGCAACGATATGGCGATGAAGTTGCTGAAATTCGGTATTGTACCTAGTGGGCCGGTCCCGATAAGAATCCTTCCATGCAATACCAGGCCGCGACTGCGGTGTCGTCCGATTCGGCCGCTGCGTTGACCGACAAGACCGAGGTTCAGCGGCGAAACTCGACACAAGATCGCGCGAAATGCATATAGATCAGCGATCAATCGCACATGTGTGTGGCCGCGCGCACAAATCGGCGCAACAGACCCGGCCCGTTTGCGGCATCGTCCGTGCGCTCCGGGTGCCACTGCACACCGACGTAGAATGCGCGCGACCGGTCCCCCACCGCCTCGATCACGCCGTCCTGCGCTCGCGCCAGCACGCCCAGTGACCCGGGCTGCACGACGGCCTGCTTGTGTCGGCTGTGCACGGCACCCGGCCCGAGTGCACAACCAGGTTCGGGCATGATTTCGTGCATCTTGTCCCAGTGATCGCCCGCGCTGGGCAGCGTGGCGGGCAGGTGCTGATCAAGCCGTCCGCCCGCGACCAGCGACATCAACTGCATGCCGAGACACACGCCCAACACCGCGGCCTCGGGACGCTCCTGCTCCAGCGCCCGCAGCAATGCCACCTCAAACCGCTGGCGATCAGGATGCATGGGCGTGGCGCGCGGGTCGGTCGCCTGCCCAAACTCCTCCGTGCGAGGATCATCGCCCCCGCTGAAGAGAAACCCGTCCAGCCGCCCGATCAGCCAGGGGATGCTGTCCACTTCCTGCGTGAGCAGCACGGGCGCGGCGCCGGCCTCAACCAGGGCCCGCGCGTAGGACGGGTACATCGCCGAACGCACGCGGGATTCATGTACGATGACGTCGGTGGTGATCCCGATGAGCGGGCGGTCGGGCATGTCGGCTCCCTTCGGCTCTCCTGGGCTTAGAATCGCCCCGATGTCGGAGCGTAGCGTCGTGATCGCCGTCGGCTTTGCCCTGGTCATGCTGGGGCTGTGGGTGGGCATCGACCTTGTGTCTCGTACCCCGGCCCGCGAACCGGAGCCACTTCTTGCCTTTGACCCGGCGCAGGTCGATCGGCTGGAAGTGGAGGATGGCGGACGACGAGCCTGGCTGGAGCGTGACACCTGGTTCGGCGCTCCCATGTGGGTTGTGCGATGGGGGCAGGGAGGGGCCGAGCACTCCTGGCCGGCCGACGAGTCGCGCGTGCGGGCCGCGTTGCGAGTGCTGGCGACCACGACTCTGGAACCGGGCGAGAACCTCGATTCGCCCGGCGCGACGCTGACGCTGCGGACCGGCAATGGGACGATGCACGTGGTGCGGTTTTCCGATCGGGCGATCGCGGGCAAGATCGGCGTGCAGGTGGACTCAGGCGGGAAGCAGGTCAGCGGGCTGGTCGACTCAGCCCTCTTTGACGCATTCGTCCGCACGGGGCTGAGCGCGTGGCGCGACATGCACGCGCTGCTCTCGCCGGGAGTCGGCCCCTCGCGCGTGTTGATCTCGGCCGGCGACGGCGCGCTGGCGCTGGCGCGGCGGGAAGGACGCTGGACGCTGTTCGAGCCGCTGATCGTGCCGGCCGAACCAGAGCCGACAGGTGAACTGGTCAAGAACGTGTCGGGCCTGCTGGTCGAGCGATTCATCGACGAGATGCCGATGAGCGACGAGCGGGCGGGGTTTTCGCAGCCCTTGGCGCGGGTCGAGGCCGAGCACGATCTGCGCATCGGGCGCGAGGGCGGGACGGAGTCGCGGCTCGTGCGCCAGGTATTGACGGTGGGCGGTCCGACGGATCTGTCCGGGCAGTCGGTGTACGGGCTGGTGGAGTGGACAGTGACGGGAGCGGACGGTTCGACCAGGGCGCTGGCCGGGCCGATGGTGGTCGCATTGCCGACCGAGTCGCTCAACCGACTGACAACGCATCCCGAGCCGTTGATCGCCCGGACATGCACGTCCGCGTCGCCCGGGTCGTTTCAGCAGGTTGAACTGGCGCTGGGCGGCAAACGCCTGCGGCTGGAGCGGTTCGGATCCGGCTGGGCGGTCAGGAGCGAGTCTGCTTTGCCGGATGACGCTGAGGCCCTTGAGTCGCTGTGCCGCCTGGTTGCCCAGCGTCCGGCGGACAAGGTGACGCTGGGTGAGGTTCCCGAAGGCGTCGCGCCTCTGGAGATTCGGCTGGGCGGCGGCGGGGCCGCGGTGCAGGTGCAACTGTTCGCCACGTCGCAACCGCCGGGGCTCTGGGTGCAGGAAGGCCCGGTGCAGCGTTTCCACTCACAACAGGGCGGATTGGCGGGCCGACTGTCCTCGATCGTCGAGCGGCTCGGCACCGGCGAATGAACGCACACGGTTTCCCGTTGTTTCTGCTGGACGAAGGGACGCCGGGCCGGCGGACGTCTTTGTCCGCCCGCGGGGGTCAGGCATCGGCGCCTGTCCGGGACGTCGGGCCGATCAGACCCGGAGAGGCGCCCACGGGCGGGTGCATGCCCGGCGTCCGGATGGACCCGCAGCCCGGTGGAATTGCAAAGTTGAACAGAGACAAGGTGTGGTCAGCGGCCCGTTTCGCGCAGTTCACGCAGGATTTCGCGCATGCCTTCCAACTGTGCATCGACCTCGACGATCTCGCGCAGGGCTTCGTCGCGCATGGCGCGGAACTGGTCGCGCTGGTCGAGGTTGCCGGCTGTGTCGGCATGCCGCTCCAGCGTCTGCGCGCGTTCGTCGAGCAGGGCCCGCTGACGGCTGAGCGAGCGGATGCGATCGACCACGGCGGCCACGGTCGAGTTGTGCTCCCGTGCGCCGATGGTCTCATCGAGCAGCAGCGCCGGCTCGACGAAAGCCTGGTGCCAAGCCAGGGACGTGCGCGGCTGCCCGCCAAAGCCGACGATGCGTGAACCCGATTCGCGCGTCAGGGGCCAGGGGCGGGCAGAGGCTGCGGGGGCGCCGGCTTCGACCTGCGCCCACTGCTCGATGCTGATTTCAGCCCCGATGATCGGCTCGCCCGCCGTCGGCGTGCCGACTCGGCGTTCCCATCGCACGGCGAAGGCGCGGGCCAGGTCGACGTCCGTGGGAGGCAAGGCGTTGGGCAGGTCAGAGAACCTGCCAAGGTGACATTCGGCGACCAACACCAGCCCATTGCGGGAGTATTCGATTTCCAGGACGTCACCGACGTCCTGTGAAAGAATCAGCCAGCGCACGTCGTCCTGGGTCGTCACACGGCGCCCGTTGACGGCCCGGATGGTGTCGAGCGGCTGGAAGACATCGTCGGCCGGGAAGCCGGGGATCGTTTCCTGGATGATCACGCCGTCGGTGCCGAACCCGCCGAACTGCACACCCAGCCCGGCGAGCGGACGCGACTTGAACAACTGGCGACCGACTTGCCGCAGACGCAGACGCTGTTCGGGCGAGAGACCTGGGCGTTTGGAAAGCGCTTCGAGATCGGTGAGGCGAAAGTCCGACGAGTTGGCCAAAGCGACTTCGGCCGCATCGCGCTCGGTCAGCACCGAAGAATCCAGCCGGGTCAACTCGGCATCCACGTCGATCGGCGCGGTCGCGCCGACGGTCGCGATGAGGGCTTGCCCCGCCAGAATCAACGCTTCACGGGCGATCATGCGAGGATTGTACCAAGAGGCGTTCCGGCAGCGAAGAGGCCTGGTCGCGGAGCCACACGCACTTGCGGGCGATCATTCGCAGGCAGGTCTCCGCGTCCAGCGTCCCGAATCGTCCGGTTTCGAGGATCGGGCGGACGGCTTCGGCCACCAGTAACTCGATCATCAGCCATGGCACCAGTTGGGCGTCGGACGCCGCGTCGACCCACTCTCCGGCGTGTCCCACGTAACTCTTCCAGAAGATCCGCAGGCGCTCCTCGTCGGGCTCGTGAGGCCAGCGGGCCGGGTCGGGCCCGAACCGGGTCATCGAGAACTGCAACATCCCGTTGGCCAGTTCGACGATCGGAGGGGCGTACTTGGCCGAGTCAAAGTCGAGCACGGCGACGACGCGCTGGTCGCGGAAGATCAGGTTTCCCGGGTGCCAGTCACCGTGGATGATCCGAACTTCGCGATGGGAAAGCCCACTGAAGTCGAGGTAGCGTCGGGCCTGCTCGATGGCCGGGGCGAGTTCGTGCAGCACCGCGCGACAGTTGGGGTGGCGTGACTCGATGATCTGCATCGCCAGTTCAAGATCGACTCCCACACGCCCCGGCGGCTGGGGCATGACCCAGGTCGGGGTGTGGTCGACGATGAGCGCGTGCAGGCGAGCCATGGCCAAAGCCGCTTCGGCCACTTCGGCATCACGCGCGCCGTAGGGCTCGCCCTCGACGAACTGGAACATCTCGTACACCATGCCCTGGCGCTGGAGCATCGAGTTATTGTCGTCGCGCGTGCCGATGATGCGGGGCGTCGGGTAGCCCAATGCGTTGAGGAACAACTGCACGCCGTGAACGAACGCGACGCGGAACGGATCACTGGTGCGCGGGCTGCGGCGTTTGAGCAGGAAGCGCCCGCGCACCGACTCGATGACCAGTTTGGGCGCCTGCGGCGAGCCCCGGTTGAACTCCCGGATGGAGGTGATCTGCCCGAGTTCAAACCGGGCACACACGTCGGCGATTTCGCGGGGGGCAAAGCGACCCGGCTCGACACCCGTGGTCGACGCCAGGTCGAGCGGCTCGTGCCTGGGAGATGTGCGGGGCTGGGTCATCGCCTGCGCCTCGCCGCCGATTTCACTCGACGTTCTGCACCTGCTCCTTGATTCGGTCGATCGCGCCCTTGATGTCCACGATCAGCCGAGCCATCTCGGCGTTGGGGCTCTTGCTGGCCATCGTGTTCGCTTCACGCAGCATCTCCTGCGCGAGGAAGTCAAGCGTGCGCCCCACCGGCGTGGCGTCGTCGCCCACCAGCAGATCCTCGAAATGCCTCAGATGCTCGCGCAGACGCGTCACTTCCTCGCGAATGTCCGTCTTCTCGGCGTACACCGCGATTTCACGGATCAAGTCGGGCGGCTCGGCCACCAGTTCGGCGTCCTGAAGCAGAAGTTCCACGCGGGCCTTCAGCCGCCTCTCGTACTCAGCAACCACCTCGCCCGCCCGAGCGTCGATCCGCTCCAGACGATCGCTGATGACCGACAGGAGCGCACGCAACTCCGTCGCCAGGGCCTCGCCCTCACGCCGGCGACGCTCGATCAGCGCCTCGCAGCAGCGTTCGGCCAGCGCGCGCAGCACCCCGCGAGCCCGCCGGAGACGCTCCTCTTCATCAGACCTGGGCTGCAGCACACCCGGGAGCGCGAGCAGTGAGGCCAGGTCCAGCCCGACCGGGCCCCTGGCGACGGCCGGCGCCTGCAGCAACTGGTCCACGTAGCGTTGCAGCGCCTCGTGGTTGATCTCCAGTGCCGCATCGGCCGACTCGTCCGACACCGACACCGACAGCGTCACCGTCCCGCGATGCAGCGCGTGCCGCAGGATCGACTCTAACTCGGCTTCCAGAGGCTGGAGCGCGTCGGGCAGGCGCAGGACGGCCTTGAAGTACTTGTTATTGAGCGCACGGACCTCGGCGAAGTAGTGCGTCCCCTGCTCATGGGCCGACGCGTCGCCGAATCCGGTCATGCTGCGAATCACGCGGCCTCCTCTACTCAGCCGCCGGCGCCGTCGTTGCCGGGCTGGGTCTGACCTTCATCACTGGTCGGCGTATCGCCCGGAGGCAGGTCGCCGGCGGGCTGCTCGCCTTGAGGCGCCTGCCCGGAGTCGCCGGAACCCGGCGTGCCCGCGCCGGGCTGGGGCTCGGGCGTTTCAGGCGGATTGCTCGATTCATCAGCGTTCCCGTCGGTCGGCGTCGGGGCGCCCGACGTGACGGCAGCGGGCGCAGGACCGGAGCCGGGACGCGCCGCGTACTGAAGACCGATCGCCAAGGCGAGGTACAGGACGAAAACCCCGATGGTGGCGATGGTCAGCGCATCGCCGGTCTTGGCGCCAAAGGCCGTCTGCCCTGAGCCACCCCCCGCCCCGAAGGCGCCGCTCAGGCCACCGCCCTGCGGCCTCTGGATGAGAACGATGAGGATGAGCAGCACGCACACGCACAGGAACAACGCGATAAGCAGCGCTGCGATGACCTGACTGATACCCAACGTGAGAACCATGTCTCGAGGCTCCTTGCCGGCCGAGGCGCCGGCGGGCGTTATCTGGCCCGTCTGGCCGAATCCGGGCACGTGGCCCGCACGATCTTGACGAACTCAATGGCGTCCAGGGACGCACCCCCGATCAGCCCGCCGTCGATGTCGGGCTGGGCGAACAGGTCCATGGCATTGCTGGACTTGACCGACCCCCCGTACACGATGCGCGTGCCCGCCGCCACTTCCGCATCGAACATCGCTTGCACGACCCCGCGGATCTTCGCGTGGGCGTCCTGTGCATCGTGCGGGGTCGAGGTGTGACCGGTGCCGATGGCCCACACCGGTTCGTACGCGATGATCACCTGCTGCATCTGCTCTGGCCCGACGCCTTCAAGCCCCAGTGTCACCTGCCTCTGGTTGACCGAGTCGGTCTGCCCCGCCTGACGCTGAGCGAGCGTTTCGCCGACGCACAAAACCACCTCAAGCCCGGACTCCAAGGCGTGAGAGACCTTGTTGTTGATCAGTTCGTCGGTCTCGCCGATCAGGTGCCGGCGCTCCGAGTGCCCCACCAGCACGGTCCTGACTCCGCAGTCGCGGAGCATTTCGGCCGAGACTTCACCTGTAAAGGCTCCGTTCGGACGATGGTACAGGTCCTGGGCTCCGAGCAGGATGCCGGCGCCGCGCTCCCTGAGGATTGACGCGACACTGAGCAAATAGGGAAAGGGAGGGAAGATGGCCACGTCGACCGGTGGTCGATCGGCCAAGTCCCCGGCCACGCCGCGAGCCAGTGCTCCGGCCGACAGCAGCCCGGTGTTCATCTTCCAATTGCCACCAACGAACGGCTTGCGGTTTTTCATTCCTCGGCCTTGTGAACAGGGCGAAAGCGAACCGTAGCACCCCCGGGCGCTTCCCGCGCCGGCAGACCACCCGGAAAGCACCGCCCGGGCCTGCAACAGAGGAAGACACGTGGTACCCGCGCAGGGGTCTGGTAGTGTAGGAGCCGACTGCTCCCGGGGGCAGCACGATGGGTCGCCTTGCGCCGTCGCCCGGCCTCGGAAGGGGAGCGCCATGGAGTGGCTTCAAATTCCCCAAGTCGCGGTTGCCGGGGCCCTGGCTGTGCCGGCACCGTCAGCATCGGGCGCTGAGAAGCCCTTCGTTGACCAGGCCGGGGTCCGCGGCGTCAACGACACCACGTGGGCCGCAGATCACATGCGAACCGGTCTCACCCCTGCGGCCCGGCGGCCAGCACATCGGCGGGAATCTCGAACTTGGCGGCGTTGGCGCGGAACAGGGAGGCCAGTTTGACCGCCTGCTCGTGATACGCCTTCTTGTTCTTCCACGTGCTGCGCGCGTGCAGCATGTCGCTCGGCACGCCATCGACCTGCCTTGGAATGTGCAGCCCGAACACCTCGTCGGTCTCGAAGTCGGCGTGTGCAAGTTTGCCCGCCAGGATTTCCGACACCATCCGCCGTGTGTACTTGAGCGAGAAACGCTGCCCCACGCCGTACGGCCCACCGGTCCAGCCCGTGTTGAGCAGCCACACGTTGGCGCTGTGCTCCTCGATCCGGTCAGCGAGCATGCCGGCGTATTCGCTGGGGCGACGCGGAAGGAACGGGCCGCCGAAGCATGGGCTGAAGTTGGGCTGCGGCTCGGTCACGCCTGCCTCGGTCCCCGCGAGTTTTGACGTGTACCCGTTGATGAAGTAGTACATCGCCTGCCTGGGCGTCAGACGGCTGACCGGCGGCAGCACGCCGAACGCGTCGGCCGTCAGGAAGATCACGTTCCTGGCGTGCGTGCACACGCTGGGGATGATCGCACCTGGGATGAAATCCACCGGGTAGGTCACGCGCGTGTTCTCGGTAAGCGACCCGTCGTCATAGTCCGGCACACGAGTCTGGGGATTGATCACCACGTTCTCGAGCACACTGCCGAAGCGAATCGCGTCCCAGATCTGCGGCTCGCCCTCGCGACTGAGCCGGATGCACTTGGCGTAACACCCGCCTTCGAAGTTGAAGATGCCGCCGGGCCCCCACCCGTGCTCATCGTCGCCGATCAGCGCCCGGTCCGGGTCGGCCGACAGCGTCGTCTTGCCCGTACCTGAAAGGCCGAAGAACAGAGCGACGTTGCTCGGATCCTTGCGGTCGACATTGCACGAGCAGTGCATGGGAAGCACGCCCTGCTCAGGCATGTCATGGTTCATCGCGTAGAAGATGCTCTTCTTGATCTCGCCGGCGTACTGCGTGCCCAGGATCACCACCACGCGCCGTTCCAACGACTGTGCGATCAGCACCGGGCTCTTGAGACCCAGTTCGGCCTGCTCGGCGCCGGTCAGTTCGCGATTGCCCGCCGCCAGGATCGTCCAATCGTGCCGCCACGACCCGTCGCCCGCGTCGGACGCCGATCCGGGCTTGATGAACAGCGTCTGCGAAAACAGCGAGTGCCAGGCCATGCCCGACACCACGCGCACGCCCAACCGGTGCCGCAGGTCGGCGCCGGCAAAACCCTCGAACACATACGCGTGCTCGAGCCCGTTGAGATACTCGGTGGCGATCTCGACCGCGCGGTCAAACTTGGACCGCTCCAGCGGCTTGTTGACCGCGCCCCACCAGATCTTCTCACGCACAGCCTCGTCGTCGCTGAGCAACTTGTCCGCCGGGCTGCGACCCGTCCGCGAACCCGTCCCGCACACCAGCGCCCCATTGGCCGCCAGGGTACCTTCGCCGGCCCGGAGCGAGCGCTCAACCAGTTCGGCCGTCGAAAGGTTCACCAGAGCATGCTCGCGGGAAAGGTCAAGTAATGTATCGAGCCGCATCGCCATGGGGTATGAACTCCGCTTTGTCGGTTGGCTTGGATCGTAGACGCACTATCGGCCAAGAACAGACCGGCGATTGACCCAGAGCGTCGGTCGCTCGTACCCTATCGAGCGGAGAAATCCGCCTGTCGGTGATCGTAGCTCAGTCGGTTAGAGCACCTGGTTGTGGTCCAGGAGGCCGCGGGTTCGAATCCCGTCGATCACCCTTTTCCCTTTCAAAACCCGCACGCATCGATTTCTCGCACCAGCGGGTCGATGTACCCGTCGCCGAAGAGCGATACGTGGACCAGCAGCGGGTACACCCTGTATGCGTGAATTCGCTGCTCGAAGAAGCCGTCGCGGAGCGGGCGGTGTTCGCAGTAGGCGCTCCAGAATCGATCCCCGAACGAGCCGAAGAGTTCCATGAAGGTCAGTTCGACTTCGCGTTCAGCGTAATAGACCGCGGGGTCGATGATCCCCGCGACCAGCCCGCCCCGCCACAACACGTTGCCTGCCCACAAGTCCCCGTGGATCAGGCACGCCCCCTCGCCGGGGCCGAGCAGGTCACCCATGCGGTCGGCCAGGCGTTCGCAGCGGGTGAGCAGGCCGGCGGGCAACTGTCCTTCGCGGTGGGCGTGCCGTGCAAAATGACGCACACGCTGCTCGGCGTAAAACGCTGCCCAGTTGTCGGTCCACTGATTGGGCTGCTCCAGCGGGCCGATCAGTGTGTGGCGATCCAGCCCGTACCCGGGCCCGGCGATGCCGTGCAGATCTGCGACCAGGCGGGCCAACTGTTCACGTCCGGCGTCATCGGGCCCGCCTTCGTGCGTGATGTACTCCATCGCCAGCAAGCCGGGCTCACAGGCGATCACCTCAGGCACGGGGAACGCCGATCGTTCACGCAGCATGCCCAGCATGAACCCTTCGCGATCAAGCATCGCCCGCGGCCGGCGATCAATCTTGACCACCATCCGCCGTCCGCCGGGAAACTCGGCCAGGTATACCTCGGCTACGCACCCGCCGTACAGAGGCGACACTCGCACCGGCGACAGCCCGAGCGTCTGCGCGATCCGTTCACTGGCGCCGCGGGTCATGGCTTGACTCTACCCGCCTCGCGAGCCGGTTCAGGCGGCGTTGCGCGACTGACGGCACGCCAGCGCCAGTTTGCGGACGATCCGTCCCACTGTTTCCAGAGGCTGTCCCCGTCCGAGGGCATCGGACACTTCGCCGGCGATGTTCCCGACTTTCGTGAACCCCAGCGACAGGGCCGTACCCTTCAGATCCGTCGACAGGCGGAATACCTCGTCCGGATCGTGGGCTTGGATGGCTTTCTCGAGATGGTCGGCCGCGTCTCCCAGCGTGCGCGCAAACGCCACCGCCAGGTCTTTCATGTCCTCGCGCATCTCCGTCGACCTCTGTTCCTGACGCCGACTGTCGGGCGCCAGAAACTCGGCGATCGCGCTGAGCAGCAGATCCGCGTCTACCGGCTTGTCCAGGAAAACGTCGATCGGGCTGCGCCGGATCATTTCCACGGCCGCGGGAGAGCGGTTCCCGCTCACCACAATGATCGGCTGCGGATATCCGTCGGCCCGCAGCGCCAGCGAGAGCGTCGCCGCGTCCTGCGAGACGAGGTTGAACTCGCACAGAATCAGGTCGCACCCGCGCTCGATGAAGGTCATTGCTTCCTCGATCGACTCGCACCCTCGGATCGACAGCGCCGAATCGCGCAGCGCGTGCCGTACGATCTGCCGGTCGATCTGCGACGGGTCGATGTGCAGGATCGTTCCCGTCAGATCCTGCGGGCGGACATTCTCAAATGCCAGCGCGGCATCGAAGGGGTCTGACTGCTTGAACTCGCGCAGGTTGATCAGGTCATCAAACTTGATGCCGATCTCGTGGATTGTGCCGCGCACGTGCGCACAGCGCACGATCTTGCCCTTGATCCGTGAGACTCCCTGTGTGGCGCGGGGGAGATGGACCGCCACCACCGTTCCCGGATGCAGGAATGAGTTGTGCAGCACGCTCATCCCGCCCACCGAGAGGTTGCGACAAGCCAGAGACAACCGCACCTCGCCGCCGTCCGGCTGCGTCAGCAGGGCCTGGATCGAGCCATGACGGAACGGCCATCGCACGTGCGTACGGTGGGTCGCCGTGCGCCCTTCATGAGCCTTGTCCAGTTCATCGAGCAGGACGTCCAGGCCGCGACCCTGGGCTCCGAGCGTGTTCAGTCGGCCGGCATTGGAGACGCGGGTGGTCTTACGTTCGATTCGTGCCATGGATCACGACCCCCTGGGCAAACGCACCTACGTTTCGGCACGAATCTGCGTGGTCTTGGGTCAGGCGATCGACACCCCGGCCCGGATCGGGCGCCGTCGTCTGCGCCCGGTCGCCCGATCGGCACAAACGGGAGGGACGGCCCGCTCGGCTCGCCGCCCTTGCGGCGTTTTCGGACCTGACTCATACGTCCAGGTTTTTCACCTCCAGCGCATGGTCCTCGATGAACTTGCGCCGCGGCTCGACCAGTTTGCCCATCAAGATGCTGAACAACGCGTCGGCGTCGCCGGCCTGCTCCCACGTCACACGCAGCAGTGTCCGCGTCGACGGGTCCATCGTGGTCTCCCACAACTGCTCGGCGTCCATCTCGCCCAGGCCCTTGAAGCGCTTGATCTCCATCCCCCGACGCCCGATTTCGTGCAGCGTTCGCAGGATGTCGGGCAGGTTGGCCGCCTCGACCACCTTGCTCACGCCGGTCGAAGAAACCGGCTCGGCATCGCCGCCTTCGTTTCCGACCTGTTCGCCAGGTCTGGTGTGCTCGATCGACCAGGCGTACTTGGTCGGCAGTTTCGCACCGGTCACCGACTCTTCCTGCACCAGCGCGTAGTCGTCAATGTCCAGCCCGAATCGCGCCAGTTCGACGATGATCTTCTCCAACTCGCGGTTCTCGTGCAGTTCGCGCACCGTCGCCGCAAGACTCACCGCCCGCTGGCGCTCGGCCGCGTTCATCGCGTGCTCCGGATCCTCATCAACCGTTTCCTCGATCGCGGCGTCTTCGGGCAACCAGCCGCGCTTCTCGACCAGTTCGTGCGCCTCGGTTTCACCCCAGGCATAGATCGTCTCGGCCCGGCAGGTGATCTTGTGCGTGGGCAGACGCCCGTCACGACGCGCGCCCAGCAGGTCGATGAACCGCACGCCCCGCCTTTCGGCGATCTCCACCAGATCGCGCAGTCGACGCAGCAGGTGCACCACGCGCCGCGCGTCGTGCCCGCTCACGCGGCGGATCTCCGTGGCCGAACTCTCGTCGTCCGGGCCGACCAGTTCGCGAATCGACAGCGCTGCGTCCTCGATTCCCAGTTCGGTCAACACGTCGCCCAGCACCCTGTCGTTGAGCACGTAACGCGACTTCTTGCCCCTGATGATCTGGTACAGCGGAGGCTGAGCGATGTACACGTGCCCGCGACGGATCAACTCGGGCATGTGCCGGAACAGAAAGGTCAGCAGCAGCGTGCGAATGTGGCTCCCGTCCACGTCGGCGTCGGTCATGATGATGACCTTGCCGTAGCGCAGACGGCTGATGTCAAACTCCGGCCCGATGCCGCACCGCAGCGCCTGGATCAGCGTGCGGATTTCCTCGTGCTGGAGCATCTTGTCAATCCGCGCCTTCTCGACGTTGAGCAACTTGCCCCGCAGCGGCAGGATGGCCTGCGTGTCGGTGTCTCGCCCCTGCGTGGCCGACCCGCCTGCCGAATCTCCTTCCACCAGGAACAGTTCGCTCCGCTCCACGTCCTTGGTCTTGCAGTCGCGCAACTTGTGCGGCATCGAGCCTGAATCCAGCGCCGTCTTGCGCCGCGTCAGTTCGCGTGCCTTGCGCGCCGCCTCGCGGGCCTGCGCCGCGATGATCCCCTTCTGGCACAGGCGCCGTGCGTCGCCCGGATGCTCTTCCAGCCACGAGTCCAGCGCCTCGCTCACCGCCTGACTGACGAACGTCTCGATCTCCGGGTTGAGCAACTTCTCCTTCGGCTGGTTGTTGAACGTCGGGTCCGGAAGTTTGACGCTGACGATCGCCACCAGACCCTCGCGCAGGTCTTCGCCCGTCGGCACCGGATCCTTTTCCCTGATGATCCCCACCCGACGCGCATATCCGTTGAGCGTGCGCGTCAACGCGACCTTGAATCCCTGCGCGTGCGTTCCGCCGTCGACGTTGTTGATGTTGTTGGCGAACGACAGCACCACCTCGTTGTACCCGTCGTGGTACTGCATCGCGACTTCGCAGATCAGGTCACGCTCCGACTTGCGCAAGAACACCGGCGTCGAGACCTCGTTCTTCCCCGTCATCAGGTGCTGCACGTACTCAAGCAGCCCATGATCGGCCTTGAAGGCTTCCGACCGCGGCTTCCCGTCGGCGCCCACACGCTCGTCGGACAGGCGAATCGTCACCCCAGGATTCAGATACGACAACTCGCGCAGCCGCGCGGCAAGCGTCTGGTATGAAAACTCCACATCGGGAAAGATCGTCCCGTCAGGCTTGAAGGTGACCGTCGTGCCCGTGCGCCGGGCGCCCTCTCCCAGCGACCCGACCTTGTGCAGCGGGTCGCTGACGCGCCCTTGCTCGAACTCGATCGCGTACACCTCTCCCTCGCGGTATACCTCCGCGTGCATCCACTCCGACAGCGCGTTGACGCAACTGACACCCACTCCGTGCAGACCACCCGACACCTTGTACGCGCTGCCCTCCTGCCCGAACTTGCCCCCGGCGTGCAGTTTGGTCATCACCACTTCAATCGCCGGACGCCCGTTGAGCAGCGGATCTTCGTGCTTGACCGGATCGACCGGGATGCCTCGCCCGTCGTCAAACACGCTGACCGAGCCGTCGGCCTGGATCGCCACGCTGACCAAAGTGGCAAACCCCGCCATCGCCTCATCGATCGAGTTGTCCACCACCTCATACACCAGGTGGTGCAACGCATTGATGCCGGTGCCGCCGATGTACATTCCGGGGCGCTTGCGCACCGCTTCGAGCCCCTCGAGCACCTTGATCTGATCGGCCCCGTAGACCGATCCCGGACGGTTGTTCGATGGGGTTGGAGCCGGTGCTCGTTCGTCGCTCATGCTCAGTGCGTCCATGGGACGCAGGCTTGTCGTTTCATCCCCCGGCCACATGGCCGCGATGCCGACTTCCGGCCTGCGAATCAGCCGGTTATTCTAGCGCCCGCGTGCATGATTCTCCCTCTTCATCCCCTGCTCAAACCCACGAATCGCCCGCCTTTCCCGGTGCCCACTCTCCCTCGACCGAGCCGCCAACGCCGGCTGGCCCCTCGGGTTGGTCTACGCGCTCTCTCCGTTCGCCATGAGGACCACATCCACGTGGCTGCCAGGTTGGCCGTTGCGCCGGTGCGCATCCCCGCCCTGTGGCTGCACCGCCTGCCCACATGCATCCGGTTCACACCCGGGCAACTCGAGATTCTGCGCTACCCGCTCTTCGGGCAACCCGCGCCGTCAGCAGTTCGGTCTGTGTGGGAAGGTCCGCCTCTCCACCCGCGGCCTCGGCTCTACGCGCCGAACCGATGACCAGGGACGCAACCGCATCCTGCTGTTCCTGTTCGTCACCGACTGCGCGCACGCCCGGCGCGCCGCGCTGCCCGCGGCACTCAGCCAGGCCGGCGTGCCCGCGATGGACAAGTGCGCATCACGGCACGATCTGCACGATGCTGATGCCGTCTTCGAGCAGTTCGTACACCAGCGCAATGTCGTCGGGCAGCAGGCGCACGCACCCTAGTGACATCTGTTTGCCGATGCTGTCGGGTTCGATGGTTCCATGGATGCCATACCCCGTGTGTGCGGCCGCGGGGCCCTGACCTTCCAGCCCCAGCCAGAACTCACCGATCGGGTTGCGAGGATCGTCCTTGTCGTACTTTTCCAGTGAGTTCTGAGGATTCACCCAGCCTGGGTTCTCCACCTTCGAGTTGCGTGCGACCACGAACGTCCCGGTCGGCGTGCCGTCGCCCTTGCCCAGGCCCACGTTGAACGAACGGACGTAAATCCAGGTTTCGGGCGAGCCCGGCGGCCCGTTGTAGACGTCCAGCCGATACTCGCTCTTGTCGATCACCGCGTGGAAAGGCCCCCGCACCAGTTTCAACTTCTGCCCCACCTGGATGCGACCGGGATCCTTCAGCCCGTTGATGCGCTGAATCAGCCTCCAGTGCGTTGCCAGTTCGCGACGATCGCAGATCTTCGACAGGCGGTCGCCGCCTTGCACCTCGTACACCTCGGCCATCGAGTCGCCCGGCGTCAGTTTCGGGCCGAACACCAGATCCTGGTTCAGTTCGGCCATCTTCGTGCGGATGGTGATCCGGTCGGTGTCGCGCAGCGATGCGTCACGCATGGCATCGTTGAGCACGCGACGGGCGCCCAGTTTGTCTCCCTTCGCAATCATCTGGTCGGCTTCGATCACCCGCGCCGGCAGACCGCCGGCAGAGTTGCCCGGCGTCACACTCGGGCCCCCCGGCGGCGTGGCGCCGGCGCCACCCGGCACGATCGGCCCCTGCCCATCCGTCGCAAGCACCTCGTCACCGGTCGGACGACCGGCCCCCGACTTGCGCAGGTCGCCGCCACTGCCCGATTGCTCAATGCCCTCGCGAAGCACGTTGCGCCGGGTGACCGCCTCACCCGACTCGTCGGGTTCGTCGGCCGGAACCGTTCCGGCCGGACTCCCCTGCACGATCTCGCTTGGCAACGACGGCGTTGGAGTCTGGCGTGAGCCGGCGCCAGGGCTGCCGGACGGGCTGCCCCGGTTGTTCTGACGCGAGAGCCCCAACGGGTCGCCCAATTGGCGCAGTTCATCATCGCGCGGATCGCCTGCTTCGACGATCTTGCCGGACCCGGGGCCCGATTCGGTCTCGCGCGGGCCGTCAAAGACTCCGAGCACCCACAGCAGCCCGTAGATCCCCAGTCCAAGGGCGGCCGCGCCACCCAGCAGCACGGGCAACCCGCCCTGCGGGTGCTTGCGCTTGCGGTGCGACGAGTAGATCCTTCCGGCGGTGGTCGTCGGACGACCCGATTGCGAAGGCAGAGCCATGCTTGCTGTTCCTCACCCGGGCAGGCGCTCGAAGCGCCGCACGGCTTGTTCCGTCACGAGCACATCAACCGACTGGTCCCACGGTTCGACCGGCAGGCGATCGACCACCCGGCGCTCGAATCCGACCCCCACGCGAATCGTCTGCGGCCCGAGCCTTGCCAGGAACCGATCATAGAAGCCCCCGCCACGTCCCAGCCTGCCCCCGCGCAGGTCGAATGCCACGCCGGGCACGAGCACGACGCGCAACTCCCCAATCGGCACAATGCTCGTTCCGGCTACAGGTTCGCGCACGCCATATCGATGACACGACAGCCCCTCGCACCCGCCGAACACCCCCGCTTCCATCGATCCGCTTGCCCAGTCCACCATCGGCACGCCCGGGCGCGCGCCCCGCGCGAGCAGACTCTCCAGCACCGCATCGATGTTCGGCTCGCCGACAATCGCCAGATACCCCAGCACGCCGGTTGCGAACCCCACCTCCGGCAACTCCAGCAGCGATTCCGAGATGCGGGCCGAGGCAGCCGCATCGCCCGGCAAGGCGCCCTCCGCCCGGAACCGGGCCCGCACCTGCTGCTTGGAATCCGGAGTCGTCACGGACGCTCCCCACGACGCTGGGCCCGCATCCGCCGAATCTCCTCCAGACGCTCCTTGAGCACCTTCTCCGCTCCGTGGTCGGTCGGCTCGTAGTAGCGCTTTTCGACGCCGAGATAGTCCTGCCCGGTCACCCCGCTCTCGGCGTTGTGGCTGTACTTGTACTTTTCCCCTTCGCGATCGCGCATCCGCACGCCTTTGCCGCTGTCGCCGGCCGCGGGCGAAGAGTTGGAATCGCGCAGGTACATGGGCACGGGCAGCACGCGCCCATCCCGCACATCGGCAAAGGCGCTTTCAATGGCCCTGTACGCAGCGTTGCTTTTTGGCGCACAGGCCAGGTAGGTCGCGCATTGCCCCAGTGTGATGCGGGCCTCGGGCAAGCCGATGCGCTCAACAAGATCCCAGGCCGCCTGCGCGATCATGATGGCCCGCGGGTCGGCGTTCCCGACATCCTCGCTGGCCAGGATCGCCAGACGCCGGGCGATGAACCGGGGATCTTCCCCCGCTTCGAGCATGCGGGCGACCCAGTACACAGCAGCGTCAGGGTCCGAGCCGCGGATGCTCTTGATCATCGCGCTGGCCGCGTCGTAGTGCCCGTCGTCGCCGTAGACGGCGATCTTCTGCTGGATCGATTCTTCGGCCAGATGCTCGTCGATCACCAAGAGTGCAGGCGGGCCGGAGCCCTCGCTTCCGCCGAGGCCTTTTTGCCTGCGGCGCATGGACTCGATCGCCACTTCCAAAGCCGACAACGCCCGGCGCGCGTCCCCCTCACTCTTGACCGCCCACACGCGCAGCGCGGCGTCGTCCACCTCGATGGGCAAACTCCCATAGCCCCGCTCGCGATCGGCGATCGCTCGGCGCAGCACATCGATGATTTCCTCCTCGCTCAACGGCTCCAGACGGAACAGCGTGCTACGGCTGATGAGAGCGCTGTTCACCGCAAAGAGGGGGTTCTCCGTGGTCGCGCCGATCAGCGTGATCAGCCCGCGCTCCACGTCGCCGAGCAGCACGTCCTGCTGGCTCTTGGAGAACCGGTGGATTTCATCGAGGAAGAGGATGGTGCGCACAGCGCTCGACTCGAGCACGCCCGTGGCCTCGTCGATGATCTCGCGGATGCGCTTGACTCCCACCGACGCCGCGTTCTCACGCACGAACCGTCTGCGTGTGGCGTTGGCGATGACTTCGGCCAGGGTTGTCTTCCCCGTACCGGGCGGGCCGTGGAGAATCAGTGAGGTGATCGCGTCTGCCTGAATCATGCGGCGGAGCAACTTGCCCTCGCCGACGATCTGTGACTGACCAACCAGTTCATCGAGCGAGCGCGGGCGCATGCGCAGCGCCAACGGCTCCACGGACTGCCTGGCCCTGGCCCGAGTCTGGTTCCACAGGTCACTCACCACAACAACTCCAAGCCCTTGTGAAGGAAAGGCGTTGTGAGACTGGTCCGACAGCATTGGTAGACGCTAACATACGCCCGCGTTGCACATCGTACTTTTCACAATCCTGGCCTTTTCATCCCTCGTTGTGGTAGGGTATTGCACGCGCCGGCTTCTCGACAATCCTCGAGGCGACTTCGAAACTGGCGTGGCGTACCTCCTCGGGCGAGCGTATGTCCGCCTCGTGCATCATCTCGAAGCCCACGGTAGCGATCATATACCGAACACGCGCAAACCCGGGCCCCTCATCGTCGTCGCGAACCACACCTCCGGCGTGGACCCGCTGCTCATCCAGGCGATGCTGCCCTTCGCGGCCCGGTGGGTGATGGCTGAGGACATGCGCGCTCCGGCACTCGAGTGGTTCTGGAGGTGGCAGGACGTGATCTTCGTCGGCAAGCCGGGGAGCGAGGCGATCGGACTGCGGCAGGCGATGCGGCACCTGCGCGACGGGGGTGTGGTGGGGATCTTCCCGGAAGGCGGGATCGAGCGCCCGGTGCGTCACATTCTGCCGTTCTACCCCGGGCTGGGGGCGCTGGTGCGAAGCACGGGTGCGTCGGTGCTCCCGGTGCTGGTCGAGGGCACGCCGCAGGTTGATCCGGCGTGGGCGAGTTTGTACCACCCGAGCCATTCGCGGATCACCTTCGGACCGATCATGCGCGATTTCACGGGCACGCCTGCCGAGGTTTCAGATCAGATTCGCCAGCATTACCTGGCCTGGACGGGCTGGGAGCGCAATGACGAACCGGCCGTGGTGGACGCAACGACCGGGAAGCCTCCTCGCTCGGCGCGGCGTCCGCCTGATGAACTTTCAGCCGCCTGATCGCAGCACGCGGACGGCTTCAAGCCGCTTGCGATGCTGCTCACGATCGGGTTCGAGGTTGGTCAGCGCCTGAATGTGCCGCTCCGCGGTGTCGTAGTCCTTGCCCAGCAGGGCCGCCCGGGCCGCCTGCTCGCGCAAGCCTGCGTCGAAAGGAGCGACAGCGGTGGCGCGCTCGGCCTTGAGCGAGGCACGTTCGTAGTCGCCCGATCGCAGATACAAATCAGCCAGTTGGGCGGCGAACTCTGCCCCCGTCGTGTCGCGCGCGTCGAGAAACTCCAGGTGGGGGATGGCCTGGAACTGCGCCGCCCGATCATCGCGCGTCAGGTACCAGCGTGCCAGCAGGCGGTGGGGCAAATCGTCGACCGGGCAGACCTCCGCGTAGCGTGCAAGCAGCGGGAGCATCTCCTCCGTCGGCTCGCCCGAGCCCTGCTCGGACAGCGCGAGGATGAGGGCTTCAAGCACTTCCGGGTGATCCGGGTGGTCGCGCTGGATCGCACGCAGGGCTTCGATCCGGGCGGCCGCGTCCGGCGCCGTCCCGGCCTGGGCCCAACTGTTCGTCCACGGCTCGATCAACTCGGTCAGGTCCGGCACACCATCGGGCAGCAAGAGGCCCCTCGCTCGCAGTTGATCCTCGGCCCAGGGCTTGAAGGCCTCGAGGAACCGGGCATGGTCGAGACCGAGCGAGGCCTGGAATGCCTGGTCAGGCAGAACGCCCTCGGCCGCGCGATCCATCAGGTCGAGCGGGGCACGCGGGCCGAAACGCTCGATGATGAACTCGTACATCCAGTGACCCTGTGCATAGGCCTGAGCCCGGTCGGTCGGCTTCTCGGGGCGGACGAAGGCGAAGTTGATCTCGTCCATGTCGAACAGCGCGTCGGTCTTGAATGCGTGGGCGAGCAGTTTCCAGGTGTCGGCGTCACGCGGGGAATCTTCGAGATAGACGGCCGCGGCCTCGGTCATCCAGTGAGCGATGCGGTTGTTCGTGCGTGAAAGGGTGACGGTGTGGGTGTATTCGTGCTGGACGACGCGGGCCCAGTCGTAGGAGCCGGCCTGCGAGCCGGCGCCCTCGCGCGGAGACTCCATCGCAATCACCGGCCCGGTGGAGGCGGCCATGGTGTGGATGTTGGGCATGCCGGTGATGCGCACCGCGAAGGTCTCGTGCGTGGGCATCAGTTCGAGGACGGTCTTGTGTGCCGGTTCATGGTCGATGCCGCCGGGCTGGTCGCCACAGACGCGGGCGTGAATGCGCTCAAGCACGGCGGGCATTTCGCGGGCGAGCACCTCGTCCACTCCGGGGCGGCACTTGATGATGAAATGCGCACTCTCGAAGCGGGCGAAGTTAGCCAGTTGCTCGATCAGGCGCATGCTGTTGGCGGCGCGGGCGTTGAAGGGGTCGAGCGCCATCGCACGCTGGAGCGCATCCAGCGCGCGGTCGTCGCGCCCGGACTGCATCTCCATCAGACCCAGTTCGATCAGCGGGGCCGACCAGTTGGGCAGACGCCGGTGAGCGGCTTCGAGACTGGCGGCTGCGGCTTGGTATTGCCGCGTTTCCGATTGCACGCGTCCGACCTGGTAGAGCGCCAGCGGGTGCGCGGGGGAGAGTTGGTCAAACTGGGCGAGCAGGGCGCTGGTGCGAGAGTCGTCGTAGCGACCGGCCGCGACGGCAGCGCCCAGCGCCAGCCCCTCACGGTGCATGGGGTAGGCGCCGAGCAGTCGCTCCAGCGGCTCATCGGCTTCGTCGGGCTCACGCTGGCGCAGCAGCGAACGGATGCGGATGATCTGGGCGTCGGGCGACACCGCGTCCAGCAGCCCGGCCAGTTCATCCATGTGCTCGGCGATCTGTTCGGCGCCGTCGAAGTCGAAGCCGGCGACCTTCAACTCCCCGAGCAGAGCCCAGGCACGCTGACAGCGCGGGTTGAGCGAGAGGGTTTCGATCGCGGCGGCCGCGGCCTCGCCGGCGTTGTGGCGCGAGTGCAGCAGTTCAGCCTCGGCGAGACGGACGGGCCACGCGAGGCGGTCCATTTCGTCGCGAGCCTTGTTGATGAGCGAGAGGACCTGGCGATAATCGGTCCCGTCGCCGCGCGCCGGCCCGCGGATCTGCATGCGGAGCAGCAGCCCGCGCACACCCTCGACCAGTTCCAGCGCGTCGAGTTTCTGCGTAAACATCATCTCGACAAGCGAGTCGAGGGCCGCGTCGGATTCGTCGAATCGACCCAGGCCGGCCAGCGCATCGGCCCGCAGGCGGATGCCGCGGATGGCCCCCTCACCCTCGAGCAACGTAAGGGTCTCTCCAAGTTCGCCGCGAAGGAGCATGGCTTCGGCGCGGTCGAGCACCGGCGCCTGAACGTCGTGCAGCCAGGGGTGGTCAATCGCACCCAGTGTCAGCGCCGCGGCGGCGCGCCGCGCGGGGGTGTCCAGGTCGGCATCCTCCCACAGACCATGAAAAACACGGAGGTTCTTGCGTTCCTCGTCTGCGAGAAAGGTGGCGCCGAGTCGCTGTTCGACGGCCGGGGAAAGCGGCACATCCTGCGCCGGAGTCGGCGCGGACAGCCCGCAAAGGGCGATCAGGAGCGCCGCGAAGGGTCGTCTCATTCCTGCGTCTCGTCTGTGATTTCCACGTGATACCCTTCGCTGGGCGCCGGCGGATCGACGCTGAAGACACCCTCGGGCAGTGCGGCCCGGGTTTCATTGATGTCGATCGCGAACAACTCAAAGACGTCGACGTCACCGAGGCGATCGACTGCCAGCGAGGCGCGGGGCAGCAGAGTCTGCGGGTCGTACCAGATGCGGATAAGCGAAAAGTCTTCGACCTGCTGCATGCCGGGCTTGGGAGCCAGTTCGAGTTGGATAAGCCCTTCGAGTTTGCCGGCCAGCGACTTGAGCAACTGGTCGCGCTTGGGGTCGTACTCGTCGGAGAGCCCCTCAGCCGAGGGGCGCAGCGCCGCGGTAAAGTAGAGTTCCATGTCTTCTCGCCGCTGCCCCACGGGCACGAAGAAGGGCCCTTCGCCCACGCGGAGCGGGTCGAACACCTGCCCGGGGCGAACCATGCGGCGCTTCAGGAACTGCTTCTCGACCGGGTCTTTTTCGACCAGCCATTGTCCGTCAAAGACCCAGAGTTTCTCCTGCTTGTCACTGCGCAGCCCGGCGATGAACTGCTCGAAGCGCACGGCCACCCAGCGACGCCGTGCGGTGGGCTGCTCGGAGTTGACCTCGGCCGGTGGGTCGGTCCGAAAGTACAGACGCCCGATGCGCGTCTGAATGTCGTTTTCGATCTCAAACAGGCGCGTGTACCGGATCTGCGAGGAGAAGGTGCGGATGTCGCGGTCAGCCCTTTCGAGTGCGGCCAGCAGGTCGCCCGCGGTCGCGAAGCCGGCGACGGGCTGATCGGGCCTGGCTTCCGGCGGCTGGACCTCGATCTGCGTAGTCAGCGCGTCTTCGGCCGGCGGCTCGGGGGAGTGCAACAGGCTTGTCACAAGGCAGGCGAGGATGGCAATCAGCAGGCCCATCGGGCTCCTTTCGCACGGCGCTTCCCGCGCAGACCGCCGAGTGAACCGGCCGTCCTGACAGGTTATTCGGCTCGATCGTCCAGGAAACTGCGGAGGATGGCCGCGGCTGCCAGCGCGTCGCGCCGCTTCTTCTTCTGCCCGTGGGTCAGCCCGGTTCGCGCCATGCGCTTGTCGGCCTCGACTGAACTGAGGCGCTCGTCGTGCAGGTGGACCCGGCGGGCGGAGGCGCCGGCCAGTCGCTGGGCGAACGCCTGCACGAGTTTGGCGCGGGGGCCCTCGGACCCGTCCATATTCAGCGGCAGACCGACGACAATCTCTCCACCCGAACCGGGCGGACCGAGTTCACGCTCGATGGCGTTGAGCAGGGCGGCCAGCAGGTCGTCGCCGGCGCGGCGGTCGATCGGGATCTCGATCGTCTCGACCGGGGAAGCGATGCCCGTGATGGCATCGCCCAGGGCCAGCCCCGTCCGCCTGTCGCCCAGATCGATGGCAAGGTAGCGCATCACGGACCTAGGTTATTCCGAAAGGTCCGGTTCCAGGGAATCGACCGGTTCCCGCGTGCCGGAGCGGCCGGCTTCGGCACGCAGGCGCTCGCGCAGCGGGTTCTTCACCCAGTCGGAAATGGTTCCGCCCCACACGACGCGGTCTTCGTGTACGACGACGGCCGAAGTCGGGTGGGTGCATCCGCTGCGATAGTCGGGAGCGATGAAGATGACGGCCGTGGAGTCCAACGCGGCCAGGAGCGCGCACGCCGCGTCCGTCGGTGTCTGATTGATGATGACCACGTCGAGCAGCAGGACGCGGGGGGCGGCAAAGACGGCCGGCCCGGCTTGCAGCAGCGCGCGCTCGCATGGGCCCAGATCATCCCAGCAGGCGTACTCGACCTGTCGGGTCAGCCGCGCGTCGGGATCAATGCCCATGCGGCGTGCCAGTTCCTCAAGGCGGCGAAGATCCGAGGGCGACGGATCGGTCTTTCCCGTCGCAAGTTGGGCGAAGGTCGCGCCGGAGGGGCAGTAACGCCGCCCGACCAGCCAGGCCGAAACCAGCGAGGCCGCTCCTTCCTCTACGTGCGGCAGCAGCGCCTCGAACAGTCGCCACAGCACGTGACGACCCACGCGGCGTCCGGTGTAGAGCAGCACGGGTGAGCCGGGGCGTGCTTCGATGCGCCGACTTTCGATCTGAAGAACGGGGAATACGTCGGCTTGGGCACAGGCCGGTCGCGGCTCGGTCCGCACGTGCTCGTCGAGGCGCATGTAGGGCTCCACCTGCGTGTAGGCGCGGTTGAGCATGGACAACTGCGAGATGATCGACTCGCCGCGCGAGACCGCCTGGAGCAGCAGGACGATGTACGCGACCACCTCCGGCCATTCAGAACGGCCCGATGTCACGGACGTGCCCAGAAGCAGCAGGCCCAGCACCAGCAGGATGGGGCGAAAGAGCGACGTGATGAGCACCGAACGCTGCGCCGCCAGCGCGATGTCGTCGTAGGTGTCGAAGAAGGACAGAGTGTCGGGCGACTGTCGATAACTATCGGCGACGGCCTGCCCGATCAGATCGGAGTCGAATCGGTGCTGGTCGATGGTGCCCATGGCGCGCCCGACGGCCGAGCCGAATCCGAGGGCGGCTTGATCGTAAAAGGTGCGCGCCGACTGGCGCACGCCCTGGTTGAATCGGAGCAGGATGATCGCAGGAACGAGGATGGCCGGCACGAGCAGGGAGGTCGTGCGCGCGTCGAGGTAAAGCAGCGCGGCGAGCAGAACGATCAGTTGAGCCGAGGGCTCGATGAGTTTGACGGCCTGTTCGACGGCCAAGCCCATCAGACGGCTGGCGCGCACGCCCAGCGAGCGCGGCGCCTGGTCGTCAAAACCGGCGGGCAGTCGCTGCGCCCGCGTGAGCAGGCTGAACAGGCGCAGGACCGATGTTTCTGTCGTGGCGCGCCCGATGGCGCGGGCGCGACGGGTGGAGAAGTAACTGGACAGCGCCGCGATGGCCAGCAGCCCGGCCAGCACCCCGCCGACGATCATCAGCCCGCCCAGCCCCGGCGCCAGCGTCAGCCCGTGCCACTGGAGCAGGTGTCCGTCCTGATCCTGCGAGAGCATGCGAAGGAACTCGAGCAGGGCGGCCACGGCGCCGATCTGAGCCATCGCCCCGACCACCCCGAACACAACGACGACGATCAGGTCGATCTTGCGATCGCGGACGGCATACCAGAGGAGGCGGGCGAAGAGGCGCACGGCCCGCACGCTGCGCGAAACGCGCTGCCCGCGCCCGGACCGGCTTCGAATCGCCAATTCGCTCATACTGCTGGTTCGACCGGCTCCCCGGTGCAGATACCCGGACGTGCCTCGCGCATGTTCTGCTCGGGCGCGAGCGAAGGACCGTCGGTGTAGTGCCGCTGGATCCACTCTATGCTCAGGAGCGACCAGATGAGCAGGCGGTGGTTTCTCCTGCCCTCGAAGTGCTCGTTCAACTTACTCGTCATCACGTCGCGGTCGAACCAGGGGCGCGTGAGCGTCTGCGGATCGAGCAGGATGCTCTTGATGTAGTCCATCGACGGGCCGCGATACCAGTTCTCGTCCGGCGGGCTGAACCCCTGCTTGCGGTTGTACACGAACTCGGCAGGCAGGTAGCGCTCCATGGCGCGGCGCAGGACATGCTTGCCGTCGGCGGAGTCGACAAAGTTCGATCCGCAGCACCCGCGCAGCCCGTCCATGCGCAGTTTGACGCTGGGGGGCAGTTGCCAGGCAAGGTCAGCCAGCGCGTTGTCGAGGAACGGCACACGCGTCTCGAGGCTGTGGGCCATCGAAATGTGGTCGTCAGTCACGAGCAGGCCGTGCAGGAAGGTGGCGGCCTCGAAGTAGAGGGCGCGATGCACCAGATTCTCACAGGCGGGCGCCGCGTCGAGCCACGCCGGGGCCTGGCTCATGACCTGGTCGAAGCGCTGCCGAGGCACACCTGCCAGCACACGCAGGTCGGCGCTGAAGAGCGTCTGGAGTTCGGGCGACGGGAGCAGGCGACACCACGAGGCGAACATTGCATCATCGAACGTGCGGGCGTCGGCGCACTGGAAGGCCGGGCGATAGCGCCACGGGTATCCCGCGAACAACTCATCGCCCCCCGTACCGGCAAGGCACACCTTCACGAACCGGCTGGCCAGTTTGGCCGCGTACCAGTTCTGGTGACACATGCCCACACGCGGGTCATCCATGTGCCAGGTCAGGCGCTCCATGGCCGCCGGCATGTCGCCCGCGTGCAGCACCACATCGTAATGCTCGGTCTGGAGCAGGTGACTGAGTTGCTCGGCCATGCGCCGTTCGTCGAAGCCCTGCTCGATGCCGTTCACGTTGGTCAGATCGAATCCGCCGGTGAAGGTGTGCAGGCGGGAAATCTCCTTGCCCGCGACGGCGACGATCGAGCCCGAGTCCATGCCGCCCGACAGGTAACTGCCCACCGGAACGTCGGCGATGAGTTGCCGACGCACGGCCTGCCCGAACACTTCGGCCACGCGGCGGACGGCTTCTTCAGAGTCGCACGCTCCCTCTTCCAACTCGGCGCCGGGCAAGTGATATCGCCGCAGCGTGGGCGCGGCACCCGAGCCTGGTTTGACGCAGAGCATCTCACCCGGCTGAAGGATGTGCACGCCGCGCCAGATCGTCTGACGCGTAAACGTGTTCTGGAAGGTCATGTACTCGACCAGCGTTTCGGGGTCGATCTGCGCTTCGAGCAGGCGACTGGCGAACAGGGCCTTGGCCTCGCTTGCGAAGATGAACATGCCGTCGACCACGGCGTAGTACACCGGCTTGACGCCGAAGCGGTCACGGGCCAGGGTCAGCGTGTTGTCGCGCCGATCGTAGATGGCAAAGGCGAACATGCCGTCGAGCATGGAAAGCGCCGCATCGCCGAACTCCTCCCACAGGGCAAGGATGACCTCCGTATCCGTGCGGGTGCGGAACTTGTACCCGCGCTGTTCGAGGTCGCAGCGCAACTGCGGGAAGTTGTAGATCTCCCCGTTGTGCGTCACCCACAGCAGCCGGTCGGGCGAACACATGGGCTGGTGCCCGGCCGGCGAAAGGTCGAGGATGGACAAGCGCCGCTGCCCCAGCGCGACGGTGAAGTCGTGCTCACGCAGTTCGGTGCGCGAGTACTCGCCGCCGAACACCGGCAGATGCTCGTTGATGTGCCGGAATCTGGCGTCGCAGAAGCGCAGCCAACTCGAACCCTGCCCCGAGGGCGTGCGCCCGTGGTGAAAGAAGACGTACCCGGCGTCGTCCGGCCCGCGGTGGGCGATCTGGTCGCACATCCGCTTGGGCGTGTTGGGATCAACCGGTCTGCCGCTCAGGCTCACGATGCCCGCGATGCCGCACATCTCGCCCCCTCCGCCCTCTACGGGGTGGTCGACGCATCAGGAAGTCTGGATCTCACGAAGCCAGGATGCCTCCGGTGGCGCGCTGCTTGGCCGCCAACGCCTCTTCATGGCTGCGACGCCACTCGATCAGACTCCGCATCCCTTCCGGCAGGTCCACGGTCCAGCGAAAGCCAAGATCCTGCTCGGCCGCCTTCGGGCACCCGATGCGATTGGTCACGAAGGTCAGGCCCGCAGGCTCGTACTTGATGGGCAGGTCGCTGTCGGTCAGGTTGAGCAGCAGTTCGGTCAGATCCTTGATGCTCGTGCCGATGCCGCGCCCGACGTTGTAGTTCCTGCCGCCCACGCTGGACTGCATGGCCAGCACGTTGGCACGCGCCACGTCGCTGACGTGAACGAAGTCGTATTGCTGGCTCCCGTCGCCGAAAACCACCGGGCTCTGCCCGCGCTCGATCCGGTCGAGAATCTTGTGCATGACGGCGATGTAGGCGCCCTTGTAGTCCTGGCGCGGACCGTAGACGTTCATGTAGCGCAGCCCGACCCAGTCGAGTCCGTAGCGCTTGCCCAGGCTCTTGAAGAAGTGCTCTCCGGCGATCTTGCTGGCGCCGTAGAAGGTGTCGTTGTTGTAGGGGTGATCTTCGGTCATCGGGAGTTCGACCGCGTCGCCGTAGACCGAGGCCGAGGATGAGTACACCACCCGCTTCACCTTGTTGCGGATGGCGGCCATGATGACGTTGAAGGTGCCGCGCACGTTGACCTCGAACGCGGTCTCTGGGTACTCGTGGCACTGGAGGATCCACAGAGCAGCGAGGTGGAAGACGCCGTCGACGCCCTCCATCGCGCGGTTGAGGATGTCCACGTGGAGGATGTCGCCGCCGTGGGGCGAGATGGTGACGCGGGGGTCTGTCAGAGCCTCGGAGAGGTTGTCGTAGGAGCCGCGGAAGAAGTTGTCGTAGACCACGATTTCACGAACGTCGGTCTTGAGGAGTTCGTCGACGACATGAGAGCCGATGAGTCCGGCGCCGCCAATGACCAAAACCTTCTTACCGGCAATGTCCACGGAAAACCCTCCAGGTATCGAATGGAATGAAGCCCGAGACTAGAGGCGGGCCGGGGGTTTGTCAAACTCAGCGGGCGTGGACCCACCACCTTGGGGCATCGGGCAGACGCATCCCCAAAGTATGGGTCAACTGCCCGGTTGATCGGGCGACGGCGAGGATGAGCGACCGGAGCGCGGGCCTGTCCGAGGCGGCGCAGGGCTACTGTCCTGCGGTCAAGCCCCGGCCAAAGCCGAGGGAAGTCATGTTTGAACGCATCAGCGAAGGTTTTCACGGGGTCTTCCGCAGACTCTCCGGACAGGCGAGTATTTCCGAGTCGAACGTCCGCGAGGCGATGGAGGATGTGCGCACGGCACTGCTCGAGGCCGACGTGCATCGGGCGGTTGTTGATCGCTTCTGCGACGAGGTGGTCAGAGATGCGCTGGGACAGGAGGTAACCAAGAGCCTCAAGCCCGGGCAGGAGATGATCGGGATTGTCCACAAGCGTCTGGTGGACCTGCTGGGCGGCGCAGAGGAACCGGCCGGGATCATGAAGGTCAGCCCGGGGCCGACCGTCGTGATGATGTGCGGGCTCCAGGGATCGGGAAAGACCACCACGTGCGGCAAACTGGCCGCCTACCTCAAGAAGCGGGGACGTTCGGTGATGGTGGCGGCGGCCGACCTGCAGCGACCCGCGGCCGTCGAGCAGTTGCAGACTGTCGCCACCCAGGTGCGCGACGAACTGCCGGGCACCGCCAATGTCCACTTCTACGGCGAGCCGGACAAGTGTGCGGCCTACGGCAAGGCGGTGGGCGTGGCGGTCAGCGTGTGCCAGAACGCGTTGAAGGAAGCACGGGATCTCGGGGTGGAGGTGCTGATCCTCGACACAGCCGGACGGCTGCACGTCAACGACGAACTGATGGGCGAACTGCGTTCAGTGCAGCGGGCGCTCAACCCGCACCACGTGTTTCTCGTCGTCGACGCGATGACCGGGCAGGACGCGGTGAACAGCGCCAAGTCGTTCCACGAGCGACTGGAAGTCGATGGGATCATCCTGACCAAGTTCGACTCAGACACGCGGGGCGGGGCGGCGCTGTCGGTCAGGCAGGTGACGGGCGCCAAGATCCGGTTCATCGGCGTGGGGGAGAAGTTGGACGCGATCGAGGAGTTCCACGCCGAGCGCATGGCCGGTCGCGTGCTCGGAATGGGAGACGTGGTCAGTCTGGTCGAGAAGGCCCAGCAGGAGGTCAGCGAGGAAGAGGCGGCCGAACTGGAAGCCAAGATGGCCAGGGGCGAGATGACGCTGGACGACTTTCTCAAGCAGTTGCGGACGATGCGGCGTATGGGTCCGATGAAGCAACTGCTCGGTTTACTCCCGGGTCTTGGTCCGATGCTCAAGGACGCCCACATCGACGAGAAGCAGTTGGACCGCACGGAGGCGATGATCCACTCGATGACGCCGGAGGAACGGCGCAAACCGGCCACGATCAATCCGTCGCGGCGTCGGCGCGTGGCGTCGGGCAGCGGGACCGACGTCAACGAGGTCGGGGGACTGGTCAGGCAGTTTGAGGCGATCAGCAAGTTGACCAGGCAGATGGCAGGAATGAACGCGCGGGCCAAGGTGGACGCGGTGAAGCAGTTGCAGCGCTCCGGCACGATGGGCGACATGATGCCGGGGCTGGGAGCGTTTGCGGGAAAGGGATCGACGCGCGCTCGGCAGAGCAGCGTGAAGCAGCGGAAGAAACGGAGCCGTTGAACGCGGCACGAGGAGAGGATGCCATCCCCGATTCGAGGCTTCTAGACACGCATCTCCGTTACCGCTATATTGCCACCCTCGTAACTCACGGAACGGCAGCAGGTTAGAGGGAAAAAACCCGAAGGAGATCCAAGGATGCGTTTTCCGTCCGGTGCGGTCATTCTGTCGACCGCGATGCTGTCGCTCGGCGCTGAAGGACAATGCGAGTACAGCGCCAAGCGTTCGATGGGTCCGAACGTGTTGATCGCCCAGCAGGGAATCCCCTTGTCGGATGACCTTCCGATGTACGGACTGCTGCGTACCGACGCGTTTCTGATCGGCGGGAGTGTGTACTGCGCGGGCACCCCCGATCACGTGGCCTACTCGCTGGAAGACTTCCTGACGCGCACCGACGAGCAGTTGGCCCAGGCGATGGACAACTTCATCGAGACGCGCTTCCCCAACGACTTTCAGGTCGCCTACGACCCCGAGAGGGAGGAGTATTACAGTTACGTGCCCGAACACGCATTTCGCGGCATGATCATCATGGACATCGAGGGCAACGGGCTCGTCGCCCACCCGGACAACCTGCTGGACCACTACCGCTACAGTTCCATCCTGGGCATGACCGGGCATGAACTGGTGGACGCGATCATGGCCCAGTACGGCAAGTGCGCCGACTTCACCCGGCGCGGCTTCCCGGAATCGCGGATCGGTCTGTTCGGAGTCATCCGCGGAAGGCGCAACGGCAACTCGTCGGAAGAACTCGTCCGCAAGGTCGAGTTCTTCAAACTCAAGGCCGCAGACCCGCGCAACTGGTTGCGCAACGTCGACTACCTCTGCCCGGTGGTGTTCAGCGGATGGTCGCCGACGGACGAAGTGCAGTCGTGCTCGGGCAGCAATCCCATCCGCAGTTGTTCGGCTCGGTATCTGGGCATGATCGACGTGACCGTCCGCGCCCTGACGCGCGGCCCGCTCGTCGAGCACGGCGACTGCGGAGGCTCACCATGGGAGCCCGATTCCGGGTGTGCCAACGTGGCCCCGGAACTGTGGACCTCGTACGAGCCGGTACGCGACGCGGCAGGCAACCGCTTCGGTATCTGCCCGCTTCTGTCCGTCAAGATTTTCAACCAGACTTCGTGCGATGATGACCGCTATTTGGTGGAGGAGGGCGTCGATCCGACGCTGGAAAACACACTGGGCGTGATCTCAGGCTATCTGAACCGCCTGGTGTTCGAACGGCCTGCGTGCGTGGTCGACTGCTACGCGTACTGGATCGACCAGGAGATCGACCAGAACCAGTTGCGCCAAACCATGACACGACTGGCGTACCCGATCCTCGGCGACTACAACGACGACCGACGGGTTGAGCATCAGGACAATCAGATCTTCACCAGTCACTGGATCGCCGGGCGACCGGCGGCAGACATGAACGGCGACGGCGCCATCGACGCTCAAGACCGCTGCGTCATGAATGAATTGCTCGGCATCAACTGCCCGTGACGTGCACACGCTTCGGGGCGCGGGAGCACTCGGTCAGTCTCGCTCTCTGAACACGCACGGCACGCAGGCACAAATCACCGGCGGCGCACCGCGAGAGACCTCTCGCCGGGCGCCGCCTTTCGTATCAGGGTGGTCCATTCCGATCGGAATCGAAACTCGGGAGTGCGGGGACGCTGGAGACGCGCCCGTCCTCGGGCACCGCTTCATTGGACTCCGTGGGAAGCCTGCCGGGTGAAAGTGTGTCCGCGGGGGTCGCCAAGGTCAGGCCCGGGGCAAGCAGCGTCGCATCCTGACTCGAATATGCCCGCCTTGGTGTGCCAAGCCGGGCGTGGAGTCACCTTCTGCGGAATGGCGTGAGCAGGCCGCCGAGCCCGAGCATCAACCCGACCGCGCCGCCCGAACCGTACCTGAGACGACCCTGCATGTGGCCTCTCCAGGAACCAGGCATTGTGGATCAGACTTGATATAGATGCCGGTGCAAGCCCCAAAACCCGGGAATTGGGGGCATCCTTGAAACTACCTTCGGTTCGGGGCAATCGTCGCGGCGGTTCGCGTGACAGCAGGCAAGGCTCTCGGACTCCCGACGCGTCGCGCTGTACCGGCTCCTCCGGCGGGGTTCTGTCGGTTTATTCACTGAGACAGAATGATCGACGGGTGTCTGGCACAAAACGCACGAACTCCAAGGCCCACGCCGCTTGCCAACAGGCTCCGTCCCTCGACAAGCCGAGGCGAGTACTTACTCGCCTGCGCGCAGATCCGACGCATTGACCTGGAAGGTCCACGCATCCTTTGAGCCGCGGGCGAAAGCCTCATTCATCTCCAGCAGTGTCACGATGGACCAGCGCGTCTTGATTCCCGAGGGCGTCTTCACGTCGGCCTCCACGAGCAGCCACAGCGCACGCTCGTTGCGGGGCGCCTTCGAGTTCATGTAGTCGCCGTCGAGCGTGACCGACGCACCCGCGGCGGCGGCCATCGGCTCGGCGTCCTCGGCGACGCGCTGAACGCGGGCATCGCGCCCTCCGCCCGGCTTGGCCCGGTAGACGCGCACTCCCTCAACCGCCGCGCCGTCACCGGAGACGACCTGCAGAATCAGTTGCCGGGGCACCCACTGCCACATGTGTCCGAAAGGCTGCTCGGGATTCTCGCACGCGCCGACGCGAGAGACGCCCTTCTTGCTGTTGACGATGGTCGCGCTGAGCCACGAGAGTTCCGGCGCGGTGTAGGGGTCGTTCATGATCTCGTGGAGGAGATAGGCGGTGCTGGGCGAAGAACCGAGTTTCCAGCCTTCGGGAGAGCGCCCGGGCAGGCTGCCGGCGGGGATGTTATAGATGTAGAAGTCGGGTACGCCGCGATAGTGGAAGATCTCGTGCCACAGGGCCTGTTCGCCCCAGTTGGACCAGATGCCCTGCTTTTCCGCTCCGCCGCGCGCGCTGAGAAAGTTGTGTCCGATCGAGTGGTAGTGCAGGCTGTCGCCGTCCTCAAGCCAGAAGCAGCACAGCGGGCCGCCCTCGTTGACCGCGATGACCAGGTCGAACTCGGGATGCTCGGCGAACAGGGCCGGCGTACCCGCGTCGGGGTCGAAGGTCTCGACATGCTCGATGCGGAAGCGGTCGGTGATGACCGGGCGCGACTCGTCTCCCATCGGAATGCCGGGCACTTCCTGCACATCGTAGAGAGACTCGAGATCCTCCAGACTCTTGCGGAAGCGCCGCACCATCGAGCCGAAGCGCGTGTCGCCGTCTTTCCATGAATCCTCGGTGGCGACCAGCGCGATGCGATGGGCGTCGGGCCCGTGCATGGGGAACTGATCGTAAATCTCCGGCGTGTCGGCCGGCGAATCGACTGCCGCTGACAGCGTGAGCGACTTGCCGTAGGGAATATCGACGGTCTTCATCGCCACCGTCACGGTCTGGCGCTGCCCCGGCGTCATGGATGCGACGGGCAGGCCTTCGGGCAGGTCCGGCAGCCCGAGGATCAGCATCACGCCTGTGTCCTTGTCGCCCGCGTTGCGCAGCACGATCTCAAGGCCGGCCTCATCCGATTCCGGCGCGCGGGGCTTGTCGCCCAGTTTGCGCACCTCCGCACGCGGCGTGATGCCGACCCACTCGATCACCGGCCCGTTCCACCGGACATTTCTGGGGTTGGAGGAGTCTCGGTCCGAGGCCTCGACCGGGACGGGCGGGGCTCCGAAGGCGGTGGCGATCAGGCCGATAAACAGCGATACGACGATCGCGATGTGGGTACTCATGTGAGAGTCTAGGACTCGGGCGGCGCCCGCCACGGGCACACTTCAGGCGGGCGCGACACACCTGACGAGTTGTTCGCAGGCTGTGGCCGCCTCGTCGATCGCGCTCTGCGACTCGTGCAGCACGCCGTCGGCCGCGGCGGACCAGGCGCGGTTCACCTTCCTCTCGGCGGCGGCGAAGAGGTCCATGACGCGGGCGTAGCCGCCCAGCCCGCGCTGGGCGATGAGCACCGGGCGCGTCTCGACAAAGGCGGGAACCAGCGCCGCCTGCACTTCGCCGAGTTGCTCGATGATGGCACGCAGACGGGCCGCATCGTCGCTCAGCCCTGGCAGGCGGGCCCGCAGCGCGGACAACTCATCGCGCAGCCGCACCACCAGATCTTCGGGGCGCTGGACGGTGTGTTCACCTGCCGACTGCACCGCTGCCCTGCGGGCAGCACGGCGGATGAGAAAAGCGCCGACAAGCAATCCACCCACAGCCGACAGGAAGACCCATTTACCCGACCACCTGCTCAACAGCGCCCCGCCCGCGCCGGCAGGGTGCTTGACCATGACGCGCGCAACGCCGGCCTGGCGGATGTCGGCCAGCGTGGACGGATCGAGCGCCGCGTCGGACCGGGCGACCACGGCGCCCTCCGGCGACTTGACGTCGCGGAGCAGTTGGGCCCGGCGTCTTTTGCCGTCTGCCCCGACACCGAGTTCGAACCGCACGTCTGCCGAGGCGTCGGCGCCGACGGGCCATGTGTAGATGGACGTCGCAGCCAGGAGCCCGATAGCCAGGCAGATCCACACGAGCAGGTTGCCGATCAGTCGCATGCCGGACCTTTCAACCCGTGGCGAGCACGACGCCGTTGATGAGCAGGGCGAGGATCGACTCGCCGACGATGAGACCGGCCGCGAAGGGGACACCCCACTCTTCGCAGAAGCGTTTGCCCTTGACGGCGCTGAGCAGCATGTTGGTGACGCAGCCGATGCCGTAGGTGGAGATGTAGTAGAAGGGCAGGTACATGGAGAGCCCGACCAGCACGCCGAGCCCGGCGAAAGAGCCGAGCCCGAGCAGCACCCCGAGCAGAGCGCCGACGCCGTAGAGGGCATAGGGCATCATGCCTCCCTGCACGCCGGTGATGACAGCCTGGAGGGCCTGGGCCTGGGGAGCGGCGGTGGGCGTGCCCGGTCCCATCGCCGCGCCGTACTGAGTGAGGTTGACCTGGGCGATGAGGACGAGCGTGAACATGCACACCAGCGGGCCGATCCAGACCACGCACAGTTCGGCGATCTGCTGACGGCGTGGGATGGCGCCGACGAGGTGCCCGGTCTTGAGGTCGGCCATCATGTCGGCCGCCAGCGTGACGGCCACACACAGCGCCGCGCCAATGAGCACCGCGCCCACCACGGCGCCGGTGCCGGCCATGAGCAGGACAAGCACGACCGTGAGCAGGGCCATGCCGGAGATGGGCGACCAGTCGGTCATGCCGGTACATTGGGCGATGATGATGCCGGTGAACCAGATCCACACGCAGCCGACCAGCGCGATCAGAATGGCTCGCACGTGCGGGCTGAACGAGGCCAGCCAGCCGGGCTTGGCGTGGTACTGCGCGAGGAACGCGTCCTTGGCCTGGTCCGACCACTGGCTCTCCCAGATCTGACGCGATTCGAGGCTGTCGAAGCGGATGAGATAGCCCTTGTACTGGGCGGGCTCGGCCTCGGCGGTCACTTCCAACTGCGTCACCGGGCACAGCCCGCCTTCGTTCAGCGGCTTGTTGCCCGTGAAGTCGGCGGCGAGGAAAAGCAGGACCGCGGCGGCGAGGATGGCCACGCCGAGTGACGTCAGCCCCATTTCCTCGCGCCCCCCGACCTTGGCCGAGGCGATGGACTTGAGGGCAGCGCCGATGGCGGGCAGCGCCGCCATCACGCCCATGATGGCCCCGCCGAGCAGCAGCCCGATGCCCAGCGGCCGGTTGAAGAGTTCAAAGGACAACTGCGGAGCGGCGTGCGCGGGGGTGCCGGGCGGAAGGTATCCGGCCGAGAAGACAAAGGGGTTGATGACGAAGTAGGCCAGAATGCCGCCCGCGAGCACCATCAGGCCCGGTCGCCCGGTGATGAATCCGGCTCCCAGCGCAAAGGGCGCGATCGCGAAAACCAGTTGCCACTGGTCGGGCAGCCCGAGCAATCGTCCCGCATGAAGGCGATCGTCGGTCAGCGCCAGGTCAGCGCGGGCGTTGGAGTCGCGATCGAGGCCAGGGTCGAGTGTCCGGTCGGCACTTGCGTCGCGGCCGAGGCGCCATTGCAGATCGGCATAGCCGGGCAGGGGGTCCGAAGCCCAGCCGAGTTCCTTGCTCACGAGGCTGGTCCAGGGCAAACCCTCTGTGACGATCCGATGTACCGCGAACAACACCTCCGGCGAGCAGGGCTTGCCGGGCGCGTCGGCCAGTCGCTGCCCGGCGTCGGCGCAGCGCGCCTTCAGGTCGGCGATCTGCTGCCTGAGCGAGGTATCGACCGGCACCACATCGAGCAGGTCGATCTTCCGGTTGAGATCTTCGCGCAGCGCACGCAGTTCGGTCGCGATCTCGGCCCGCTGCACCACGTCTGCGGGCGCTTGCCCGGCCCTGATCCACGAGGCCAGATCGCGCGTCGTCTGGGCCGCCGCGACTGGGACTCGCTCTTCGTAGACCAGTTCGTCAAGCCCGTCCATGACGAGCATGACGCCGGCGGGTGAGCCGGCAGCAACGGCCGCCAACTCCGCCACGGTTCGCTGCTCGGCGTGCTCAACCGCATCAATCGGGACCGTCAGGCGGATGGCCGGCAACCCGGCGGGCAGATAGATCAGCGCTCCCGAGGCGATGCCCGCGAGCAGGACGATGGTCTTCCTGATGCCCGCACCTGGCGATTTCAGGATGGTCGCCACGCCGGTGGCGCTGGGAAACCGGAGACGCTCGATATCGATCATCTGCTTGCGCAGCGGGACAATGAACGCGGTGCCGAGCATGCCCCCGGCGACGCACGCCAGCGTGATAAGCCAGAAATCCAGGCTCCTCCAGTCCAGTGTGTAGCCGAACAGCAGCAGCACCGGCACCGTGAAAATGACGCCCGAGTTTGAGGTGTTGACCGCCGAGGCGACAGTCTGCGCCACGTTGGTCTCAAGGATCGTGCCCTTGCGGAGCAGCCCGCGCAGGACGCCGAAGCCGAGCACCGCCGCGATCGCCGAGCCGCCGATCGTGAAGCCGATCTTCAGCCCGGCGTAGGTGATGGCGGCGTTCATCACCAGCCCGAAGACAATACCGAAAGCCATCGCTGCTACGGTCACTTCGCGATAGCGAGGCGCCGACTCGTGCATTCGATCAGAAGTCGCTGGTCGGTCGTGGTCCATGATTGCGACGCAGGGGT
Source organism: Cyanobacteria bacterium CYA (assembly GCA_008363215.1). Classification (GTDB taxonomy): domain Bacteria; phylum Planctomycetota; class Phycisphaerae; order Phycisphaerales; family UBA1924; genus J022. Next base: position 47,816 of record RHKP01000009.1, read on the forward strand.
AACCGGGCGGAGCCACAGCCTACCGAGTTGGCACGCGGATGCACAACCCCGAATCACAAGGTCAGAATGAGAAAGCCGCTCGCCCCGGGGGCAGCGCTCGACCACCGATGCAGTTCAATGGGTCAACCACCGGCCGTAGACCTGCCGATCTTCGGGTACATATCCGGCTCGGGCTGATCGGGCATTCGCAGGCACAAGGCGTAGGACGCGGACCCGGTTCGAGGATTCACACAGATCCTGTCTCCAGCCGAGCGCACGTCCAAACGGTAGTTGCATCAGACGTTCGTGAGTTTCCGGCCGATGCGGCGACGGTTGCTGAGGATCTTGCGCCCGCCTTTGGTGGCCATGCGAGCACGGAAGCCGCTTTTGCGGACCTTCTTGATGCGGCTGAGTCTGTGGGGGTAATGCATGGGTGGTTCTCGTCCGGGTTGGGCCCGAACCTTATCCCCTCAAGTGGCACAGTTCCACACTCAACCCCCTTGCCCCGGGACCCGATGATCTGCAATGATGGGTATGCCGGTCTCGGCCGGAGGTCTTGGCCGTGACCGCTCGACAAGCGACCTCAATGGGGGGTCGAATGTGGAGCGCTCGCGTCCAACGCTTGTCAAGGTCTGTGTGGGGACCCCTACGGAACCCGGGAAACTCCCCGAGTTCGGAGCATGACAGGTATGGATGAGTCTGTTTTGTCGCGCGCTGAGGAAACTCTCGGGTATCGGTTTCTGGACCGCTCGATCCTGGAACAGGCTCTCACCCACGCTTCAATCGCCGAAAGTCGCCTGCGGTCCAACGAGCGGCTTGAGTTCCTGGGCGATGCCATCCTCGGGCAAATCGTCTGCGAGATGATCTTCATCCGCTACCCGGCGCTGCTCGAAGGCGAAATGACCAAGATCAAATCGACGGTCGTCTCACGTCGCACCTGCGCGCGCCTGGCGCGACAACTCGGACTCGATGAACTGCTCGACATGGGCAAGGGCATGCAGGCCCACGCCGAACTCCCGCCCTCCCTGGCCGCGGCGGTGCTCGAGTCGATCATCGCTGCACTCCACCTCGACGGGGGGCCGGAGGTGTCGCGCCGATTCATCGAGCGGATCGTCGAGCCCATGATCGAACGGGCCGCCCGCAGCGGACACCAGCAGAACTTCAAGTCCGTGCTCCAGCAGCACGCGCAGCAGACCTATCAACTCACCCCCTGCTACCGGGTGCTGGACGAAAAGGGCCCGGACCACGCCAAGGCGTTCAAGATCGCGGTGGAACTCAACGGGCGCCGATTCGAGTGGGCATGGGGGCAATCGAAGAAGCAAGCCGAGCAGCAGGCCGCCCTCAAGGCGTTGTGCCAACTGGGCATCATCGAGCGGGACGAATCAGGCGAGCCGACGGTGGTAGCCGAACCGGCAGGACCGCGAGAGGACGCAGAGTAGGGATTCGTACCTAGTTCAGGTGCAGCAGTTTCATTTGCAGGGAATATTGAGACTGAGACTCAGTCGCAATACGATTCGATCGGCGCCGGTGCGTGACCCCCCGCCGCGAGGAGACCTGCATGAACTCCGTCACCACCAGCCGTCGGCGCGCGGGCTTCACGCTCATCGAACTGCTCGTCGTGATCGCCATCATCGCGCTGCTCATCGGAATCCTTCTGCCGGCGCTCGGGCAGGCGCGGGCGGCCGGACGCACGACGGTCAACCTGTCGAATCTGCGCACCCTCGGTCAGGGGCTGACGATGTACGTCAACGACCGCGGCATGTTCCCACCTCTGCGCCTGCCCTCGGGGCAGGTCCATACCGAGACCGGGCGTCCCCGGGCGCGCTGGCACTGGGCGGTCGGGGAATACGTCGGGAGGCCGTACAGCCCGCGCAACGCCGCCGAGCACGCCGACTTCCTCACTTCGAGCGACTTTCCGCGCCTCGACAACCCGGTGTTCCAGGATCCATCACAGGACGTCGAGGACATGCGCTCGTTCGAGAACGGGCAGATCCAGGTGCTCCGCTGCGGGAGTTACGGGTACAACTACCAGTACCTGGGCAACTCGCGCACGACGGGCGGGCGGTTCGTCAACTATCCCATCCGCGATCACAAGGTGCAGGCGGGCTCGATGACCGTCGCGATGGCCGACAGCGGGGGCTCACAGTTCCTGCGCACCACCGAGGGCTTCCGCGAGCATGCTTACGCACTCGATCCTCCCCGGCTCGACCTTCGACGAAACGGGGGCACGACCGCATGGTCACACGAGACCGGTCCGGTGGTCGCCGCACTGCGACACCGCGGAAAGAACACAACCGCCTTTGTCGACGGGCACGCCTCGCTCAACACGCTCGAAGAACTCGGGTATCGCGTCGTTGATCGATCGAGGTGGCTGGTCGAGGTCGATGCGGGCGACAACGCGCTGTGGAACGGGCTGGGGTATGACGATGGAGCGACCGTCGAGCCCTGAGTGGAGCGAGCACCGCCCGCTCCTTTCACTCCGTCGGGGAGTCTTGCGCGGCGCGGAGCACCAGTATCTGATCGACGCCCGCCCGCGGAAGATCCACGCGCAAGCCGTCCGGCCAGCGGATCTCGATCGCCACCGGATCGGCGTGCGTGCCGAGCCCGAAGTGCAGGACGGGGCTGTTGGAGTTTCCCTCGCCGGTGCCGAACTCCACCTGGCGCGTGAGAACGCGGAGGTCGCCCGTCCGCACGCGCACCTGCGCCCCCACCGCGTCGCGCCCGCCGGCGCCCGGCTTGTCGTTGACAAGCCGAACACCGAGCCAGTGACTGCCCGGCGTCCCCTGGTTGACAAACAACCGGCCGGCTGTCACCAGGTCGAGGTCGCCGTCGGCGTCGAAGTCGGCCCAGGACGCCTGGTAGGTCGGCGGCAGTTCCCCCAGCCCCGATCCCTCTGTCGCGTCGGCAAAGGCCCAGCCCGCCCCGTGGGCGCCGTCGTTGCGGTAGAGCACGGGGTAGTTCTTGCGTCCGAATGAGGCGTCGGCGTAGACGGTGGTGAAAAAGAGATCGACGTCGCCGTCGTTGTCGAAGTCGCCCGCGCCGGGGCTGGCGTAACTCTCCTGGTACCAGACGCCGCACTCGTGCAGGTCGTCGAACTTCCAGCCCGCGTCGGGCCCGAGATTGCGCAGGAAACGCGACTTGGGCTGGTCGCCGCGGGAGTCAACGTGGGCGAAGTTGCCGGCGAAGAGGTCCAAGTGCCCGTCATTATCGAAGTCGGCAAAGCACGCGCCGATGGAGTGCCCGCCCTCGAAGCCCTCGCTGGTCGCCCGCACGTTTCGTTCGCCGGCCCTGTCGGTCAGCCCCCCGCTGCCGTCGTTGACCCAAAGCACGTTGGGCTGGAGCCGGTAGTTGGAGACGTAGATATCAAGATCCCCGTCCTCATCGAAGTCGCACGCGGTGACACCGCGGGCGCGAAAACGGTCAAAGGTCATCGCCAGCGTGAATCGTTCGCCCTTGTCGCTCATCAGCAGCAGATCGGGATAGGTCACCTGCGGCTCCCACACCTCGTAGCCTCCGATGTAGACGTCGAGGAACCCGTCGTTGTTGTAGTCACCCACCGCCGCCCCGCGGCTGGAGGTCTCGGGCAGTTCGGGCAGCGGCACGGGCTCGAAAACAGGGGGCGCGCCGGGGCTGGGCGCGATATTGCGATAGACGGCGACGGGTGCAAAGCACACCAGGTCGGCGTCGGCATCGTTGTCGATATCGACCAGGAATCCGGTGGCGGGAGCGTCGAATCGCTCGAACGCCTTGCCGTGGCGATTGATCCAGACCGCCCCGGCGTTGCACAGGTCCGGCCACCCGTCGTCGTTCACGTCGCCCCACATCGCAACGCCGTTGTCCAGCGCCAGTCCCAGATCGGCGGCGTGATCGACGAACTGCGGCTGGGCGAGTGCGGACGAGCCGGCCAGCAGCACCTGGGCGACGGGAGCGCGTTTCATGGAGATTCCCCTGGCATTCAGGCAGCATACCGCCGCCGCGGAGCGGCATTGCGGGATCGAAACGCCGGGCCGGACATTCCGAACAATCGACTGAGCAGCGGGCCGAAGGGTGTGGATGAAGGCCTCGCAGCGCGATTTAGGGATCCCGCTCCGTCGATCCGGGCCCACGTCCGGGTCGTGATGAGGTATGATCGCGCGCAGGCCGCGTCAGGAGACCGAGCAATGATGGAAGGGCTTTTCGGAGGCATGGCTCCGTGGTTCACGGCCCCGGCGCTGCTGGGGACCGGGTATCTCCTGCTTCAGTTAGCGCTGGGGCACCTGGGCGGCGACATCGACGCCGACCTTGACGTCGGCAGCGGGCACGGCATGGACAACCCCGGCGCTGAAGCCCGGTGGCTGAGCCTGGAAACAGTCTCGGCGTTCTTCGTGGGATTTGGCTGGATCGGACTGGCGGCGCATCGCGCCCTGGACATGACCTTCCTTTCTTCATCACTGGCGGGCCTGGCCGCCGGCCTGGGAGTGGCGTGGATGGTCATTTCCCTCACGCGCCAGGTGATGAAACTTCAGTCAAGCGGCAACCTGGATCTCAACGCGACGGTGGGACGCGAGGCGCCGGTCTACATCGCCATTCCGCCGGCCGACGCGGGCACCGGGCGCATCACGCTGGTCGTGAACAACACGCAGCACGAAGTGAGCGCCCGGCAGTCGGGCCATGAAGCGATCGCCACCAACACGCTGGTGCGCATCATCGAAGTGGACGCGGCGACGGGCACGGTGGTGGTCGAGCGGGCATAACGCGGAAACAGCACACCGGGCCTGATGCGGCCCGAGGGAGGAAAGCCAGTCGTGGATCAGATGCTTTTGCTGGCACAGACGGCGGGGCAAGCCGGCGTCGTCATCATTATCTCGGTCGTGGTCGTCCTGTTCGTTCTGCTCTGCCTGATCATGTTCTACGCGGCGCGCTACAAGCGGTGCCCGTCGAACCGAATCCTGGTCATCTGGGGACGGGCGGGCAAGCAGTCGGCGCGGTGCTTCCACGGCGGCGGGCAGTTCATCTGGCCGATTTTCCAGGACTATGCGTACATGAGTCTGGAGCCGCTGGTGATCGAGATACCGCTGGAGGGCGCGCTGTCGCTGAACAACATTCGCGTCAACGTGCCTTCGACGTTCACGGTGGGGATTTCCAAGTCTCCGGTGATGATGGCCAACGCCGCCGAGCGCCTGCTGGGGCTGGACGGGCAGTCCATCCGCGAGCAGGCGCAGGACATCATCCTGGGTCAGTTGCGTCTGGTGATCGCGACTCTGTCGATCGAAGAGATCAACAAGGACCGCGAGAAGTTCATGAGTCTGATCAACGAGAACGTGACGCAGGAGATCAACAAGATCGGTCTGGAACTGATCAACGTAAACATCCGCGACATCACGGACGAATCGGGCTACATCGTGGCGATCGGGCAGCGTGCTGCGGCCGAGGCGATCAATCGCGCCAAGGTCGAGGTGGCCGAGCAGGACCGCGAGGGCGCGATTGGACAGGCGCAGGCGGTGCGAGAGCAGAACGTGCGGGTGGCACAGGAGAAGGCACTGTCCGAGCAGGGACAGAAGGAAGCCGAGCAGAAGAAGCGCATCGCAATCGCGGCGTACGAAGCCGAGGCTGTGCGCGGCGAGGTGCAGTCCAAGCGTGACCTCGAGATCGCCACGGCCGAGCGGAAGGCCGAGACGGTGGCGGCCAGCAAGCGCGCCGAGCAGGAGCAGCGCATCCAGGTGGCATCGGCTGAGGCGTTGGCGGTGACGGGCGAGAACGAGAGTTCGGCCAAGGTGGCCGAGTCGAACGCGATCCTGGCGGAGATCCGGGCTGAAGCCAGTCGTCGCGCCGACGTGGCGCAGGCTGAGGCAAGGCAGAAGATTTTCCTGGCACAGCGTGAAGAGGAGTTGGCGCGGCTGGCCAAGACGGAACTGGCGCCGCAGGAGATTGAGAAGAAGCGGATCGAGATCCAGGCCGAGGCCGAGGCCGAAAGGCAGCGTCGCGAAGCGCGGGGTCAGGCCGACGCGATTCTGGCCAAGTACATGGCCGAGGCGGAGGGCATTCAGAAGGTTCTGGAAGCCAAGGCCGAGGGATACCGCAAGTTGGTGGAGGCGTGTGCCGAGAATCCGCAGGTGGCGCCGACGCTGCTGATGATCGAGCAGTTGCCGCACCTGGTTGCCGAGCAGGTCAAGGCGATCCAGAACCTCAAGATCGACAAGATCACGGTCTGGGACAGCGGGCGAGGTGGGTCGCAGGTGGAAGGCAAGGGCGGAACCCGCGGCGCTACGGCCGACTTCCTCAGCGGGCTGATCGGGTCGCTGCCGGCGGTGCACGAACTGGCTAATCAGGCCGGGGTCGAACTGCCCGGGGCACTTGGGAGAGTGCGCAGTTCGGACCAATCCCCCCGCGCCGGAGAGGAATCGAAGAAGTAGTTTGCCGGAGCGGCCCACCGCCGTCTGGAGCCGTGATGCGACACACCGGAGCCCTGCCCGAGCGGCGGCAGGGCTCCGGCGGTTTTCTTGCGAACCCGCGCGTCCGGCGCGTGCGAAGGCGCCTACTGCCCGTCGATCATGTTGAACACCCCGCCGAGCACCGAACCCTCCCCGACGCTCTTGCCGCCCTGCGACGGGGCGGCGGCGATGATGCGGTTGGCCAGGCGGCTGAAGGGGAGCGTCTGGAGCCAGACGGTTCCCGGTCCGCGCAGACGGGCGTAGAAGAACCCCTCTCCGCCGAAGAGTTTGTTCTTGATGCCCTTGACCATTTCGATGCTGTAATCGACCGATTTCTCAAACGCGACGATGCAGCCCGTGTCGACCTTGAGCGTCTCGCCGGACGCCAGAGTGCGTTTCAAGACGGTGCCTCCGGCGTGGCAGAACGCCAGCCCCCTCCCATCGGGCGCATGCAGGCGCTGGAGGATAAACCCTTCACCGCCGAACAGACCGGCCCCGAAGCGTCTGGTGAACGCGATGCCGACCTCAACCCCGCGGGCGGCACACAGGAACGAGTCCTTCTGGCACAGGAGCTCTCCGCCGAACTCGCCCAGTTCGAGCGGCACCACGTGCCCGGGATAGGGGGCCGCAAAGGCGCAGTCCCGCCTTTGCGAACTCTCGTTGGCGAACATGGTGATGAAGAACGACTCGCCGGTGACCATGCGTTTGCCGGCCTCGAACAGGCGACCCATGATCCCGCCCGAGTCCTTTTTCATCGACAGCGACGTGGCCATCTCCACACCTTGCTCGAGGTACATCATCGCCCCGGCTTCGCCGACCACGGCCTCGCCGGGGTCCAGCGTCACGATTACCGCCTGAAGGTCGTCGCCGATGATCTGATAGTCAATCACGTCCGCGCTCATGTGGTTCTCCCGTGTGGCGGGCGCTGCCGGCGCATCCCCGGGGCCCGCGTCTATTCTTGGTCATCATGCCTACCCGGTTTCCCGTCGTTCTGATCGGCCTGATCGCGCTGCTGGCCGGTCCTCCGGCCTGCGGCGAGAAGCCGACCGCCCCGGCCGCGCCGCGCCAATCTTCGCCCGAGAAGGGACGCCTGCTCTTCATACAGGTATGCACCCAGTGCCACGGCGCCGACGCCCGGGGCGTGGACTTTCTCGGTGCCGATCTGAAGGCCAGCGCGTTCTTCAACCAGAGCGACGAGCAGGCTGTCATCGACCTGATCGTCCGGGGCAAGCCCGCCACTGCGGATCGCCCGGCGATGCCCCCCAGGGGGGGACGACTCAGCATGACCGAGGACGACATCCGCGACATCATCGCGTATATCGACTCTCTCCCTGGCCCGAGTGTGCCGCAGGCCCCGCCCGCCGAGGCATCGCCGACCACCGCTCCCTGATGGCCCCGTCCCACGAGCAGACGTGCCCGAACCAACCCACATTCCGGTGCTGATGGACGAGGTGCTGGCAGCGCTTGAGCCCAGGCCGGGTCAGACGCTGGTCGACTGCACCGCCGGACTTGGGGGGCATTCTGCCCGCATCGCCGAGCGACTCGGACCTGCCGGGCGCGTGGTGCTTTTCGACCTTGACCCGGACAACCTCGCCCGGGCGACCGAGGCAGTGGGGCGCGCGCTGGGCAACCCGTCGAGGGTGGTCGCGGTGCACGGGAGTTTCGCCTGGATTGGGCGCGAACTGACGCGTCGGGGGCTGGTGGGCGATCTGCTGCTGGCCGACCTGGGGTTTGCATCTAACCAGATGGACGATCCACAGCGTGGGTTCAGTTTTCGTCAGGATGGCCCGCTGGACATGCGGCTGGATCCGTCGGGCCCGGTGACGGCGGCGGATCTGGTCTCCCAACTGTCCGAGCGCGAGTTGGCGGACCTGATCTTCCGGTACGGCGAGGACCGGTTGTCGAGGCGGATCGCGCGGGCCATTGCGGAGGAACGTCAAAAACAGCCGATGTCCACCACAGGAAGACTGGCATCGGTTGTTGAGCAGGCGTATCCGCCGGCGGCGCGGCGGGGTCCGATCCATGCGGCCACGCGCACCTTTCAGGCGTTGCGCATCGCGGTGAACGACGAGATCGGGAACCTCGAGTCGCTGCTTGCCGGCCTGGTCGGCCAGTCGGAGTCGCATGAGTGGCTGTCGGCCGGAGCGCGTGTTGCGATCATCTCGTTCCACAGTCTGGAGGATCGCCCGGTGAAACAGACGTTCGCCCAACTCGCGTCGGCGGAGAAGGCGCGTCTTATCCACCGCAAGGTGGTTTTTGCATCAGAATCGGAGATCACGAACAATGCGCGTGCCCGATCTGCTAGACTCAGAGCGCTCGAGTTGCTGTGAGAGGATGTCGTCGCTCGGGCGTCGTTTCCGGAACGTGAGCCAGGACGGCAATCGTGCCGGAGTGGGGATTTCCGCAAGCGTCATGGAAGCAAGGATGCTCATTCGTGACCCGTGAACACAAACTCGCACTGATTGTTGGTTTCTCACTCGTCCTCGTGGTCGGGATCCTGATCTCGGACCACCTCTCGCCGGCCTCGCTTGATGAGCCGCTGGAGACGCTGTCCTTCAACCTGCCGCTGGCCGACCCGGAGGCGTTCGTGGTGCCGTCGCCTCGCTCCTCTCTGCCGACCAACCGGATGATCGAGGAGCAGCCTGCCGAGCCGATCACACCCGGCGACAGGGGTTCTTCCCAACTGCCGATCGAGTCGTTGGCGGACGATGCCTCATCCGAGCCTGGCCCGGCACCGCAGGACGAAGTCAAGCCATTCGAGATCGTGCAGGGCACGGGTGGCCGGAACGTCGAGCAGCCCGGCGGGCGCCGCGGCGACTCGCCGCGGATCCCGGGCTTCGTGCCGGTCGGAGGCGAGCGTCAGGGCGGCGCGCCCAAGCCTCCGACTTACACCGAGTACGTGGTGAAGAAGGGCGACACTCTGGCCGGGATCGCCCGGCGCTTTCTCGGCTCGGACGAGCGGTGGCCCGAACTCCAGGCGCTCAATCCCGGGCTGGTCTCGCCCGAGGGCGGCGTGAATGCCGACGTGAAACTGAAGATCCCGGTGCTGGTCAACTCGAACGAGGGGACGCCGGCGCGCGTGGACACCACGCCGGCGCACAAGCCCGAGGTCAAGCCCGAACAGAAGCCCCGCAACGACACCAGGCCCGCCAGCGCGCGGACCTACGTCGTCAAGGCGAATGACACCCTCTCGCAGATCGCCCAGCGCGAACTGGGCTCCAAGAATCGCATGGCCGAGATCCTCAAACTCAATAAGGACAAGATCTCCAACCCGGACGAGATCTACGAGGGTTTGAAGTTGATCCTGCCGGCCGCTTGAGAGGGTCGGGTTGTTCTGCAAGTTGCTGGCCATCATCATTGCGATCGGACTCACCGCGTGTGGGTTGCTCTCGATGCGCCAGGCCCGGCTCCAGGCGGTGCATGAACTGGCCGACGCGCAGTTGCGCATCTGGCGGCACGATGAACGACTGCTGCTGCTGCGGGCGAAGATCGCCCAGCGGATCACGCCCGACGGAGTCCGAGAGATGCTGGCCCGCTGCGCGGACCTGCCCGAACTGATCGATGCGGCCGACGCCGGGTGGGTTTCGCTGCCTGACGAAGCGCCGGTTGACCCCTGGGCCCGTAGGCCGGAGCAACACCCGTGAACCCGCGTGCGTGGACACGCGAGTTCGCCGCCGGGCTTCTGGTCGCGGGCTTTTTCACCATGATGCTGCTCGCCGTAGCGGCGCGCATCGTCATGCTCCAGACCAGCCCGCCTCAGCCGCTGCGCCCGTTCCTGAGCGAACGGGCGTCCAACCGCAACATCCAGCCGTTGCGTGGCGACCTGCTCGACCGCCGCGGGCGGGTGCTCTCGACCACCTGCTTCTCGTACCGCGTCATCGTCGACCCGGTCACGTTCGCCGATCCGCCGGACGAGGCGATCGTCAAACTGGCCGAGGCCTCCGGGCTTGATCCCGGCGTAGTCGGGCAGCGCGTGGTGCTGGCGCAGGGTGAGAATGATCTTCGACAGGCTGCCCTTGATGAGTGGAACGGCGCGGGGCAGGAGCCAGAAAGTCCCAAGGGACTGTTGGCTACCCTCTCCTGGCGGCTGCGTGCGCGCCAGCCCGACGCGGGCGTTGAGGGCCCCGGCATAACCCCGTGGGCCGAGCAGGCCGGTCAACCTCCGCCGCTCATCCGCTACCTGCCCATCGATCCGCCGCTCGATCGCGAGCACGCCGACCGTGTGCTGGGGGCGCGTCTCTCCGGCGTCACGATCGAAACGCAGCCGATGCGCGCCTACCCCGGCGGCACGCTGGCCTCCTCCGTCGTCGGCAAGGTGGGCTTCGGGCACGTCGGTCTGCTCGGCGCCGAACAGATGCTCGACACACGCCTCTCCGGTGAGCCGGGCCACATGCGCTACGTCCGCGATGCGTCCGGACGCCCGCTGTGGGTCGGACGTGGCGACTGGGTGAGCCCGACCCGCGGCGACGACGTGCGCCTGGCTGTCGACCTGGAGATCCAGCGCATCGCCAGCGAGGAACTGATCAGGGGCGTACACGACGCCGACGCGGCCGGGGGACGCATCGTGATCATTGACCCTCGCACGGGCGAACTGCTGGCGATGGTCGATTATGTGCGCGATGATGTAGACGCCGTCCCCTTCCCGTGGGTGCCCAAGGACTCGAAAGAGACGCCGTCCGTCAATCCCGATCGCTCAACCTGGCCCCGCTATCGCGTGATCCAGCCCGACCTTGCGAGGGCGACCGACCCTTCGCTGGGGCGCAATCGGTGCGTCGAAGACGTATACGAACCGGGTTCGACCTTCAAGCCCTTCGTCTGGGCGCTGGCACGCCAGGAGGGCAAACTGCCCGACGGGGAGGTCATCACCTTCGACCCGTCCAACTATCGCACCCCGTATGGACGGGCGCTGGCCGACGTAACCAAGCGGGCCCAACTCACCTGGCCGGAAGTGCTGGTGTTCTCCTCGAACATCGGCATGTCGAAGGCGGCCGAGCGGATCTCGCACCAGCAGACGCGCTCGCTGGTCCGGCGTCTGGGCTTTGGGCAGCGCACCGAACTGAACTTTCGCGGTGAAACCGGCGGGCTGGTCACCAGCGCGCGCGACTGGACCGAGTACACGCAGACTTCCGTGGCGATCGGCTACGAGATCGGGGTCACGCCGGTGCAGATGGTGCGCGCGTTTTCCGCCTTTGCCCGCAACGGCGACTTGAGCGGCACCATCCCCTCGCTGCGACTGACCGCCTTTGACCCTGAAGAGCCGCTGGCCGGGCTGCACGAGCGCGTGTTCGAGCCGCGCACGGCGATGGAAGTGCGTCGCGCCATCACCGGCGTGGTCGATCGCATGGACCAGATGCGCCTGCTGCGCGACAAGGAAGACGTGCCGGTGACGTATCAGATGTTCGGGAAGTCGGGCACGGCCAAGATCGCCGTCACGCCGCCGCCCGGGTTCCGGCGTCCCAGGCACGCCAAGGGCTACTTCGAGCGTCAGTACAACTCGAGTTTCATCGCCGGTGCGCCGTTCGACGACCCTCGCCTGGTCGTGCTGGTCATCATCGACGATCCGTCGCCCGAACTGGTGCGCATCCAGCGCGCCTACGGCTCGGCCGTCGCCGGACCGGTGGTGCGCCGCGTCATGGAGCGGGCGCTGCGATACATCGGCGTCCCGCCTGACGCGCCCAAGGGCGACGGCATCGCTGCGGCGCAGCCATAATAGGGGTTTGCAAGAGCGCGTGCGCTCCAGCCGGGCGGTGCGACAGATCGCACGCCTGCTCGATTGCTGCTGCGATTGCGTCGCAGCCTGGGTACGCGCGGTTGCTCAGGTTGCGGCTGCGCATCCGCGCCTGCTTCACCTGGCCTGATCGGAGTTGCACCGTTCTTCACGCACCGCCATCGCTGCCAAACGTCCCTGCCTTCTATTTGCGCCGCGGGAAAGACGATCTGAAGGTTTCTCCCGCCTCAGCCTCCCGCGCCCGCCGCCGCAATCCAGCCTTCCAGTCTCTCCCGATCGCCGGGGTTCTTCGTCCGCTCCAGGCGCGCGTTGAGCAGGTCGGTCGCCCACTGCCCGCCGATCGCGGCAATCTGCTCGGCCGCCGCTTCCCACGCGCGGCGCTCGCGGTCGCCCATGGTTTCAGCAAGCATCGCGCGCACCGCCGCGTCGTCATGCACCATGAGCCTCTTCGCAGCCGCGATGGCCACCGGTCGCGTGCGATCGTGCGCGCCGGGCCGCGCATACCGCAGCACCACCGACAGCCCTTCGGGCATGTTCAGTTGGCCGAGGCTTTCCAGCGCCGCACGCCGGATCGCGTCCTGCGGCGAATCGACATCGGCCGCCATCAGCACGATCTTGCCCGCCCCCGTCGCCCGCATGACGCCCAGCCCGCGAATGGCTGCGGCCCGCACCCGGGAACTCGGATCGTTGAGCGCCCGCTCGACGAGCAGCGCGATGATCTGCTCGCGTGCCTTGCCCGTCGAACCGGTCGGGTGCTCGTAGCCCATGCGCCCCAGCGCCGCCATGATCTCCTCCCGCACCGAGGGCGACCCGATCGAGCCAGGCCTGCTCGGCGGCACGAGGAAGAACACGCGCGACAGGTCGCCCTGCGCCTCGAGGGCCTTGACTGCCGCGAGGCGCAGCGCCTCGGGCAAAGTCTCATCGCGTGCCGTCGCGAAGAGCAGCATCGCGCCGGGCGTTCCCTGGGCGTTGGCGAAGGCCCGCGCCGCCTGGATCTTCGACGCCACCGTCGGGCCCGAAGCCAACTGCTCGAGCCACAATGACGCCGGCTGATCGATCTTCAGTTCGGCCAGCACCGCAAGGTCGTGGTTATACGCGACGATGTCCGGGCGCGCCGGCAGCGCGATCCGCACCGATGCCGTGCGATCACTCATCGGCAGCGTCTCGACGCGCGTCTGCACGCCCCGCTCGCCCGGAAACCGCAGCCAGATCGGCAGGTCGAACACGAATGCCGGGTTCTGCTCGTTGATGGTCTGCGTTTGTTCGACGTTGACCAACAGTTCCGACGCCGCCTCGTCCCACACCGTGCTGATCGCCAGGCGCGGGATGCCGGCGCGATACACCCACTGCTGGAAGAACTGATCGAGTGATTCCCCGCTCACGTCCTCCATGGCCTGCCGGAAGTCGTCGGTCTCCACCGTGGTCAGCCGGTGTCGATTGATATATTCGCCCACGCCGGCAAAGAATCGCTGGTCCCCCAGTTTCTTCCGCAGCATGTGCAGGATGCTCGCGCCCTTCGGGTAGGGATTGGCCGCCCGCCCGAAGGCCTCCCACGGGTGGTCATAGATCTTGCTGGCCATGCCGGGCGTGTTCGGGGCCGTGCCGCGATCGTTTGCGATGATGGCGTCCATGCTGCCCATGATGCCGGCCAGGTAGCCGGCCGGGCCTTCTTCACGCTCGCGCCACAGGTGGCTCATGTAGGTCACAAATCCCTCGTTGAGCCAGATGTGCTCCCACGAGTTGCACGTGATCAGATCCCCGAACCACTGGTGCCCCAGTTCGTGCGCGATCAGCCCGTCGAAGTCCTGGTCGATCGCGTCGGCCTGGCTGAAGATCGCCCCGTCGAACATCGACGTGGCGCTGGTGTTCTCCATCCCGCCGGCCCCGAAGTTCCACACCAGCACCTGCGCGTACTTCGACCACGGATACGGCTCGTCGAGGATGCGCCCGAAATACTCGATCATCTCCGGAGTGCGGCCGTACGTCACTTCCACGTCGCCGCCCCGCCCCTGCGGCGCATACACCGGCATCGGCAGTTCCGGCGTACCGAGGTCCACCACGTCGAACTTGCCGACCACCAGCGTCACGAGATAGGGCGTGTGGTTCCCACCGGCCTGCTCGTCCTGCGACCAGTGCCACAGGTCGTACCACTTGAGATCATGCTGCCCGTCGAGGTCGACGCTCCTGACCACCTTGCGGTCCTTGCCTACAAGCCGCCCGTTTGACACCACCTGGTAGCCCTGCGGACTGGTCACGATCAACTCGGTCGTGAGCCGGTCGTTGGGAAAATCGTGGCACGGGAACCAGAAACTGTTGCTCTCCGGCTGCCCCTGCGTGTGGATCTGGGCCGCCCGCCCCGGGAACGCCGGGCTCTGCGTCGTCCACATCAGCCCACGCGGCGGGTCCACGATCCGGTAGTGCGTGATCAACTCCACCTGCTCGCCCACCGGCGCCGGCGGAACAAACCTGACCACCAGGGTGCGACCGTCGGCCTCAAAACTCGTCTGGTAGCCCGGCGCCTCCACCGACGCGATCTCCAGCAACTGCGCGTCCAGCGTCAGTTCCGACAGTTCGTACGCCGTCGGACGCAGGAACAGGTGCTGCACCGCCGACATCTCCGGTGTGTTCATGTCCTCTATTTCCAGTTCCAGCCGCATGTGCTCAAAGTCCGCTTCCAGCGGCGGCGGGAAGTTCAACGTCCCGGCCTGCGTCTCCTGGCGCGGTCGCGGATCCGGCCCGTGCCCGCACCAGCCGTCGGCATGACAGAAAGCGCCGGCCGAGGCGAACAGCCCGAAAAGCACACTCGCGTATGTCGTCATTGGTTCGTCCCCGCTGATGATTCGGCCCCGCCCGCGGGCTGGAGGCTCTTGACAATGTTGTACTCGCCCGCCACCGTCATGTTCGGATCGATCCTCACATCCACCGGAGCACGCCCGAGGCGAAAGGCCTGCCGCGCCATCGGGCCTTCGACGTTCACGTACACGTATCGCCCGGAGCCATCGGCGAACTGAACGTAGATCGGCAGCAGGAAGTGGTATGCCGGATTGATCGCGTCGATGCGCTGGGTCTGCACCACCTCAACGCTCATACTCGATTCGTCCCAAGTGAAGCCCACGTCCAGCCGCGCGATGCCCGGCCTCATGCACCACTGCTCGAAAAACCGCTCAAGACTGCGACCACTGGCCTCTTCAAGCGCGCGGCGGAAGTCGCCTGTCTCGGCCTGGCCGAAACGCATCCGGTCCAGGTAGCCCCGCGTGCCGGCGAAGAACACTTCGTCACCCAGCCCCATCCGAAGCATGTGCAGCACCCACGGACCCTTGGAGTAGGGGTTGTCGACCTTCATGAACGGCTCGTCGGGATTGGCGTAGAAGTTGGACACCAGCGGTGCCTGCTCGGGTGACGAGCCGAAGTTGCCTCTACGCTGCGCGTCGGCCCACTCCGCCACCGTCGACAGGTAGGCCGAGCGGCGGGCCGCCGGATCGTCTCCGGCCAGTTCCTCGTTCCACAGCGCCTCGGCGTAACTGGCCCATCCCTCGTTGAGCCAGATGTGCTCCCAGCCTTTGCAGGTGACCAGATCCCCGAACCACTGGTGCGCCAGTTCGTGCGCCACGATGCTGCGCAGTTCGTCCCGGCTCTGGTAGGCGGCATAGGGGTAGAACGTCGTCGCCGATGTATTCTCCATCGCGCCGAAGTCAAACCCGCGCGTGATGACCTGGTCGTACTTGTCCCAGGGATACGGCTCGTCGAACAGACGCTCAAAATAGGCGATCATCGCCGGCGTCTCGCCGAATGCCTCCCGCACATGCTCGCCGCGACCGATCGGCGCCCACACCCCGATCGGCAGCCCCGGGCGCGCCGAGTCGGCCCCGCCCAGTTCCACACGCTCAAGAGCCCCGATCACCATCGTCACCAGGTAGTTGACGTGCGGCTGGCTCTGGAGCCAGTGGAATCGCGTCCGACCGCCCGCCAGACTCTTGCGCTCCACCAACGTGCCGTTGGACACCACCTGGAGGGGGTCGTCGACGGTGACGATCAGTTCGGTCGAGAGCCGCTCATTCGGGAAGTCGTGGCAGGCGAACCACTTCGAATTATGCTCCGACTGCCCCTGGCTGAAGATCACGGGCAGGCGTTCTGAGTCAGTTTCCCCGTCGGGGTCGCCGAGAGAAATGCTCAACCCTTGCCCCTGCGGCAGGAAATTGGTGATGCGGTAGCCGATGGAAACCTCGATCGTCTCCCCCAGTTCGGCCGGGAGATCGAGGCTGATGACCAGATCCTGCCCGTCGTAGGTAAAGGACAGCCCTTCAAAGCGGCGAAGGCGCGAGCGATCATCCGGCGCACGCCGCACCCCGACGGACCCGATGTCCAGATCCACCGCGTCCAGCCGGATTTGCGATCGCGCCCGCCCGATCGGTGTGAGCCGGAGCGTTTCCCTGGCCTCGAACACCGGCGGGTCAAGCGAGACCAGATCCAGTTCCAGTCGCATGTGCTTGTGGTCAAAGTGGCGCGCGTGCGGCCAGTTCGCAAGCCCACGCCCGGTATCGGGGTCGATCCGCCGAACTGCGGCAAAAGGCTGGAACGACGGCTGGGCGAACGCGAATCCCCCCTGGACGAGTACCCAGCAGGCGATGAGACAACGGACGTACGCGGTCATGGGGCCCTTTCCGATCGGGTGCATCGGCAGAGAGGGTACCCGGAGAGAACAAAGCGCGCCTTCGGATGTTTTGTGGACAACCGGCCACTTGGAGCACCGGCTCCGCATTGATACCATGGGCCATGCACCGTGCCTCAGATGAGTCCACCGGACCCGGCCCGACCCGGGACCAGTATCGCCCTGCCGGGCGGACGGGCGCCGACGACGTCGACGCCGCCGACGCCGCCGGTCTGGCCCAGCAGATGCTTGCCGCCGCCGGCGAGTCCAGCCCGTACACCGAGTTCTACTCCCCGGTCCCGGACGGGTACCGGCGCGGGTTTCACAAGTATGTCGCCGTCTTCGGCACCGTCATGTCCGGGCTGGGCAAGGGGATCTTCGCCTCCAGCGTGGCCAAGGTGCTCAAGGACAAGGGCCTGGCCGTCGCCCCCATCAAGATGGAGGGCTACCTCAACATCGACTCGGGCACGCTCAATCCCTACCGGCACGGCGAAGTCTTCGTCCTCGAAGACGGCACCGAGTGCGACATGGACCTGGGCACCTACGAGCGCATGCTCGACCAGAACCTGACCAAGCGCAACTTCGTCACCTCCGGCCGCATCTTCACCGAAATCCTCGACCGCGAGCGGCAGGGCGTCTACCTCGGGCGCGACGTCCAGATGATCCCCCACGTCACCGGCGAGGTGAAGCGCAAACTGCGCGAACTGGCGCTGCGCGGCGACGGCAATCGCCCCGCTGACGTGGTCTTCGTGGAAGTCGGAGGCACCGTCGGCGACTATGAGAACGGGTTCTACATCGAGGCGCTGCGCGAACTGGCGTTTGAAGAAGGCCCCGGCTCGTGCTGCTTTGTCGCCCTCACGTACGTCATCGAGCCCGAGTCGCTCGGCGAGCAGAAGTCCAAGGCCGCCCAACTCGGCATCAAGCGCCTGCTCGAGGCCGGCATTCAGCCTCAACTGATCGCCTGCCGCGCGACGAACCCCGTGCAGGAGAAGGTGCGCGAGAAGATTGCGATGTTCAGCAACGTGCCGCTGCGGCGCGTCTTCAGCATGCACGATCGCCCCAGCATCTACACCATTCCAGACGAACTCCGCTCCGAAGGGCTCGATCGCGAGATTCTCTCCATCCTCGGGCTGCACGACCGCGTTGACACCCGGAGCGAAGACCGCTCCCGCGAAACATGGTCCCGCTTCACCACCAAACTCACCGCCCCGCGCGAGCATGCCGTCCGCATCGGCATCACAGGCAAGTATGCACAACTCCGCGACGCCTACGCCTCGATCGACAAGGCCCTGGAGCACTGTTCGGCGCACCTCCAGGTCAGCATCGAGCAACACTGGATCGAGACCACCGACATCACCCCCAAGAACGTCGACCAGACTCTGCGCGACCTCGACGGCGTCATCGTCCCCGGCGGCTTCGGCTCACGCGGTGTCGAGGGCAAGATCCAGTGCGTCCGCTACTGCCGGGAAAACGCCATGCCCTACCTGGGCATCTGCCTGGGGTTCCAGGTCGCCGTCATCGAGTTCGCCCGCAACGTTCTCAGCATGTCCGACGCATCGAGCACCGAGTTCAACCCCGCCTGCGAGTCAGCCGTCATCAGCGAACTGCCCGAGCAGAAGAAGATCGAAGGCCTCGGCGGGACCATGCGCCTCGGCGCCCAGGCCGTCCAGATCGAGCCCGACACGCTCGCTCAGTTTCTCTTCCAGGGGCGTTCGAGCGTGACCGAGCGCTTCCGGCACCGCTACGAGGTCGACCCGCACTACATCGAGCGCCTCGAAGCCAAGGGCCTGGTCTTCAGCGGGCGTCACCCCTCGCAGCCGATCATGCAGATCGTCGAACTGCGCGACGCGCCGGACGCCGAGGGCATGCCCTGGCATCCCTACTTCATCGGCGCCCAGTTCCACCCCGAACTGACCAGCCGCCCACTCAAGCCCCAGCCGCTGTTCATGGGGCTCATCGCGGCCGCCATGCGTCGCCGCTTCGAGCCGGACGCCAAGGCCTGGACCGACATCACCCGCCGCACCGAGATCCGGAGGTGGCTTCGCCAGGCCGTGAACAACGCGGAAGCGAGGGTGTGAGGGATTCGGTGATTGGAACGGACCCCGCGCCTGAGAGGGCCGATCACCGTTCCAAATCGCTCCTCAGCGTGCGCGCCGCATCCAGCATCAGGCAGGCCGAGAACCGGTCCGGCCTGCCCATGCCCACCATGCACGCGTGCAGCAGCATCTCCGCGTGCACCCACGCCTCTTCCAGCCCGCACTCTTCGGCGCAAATGGCAAACCCGTGCAGCGCCCACGCATGGGCCGTCGCGTTGTCGGGCTGGAGTTCTCCCACATGCCAGCGCGTCGCCTCCAGGCACCGCGCCCGCAGGCGCCCGTCGCGCCGGTCGATGGCCAGATCCCACGCCGCATGAAGCGCGCCCAGTTCGATCTGCGTCCACAACTCGATGCCCTGATCGTCGCGGCGGCGCGTCACCGGGCCCGAGGGTTCGACCGCCGGCAGTTCGTCCTCGCAGAACAGCGCCCACCACGCTCGCGCGTCCGGCGACTCCCATTCGACACGCTCAGGGTAAACACCCACCAGCCGCCCCACCACCGCCCGGTCGATCACCCGGCGGTGTCCCAACTCGTCCGAGAAGTTCCTCACCCACGCGCCCGCTTCTTGCGGCAAAAAACCGCCGCGCACCACCGGCGTGCCCTCCAGCACCGGTCCAGCCAGGCGCTCGAGCAGGTCGCACCATGCGTGTAACCGTGAGTTTGACATCGTTGTCGGCATTCAGCGCAAGTTGCTCTTCCCTCACGTGCCCTCCGACGGTAGGCTAAGCGCCATGCCGCGTACGTTTCGGCGTGCGACCAGAGTTGACCTTGCGCGCAAGAGGTGCCTCCGCTGCGGGTACGATGGCGCCGCCGTGCAGGACGGCTCCGTCGAGTTTCTCTGCCCTCACTGCGGCCAGGATCTCTACGCCCGTCCGCCGCGCAGTTACCTGGAACTGGAAGGCTTGTGCGGACCCGAACCGCGCCCGCAGCGCCGCGCCCGCCTGCGGCCTCTGCTCTCCTGGGTGAGCCGACTTTTCGGACGCCCCGGCGCCCGATTCCCAAAGGACTGAAACCGATCCGCGTTGATTTCCGGGCGTACCCAGTCGCCGAAAAAGTGTGCGTCTTTGCGGACCAGTCCGGGTCAGGTTCGGTGGAAACTCCCGATGCGGCGGGCGTTTGCAATCGGTCCCGTGTCCGAAGGCCCGCCAAGGTCGGGCGTCCGACACGCACCGGTTCCGGGCCAGATCGGCATGACGGCTCCCCGTCGCCCCGGCTGTAGCGTCGCCGGTCGTCCCACGCCGTGCGGTTTCACCAAAGTCACGAGAAAGTCGCGACGATCGTTTCGATTGTGGAGGCTTCATGCAGCCGACCGGCCCACGACTTCACCCTGAGAGTTTCGCCTCGGCCGCTCCAGGGCACAGTTCCCATAACGACGCGGTGCACGCGCCGGCGGTTCGTCCGGAGGGACGACAGTTCACCGCCGAACTGGATCTGGTCGAGTTCGACGAGCGCGGGCGCGTCACCTCCACCTGGTCGGCCCGGGCCTGCTCGCTCAGCCGTTCCAACCTTGTCGTGCGCTCGCGCCGGATGATCTACCGGCAGACGCCGATCGGCGTGCTGATTCACCTTATCGACGCGACGCCCGTGCCGCTCTACGCCCGTGCCTACCACTGTGACTATGACGGCGACGGCATGTACAAGGTTGACCTCGACCTGCTGCCGCTGCCCGATTACGGCCCCGTGGCCGCGTGGCTCAAGAGCATCAAGTCCTGACACTTCGTTGCTCGGGCACGCCGGGCGGGCAACACTTCCCCCATGCGTGTGCAGACCCGGGCGGCAGAACTCAGCGGGGGAGGCGTGCTGGTGCCCACCATGGGCGCTCTGCACCAGGGACACGTGTCGCTGATTCAACTCGCCCGTCAGTGCGCGCCCGGGCCGGTGGTCGTGTCGGTGTTCGTCAACCCGACACAGTTCAACGAACGATCCGATTTCGATCGCTACCCTCGCAATCTCGATCGCGACGCGTCGGTGGCGCAGGGCGCCGGCGCCGACATCGTGTTCGCGCCCGGGGTTGACGAGGTCTATCCGCCTGAATCCCCGGTGCCGGTGCCGATGCTGCCTGACGTGGCGACCCGCCCGGGACTCGAAGACGCCGGCCGCCCGGGACACTTCGCCGGCGTGTGCCAGGTCGTCTCTCGTCTCTTCGATCTGTGCCGTCCCACCCACGCCGTCTTCGGTGAGAAGGACTGGCAACAACTGCAGGTGGTCCGGGCCATGGTCGCCTCTCAGCATCGCGATGTCACCATCGTCCCGCATCCGATCGTGCGCGAGCCCGACGGGCTGGCGATGTCCAGCCGCAATGCGCTGCTCAGCCCCGAGGCGCGGCGCCAGGCCCTGGTGCTGCGTCGGGCACTGCTGGAGGCGGCGCAGGCATCGACCCCCGAGGCCGGGGAAGCCGTCATGCGCCGCATCCTCGACCGGCCCGGGGTCGAAACCCAGTACGCCGTCGTCCGTGACGCCGAAGCGCTCGAACAATGGCAACCCGGACGACCGGGACGAGCGCTGGTGTGTGCGCGCGTGGGCGGCGTTCGCCTGCTCGACAACGACGCCTGGAGCCCCTCCCTCGGCCGGTAAGCCGGTGCTCGCGCCTATCCTGCTGTTTGCACGCCGATCGGCGTGTTCGAGCGAGACGCACGTCGCCCCGGAGGGGCGAAGTACCCTGGAGGCCTTGCGGTGCATCAGACCCCCCTTCACGACTTTCACGCCAGGCACGGCGCCCACTTCGTTGAGTTTGCCGGCTGGAACATGCCCATCCGATACGCCGGCATCCAGGAAGAGCACCTCCAGGTACGTCGCTCGGGCGGCATCTTCGATGTCTCGCACATGGGTCGCGTCACCATGACCGGGCTGCACGCCAAACGCCTGCTCGAACACGTCTGCTCGCGCCGCATCGGCGACATGGAGGCCGGGCAATGCCGCTACTCGCTGGTCTGCAACGAGCACGGCGGCATCCACGATGACGTCATCGTCATGCGCCAGGATGAAGACGAGTTCCTCGTTGTCGTCAACGCCTCCAACCGCGACAAACTGCTCGGACACTTCGAGCAGGTCCGCGAAAAGAACGGGTGGAAGGTCAAGATCCACGATCAGACGCTCGACACGGCCATGGTCGCCCTGCAAGGCCCCAAGGTCATGGTCCGCATCGCCAAAGTATCCTCAGAGATCCCCACGCTCAAGCGTTTTCGCTTCACCACCAAGAACCTGCTGGTGATGAAACTGATCGTCAGCCGCACAGGCTACACCGGCGAGGACGGCGTCGAGGTCATCCTCCCCGCCAAGGCGGTGCCCATGGCCATGAAACTCCTCCTCGCCGACGTCAAGACGGACGGGCCGGACGCCGAACTGCGTCCCATCGGGCTGGGTGCGCGCGACACGCTGCGTCTCGAAGCCGGCATGCCGCTCTATGGACACGAACTCGGCGAAGAGATCAATGCCCTCGAAACGGGGCTCGACTTTGCCATCGCGATGGACAAGAGCGTCCAGAAGGACGGGCAGATGTTCCTCGGACAGGAAGCCCTGCTGCGGACGCAAGACGCCGGCGGCCCGAAACGCAAACTCGTCGGGATCTCCTGCGAAGGGCGCCGCACTCCGCGCCAGCACATGCCCATCAAGATCGGCGACGCACCGGTCGGCGAAGTCACCAGCGGATGCCTGAGCCCGATCCTTGACCGCCCCATCGCGATGGGCTTTGTCGCCATCGAGCACGCCGAGCCGGGCGCGAAAGTCGCCATCGACGCGGGCAAGGCACTGATCGAAGGCCAGATCGTGCCGCTCCCGTTCTACAAGGCCGGGAAGTAGCAGGAAGAGACGAAGAGACGACGTGAAAGGGGCCTGCGCGGGAGCAGGAGCCCTCTACCACCGATCTGCCTCGAGGTCGATGCGTCGGCCCGGCACGCTACGCGTAGTGCCGGGTGGGTCGTTCGCCAGGCACACGCCGTCGGCCGTCGCGCAAAGCACATAGACTGACCGGCCGGGAAACCGGCTGCTGGTGCGGTGGCCGAGCGGTTGAAGGCACACGACTTGAAATCGTGCAGACCCGCAAGGGTCTCGTGGGTTCGAATCCCACCCGTACCGTTCATGTGTGGCACTCGATAATCCCGCCTGAGGCGTCTTGCACACCGTTCTCTTCGGCCACACCACCAAACAGCGGGGTTGGCACAACCGCCTCCCGAAGTAGGCTGCACTGCGTCGGCAGCGTTGCCGGCCGCGTCACACCCTTCCGGAGGAATGAAGATGAACTGGACAATCTGGACCCTCGCGTCTCTCGCTCTGGCCACGGGAGTCGCCCACGCCGACGTTTACAACGTCGAACTCGAAGGCATGGCCTTCATCTACAACGGACAGACGAATACAAACATCGACCTGACCATTCAGACCGGCGACACCGTACGCTGGACGTGGATCTCCGGCTTTCACAACGTCGTTTCCGGCCTGCCCGGCGATGGTGACGCTGGGGATCTCTTCACTTCCGGCCCGCCCACCGGCACCGTCGGCACGGTGTTCGAACACACCTTTACCGATGTCGGACTCTTTGACTATCACTGCCAGATCCACGCCTCCCTGGGCATGATTTCACAGGTCAACGTCATCCCATCTCCAGGCTCGCTCGCTCTGCTTGCACCCGTCGGGCTGTTTGCCAGAGGCCGACGCCGATAGTCCTCCCCTGCCCTCGGTGGACGCCGGCGGCGCGCAAGCAAACCTCGCGTGCCCGCCGGCTGCCTCATGGACGCGCACCGGCGGAGGGAGTCGGTCCAACAGGCGGACTTGTCCGCATCTTCGAGGCAGCGTGTGCCATCGTGACCTTTCGCCCGGGTGAGCAGGCTGTCATGGGGCTTTTCGACCGCGTTACACTTGCCCATGCGCTTCACGCTGCTCGCCCTCATTCTGGCCCTGCTGTGCTCGTGCCGCTCGCATCAGGCCGCCGCGCCGGCGCAGCCCGCCTGGTACGAGAACGAGATCCTGGCCTTCCAGCAGGCCGACGCCGCCCACCCGCCGGCCGCGGGTCAGGTTCTTTGCATCGGCAGTTCATCGATCCGCATGTGGAGCACACTGGCTGAAGACCTCGCCCCTGCGCCGGTGCTCAACCGCGGCTTCGGCGGCTCGAAGACCGCTGAACTGCTCGCCGTCTTCGACCGCATCGTCACCCCGTACAACCCCGACGTCATCGTCTACTACTGCGGCGACAACGACCTGGGCACCGACAACACTGATTCGCAGGCAGCCGCCGACGGCTTCATCGACTTCGACAACCGCGCCCGCTCCCTCTGGCCCGACATCGATGTCTTCTACATCGCGATCAAGCCGAGCATCGCTCGCTGGAACAACTGGCCCGCGATGGCCAAGGCGAATGGCCTTGTGCGCGAGTATTGCCGCTCCACGCCGGGCGCTCACTTCCTCGACATTGCTTCGCCGATGCTCACGGCCCAAGGCCCTGACCCGGCCCTGTTTGTCTCCGACGGGCTGCACCTCAACGAGAAGGGATACCAGGTGTGGACCTCGGTTGTCCGTGAACCGGTGCTGGAAGCCTGGCATCGGCACGCGACCCGGCCATGACCCTTTGGCCCCAGGCCCCAACCAACTGCTGATTCGATGCCGCCACGAGGAATGGAAGCGCCCGATTCACGAGGACCCAGCGCCCCTCCGGACCGCGATGTGCAAACGCACCTGGCGACGGCAACCGGCAAGATGAATGGCGCGGCGGGCACCGCGCGCGGCGATTCTTCGGCCGCAGGCTCGTGGTGGCAGGTCCGTGGCAACCTCGCGTCGGGTGCTGCACGCCCGGCCCGCGCGCGACAGGATTGGTGGCGCCGAAAGACAGCCGGATTCGAGTCAAATCGCGATCGTGCGGGGACGCCCGGGAAGTGTCCGTGCTCGGGCGCCTCCCCGGGTCGGAATCGACGGGAACTCCAGCAGGGCAAGGTGGTTGCGACCCGGGCCTGTATTCGAGGACTCACAAGCGTCCGGCGTCTTACGGCGCGCAAGTTTCAAGTTTCAAGCCGAAAAGGTTTCAGTCCTCCGCCTTCTCACCTTCAGGCGCCATTTTCACCAATCGCGGGTCGAAGCGAGCGATCGGTGTTACCAGGTCGCTCTGCAGCGACATCACGCGCCGGATGTCCTTGTACACGCCGGGGGCCTCGTCGATGCCGGCCGAGAGCAGCGTCACGCCGCGCTCGCGCAGGATGCCTTTGACATGCGACCAGCGAAGGGTGTTTCGGGCGGCCGAGCGGCTCATCACGCGCCCTGCGCCGTGGCTGGCCGAGTCGATCGAGCCTTCACCTCCGCGGCCTCGGACGACGTAGCACGGATCGACCATCGAGCCGGGGATGACGCCCAGAGCCCCCGTGCCTGCCGGCGTGGCGCCCTTGCGATGCACGACGTATTCGTGCGCGCCCTCGCCCAGATCATGGGTCTCGATCCAGGCGAAGTTGTGATGGTTCTCGACGTCGGCCAGCACGCGGGCGCCCAAGTGCCTGCTGATGCTCCGGTGGATGCACGCGTGATTGGCCGATGCGTACTGCCCCATGAGATTCATGGCGCGCCAGTACTCCTGTCCGGCCTGCGAATCCAGGTCGAGCCATGCCAGGTGACGCAGTTCCCTGGGGAGGTTCGCACGCAGATCCATCGCAAGTCGCGAGTAATGATCGCACACGGCCGCACCGACGCCGCGACTGCCGGAGTGACTCAGCAGGGCGAGATAGGTGCCCGGTGTCAACTTCAGTTCATTGTCGGCATCGCTCTGGTCTATCGTCAGCGTGCCGAACTCAACGAAGTGATTGCCGGAGCCCGACGTACCAAGTTGCGACCAGGCCTTGTCCTTGAAGCGGGCCGTCACGGGCGAGACCGACCAGTCGGCGTCGAGCACGTCGTGCTGTCGCCGGCTCTTGAACGCGGCCCCGACGCCGAAGGCCGTCTCGCTCTCGATCGCCCGCGTCAGGCGTTCGCGACCCGCGTCGCTGTCCAGCGTGCCGGGCGGCAGGTCGAAAACGCTGAGTTTGACGCGGCAGGCGATGTCAACGCCGACGGCGTAAGGAATCACGGCGTGGCGCACCGCGAGCACCCCGCCGATCGGCAGGCCATAGCCGACGTGCGCGTCGGGCATCATGGCCGCAGCAACCGACACGGGCAATCGCCGCGCATTCTCCATCTGGTCGAGTGACGGCTGGTCGAAGTCTTCACCGACGCGACCCCAGACGCGCAGCGGGGCCCTGGCATCGAGACGATACCGCCCGCCAGTCCCACATAGTTCGCGTGCCACTTCGCCCAGCACCGCGTCATCACGAAACTGTGCGGGGTCGCGAAGAAGTCGCGGGAGCAGTTCACGCACCTGCTCGCGGGAGAGCCCCGCCCGCCCGATGGTTTCAAGCATGAGGCGCGTGGCCGGGCCTCTGGGCAGACCCAGGTTGAGAAGTTCACGCGCTTTCATGATTCGGACATTTCACACGCGCCATCGGACATCGTATTCAACCACCCCACCGACGATGGTCTGCTCGATCCAGCGATCGTCCCATGCGTGCAGCAGCCCACCCAGCGGGTCCGGGTGTTCGGCGAGCCCCAGCGTCGGGCGCGTCACGACCAGGTCGGCCTCAAAGCCCGGCGCAATGTGCCCGCAGGCATTCCATCCCAGCGCTTCGGCGTTGCCGCGCGTGATCGCCCGGAAGCACTCGACGCCTGACGGAGCCTCGTGCCCCACCGACCACGCGGTTTCAACCATCGCGCGGGCGACACGGACCATGGAGCGATCGGGCCCGCCGGCCACGTCGCTGCCCAGCGCCAGACGCACGCCGCGGACCTGCGCAGCGTCACGATCCATCGCGCCGGCCCGCAGGAAGCGGTTGGCGGTCGGGCAGTGAGCCAGCACGCTGCCGCGCCGGCGCAGCAGATCACGCTGCGCGTCGTCAAGATAAACGCCGTGCGCGACGATCGTGCGCGGCGTCAGCAACCCGCACTCGTCGTACACCTGCGCATAAGGACGCCCGCCGAAGAGTGAGGCGACCAGCGCCATCTCCGCCCTCGTCTCGGCCAGGTGCGTCTGTATGGCCCACCCGCGCGCACGCGCCAGTTCGGCCGCCTGTGTCATCAGTTCCGGTGAGCACGCGACGGCAAAGCGCGGCGTCACCGCCGGCTCGACGCGCCCGATCGTGGAAAAGCCCGAAAGTGCCTCGATCTGCTCGCTCGCAACGCGGCACAGTTCGGGCGGGGCGTTGCGGTCCATCAGCGAAGGCCCGAACACGGCTCGCACGTGGCGCGACGCGACCTGCACCATCGCTTCGCGGACGCTCTCGGCATGCACCGTGCCGTAGCCTGCAAAACCCGTCGTGCCGAACGAGATCAACTCGTCGGTCGCGCGTTCGGCCATCGCGGCGGCAAACCCGGGGTCGCCCCAGCGCATCTCGGCGGGGAAGATCACGGTGTTGAGCCAGTCGAGCAGTTCAAGCCCAGCCACCCCGATCGAGTCAAATTGCGGCAGATGCACGTGCGCATCGATGAAGCCCGGGAAGATGCAAGAATCATCGCCGCCCAGGTCCGCACGCGCGGGAGCCGATCCGAAGCCGACGTCGAGGATCGACCCCCCCTCCACGTGCACCCACCCGGGCACGAGCCCGCGAGGATTGGCATCCGGTTGAAAGAGCATTCCTGCAATAAGCACGTGCGTCCTCAGCCTGCATCTTCGTTCAAGTCACCTTCATCGGATTCAGACTCTTTCGAGCCGCCCGGCCAGGCGCGATCCATCCACTTCTCAAAGGCCGCCACCTGCTCGGGCGTCGGCTCGGCCGCCAGGCGCACGCTCCATGTCGCATGAGGCTTCCCTCCGGATTCGAGCGTGATGGACATGAGCCGATCGCGGCGGAACAACGTGAGTTCCACCTGTTGTCCCGGTTCGAGGTCGCGTTCGCGCTGCGCAAAACTGCCCGCATCGACCCGGCGCCCATCCATCGCGATGATCTCGTCATCGGCAATCACGCCGGCCTCGAACGCCGGCCCGTCCTCCAGCACCGAGCGAACCTTTGCGCCGGCCGTGCCCGCGACGACGTTGAGCCCCAGATAGCCGCGCGTCTCGCGGGGGGGCCGGGCGTCCTCATCGTCCCACTCGTCCATGACCGGCTTCTGATACAGTTCCAGCCCGACGGTCGCCAGCGCCTCCTCCAGCGGCAGCGGCTCGGTGCCGCGAATGTGTGCGGCGAACACGGGGCCCATGTCCGTGCCGGCGATCTGCGAGGCAATGCCCGCCAGATCCTCGGGCGTGTAGCCCGGCCCGCCGAGGGGGAATCTCTTGTACAGGGCCCGCATCACGTCGTCGAGGCTGCGCGCGTTGCCTGTGCGACGGCGCAGTTCCATGTCGAGCACCAGACTTGCCAGCGCTCCCTTTCCGTAGAAACTCACCGTCGTGTTGTCCCGATCGGGCCCCGGGCGGTTGAACTTGATCCACGCGTCAAAACTCGAATCCTCGAGGCTCTGTACACGCTCGCCCGGACGCGAACGCAATCGCTCGATCGACGAGCCCAGACGCTTCATGTACTCCGTGACGTCGATCAGCCCCACTCGCGCCAGCGTCAGGTTGTCATAGTAACTTGTCGTTCCCTCGGCCACCCACAGCGAACGCGTATAGTTTTCGCTCGCATAGTCATAACGATGAATCCCTGCAGGGCGGAATCGCTTGACGTTCCATGTGTGGAAGAACTCGTGGCTGACCAGCCCCAGAAATCCGCGATACGCGTCGGGGGAGTCGAACGACGTCGGGCGAGTCTGAAGAATGGTCGAGTTGTAATGCTCAGTGCCGCCGCCGATGCCCGGCTGCACGTGCAGCAGAAACACGTACTTCTCATACGGCAGGTCGCCGAAAATCGAGGATTGTTCGCCCACAATGTCGGCAAAGTCGCGGCGCAGCCGCTCGGCGTCCCAGTCTCCCTCGCCCCAGATGGCGATCTCATGCGGCACTCCGCGGACCTGAAACTGCACCCGCTGGTGCGTGCCGATCTCCAGAGGGCTGTCCACCAGCATGTCATAGTCCGGAGCGAGCAGCAGTCCGCCGTCCTCCGCCGGCAACCCGCACGAGACGCGCCAGCCCTCCGGCATGTCGATCTTCAGCGAGACCGGCTCCTCCCGGCGCGGCGGATAGAGCATGAACACCGTCGCACCGTTGATGAACGCGTGCGACGCATCGACGTGCCGTGTGCGCAGATTCAGTTCGTTGGCATAGATCTCGTATTCGATGTGCACGTCGGTGGGCTTGTCCTCCCCGTCGTGGTCCGCAGCACCGGTCCGGATCACCCAGGTCGACTTGTCGGTCTTGATCGTCTCCAGTTCGCGCCCCTCGCTCGTGCGCGCCACGAACCACCGCACCTCACTGGCCGGGTCAAGGATGACGTAGCGCCCGGGACGCCACGTGGGCATCTGCACCATCACCTCGGGTCCGGTCAGGCCGTCCATCTCCATCGCGACGCGCAGCGTCTGCGTCTGCGGGCGATCGAGTATCAGCGTGTAGCGCACACCCGGTTCGGCGCCTGCGACCGAGCACACCCAGGCCAGGCCCGTCAGCATCACCAGGATCATCAGCCGTCGCTGCATGTGCCCAGTGTACGCCCCCGGGGGTTGAGGACGATCAAGTCGGCGCCGGCTCGATACTCCGAGTTCGATCGGGCGAAAGTCGGCTCGGCCACCGCGTGGAAATAGGCTCGTGCCCGCTCGACGCCCCACCCGCGCTCTCCTCGGGATTCCATGGCCTCCCAGCGGGCCCAGCGCTCCTCCGCGGGCGCGTCCACGAACACCGCCACGTCAAGCGCCGGGCGTGCAACGCGTGGATCCCCTCACACACCACCATCGGGCCGGGCGACAGGCGTCGGACACCGATGCGGCGGTGGGTTTTGAAACACCAGACCGGGGCATCGACCTCCACCCCGGCACGCAGGTCCACCAGATGGGCAACCAGCGCGCCCAGATCGGCGTGCCGCGGCTCGTCGCGCTCCTGTTCGGGCACTTCGTCGTAGTTCGGCAAATAGTCGTCCGTCCGCACCACCAGCCCGCCCAGCAGGTCAGCCAGCGTGCTCTTGCCTGCGCCCGCAGGCCCGCCGATGCCGACAACCCCGCCGGCCCGCCCGGTGCGCTCAAGCACCAACCGCACGATTCGGCTCGGCGCGTCGGAAAAGTTGATGATGCGCGGATCGGTCCGGTCGCTCACGCCAAACCATACGCGATGAGCCTGCGGTACCATGCCCGCTCAGGAGGGCACCGGCGTGGAAGCGGCACGACTGCAGGGTCTCGTCGGCATCGGACTGCTCGTCGGACTGGCATGGCTCATCCGTGAGCGGCGAGGGCGCCTCGACTGGCCTCTGGTGGGCCTGGGCATCGCGCTGCAGTTCGTACTGGCAATCGTGCTGCTCAAGGTGCCCGGCCCGGCCCACGCTCTGGGTCTGTTTTCCAAGGGCGTGGCAGGTGTGATTTCAAAAGCCGACGCCGGCATCGCCTTCGTCTTCAGCCGTGAACTCGTGACGGTGCAGGGGGACTGGGGCTACATCTTCGCGGTGCGCGTGCTCCCGATCATCATCTTCTTCGCGGCGCTCATGAGCGTGCTCTACTACCTGGGCGTGATGCAGCGGGTGGTGGCGGCCCTGGCCTGGCTCCTGCGCCGTTCGCTGGGCGTGACCGGAGCCGAGGCCCTGGCCATGGCCAGCAATGTCTTCGTCGGACAGACTGAGGCGCCGCTGTGCATCCGACCGCTGCTCGAGAAGATGACGCGCGCCCAGATCATGACCCTCATGGTCGGCGGGTTCGCCACGATCGCCGGAAGCGTGCTGGCCGCATACGTCGCATTCCTCGCACCAGGGCAACTCGACGCCGCAGGCAGGTTGCCCCAGGCCGTGCTCGACCAGCGGGCGGTCTGGATCAAGCACCTCATCACTGCCAGCGTGATGTCGGCGCCGGCCGCATTCATCATGGCACGCATCCTCGTGGCCGAAGTTGACACCCCCCCCGACGAACATGTCAGCGCGATCGCACAGGCGGAAAAGCCGGCCAACGTCTTCGACGCGGCCGCCATCGGCGCCACCGACGGACTCCGCCTGGCGCTCAACGTCGGCGCCATGCTGATCGCATTCGTCGCGCTGCTCGCGCTGGTCTCGTGGCCGATTGAAGCGCTCGGTGAGCACTTTGACCCGCTCCATCGCTGGCTGGAGTCACGCGGTATCGAACATCTCAACCTCCAGGTGATCTTCGGCTGGGTCTTTGCCCCGCTTGCCTGGACCATCGGAGTGCCGTGGGAAGAATGCGGATTCTTCGGCGGCCTGCTCGGGCAGAAGATCGTCCTCACCGAGTTCTTCGCCTACGTCGATCTGGCCGCCGACATGAACAGCGCCGTGCCCCGACTGTCCCAGCGTTCGGCCACGATCGCCGCATACGCCCTGTGCGGTTTCGCCAACTTTGCCTCTATCGGCATCCAGATCGGCGGGCTGAGTGCGCTGGCCCCCGGCAAACGCAAGGAGTTCACCCAGTTGGCGCTGCGCGCGATGGTCGGCGGCGCTTTCGCATCCTGGATGACGGCCGCCATCGCGGGAATCGTCCTATGACGGCGCGGCGATGCCGAGTTTCGCCGGCTCCTTGCCTGCACTGGGAAGGCAAGCACGACCCGAGCCCGCCCCGCGTGTGCGCACGTCGCGAACTGCTCAAGTTCGAGGCACACACGCCGGCCGGAATGCTGATTCGCGCCGACGCACGTGACGCGGCCGCACACCTGCTCGAGTCCCTCGAATCCCGCGTGAACCTGATCTACCTCGATCCGCCGTTTCTCGTCGGGAGTGATTTTCTCGCGACGGTCCCGGGCCCGGCCCGCGAAGACGCCAGGTGCTTTGCGTTCAGCGACCGCTGGCCCGGTCAGGGCGCCTATCTCAACCTGATGCGCGACGTGCTGGTCCTCTCTCACCGCATGCTGTGCGACGACGGCGTCATCTACGTGCACGTCGACCAGCGCGCCTCACACTGGATCCGCTGTATCATGCAGGAGATCTTCGGAGTTTCTCGCGACCGCGGCGTCATCGCCTGGCACATGGGCAACGGCGTCAAGGCCCGCAGGCAGTGGGGCTGCGCTCACAACGACATCCTCTGCTTTTCCAAGGGTCAACACTTCCGCCTGCGCTCCGATCGTGCGGCCCTGCGTGAGCCCTTTGCCGAAGGCAGCGTCAAGACCCACTTTCGCAGCGTCGACGAATACGGCCGACGCTACCGCCTGCGTCAGATCAACGGACGCGACTACCGCTACTACGCCGACGAAGGCCGCGCCGTCGGCTCGGTCTGGACCGACTGTCCGTCCATGAGCGCCCGCTCCCCGATCCTCGATCAATCCACCGGCTACCCCACGCAGAAGCCGGAGAGACTGCTCGAACGCATCATCCAGGCCTCCAGCGACCCCGGCGATCTGGTCGTCGACCTCTTTTGCGGCAGCGGCACCACGCCCGCAGTCGCGCAGCGCCTGGGACGGCGCTGGATCGCCGGCGACGCCGGCCGCCTGGCGGTGGAAACGACGCTCGCTCGCCTGCTCGCCCTGGAAATACCGCCCGGCGTCGAAGTGATCGACCTTGCCTGCCACGACCCGGATTCGCTGTTGCGCCTGACTCGCCTCCTGCAACTGCAGCACATCGAAACCGAGCCCCGCCTCGTGCGGGGCCGCCTCGATCGCCATCGTGTGCTGGTGACCAACCAGCCCGGGAAGGCCGAATCGCCCGATTGCGACTGGGCTTTCCTGATCGATTCCACCAGCGCGCCGATCACCGATCCCCCCGCCTCACATGCCAGAGTCTGGCGCTGCCACCCGGAAAGCCCATCGAGCGCCTCGCTCGGACCCGTCGTGTTCGCGTCCGACTTCGCGCTCGACGCACGCCTGGATGCCGACGGTCGCCTGCAATGGTCCATCTGTGCACAGCACCTGCGCCAGAACCGCGATGGGCAACTGGAGGCCGCCGACGTCAAGCCCGATTCGGTCGTCTCGTGGGCGCTCCTTGCCGGTGGGCGTCTTTTCGCGGCCGGGCGCGGTCGCCCGCCGGAACGAATCGATCCCGAGTGGCGCTGCGCCGACTCGGGCTCAGCCCTCACTTTGCGCGTGGTCGATGCCTATGGATTCGACGGCCTGTGTGCCGTCGAGCACGATCGCCCGCACGTCAGCGTGCCCTCCCGGCGCACGCGCCCTTCGCGGAGAGCCCTATGACCCATTCGCTCTTTGCCCGCAGATCGCTGGTTGGAATGGTGCATGTCGGGGCTCTGCCCGGCACGCCCCGCGGCTGCGAGGACCTCGACTCCATCACCACGCGCGCCTGCGACGAGGCGCGCCTGCTCGAAGATGCCGGGTTTGACGCCGTCATCATCGAGAACATGCACGACCGCCCCTACCTTCACGGGGACAAGATGGGCCCGGAAGTCGTCGCCGGCATGACGCTCATCAGCGCCAAGGTTGCCGAAGCCATCGACATTCCCTTCGGTGTGCAGATCTTGAGCGGCGGGAACCGACACGCCCTGGCCGTGGCGCACGCCGCCGGCGGACGGTTCATCCGCTGTGAGAACTTCGTGTTCAGCCACGTGGCCGACGAAGGCCTGCTGCCCGAAGCCGAGGCGGGCGCACTCTTGCGCTACCGGCGCCACATCGGCGCCGAGCACGTGGCCATCTGCTGTGACGTGAAGAAAAAGCATGCCTCGCACGCCATCACCGCCGACCTCTCGCTTGCCGACTGCATCGAGGCGGCCGAGTTCTTCGGTGCCGACGCGGTGATCATCACCGGCACGGCCACGGGCAAGCCCACCTCAGTCGACGACGTCGCCACAGCGCGCCGCAGCACGCGCCTGCCGGTAATGGTCGGCAGCGGCGTCACCCCCGAAACGGTCGCGCCGCTGTTCGAGCACGCAGACGCGCTGGTTGTCGGCTCCTACCTCAAACGCGACGGATTGTGGAGCAACGCCCTGGACCCCCACCGCTGTGAGGCGATCGTCAACGCCGCCGCCGCCGCCCGTTGAGCCGATTCACGGGCACCCGGCGCTGAATAGGGACAGGAACGCGGCCACGTCAAAGAAGTCAAACGCGCCCTCGCCCGTCAGATCCGCATCGGGATCCTGCGCCGAGAAATCTGCCAGGAAGCCCGCTACGTCGAAGAAGTCGAGCGCATCGTCCCCGTTCCAGTCGGCCTGACATTCGTCCGGCGGCACCAGTGCCGGCATGAAGTCGATGACCACCGGGCGGTGGTCCGAAGCCAGCCCGCTGCACGCCAGCGGCTGCGTCGGAAAGTTGCGCACCGGCAGCGGCAGTTGCGCCGCCGTCATGCCCGAGCCGCTCGAACGGAAGATGAACTGCTGACGCACCGGCCACACACTGTCCTGGAAAACCAGATAATCCAGTTTGTTGGTGCTGCTGCTGCCGAACGTGCCCGTCTCGCCGCTGATCGGCTGCGTGGCCGTGTCCCACGTCGAATCGCTGCGGTCCCGGTCCGTGCCGTCGGTCCCGCCCATGAGATTGGCGCGGGCGAACCACTCGGCCGGGCCCTTGCGCCCGTTGGTCGCCTCGTTCTCGTTCAGATCGCCGCCCCAGATCACCGGAGTGTACGGGTCGAGCAGCGAAGGCGCCGTCGAGGGGAACGCGATCTTGGCGTTCGGATCGGCCGCTCCCATGCCCGCACCGTTGAAGAAGTAGTCGATGAAGTACGCGATGTTCCTGGCCGCAGTCAGGCGCTCGGCCAGGTCGCTGCTCTCGCTGCCCGACCGCAGGTGGCATGTGCCGACGACCAGATCGCCCAGATACGTTTCGTCAGGAAGGTTGATCTCCGCGTGCATGAAGTCTCGGATGCCGCCGTTTCCGCCGGTCTGATAGGCGTCGGGCAGCAGCACGAAGTTGGAGAACGTCGAAAGCCCGTCGCCGTTGATGTCGCCCATCGGGAACCGAGACAGGATCACGTTGCGGTTGAACCCGTCGGTGATGTTCGACACGAACACGTAGGGCAGGTCATAGTCCGGCGCATGCAGTTGCACGTACGACGTGACCGGCACGTTGCCCCGGAACGGATCATTGCCCCCGTGAAGAAACAGCTCGATGGCCGTCGTCAGTTCACCGACGCTGTCGGCGCCGCTGCCGGTGCCGTTGCCGCTCTGGTCGCCGGCCTCCTGAAGCAGCAGCACATCCGGTCGCAGCGCCGCCACGATATGCACCAGCGCGTTCCAGTCGTTGAAGCCGGCCGTTTTCGTCGTCGAAGTCGAGACGATGCCGTCCTGGATGTTCCACGTCATCACGCGGATGTCCGTGCCCTCCTGCTTGCCCCACAGTCCGTTGGCAGGATCCCACTGAGCCCGGGCCGACAGGGCGCACCCGCACAGCACCAGCAGCCAAGCAACGGACTTGAGCATCGTCGATTCTCCGTCGAGAAGTGTGCTTCCAGCGAAAGGCCGCCCGCGCCTCTCGACACGGGCGGCCGGATGGACTGATCACTCAAGCAGGCACACCCGTCACGGGCAGCCGGCCGAGAACGCCTGCAGGAACACCTGCACGTCGAAGAAGTTGAACTGCCCGTCGGCGACGAGGTCGGCGATCGGGTTATGCGCCGAGAAGGCCTGCAGGAACGCCTGCACGTCGAAGAAGTTCAGCACCCCGTACGGCTCGGCGAAGTCGGCGTCGTTGCAAGGCTGCGGGCCGGCGTCGATCATCGACCCGATGAACAGCAGCGCGTTGTATTCCTCGTCCACCCCGCCGCCGTTGTCATACGTCCCGTCGCCGTCGACGTCATAGGCGATGCTCGCCTGAAGCACGAAACCGCCGCTGGTTCGCGGATCTTCGTTGCTCAGGTCGTCCAGCGGGACATTGTTCCACGTGTGGCTGGCCCCGTTGCCGCTGAACACCGTGGCCGAGTCGATCGAGTTGCTGTCTGCGATGGAAAGGAACTGGATCTGGTAGTTGAGCCCCGAGTTGGGCCCGGCAAAGACCGAACCGAGTTCGAGCACCAGTTCCAGCCGGTAACTGAAGGTCGCCTCGTCATACACCGCCCGGAACAGCGCGTTGTCAAAGTCGCTGCCACCACCCGGCAGACGGTTGAACAGTTCCACCGCCGACAGGAACCACACGTTTCCGGCCGCGTCGATCACCGGGCTGGACATCGAAGGGCCCAGCGGCATGCCGCCCGTGACGTTGAACAACGGCGTCAGCACGCCGATCACGGCACCCGAACCGTCGAACACTTCCTTGCCGCTGTTGCCCGACAGGAACGCCTGGTCGATGTACGCAGCCATCGTCCACTGCGTCTCACCCGTCCCCGGGTTGCGACGGGCCACCAGGATCTGCGTCGAAAAGTCGTCGTTCAGCCCGTTCTCGTGCATCGTCGCCGCGATCAGGCCCATGCCGTTGCGATCACGACCCAGCGCCACCTGCCCGTTGCCGCCGCGCGCCGCCGTCTGGCTCGCGTACTGGCGGAACTCGGCGCTGGCGGTGTAGTTGAGCACGAACCCGTCCGAGTTATCCGTCACGCTCGCCGGCACCGTCACAACCGCCTTGTCGATCACGTCGCCGGCGGCGTTCACGCTGAACACATCGAACGAGGTCGTGTTTCCGCCTGTCTGCGCCAGAATACCGAACGTCGTCACGCCCGTCCCGAGCACCTGCGATGTCGTCGAGCCCAGCCCGCCGCGGTGATTCGTCACGCCCGCTCCGAGGTGCGTGCTGTCAGCCGTCAGCGGCGACGTCGCCCCGCGGACGTACTGGTTGTTGAAGTTGGTCGCAGCCTGAACCGCGCTGCCCGCCGCACTCTGCGGGATGTGGTTGGGCGTGTTGTGTGTCACGGACGAGCCGGTCAGGAGCGCCGTCGTGGCGTCCAGCCCCGCCGGGTTGCCGATGATCTGATTCAGCACGTTGCCGCGCGACAGCAGGCTCGTGCGGTACAGGTTGTTGCCCGTGACGCTCGGAAGCCCCGGGCTGCCCACGATGTTGAACGCGTCGGCCCGGTAGTGCAGATTCCCGTCGGCGTCTACCGAGCCGAAGCCCAACTGCGATGAGTCGCCTGTCGTGTCATTGGTCGTGTTCACCGCGCCGACAACGCGGGTCACGTACAGGCGGCTGCTGTCCGCCGGGCTGTAGTTCACCACCGCCCCGATAAGCCCGTTGTAGTTGAACCCGCCCGTGCTGGTGGCAAACTCGGCCATCGCCGCAGCAAACTGGTTGCTGCTGCCCGCAGGCGCATTCACCGTGCCCGTCGTCGCGTTGTTCTGCGGATTCACGCCCTGCCCCGGAGCATTCTCCCACGCCTTGTACTGTGTCGAGGCGTACGGCACTCCGCTTAGCATGTCCTTCGACAGGTACTGGGCGCTCACCATCGATCCGGCGAACACGCTTGAAGCCTTCGAACTCTTGATCAGCGGCGCGATGCCGAACTCGTTGCCCCACGAAGTCTGGAACGCCGTCAGATCCACCACGTACGACACCCGCTGCGACTGGCTCGCCCACGGGGACAACGCATCCCCCGGCAGCGACGTCCCCAGATTGCTCACGCTGTCCTGCGCATACGCCGAACCCGCCAGCCCCACAAGGGCCACGACTCCCATGTACATGCCACGGCGATTCATCACGTTCTGTTCTCCTCGACTGGTGAGGGCCCCGATCGGAGCCGACAGGATGGGCGATGTGTCGCCCACACGGCACTGATTCCGTCTGCACGATGACCAGAAGTTTCTCGGACCGGGCTCCTCCGCTCCCTGGCCGCTCCGAGACCGACTTCCTGCCACCAGTGTAGTCCCTCACCTCACGCCGGCAATTGCGTGTTCCTCGCTTTGCTTCGTCTTTCCTCGTCTCATAGCGCAAATCTCACACGCCCCGACGTCCGAAATCGTGCCCGCCCCCCGAGCAGGCCCTGATCGCCGCCGGTTCTCGGCACACCCGGTCAAACAATCCACACGATCTGTCCATCCCACGCTTTCGGTACGACGCGACTCCCGGTACGATGCCCCTTCGTTTCGGCGATGGGGACTCTACGTTGGCCTACAGACGCCTTTCATCCCTGGCTCTGGCTGTGCTCTCGCTCTCCGCGACGGCGCAGCCGCCTTCTGTGGTCTTCAACGGACATTCGATCACGCTCCATCTTGCCCAGTTTGACTCAAACTCACCTGTCACCCTCATCCACCTCGATCGGGCACTCAGCGACGACGTGCGCCGGGAACTGGTCGAGGCCGGCGTCCAACTCGGTCCCCACCTGGGGAACCGGGTCTTCGTCGCCCGCCGAGCGAACGGCCATCGAACCCGGCCTCAGTGCATCGACGCGGAAGCACCCTTTCCCCCCGACCTCAGGGTGGACACCGGCCTGCTTGCCTCGGCCGATGCCGCGCCCCAAACGCTCGTGCCCGTCAACCTCTTCGCCTGGGACGACGCCCCGGACACCCTGGCGCGCCTGCTGGCCCATGCAACGGCCTGTGGCGCGACCCTGCCCGGCCCGATGACCACCAGCCGTCGCGTGCTGGTGTATGCTCCCCCCTCGCGCCTGCGCGACCTGGCCCTCTGCCCTGACATCCTCTGGATCGACGCCTGGTCGGCTCCTCAGCCGGACATGAACGTCGCCCGTTCGATGGGCGGCGCCGACACGCTTGAGTCCGTCGCCGGGCTCACCGGACAGGGCGTGCGCGGCGAAGTCCTGGACGGGGCTCTGCTCACTACCCACGCCGACCTTGTCCACCGTCCGCCGCTCATGCACACGCCTAACGGCTCCGACCCCGCGCACGGAACGCCGGTCTTCGGCATCCTCTTCGGCTCCGGGGCCACCAGCGCGCCTTCGCGCGGCATCATCCCCGGTGCCCAGGGCATCTTCGCGTCGTACAACTTCCTGACCGATCGGGCGGCCCACACGCAATCGCTGCTCGAACCGCCCTACCGCGCCGTCTTCCAGAGCAACAGTTGGGGCGCCGAGCGCTCGCGCCTGTACACCAGCGTCTCGGCTGAACTCGACCAGATCACCTTTGACCACGACATCCTCATCTTCCAGTCACAGAGCAATGCCGGCAACCAGGACTCACGCCCGGAAGCATGGGCCAAGAACGTCGTCTCCGTCGGCGGCGTCGTACACGGCAACACCGCCACGCTGATCGACGACGCATGGATGCAACAGGCCAGTTGCGGGCCCGCCATCGACGGGCGCATCAAGCCTGATCTCGCCCACATCTACGAGGACGTCTGGACCATTGCCTCAACGAGCGACACGGCCCACGAAAACTTCTGGGGCACCAGCGCCGCCACGCCGATCACCGCCGCCTGCGGCGCCCTGGCCGTCCAGATGTACGCCAATGGGCTCTTCGGCAACTCCACCTCCGGCGGCGACGTGTTCGACGAGCGCCCCCACGCGGCGACCACCAAGGCCTTGCTCATCAACAGCGCACGCCAGTGGAACTTCAACTCCCCGGCCGACGACCTCAGCCGCTTCCGCCAGGGCTGGGGGTACGCCAGCGTCGCGCGGCTGTACGACCTCCGCCAGCGCACTCTGATCGTCGATCAGACCGACCTGTTGGCCCCGCTCGACACTCGCGTCTACGTCGCCGAGGTCGAGTTGATGCAGGACGTGCTGCAAGTCACGCTCGTCTACCCGGACCCGCCGGCGATGCCCGGCTCGCTCGTTCACCTCGCCAACGACCTTTCGCTGCGCGTCACCTCGCCCGAAGGCATCGTCTACCTGGGCAACGTCGGACTGCTCGACGCGTCGTTCTCCCAGCCCGGCGGCCAATTCGACCGCCAGAACACCGTCGAACAGGTCATCGTGCCCAAGCCCTTGCCGGGGCGGTGGACCATCGAAGTCGTCGCCGGCGACTTTACCGCCGACGGCTTCCCCGACACGCCTCAGCTCGACGCCACGTACGCCCTTGTCGCCTCCGGTGTCGTTCCAAACGCTGCCTCGCTGCAAGTCAGCGCGCCCGAAGGCATCCCCCAGCGCCGCACACCCTATTCCCCCACCCCGCTCGCCTTCCGCGTCGACACCTCCGCCCAGCCCGTGCAGCAGGTCAGCCTCGCGTGGCGCACCAGCGACGGACACTCCGGCCAACTCTCTCCGCTCTCCATCGACGACACGCTCTACTCCTTCAGCCTCCCGGGAAGCGTCTGCGGAGTGTCCACCGAAATCGCGCTGCGCGTCGAACAGTCCGACGGGCAAGTCACATGGTGGCCCCAGGCCTGGCCCGCCTCCGGCTTCATCATCGAATCCGGCGTTGAGCACATTCTCTCCACGCAGACATTCACCGGCAGCAGCGGCTGGACCGCCACCACCACCCCGGGCCTTGTCGGAGGCGCCTGGAACTTCGGTGCACCACTCGGCGGCGGCATCCGCGGCGACCCCCCCACCGACGCCGACACCTCCGGAAAGGCCTGGCTCACCAATCGCGCCGCCGGCGACACCGACGTCGACGGCGGCTCGGCCATCCTCACCTCCGCCCGAATCGACCTTGCTGGCATCCCTGATCCACTCATCACTTTCGCCTACTGGCTTTCATGCGATGACGCCGGGCAGCCCGGCGAAGACATGCTGCACGTCGAGATCTCCTCCGACGACGGCGCGACCTGGCTGCCCGCAGCGACGCTTCGCTCAGGTTTCGCATGGCGCGATCACACCATTGATCTCACCACCCTCCTCGGACCGGCCGACAGCGTTCGCCTCCGCTTCACCATCGCCGACGAACCCAACGACTCCATCACTGAGGCCGGTGTCGACTTCGTCCGCATCCTCAGCCGATCCTGCGAACTGTCCTGCCCCGGCGACGTCAACGCCGACGGCGTCGTGGACTTCTTCGACGTGCAGTGGTTCCTCAACGCCTTCACCACACGCGACCTGACGGCCGACCTCAACGCCGACGGGCAGTTCAACTTCTTCGACGTCCAGGTCTTCCTCAACTTCTTCACCAGCGCCTGCCAGTGAGTCATGCCTCGGACGGAAATCCTCCACGCGCCGCGGCAAGGGCCCAAGCACAAGGCCGCCTCTTCCACGCTCCGCAGCACGGAGAGTGCAGCGCGGCGGCATGCGCCCACGCCGACCCGCTTTCCCGAATCATGCACCCGGCCGGGTCGCCCCGTCCGCAAACCGGTCCATCCAGCCCCCCAACCTCCAAATCGCGCAATCTCCTACCCTCCCCCATGCTCGTCGACTCGACAATCGCGTCGATCAAGCCCCTGCCCAGGCGACCCCACTGGGTGCGCCTGACCCTTTCCGATCGCTCCACGCTCAACCTCCACGAATCCCGTTGCGTCGATCTGATCCTCCGCCCCGGCCGCACGCTCGACTCGGCCGCTCTGACAGCCGTCCGCGACGCTGCCGCCGTTGACGCACTCAAGCACCGCGCCCTGCGTCTGCTTGCGCGTCGCGCCCACTCGCGCCTCCAGGTCCGCGACAAACTTGCCCCGCACGCCGCCGAAGAACGCCACCTCCTTGCCGCCCTCGATGAACTCGAGCACGCAGGTCTGATCGACGACCGGGCCTTCGCCTCGCTCCTGTTGGCCTCCGAAGCCTCTCGCGGCCCCGCCCGCGCCCACATCGCCCGCGCCAAACTCCAGCGCGCCGGCCTCGACCCTGCCGCCATCGACGCCGCCGACCCGCACCCTGCCGACCCCCTCACCGAAGCCCGCGCCCTGGTGCGTCAGCGACTCCGTCCTGCCGATCGCGAACGCCCCCTCAAGGCCGCCGCACGCCTGTATCGCCTCCTCGCCTCGCGCGGCTTCGATGAAGACACCGCCCGCTCGGCCGTCGAGTCTGTGCTGGGTACCATCGAGCATGACCATTCCGACTGAAGCCCGCCTCTGGCTCGCACTGTTGCTCGTGCTCCCCCTCTCCGCCTGTTACAACCGCTCGCTGGCCGACCGCAACACGATCGCCCGCACCGGCCAAATCGCCACCCTCACCGGCAACCCTGCGCCCGACGTGCCCACACAAGTCGCGCCCAGCGTCCACTCTCTCTCCCGCCTCGAATGGCAGCCCATCGACGTGATAGTCCCCGTCGACGGCACCGTAC
Organism: Cyanobacteria bacterium CYA; assembly: GCA_008363215.1. Taxonomy (GTDB): domain Bacteria; phylum Planctomycetota; class Phycisphaerae; order Phycisphaerales; family UBA1924; genus J022. The sequence continues at coordinate 89,654 of RHKP01000009.1, forward strand.
ATGGACCGCAGCGCCGCATCGACCTGCGCTATCTCAGCACCGGACCTCGCCACCGCTTCCTCTTTCCAACCGTTGACTCGGCGCTCGATCTCTCCGCCGACCGCCGGGGCCGCCGCATCGAAGCCGCCGCCGCTCCCTTCGTCGGACTGCTCAACGTCTTCACGATGCCGATCAACCTCTTCCGCGATCCGCCCGGTTCATACATGAGCCCATCAAAGGCCATGCTCTACAAGCGATCGCGCCCGGGCGCCACTCTGGCCGGGGTCATCCCCCAACTCGACCCTGCGCCCGCCCAGGCCCCACCGCTCGACCCCTGAATCCTCCCTTTCGGGAGAGGTCTCTTGCGCAGCGAGACGGAAGGGGTGCCTTGCGTCGCTCCGTCGCTGTCTCCCAACGCACTACCCTTCTTCATGCTCCACTTCCTCCGCCGCGCACCAAACCCCTATGAAATCTCCGCCGCCGACCTCCAGACTCGCCTCAGGCAGGGTCCGCCCGTCCATGTCATCGACTGTCGCGAGTCAGCCGAACTCTCCCGACCCGGCATAACTCCCAGCGAGCATCTTCCCCTGGGCCGGTTTCCCGCCAGCGTCGAGACACTGCGCACCCGCGCCGCTCAGGCCGACCTCATCATCGTCTGCGCGCATGGCCAGCGCTCCCTCCACGCTGCCCGATTCCTCCGCAACGAGGGCATCGCCAACGTCTGGTCACTGGCCGGCGGACTCAAATCATGGCGCTAGGTGCCGCGCAGCAGCATCTTCACCGCGCGTTCAACTTCTCGAAGTGCTTTTTCACCGCCCGTCCCAGTTTGTCGGCCGCCGCCGTTACCACCGCGTGATAGTCCGCGCCTTCCTGCTCAACGGCGATTGGGTCCGCGTGGGCCGGACGAGCCTCCATCAGGCACCGCTTGTCGTTCGGGCCGGCCTTCTTCCCGCTGTTCAGGTCGCGGACATGCACTTCCACGCGCGTCACGCGCGCCGAAAGGTGACCGATCGCATGTTGCACGGAGGACTCGATGTGCGAACTGAGGGCGTCGCTGTGCGCCAGCCCGGCGTAGTTGATGCGTATCTGCATGTTCGCCTCCTCGCCAGATACTACGGGCACCCCCGCCCAATGTTCGATCGGGGCCCGGGCCGGTTCCGGGCTGGTCACCCCTCCGCATCCCCGGCAGGTCGGCTCCCCAGGCCGACGCCTCGCCGGGCCCGGTGGGCCTTGCAACTCACGTATCCGAGCACCCCGCGCTGAACAGCGACAGGTACACCTGCACATCGAAGAAGTTGAACTGTCCATCCGCCACCAGGTCGGCCGCCGCATCGTGCGCTGAAAAGTCGCCCAGGAATCCCTGCACGTCAAAGAAGTTCAGGTTGCCGTCACCGTTCCAGTCGGCCGCGCACGTCACGTTCACCCCCGTCGCCGTGAGGCTCGCCCCCAGCGTCGTCGCGATCGTCAGCGAGTCGGCCGACAGCGTCAGCACCACCCCCGCCGTCGCGCTGCCAAGCGTCGGCAACTCCAGCGGCAGCCCGGGGAGTTCCAGCGCCGGATCGATCGGAAGCACCTGCTCACTGGCCTGCTCCTCCACCACCAGCGAGATCTGCGCCGTCGATTCATCGACGATCACCAACTGCCCCGTCAACGGGAACACCGCCGGGAAAGGCCCGATCTCCTGCACCACCGGATCTCCCCCGATCGGCGTCAGTTCCACCACCAACGTCACCGCCGCCGGCGCCGCCACCGCAAGGTCAAACACGTTCGGATCCGCCGTCGGCGTGAGCACCCCCACACCCGGATCGGTCTGCTCGACCGCCGCGCCCGTGATCGCACCCAATTGCCCCAGCGGCAGCGTGATCGGAACCCCGCCCGGATAAATGAAACTCGGGCTGACCGTGTGGAACGTCTGATACAGCAGCGCCACCGCCAGTTCGGCCGCCAACTCCTCCCCGCCCAGCAGGTCCAGCGACAACCCCGACACCGTCACCGTCCCCGCACCCACGTCGGCCGACAGCACGAACGTCCCCGTCGGCGTCGCCTCTCCGCCCGACTCGAGCAGGAAATCGGCCGATGCCGGAATCGCGTTGTTCCCCGACCCCCCGAACAATCCGGCCCGCGTCTGCGTCCCTTCCGGATTCGTGTCTACGTCATAGTCACCGATCAAACTCCCGGCCGTGGTGATCGTCGTCGCACCCTCAATCGTGGCGCTCCCCGACGTGACCGTGAACTCGAACTGCTGAGCCAGAGCGACTGGCGCACCGGCCGCCAGAACAAGCAAAAACGCACGCACCATGGGGGGTCTCCTCTCTTGGAGCGATTGTAGTGGAACTGCCAGGCAGGATGAAGCCGGAAACCACCCGGATCGAGCGCGCAGGCCCGCTCGTACACATTTCCTGGGGTGATCGCCATCGTTGTCCCCGCCTGCCTGGCGCGTTTCGGGACCCAGACGCCGAGCCTGAGCCCTCAGACTCCCGGTCCGGTTCGGGTCGGGGATGCCCAGTCCGAGCCCCTGAAGCCTCGGCCTGCCAGTCGAACACCTCTTGAGTGCCCCCGCCACACCCCCGATCACCGGAACTCGCCCCGGACTTTCGGACTACATCCGTTTGCCCCCGGGGAGAGCGGGGCTGGCCAAGCCGGGCGGAGGGGGCCCCTCTGACGCACCCCGGGCGCTTGAACCTGCCCGGGCTCCCTCCCCCGACTCCCCATTTCGCCGCTCACGCCTGTCCGGCTCTTCGCCCCCTAGACTTCCCACCCGGGTTTCGGGGCAGCGGAGGCGGTGTGCGCTATGGACGAGCGGATCAAGGGCATAAAGGAAGGGGCCGGCCGCGAGGAATCGCGGATCAATGAGGACCTTCTTGAGATTCTGCAAAAGTGGAGCACGCCGGCCCTGATGGTGCTCGCCGCCATCGCCGTCGCCTACTGGGGCTGGAACAAGTACAAGCAGATGCAGATCACCAAGGTCAACCAGGCGACCAGCGCCTACACCTCTGCCACCGTCGGCGGCCCGGCCAATCCCGACACGCTCGCCAACATCGCCAACGAGTTTGCCGGCGTCCGCTCTTTCGGGCTGCTGGCCAAACTGGATCTGGCCGACGTGTATCTCCTGGCCGTGCAGCGCGGTCTGGCGCCGGGCGTGGAATACACGCCGGACGCTCAACTGGCCCCGGGCGACGTGCTCGATGATGCGGGGCGCACGATGTATCTGGAGCGCGCAGGAAAACTCTATCGCGAGGTGGCCGACGCAACCGGATCGGCCCCGGGCAAGGAGCCCCTGGCGATCGAGGCGCTGTTCGGACTGGCTGCCGTGGCCGAGACCAGCGGCGACGTCGACGGCGCACGCTCTCACCTGGACCGTGCCAAAGCACTGTGCGACAAGGTGAACTACGAGGCGTTGGCGATCGTGGCCGAGAATCGCATCCATGCGCTGGGCGCCGGCGCCGCGCCGACGCTGTTTGCGGCCGACGCGTTGCCGCCGTTGCCTGAACCCGAGCCGATCCTCCCGCCCGAGCCGGAAACCCCCACGGGCGTTGAGGTCTTGCCTGATACCGGCCAGGTCGCACCTTCGAACGGCGACCAGACCGCGCCTGCGCAACCCGAAACGGCGCCCGAAACCACCGCGCCTGAAACCACGCCTCCCACGGGCGACCAGGGCGGGCAGACGGGCCAGACTTCCGAAGATTCCGGCGGCCAAGGCCTCTGAGCCGCGCATGGGCGACGCCGAACAAGATCGCCCGCATCCTTCCGACCGCCTGATTCTGCCGGGAGGCAAGGTCGACCCGGACGCGCTGCGCGAGTGGTACGAACGTGCCTCGGCCGAAGGCAGCGACGAAGAACAACTCGGGACGGTGCGCTTTGAGTTGCAGCGCGACGTCGGGTCGCGCCTTGATCGTTATCTGACCAGTCGCGTGACGTTCATGAGCCGCACGCAGTTGCAGCACCTGATCGACGAAGGCGGGGTGACGGTCAACGGACGCCCGGGCAAGGCCTCGACCAGGTTGCGACTGAACGACGTGGTGGAGGTCGTGATCCCACCGCCGCCTTCGACGGAGATTCAGCCCGAGCAGATGCCGCTGGACGTGATGTTTGAGGACGATCACCTGATCGTCCTGAACAAGCGGGCCGACGTGATCGTGCATCCGGCGAGGTCGGAGAACTCGGGCACTCTGATCAACGCGCTGGCGTGGCACTTTCAGAATGTGTCCGGCGGGACGCTGTCGGGCGTGGGACGCGAGTTTGCCCGCCCCGGAGTGGTGCATCGCCTGGACCGCAACACGACCGGGTGCATCGTGTTCGCCAAGAGCGACGAAGCGCACTGGAAACTCGGGCGACAGTTCGAACTGCGCTCGGTGGACAAGCGATACCTGGCGCTGGTGCACGGGCGGGTGGAGCCCGAGGGGCAGGTGATCGACCTGCCCATCGGCCCGCACCCCTCGCGCGAAAAGGGGTATCGCGAGAAGTACGTCGTGCGGCACGATGATCTCGGCAAGCCGAGCGTGACGATCGTGCGGGTGCGGGAGCGGTACGAAGAGAGCGGCCAAGCGGCAGAGAGGCACGGAGACGGGGAAGAGCGCGGGGAGTCGACTGAAGAGTCAGGAACTCCGGGGATGAAAGGACGCCCGCCGCAGGGGTGGGGCGAGAAATCCGGCGCGACTTTGCCGCTCTGCCACGCTGCCACTTCGCCGCTTCCTGCATTCACCCTCGTCGAACTGGAGTTGAAGACCGGGCGGACGCATCAGATCCGCGTGCACCTCTCGCACAGCGGGTGGGCGATCGTCGGCGATGACATGTACGGCGGACGGGCATTGATGGATACGTGCGGCCGGACGCTGATCGCGCGGCAGGCGCTTCATGCGGCGCTGTTGAGTTTCGAGCACCCGATCAGCGGAAAGCCGATGACGTTTGTCGCGCCCCCGCCGGCCGATTTCCGGGCCTCGATCGAGCATCTGCGTTCGCGCGGATGCGTGCCGGTGCATGTGCAGGGCACCGTGCCGATGAAGCGACTCGGACTCGAGACGACGTGAAACGGGGAGTGTCTGCACCACAGTGCCTTCGCACGTGTTCAAGGGCCTGCAGTTGATCTGCTATTGTCGGCTTCTCTTTGGAAGATGCCCGACAAGACCGACCAGGCACATTTCTGCCACGAGGGGAGCGTCGCGCGAAGCGAATCATGCCGATCATCTCCGTCCGGCAGGCGTTCCAGCCGACCGAGAATCGCCCGTCTCCAGATACACCTGCGGGCAGGATTTGACGGGGACGCCGGCATCACCCGGCGTTTTCAATCTGAAATCGCCCTTGATCGCTCACAAAGTTCCGGCACCCTCGGACACTCCAGGTTCAATTTGCAACCGCATCGCCAATCCACCTGCGCCGGATCAATACACTCACATCACCAGAATGTCGGCGTGCCCGTTCGTGGTCGGCCAGTCGCGCATGGACGTGAGCACCTGCCCCGACGAGAGGATGGTGTCCTCGCACTTGGTGCCGGTCACGCTGGGGTTCCAGCCGACGAGTTGATCGGGCTGGACGGTGCGAGTCTCGGTCGGCGTAGCAACGAAATCGCGCGCGGCGTAGCCCATCGGCCCGCCCTGGTGGTGCCGCTTCCACTCGTCGGCGTACCCGTGCGCTGCGTAGGTGTCAATGCCCCGTTGCAGAATGTCGCACCAGCGGGCGCCGGGCCGGGTCGCCTCGTGCAGGGTAGCGTCGACCTGCTGGCAGGCGATGTGTCGGCGCTTCAGGTCGTCGGCCAGCGGACCGAAGTGCACCAGGCGCGTGATGCTGACGATCAGTCCGTGCCGCTGCGCGCAGATAGCCGCCATCACCGTCCGGTTGATCTTGTGATACGTCGGAATCGGGTGCCGGTATGCAGGCAGCCGCTGGTCGGCGGCCACGAGCATCACGGGCGTGAAGATGCCGTGCATGCGCAGATCGCCGACGATGCGGGCCGCCAGTTGGTGCTCGGTCATGCCCGGACGCACGTCGTGCATCGCCTGCTGCATGATGTCTGCGCAGTCGCGACCCAGCGTGCGCACCGCGTCCAGTTCGGGAACTGAGAGCGAGGCCCGCAGCGACTGGCAGAAATCCGCGTTCTCGTCGGACAGCCAGCCCTCGGGCACAGGCGGCGCGGGCGCGAACCAGTCGCGGACTTCGTAGTTCAGGCTGTCGCCACCTTCCAACTCCTCCACGCGCAGTCGCGGCGCCTCGATCGTATCGGTGACGACGGTGCAGTCCGTCGGCGTCACGTGCAGCCGGCAGATAGCGAAGGGCGACGCACCGTCGACGTGCGTGTCGGCCCCGGTCAGCCACGCAATGTTGGCCCGGCGCGTGATGACCGCGCCCTCGCGCTCGGTGCGGGTGAGATGGTCTCGGAGTCGGGCGAGGTTGTTCCAGTGCATGAAGGAATCGTAGATGTGGGGCGCGGCCCTCGCACCGGCAGTGTCGGCCTTTGGGCGCTGCCGCCGTCGGACCTGAGCCTCACGGACACCCGCGTGCAGACTCCTCGAGGAACAGCACGACATCCGCGTATTCCCACACCGCGTTCATGTCCAGGTCCGTGGCCCGGTGCTGCTGCGCAAAGAGATGCAGGAACGCCTGTACGTCGCAAGTCCGGAGTTGCATTGGCGGCTCAGCCGTCGCGACGTACGCGTATGACCCCTCGAACGTGATGTCAGACCCGGCCGCAAGAAGCACGCTCGGAGCGGCGAGGCAAGTGTTCATGTCGGCTCTCTTCAACTGTGCGCGAAGAGATACCCGCCGCACCCCGCCGGGTTTACGGAAAATCGAGCCGATCTAGTCCAGCAGCGACCTGAAGATTCCGCGCAGCGTCTGCGTTTCCATTGTGCTCTTCTCGGCCCAGATGTTGACGTTCGCCCGCTTGACGATGCTCTCCGACAGATTGTCGAGGATCAGTTCAGCCGGGTGCGTCCGCGAGTGCGTCCCGATCACCAGCAGATCCAGTTGCGACTCCTCGGCGAACTTCGGCAGCACCTCGATCGGCCTGCCCAGGCGCGTCTGGATCTCCACCTTCGGCGGAGACGCCAGCGCTGCCGAAGCGCGGCGCACCTGCTCGCCGGCGATCCTCGCGTGCACCTCAGCCAGTTTGGCGCTCGCCTGTTCGTAGGTGGACACCATGTGGTACCCGGCGGGCACCTCGTACGCCTGGATCATCGGAATCGACGCCAGCCCGAATCGCCTGCCAAGGTCCAGCCCACGCTCCAATTCCAGGTTCAGGTTGTCCTCGCACGCGCTGGCGACACCGATCTTCTGGATCGGCCCGCGAAACTCGGGCTGTACGACCAGCACGCTCGTGGGGTTCTTGCGCACCACCCGGTCGGCCACGGCCCCCAGGATGCCCCGCTTGAGTCCACCGCGCCCGTAGCGCCCGATGACGAGCAGATCCGTGTCGAGCCTTATCCCCAGCCGAATGATCTCCACGTCCGGCTGCCCTTTGACCACATGCAACTGGGCAAACCCCCGGATGTCCTGAGAGGAGGCGAACTTCTCCAGTTCCTCCTCCGCCTGCGCCACGTGCTTGGCCGCCAGACCCGGAATGGCCTGCTCGGCCGCGGGCGAAATGGGGCTGATGACGTGAACCGCGTGGAGCTCGGCGACGAGTTGCTCGCTCAGCCAGCGGGCCAGAAGAACCGCCCCCACGGACTCTCCGGTCAGCCCGGTGCCCACGAGAATGCGACGGATGGGTTTGATGTGAGAGTCGGGCATGAAAGTCTCCCGGGGTGGTCGCTTGTGGAGCATACCCTGCCCGGGGCTTCGAGTGCGCCCGAGAGGGGGTGCGCGGCTTCAACCGTATCATTGGGGGACGGGCACCAGAGCCTTGCGCATGACCGACAAGAAACCACACATCCGTAACTTCTCCATCATTGCCCACATCGACCACGGGAAAAGCACCCTGGCCGATCGCCTGCTCCAGGCCACCCACGCCGTCTCCGACCGCGAGGCCAAGGAACAGATCCTCGATTCGATGGACCTCGAACGCGAACGCGGCATCACGATCAAGGCCTCGGCCGTCACGGTGATCCACCACCACAACGGCGAGGCGTACATGCTCAACTTCATCGACACCCCGGGTCACGTCGACTTCGGGTACGAAGTCTCGCGCGCCCTCAAGGCCTGCGAAGGCGCGCTCCTCGTCGTCGACGCTTCCCAGGGCGTCGAGGCCCAGACTGTCGTCAATGCCTACCTGGCCGTCGAGCAGAACCTCGAGATGATCCCGGTCCTCAACAAGATCGACCTGCCCGGCGCCCGCCCCGATGAGGTCGCGATGGAAGTCGAGCAGGTTCTCGGTCTGCCCGCTGAAGATTGCATCCCCGTCTCCGCCAAGACCGGATTCGGCATCCCCGAACTGCTCAAAGCCGTCTGCGAACGCCTGCCCCCGCCCCGCCAGACGGACGCCGAGCACCTTCGCGCGCTCATCTTCGACGCCGTCTACGACGACTATCGCGGCGTCGTTCTCTACTGCCGCGTGTTCGACGGACAATTGTCCCTCGGCGACAAGATCCGCATGATGGGCATGGGCCGAACCTTCATCGTTACCGAACTGGGCAAGTACACGCCCAAGCAGGTCAAGGTCAGCCAAGTCGGGCCCGGCGAAACCTGCTACGTCGTCGCGCAGATCAAGACCCTCGGCGATGTACGCATCGGCGACACCGTCACCCTCGACAACAACCCGGCCGCCGAACCGCTCGAAGGCTACAAGCCCCCCCACCAGATGGTCTTCTGCGACTTCTACCCCGCCACCAACACCGAGAAAAAGGGCGGCTCTTTCGAGGAAATGCGCGACGCCATCGAAAAGCTCTCGCTCAACGATGCTTCCTTCACCTTCCAGGCCGTCCACTCCGAGGCCCTCGGCTTCGGCTTCCGCTGCGGCTTCCTCGGGCTTCTCCACATGGACATCATCCAGGAACGCCTCGAACGCGAGTTCGACCTTGAACTGGTCCAGACCGCCCCCACCGTCAGTTACCAGATCGTCATTCGCGGCAAGGGCGGCGAACTCATTGACAAGGAAGTCCACAACCCCGCCGACCTGCCCGACATGGGACAGGTCATGGAGATCCGCGAGCCCATCTGCAAGGTCGAAATCATGCTCCCGAAGGAATACATCGGCGACGTCATGAAACTCTGCCTCGATCGCCGCGGCGTCTACAAGAGCCAGATGTTCGTCTCCGACACCCGCGAGATGCTCACCTTCGAAATCCCCCTGGCCGAACTGATCTACGACTTCTACGACAAACTCAAGGGCATGACCAGCGGATACGGCACCATGGACTACGAGGTCGTCCGCTTCCAGAAGGACAACCTCGTCAAGGTCGACATCCTCATCAACGGCGACCCCGTCGAGGCACTCAGCCTCATCACCCACCGCGAAAAAGCCGAGGGTCGCGGCCGCCTCCTGCTCACCAAACTCCGCAAACAGATCGACCGCCACCAGTTCGAAATCCCCCTTCAGGCGGCCATCGGCGGCAAGGTCATCGCCCGCGAAACCATCAAGGCCTACCGCAAGGACGTGACGGCCAAGTGCTACGGCGGCGACGTGACGCGCAAGCGGAAACTCCTGGAAAAGCAGAAAAAGGGCAAAGAGCGCATGAAGTCGATCGGCTCGGTCAACATCCCCCAGGAAGCCTTCATGGCGGTGCTGGATGTGGGAGAGGGCTGAGACATACTGACAATGGACACTCCCCCTCTATTTATAATCGGCGCAGGTGCTTCGGCAGGCTATAATCTGCCACTAGGATTTGATCTAGTCAAAAAGATCGTTCGGAATCTTGGGCGTGTCAAGTGGCCCCCTAACACAACTGGTTTTGGGGACAGGTTGCACGAAGCGAACTATGAAAGTTCGATGCGAGATCTTGCGCTCCGGGCACAGGAGAGTCGATCTCTAACTATAGATGCATTTCTCCGGCATGCTCACAACCGCAATGATCTTCTAAATGCCATAGCAAACGTGATTTGGGAAGCAGAAGATGAAGTATTACGGTATGCTCCAAACACAACCGATGACTGGATTGCATGGATCTACCATAATCGTTTGAAGCGCGAGCCCGCCCAGTTTCCCAAAACAGGTTCGCTATCTTTTTGTTCAATTACGATCGACTTCCGCAAGCGATACCGGCCGTGATGATGTGCAATCTCTTCAGCGAGCCGATTGATCGATGTCTGCAGGCAGGGAGAATGGAAACGGCAGATGGCATTCCTCGATTTACTCATGTTCACGGCAGTATTAGTCCTCCCCTCAGCGCTCGCCCGGGCAGCAACAAAGAAGATGCCCGACCACTTCGATCCTGGTATGGAGGTAGAGAAACCACCCTCGACTGCACGGATCTATGCACGATGTTCGACAGGGACCATGTTGAGGCGGTTCGGAAACAACTTGCCTCGCTAATTGATTGGGCGCAACGCGTTGTCTTCTTAGGAATTGGATATCACCAAGAGATGCTGGACCTATTGAACATCAAGGGCGGTACTGGAAATCAGGCTTGGTTGCGGCAAAAGGTCTTCGTTGGAGGTACGGCAGTGAAGTTGGATCGTGGCACATTAGGTCGGCTCTCGACTTGGGCTGGCGGCCGTTTTGTTGTCGGCGATGCCGACGAACACTGCACAGCATTCCTTGCGCGACACTTGTCGGAATGAGGGGGGCAGCGGAGTGGCTCCGAAGACTCTCTCGGCGGGTGGCATGCTCACGCCGTCACCGGCGCGAGCGTGGCGTTGACTGCTACTCTTCACCGAAACCATGTCCCCCGAACCTCCCAGCATTGTCATCCTCGCCGGCCCCAATGGCGCGGGCAAGTCCACGGCCGCTCCATTCCTGATCCGCGACACACTCGGCATCTCCGAGTTCGTCAACGCCGACGTCATCGCACAGGGACTGAGCGGCTTCGCACCCGAGCGATCCGCGATCGCGGCCGGCCGAATCATGCTCGAGCGACTGCGGTCGCTCGTTGGAGAACGCCAGACGTTCGCGTTCGAGACGACTCTGGCGACACGATCATTCGTGCCGTGGCTCGAGGCGGCACGAATCGATGGCTATCGCGTCTGCTTGCTTTTCCTACATCTGGATTCGCCGCAACGCGCGATTGATCGGGTCAAACACCGAGTTCGCTCGGGCGGACACGATGTTTCCCCCGAAGTGATCGTGCGGCGGTACCATCGGGGCTTGAACAACTTCTTCTGCCTGTACCGCTCGATTTGTGATGAATGGCTCGTGTACGATAACTCGGGCGCAGCGCCGCTCCCGATCGCATCGGGCGGCAGGTATAAGTCCACGGAGATCGTCGATGGGACAGTCTGGGAAGCAGTCCGCAAAGCACACGAAAGCCCGTGACGAACTCAACGCGCATGTCTGGCGGACCTTTCAGGATCCCGCACGGATCCAGCGCGCTCTGGAGAAGGCGGCCGAATCGGCACGCGCCGAGCGCGATGCCCAAACGCGCCCGATAAAGTGACCGCCTCCGGTACTCCCCTCCCGATGCCCGAGATCGGGCTCCGCATGCCAGCCCTCGATCTTTTGCCTTCCTCTCACCCGCGCGCGCACATTCGCGCCCCTGCGCCCCAACCTTCTTGCACCCTACGCAGTGGCACGCATCATGGACTTCCATGATCGCTCCACCCCACACCATCGACGCCTGCCTCAACGAGCCCGAAGGACCAGCGAGGGAGCACGCCCCGGACGCCTGAGAAGTGCGAGTCTTCGAGCACCTCTCCGGGCTTCCCGCCCCACCCCCCATTCCGACCCCACTTCGTCCGTCCGTCTCTCCGCTCTCGATCTACCGTTCCCCCCGCCACGCACAATCTGCCGTGTGGTCGTTCACCATCCCCACCGCCTGCATGAAGGCGTAGCAGATCGTGCTTCCGACGAAGCGGAAGCCTCGCTTCTTGAGGTCTTTCGACATCGCATCCGACTCGGGCGTCTTGGCCGGTACCTCGCGCATCGACTTCCACGCGTTCACACGCGGCCGCCGCTCGCCCGTCGGATCGACAAACCGCCACACGTACGCGTCAAACGAGCCGAACTCGCGCTGCACCTTCAGAAACGCCTTCGCGTTGCCCACGGCCGACTCGACTTTCAGCCGATTCCGCACAATGCCGGGGTCCAGCAACAACTTCTCGATCTTCGCGCTGCGATACCGCGCGACCGTCGCCGGGTCAAACCCCTCAAAGACTTCCCGATACCGCTCGCGCTTCTTGAGAATCGTGTCCCAACTCAGCCCGGCCTGCGCACCCTCCAGCACGAGAAACTCAAACAGCACGCGATCGTCATGCACCGGGCGACCCCACTCTTCGTCGTGGTATCGAATCGCCAGTTCGTTGCGAGCCCAGGCGCAGCGGTTCATAGGTGGATTGTAATGCCGTTTCGATCCGTCACTCCTGCATGCATGCACACCGGCCCGGCTGCGCGGCATTCGGCGCCGGTGAGAACACGGACGTCACCACAGCAGGAATCCGGGAAATGCCGCGGCGGTGCCCGTCAATCAAAGCCGCGACCAACGAACGAAGGAGAGTGGACGAGTTGATCCCCGGCAACCTGCGGCGGCACGGTCAGAATCGGGAAAGCAGGCTCTCCGTCGGATCAGAGCACCGACCCACCCCAGGTTCCTCACCGCGGCTGTGCGCTGTTGACCAGTTCCATCCACTGCTCGCGCACGTTGTTGATCGTGCTGGTCGGACCGGTGAACTTGATGAACACGCTCATCCGCGGGCCGGGCAGGATCGCCGCGAGCATGGTGTGGTCGGGCTTTTCGATCGCCTGTCCGGTCATGGAGCCGTCAAAGTAGGTGCCGGTGATTTCGACCAGGGTGACCGCGACGCCGTTGACCTGGGTTTCTTCGATGCGCGGCTCGGGGGCCCCGCCTTGCGGTGCGCTGAACTGGCCGGCCCAGCGGGCGATGTTGGCGTCGACGGATCCGCCGGCCATGCTGAAGGCAGCCACCGCGTCCTGCACGTGCAATTCGGCCGCACGCATGTTGTTGGCGGGCGGGACGGACTGCCAGCCTTCAGGGACCGTGAAGACGTAAGGCCCGGTCTCGACGGTGCCGCCATCACCGGACAGCGCGTCGGCGATCGCACCGGTCTGGGCGTCGCGGTTGGCGATCTGCCCGGCCAGGTCACGAGCCGTACCCGCCGAGCGACCGACGAGGGACTGCGGCTCATCGGCCAGTTTGATCCCCTGGTTGGTCGAAGAGGTGTCCGATTCGTCGCAGCCGATGACGATCAGCGCCCCGGTCGCGGCCACGATGGTCAGCGTGTGATGGATGCGGTTCATACCCAGAGCGTATGTCCCCCACGTCGACCGCACGATGGTCCCCGCTGTGACATCCACAGGACCCGCACATCCCGAAAACCGCTAGCTCGCGTGAGTAAATCGGGTATGCTCTCGCTTCGGTCACCGGGAGATTCTGCATGACCATGCCGGCAGCACGCGTTGGTGACACTTCGATGACCGGGGATGCGGTGACCGGGCCCGGAGCGCCCACCGTGTTGATCGGCAACATGCCCGCGTCGGTCGTGGGCGACGTGGTGAGCGGAGCGGCCTGCGTGGGCGCGGTGGTGATGGGTAGCGCTACGGTACTCATCATGGGTCGACCGGCATCCAAGATGGGTTCGAGCGTGGCGGGCGCCAACCCGGCCAGCGGAGCGCCGGTTTCCACCACGCTGGGAATCCCCTGCTGTCCAACAGTGCTGATCGGGGGCTGATCGACTTGCGTTTGAGTCGTGGCGCAGGTGCCCCGTCGCGTATGTGCGACGAGCGGAGATCGACGCGCCGGAGTCGTCGCACCGAGCGGGTCGGTTCACGCCGACGACGGCGCGTATTCGCGGACGATCTGCTCTTCGACGGCCTCGACGACGCCGGCACGCTGATCGGGCGGGACGAGCATCAGCGCGGCGAGCCAGCGGCGGGCCAGTTCCGGCCCGGTGGGGCGCAGAAGTTCAACCAGCATCCGGACGTGGTCGTTGGGCAACAGCCTCGGCGATCCGGCGTGTGCGTTCGGCGTGGACGATTCCGGGTTGCTCATCGCTCCCAGAGGTTATCGCCTCCGGGCGGTCGGTGTTGGGCCCGTCCGGAGACCGCGACGTGCCGCCTGCGTCCTCCGACTTGGCCCGTGTTCCGCGCACGAGCGTCTCGAGGGTCTGGCAGTAGGTCTCCAGCCGGTCGACCCGATCGACCAGCACGCTGATGGTGCCGGCCATCGCGGCGTGCAGTTCAGTGGGGTTGGCTTCGCGCAGGGCGGCAGCGCGGACATCTTCGACGCGCGTCGGGCCCCGCCCGGTGAGCAACCAGTCGGCGTTGATGCCCAGGGCCCGACACAGGGCGGCGAGGAACTCGACGCTGGGCGACTGCCCCTGCAGGTATCGCCGGACGGTTTCAGGGTGGGTCTCGGTGAGATCACCGATGGCGCGATAGGTCTTTCCCGAGGCCACAGAAGTGAGTCTCTCGTGCAAACTGGCGGCGCTCATGGAGAAACTATACCAGGTTGTTTGCCCAGTGTGAGGCGGACGTTGGAGCCACGTTGGGCGTGTTTTGGGCCCGGACCACAACTTTGTGGGCAAGCGAATGGGGGCTTGTGGGGAGCACTCGCCAGTCAACCGATGGATTCACACAGAATTGTGTGCAACGGGAGCAAAGAAAATCTGAGGCGTTGCTCCAAATTCGGCCATTTGCGGTGCACCGAACGCCGGACTGCTCCCTCCCGGAGGCCGTGCACGGGGATCCCGTGGCGCACGGAAGCAGGCCTTCAACCTGGACTCCTCCCTGACGGTCCGACCCTGTTGATGCCCGCGGGCCGGACGCCCGTATCGCCGAGGCCCGCGCCGCCGCGGTGCATGGGCATGGATCACAGGGCCGCAAGCCGCTCGGCGGTTTGTTGTTCGATCAGGGCGGCAAACAGCGGGCCGAGGTCAGCGCGGTCGATCACCTGGGTCTTGCTGAACTTCTCGTCGATGCGTTCATCGCTGACGATGTTGTCCTGGTAGCGGTACGTGCGGATCTTCTCACTGCGTTGTCCGGTGCCGATCTGCCCCTTGCGTTCGGCGGCGCGCTGCGCCTCGGCACGCTGGCGCTCGATCTCGTACACGCGGGCAGCCAGCAGCCGCCGGGCCTTCTCGCGATTCTGGGCCTGGCTCTTGGTTTCCTGCATGCGCACTTCGACGCCGGTGAGCGTGTGGACGAGGTGTACGGCCGTGGCGACCTTGTTGACGTTCTGCCCGCCGGGGCCTTGCGAGGTGGTAACGTGCTCGACCACGTCTTTAGCCCAGTCGATGTGGACCTGGACCTCGGTAGGCTCGGGAAGGACGGCCACGGTGCAGGTGCTGGTGTGGATGCGTCCCTGGGTCTCGGTCGCAGGGACGCGCTTGACCGAGTGGACACCCGCCTCAAAGGCCAGTTCCTGCCAGACACCTTCGCCGCGGAGGTTGATCGCCGCGTAGCGGATGCCCCCGACGGAAGGATCGGCGATGATCTCCATGTCCTCGAAGGTCCATGATTTCGCCGCGGCATAGCGGCGATAGACATCGAGCAGGTCGCGTGCCCACAGCCCGGCCTCGTCGCCGCCGGTGCCGGCGCGAACTTCGAGGATCACTGAGCCGACCTGGCGATCGTCAGAAGAGACGAGGGCGCTCTTGACCGCGTCGATGGTGTGCCCGGCGCGGGCCTCGACAGCGGGCAGTTCGTCGCGGGCCAGGGCGACCAGGTCGGCGTCTTCATCGGAGGCGATGGTCCGGCGGAGGTCTTCGGCCTCGGCGAGTAGTTTGCAGTATTGCTGGTAGCCGTCGATCACCGGCGCCAGGGCGGCCCGGCGGATGGACAGGTCGCGGACCTGCCGGTGGTCGGCAAGTACGGCCGGATCTTCAAGCCGCTGTCCCAACTCGGCGTACTGCTGTGACAGAGCGTCGAGTTTTTCCCGTACTCTGTCAGTGAGAACACCCTCGGGCATGACGCTACGGTATCACTCTCGCCCGCGGGGCGGAAAGCCTCCGGGGGCCAAGGGCAGGAGACCGGCGTGCAGCATGCGATCGAACTGGACGGGGTGCGAAAGGCCTTTGGCGGGAACGTGGCGGTCGCGCAGATGGATCTGGCGGTCCCCACGGGCGGGGTGTACGGGTTCATCGGGCCCAACGGGGCGGGCAAGAGCACGACGATCCGCATGATTATGGGGATTCTGTTTCCCGACGAGGGGACGGTGGGCGTGCTGGGGCGGCGCAACGCCGTGGAAGCCCGGCAAAAAGTCGGGTATCTGCCTGAGGAGCGAGGCGTCTACCGCAAGATGAAGGTCGGGGCGTTTCTTCGCTATGTCGGGCGGCTCAAGGGCATGGGCACGGGCGACCTGGAGCGCCAGATCCGTGCGTGGCTCGGGCGCGTCGACCTGGGCGAGACCATCCACAAGAAGTGTGAGGAACTGAGCAAGGGCATGCAGCAGAAGGTGCAGTTCATAGCAGCGGTCATCAACCGCCCGGAACTGCTGATCCTCGACGAGCCGTTCAGCGGGCTGGACCCGGTGAACATGCGACTGCTGCGCGACCTGATCCGCGAACAGCACAGCGAGGGGCGGACGATCATCTTCTCGACGCACGTGATGGCGCAGGCCGAGCAGGTCTGCGAGCACATCGTGATGATCGACCGCGGGCAAAAGGTGCTGGACGACTCGCTGGCGTCGATCCGGGCGCAGCACGATCCGCGGACGATCGTTTTTGAGCCATTTGACCCGAAGGCCGACCTGAGCGTGCTGTCCGGCGTGCCGGGAGTGCGCCACGTGGCCCAGCCGCAGGCGGGTGCGATGCGGGAAATTTCGCTGCGCGAGGAGGCGAACGCAGGCGAGGTGATGCGCCTGCTGGCCGGGGCGGTGGTGCCGTCGCGGCTGGAACTGCGGAGGCCCTCGCTCGAGGACGTGTTCATCCGGATCGTGTCGGGCAAGGACGACCTGCGGACGCCGGAGCAGGAGGAGCGCCTGCGTGCGGCCGTGCGGGAGAACGGGGCGGGCAGGGAGGTGGGCGCGTGAACCGGGTTTTTCACATTGCGCTGCGGGAGTTCAAGTCGACGGCGCTGACCAAGGGCTTCATCATCGGCGGCATCGTGGTGCCGCTGGTGCTGCTGCTGGTGATTTCGCTGGTGATGCCGAAGTTGATGAACGAGAAGGTGCCGGTGGTGAAGGGCACGGTGGCGGTGATCGACCAGACGGGGGTGCTGACGCCGGCGATCGAGCAGCGCTTTGCGCCCGAGGCGGTGGAGGCGTGGCAGAAGCGGCGGCAGGGGCAGGTGGTGGCCGAGGCGGCCCAGGCGGCCCGGGACACGCAGGGGGTTGAAGGGGCGATCAATGCCGGGCGGGTGGTGCAGGGCGCGGCGGAGATTCGCGCGGACCTGAGCGTGGAGATGCTGGCGCCGCTGACGGATGAGAAAAACCTGGCAATCGCCAAGCAGCCGCTGGGCGAAGGGACGAACCTGGAGGACGGCGGGCGCATGGCGCTGGTGGTGATCGACGCGGACGCGATCGAAGCGGCCCCCGGAGCCAGCAAGTTCGGCGGGTTTCAGATCTTCACGCGGCAGAAACTGGATGACCGCGTGATCGACCTGGTTCGTGATCAGGTGCGTGAGGCGATCCGCGCGACGCGCATCGAGGCCGCAGGCATGAACACGGAGCGGCTCGAGGCCCTGATGAACGTGTCGCAGAGCGACACACAGGAGATCGGACCCGGCGGCGTCGAGCGCAAGTCGCTGGGCGAGTGGAACATCATCTTCCAGTTCGCGTTCATGCTGCTGATGATGATGTCGGTGTTCATCAGCGGGCAGTACCTGCTGACAACGACGATCGAAGAGAAGTCCAGCCGCGTGGTGGAACTGCTGCTGGCATCAACCTCGTCGATGAGTTTGATGGCCGGCAAGATTTTCGGGCAGATGTGTGTGGGGTTGTTCCTCGTGCTGGTGTACGGGTCGCTGGGGTTCGCGGGGATGTTCCTCATGGAGAGGGCCGGGCTCGTCAGCCCGATGATGATCGTGTGGTTCTTCTGCTTCTACTTCATCGCGTACACAACCGTTGCGTCGCTCATGGCGGCGATCGGATCGGCGGTGAATGACCTGCGCGAGGCGCAGTCGCTGATGACGCCGGTGATGATCATCGTGATGATCCCGTACCTGCTGTGGCTGCCGATCGCACGCGATCCGAACGGCGTGTTCGCGACGGTGTCGAGTTTCGTGCCCGGGGTCAGCCCGTTCGTGATGATGGTGCGGCTGAGTTCGACGACACAGCCCCCTGTGTGGCAGGTGCTCGCGGCGATCGGCATCGGGCTCGTGTCGGCCTACGGATGCGTCTGGCTGGCGGCCAAGATCTTCCGCGTCGGACTTCTCCAGTTCGGCAAGGCGCCCAACTACGCGACCATGTGGCGCTGGATCAGGATGGCCTGATGGACCGGCACGACCTCTACGAACTGTGCGTCCAGTCGCCGTTGCATCTGGTGCCGCTGCTGCGGGCGATTCACGGGCAGGAACCGGCGGTGCTGGGCGAGGACTTCTCCGGCACGGCCGCGCTGTCCTGCCGATGGGTGCAGGACGTGCCGGAGGGCAGCGCGATCGCGGTGGACCTGGATGCCGCAACACTCGCGCGGCACGGGCAGCACGCGCGGATCACGCGGCTGGCGACGGATGTGCGCACGGCTGCGGGCGCGGTCGACGTGCTGTTCGCCGGCAACTTCTCCATCGGCTACATGCACACGCGGGCCGAACTGGTCGCCTACCTGCGGCACGCGCGATCGCGGTTGCGCCCGGGCGGGATGTTCGTGTGCGATACCTATGGCGGCGAGAGTTCCTTCCTGACCGGACACGTGCATCGGCATCACAACCTGCCCGACGGGCGGCGCGTGCGCTACACGTGGGAGCAGCGCTACGCCGATCCGCTGACGGGCATGGTCACCGACGTGCTGCACTTCCGCATTGAAAAGGGCGGAGTGATTGAAGAAGAGTGGCCCGACGCGTTCGTGTACGAGTGGCGGCTGTGGGCGGTGCCGGAACTGCGCGACGCGATGGTCGAGGCCGGGTTCGGGCAGACCGATGTGTTTCAGAAACTGCCTGACGCCGAAGATGAAGAAGGAAACATCTACGTCGAAGCGGTGCGCGATCCGGAGGAACTGGACGATAGTTTCATCGTTCTGGTGGCCGCCCGCGTGTGATGGTGTATACTCGCTGCGGATGACGCGCACGCCCATTGCCAACTGATCGGTCCGTGCCGGCTGGAAATTCCAGTCGCATGACGCTTCGCTGGTTGTAGACCGGCGCAGCGGGTGATGTCTCGCGCGGACCCGACGTCGTCTACCGCACTTCCAGTCGAACTGAGTCCAAGCCGACGCTCGAATTCGATTTCGACTTCGACGCACGGTTGCCTTCAAACCCCTCCCCCAAGGTCGGGGCTCGTTGAAGCATCTGCCTTGGCGGCTCCGTACCAACGGGGACTTGTGGTCAGGTACCCCATGTCCCAGAAATCGCGTCACGCGCCCGTGCACGGATGTTTCTCGTGTGTCCATTGTCGCTGCGAAGTGCCGCAGCAGTCGTTTGGCACGAGGCACCGCAATCACTGCCCGATATGCCTGTGGTCACGGCACGTTGACGACGAGCCGGGCGACCGGCGCGCGCCGTGCCGCTCGGAGATGGAGCCGGTCGGTATCGAGGTGCGCCGCGACGGCGAGTGGGCGATCATCCATCGCTGCACGGGCTGCGGGCTGTTGCGAACCAATCGCATTGCGGGGGATGACAGCGAGCGTGCGTTATTGGCGCTGGCATTGCGGCCTTTGGCGCGGCCTGCGTTTCCGCTGGACCTGTTTGAGACGAATGGCCATTGACTCGCTGGTCATGGCGCGGCGCCGTACGTGTGTGAGTTATCAGCCCTCGTCCGGGTCGGTGCGCCAGCGGCCGTCCCGCCCGAAGTGATGCCCGAAACCGAGTTCATCACCCTCTTGCCGCTCGAAGGTTGCTACTCAACCAGAGGTTCTCCCGAGACGGCGGTCAGCGCCCGGTACAGGCCTGCGAGGCGTCTGGTGACCGGACCCTGAGTTCCGTCGCCGATGGGGCGGCCGTCAATCTTGCTCACCCAGGCCAGTTCACCCATGGTGCCGGTGGTAAAGCACTCACGGGCGCGGTAGACCTCGGTCATGGAGAGGTCGCGGACATCGTGGGCGATGCCGTGGGCACGACAGAGTTCGAGCACGGCCGCTCGGGTGAGTCCCTCCGGGCAGGCGACCAGGCGGCTGGTCAGCAGCACCGGCTCGCCCTCGCCTGAAACGATGAAGACGTGCGTGGCGTTGGTCTCGGCGAGGAAGCCTTGTTTGTCGAGCATGATGGCGTCGTCGGCCCCGGCGTTGTTGGCCTCGATCTTCGCCAGGATCGACTGGATGAGATTGCAGTGGTGAATCTTCGGATCAAGGCAGTCGGGCGGGAAGCGGCGGACGCTCGACGTGATCAGACTCAGCCCGTGCTCCCCCATCGCGGTGTCGTAAACCGGGGCCTTGTGCTCGGCCAGCACAATCAGCGTCGGGCCCGACTGGTTGAGACGCGGGTCCATGCCGCTGGTGATCTTGACCCCGCGGGTGAGAGTGAGGCGGATGTGAACTCCGTCGCGCATCTGGTTGGCTTCGAGCGTGCGGCGAATCTGCTCGGTGATTTCCGCGTGGCTCGGAATGTGCTGGAAGGCCAGCGCCAGGGCGCTGGAGCGCAGGCGGTCCAGGTGCTCGGTGAGTCTGAAGATGCGCCCGTTGTACAGGCGCAGGCCCTCCCACACGGCGTCGCCACCCTGCACGGCCGAGTCGAACGGACTGATGCCCGCCTGGTCGCGGTGGATGAGCGTGCCGTTGATGTTGACGAAGAGGTTGCGGTTCTTTTCGTTGAAAGTCTGGAGCATGAAGTCTGGCTCCCAATTCGCTGGTCCTGACGAGCCCTGACCGTGAGGGAGAGGCCTGAACTCTCGCGACAGAACCCCCTCTTACGGTCGGGGATCGTTCGATGCTGCGGATGCGGTGATCTTGTGTTCGGCCATGAGGCAGTACAGACGCTGACACTCTTCAAGCACGCCGGCAAGTCGCTCAGGCACGCGCTCGTGCTTCGATTTGTAGGGGCCGAACCCGGTGCTCTTGTACACGCTGTCGTACCAATGCGGGCCCCAGAGCCCGTCGGTGTCGCGCGGGCCTGGTTTCCATGCAAGCATGGCCGGGTCGAAGGGCACGCCGACGCGCCGGCAGACGGCCGAGAGCATGGCCGGCGGGTTTTCGAGCACGTCGCGCGCGTCGATCACGGGCGGGGCCTGCCCGGTGCGGGCGCGGATCCACTCCCACAGTTCGACCTGCTGCGGAAGCCCGAGATCGGTCGGCGTCGGATTCGGAATGACCTTGATGAAACTGGTAATCATCTCCACCGGATCGCGGATCAGGAACACGTTGCGCAGTTCCAGGATCCACTTGCGCCCGACTTCCGGCGTGAGATGGTGGTTCATGTGCTTCTGGTACCACACCGTCTTCCCGCGCGGGATCGGGCCGGTCAGCGAGCGCGTCACCAATTGCCAGTCCCACTCGTGGTTCTGGATGATCTCCTCCCGGGCCGGGTGGTCGGCCCCGGTGAACTTGAGATAGTGGGCGTACAGCGGCTCATCGGATACAAAGCAGTCCGAGCGACTCTCCCACGAGCGCATCAGTGCGGTCGAGATATTCCGCGGCCCGGACCACATGCCGACCCGCACACCGCTCATGACAGCCCCCAGAACCGCGACCAGTTGCCCCAGGCAAAGCCTTCGATTTCGGCGTCGCTCCAGCCGCGATTGCGGAGTTCCTCACCCAGTTTCTCGAAGTCGCGCGGGCGGTCAATCCCGCGGGGCAGGTCGTGCCCGGTGATGCCGCCGTCCATGTCCGAGCCCATGCCCACGCCGCGACGGTGGCCCATGATCTCGCAGACATGCTCCACGTGGTTGATCGCGTCGGCGACGCTCGGGCGGTCGTTGGGGTCTTTGCGATCAAGCCCCGTGCGGATGAAGTTGCGGACGAGGTTGAGCCCGATGACGCCGCCGCGACGCCCGATCTCGCGAATGGTCTCATCGGCCAGGTGGCGTTCGTTGTCCGGTTCGAGCAGGGCGCGGGAGTTGGAGTGGCTTGCGATGACGGCCGCATGGGTCATGGAGAGCAACTGCTCGGTCGATTTCTGCGAGAGGTGGGAGAGGTCATGCACGACGCCGAGTTCGTCGATGCGGGGGACCAGTTGTTTGCCCAGTTGGGTCAGACCGTGTCCGGGCGTGCCATTGCCGCCGGCGTAGCGGGAGTGGTGCCACCAGGCCATGCCGATGGCGACCACGCCGCCCTCGACCCAGGTGACCAGTTGCTCGGGCGCCTCGATGGGGTCGGCGCATTCCATGAGGACGCCGAGGAGGATGGGCCCGTGTTCGTCGGAGGAGACCGCGCCGGCGTTCTGCCCGCGCGGGCCCATGAGCCGGATCAGCCCGGCGTCGCGCCAGGCGTGGTAGAGTTTGAGTTGGCGCATGCCGGCCACCCAGGCTCCCCGCGCGTCGCCCTGGGCGTAGGCGAACGAGCCGGTTTCCGCATCGGGGGCCTTGGGATCCTGGATCGCCTCGGTGAAAATCGTGCCCAGGCAGGCACGCACCCCGCCGGCACGCAGAGAGGGCAGCGTGATGGTCGCCGGTTGATGCCGACCACGTGATTCCTCGGGCTCCACGTGCATGTCGCGCCCGCACTCGGCCAGGTACGCCAGGTCAAGGTGTGCATCAAACCACTGCATGGTCGATGGTAGACTCATGCGGCGCGAGTCCGAACCGTAGAATCCGGCCGCTCCGGTTCCGAAGAACGAAAGGGCGGGTCGGTACGCTCGGTCGCCCCGGGGGAACGACTGTCACGGAGACCGAAGTATGCTCGAACGAATCTCACCTCACCTGATGAGTACCCACCGTCGCGGCGGCCTGATTCAGGGATGCCTGATCGTGCTGAGTGTGATCCTGCTGTTGGCGATCATCGGCGGAGTCGTCGTTTTCATGTATGGGAGGCAGTGGATCGCCAACGGTACGGCCGCCGGCATGCGGGCGCTCATCCAGGAGAGCGATCTGCCCGCATCGGAGAAGCCGGAGATCAACGCGATCATCGACGAGGTGCGCGACGACTTCAAGGCCGGAAACATCACGTTGGAGGAAATCGGGACCATCTTCGCGGACTTTGGGAGCAGTTCGGTGCTGGCGACCGGCGCTGCGCTGCAGTTCCAGGCCCTGTATGTGGCGCCCTCCAAACTCAGCGACGAAGAGAAGGCCGCCGCGGGCATCACCTTTGACCGGCTCGCGCAGGCGATCTCCGAGGGCAAGGTGAAGTGGGAGAATCTGGACGAGGTTCTCAAGCCGATTGCGTACGACACCGGCAACAACAACATCGAGTTTCAGAAGCCCGAAGCCGTCAGCGACGACGAGTTGCGCACGGTGATCGGGCAGGCGCAGGCGGCCGCGGACGCGGCGGGTGTGCCGGCCGAAGTCGTCAAGATCGATCTGTCGGACGAGTTCCGGCACTATATCGAAGGGAAACTGGGCCGCCCGCTGGGCACGCCGCCGGGGACCACTCCTGCCTTGCCGGAGCCGCAAGAGGAGCCGGCGCCTGACGCGCAGCCCGAGCCGTAAGGAAAGGCACGCCGGCACAAAGAGAAGTGACGAAGAAGATCGTACGAGCCCGACGCCGTACGAGCCCGAAGCGCCGGCGAGGGAGCCATCGCGCGATGCCCCTTTGTTCTCTCGACGGCGTTCCAGGCTTGTTTCCGGTTCTCCCGAGTGTGCCTGTCTCCGTAGCCTGTGCCTTCTTACGGCTTGAGCGGCGGGCGCTTGCGCTCCCAACGCTGGCGCAGGCGGACGCTGTCGAGCCCGATCAGGTAGCCCTTCGAGTTCGGGTTGATACCCACGCATTGAAGCGAGAGCGTGTGCTGGCCGGGGGCGATGGGCGCGTCGCCGAAACGATGCTGGATCACTTCGATCTCCGGGCTGAACGCGTCGATGGGCTCGCCGATGGGCTGGGCGTCGAGCGCGACCTGGTAGATGCCGAAGTCATACGAATGTGTGATCGGCACGACGAGGGCGCGCGGGCGATCGTCGGGGACGGTGAAGGTGACGGTCAGCGTCGATCCGACAGCCTCGGCGCGGAACAGGATCTGCCCCTGCCCGGTCCACGGACCGCCGGGCTGCAGTTGCGCCCGGCCCCCCACCATCGCGGCGCCATCAAGCAGCGTCGCACCTTCGATGATCGCGTCGATCGCCGGGAGTTTTCGCTCGGCCGCGCCCGGCAGCATCGTGAATCGCTTCGGCTGCCCGCGCTGGTACCAGAAGGCGACGCTGGCGAAGTCGTCCTCGCGTTCGACGTGCCCTTCGACGTTGCCGGTGGTGGTTTCGTCGGCCGACATCCAGCCGTTGTGCTCAATCTCGAAGCGCAGACTCGTGCGGAAGCGCACGGGGTCGTCGATGTGCCAGCGGTACATAGTGCCGGAGTCGCCGAGTTCGGCCAGCCACCCGTCGCAGCGGGAGACGCCGAAGTAGGGGAACGTTTCCTGCTCCATGCCCCAGGCGTTGAGGAAGTAGTCTTCGGTACCGGTGCCCCACATGCTCGGCGTGGACTGGCCGTCGATGTAGAACTTGTCGTCGCCCTCACCAAACCACTGCGGGCTGCGCGAGCGGACGGACAGGACGGTGCCGATGTAGTGCCCGCCGCCCTCGGGGGCCTCGATGTCGGCGACGAGATAGTCATGCCCGAGTTGGGTGGGGAACTCCTGGCGGTACTGGGCGCAGAAGTAGGCCGTGTCCGGCGGCAGTGACACTTCCCGCGTGTAGTCGATCTGGTAGTACAGCGCGGTGAGCACGCGCTGGCTCTCATTGGTCAGCGTGATCTTCGCGGACTTGAAAAAGGGCATGGGCCAGAAGCAGTTGTACGAGTCGCCCCCCTGAACCTGCACGGGGATAGAGCGGACGGCCGCCCGTCGCCCGAAACCGGCGGCGAAGAAGTCGCCCAGCGGCGCTTCGACGGCGGGGCTTTCCGAGCCGTCCCAGTACATGCGGAGGACGATTTCGTCAGGCGAGGCGCAGCCGTTCGCGGCGATCCAACTTGCGCCCGAGTCCGGGAAGGTGAACCAGATGTGACGGATGACACCGGGGCCTTCGAGTTCGGCGAGGGTATAGGTTTCGCCGGGCTGGACCCGGCGGTTGTCCCAGTTGGCCCAGGCCTCGGGGTGGTTGGAGCCGACGCGCGCCGAGACCGCGTCGCGGGGACGAGTCAGGGCGTCCAGAGACTGGGCGAGCGATGACGAGGCGAACGAAACCAGCACGAGCAACAACGTGACGAACCTCATGGGCAACCCTCCCGCGCGCAGCATCTTGAATTGCACCTCGAATCCCGAACCGGCCCGGCACGGACCGACTCGCGGCTCGCAGTTGAAACCGCGCGCTCACACTGCGATCGTCGGCACGTGCTGTGCGACCAGGATCTCCGCCTCGGTCTTCTCGATCACCTCTTCCTTCGTCACGCCGGGGGCGAGTTCGATCAGGCGGAAGCGCCGCCGATGTTCGTCCATCTCCAGCACGCACAGTTCGGTCATCACCATGTCGATGCACGCCGTGCCGGTCAGCGGGAGCGAGCACTCCTTGACGAGTTTGGCCTCGCCGCCCTTGGAGTTGTGCTCCATCATCACGATGACCTTGTTCACGCCGGCCACCAGGTCCATGGCCCCGCCCATGCCCTTGACCATCCTGCCGGGGATCATCCAGTTGGCGATGTCGCCCTCTTCGCTGACCTGCATGGCCCCCAGGATGCACATGTCGATGTGCCCGCCGCGGATCATCGCGAACGAGTCAGAACTTGAGAAATAACTGGCTCCCTTGCGGGCCGTCACCGTCTGCTTGCCCGCGTTGATCAGGTCGGCGTCGACCTCGGCCTCGGTGGGGAACGGCCCGATCCCCAGCAGCCCGTTCTCCGACTGCAACCACACATCCATCCCGGCGGGGATGTAGTTGGCCACCAGCGTGGGCATGCCGATGCCGAGGTTGACGACATAGCCGTCACGCAGTTCGCGGGCGGCACGCTGGGCGATCTGATCGCGGGTCAGGGGCATGGCGTTCTCCGTGC
This sequence comes from Cyanobacteria bacterium CYA, assembly GCA_008363215.1. Lineage (GTDB taxonomy): Bacteria > Planctomycetota > Phycisphaerae > Phycisphaerales > UBA1924 > J022. The sequence continues at coordinate 115,757 of RHKP01000009.1, forward strand.
AGAGAGTGTACACGGGGGCATGGGTTCGCGCGGCGGTACGCACACTGCCAATACGCATTCAGCGAGCCGCGACGGCGAAGGTGCATCCGGCAACGCTCGGCACGCCGAACGCTCCAACCCCTCTACGCGCCGACCAGCCCGACCAACTCCGCCAGCGAGTGGACGGTAAGATCGGGCCGCGCGTCGCCCGCGCCGGAGGCGCTGCGCCCGCGGTCCACCCAGACGGTGCGAAATCCGATCCGCCGTGCCGGCTCGATGTCGTGAAACCGGCTCTCGGCCACGTGCAGCACCTCGTGCGCCTCAAGCCCCAGCCGCCGCAGCCCCTCGCGAAAGTGTGCCTCGCCGGGCTTGTAACTTCGCACCTGCGAAGCCGTCACCACCACCTCGAACGGCCGCCCGAGTTTGCCGAGAATCGGCTCAAACATCTCGTCATCGATGTTCGACAGCACGCCCAGGCGGAAGCCGGACCGCAGACGGGCGAGTGATTCGACCGTGTCGGGGAAGGGCTCCCACGTCGAGAGCGAACGTGACAGCGCATCAGCGTCGGCGGCCGGCCCGAACATGCGCCGCGTCACCTCGCCGAGGACGCCGCGATAGGACAGGTACGGACCGGCCTCAACCGCCCGCTCTTGGCGCCCATACCGCTCCAGCAGGTCGGACTCGCTTGTGCCCGGCGCATACTGCGACGCGAGCGGGCGCAGGGCCGCGAGAAGGCCGCTGGACCAGTCGATGAGTGTGCCAAAGCAGTCAAAGGTGCAGGCCTTGATGGCGCCCGGCTTGATGGCGTGTGCGTCATGCATGGCGAATGCTACCCACTGACAAATCTCGCTTGCACGACGGGGATAGAGGCCCTTGCACCCCGGCGTTGCACACTGTTTCAAGAAGTTGAAGGCGGAGAACAGATCACGCATTCCGCCGCAAGGCCTGCTGATTGCCCTGTCTCTGCCTCTCTTCCGAACTCTCAGGTGAGCAACGGCTCCCTCCATAACCCCGGCGAGGGTTCGGATCTCGTCTACGGTGACTTCCGAATTCCCCTGTGCGTCTTTGCGTTTTCCGTGGCGAAAGCCCCGAGTTCTGTGCCCGACCGAGCCGGGCTACGCTCTTGCCGTGGCGCTCCACTACGACATCCTCGCGCTCGATCTCGACGGCACGCTGCTCGGGCCGGACGGCACAGTGTCTGAGGTCAATCGGCAGGCGGTCCACCGGGCGCGGGAGGCCGGGCTGTCGATCTTTCCGTGCACGGGGCGCGGGCTGGTGGAGTGTCGGCACATCCTCAACCACATCGGGCACGTCGGGCCGGTGGCCGTGGCGGGCGGGGCCATGATCGCCGACGTTGCCAGCGGAAAGACGCTGCACCGCTTTGCCATGAGCCCGGCGACGGTCGCGCACGCGGTCGAGGCCTTTCACGAAGAGGGCAACGCGGCGCTGGTGCTCAAGGACCGGTTCGCGGCGGGCTTTGACTATCTCGTGGTGACCGGGCCGGACAACCACGCGATCGACCCGGTGTCGGTGTGGTGGTTCGAGGCGCTGAAGGTGGAGTTGAAGTTTGTCGGCTCGATCGAAGAGGACACGCACCCCGAGTACACCATCCGCACCAGCATCGTGGCCGACTCGCGCCGCTCGGTGCCGCTCATGCGGCGTCTGCGCAGGCACTTCGGGTCAAACGCCCTGCTGCACTCGTTCCCGGCGGTGATCAGCAGCGACCTCCAGAACGCAGGGGGGCGCGAGGTCCACGTGCTCGAGGTGTTTGACGCGCGGGCGCACAAGTGGTCGGCCGTGGAGTGGTTCGCCGAGCAGAACGCCCTGTTCAACCCGCGCGTCTGCGCCATGGGAGACCACGTCAACGACGTAACCATGCTGCGCGAGGCGGCGCTGGGGATCGCGATGGGCAACGCGGCCCCGGAGGCGCGAGCGGTGGCCGACGTCGTCACCAAGTCGAACTCCGAGGACGGCGTGGCCCACGCCATCGACATGATCCTCTCCGGAGCATGGTGAGCGTGCAGACTCTCGCGCAGATTCGGGCATTGCTCGATGACCGGGGCCTGAGCCCGAAGAAGTCGCTCGGGCAGAACTTCCTGATCGACCACAACCTGATCCGGCGGCTGGTCGATGCGGCAGAGGTGCGGCAGGACAGCCTGGTGCTCGAGGTCGGGCCGGGCACCGGGACGCTGACAGAGGAACTGCTCGACCGCGGGTGTCGCGTGGTCGCGTGCGAACTGGACGACCACCTGTGCGACCTGCTGCTCGACCGCTTGACCGGGCGCACCGGCTTCACGCTGGTGCGGGGCGACTGTCTTGGCTCGAAGCGCTCGCTGTCGCCCGCCCTGGCCGAAGAACTCGCCGACCAGCCCTTTCAACTCATCGCCAACCTGCCGTACGGAGCCGGCACCCCCCTGCTGCTGGTCCTGCTGACGCGCTTCCCGCAGTGCCGTGCGATGCATGTGACCATCCAGCGCGAGGTGGCCGACCGGATCATGGCTGCCCCGGGAAGCGAGGAGTACGGCTCGATCAGCGTGGTCGCCCGCGCGGCGGCCGAAGTCAAGCGCCTGGCCACGCTGCCGCCTGCATGCTTCTGGCCCCGTCCGAAGGTGGACAGCGCCATGATCGCGCTCGTCCGTCGGCCACGGGCTCTGACCGACGATCTGGTGGGTTTGGCCGACGTGGTTCAACGGCTGTTCACCCAGCGTCGCAAACAGATCGCCCCGGCTTCCCGGACGCTGGGGATCCCGCTCCCGCCCGACCTGGAGCCCACGCGGCGTGTCTGCGAGATGTCACCCGACGAGTTCGTGAAAGTGGCCGCCGCGGTCGATAAGGTGTAGTCACGAGTCGAGGAACCCGTTGCGTTGAAGCACCCACGCGCCAGTGACTGCCTGTCCGCCGACCCCCAGGCCCTGGCCACTGAACTGGCCCCGGTCGTACGTGACGCCTGCCGGGGCCGACTCGGGGCAATTCAGTGGTTCCGCTCGACTTGGCAGAAAGGCGGCGCCGCCACGGGAATGAGCACCTGGACCTTCGACGACGGGAAATCGATGGACGTCCTGGTCAAACTGCCCGTGGGGTACACCGAGCACTTCTGGTCCACCCGCCTGGGATCGTGGACCCCCGAGTCAGATCACCTGTGCGCCAGCACGCCGCGGATCGTGGCTGCAGGCGACAAACTGGGCAACTACGACCTGGCCTGGCTGGTGATCGAACGCCTCCGGGGCGGCACGCTTGGCAGTGACCTGGCGATGGAGCAGGTTACCGCCCTGCTCGAGGCGGCCTGTGAGTTCCATCGCCGAGCCTCGGACATCAAGCCCGTGACCGAAGCCGACCGTCCTGAGCCCCCCGATTGGGTGAAACTGCTGGACCGTGCCCGCGAAGCCGTCCGCGATAACCACATCGAGCATGAGCAGCGCTGGGCCGAAGGGCTGCGCAAGGTGCATCGGGGGCTGGGGGATCTGATCGACCGGTGGCGGCGTCGCCCGATCTGCACGTGGTGCCACGGGGACCTGCACCCGGGCAATGCCATGCACCGCGGTCCCGAACGCGGGCAGGGTGCGGTGGTTCTGATCGACCTGGCGCTGGTGCACGCGGGGCATTGGGTCGAGGATGCCGTCTACCTGGAACGCCAATACTGGGGGCACGAGCAGATGTTGCACGGAGTCAAGCCGGTGTCGGCGATGGCGCGGATACGGCGGCAGCATGGCCTCAAAACAGGGGATGAATATACCGAACTTGCCAATATCCGGCGTTTGATGATGGCGTCGTGCGCCCCCGCGTTCCTGGGGCGCGAGGGGAACCCTCTGTACCTGGAAACGGCGTTGCGACTGGTCGAAACGCTGGGTCACCAGGTGCTCCGCTAGGCCGTAGGATGGGCTATGCTGTGAACCGTCGCCCCCGGGGGCGGCGGGAGCAGTTCTGTCTCCAAGGTTCGTCGCGTAACTGGGGCACCCATCTTTGAGGAAGGAAGCAGCCGTGGACCGACTCGATCAGCTTCAGCAGGCAATCGAAGCCATCCGCGAGGACTACAACAAGGCCAAGGGTGGCAACAAGGCGGCGGGCACGCGGGTGCGCAAGGCCATGCAGGACGTGAAGAACCTGGCACAGGAAATCAGGCAGGAGATGCTCGAAGTGCGCACGGACGAGTGAGCGGTCATGTCGGTCTCCCAGAAGCGACCATCTTCCGGATCACCGGGTCTGTCCGAGTCGGACGGGCTGCGTGCCAAACTGCTCTTTGCGATCGAGGGGATCGACCTCAGCGCGTGTGTGGCCGACGCCGAAGCGATCGCGAAGATCAATCCCCATCGACATGAGATGGCATTGATTGACCGCATGGTCTGGCACAACGCCGGGTATACGCAGGGGATCGGGCTCAAGCACGTCCGCCACGACGAGTTCTGGGTGCGCGGGCATTTTCCGGGCAAGCCGTTGTATCCCGGGGTTCTGATGGTCGAGTCGGCGGCGCAGGTCGCCTGTTTCCTCTACAACTCGCGCCACCCGCGTCCGCAACTGGCGGTGTTCATGCGTCTGGACGACACCGCCTTCCGCCGGGCCGTCGAGCCGGGCGACGATCTCTACATCCTCTGCAAGGAAGAGAAGTACAGCCTGCGCCGCTTCGTCACCGCCGCCCAGGGTATCGTCGGCGGGCAAATTGCCTTCGAGACGCGCATCACGGGCATGTCGATCGCCCCGGGCGAAGTCGGCGAGAAGTAATCACTCGCATCCGTCGCTGAACAGGTTCAGATACAACTGCACGTCGAAGAAATCAACCGAGCCGTCGGCGTTCAGATCGGCCTCGGGCAACTCGGCCGAAAAGGCGTTGAGGTACAACTGGAGGTCGAAGAAATCGACCGAGCCGTCGGCGTTGAGATCGGGCGGGCAGCCCAGATCGAGCACGTCGGGTGTGACTCCCACGTCGTCGAGGAACCACACGCCGTTGCCGCGGTCCCACGCGAAGATCACCCGAAACGCCGCGTGCAGGGCGTCGAAGGGCAACTCGACCTGCCAGGGACGGAAACTCGTCGAGCCGGCCTGGCTGGTCAGGATCGTCGCCAGCGGTCGCTGCGCGCCGGTCTGATCGATGTAGTACACCGCCAGTTGATCGTCTGCCGTGCCGCCGGCGTGCTGCACCCACGCGTGCAGGTGTTGGGGTGCTGCGGCGTTTTCGAGACGCATCGGCAGCGACTGGGCGTAGTCGGCCAGCCCGATGCGCATCGATGCGGCCCCGCTCGGCTCGCCTGTCGCCCCGGTGCTTGCGCCGGCCGAACTTCCCGGCCAGTTGCGCAGCCCCAGTTCAAGCGCACTCTCAAAGTCGTCGCTCCACGGGGTGAACAGTTCGGTCTTTTCGCCGATGAAGATGTCGTCGAGGAACCAGTCGTCGTCGGCATCCGGACTGAGCACGCTCAGCCGCACCCGCGAACCGGAATTCGTCTCCGCGGGCAGGTCAAGGGTGTACCAGGCGAACGGAGTGCGCGACAAGGTGTCGGAGATGAACGTGCGCAGGTTGTGCGGCGTGCCGCCGGGATCCACCAGGTCGACCATGAGCGACTTGCCCGGCTCTACCCCGTTGTGCTGGAGGAAGAAACTCACGCTGGGACGATCGCCGACAAAGGTCGAGTCGCCGAAGGGCGGCGTCTGGAGCGATTCGTCCCGGTCGAGATTGAGCACGTAGGGCGCACTGGGCGGGTTGACGGCCCCGGAGTTGATCACCGGCGAGCCTGCCAGCGGCTGCCAGAGCCAGGGATCAAGCCGCGTGGAGAGGAAGCGTTCAAACACCGGCCCGTCGAGTTCATCCATGAGGCGCACGCGGAAGTCATCGATGAACCAGTCGTCGCCGCCGTCGACGCCATCGACCATCAGTCGCACGCGCATCGCGGCATGGAGTGCATTCTGCCCAAGCAGCATGTTGACGGCGCCGTAGGTGGTGCGCAGGTCCGAGGTCGAGGTGAACGTCGCGGCGCGCCGCCACGTGCCGCCTGCGTCGGAGTAGTCAACGTACAGGTGCTTGCCCGCCTCGACGCCGTTGTGCTGGAGGTAGAACGTCACCACCGGGCTGTCGCCGGACGCCGACGACATGTTGATCGGCTGGGTGGTCGCGTGCTCGGCGAAGTCGAGGTTGAGAACATAGGGCGGGCTGGGCGGGTTGATCGCCCCGGAGTTGATGGTGACCGAGTCGGCTTCGCCCCAGATCAACCCCGAAATCACGGTGCTGGGGAAGGTATCAATCACCGGCGGACTCGGCGCCGGTTCGATGTCGACCGACAGATCATCCACAAACCAGTCGTCGCTGCCGTCGGCGCCATCAACGCGCAGACGGAGCCGTGCCTGGGCGTGCCGCGCTGCTGCGGGGAGCGCGATCTCGACGCGGCCGAACGTGGTGCGGGTCGTGGTGTTTGAACGAACAGACCAGGCGTTCACCCACGCGCCCGACGCATTGAGGTAGTCCAGGTACAGGCGCTTGCCGGACTCGACCCCGTTGCTCTGCACCCACATGCGAGCGACCAGCACCTGGCTCTGCGCATCGACGCCGGCGTGGAACGGGCGAGTGGTCAGCGTGTCAGCCCAGTCAAGGTTGAGCACGCTCGTCCCGGAGGGATTGCCAAGCGCGCCCTGGTTGATCACGCCGCCATCGAGCGGGAACCACAGCGTCGGGTCGAATACTTCCTCCACATCATCGAACTCGTCGAAGAACGGGGGCGCAAAGACCTCCGCCCGCTCGATCCGCACATCATCGACAAACCAGTCGTCGGCGCTCTCGTTGCTCGTGGCACGCCAGCGGATGGAAAGGGCATCGCTCTCGGCCGCCTGCGGCAGCGGGATGCGCACCGTGCGAAAGAGACTGCGCTCGGTCGTCGGCGCCTCGTGGCTCCACAGCATCTGCAACGCACCGCCCGCGTTGCGATACAGCACTTCAAGGGGCTCGGAACTCTCAACGCCGCTGGACTGCACGGCAAACTCGATCCAGACGTCCTGGTTGGAAGCCGTGTCGGCCCGCAGCGCCATCGTCTCGATGAAATCGGCGTTGTCAAGGTTGAGAACGTAGGGCGCCGAGGGCGGCGTTGGGGAGCCCTGGTTGATCACCGCGCCCGATCGCTGCTCCCAGATCAACTGGTCGATGACCGTGCCGGAGAATGCGTCAATGATCGGCAGCGAAGGCAGGTCGGCCACTTCGACGCGGAAGTCGTCGAGGTACCAGCCGTCGTCGAATCCGTTGCCGTTGCTGACCAGCGCGATGCTCGACTGGCGCCCGAGCGCCCCGGGCGGCAGACGCAGGCGCACCAACGGGAAGTCCTGGGAGTTGGAGGTGGCGCTGGCGATGGAGATGAGCGATTGCAGCGCGCCTCCGTCGGGACGATACAGCACCGAGATCGTCTCCCCCGCGTCGACGCCATAGGTGTTCAGCCAGAAACTCACCGTCACCGGGCGGTCGAACGGGCCGACCAGATCGATGGGCCAGGTCTCCAGCCCCGAGGTCTGGTGAAGCAGCGCAACCCACGGCGGGCTGGGCTCGCCCACGGCGCTGTTGGTGATCAACGCGTTGTCGATCACGCCCCAGCGCGTCGCGTCGTAACTGTTCACGGGAAAGGTGTCCACCACCGGCAGCGGCAGAGGCTGGCGGTCGCCCACGTCATAGCAGTCGCCCGACTGTGCAAAGTCCGAGATCTCATTGATCGCCGACGGGCCGAAGTTGGGCAACCCGACCCCGCCGCACCCGTTGAGCGTCGGACACATGATGTGGCAGTCTTCACCTGCGCAGTGCGTGGCCGAGAAGTTGTGCCCGATTTCGTGGGCCGTCAGCGCGATGCGGTTGTTGAGATTCAGCGAATAGCGCGTTTCGCTGAGCCCATAGGAGTAGTTGGGACTCGTGCACACCACGCCCAGGTATGCCAGCCCGATGGTGCTTCCGTCCAGTTCGCGCCCGGTGAACAGGTGCGCCAGGTCTCGCACGACCGAACCCTGGTTGGCGTTCCACCAGGTTCGGAACTGGTCGAGCAGCGTGCCGGCGTCGTTGGAGGTGTACGGATCCTCGCCTTGGCTCGTGCTCACCAGCACGCCGCCGAGGTTGAGCGAAACGCTCACGTCACGCTCGTAGATCACCGAGACCGCGTGCATGACCATCTCGACGTCGGCCACGGTGTCGTCGACGTCGCTGCCGGTGCGCCCGAACAGTGCAAAGTCGGCATGGGCTTGCACGTCGGCGACGAGAAACTGCCCGCGCGGTACGCCCGTCGAACGCAGCGCTCGACCGATCGACCCCGTGGATAGGCCTCCGGGGCACCATCCGTCGGTGGGCAGCAGATCCTCGGCCGGCATGACCACATGCAGCGAGCGATCGACCGGCGCGAGCAGGTTCAGCGGCTGAATGACCCAGCACCCCGCCTCCGTGGCCACGATCGCGTGCAGCCCTGACTCGAGCAGCGAGCCGACGATGCTGCCTTCGATCCCTTGGACCTGCCCGCGGAAAGTCCTCGGCGGCGGCGGCGGATACTCGACCAACGCGCCCGTCCCGTCGACGATCATCACGCGAAAGTCACCGGCCCGAATCGAGTGCGGCTGGAGATGCAGCACGCACGGGATTCCACCCAGATCGACGGGAACGGCAAACTCACCCGCCATAACCGGGGGTATCGCCAACGACTGGATCGAGTACGCTCCGGCCGAAAACCCCGAGACAATGGCAGCATGAACCTCGGGCGGCAGTGTCAGTTGGCCCCCGTTTGGTTGCAATCCCAGGCCCAGCATCAGGATGGCGGCCGCTTCCAGCATCTTGGTGTCTCTCCAGGCTGATCGGTGGTACGGAAGCACGGGTCCACTCGTTGCACAAGTCACAGCCGTCCCCCAGCCTATCAGGGTGTTCGGGGGCCGAGAAGCCCGTCGGAGGAACCCGCCCGGACCGACTATGCTGTCCGCATGAGAAGATGGGCAGCCATCGGGTGGTGCGTTCTTGCGACAGGGACGGGCGGACTGGCGTTCGGCCAGGCCGAGGAGTTCTCGCTCGAGGGTCAGGGCTGGACCGGAGAGCAGGTGGAGGGGGGCGACGCGGTGCTGAGCGAGGCGCGGCGTCTGCTGGCGTCCGACCGGCCCGGCGAGGCGCTGAAAATCCTCAACCAGTGGATGACCCTCCACAAGTACACCGACAACCCCGACCTGCCGCAGGGCTACCTGCTGCGAGGCGACGCCAAACTGGCGCTCAAGGATGAGTACGAGGCGCTGTACGACTACGAGGCGATCATCAAGCAGTTCTACGGCGCTCCGGAGTTCCCCAAGGCCGTCGAGCGCGAGTATGAAATCGCCAAGATGTACCTCGGCGGAATGAACCGTCGGTGGTTCGGCTTGCGCATCCAGGGCGCCACGTCACTGGGCGAGGAGTTGATGATTCGCGTGCAGGAGCGCATGCCGGGCAGCCAGTTGGCCGAGATGGCCGCGCTGGATCTGGGAGATTACTACTACGGCAAACGCGACATGCGGATGGCGGCCGACATGTACGGCATTTTCGTCGCCAACTTTCCGGAGAGCCAGAACCGGCGCTACGCGGCGCTGCGTGAGATTTTCGCGAACATCGCCTCGTATAAAGGCCCGCGCTACGACCAGAGCGGGCTGACCGAAGCCGGCGTACTGATCGAGGATTTTCAGTCGCGGTATCCCGCAGAGGCCGAGCAGGCCGGAGTGACCGTGCAGTTGGAGACCTGGGTTGACGAGTCGTCGGGCGATCACCTGCTCGACACGGCCCGGTGGTATCTCAAGCAGGGCGATGAGGAATCGGCTCGCTACACGCTGCGACGTCTGGTCCGGGCGCGTCCGACGAGCGCGGCGGCGGCCGAGGCAGTGAAGATCCTCGAACAGCGTGGTCTGCTCGACAAGGCCGAACAGGTCGAACGGACGGGCGAGGAAAAGGTAGAGTCTGATGCGACGCCTTGAGCCGGCGCTGGGGGTTCTGGTTTTCGCTGCGGGGATGCTCGCCTGTTCGGGGTGCGCGTCGGACCCCTCGCGCGGATATGCCTGGGGCTCGACCTATTCGGGCAACGTGCAGTCGATTTCGGTGCCGATCTTCAAGAACCAGACGCACGCGACGGGCATCGAGACACAACTGACCGAGGCGATCGTCAAGCAGATCCAGCGATCGACGCCGTGGGTCGTGACGGTCGGTCGATCAGCCGACACGACGCTGCAAGGGACGATCACGGACGTGGAGTTTGACCGGCTGTCGGTGACGCGTGGCTCGGGCCTGGTGCAGGAGCAGGCGGTGCGGGTGGAGATCCGCTTCGACTGGATGGACAACCGGACAGGGCAGATGCTGGTATCGCGTGAAAGATTCTCGGCCGTATCGGTGTTTGTCCCGGCACGGGGCACGGGCGAGCGGGCGGAGATCGGGCAGCGAGGCGCGATCGCGGAACTGGCAGAGGACGTGGTGTCCGAACTGCGAGCAGACTGGTAGGAGATGTATCGGGATCGAACCGGCGGGCGAAGTGGTACGTACACAAGCCTAGCGTAAGTCGGAGTTGGTGCGCGCTGCGGCTTTGGACCAAACGAGCCGGGCTCCCGGACCGAATGGAAACATGGATGCTTGAACGAAACTCGAAGAAGAAGACCCCCGAGCCGGAGCGCATGAACGCCTCTGAGCCGCCCGCGCCCGAGAGCAAGCCCGGTGGGGGGAACGGGCAGCCGGGGGGGAAGACGGCTGCGGGGGCTCCCAATCGCAACGGATTGTTCGGCTTCATCACGGTCATCCTGCTGGTCGTGATGCTGGTGATGTTCCTGAGTTACTCGCAGAGCGGGAACCGGGTGACGTTCAACGACCTTGAGAGCCACATCCTTGCTCAGGATCTGGTTGCCAACGTGCCGGTGGTGGTGCGTGACGACGCGATCATCGCGGAGATCAAGCAGCCCGAGACGCGGTCGGGGCGGCAGACAGTGATCGTGCAGATGAACTCGGCGACGCGGGAGATTTACGTCGCCAGACTGCGGGAGTTGGATGTCAAGATGCTGGCGCGGGCGCCTTCGCCCTGGTTCCAGTTGCTGATCTTCTTCGGGCCGGTGCTGCTCATCATGCTGCTGATCTGGATGATGGTCAGCCGTGGACTGCGCGGGGCGGCGAGCGGGGCGGGGATGCTGGGCAACTTCGGCAAGAGCCGTCACCAGCGTCTGACCAAGGAGATGACCGGGGTGACGTTCAAGGACGTCGCGGGCATCGACGAGGCCAAGGACGAGGTCAAGGAGATCATCGAGTTCCTGCGGAATCCGAAGAAGTTCACACGACTGGGCGGGCGCATTCCGCGCGGGGTGCTGCTGGTCGGGGATCCCGGTTGCGGCAAGACGCTCCTGGCCAAGGCGATCGCCGGCGAGGCCGATGTGCCCTTCTTCTCGATTTCCGGCTCGGACTTTGTAGAGATGTTCGTGGGCGTGGGCGCCAGCCGCGTGCGCGATCTTTTCAAGCAGGCCAAGGAGAGCGCCCCGTGCATCATTTTCCTCGATGAGATCGACGCGGTCGGGCGGCGTCGCGGGGGCGGGTTCAGCGGCGGGGGCAATGACGAGCGCGAGCAGACCCTCAACGCGATCCTGGTCGAGATGGACGGATTCACAAGCAGCGACGGCGTGATCGTCATCGCGGCGACCAACCGCGGCGACGTGCTCGACCCGGCGCTGACGCGCCCGGGACGCTTCGACCGGCAGATCACCGTTCCGCTGCCCGATCTCAAGGGGCGGCTGGAAATCCTCAAGGTACATTCCAAGAAGGTCAAACTGGGTGAGGACATCGACCTTGAGAAGATCGCCCGCGGCACGCCGATGTTCAGCGGCGCCGACCTGGCAGCGATCATCAACGAAGGCGCCATCGCCGCGACCATGCAGAACAAGGACTTCATCGAGCACGAAGACCTTGAGGAAGCCCGGGACAAGGTCAAGTTCGGTCGTGCCCGCAAGAGCCGCAACCGCGAGAAGGAGGAAAACCGGCTGGTGGCGTACCACGAGGCCGGGCATGCCGTCTTGCAGGCGCTGCTCAAGGATGCCGATCCGCTGCACAAGGTGACGATCATCCCTCGCGGCAGCGCCGGAGGGGCGACCTTCAGTCTGCCCGAGAAGGACCGTATGGGCTACTCGAAGAAGTGGCTGCTGGCCACCATGCGGGTGACCTGCGGCGGGCGCATCGCTGAAGAGCGTGCCATGGGCGACGTGAGCAGCGGCGCCTCGCAGGACATCATGCAGGCCACGCAACTGGCCCGCACGATGATCCTGGACTGGGGCATGTCGTCCAGACTGGGCTTCGTGCGGTACGCGCCGCTCGACACCCGCGAGATGTTCCTGCCCGAGAAGGACTACTCGGAAGAGACGGCCCGGACGATCGACCAGGAAGTGCGGCAACTGATCGACGAGGCGTACAAGGACGCGGTGCAAATCCTGGACGCCAACTGGGACAAAGTCGTGGCCGTGGCCGAGGCCTTGCTCAAGCACGAAACGCTCACGGCCGACGAGGTCCAGACGCTGATGCGCGGGGAGAGGTTGGACAAGCCGAGCGTGGCCGAACTGCTGGAGGCCGAAACCCGCAACGGTCGCGAACGACCCGTCCCGCGCGGCGGCGGCGGGCAGACAGACTTCCCGCCAGAGGCCGTCCCCAGCCCGGCCTGAGCGGGTGACTCAACCGATGACGCGCTTGAGGCCCAGCCCCCGGCGCAGGTCGGTCAGTTGCCCGGCGTGGGTCGCATTGTGCAGCACCACGCGCATGACCAGGTCACCCACCGCCTGCTCGCCGCTGCCCCACCGGGACATCCGCGTCAGTTTGGCGTGGTCAGCCCTGAGCGTCTCCTCACGAAACCGCGCGCACGCGTCGCTGAAGATCTGGCGCCCGCGTGCCAAACCCGGGTACCGGTCGGGCTCGGGCAAAGGCGTCGAGCCGAAGCAGATCGCCTCGGTGTCGTAGCGATCGCGCTGCCCGCCTCGTCCGTCGCCGGTGTAGAAGTCAGACTCGGGCAGCGGGCCGGGCTCATCGCTCCCGCCGAGCCGATCGGACATGCGATGCATCGTCAGCGACACGTGCCCGAGCGTCCAGATGAGGTGATTGGGACACCCCGGCGCCTGTGCGGCCCGGTTGCCCTCGTCAAATCCATCGAGAAACCGCTCGAACAGCGGGACGTTGACCTCGATCAGGCGGGCCAGCGTGTGCGGGTCGTGCATGATCCGATCCTACGCCGTCCGTGGCGACGGCATAGCCTGTGCGTGTGAGCACGACCGGGCTGTATTCAGACCCCATGATCTACGACATTTTGCACGCCCCCGGCACGGGTGAGGAAGTCGATGCGTTTGTGCAGATCGAGCGGCGATGGTCGCCGCCCGGGCGCCGGCGGCGGTGCTGGCTCGAACCGGCCTGCGGCAGCGGGCGCTACCTGCGGGCGGCCCGCGCACGCGGAATCGACGCGATCGGCTTTGACATCAGCCCCGGCATGATCGACTACGCCGTGCAACGGGCCGGGCGGGCACGCGGAAGCGCAACCGAAACCTACTTCGTCGCGTCGATGACCAACTTTGCCGACCGGATCGAGCACCCGGTCACGTTTGCCATCAATCCGATCAACACCATCCGGCATCTGGACACCGATGAGCAGATGCTCGCGCACCTTGACCAGATGGCGCGCGTGCTGGCCCCCGGCGCGTGCTACTGCGTCGGACTGTCGATTTCGCTGTACGGGCTCGAACAGGCCAGCGAGGACGTGTGGCGCGGGGCTCGGGGCTCGTGCGCCGTGACGCAGGTGGTGCAGTTCATGCCGCCGCCGCATGGACGCCGCGAACAGGTCATCAGCCATCTGACGATCGACCGGGGGGGACAGATCGAGGAGCGAGTCAGCCGGTACGACCTGCGAACCTACAGCCTCGATGAATGGACGGATCTAGTCGATCGCTCGCCCCTGCGCCTGGTGGCGACGGCCGACATGGAGGGGCTGGTCATCGAGCCGCCGCGCATGGGGTATGCGTTGTTTCTGCTGGCGCGACGGTAGAAGGATCGCGGGCGCGACCCACGGGCCGGAGCCCCGTGACACCTGCGCGGGAGCGGCGCTATTCGATCGGCACCGAGCCGTTGAGCCGGATATCGCTCTCCGGCACGCTCAAACTGACGTACACGCTCAGGCCCGACAGTTTTTCGGCTGCCTCGGGGAACACGAAGGTGCGGCGCGCCGTCTGCCTGGGCGCAAGCGCCGTAATCGACGCCGAATCGCGCGGGAATCCCGACGCCTGCGCCGTCAGGCGAAAGGTCACCGGTTCCGGACCGGTGTTCATCACGTCGGCATCGACGAAGACATGCGGTCCGCCGGCGCCGGGACCGAGCCGGTACGACACGCGCATACGCAGCCCCGGCGCACCGATCTCCACCGGACGATTGATGCGGATGGTTCCGTACTCTCGCTCGGCCGTCAGTTCGACGTCAAAGACAAAGTCGCGCGGACCGGCTTCTTCAAACGGGCTGAAAATGACGTCAATCGGAACCACCACCCGCTCGCCGGGATCAATCGCAAAGGGGATGACGCGCGGATCGATCTGCCACGAGCGATCGATGCCCCGGTTCGGACTGCTGAAACCGCCCGGCTCGACGATGTACAACTCGCCGCGCAGCGGCACGGACCACGGGTTTTCCAGCACGATGTTGTGCCGCCCACCCCCGTTGCGGGCGCTGAGCATCGCCGGGTCGAGTTGCAGCGCGTGAATGAACCGCACGAGCCCGGCGTCGACGCCTTCCACAAACACGGGCGCAGAACCGACCGGCACCTCGTGCGTGGGCAAATGCAACTCGCCGACCAGCGTGCGCGGCAGGTTCGACGCGTTGCCGTAGAGGTCGACCAGCGTCAGGTCTTCAACGCCGAGCAGCAGGCTGAGCGCCTGCGGCGTGCGTGCGTGGGGCTCGGCCCACACGGCCAGCGCGGCCCCCCGCCCCGGCGCCGCGCCGGCCCGCGGCTCGAGCAGTATGCAGCGGACGCCGGGTGCCAACTGAATCTCGCCCGTGGCGGTGCGGTCGGCCAGGCGCTCGACCAGGTTTCGCATCACCACCGCCTCGGGGCGCGGCATCAGCCGCGGGCGACGGTGCGAAGTCCACGTCCACGGCTCGACCAGCGCCAGTTCGCCCCCGCGCCCGTCGATCGAATCGTGCCGCGGACCAAGCGCCGCCCATGCCTCGATCATCGTGCGCGCCATCGCCTCGGCGCACGCCTGATAGCCAAGGAGCCCGGCGTCTTCGCACTCGAGCACCAATTGCACCGATCGCTCGTGGAGCGGATCGCCCGGGCGACTCCTCCACTGCTCGGCCAGCGCCGCGGCTTCATGATGCTCCAGCGGACCTGCGGCGCTGAGCAGCGTTACCCGATTGCGCGTGCCCAGCAGCGAAGTCGGGTCGGGCAGTTCGATCGGCCAGGGCAGCGCCAACTCGGCCTCAGGCACCGGACGCCGCACCTCGCGATCAATCGACTGGAGCAGGTCCACCGCCCCGGCCTGGTGCGTCAGCGCTTCGTCGTTCACGCCGCCGATCTGCCAGCGACGCACCATCTGACCAAGCCGATCGAGCATCGGCCGCAGCAGAGGCCCGTAACGCGCCGGGTCAGACGAGAAGAACCCCAGCACATCATGCATCTCGATGCCCAGCCCGCCGGCGATCGGCGCGGGAAGACGGTCGAACATGATTGACACCCGCTGGTGGTTCCCGCGCATCGCCCTGATCACCGGCATCATCAGGTCGACCTGCTCCCCGGGATCCTGCGTGTCAAAATCCCACCAGGCCGGCAGCGTGATCAGCCCCACGCCCATGCGCACAGCCACTTCGGGCAACTGGGCGATCAGGTCCGGGTGGTGGCGCTGGACGATGACGCCGAACCGGGAGCGGTCGGCACTCCCGCCTCCCGGTGCGTTCGATGCGCCGCGCAAGGCCGCGCCCGACTCCGGCTCGGCCACGATCTTGCTCGCCCCGACCACCCACCCGAAGTCGACGAAGTCCGACCCGACGACACGCGACCCGGCGCTGATCTCCACCGACGCCCGATACCAGCCATATCGCTCGATCCGCGGCTGCCACTCCAGGTCGACGCGCCCGCCCTCAAAGGGCACATGTTTGCGATCAATCTCGGTCCCATCGATCGCGAACACGCGCACCACCACGCTCAGATCGTCACCAGTCAGGTCGCGCACCTCGACATGCAGATTGGGAGGCGTCGACCCCCAGGTCAGATTGCCCGGCGCGCCGGTGGACATGTCGGTCTGCGGAAGTTGCACCACCATCAGGTCATCGAACCACGCGCCGCCATGCACGTCTTCCGCGCGAGTCAACTCCGGAAAATCAAACTGGGGTTGAATGTACTGCTCCGGCTGGAGCACGAGCAGTTCCAGTTGCAGGTATGCCCCCCCGCCGGCTGAGACGATCGCATCGGACAGCGCCCAGTCGTCCTCCGACGAAATCGGTCGGCTGAACGAGTCATGCCCGGGAATCGGTTGTCCCGACTCATCGAGCACGCGCGCCGCAATGAACGCCCGGGCCTGCTCCAGCCGGTCCGTCTTCACCCACGCCGACACGCGGTAGTCGGCACCCGGGAGCACCGGCAACACTCCCGACCGCAACAGCAAACTCGTGCTTCCCCCCTGTGTGGGCAGATAGATCGACCGCTGCCCGGAATGCGCCTGTCCGGCGTCAAACTGGGCACCATTCCAGGCAGGAAACCCGGGTCGAATCCGCGGCAACAGCGGATCGTTCTGTCCGCGAACCCAGTATTGGGGGACCGGCAAAGGGTTGTCCGGTTCTTCGAAATCGAACACACGGACGACGCGCTCGGATGCGCTTGGCCTGTTCACCTGCCCCACTTCGGGCTGCGCCAGCGCAGAATGTGCGCAGAACAATCCAATGCTCAAGACCATCACGCCGCGCATGGCCCTGCTATCGGACAGGCGCACCCGGTTCGTCAAACTCCGGATGTCAGCGCACACCACTCGTTGCAGGCACGCGGGTTCGCCAGCCTCGGCCGCACCGAACCGCAGGGCGTCTGCGATGGGCGAGCGACAGTATCCACGTCTGCCGGAACACGCACCTCACGAGCCGCTGGTGCGATACATCCCGCCCCGACGACCCGAGGACGAAGCCCGCGCGTACTACCAGCGCATGAAACTGCGTCGCTCGGTGCGGATGTTTTCGGACAAGCCTGTTTTCAGGGAGACCATCGAGTGGTGCATCCGCGCCGCCGGCACCTCCCCCAGCGGCGCCAACAAGCAGCCCTGGCGCTTCATCGCCATCTCGAATCCCGACGTGAAACGTCAGGTGCGGCTCGGGGCCGGGGAAGAGGAGCGGGCGTTCCTCCTGATCCCGGTGGGCTACCCGACCGACGAGTGCCGGGTGCCGCGGATCTGCCGCAGGCCGCTGGAAGAGATCAGCGCATGGGTGGAGTGAAGCAGGCATGGAGACACGAAGCCGGATTCCATCAGAATTCGTCGTGAAAGCGAGGGTGTTTGCACGAAGGCGCGGCATCTGCGCGCGCACAGATGCCCGCAAGCAGATGCAGGCCCCCGAGCGCAAAGATGTGCGCGGCGATGTCCGCGTGTGAAGTCGCGATGGGCACCGCGCCGCCGCATCCGCAGGGCTGCCCGGGCGAAGGTGGATTCAACAGAAGCGCCGCCACGAACGCCAGCAGCAGAAGCATGCCAGCCGACAACCCGACCCGTACCCTGCCAGCCAGAATCACCGCCGCCACCGACGCTTCCACGAGAACAACAACCCCGATCAGCCAGTCGGGGAACTCGGATGCCCAACTCTGCGCATCGGCGGTTGTGAGCACTTTCGCCAAGGCCGCCGCAGCCCACACCAGCGCGACGGCGACGATCGGCAGGCCCGACAAGACACCCCGCACACCCGCCATCACGCGCCCTTCCAGCGCCGGATGCCGAAGATGATGCCGGCGAGCAGGATGAGCCCGACGCCGATGAGCATGACCGTGCGGGAGGAGAGGCCCAATCCACCGGGCGGGCGGCCCGCTGTGACGTTGGAGTTGGGCGTGCCCTTTTCGATGGGCCCGATGACCTTGCCGTCGGCGCGCTTGGTGACGCCTTCGATTTGATCGATGATCGTGAAATTGGAGGCGATCGGAACCCGCGCCGGGGGGGTGTCATCTATCAGTTCCGCCTTCGTGACGACGGAACGCCATTCAACCTTCTCTTCTGGAAGGTATCGTTCAGCGGTCAACACAAACGGGATGGCCGATTCGTCCGAAAGGAACCGCCAGTCACCAAAGTGGTCATTGGTTTGCAGGTTCTTTCCGGACTGGTCGTATGCCTGCACCTGTGTCAGAAAGCCTGTCGCGGTATCAAAGGTGAGAATCGCCCACAAGTACAAGGCGGGCTGTGCGAGAGATACCGTGACGGTCCCGTCCTCAGCATGGTCTGCAATTTCAAAGACTTTGGCTTCGCCCCGGCGGAGTACGCGCACAATATAGGAAATCGAGGTCAGAGACTCTCCGCCTGTTCGGGAGCGTTGTGAAAATACTTCGTTTCGTTCCGCCATCTGCCGATCGAGATGATACCGCCAGGTTTCATCGGTGGTGGCGTAGGTATAGTCCTTCGGTACATCGCCGATACCGGGCTGCGGCATGGATTGAAAGGACACGATCCAGTTTGAACCAATCCATGTTCTGAATCGAGAAGTGACCTGGTCGTCCTGAAGCCCGCCCATCGCGATGAGGTCGGATTCGATATAGTAGGATGTCGGCAGCGGAACCCGATCGAGCAGTTGCTGAAGGCGTTCCTGGTTGTCTGGGTCGCTGGGCTGCGCCGGCGAGGCCGCGGTTGCGAGCAGACTGCAGGCGACTGCGAGAACACAGTTCGCGTTCATGGGCCGATCTCAAAAGAGGGGACTCGGAAACGGTGGAACGAACGGGCTTCGACTATTCGAACCACGGGCGCATGCACGGCGAACCACCAAGGATATCCCAGGGGATCGTACAGTTCGTCGAGGACAAGTTGCCCGTGTCATAGCCGCCTCCGCAGCAGCCGGTGAACGGATCTGGGCTGCCCTGTTGGTAGACATGTGCCGGAGCCGAGATCGTTCCGGTGGTGCAGACTGACCAGCCTTCTGCGTCCCACCACGGCGGCGTCTTGCATTTGTAGCCCTGGGGGCAAACCAGATATGTCGCACAGGCCGACGCCGCTCCCGAGCAGGGCGACCTTTCAATGTCGGTCCACGCCGGGTCGAGATCCGTGATGAAGCATGCGCCTGCCGCGACCGATGTGATCAGTCCGAATACTGCCAACTTGCCTTTGAACCACCTCATCGTCAGGTCCTCCGAAGAAGAACATCATCCTCGACGAGGCCGTTGCAATCTGCCTCGGGGCGCCGTACGCTGTCAAGGGACAACGGAGGTTTTCCACCACAATTTTACAGATCAGGTGGCAAAATGATCATGTCAAGCAGAGGCCGAGGCAGACGTGTACGCAAGTTCGGCGGCCCACGCGAACGGACGTTCAGTCTTGTTGAACTGCTGGTCGTGCTCGGCGTCATCATGGTCGTCATTTCGCTGCTGATGCCTGCCCTCACGAGCACCAGGGCCGAGGCGAATC
>RHKP01000010.1 GCA_008363215.1 Cyanobacteria bacterium CYA
AACGACGACGCCAGGCCCTTCACCTGGACCGCCGACGCCGATACCATCCTCCGACGCATCGCCAGGAATCATGCGACTTTCACAAAGTCAGTACACTAGAAGCGAGGCGATGAACCGGGGCGCGTCGACCCACCGCCCAGGTACCACCTCTTCACTGGCCAGGCTGGCATCGGTGGATCTGGCCAGGGAGGAAGCGGCGGAAACGCTGGCAACGGACATTACGGCGGCACCGGCGGCGCCGGCGGCGGGGCCGTCAACGGTCAGTCAGGCGACGAGCCTCTGCCACAGGGCCTGCCCGAAGATCGGAAGCAAGACGACGGCGACGGGCCGTCGTCCGATGAAAGTCCTTCCGGGGAAGAAGACAACGGAGGGTGACATGAACAGGTTTCACGCGTTCATCTTGACCATCTCCTCTGCCGCCGTGGCGACGCCAGTCTTCGCACAAAGCGCGGAGGTCTCTGCCGGGCACCTATTCACGTCCGGCGTGGCGAACGTGTCGGGGTACGTGCGCACCGACCGCTTCGCCGTCGGCCCGCGTGGGGTGGTCTACGCCGATGAAGACCTGATCGTCGATTCGTCTGGTCCGATCGTCATCGACGGCACCCTCCAGGCGCAGGATGGAACCGCTTTCGGTGCAGGGACCAGTGCCGCGAGCATTGCCCTCGTTTCAGATACCGCCATCATCATTCGCGGCGACGTGGTTGCCGGTGACGGTGCCGACGGCGTGTTTCCGTCACAATCGGGGGGCCGTGGGACGAGTTTCTACCTTGAGGCGCCAATCGTCATTTTCGAGTTGGCGAGTTTGAGGGCGGGCGACGGCGGCGTCTCCGTCGCCAGCCAGCCCGCACAAGTCACGTTCGGCACGGCATCGGGCTCGAGCACGGCGTCCGACAACGGCGGGCTGAGCCTGGCGGCGTAACGAGAGCAGCAAAACAGTAACGCAACAGAGCAGCAAAGGGAGCGGCCCGGGCCGCTCCTTTCTCATGCGCGGCAATCGGTTGTTCTCCGTCGGCTTGAAGCCGGTCCCGCGCTCCTCTGCGGGTTCGTCCAAGGAAAAGAGCCGCCCCGGGTGGGACGGCTCCTGTGGGTGGGCGAATCAGTTATCGGAGAGGTCCTGGCCATGCAAAGC
The DNA here is from genome assembly GCA_008363215.1 of Cyanobacteria bacterium CYA. GTDB lineage: Bacteria > Planctomycetota > Phycisphaerae > Phycisphaerales > UBA1924 > J022. The sequence continues at coordinate 1,130 of RHKP01000010.1, forward strand.
CATGCCACGGCACCTGAGGTTCTCCACCGCTTCCGGGGGAAGCGATCGACTCAGACGACCCGGCCCGCGTCAGGCCGTCGCTTCTTCCTTCATGATCCTGTTGAACTCGTCGGGCGACATCTCTTCGATCTGCGCCTTGGAGACGATTGCGTCGAGCGTCTTGTGTTCGCGGATCTGCTGGTAGATCTGCTGCACCTGACGGTTCTGGATCAGTTCCTGGCGCAGTTTCTCGGGGCGCTGGCCGCGTTCGATGGCCATCTGCGCGATGCGCCCGTTGATCTCGGCCTCCTCGACGCGGATATCCATCTGTTCGGCGGCCTTGGAGAGGATGAAGAAGAGTTTGAGTTCGCGCGTGGCCGCTTCACTCGATGCGGCGCGGAGTTCTGCAATGTGTTCTTCGATCTGCTGGGGGCTCACGCCGCGGTACATGAGTTCCATGCGACGGCGATAGAGCAGGCGGGCCGATTGTGAGGCTGTGAGGCGCTCGGGCAGCGCGAGGTCGACGTTGTCCATCAGGTGCTTGGCGACCTGCTGGCGCATGACGGTGGCCTGCTGGATGAGGGCGCGCTCGTTGAGGCGGCTGCGGACCATTTCGCGCAACTGTTCTTCGCTGCCCAGGCCGAAGCGGGCGACGACGTCACCCAACTGCGCCGGGATGATGCGGTCGACGCGATCGACCTTGAAGGTGATCGTCAGGTCGGCGCCGCGGACAGCCTCGACTTCGTGCTGCTCGGGGCCCTTGGTCCTGATGGTGGCAGTCTCGCCGGGCCTGGGCAGACCCAGTTGCGTCGCAAAGTCGTCGACCATGACGCCGAGGACCATGCCCCGGCCTGCTTTGTCAGTAGTCGGAACCTGGACGACGGCGCCTTCGATGTTGTGGATCTCAGTGCCGTCAGCGGTGGTCATGATGCCGTGGCCGGTCAGATAGTCGCCGTTCTCGGGGGTTTCGCGCTCTTCGAGTTCGCCCTCGTTGATGAGGATCTTGTCGATCTCGCCCCCGACCATCTGGTCAGTGACCTCGGGGATGGGCTTGCGGATCTTGAGACCATCGAGAGCAGGAAGGTCAAACTCGGGCATGACCTCGACTTCGACGCTGAAGACGAAGGGCTTGCCCGCTTCGACTTCCAGGGCCTCCAGTTCGCTGGAGAACGGCTCACCGATGACCTTGAGATGATGCTCTTCGACGGCCTGCTGAAAGGCGCCGGCGACCAACTGGCTCTTGGCCTCGCTGCGGACGGTCTGGCCGAAGCGCTTCTCGACCAGGCGGCGTGGAGCACGCCCCTTGCGGAAACCGGGCAACTGGGCCTCGACGGCCAGCATGTCCAGCGAGCCGGTGAGTTTCTCAGACACGGTGTCGGCGGGGATCTCGAAGTAGAGTTTCTTGCGGCTGGGGCCGGCGTCTTCGATGCGAACGTTGGACTGGACGGTTGCTTCTGCCATGGACATTCTCCGCGCGTTGTTTGGTCCGCTGCGCCAGGACGCGCCCCCGACCCGCAGCGACGAGCCGGGTAGTGTACCCGCATCATTCAGAACGGACGCGGATCAGGGAGACCGGCTTACCCGCCCGGGTTCTCGGGCTTGGTGAGGCGCTCGATCACCCGGTCGGCGCGCTCCAGCCCCTCGGCCCGGGCGCGGGTCGCCAGTTCGAGGGCGCGGTCCCGCTGTCCGAGCCGTTCGGCCCACAACGCCGCATCGAGCATGATCTCGGGGTCGGCGGCGCCCGATGCCAGGGCGTCTTCGTAGCGGGTGAGCGCCTGCTCGGGTTGGCCGAGCAGGCCGAAGGCTTCGCCGGCCAGTTGCAGGGAGACGCGCGAGAAGCGGTCCTCGGGCTTGAGGGCATCGAGTGCCGCCAGCGCCTGCGGGGCCTGGGCCAGTCGGTTGCACGCGCGAGCCTGCATGTGCCGCCACGCCGGCTCGGTCGGCTCGATCGAGGTGGCCTTCTCGATGTGCTGCGAGGCCATGCGCGGCTCGCTCTGGCGTAACGCGATCTCTGCCAGCATGCCCCACGCGTTGGCAAGGTCGGGATCGAGGGAGACGGCCACCGTTGCCTGCGCCTTGGCCTGGTCGAGTTCGTCCCGCGCCAGGTACACCTGCGCGAGATTGAGCGGGTACGCGGCGTTGGAGCGGTCGGCCTGGTGTGCGGCGCCGAAGTGAGCGAGCGCCGAGTCGAGGTCGCCCAGCGAACGGGCCATGGAGCCGGCGGCAAACTCGAGGTCGGGCGCGCGCGGGCCGATTTCCAGGGCTTTGAGTTGCGCGTCGTAGGCCTCGCGGATCAGAGCACGCTGGTCGGGCTGGCGGATCGACTTTGCCGCGTCGGGGTAGGCCAGCCGAATCAACAGATCCGCCCTTGCCAGCCAGAGCATCTGGTCGCGGGGAAACTGGGCCACGGCCTGATCGAGGATGGTCCGGGCCTTGTCGAGTTCCTCGGCTTGCACGGCAGTCTGCACCGAAGCAAGGATGGCTTCGACGGCGCGGAGAGTCGCCATCTCGGCGGTATCGGTCGCGCCAGCGGGCGGGCGCTGCGTCGGCGGGAAAAGTGCCGGCCCGAGCCGGGCGACGACGACGAGGTAGGCGCCGCCCAGCAGTACGGCGGCCACGAGCAGGACTGGCGTGCGCGGAAGGGCCGAGCCGCGACGCATGATCGGTGCAGCATCGCCAACTGGCGCCCACACGGTGAGCCCGCGGCGCTGACCTGGAGTCGGGTCCGCGGCGCGCGGGGGGCGCGAAAGGGTGTGGGGGTTGAGGCCGAACATATCCAGACTCTATCGGGTCGCGTAAACTCTATCAGGCCGGTTCGGTGAATCGGGCCGGCGGCGGCAGACCCGGCTCGGCGAGCCGGGGCACCACTATTCTCAGGCAGAAGGCGCGAATTGATGCCGAGTGAAGGGCTGAGCAAGGCGTATCGACCCGAGGAGCACGAGGGGCGGATCTGGCAGCGCTGGATTGATGCCGACGCCTTTCATGCCGACCCGCACCGAGTTCTGGCGGGAGAGGCCGAGCCGTACTGCATTCTGATTCCGCCGCCGAACGTGACGGCGGCGCTGCACCTTGGACACGCGCTGAACAACACGTTGCAGGATGTGCTGGCGCGTGCCCACCGGATGATGGGGTTTGAGACGCTGTGGATGCCGGGGACCGACCACGCGGGCATTGCGACGCAGACAGTGGTGGACAAGCGGCTTCAGGCGGCCGGCGAGCCGTCGATCGCGCAGTTGCGGCAGGTTGACGGCGGGCGTGAGCGGTTCATCGAGAAGGTGCAGGCGTTCAAGGACGAGTACGAGGCGCGGATCACCGACCAGTTGAAGGCGATGGGCTGCTCGTGCGACTGGAAGCGGCAGCGCTTCACGATGGACCCGGTGTGCGCGCGGGCCGTGCGCGAGGCGTTTTTCCGGCTTTTCCGGGCGGGGCTGATCGAGCGCGGCAAGCGCCTGGTGAACTGGGACCCGGTGTCGCAGACGGCGCTGGCCGACGATGAGGTGGAGATGAAGGAAGTGGACGGCGCGTTCTACTACATGCGCTATCCGCTGGTGCATCCATCGCAAAACGCCAACGATCCCAAAGACGCGCAGGAGGTCACATGGTCGGAACTGGCCGCCAAGGGGTATCCCGGCGCGCACGAGATGCCTGAGGACGAGCCGGCGTGGGTGACCGTCGCGACGACAAGGCCTGAAACCTACCTGGGCGATACGGCCGTGGCGGTCAACCCGAAGGACCCGCGAGCACGGGCGCTGGCCGGACTGAAGGTGCAGTTGCCGATCGTGGGGCGGATCATCCCGATCATCGAGGACGAGTACGTGGTGCTGCCGCTGCGGTATCCGTGGGAGACCGAGGAGCAGGCCGACATGCGGCGCGATGAGGCCGAGCCGATCGACCCCAAGGCGCTGATGGCAACGGGCTTTCTCAAGGTGACACCGGCGCACGATCCCAATGACTGGGAGATCGGTCGTCGGCACAGGCTCGACGTGATCAACGTCATGGCTCCCGACGCGTCGATCAGCGATGCACACGGCTGGAACGCGGCAAGCCGCGGCGAAGAAGGGCACATCTTCTTCGGCAAGTCGCGCGAAGAGGCGCGGGAGTTGGTGGTCAAAGAGTTCAAGGCCCGACAACTGCTCGAACAGGTCAAGCCGCACCGGCACTCGGTCGGGCACAGTTATCGCAGCCACGCGATGATCGAGCCGTACCTGAGCGACCAGTGGTATGTGAAGGTGACGGACGATCGACTGCGCGGCGAGGCGCAGCGGGCGCTGCGGGTCGAGCAGCGGAGTGAGGAGAGTCTGCGCGCGTGGCCGGAGAGCCGGCCGGAGGAGGAACAGCAAAGCAGCAAAGCAGCAAAGCAGCAGATCAGGAACAAGACGTCGGAATCAGGTTCCTCCGGTTTGCCATCTGCTGATTTGCCATGTGCTGGTTTGCGTTCTGGCGACGCCTGCATGTCCTTCTACCCATCTCGCTACGCCAAGACGTACGAGATGTGGCACGACAACCTGCGCGACTGGTGCATCAGCCGTCAGTTGTGGTGGGGGCATCGGATTCCGGTGTGGAGCGCGGCTTCCAATGCGGAAGACACGCGGGCGACGCTGGATCGGATGGGACTGGATTGGCCGAAAGACAACGAACTGATTTTTGAACAGGCAGATGACCGTGGCAATGTCTACATGGTCACACGTGTGGTGTTCGATGCGAACTCGCGTGAAAGCCGCTCGTTCTGCTGCATTGCGCCGGGACGGGCTGAGATTGAGGCAGAGGTCGAGCGTCTGGGCTTCGAGCAAGACCCCGACGTCCTCGACACCTGGTTCTCCTCGGCCCTCTGGCCTCTTTCCACGCTCGGCTGGCCGGATGCGAAGGCCGCTGCGGCGGACACCGGCATCGCCGACTTCGACGCCCTGCTCGAGGCCTTCAACCCGACCAGCGTGCTGTGCACGGCACGCGAGATCATCACGCTGTGGGTCAGCCGCATGGTGATGTTCAATCGCTTCTTCCGGGGCAACATTGGGGGCATGGGCCTCTCGCCCGTGGCCGATGGAGCGGGAGATGCACACGGGCCGGACGCCCGTGCGACCGCCGGCCCCGTCCCCTTCAAGGACGTCTTCATCCACGCCATGATCCAGGATGGCGAAGGGCGCAAGATGTCCAAGTCGCTGGGCAACGGCGTCGATCCGCTCGACATCATCCACACGCACGGGGCCGACGCGATGCGGTTCACGCTCGTGCAGATGACCACGCAGACGCAGGACGTGCGCATGCCCGTCGAGCGTGACGAGAAGACCGGGCGGAACACCAGCCCGAAGTTCGACATCGGGCGCAACTTCTGCAACAAACTCTGGAACGCTGCGCGGTTTGCGCTGAGCAATCTGCCGGCAGATCCTCCCCCTCGGGGGCAGGGGCCCGCGATGGTGGAGGCGGCCGCGATCGACCCCGCCTCGCTTCCGCTGGCTGATCGCTGGATGCTCTCGCGCCTGGCTGAGGCGACCGAGCAGGCGACCAGCGCCATCGCCGGTTATCAGTTCAACGTCTACGCCCAGTCGATGTACGACCTGCTGTGGCGCGACTTCTGCGACTGGTACCTCGAAGCGATCAAGCCGACGGTGAAGACCAATCCCGCGCAGCAGGCTTGCCTGCGGGCGGTGCTCGACGCGATCCTGCGCCTGCTGCACCCGATCGCGCCGTTCATTTCCGAGGCGATTCACGAGAAGGTCAGTGAGGTGTCGCTGCCGCCCATCACCGGCCTGGGCTTGGCGCCGGCGAGGAAGTCGGTGCTCGCGACGGCCGGCTGGCCGCGTGTCGATGCGCACCTGCGCGACCTCGCGGCGGTCGAGCAGTTCGAGCGTATGCGCACGCTGGTCAACTCGATCCGCGAGGTGCGCGCCCAGCACCAGGTCCAGCCGAAACGAATTGTTACGCTGCACGCGGACGCGGCGCTGCTCACGCAGATCGGCACGGTGTGCGGCCTGGTCGAGACGCTGGCCGGCGTGGCGATGAGCGACGGCTCGCCCGATGGGGCGTCGGCGGCCTTTGCCTTCGAGCAGCGCGAGTATCGCCTGAGCAATCTGGCCGATGCGATCGATACCAGGGCCGAGCGCGATCGCCTTTCACGTGAACTCGACGCACTCGACAAGTCGATCTTCGCACTCGAGAAGCGGCTTCAGAACCCCGGCTACACCGAGAAGGCGCCGGCCCATCTGGTGCAGCAGACGCGCGATGAACTGACGCAGAAGCAGCGAGATCGCGAGGCGCTGGTGGCCGCGTTGGAGACGGTGCATTGAAGCCGCGGGCTGGAGTGTGCATCGTGTCGGCATTGCTGGCGATGCAAGGCTGCGGGCGCGGGTCGGTACGGCACGCATCCGATGCGCTGGTGCGCTTTGAGAGCCCCTGGTCGGGTGGCGGCGTCAGCGGTCGGCTCTACGTCACGCCTCGCGTGCGCTTGTTCACCAACATAAGCAGCCGGTCACTGCGCACACGTTTGCCTCTGGTGCTCGAATACACCATCAGCGGCTTTTCGCGCTTCTGGCCGGGACCATTGCCCGACGTGGAGTTGGAAGTGGTCGTGTACGACTCGCTCGAGTCGTGGCGAGGGGCCGTGCACGATCGCTTCGGCGTCGAGCCCGGCGAGGGGTTGGAGCGCGGGGCGGCCACGGCTCGCGGCGTGAGCCTGCTCCACGATATCGGCGAAGACGCGACGCTGATTCTGGCGGCGCATGAGGTCTGGCACGCCTACGCGCAGCGCGTGCTCGTGCATCCACTGCCTGTGGCGCTCGATGAAGCCATCGCCTGCGCCGCCGAGGGCATGCGCTGGGAGGGCGCCGCCCCGACGCTTTCCTACACTTCCAACCCCGCGCGGGCGGCTCACCTGCGACGGCTGATTGACGAGAGACGCCTGGGCACGCTGGCGATGCACATGGAGCACGGCCCGGTCGAGTTGAGCGGCGACGCGGCCCTGCTTGACGACTACTACGCCCGGGCCTGGTGCCTGGGAATCATGCTGCTGGATTCCGATCAGGTCGCTGTCGAGCGAGGGCTCAAGCGCCTGATCGCCGACGCGCGCGTGGGCCAGCGCACCGTCGAGGCCACCGGCTCGGGCAGGGAGATGCTCGAACAGCTCGGCTCGCGATACTTCGAACGACATCCGGAAGACATGGAAGATCTCTGGCAGCGGACTGCCCGGCGGCTGGCGGGCGGTTGATCCCGCATCGACTCGAAACCCGCGCACCCTGGGACGCCGGACCTTTGTGAGCAGTCGAACACGGGTCCGGGTCGGCACCGCCCGGTACCTCGGGAGTTCCTGTTGCATACGACGCAGAGATCTGCCCGCTCCCTCGCGGGCTCTTCGGGCTCATAGAAGTCGCGTTGTCGGGCCCGGTCTCCCCTACACCGCCCCGGCCTCCACCGCGATCAACGGCTCCGGCCCGCCGCCCTCCTTGCCCACGTGCAGCAGCGCCACGATCACGAATGCCGCCGCCATGAACGCTGATGCCGACCAGAATGGCCAACTCCAGCCTACGTAGTCATAGAGCGGCCCGGCCGCCATCGGCCCGAACACCAGCCCCAGCGCCGCGATCGACTGCGACGCTCCCATCACACTGCCCTCCTGCCCGGACGGCGCTGCGCGAGAGAGAATTCCTGTCAAACTCGGCGTGGCGAGCCCAGCGCCCAGCCCCATCAGCGTCAGCGCCCCGATCAACGGGCCCCAGTGCCCGGGCGGCGCCACCGGAATCAGCGCATAGCCCGCCATCGCCAGGGGCAGCCCGAGCAGCACCGAGCGCCGGTCACCGATCCTCGGCGAGAGGCGCCGCACCAGTCCACCCTGCACCATCACGGCGACAAACCCGATCCACGTGAACACGTGCGCGGCCTGCATCTCGGTGTAGCGGAACTTGTCACGCAGCAGCACGCTCAGGCTTGCGCGCAGTTCCGCGTGCGCAAAGGCCGTCGCGAAGATGGCCCCCAGCATCGCCGTCACCATCGGGATTCGCATCGTCCGCAACAGCACACCCAACGGGTTGAAATCGCCGGCGTTCATCGACTTGCGCCGCGCCTCCCGCGACAGCGACTCTGGCAGGAAGAACGCCACCAGCGTAAACGTCACAAGCGACAGCCCCGCGGCCGTCCACACGGGCGCCATCAGTCCGTAACGCACCAGCACCGAACTGAACGCCGGACCCAGCACGAAGCCCAGCCCGAACGCCGCACCGATCAACCCGTAGGCCTTGGCCCGGTCCCTCGGCGGAGTCATGTCGGCGATGGCTGCCTGCGCCGCAGAGATGTTCCCACCCGTCAGCCCCGCCAGCACGCGTGCCGCGTACAGCAGCGGAAGCGCGCCCGCCGTGGCGAAAAGCAGATAACCTCCGGCCGATCCGAGCAGACTGAGCATCAGCACCGGGCGACGTCCGTAGCGGTCTGACAGCGCGCCCAGCACGGGCGTGGCCACGAACTGTGCCGCCGAGTACGACATCGTCAGCATCGCCACCGCAGTGCCAGACGCGCTGAACCGCTCCACGATGTAGGCCGTCAACGGAACGATCAGCCCCACACCCAGCAGGTCGAGGAACACGATCAGAAAGATGAGCGCGGCTGCCGACTTCTTCGGCCGCAGATCGACGGGCGCGGGTTGAGGCATCGTGGTCATGGAGTGTTGAGGATAGCGCCCGCCCCGCCGAGTACCGGGGTCCACGGCGGAATGCCGGAGGCCTCGGATCGTCCCCGGCCCCCACGTGCCGCAGAGGAGCCGCCCTTGCTCGCCCCAGGCCTGTACAGGTGAATCCGCAGTCGGCTACGCTCTCAGGTCTGCACGTCGCGGCTGGGCCGCCTCTCCTGGGAGTGGATCGCATGGCGTACCGATTCTTTGCCCACGCATGTCTGGCTGTCGTTCTGCTCTGCACCTCGCTCGCCCGCGCTCAGGACGCTCCGAGCGAGCGCTGGCTTCCGCTGTTTGACGGCCGCACCCTCGACGGGTGGAAGGTCGTCGGTTCGGACAAGACCAGGTGGGAGGTCGTCGACGGGGTAATCGTCGGCTCGGGCGAGCCCTCCATGCTTGTCTCTGTCACCGGACCTTATCGGAACTTTCGCTACCGCGTCGAGATGAAAATCAACGACGGCGGCAACTCGGGGCTCTACTTCCGCACTGCGCCCGAGCCCGGCTTCCTCGACGGCTACGAGGCCCAGGTCGATAGCACGCACACAGATCCCATCCGCACCGGCTCGCTTTATGGCATGTGCCACGTATACACCAAACTGGTCGAGCCCGACACATGGTTCACCTATCAGATCGACGTGCGCGACGACGTGTGGCGAGGCCGCGAGATGACCCGCATCAAGGTCACCGTCGATGGGAAGGAGTTATACGAGCACCTCGACTTTGCCAAACAGTTCGGCCCAGGTCACTTCGCCTTTCAGCAGCACGACCCGAAGAGCCTCGTGAGTATCCGCAGGATCGAAGTGCTGACTCTGCCCGACCGTGAGCAGAAGCCCCAGCCCCAGACCCAGCCCGGACGCGCCGAAGAATCCTCCGCCGCCGAGCCGGCGTCCGCGAAGGTGATCGACACGCTTGCCATCGGCGACAACGTCAAGATCCACTTTGACGTCACCGAGACGCCGGACCTGCGGAAATGGGTGCAGAGCGACCTGATGCCGGCCTGCCGCGATTGGTACCCGCGTATCTGCGAGCAACTCCGCGCCGATGGCTTCGAGCCGCCCGCCGAGTTCAGCGTCACCTTCCGCGACAAGATGGACGGCGTCGCGCACACCAGCGGCACGGACATCACCTGCGCCGGCCCGTGGTATCGCAACAACCTGAAGACCGAGGCCGTGGGGAGCGTGGTGCACGAACTGGTGCACGTCGTGCAGCAATACGGCAGTTTCCGCCGCGCCAACCGCCCGCCGGGCTGGTTGGTCGAGGGCATTGCCGACCACATCCGCTGGTATCAGTTCGAGCCGGTCGACAAGCGACGCCGCATCGACTGGACCAGGGCCAACTACGACCAGGCGTATTTCCCGTCCGCGACCTTCCTTGATTACATCGTGCGCACCATCGACGCCCAGGCGATCACGAAGATCAACGATGATTGCCGCGCGGGGCGTTACTCCGAGACCTACTGGGTTGACAAGTACGGCAGGACGGCCGAGCAGTTGTGGGCCGACGCAAAGGCCGAGGCGACGCAGTAAGCCTGAGCGAGGGCGCAAGGCGCTTGCGCTCCGACCGACTCGACCACCTCGTCGATCGGCCTGTCGAACGTATCTTACGATTCAGGCAACTGCAGGTCCGAGTTCCACGCATCGCGCGCCATACGCCGTCAGAATCGCGGTGATCGACGTTGATGCCCTTGCTGGTGTCCTGCAGGCGCGGCTCGCCCGCATTGGGCGTTCACAACCCGGACGGTGCTCGAAGGCTCACAGGAGTCCGGCATCCCACCTTGCACGAAGAGCGGGTCGAAACTTCTCAATCGTTCCGCCGCAGCATCGCCAGCAGGTACAGGATCCGCAGGTACAGCCACACCAGCGTCACCGTCAGCGCAAAGGCCCCGTACCACTCCATGTACTTGGGCGCCCCCTGCTTGACGCCTTCTTCAATCACGTGGAAGTCGAGGATCAGATTGAAGGCCGCCAGCACGATCACGCCGACCGCGATCGCGATGCCGATGCCTCCCATCTGGTGGAGGTAGGGGATATCAATGAAGAACCGCAGCACGAAGGTCGAGAGGCTGACCAGCACCACCGCGCCGGTGAGCATCACGATCCCCTTGATGAGCATGGGTGTGGCGCGGATGACGCGGAGCGAATAGGCCAGCAGCATCGTGCCTGCCACGCCGAAGGTCAGCATCACCGACTGAAGAACGATCGAGTCAGAGATCGAGGTGACGATGCTGTCCGATTCGGCGGCCACCTGTCCCTGCGCCCAACTGGCGTAGAACAGCGAGACGCCGCCGAGGAAGCATCCTTCGACGATGGCGTAGATCGGCCCGAGCACCGGGGCCATGCGCGGGACGAACGCGATGATCAGCGCGAGCACCAGCCCGCCGATCATGCCGCCGAAGGTCAGGGGCATGATGAAGTCGCGGGCGAACGTGACCGATGCAAGGGCCGAGATGGCGCACAGCCCGAGCAGCACGGCCGACGCGTTGATGGTACCCTGCAACGTCATGGCGCGGGGTCGTGCCTGCGCCGAGGGAGACAGCGCGTCATAGCGCTGGGGATGGACGAACGGCTGCATGGCGGGGTTGCCGGCGCGAAGCATGGGTCTACCTCCGGAAAACGGTCGTTCGGATCGTCAATGGCCCTCGGCGGCCTGCTCCCAAGTGTAGTTCGGAGATTCCTTGGTGATCTTGATGTCGTGGGGATGGTTCTCGGCCCGGGTCGCGGTCGAAACCCGGCAGAACTGGGGCAGTGACCGGAACTCGTCGATGGTGGCGCACCCGCAATAACCCATCGCCGAGCGCAGCCCGCCGACCAGTTGGTATACAAACTCGGCCAGCGGTCCGCGATAAGGCACCAGCCCTTCGACCCCCTCGGGCACGAACTTCATTGCCGGGGCTCCGTCGGCCCCGAGTTTGTCGTCCTGCCGATACCGGTCGGCAGAGCCGCGCATCATTGCGCCCTCCGAGCCCATACCCCGGTAAGACTTGTAACGCCGTCCCCCGGAGATCACCAGTTCGCCCGGGCTCTCATCCAGCCCGGCAAACAGCGAGCCCATCATCACCGTCGAAGCGCCCGCCGCGATCGCCTTGGCGATGTCGCCCGACAGCCGGATGCCCCCGTCGGCGATCACCGGTACGTCTTCGCCCGTGGACATCACGCCTTCGATCGCGTTGAAGATCGCTGTGATCTGCGGCACACCCACGCCGGTCACCACGCGCGTCGTGCAGATCGACCCCGGCCCGATGCCCACCTTCACCGCGTCGGCGCCGGCGCGGATGAGATCGACCGCGGCCTCGGCGGTGGCGATGTTGCCCGCGATCACGTCGATGTTGTGACGCTGCTTGACCTCCTGCACCGTGCGGATCACGTTCTCCGAATGCCCGTGCGCCGTGTCCACCACCAGCACATCCACCCCCGCCTCGATCAGCGCGTCGACGCGATCGTGCTGCCCGGGGCCCACGGCCGCGCCGCAAAGCAGGCGCCCGCGCGCGTCGATGCAGGCGCTGGGGAATCGCGCCTGCCGCTCGATGTCACGCATCGTGATGAGCCCCGCCAGGTTGAATTGCTCATCAACCAGCAGCAGTTTTTCGACCTTCTGGGCGTTGAGGATCAGTTCAGCCTGCTCGAGCGTCGTGCCGGGCGGAGCGGTGATCAGCCCGCGGCTGGTCATCACGTCGCTCACGAGAGTTGACTCGTCGACGCCGAACTTGAGGTCGCGCCGCGTGAGAACGCCGACCACCCTTCCGCCCGTGTGCCGCCCGGGAGGCGGGGCCTCGGTGACCGGGAAGCCCGATACGTAGTGCTCGCGCATGAGCGACTTGGCCCGCGCGATGGTGTCGCCCGGACGCAGCGTGACCGGGTCGGAGATGATGCCGTTGGCCGTGCGCTTGACCTTCGCGACCTCGCGCGCCTGGGCCTCGATCGGCATGTTCTTGTGGATGATGCCGATGCCGCCCTCCTGCGCCAGCGCGATGGCCAGGGCCGACTCGGTCACCGTGTCCATCGGCGCAGAGACCAGCGGGATGCGCACCTGGACGTGGCGCGTCAGACGCGAGGCGGTCTGCGCGTGGGCAGGCAGAACGTTGCTGCGTCGCGGGATCAGCAGGACGTCGTCAAACGTGATGCCTTCGGCGGCGATACGCGAGCCGGGCCGGGCGACGGACACATCGAACTGAGATTTGGTGAGGGTCCCCATGAGATAGCGTTGCACCACGGGGGGCACAGGTCAAGAGCCGGGGCCCTTCCTGGCGTGCAATGGCAGGATTGGCGCACCCCGGGCTCGTATGGTCAACGACCATGGACGAGTTGATCTACCACATGGATGTCCGACCCGGTCAGGCCGAAAAGGCCATCTGGACCGAATGGCTGCTCCCCGACGGGCTGGGGGGGTTTGCCATGGGCACCGCCCTGGGAACGCCCACACGCAGGTACCACGGGCTCCTCGTGGCGGCCGTCCGGCCTCCGGTCGAACGCATGGCCATCCTCACCCAGATTGCAGAGCGGCTCGCGCTCGAGCCAGATGGGTCGGCCGGTGGGGGCGCCGTGCCGATGGCGCCCGAGTGGTGGCTGACTCCCCTGCGCTTTGAATCCGGGCCGCGCCCCGCCGACCCGGGTCTGCTTACGCGATTTGAAAAAGGCCCGTCCTGGGTGCGCTGGGTTTTTGCACTGCCCGGCGGCGGGACGGTCGAAAAGCGGCTGGACCTTGCCCGAGGCCGAAACGCCGCTCGGGTGCGCTATCGCGTCGAGGGCGCCACGCGGCGCGGCTGCCTGGAACTGCGACCGCTGCTCTCACTGCGAGATTTCCATTCGCTGAGGCGCCGCGACATGCACGACTATTCGGTTCGCACGGCTGGCGAGGGCGTGATCGTCGCGACGCGCGAAGCCGGCGTACTGATCGAGCACCGGGATCTGACGTTCCATGATGAGCGCGAGCAGTGGCGCCACCTCTCTTTCGAGTGGGAATCGCGCCGCGGGCTCGACAGCGCCGAAGACGTGTTCATGCCGCGCCGATTCCAGTTACACTTCGAGCCGAGTCGCGCGTGCGAGGGTGAGTTGCGCTTCTCGGCCGAGGTCGAGCCCGGGCGCAACGACATCGGCTTTGCGACTCCCGCGGTTCCCGGTCTTGCACACGCAGTCTCGCGCGTGCCCAAGCACGACGCAGAGGCGCGGCAAGCCGTCGCTCGCCTCACCGAGGCCGCCTCCACATTCGTCGTCGGACGCAAGGCGGGGCTGGAAGGCCGCCCCGGCGTGACCGTCATCGCCGGTTACCCCTGGTTCGCCGACTGGGGCCGCGACACCATGATCGCCCTCCCCGGTCTGCTCATGGAGACCGGGCGGTTCGACGAGGCGCTGGTGACGCTCGAACTCTTCGGGCAATACGTCCGTCGTGGGCTGCTGCCCAACCGCTTCGACGACTACACGGGCGGGGCCCACTACAACACGGTCGACGCGTCGCTGTGGTTCCTGCACGCGGCCACGGAGTACCGCCTTCGCACCGGCGACGAAGCGGGGTTCTCCAGGCTGGTTGAGCCCTGCGTCAAGATCGTCGAGGCATACCAGCACGGCACCGACTATGAGATTCACCTCGACCATGACGGGCTCATCGCCGCCGGCTCGGCCAACACCCAACTGACGTGGATGGACGCGCAGCGCGACGGCGTCACCTTCACCCCGCGCTTCGGCAAGTGCGTCGAGATCAATGCGCTGTGGCATCACGGCCTGCGGCGCCTCGCCGAAGCGATGGGCGAGCACGCGCCATATCGCGCCACCCAGATGCAGGAACTGGCCGAGCGCTGCGCCGCCAGTTTCGCGTGGTTCATCTGCCCGGACGGCGGGCTGTATGACCGGCTCCGGCCCGCAGCCAGCCGATGGGATCCCGTCGCCGAGGTGCGCCCGAATCAGATCTTCGCGGCCTCGCTCTCGTACGCCCCTCTCGATGACGCGCACCGGGCCGACGTGGTACAAACCGTGCGTGCCAGCCTGCTCACGCCCTACGGGCTTCGCACGCTGGCGCCGGGCAGCCCGGGCTATCGCGGTCGCTTTGAGGGCAACCTCTTCGACCGCGACGCGGCCTACCACAACGGCACCGTGTGGCCCTGGCTCATGGGCCCCTACGTCGAGGCCGCCTTGCGCGTTGACAGCAGCGAGAAGTCCTGCGCCGAACTGCGCGCCCTCCTCAAGTCCCTCACCGCGCGGATGGAAGAACACTGCCTCGGGCAGGTCAGCGAAGTCTGCGACGGCGACGAACCCCACGCGCCCGACGGGTGCCCGGCTCAGGCATGGTCGGTCGCCGAACTCCTGCGGGCCTGGATGCTCCTCAGTGCCGCCGACAGCGCCACCCGCACCGCCGCGAACTCCGCGATGCGTCGCTGACGATCCTCTCGGCTTCGTCGGCCGTCATCGTGCCCTCGGCCACGGCCGCAGCCACGGTCCGGCGCGTTGCTTCCAACTGCCTTGTGCGCTCGCGCGATCGGGCCATGTCCCAGGCGATCGATCCGGCGATGGCGATTCCGCTCACTGACAGCCCCACGAGCGGGAGGATGTACTGCGGCTGGAGAAGATCGTGCGACATGGCGACGCTTAGCACTCCGACTCGGTCTTCGACGAGGCCTTGAGCAGACGCTCCGCGTCGGCCGGCGTGATGGACCCCTCGGCCACATACGCGGCGATCTCGCGTCGCGTCGCTTCCACTTCCTTCGTCCGCGCTGTCGCACGGATCGTCTTGGCGATGATCGCGATGATGGCTACCGTGATGCCGCCGACTATCGCGACGAGCGGGATCAGATCCTGGGCCTGGATCAGTTCAGTCTGCATAGGCTCGTTTCCCCGCGCAGGCGTCCTTGATGCCTGCCGATTCTACCTTGAGGAGGCGCTCGCCGTCCTCCGGCGTCATCGATCCCTCGGCCACGTAGGCCGCGATCTCCCTCCGCGACTTCTCATACGCCAGCCGTTTGAAAGTCGAGTGCAGCGTGGCCATGAGTATCCACAGGGCGAACACGCCGCCCCCCACGGCGATGAAGAGGACCGCTTCCAGTTCGGCGCCAAGCGTGGTCATGGGTCTGCTCCGATCGTTCAGGCGCGCTGCCGTGAGTTCAGAATGCGCTCACCTTGTTCGGGGCTCATCGACCCCTCCGCGATGTAGGCCGCGATCTCGCGCCGCGTCCGCTCGCGGGCCATGCCCGTCGCGATCTTCGTCACCGCGCTGAACAACGAACAAATCACCACCGTCCCTGCGATCAGTAGCATGAGCAGGGTGTCCTCGTTGTCGAGAAGTTGCTGTATGACGTTCTCCATGTCGCAATCCTCCGGCTGTCAGAGTTCTTGGGAAACCGGGTGTTGCGGCTTTCACCCTGCCTGACGATTCTACTACGCTGGAACCAAGACTCCGCGAGAATTGCCATGTCCCGCCGGCGCGAAGAGGAACTTGTTCGGGGGGTGCTCGAGGCCTATCGCCAGGGACTCTTTCCCATGGCCGACCCGCGGACCAGAGAAATCGGGTGGTACGACCCCGACCCAAGGGCCGTCATCCCGCTCGATCCTCAGGGGTTCCGGGTTTCCCGCTCCCTCCGCCAGCGCGTCCGCTCGGGTCGGTTCGAGATCACTTACGACTCGGCTTTCGATGAGGTCATTCGCTCCTGCGCCAGATCGGAAAAGCGGGAGGGCTGCTGGATCGACGGGCAGATCATCGGGGTCTACTGCCTGCTCCACCGACATGGGCACGCCCATTCCGTCGAGGCTTGGCGCCCCTGTCAGGGCGAACGCACGCTGGTGGGCGGGCTCTATGGCGTGGCGATCGGCGGGCTGTTCGCCGGCGAGAGCATGTTCTGTCGTCCGGAAAACGGCGGCACCGATGCCAGCAAGGTCTGCCTCGTCCACCTCGTCGAACATCTCCGTCGCCGGGGCTTCACACTGCTCGACACGCAATTCCGCAACCGGCACTTGGACCAGTTCGGCTGCATCGAGATCCATCGGCGCGAATACAAGCGTCGCCTGAGCGAGGCGGTGAATCTCGATGTGACGTGGTGACACCGGTTCAAGTCGATTCCCGGGAGTGCGGAGACGCCGCAGGATCGCCCGCTTTCCGGCAGCGCTGCGGGCGGGTTTCAACCAGAACTCCGGCAGCAAAGCGAGGGTGCCATCCGGACCTGTGCTTGATGATCTACAAGCGCCCGGCCTCCCACGACGCACACGTCTTGCGTCGGAATGGTGTGAGAAGGTGAAATCATCCGAGCGGGGGGTGCTTGCCTTTTTGCTCCCCCAAGGAGCAAGGTTTGAAACGCAGGGCGACTCTCTCGGCAGCCTTCTTCCACTTGAGAGGGCT
This sequence comes from Cyanobacteria bacterium CYA, assembly GCA_008363215.1. Classification (GTDB taxonomy): domain Bacteria; phylum Planctomycetota; class Phycisphaerae; order Phycisphaerales; family UBA1924; genus J022. The sequence continues at coordinate 18,078 of RHKP01000010.1, forward strand.
GGAGGCCGCGAGGTGCTCTTCCCCGGCCGTCGCCGGGCCTAGAACCGGAATCGCACGTCGAAGCCGGCGTACAGCGCCGACTCGAGGTCGTCTTTGCCCACGCGGTCGCCGTTCTCGTCGTCGATCTTGATTTCCGAACCGAGGTGTGCGCCCACGCGGGCTGACAGTTCGATGTTCGGACCGGGTGAAAAGCGAGCGAACACGCCGACGGGCACGTGGCGTTCCTCGACCACGCCGGAGGGCAGGGGGCCTTCATCGTCGAGCCGGAACCGGCGCCGGTCCCACGACGCTTCGGCGCCGAACGCCCAGCGGTCCGAGGGCGCGTACGTCAGTTGCACGTTGGCCCGTTCGCCTGAGGCGAGCGTCCACTGTTCATTGATGTTCCAGCGGATGATCGGCACGGGGATGACGTACACCTCATCCTCGAGTTCGCTGCTGGCGAGCACGCCGATGCCCACCGTAAGGTCGTCGGAGAAGGAATGCGAGAAACCCACGATGCCGCCGCCGGTGAGCGTCTCGTCAAACTCGGCGCCGCTTTCTCCGGCTGAGCGAGCCAGCCCGGTGACAAACCACGTGTTGCGTTCCCCGCTCTTGAACTTGGCGCCCAGCGAAAGGGTCACGATGGTCGAGTCGTCGAAGGGGTCGTCGGTGCCGGCTATGAGCCCCGAGGCGTCATCGAAGTCGTAGACCGAGTAATCGACGTCGGCCCCGAAGTTGAGCGTGACCGTATCGGAGAGTTTGTGACCGACGCCCAGGCGGGCGCCCGCCCGGGCGATGCCCAGACTGCCCGGCGAATCGTCGAGGTCGGCTTCTCCGATCCACGTCCCGCCGAAGGAGAGCGAGAACGACGTGTCGGCCAGCGGCTTGGTCTGGGTAGTTGCGGCGGGGGCCGCATCCTGGGCCGAAGCGCCGGCGGACAGGGCGAGCAGGACAAGGACGGCGGCGGAGCGCGTGATCACGGCGAATCTCCCGGGCGAATCGGGAGACACTACACCGCCTGATGCGCGCACGCAAGCCCGTTCACTCGGTCGAAGCCGATCGGGTCGACACGGCGCGAGACCGGAGCATCGCCCGTTCGACCGCATCGACGCGCCCGAAATGGTTTTCAAACAGCGTCAGGTGGTATTCGGGGGTGTAGTACCCGCTGGGGAGCCGGTTGAGTTCGCAGAGATACCGCTTCATCGCGTCGGGTGCGGTGCGCGAAAGGTAGACGAACAGCAGGTAACTCTGGGCGTAGACCGGGTCCCCGAGTTCGTCGGCCCCGGCGATGCCTGCGGCCACGGTCACGACCTTCTCCAGCGGTATCAGGCGTCCTTCGTCCCTCACCCGGTTGAACGAGTCCTCGCGGGCCTGATAAGGCTCGCGCGGGCCGAAAGGTTGCGCGGGATCGCCGGTTTCAAACGCCGTCGCCATCCCCTCGCTGATCCAGAATGGGTAGATTCGCCCTTGCTGCTGCAAGCCGGTGTTGTACGAGAGCATGTGCACCGATTCGTGGATCGTCTTGGCTGTCGACATCCGCTCGGCGTGCGAACGGATGCGTTCCTTGTTGGTGCGGACCTCGGCTTCGAGCCGATCGGCACCGGCGTTGAGCGAGTCCGACATCGACTGCATCCCGTTGCGCGCCGTCTGGCGCGCACGCTCACGTGTTTCGGCAACCTTGGCCTCGTGCTCGGCCAGTTTTGACATCGCCTCGACGATGGCCGGCGAGTCGCGGTCGTCGAACAGCACCACGCGATTGGCCCGCGTGGCGAAATAGCCCCCGGCCCAGGGGGCGTCCACATTGTCCACCCGCTGCGCAAACGAGCGGTACTGCTCGTAGTCGTGGAAGATGATGCACAGCAGTTTCCGCTCCGGCGGCAGCAGGTCGAGCCCGATCTGGTCGACCCAGCGGAAGAACTGGTGGTAGGCCCGCTCGAGCAGCGCCGACTTCTCACGCGTCCACGACGCATCGCAGTCCGACAGCGTCACGAAGTGCCCCGTCTCGTACCGATGCATTCGCGTCTGCACCGTGTCCAGCGCCTTGGCGATCTCGACCTCGTCCGCCCGGAGTTCAAACCCCGGCGAGCGGTGCAGGTTCTCCAGCGTCTGGATGGCGCGAAGCCGGTACTGCTCGCGTTCGGCCAGTACGCGGAGCATGCGGTCGGCGCGGGCCAGATCACCCTGCGCAACCACCGCATCCACCTCAATGAAGGGATCACTTGTTCGCGTGGGCTCCGCATGCATCGAGCGGGCAAAGACCAGCGAAAGCAAGACCGCGAGAACAGCGATGGCATGGTGTGTTCGAGGACGCACGTTTGGTAGCATCGACCGAGGAGGGCGGTACCCGGGCATCCGGCCGGCCTCGCCGGGATGCAGCGGTGGGGTGGTGCGGGTGGTGACGGCTGTGCGGGCTGAGTCGGGCACCCCACGAGCCGTCCACCTTGACCGACACCCCCCGGGGTGAGCCAGTGTCAATGCGAGCAGGATCAGAAATGGCAACAACAGATTTCCGGATCTATTACGACGGTCTTTGTCCGTTTTGCAGGCATGAAGCCGATCTCCTGCGGCGCCTGGACCGGGGACGCGGGCGCCTGCGCCTGGTGGACTTCACTGCGCCGGGATTCGACCCCTCGGAAGCAGGGGTCAGCGAACAGGCCCTGATGGGCTCCATCCACGCGCTGCTGCCCGACGGGCGGCTGGTCACGGGAATGGAGGTGTTCCGGCGCGCCTACGGAACAGTCGGTTGGGGATGGTTCCTGGCGCCGACAGGCTGGCCGATCCTCAAGCCGGTGTTTGACGGGATGTACCGGATCTGTGCGCGGGTTCGTCCGCGGTTCAGCCGGGCGGGTCGATGCGGGGGTGACCGCTGTGCGGTGCGGCGCCGACAGACTTAGACTGCTCGGATGCTCAGATGGCTTGGACTGGCGGCGGTATCGACAACGGGGGTGTGGCTGGGCGGATGCGCGCTGGTGCGGACCACCGGCAGCGGCGCGCCCGGTGCATCACTGGAAGGCGTCGAGGTAGGGCCTTTCGCGCCGGCCTCGCTGCGGGTTCACCCGCTGACGCACCTGGAACGAGATCCGGATCGAGGGGTTTACCTGCTCGTGCATGTGCAGTTGCGTGACCGGTGGTCGGACATCTGCAAGGGCGTGGGGGTCATGCACCTGGCGCTGTTCCAACAGACGGGGCTTGGGGGCTCCGGGCAGGAAGAACAGTTGCTCCAGTGGCAGGTCGACCTGTCGGATCTGGAGAAGAACGCGGTGTTCTTTGACCCGGCGACCCAGACCTATCGCTTCAGTCTCTCCGGGCTGCCCGACTGGGTGAAAGCGATGGCGCCGGGGACGGAGGGCGACCAGGCATCGTCGGGTCGGGGAAAATTCCGTGTGCAGGCCCGCCTGACCACCGTGACTCCGGAGGGGACCGAAACGGTGCTGGTGGGCGAGTTGGTGGTTGAGCGTTGATCGAAGCGGAGTTGGAAGCCCACCTATGATCCCGTCTTTGCAGAAAGGTTCGGGGCGGGATGCCTGACATTTTGCCTGGAAACGCGGTGGTCGGTCAGTCCGGCGGTCCGACCGCCGTGATCAATCAGTCGCTGGTGGGTGTGATTCTGGGCTTGCGCGCCGGCGGGGCAGGCCTGCCGGGACACCCGATCCGCAAGATCCTGGGGATGCGTCACGGGGTCAACGGGTTGGTCAAGGGGTTGTTCCACGATCTGACCAACCTGCACCGTGACCGCCTGGAAGTGCTCAGCCGCACGCCCTCGGCCGGGCTGGGCTCGACGCGGGACAAGCCGGACCAGGAGTATTGCGAGCGGATCTTTCGCGCCTGCGAAGAGAACAGCATTCGCTACTTCTTCTACATCGGGGGGAACGACAGTTCGGACACCTGCCGCATCGTGAACGACCTGGCCCATGAGCGCGGGTACGCGCTGCGGTGCTTCCACATTCCCAAGACGGTGGATAACGATCTGGTCGAGAACGATCACACCCCGGGGTTTCCGTCGGCGGCGCGGTTCGTCGCCAAGGCCTGCATGGCCGACTTTCTCGACAACATCTCCCTGCCCGGCATCAAGATCAACGTGATCATGGGCCGGCACGCGGGGTTTCTGACGGCTGCGGCCGCGCTGGCGCGTCGGGAAGAGGGATATGACAAACTGAACGACGGGCCGCAGTTCATTTACGTGCCCGAGGTGGCGTTCGACACCGAGCGATTCCTGCACGACGTGGCGACGGTGTACGAGCAGATCGGGCGTTGCCACATTGCTGTGTCAGAGGGCATTCGCGACGCCGAGGGCGTGCCCATCGGGGCCAGGCTGATCCAGGGCGGACAGGTCGACCCGCACGGAAACGTGCAGTTGTCCGGCTCCGGGGCTTTGGGCGACCAGTTGTCGGCGTTGATCAAGGCGAAGTTGACGCCCAAGGGAGGCAAGGCGCCGCGCGTGCGGGCCGACACGTTCGGGTACGTACAGCGGTGCTTTCCCGACCAGGCTCGCGTGGACTCGTACGAGGCTCGCGGGGTGGGCAAGTACGCGGCGCGTCTGGCCCTGTCAGGCGACCTCGACGGGTCGGTGACCATCAAGCGCGTCAGCGAGCCGGGCACCGGGCAGCCCTACGCGGTGCGGTTTGAGCGTGTGGATCTGGCGGCGGTGGCGGCCAAGACGCGACACATGCCGCCGGAGTTCCTCGACGGGTACAACAACGTCAGCCAGGCGTTCATGGACTACTGCCGTCCGCTGGTGGGCGAATTGCCGCTGTACGAGCGCATGTGAGCCACTCAGCTCGGCTGCTCTGCGGCCACGCTCTCCCCAAGGGCAGAGGGTGAGGGTCCGCACGGTGATCGTCACAGTGTGCCGCCGCGTTTGGCGCCGCCGGCCGTGCTGTGGCACACGATCAGGATGCGGCGGCTGAGCGCCCGGCGAAGAGTCCGCGTTCTCGCGGGCGTGCCTGGTTGCATGCGGTCATGGCATGGTCGCCTGGTGGACTTGGTTCTGGTGCGCTCGCCGGGCGCCCGCCTTGATGTTGATCAGTTCGACGATCAGGGCGAACGCCATGGCGAAGTAGACGTATCCTCGCCCGAGGTGCTGGTGCAATCCGTCTGCGACCAGCAGCACGCCGATGAGGACGAGGAAGGCCAGGGCGAGCGTCTTCATCGACGGATGACGCGAAACGAAACGCGCGATCGGCCCGGCGAAGCCGAGCATGACGCCGACGGCGATGACCACGGCCGAGGACATGATCCAGTAGTTGGTGGTCATACCGACCGCCGTGATCACGCTGTCCAGACTGAACACCAGGTCGAGGACAAGGATCTGCGTGAGGATGGCGCCGACGCTGGTGACCTTTTTCGACTTGACGCCGGGGTGGTCGTGGTCGCCCTCGACGAGGTGGTGAATTTCGTAGGTGGCCTTGGTGATGAGGAACAGCCCGCCGATGAGCAGCACGAGATCTTTGCCGCTGATGCCGATGGGCTGCTCGACCATGGTGTTCGCGGCCGGGTCGAGGACGTGCTCGGTGAGGAAGGGCAGTTTGAACAGCGGGGTCTGGAGTTTCATCACCAGCCAGGCCAGCGCCAGCAGAACCAGGCGCATGATCATCGCGAGCAGCAACCCGATGGTGCGGACGTTGCCCTGTTTCTCTTCGGGCAGTCGGCCGGTGAGGATCGCGATGAAAATCACGTTGTCGATGCCCAGGACGATTTCGAGCGACGCCAGCGTCACCAGCGCGATGATCCCGGCGGCGCTGAAAAACGCAACGGCTTGGCTGGGCGCAGATGCGGCGGCGTCGGCGAGCGTGAGCAGTTCCAACATAGCGGGGCTTCCCTCGATCAGCGGCGCAAGGCCTGTGCGAACTCGGCGAGCCAGTCTTGGCCTGGCAGAGAGTATGGGCGGAACTTCTCCAGGGTTCCTGATTCCTCGTTGTAGAGCAGGGCTCGTTGCATGCCGAGTTTGCCGGCCGCGGGCGAGTCGATGAGCGTGGTCGAATCGGCGGCGTTCATCTGGAACAGAACGCGGGTATCGAACTCGCCGATGGTGGGGCGGTCGAGCGCGCGTTCGAGATTGCCGACAGTGTCGGACCAGATGAACGCGTGAATGCCCAGGCCCGGTCCTTCGCGGATGATGGACGCCAGGTGCTTGTCGGGGCTGACCGGAGCGTCAGGGTCGGCGTTGAAGGAGAAGTCGTCCTCCTTGCGCCGCAGCGAACGGAAGCGGTGCAGTCCGTGGATGAACAGGAACACGCCGAGTTCGTCGGTCAGATTCTGCTCTTCACGAGTCCGCAGATCGGCGGCCACCTCGGCCAGCAGCGCGTCGGCGTCACGCCATGAGCCGACGACGGATTGCTGCGGGAGCGCAGCGGCGATGGACTTGAGCGTGCCGAAGCGCGGGTCGTCGGCCGGCGTGCCGTCGATGATGACAAACCGCGCCGCATTGCGTGGGTGCTGGGCCGCGAGGCTGAGCATCGCCGCGGCACAAAGGGCGAGCGCCGGGTCGTCCTGCTGTCCGACAAGCAGACAGTTGGAGCCGGTGTGGCGCCGGAAGGCGGCGCTGGTGGGTTCCTTGATGGCGACGGGATCACCCAGCCAGGCGCGGGCGGCCGCGGGCATGATGCGCGTCGGCTCGCGCAGCGCGGCGGCGAGCAGGTGATTCTCTTCGAGGCGCGCGGGCACGTTGCCTTCGAAGACGATCTGCGGCTGCGGCGGCTGGTAGTGGTCGCCGGCGACGCGGTCTTGCACCTGCTCGAGCGCCTGGTCGCGCACCTTGTCGGGCAGCCAGGCGATCTGGAAGGGGCTGTTGCCCTCGATCATGCCGTTGGCGTCGTTGTAGATCGCCTCTCCGGGGCGGGCCAGCAGGCGGGCGGCTGCGTTGTCTTCCGAGAGGATGATGTACGAGTCGGTCTCCGAGCACTGCAGCGCGATGCGCACGGCCATCTGGCCCATCGTGCTGCGAGCCAGCGAATATGCGCCGCTGAGCGTCTGTGAGCCGAGGAGGACGTGCATGCCGAAGGCGCGGCCCTGGCGGACGAGCCGGTCGAGCAGCAGCGAGGCGTCCTGAGCGATCTTGTCGTCTTCGACGAAGAACTCCTGGAACTCATCGATGATGAGCAGCGTGCGAGGCATGTGCACGTCGGGGCGCTTCTCGCGGAAGGCGCCGATTTCAGCCGTGCCGGCCTCGCGAAACAAATCGCCGCGGCGCTTGAGTTCGTCGTCGAGGCGGTGCAGCACGGAGAGCCCGAACTCACGGTCGGACTCGACGGCCACCGCCCGCGCGTGCGCGAGCCGGTGCGTTGCGTAGGTCTTGAACTCGACACCCTTCTTGAAGTCGACCAGGTAGAACTCGACCTGTCGCGGCGAGTACCACATGGCCAGCGACGAGATGAGCACGTGCAGCAGCGTCGACTTGCCCGAGCCGGTCTTGCCGGCGATGAGGACGTGCTGGCTGGTGCCGCGCCCCAGTTCCATGTACTGGAGTTTGGTTGCGCCCGCGCGACCCAGGGGCACGCGCAACTCGCGTGAACAGTCTTCACTCCAAAGGTCGCCTGCGGCCGGCGTGATCTTGCGGAAGGGCACCTCCACCCGACCGGCGTCCTTGGATAGTTCGCCGACGCGACGGACCGTCCGCGAGAGAAACTCGTCGGAAGGCGGGGCTTCCAGTGTCAGCGGGAGTTCGTTGAGCGGCTCGCCTGCCATGCGAAGTCCGTCTTCGGTCTCGAGCACGGTAACGGCGTGGCGTTCGAGGTCGTCGATCTTGATCGCGCTTGGGAGTTTGGTCGCCGGGTCGACGAGCATCAGCGTGTACACGCCGCAGCGTGCGCCTGATTCGAGAATGCTCTTGAGGCGCTGGGCGGCCGTATCGGTGAAGGCGGTCGGAAAGTCGGCGATGACGAGGAAGCGATACGGCTCGGCGATTTCGCCGGCCGAAACGTTATACGCCTCGATGCTCTCGAACTCGTTGCGCAGGTACTTCTGGATGACCTTTTCCATGTGCTCGGTCAGGTCGGTCAGGCGCTGCTCGATGTGCTTGGGGTCGGTCCAGATGCGGTTGGTCACCAGCGCCTCTTCAAAGTCGGCCAGGTGCATGTAACCGGCAAACGACTGCCCCAGCCCGACCGGGTCGATGATGGTGAAGCGCAGTTTGCCCGGCGGGATCGACGTCAGCAGGCGCAGCATCGTGTTCTGGAGCGTGGCGATGGCGGCGTCCCGCTGGGCCGGCCCGCACTCGAGCAGCAGCGAGCAGCGCCCGGGGAAGTCCATCATCGCGGGCAGGTCGTAGCGCGTGCGGACGCCCTCCAGCAGGCGCTGGTCGGGCGGCAGCCCGCCCTTGAACGAGGCGGCGTCGGCGACCATGTGACCGAACATGATCGCGGTGGGGGCGGCCGCCGGGGGGTGATACTCGCGCCAGCGCCCGTCGCTCCACTCAGGGAACAGCGTGGCGGCGCGGTCTTCCATGTCCTCGGCGGCGGCGCGGATCATCGCGTGACGCTCGAACCAGGTCTGATCGAGCCGATCTCGCTCCAGGCGGTGCTGCGCGCCAATGTCGGACAGGCGCGCCGCGTAGTCGGACTCGATGCGCGAAGATCGCTCGGCGTCCTCGGCCTCGAACTGGGCCAGTTGCTCGTCGGCCTGGGCGGTGACCTGCGCCAGTTCCTCGGCGTGCTGCCGCTTCATCGCTTCCAGCGCCGGCTTGTGGCGCTGGTCGATGCCGGCCACGTCGTCGCGCCGACGCTGTTCGATGATCTCGCGTCGCTTGGCGTGCGTCGCCGAAGCACGCTGCAGGTCCGATCGCTTCCGTTCCAGCAGGGCGCGAGATTCGGCGTCGCGCGCGGCGGCGGCCCGCTGGTCGATGGCGTCGCAAAGCCCGCGCACAGTGGCTGTCTGCTCGATGATCGGGCAGTATCGCCTGCGCAGTTGTGCCAGGCCGAGCAGGCGCATCGGGATGAGCAGCAGCGCCACCGCGCCAAAGGTGCCCGCGCCCGCCAGCACCGGTGTGAGCCATTGGGTCCAGTTGGTCAGCGCCCCGCCCGCCACGCCGCCGCCCAGTCCCACCAGCGGAGTGACGAAGAGCATCATGCGGAAACCTTTGAGCAATCCCGCCCGTTGCAGGCGAACCAGTCGCAAGGTCGCCTCATCGATGACGAGTTTGACGTGGGCCAGACACTCCTCGGCGTCCACCGGAGGCAATGCGGGAATCGCGGGCGTCGGCGGACCGATGCCGTTGGCGGCCGACTGGGCGAAGTGCCGGGCGGCCTGATCCAGTTCGCTCGCCTGTTTGCGCAGCGTCTCAATCCCGCGGGCCACGCGATCGTAGGTCAGGCGGGGTTTGGCTTCGGCGGCGTCGTAGACGGTCTCGGCCAGCCAGGCCTGTTCCTTGAGTTTCTCGTCTGCTGCGAGTTGCTCGTTGTTGAGTTTTTCGATCAGTCCGAGACGCTCCCGCTCATAGGCGCGCTGGGCCTCAGTGTGAGTCTGGTAGAACCGCTCGCTCAGGCGGGTGAGCGTCCGCTCACGCTTCTCGTTGAGTTCCTTCAGGCGCGACTCAGACTCCTGCTGGGCCTTGTGCCGGCGGTGCCGGCATTCACGCTCGGCCTGCTCGGTCTGTTCGCTGATGCGTCGTTCCAAGAGGGTCGATTCGGCCGCGAACTCGGCGATGGTCTGCTGGAACAGCGTGATGAGGGCGTGCTGGCGCCGGGCGAAGGGCCCGTGCATGAGGTGCTCGACGGTGATGGGCTCTTGCAGTGTGGTCATGCGGGTCATTCAGAACAGGCGCGGCGGGCCGCGGCGGTCGCATCGGAGAGTTTTTCCATGGCCGCAAGCGTCGCGCGGATCTTCGGCCCCAGTGCTTCAAGATAGCGTTCTTCGAACGCACGGGCGGCTTGGTCGTTCCACACGTCGCGGGCACGCAACCACGCCGTGCTCAGTTCCTTGTGCGCGTCGGCCAACATGGCTCGTCCAACGGCCGAACTCATGGCGGGGTCTCGCGGGGAAAGGCCAGGGTGTCATTCGGCAGCGTCACGCTCTCCACGCCGGCTCCGCGGACGATCACGAGCGTGCCCCGGGCCAGCCGGAACACTGTTTCCAGCGGTGGACGCAGCGCGATCAGGTCGGACAGGCGCACCCGGTCCAGTTCGCGCCGCTCGGGCTCGGGGTTCCGGTCGTTCTCCGCCGGGCCGACGTACCAGCCTGAGTCCTCCGCGTCCACCGGCTCGGTCCGCTCGAGGTACACCCGCTCTGCGTCGAGCACACCCGGCGACAAGCGTACCCACAAACTCATGTCCATCGTCTCGGCCGGATCGAGTTCCAGGAGCATGTCCGACTGTCGGATGCGATCGACGCGCGAGAGGTCGTGCGCCGGGTAGGCCTCCGGCGACCCCAGCGGTTCGGCACGCCGGCGGCGCCCCGGCCCGGGCGTCGCCTGCCGATACACCGCGTAGGGTGAAGGACGTGCATCGCGCAAACGGTCGCGATCGGCGAAACTCTCGCCTGCGGCCTTGGCCAAGCCCCTGGGCTCCGGCGCCTCGCCCATCTCGCCGAGCGTCGGCGTCTGGATCGCGACGTACTCTTCCAGGGCCGCACTCATGCGGTCGAGGTCGTACAGCGCCTTGTCTTCGAGTGAGACCAGTTGGGAACTGAGCATCTGGGCCGCCCCCTTGTAGGCCATGTGCTCCTTTTCCAGTTGCCGGATCCAGTGCTGGGTGTTGGCGGCACGGGTTTCGGCGTCTTCGAGCCGGCGCTGGGCCAGTTCCAGGGCCTTGCGTTCTTCGACGGCCGATCGCGGGTCGCCGCTGGCGGTCCGCTGCTTATTGAACAGGTCGGTCTTTGCCTGCACGATCACATCCTGCCGACGCCGGATCTCCTTTTTCCAGAACGGCGCCTGGTCGCGACGCAGCCAGTCAATGGTGCGCGAGGCGTCGGCTTCGGCGGCGATAAGGGCGGCGCGCGCCTCTTCCACAAACTTGATTATCGCGGGACGGAACTCCCGCAAGGCCGCGATCGACGTGACTCTCGCACCGCCCGCCATGCGCCTACCTCTGCCTCAGGTATTCCTCGACCCGATCGGCCTTGCGCAGCAGGAAGGGGATGTGCTGCTCGGCTGCCTGCGTGAAGCGCGTGAGAGTGCGCATGGTGTGCTCGAACTCGCTGACGAACTTGGCCTGTTCCTGATCGCGCCAGGTCTGGCTGAGCGATTGCATCTGCCCGTTCAACGCGTTCATCTGCTGCGACAGGTTGGCGTTGAATCGCTTGAGGGCCTGGGCGAAGCGGCGCAGTTCTTCAGGGTCGACAACGGCCTTGGCCATGGGAACCTCCCGTGGGGCGATTGTACGGCACCGCGTCGAGAGGCCCCGCAAGCCCATCCGAAAGTGGGGGGGAGGAGGTTCCCACGGGTCGGACTTCACGCTTGTCGGGTGGGTCGACTTCTCCGAAGTCGGCATCGCCCCGGAGGGGCGAACCACCCACCTTACCCGTCCGGATCCAGCAGCGGGCCCAGTGGCTGATCGAGCGGGTCTTCCGGCTGCGGGGCCGAACTGGCGATCATGTCGATCATCCGCTTGTTCAGGTTGTTGAACGCCCACGTCGGGAGTTGGAACTCGCGACCGGCAAAGCGCGCCTGCAACTCGGCCAGTTCTTCGGGCTTCTCCGCCGCCGCCCCTTCGGCCGTCAGCGTCGCCCACTTGGAACCCGCCTCGTCCACCACGCTCATTCTGATCGTCAAGCCGTCGAAGGTCTGGAACGTGATGGCGGTGACCAGCCCCTCCAGGCTCTGGCCGGCCGGGCGAACGTCCTCGAAGTTGAGTTGCTGAAGCCCGCGGGCGAGCGGGTCGGCCACGCCCTCTGACCGCAGTGAACGCCCTTCGGGTATCGGCGCCACCTCGTAGTGCGGTTGCTCGGGCGTGGTCTTGGTCAGAATCATCTCCTCGCCGCTCGGCTGTCTGATGACCACGCTCTTTACGCGCGAGCCGTCAACCCGCGTCAACGTCTTCTCGGCCCAGACGCTCGCGTCGAGGCTGGTATCAGGCTTGAACTCGATCAGCCACGACTGCACATCACCGCTCTTGCGCACGTAGCGCATCTGCCTGGAACTGATCCACTCGGTCTTGCCGAGGATGAGCGAGGCCAGCGTCTGCCCGGATGCATCGGACACCGTCAGCAGCGTCGAGTCGCCCGCCTCGCCCGGCTCCTCGACGCCGATGCGGGTGTACAGGTCGGGGTTGGTGGTTTTGGGCTCGCCGCCTTCGAGTTCGGCCAGCGCGATGATCAGCGGGCGGACGCGGGCTTCGACAGCCGGCACGCCGGTCTTTTCGGGCAGCACCCACCCATTGCCCTGGCGCGTCATGCGCACCTGGCCTTCGGGCCCGGTCAGTTCGATTGAAGTCACGTCATTGATCCGCCCCATTAAGTCGGGGAAGAGCCGGCTGGACATTGCCGGCGCCGGACCCTGCTGCGACGACATGTACGCCAGCGCGCTGAGCCCTGCGAGCAGTGCGGCCACACCGATCAGAACGAGGTATCCGCGGGTGTTCATGACGCTTTGACCTCCGCCTCGCGCACGCGGCGACGATCAGCCCCGCGCCGCGACACACGATACACGCCCAGCCCGACGGCGAACAGGGCGACCACCGCCGGCACCAGAGCGATGTTGATGGCCCGCAGCAGCGTGCCCAGGTTGTGGATCTCACGATTCAGATCGAGTTGCACCTGCCTCAGATTTTTGCGCGCCTCGATCTGCTGCCCGCGCGCCCGCTCCAGTTCGGCCTGCTGCTCGGGCGTGAGCGTCATCGCCTGGCCGTCGGTGCGCGTCCGCTGGATCTCATTGATCCGCTGCTCGGCTGCACGCAGTTCGTCCTGCAGGCGCTGCTCCTCAGCCAGACTCTCCTTCTCGGCCGTTCTGCGCATCTCGTCGACGCGTGTGAACGGACGGAAGTACGACGCGCTGGCCCGGATCGACATCAGGTCGGAGTTGCCCGACAGATTCTCCACCGCGTTGAGCAGCAGCGAGCCGTTGTCGGCGAACTTCTGATATCCCAGCGTCATGCCGCCCAGCCCGACCTCCTGCGCCCACGACCGGTCATACAACATGTCCGAGTCAGACAGCAGGATCACGTTGATCGGTGTGGTCGAGGCGCTGAGGTGCTTGTCGCTGGGCAGGTCGGCTGAGGGCGGGCCGCTGGCGAAGGCCGACGGAGCATCTCCCGTGACGCGCACCGCGATGGGCAGTTGCTCGCCCGAGGGCACAAAGTCGCGAATGAGGGCCATTGGATCGGGAAAACTGACCTTTTCCACGGGGATGCGCATCGACTCGGTGCCGGTCGAGGCAAGCACTTCCATCGTCAGCGGGCTGTCCTCCTGCCGCTCGATGACCCCGCCCGCCTGCACCGTCACCAGTTGCAGCGCGGTGGTGATGGCGTCGTCGTCGCTGAGCAGGTCGGCGTTGAGCAGCAGGTACACGACGTAGGACACTTGCCGCGATTCCTGACCCGGTGCATCGACCATGATCGCGTTCTGCTGGTCGCCCGCGACCGTCTGCGGCGCCAGGTCGATCTTCCACGCGTCGCCGATCGGGCCCAGGTCGGCTGAGCGGTCGGCGGTGTACATCGCCATCTGGTTGGCCATCGCCTCGGGCGGGATGTACGCCTGGCACTGTGCGTCCAGCGTGATGACCGCGCGCCCGCCCCGCATGATGAACTGGTCGATCGCGTACCACGTCTCGGTGCTGAACGACTTGGGAAAGACCACCAGCAGCACCCCGACGTCATCGGGAATCGCCGACACGCCCGGCTTGAGCATCTGCACGTCATACTGCGACCGCAGTTCGTTCATGATCAGCCACGGGCGCTGCGGGCGACCGGTCATCGGGTCCATCTCGGCCCCGTCGATCGGCAGCCCGCTGAGAACCGCAATTTTCGGCTTTGCCGGGTTGTTCAGAACGTAGATGATCCGCGCCAGTTCATAGTTGAGCAGGCGAGGCTCGATCGTCCCAAGCCAAGGGATCACCTCGCGACCGTCCGTCGAGTTGGTCGCCACCAGCCCGAAGTAGACCTTCTCGCCGGCCGCCCCGACCGGACGACCCGACAGCCCCGCGGCAATTGCCTGGTCCTCTGCTTCGCTGAACGGCTCGGGGTCGATCAGTTCGAGCGTGATCCGTCCGTTCGATGCGGCCGCGAACTGGCGCAGCGTGTCTTCGATCCGTCGGTGCAGCGAGATGGCTCCCGGCTGATCGGCGAACAGCGTTCGCGAGAAGTAGACCCGCACGCGGATCGGCTCTTCGACATCCCGTGCGATGTTGCGCGCCCCCGCGGGCAGCGTGAACAGTTTGTCGCTGGTCAGATCCACGCTCATCGAGCGCAGCGTGATCGAAGCGAGCATGTTGACTGCGAAGAACACCACCACGATGGCGGCCAGCACGAGAAGCGAGAACAGTCGCCTATGCATCCGGAAACCCCCCTCTCAGGCGCTGCGGCGCAGTTCAAGGACGATGGCGTTGACAAGCAGCGCCAAACCGATCAGGCTGGCGAAGAACACAAGGTCGCGGGCTTCGATCACGCCTTGCGCAATAGCCTGGAAGTGCGTCAGGAAACTGAAACTGGCGACAGTCTCCACGATCGCCTGCGGCGCCCACGACTCGATGAAGCTGAGCACCGGCGAGAATCCGGCCAGCAGAAACACCAGGCACGCCACCACCGAGAGCACGAAGGCGATCACCTGGCTTTTGGTCGCCGCCGAGATGCATGCCCCGATCGCCAGAAACCCGCCGGCGAGTACGAATGAGCCCAGGTACCCCGCCGCGATCACCCCGTTGTCCGGGTCGCCCAGGAAGTTCACCGTCATCCAGATCGGGAACGTCAGCGTCAGTGCGATGCCCGCGAAGGCCCACGCGGCCGCGAACTTGCCGCACACCACCGCCCACGTCGGAATCGGCAGCGTGGCGAGCAGTTCGACCGTGCCGCTGCGGTGCTCCTCGGCCCAGAGCCGCATCGAGATCGCAGGAATGAGGAACAGGTACAGCCACGGTTGATAGGCGAAGAACGCCTGCAGGTTGGCCTGCCCGCTGCCCTCGGGGTTGGTCCCGAAGAAGTTGCCGAAGTCTTCATTGAAGGTGAACACGCCCACCAGCACGAGGAAGACCACGATGAACACATAGGCCACCGGCGTGATGAAGTAGCCCGACAGTTCGCGCTTCAGAACGGCCGCAAACCCCCTCATGCCGCACCTCCGATCGTGATGGCGCGGAAGACCTCGTCGAGCCGCCCGGCTTCGACGCGGATTTCATCAACCGCGCACCCGCGCGAGGCGGCCAGTTCACGGACTTCGTGGACGATCAGGGCCCCGCCGCGGGGAAACACGCGCAGGCGCGTCGAGCCGTCGCACTGCCCGAGTTCCTCGACTGCATGCACGCCGGGCAACTGTCGAAGCGCTGCGGCGAGTCCCTCGGGCGGCGTTCGCACGCCCAGGGTCACCGCGTTGTGCAGGCGCGAGCGCGACTGCAAGGCCGTCGGGCTCTGATCGGCCACGACGCGCCCGCGGGCGATGACCACGGCCCGCGTGCACACCGCCTCGACCTCTTCGAGAATGTGCGTTGAAAGCACAATGAGTTTGCCGGGCTGCGCGCCGCCCGCCATGCGCCGGATCAGTTCCCGCACCTCGTGCTTCTGGTTCGGATCCAGCCCGTCCGTCGGCTCGTCGAGGATCAGCACATCCGGGTCGTGCAAAATCGCCTGCGCCAGGCCCACGCGCCGCTTGTACCCCTTCGACAGCGTCTCGATCGGCTGGCGCATCACGCCTTCCAGATGCACCAGCGACGCGACCTCGTCGATGCGGCGTTTGCGCGCGGCGCCGTCCAGCCCGCGCACCTGCGCAATGAAACGCAGGTACGACTCGGGCGTCATGTCCGGATACGCCGGCGCGCCTTCCGGCAGGTAGCCGATGCGCCTCTTGGCGGACATCGGATCCTGCTGGATGTCGTGTCCGCAGACTGTGGCCGAGCCTGAGGTGGGGCGGAGGAAGCCGGTGATCATCTTCATCGTGGTGCTCTTGCCGGCGCCGTTGGGCCCGAGGAAGCCGAGCACTTCGCCGGGCGAGACAGCGAGCGACAGGTCATCGACGGCGACGATGGATCCGAACCGCTTGCACAGTTTCTTCAGTTCGATCATGTGTCCATTCCGTGCGTCCCCCGGGCCGATGCAGGCCTCGCGGAGACGAAAAAGACTTATGCGCCCGGGTCCGGCCGGGTCAAGCCCCGGGCGGGTCGATCGCTCGGGGAAGTCGGCGGGCCCGGCTTTCGCCGGGCCCGCGGTGTTCAGTCGAGCATGCCCAGTTGCCACATCATGAACAGGCGCTGGTCCACCACGTCGCGCACGCGCAGGTGCAGGGGCTTGCCCGCCCCGTGCCCAGCGTCGTAGTCAACCCACAGCAGCACCGGGTCGCGCTCCGGATCCGATCCCGACGCCGCCTGCATCGCCGCCACCATCTTCCTCGCGTGCATCGGGTGCACGCGAGCGTCGTTGGCCCCGGCCGTGATCAGCATCGCCGGGTACTTGGTTCCCGGTGTGATCTTCTGATACGGCGAATACTTGATGATGTACTTGAACTGGCCGGGATCTTCGCTGCTCCCGTACTCGGGGATCCAGTACCGGGCCATCAGGAAGTTCTGGTACCGCACCATGTCCAGCAGCGGCACCGCCGAGATGGCCGCCGCGAACAGGTCCGGGCGCTGCGTGACCGCGGCGCCGGTCAGCAGGCCCCCGTTCGACCCGCCGGCAATGCCCAGCCGTTCGGGCTTGGTGTACCCGTTGGCGATGAGCCACTCTGCGGCCGCGATGAAGTCATCAAACACGTTCTGCTTGCGATCGAGCATCCCTGCGTGGTGCCACGATTCGCCATACTCGCCCCCGCCGCGCAGGTTGGCGACGGCATACACCCCGCCTGCCTCATACCAGGGGAACATCGTCGCGCTGAACGCGGGCGTCATGGGGATGTTGAACCCGCCGTATCCGTACAGGATGGTCGGGTTGTCTCCGTCCAGTTCCAGCCCCGTGCGATGGACGATGAACATCGACACCTTGGTGCCGTCTTTGGACGTGTACCAGACCTGCTTGACCTCGACCAGCGACGGATCGACCGGAACGTCCGGGCGCTCCCACAGTTCGCTGGTGTTGCCCGCCAGGTCAACGTGATAGATCGACGGCGGCTCGTTGTAACTGGTGAAGGTCAGGAAGCCCTCGGTGCGGTCGATGTCGGTAGAAATGCCCGCCGAGCCGATGCCCGGCAGCGTCAGTTCGCCCAGACTCGTGCCGTCCAGCGTGAATCGCTCGATGCGGGTCGTCGCGTTGACCAGATATTCCACAGCCAACATGCCTCGCGCCGGCGAAACGCTCTCGATCACTTTGTCGGTCTGATGGGCGACCACCGTCTTCCACGCGGTCGGCGCCGGGTTGTGCAGGTCCACCGCCACCACGCGCCCGTTCGGCGCATCCAGCGTCGTCTGCATGTACAGCGTGTCGCCGATCACCACCCCGGCTCCGCTGGCCTTGGTGTTGATTGTGTCGCTCAGCACCGGAGTCAGTTTCTTCTCCCCCGTGCGGCGGAACGCCGACAGATCCATCGCCCACAGATCGTTCGACCGCGTTCCGGTGTAATACCCGACGATCAGCCAACGCCCGTTGTCGCTCGCGTACGCGAACGAGCCGTAGGTCTTGGCCACCTCGTCGAGTTGCTTGGCGCTGTACAGCCCCGAATCACGATACATCTGCACGAAGTCGCGCTGTGAATACAGCGTCGCGTCTTCGCGCTCGTGCGTGCCCAGTTTGTGGAACTTGATCTGCCCCGAATACGGGTCGTCTGTGCTCTCCAGGTTCTCGTAGAAGAATGATCGCCCGTCAGGCTGCCAGTCGACTCCGTTCACCTTGCCGGGAATTTCGTCGGCCAGCCACTGCCGCGAGTCCACGTCCATGATGTAGCACGTGGAGTTCTCGTCACCGGCGCGGTACATGCCGAAGGCCAGCAGCGATCCGTCGTCACTGGGCGACACCCACGAAACCGTCAGCAGCCCGGTCTCGTCGAGCGTGTTGGGGTTGAGCACTTCCACCGGCTCGCCCTCCACGCCCTCTCGCATGTACACCACCGCCTGGGCCTGCGAGCCCTCGCGCTTGGTGTAGAAGTAGCGGTTGCCGGCCATCTGCGGGGCGCTGATCGACCCGACTTCCATCAGTTCCTGCATGCGTGCTTCGAGGGCGCGCCGCCCCGGCAGAGCGTCGAGCACGCTGCGGGTGTAGGCGTTCTGGGCGTGAGTCCACTCGTCGACCTCGGGCGTCGGCTTGCCCATCGCCGCGGGGTCGGAGTTGTCACCCTCCAGCCAGCGATAGTCATCGACGATCTGCACCCCGTGGATCGTCTCCTTTACGGTTTCCTTGCGTGTCTGCGGGGGTCCGGCACTGACGATCGAACCGCACGACACCACCAGGGTGAGCAACATGAACCTGCGCATCGCGCCTCCTTCCATTTGCTGCTTGTCCCACGAGGGCCTACTGCACCAGACCCTTGGTCAGTCTCATGAACGCCGTTTCCAGGTTCACCGGCTCCTCGGTGAACTGCGTGAGCCGGTACCCCTGATTGACGAGGATATTCGCCAGGTCGGTGTACGAACCACCGCGCTGCTCGTTGTACTCGACGTGCAGGTGTCGCCCGGATCCGCCCACCGCCGTCCCGTCGCCGGACACGATGCGGACTTTTTCCACGCCCGGCACCGTCGCCACCGCCTCGGCCGCCATCTCCAGCCGGTCCACCACGCCCACGTGGATCACGTGCCCCACCTTGGCCCGCTTGAGAATCGCCTCCACCGTCCCGCTGAAGAGCAACTGCCCCCGCTCGATGATCCCCACCGTGTTGCACAACTCGGCCAGTTCGTGCAGGATGTGGCTGGAAATCAAGATCGTCTTGCCCATCCGTTTGAGTTCCTTGAGCAACTCGCGGATCTCGATGCGGGCCCGCGGGTCCAGTCCCGACGCCGGCTCGTCCATCAACAGCACCTTGGGATCGTGCAGCAGCACGCGGGCAATCGACAACCTCTGCTGCATCCCCCGTGACAGACTGTTCACCTCGGCCGTCGCCTTGTACCCCAGGTCCGTCAGTTCGAGCACATCGCGCACAACCTTGCGGCGCTGCTGCCCGTGGATGTTGTACGCGGCCGCGAAAAACTCCAGGTACTCCGTGACCACCATGTCCTCGTACGCCCCCATGAAGTCGGGCACGTACCCGATCTGCGGGCGGATGAGCCGGTTCTGATACCCCACCGTCAGCCCGGCGATCTGCGCCTGCCCGCTCGAGGGCTTGAGCAGCGTGGCCAGGATCTTGATCGTGGTTGTCTTGCCGGCCCCGTTGGGACCGATGAACCCGAAGCAGGCCCCCTCTTCAATCGAGAGGTTGAGGTTGTCCAGCGCCACGAGTTCCCCGTAGCGTTTGGTCAGGTTGATCGTCTCGATCATCGGCACGGGCCAACACTCCTCATTCGCTGCTTCCCGGCGTACGTACCTCGGGCGGTGCAGGGTCGAGCGGATAGACCCAGATCACGAAAGTCGTTCCCTCGGCCGGCACGCGGTCCCCGCCCAGCCGCACCGGCACGACCGATGTCGCCTCGCGTCCCGACTGACTCACACGCCCCAGCACCATGACCGAAGGCTGTGTGAACCACATGCCAAGGTCGTACCCGTGCGTGCGATCGCGCCGGGCCAGTCGGTCGCGCACGCCCGGACCGTCCCCGAACTCGGGTGGACCCAGTTGCGGGAACAGGGCCAGCGCCTTGAGCCGCTCGCTCAGCCGCCGCTCGTCGGGTCTGATACCCCCCGCCGGCCCGGGGTTCTCCGACGCCAGCAGCGACTCGAGGTACGCCGACGCTCGTTGACGCAGGCGCCCGCCCTGCGTTGCCCCGCGCCGCGTCACATCGGCCATCGACAGTCGCGTCCCGGGCGGCCACGGGTCTGGCAACTCGAATGCCAGCACGTTGGCCGACAGATTGGCTCCCAGTTGCGCGCCATCGAACATCGTCACCTGCCCCGTGTTCACCAGCACGAGGACGTCCTCGAGCGGGGCCGGAAGGTTGTGGATCAACTCGCCTTCAACCTCATAATCCACGCGTGTGCCGTCCGCCTTGAACTCGTCCGGCGCCGTGGCGCGAAGGCGCGGCTCCTCCAGGTCGCCCGGCTGTCCGATCGGACGCGGGAGCGACCACCCTTCGTCGCCCGAGCCGGCCCAGTCCACCACCAGTTCCTTCACCGTCGAACGCGCTGGAAACACGATCTCATCCGGCTGCCGCGATTCGACCCGATACGAGCGATTGTCCGGGAACCCGCCCAGCGCCAGCGATGCGGCCGACGTTCGCAGCGGCGCCACCAGATTCGACCCCGGGCCCGCCTCGTCCGCGGGCGCCGTGCTGACTTCGGCCTGTCCGTAAAAAGGCGTGAGAATCGCCATCCACGAGCGTGCCCGCTGCGTCGACTGCCCGTACACCCCGTGCAGCAGCGTGATGTGCCGGATGCTCGCCTTGTGCGGGCGCGATGCCGTCGCCGCCGCCCACGAGATGACCGTGAACGCCGCCACCGAGCCGACAAACGCCGTCCACGCGTGCCGCTTCATGCCCGCACGCCCGAGCAGCATGTATCCCACCGGCCCGGCTACGAGCCAGTACAGCAGGAACACCACGAATCCGAGCGCCACGCCCATCGCAGCCGTGCCGCGCATGGCGATCTGATCTTCCAGATCCACATCCAGTTGGATCGGCACGCGACTTTCAAGCCGCGTGGGAAACTGCACGATGCCCTTGGCCGCCGCTTCGTCGGGCGTGAGCAGTTGCCCGCGCCGCCCCAGCACGCGATGCCAGAAGACTTCCGCGTCGGGCAGCCCTGCGGCGCGCAGCCCGCTCAGATTCAGGTCCACACCGACCAGTGTCACCGCCCCTGCTCCCAGGAGTCGGCGCATGACGATGCAGCGCCCCTCGGGGTCGTTGAGCACCGGCATCGCCTCGCCCGGGCCCGCGTTCTCGCCCGGCTCGAAGAAGCGCACCACCCCGTTCGTCGGCATCCTCGTTTCCCGGTCCGACGTCAGCATCGCCCGATACGAATTCAGGTCGAACCCCTCGATCGTCCGCGGCGTCTTGATGTTCGGAATCAACGGCGCCAGCGGGTTCCCCACCGTGCTGAACCACTCCTGTCCCACCGACGGCAGCACGATCACCAGGTGCCCGCCACGCTCAACCCAGTCCCGCACCGCCCGCGCCTTGTCGGTGGTCAACTGCCCGGGGTCGGCCTCCCCACGCGTCGAGGTCCAGCACAGCACGTCCAACGCCGACAACCCCTGCCAGCGGTCGGGAATATCAGACACCTCCAGCCCGGAGGCCAGCCGACTCACCTCATGCCCCAGCGGCAAGTACGAACTGATGTTGCCCGCAGGCCCGTAGTCGTCCAGACCCATCCGGGCCGGGCCCACCACCCCGATCACCCCGCTGCTGGCCGGGATCGCACGGCTCAGCGAGATCGTGTTTCGCCCCAGCACCCGCCCCGCCCGGAAGCCGAAACGTGCGTCTGAATCGCTTTCCTCGGCCTCGTACGCAACGACCTCAAGGCTGTCCAGCCCGGACCCGGCTGTGGGAACGGGGAAGTAGAGCCAGAAACTCTGCACCAGCCCCGCGTTCGACGTGACCACACGGTCGTAGTCCGCCTCGTCGCCGTCGGGGTCAGGCACCCGCACCCGCAGCACAATCTCTCGCTGCGGGCTCAACCCCTGGTCGGTCACATCCAGCCGCAGCCCGGTCCATGAACCCTCGCGCGCGACGTTGCCCGGCCCGAAGCGTCCCAACTCCAGCAAAACGCCGTCCGGCACATCCTGCGCGTGCGCCTGGCGTGCAGCCGCCAGCGCCATGCAAAGACTCAGCAGGATGGTCAGATCCCGAAGACGTGTCACTCGGCTGATTCTACCGATCAAGTGACGACCGGATTCAGCCGATCGCCTTGACATGCCCCAAGTTCCCACCTGGGCCTGGATCTGCTTCGTCGCCGTCGTCGGCGCCGGCATCCTGTCGCTCCTGCGCTCCATGGCTGTCCAGGTGCGCAACGGGCGCGCCCTGCACGATCTCCGGTGCCGCGTTTTCGAGGTCCGCATCGGGTACCTCAAGCAGATCATCGCGACCTACCAGCCGCTCGAAGGCGAAGTCGAGATCATCGAAGAAGATCAGCCCGTCCCCGACGAGCCTCGCATCGCCGCTTGAACTACCTTCTGTTCTGCGAGGGGACGCCGGACGTGCATAACTCTGCGAACAAAAGTCCGGGTGCTCGGCCCCCCGACTTTCCCTCGTTTGGGCAACTCTGCGGAACCAGAAAATGACCCGGCGCCCAGCGCGCCGTCCGGATGGACCGGATCGCACGCCGCAGCGCCGGGCTCTGGTTCAAGTCAGTCTCTCGCGATGCCGGCTTACCCGCCTTCGCCGGGACGCACCGGACGCGCTGAGGGTCCGCCTGCCGGAGCGCCGCCCTCTTCCTCTTCTTCTTCCTCGCTCTGGAACAAGTCGTGGGCCTCGTCCCGGATCTCGACGAGTCTGGCTCGGGCTGTGGCGGCCGTGCCGCTGTCGCCCGTCGCGATCGCCAGTTCCAGTTCCAGTGTCTCGCGCAGAGCCCGGATCAGCGACTCACGCATCGCCATGTGATACGCCAGGGTATCTTCGCCGAACTTGGCCTTGGCGGCCTCGGACATCTCCACCGTGGCCAACTGCTGCTTGGCCATCACCAGCCCGACCTGAATCTGCTCAATGGCGACCAGATCGCCGGGGCGCGTGTTGGCGGCAAACTCGCTCCGACGCAGACGCCGCATCGCCCGCCCCGCCAGCGACATGCCGTCCTCAAAGGTCATTGCCTGCTCGGGCTCGCCTCCGGCCATCGGCCTGCTCTCACGCCCCGGCTGACGGGCCGCGAAGCCGGCTTCCAGTTCGGCGCGATCCAGATACCCGTCCTTGTTCGAGTCGGCCCGCTCGAACATCCGCTCGCCCGGACCGCCCGCCACTTCCTCGCGCGACAGTTTCCCGTCGCCATTCGTATCCTGCTGCATCATCCGATCGATCATCTGCGCCGGGTCAAACTGACGCCCGGGCTGCCGACCCGGCTGTATGGGCTGCACCGAAGGCTGCCCACCCTGCTGGGCCAGACCCGACGCGGCCGCCAGACCAAGCACCGGAACCACCGCCAACGCCAGCCAGTTCATCTTCCGCATGGACCATCTCCCTGTGTGTGGATCTTCTGAAATCAGGGCGCACGTTCGGCGCCGGCATGAGAGCAATGATTATAGCTCCAGGGTATTGCAGCACACACTGCGCGGTCGCATCGTTCGGGCCTCCTTCGGACGGCCTCCAGCACGATCGGCGCGTGCAGTATTCACGGCTCTCTTGGAGGGAGGCCGACGCGCCCGCGTCGGTCGGGTCGATGTTGAATGCGAATCCCGTCAGTCACCCGCCGACCCCGCCCGGGGTCGTGTTGGTCAGATTGACGATCAACGTGCCGCTCGACGCGCCTTCGCAAGTGGGGCTTGACCACGCGGGCAGCGCGCAAAAAAGCACGACCCGCACGGATGTGCGGGCCGGCTTGCGTCACGACTTCCGGCTGCTCACGGTTGCAGCGACCATTCCGGCAGGCGCCCCGGCGTCCACGGCGCCCCGGCCTTCTCCAGGTCTGACTCCAGCGACGGAATGTCCCACTCGATGATGGTCTTCAGCGATGCGAGCACCCCTGTGAAGGCCTCGCCTGCGTAGCGGTACTGTGCCTCGTCGCTTGCCGCCGGCGGAACGGCAGCCAGCCAAAGGCGATCCACGATGCCGGCCACGCGGTCGTTGATCGTCGCCTCCTGCGCTTCGTCCTGTGCGCTCACCGTGGGATCACCTGACAGGCGGATCTCCAGATCGCGCAGTTTGAGCCGCAACGCCTCCTCGCGGGCCGCCAGCGCCGGGTCGGCGCCGGGAGTCTCGAGAATGGCCTGTCGCAGGTGGCGCACGCGCTGCTGCGCGTCGCTGATCAGCCGGTTGGCGCCCAGCACCGCCCGCTGCAAGTCACCCACCTTGCGCTGGAATGCCAGCAGCGCCGCCCGGTCCTGCGGCTCAAGCAGACCCAGCCCCAGCGCGGTGAGTTCAAACGACACCGGCTCGGTGAGCGCCGTCACAACGCCGCCCACCTCGCTGGCCAGTTCCACCGTGTACCTGCCCGGCACGGCTACGCACCCGCTCGGACGATCGTCCCAGGGCTCGGGCTCGCTGACGTTGAACGAGATCGGCTGCCACGAGGGATAGCGCAGATCCCACGCGACCCGGTGCGCTCCCTTGTCGCGGCTGCCGACGATGCGGCGGACCACTGCTCCGTCCGCGTCGCGCACCACGAGCATGACACGAGGTTCACGCTGCGCATCCTCGGCCCGGAACTGGTCCATGGTCGGATACGTCCAGCCCTGCTCCTTCTCCGATTCCTGGCGCACTTCCTTGAGCGTCTTGATCTTGTCCTTGATGTAGTAGGTGAACACGGCGCCGAAGGGCGGGTTCTCGGCCGCGTACAGCGTCGCCCCCTGCGACCCGCGCCCGTTGCGATTGCCCAGACGCGTGCGCTCAAAGTACAACCTGGGATCACGCACGGGGAACAGCACCGCGTCGGCGCTCAGTGCATCTTCCGAGAGGTCGCGCAAGGCCGTGTAATCATCCAGGACGTAGAACCCGCGTCCGAACGTGGCGACGACCAGGTCATGCTCACGCCTCTGGATCTCGATGTCGCGGGCCGAGATGGTCGGCATGCCCTTGAGTTTGTGCCAGTGCGCACCGGCGTCGAGCGAGCAGAACACGCCGAACTCAGTGCCGACGAACAGCAGATCCCCGTCGACCTCGTCCTGCGCGATGGCGTAGACCACGTGCCCTTGTGGCAGATCGCCGGCGATCGAAGTCCAGGTGTGCCCGCGATCGTCGGAGCGGAACACGTAGGGTGCAAAGTCGCCCTGCTTGTGGTTGTCAAACGTCGCGAACACCGTATCAGGCTTTGTGACCGACGCCCGCAGCGACGAAACATAGGTCAGTTTGGGCACGCTGCCGATCAGTTCGACCTCCTGCCGTCGCCAGGTCTGTCCGGCGTCTTCGGTGGTCTGGATCAGCCCGTCGTCGGTGCCCACGTAGATCAGCCCTTCGGTCAGCGGGGATTCGGTCAGTGCAACCGTGTTGCCGTAGATCGAGGTGGAGTCGTTCTTGGCGACGGCCTCGGGCTTCTGAATGACGCCCATGACTTCCAGTGCGTTGCGGTCGATGCCGCGCGTCAGGTTGCCAGACACGGCCTGCCAGTTCTCGCCGCGATCGTCCGAGCGGTACAGGCGCCGTCCGCCGAAGTACAGGCGCGTGTGAGAGTGCGGGCTGATGAGCAGCGGGGAGTCCCAGTTGAAGACCTGTGGCTCCTGCCCCGGGGCTTCGCGTGGAACGATGGAAGTCGCCTGTCCGCTGCGCCGGTCGAAGCGGACGAGTCCGCCGTGCTGGTACTGCCCGTAGACGATGTGGGGGTCGGTCGGGTCGATCTGCGGCTCGAAACCGTCGCCGCCGACAACCACGAACCAGTCGTCATTGGTGATGCCGACGCGATCGGTCGAGCGTGAGGGTCCGCCCAGCGTGTTGTTGTCCTGCGTGCCGCCGTAGATGTAGTAGAACGGCTCGGAGTTGTCGACCGCCAGTTTGTAGAACTGGGTGACGGGCAGGTTGGGGGCATAGCGCCAGGTGTGCCCGCGGTTCCACGATTCATAGAGCCCGCCGTCGCAGCCGACGCGGAGGTGATCGGTGTTGTCCGGGTTGATCCAAAGCGCGTGGTCGTCGACGTGCCGGTTGTCGTTGGGCACGCGCGTCCACGTTGCGCCGCCGTCGTTGCTGACCTGCAGGTAGGTGTCCAGCGCGTAGACCCGGTCGACGCTCTTGGGGTCGGGCACCAGTTCGTTGTAGTACTGCGGACTCGAACTCATGTAACTGGAGCGCTTGTCCCAACTTTCGCCGCAATCGGTGGAGCGGTAGACGCCGCCGTTGCCCTCGGCCGCCTCGACGATGGCGTATATCACGTCCGGATCGGCCGGCGAGATCGCCAGCCCGATGCGTCCCTTGTCGCCGCCCGGCAGCCCCTTTTCGATCTTGCGCCAGGTCTTGCCGGCGTCGGTGGACTTGTACAGCGCCGATTCGGGCCCGCCGTTGATGAGCGTCCAGACATGCCGGCGGCGCTGGTAGGCCGAGGCGTAGAGCGTGTCGGGGTTGCGCGGGTCGAGGTGGACTTCGTTGACACCGGTGTTCTCGGAGATGTCGAGGATCTTCTCCCACGTTGCGCCGCCGTCGGTGGTCTTGTAGAGCCCGCGTTCCCCGCCCGGCCTCCACAGCGGGCCCTGTGCTGCCACGTAGACGGTGTTCGAGTCGCGCGGGTCGATGACGATCTTGCCGATGTGCTCGCTGGTCCTGAGCCCGACGTTGGACCACGACAAACCGCCGTCGACCGACTTGTACACCCCGTCGCCCCACGACACGCTGCGCTGAGAGTTGTTCTCGCCGGTGCCGACCCAGACGACCTGCGGGTGCGCGGGATCGATGGTGACGCACCCGATCGAGTAGGATCCCTCACCATCGAACACCGGCTTGAATGTCACCCCCGCGTCGGTCGTCAGCCACACACCGCCCGAGGCGACTGCGACGAAAAAGCGCGAGTGATTTGTCGGATCCACCGCCAGGTCGCCGATTCGTCCGGACATCAGCGCCGGCCCGACCGAGCGGAGTTTCAACGCGTTGATCACGTCGAGGACACGCGGCTTTTCCTTCTCCTTCTCGCCGTCGGCCGCTTGGCTCCCATCGGCGCCTCCGGATTCGGCGCTGACGCTCCGGGATACGGGCGCACCCTCTTCCTGCGCCGGCGAGGCGGAGACCAGCCCGAGCAACAGGACAAAGACCAACCATCTTGACATCGTGTGTTCCTGCCTTCCCAACACGCCCCGGCGAGAAAACGAGACTCGTGCCGGCAAAGCGGATCGTTTCCTTCGCCGTGGGGGAACCGCGGCGGGCAGATCGGAGTACCGGAAGCCGGTGCAAGAGGATACCGTGGTCCGCACGGTGAGGGGGTTGATTGCGCGGTTTTCGGACCGGCGTGCCGCTTTGACCGCGGCGGGCGGCGGTCCTGCCACTCGTTTTGGCGTTCATCCGACATTCCGGCGCTGCGTCGGTCGATGCTCGTGTCAGGGTGTCCGTGAGGGGTTTTTTCCGCGGCAAGGGGGTATCGATCGTGCTCAAGAACAGAATGTGTGCCCTGCTGGCGTTCTCGGCCGGGCTGATGCTTACCGGCTCGCCGGCGCTGGCCGATCTCCCGACCGCGTCCGAGTTGCTCAATCGCGATCGCCTTGACGATCTGGCGCTGGGCGAGTCGATCGTCATCGAGGATTTCCCGCTGGCCGACGCGGGTCGCTTCGCGCTGGATCTGACCCGGTTCTCGGTCATCACCCCCGGGGGACGCATTGTCGAAGGCGGCGTCGGCGGCGACGTGGACCTGCCCGACACCGGGCTGGTGCTCCTCAAGGGCGCTGTCGTCGGGCACGACGAGAACTCCAGCGTGTTCATCGCTGTCGGGCAGTGGGGCATCAATGGGCTGGTCACGCTCAACGATGAGTTCTTCTCCATCACCACCGGTCCCTACGACGGACCGATCGGGGCCCACAGCGAAGTTTTCGTCACCAGCAACTTTGACATCACCGCGACGACCGACTCGTTTTGTCACTATGACCCGGGCATTGCCAGACTCAACCCCGACCGGGAGGGGCCCGTCGAGGCCGATGATCAGCCGCTGTTCGACGCCCGCGGCACAAGTTGCCGCCTGGCCAGCCTGGCGATCGACAGCGACTACGAGTTCACCAACCGTCTGTTCGGCAACAACACCAGCGCGTCGGCCGACTACGCCCAGACGCTGCTGGGCGCCACCTCGACCATCTACGAGCGCGACGTCGGCGTGTCGATCTCCATCGGCTACCTTCGCGTGTGGGGTACCAACACTGATCCCTACACCTCCGGCAACCTTGATACCTTCCTCGAGCAGGTCCGCTCCGAGTGGCGCACCAACATGACCGACATCGACCGCGTCATCGTCCACGGCCTGTCCGGGCGCAACCTCGGCGGCGGCGTCGCGTATCTCAGCGTTCTCTGCTCGAAGAATCTGGGCTACGGCGTGTCTTCGAGCCTCAACGGCTCGTTCCCGAACCCCCCGCAGGACCACAACAACGCCAACTGGGACATCATCGTCGTCCCTCATGAAATCGGGCACAACTTCGGCGCCCAGCACACTCACGACTACAACCCGCCCATCGATCAGTGCGGCGACGGCAACTGCGCCGGCGCCTACGGCGGCACCATCATGAGTTACTGCCACCTCTGCTCGGGCGGCATCCGCAACATCGTCCTCCACTTCTACCCCAGCATCGCCGCCATCATGACCAGCCGCGCCAACGCCGCCGGCTGCATCGACGTCGTCACCGGCTCCTATACCACCGTCGATGACCAGGCCTACACCCTGACAGGCATTCCCGTGGCCATCGACGTGCTTGAGAACGACGCCGCCGACTCCTGCTCGACCCCTGCTCTGCTCGGCGTGCAATCGCCCAGCGTCCAAGGCGGCACCGTCAGCATCATCGACGGCACCCCGTTCGACTCGGTGCAGTACACGCCCCCCGCCAACTTCAGCGGGGCCGACTCCTTCACCTATACCATCAACGACGGGCTGACCGGCAACGTGTCGGTCGAAGTCCACAGCCTGCGCAACCCCGACAGCCCCTCAGAGCCCCAGCCCGGCGTTCAGGTCGCCTACTACATGCTCACCAGCCCCACGGGCATGCCCGACTTCGACAGCATGACCCCGTACTTCTCCGACGTGCTGCCCGACATCAACTACCCCTCGACCACCGGCAACTTTGCCACCAGCGCCCTCAACCAGAACGTCGGCGCCGTGTTTGACGGGTATGTCCAGGTGACTTTCCCCGGCCTCTACCGCTTCGAGGTTGAATCCAGCGACGGTGCGATCCTCTGGATCGGCACTGACCCTGTCGTCGACAACTCCGGGCTGCACGACATCCAGACCGCCTGGGGCGTCGTCGGACTGCTGCCCGGACTGCACCAGGTCCACATCGAGTTCTTCGAGGCCACCGGAAACGCCGGACTGATCGTCCGCAACGCCCTCGACGGGCTGACCCCCGCCGTCATCCCGGCGTCGGCCTGGTTCTACTCCACCGCCACCGAAGAACCCTGCGTGGCCGACTTCAACGACGACGGCACGCTCGACTTCTTCGACGTCCAGAACTTCCTGGCTGCCTTTGCCGCCCATACCGCGACTGCCGATATCAACGACGACGGCACCTTCGACTTCTTCGACGTCCAGAACTTCCTGGCCCTTTTCGCCGCCGGCTGTCCGTAACGCGGGTGGCCCGCCTCTCCGAGGCGGGAATCCGGCCGAACTGAATCCCTGTCCCGCCCAACACCAAACCGCCCGGTCGCTCTCAGCGACCGGGCTTTCTTTTTGTCCCCATGCGTTACGCAGCGGTGACGCCCGACTCCCCGCGGCATCAGTATCAATACGCAAGGAGGTGTCCGATGACGCGCGTGGCAATGGTCTTGCTGGTTTTCCTCGCCGGGCAGGTAGTGGGCAGCGACGCTCTGCCCATCCGCGAAGTTACCGTCTTCAAGGACGGGCACGCGATGGTCCTTCGCTCGGGTGTCATGCCGACCAACGACGCCGGCGACGTCACGCTTTCCGAACTTCCGCAACCCATTCTCGGCACCTTCTGGGCCTTCGAAAGGCAGGACGGCGCCGCGCTCCGCAGCGTCAAGGCCGGTTCGGTCGAAGAGCCCACGGAGGTCGAGCCGGGCAACCTCCAGCACCTGCTCCTGTTGAGTACCGACGAGCACATGACCCTGACGCTGCAGGACGCCAGCACCGTCACCGGCACGCTGGTCAAAGTCATCGGCGGCATCAACGGCACGGCCCTCGTCCAGAGCGACACGCTGGTCGCAATTCCCATGGCCGATATCCGTCGCGTCCACTTCTCCGACGCCTCGGCCGCACAGGCACGCGAGCAAGCCACAGTGCAGCGCAACCGGCTGACCATCGACCTGGGCTGGGAGCGCACACCCGGCACGCAGGCCGACGTCGGCATGATGTACATCCAGAAGGGCCTGCGCTGGATCCCTTCCTATCGCGTCACCATCCTTGACGAAGACACCGCCCGTGTCGAACTCCAGGCCACTCTGGTCAATGAACTGGCTGACCTCCAGGACGTTTCCGCCCACCTCGTTGTCGGCGTGCCCGCGTTCGCCTTCGCCCACACGATTGACCCCATCGCGCTCCAGCAGCAGGTTGCACAACTCGGGCCGTACTTCGACCGTGCCGACCAGACCGGCTATGCCATGAGCAACGCCATCATGGCCCAGACCGCCCGCATGGCCGAGGCCGGCGGCGGGCGCTATGCCGGCGATGAAATCGCCCCGCCCCCCGACGTAGAAGTCGGCGGTACCGAAAGCAAGGAAGACCTCTACGTCTTCCACGTCGATCATCTCACGCTGGCAAAGGGCGAGCGCCTCGTCGTCCCCATCGCCACTGCCGAAGTCCCCTTCGAACCGATCTACACGCTCACGCTCCCCGTCGCCCCGCCGACCGAGGCATGGCAGTACTTCAACACCGATCAGCAGCGGCAGATCGCTTCCATGCTCAGCAAGCCCGCGGCCACGCACGTCCTGCGCATGACCAACTCCACCGAGCACCCATTCACCACCGCCCCCGCCCTCATCATCCGCGACGGCCGCCCCCTCGCGCAGGGCATGATGACGTACACCGCCAAGACCAGCAAGGTCGATCTCGAAGTCACCAAGGCCGTCGACATCCGTGTCGAAACCACTCAAAAGGAGAGCACGCGCAATCACGACGGGCTGGAGTGGAACGACCACACCTATGCCCGCCTGAACCTCGAAGGCACGGCCGAAGTCACCAACTACAAGGACCGCCGCGTCAAACTCGAAGTGACCAAGTATGTCCTGGGCATCGGCGACGGCGCCTCACACGACGGCGACGTCGAACAGGTCGACTTCTACACCGACCTCGACTGGAGCAGCCCCGACTTCCAGTGGTACCGCTGGTACGGCTGGCCGTGGTGGTGGAGCCGCCTCAACGGCGCCGCCCGCATCACGTGGGAACTTGATCTCGATCCCGGTGAACACGTCGATCTGACCTGGCAGTGGCATTACTTCTGGGGCTGAATGCGCAATCGCGACGTCGCGAATCGCCAGTCGGGGGATCAGAGACGAAATCAAAGCTGCCCGCTCCAGTGGGAGGTCTCCCATCACCACGAGCCGCGGGCACAAACTCGCGTTTCCACGGGCTCTGCGCACTTACACACTTTCCGGCAGACTTCCGGGCGCACCTGCGCGTTTCGGGGGGGCGTTACCATCGCAACACTTGGTTGACAATCGGACTTAGGCCGGTCATAATAGAAACGACGGGACTGAACAGAAGAGCGACGATGGGTGCGTGGAAACGTCTGATTCAAGCGGCGGCCATCTTCACTTTCGTTCTGCCCGGATCGTGGGCTTCGAGCCAGGTCTTCACAGCCCCGGACGTGCCGATCATGGCCGACATGGTCCTTGCGGGTGCAAATCCGGTCGACCCCGAGTTGACGCCGTTCTGGCAACTGGTTCACAATCAACAGGAAATCTTCGCGGACTCCTTCAACCAGCCTTGGACGAAGTACGACACATATCTTGCGCTGGGCGGCTGGGCCCATGCGGATTACACAAGCACCAGCGGCACGACGAGTTCGGGCGAGACATTCGGGCTCGACGTCATCCTCGCGGCCACGCCCGACCTCGAACATGACGAGAGCATCGACGAGCAAACACGTGATCAACTGGCCGCGATGCAGTTCGAGTGGTCATGGGTGGCCGCGTACCTGAGCGGTCCGCAGGCCGTGATCCCGATCGACGGCATTCTCATTTCGATGGCCGCGGACGGCGAGCAGTTCCACTTCCTGCTGATCGCGGAGCGCCTCGATGGCAATGCGATGGCCGAACTCGAGGAGCAGCAGGATTATTTCTATGGCAGAACATTGCCTTCAACGCTATGCGTGGATGCGAATGGGAATCCCGTCACAACTGATCCTCTGTACGACACGTGCATGCTGACCGTGCAGCAGGGATATGCACGGGAACGGAGTTGCCTCATCACGAACTCGGGCGTCGGGCCAGTGGTGGCTGTTGGTTTGACTGCTGCCTGTTGGACGATCAGCACACTCGGCGGAGGCATTGCGTCGCCGGTGTGCTGGGGGTGTCACTGGCGCGGCAGCAGCATATTGCGTATGCTTGGGGGCACAATGGCCGATGCTCTGGGCTGAGAAGAACAACTCGGAGGCCTGCTGTTGCACAACGCTGCAGTGCCGGAATGCGGGACAACCGGGTTGTCCGGACATCTCGACGTGCGACTTGCCGCACAATTACTGCGGCAACATTCCGTGCGCGCCGCTCTTCTAATCCACCATGTTATACTTCATGCCATATGTAGTGGCCGGGTTGGCAGTTCTTGTCCTGACCATTTGCCTATGGGGTTGGTCGCTCTGGAGCGCGTGCGGAAAAGAGTCCCTGCCCACCCAGCACAAGATGGCCGCGGTTGCGGTCGTCATTCTGCTCGTCATGGTCGGGCTCATTTGGTGGATGGCGGCCGCTTCGCGGTGAGGATGACCGATGTCGAAATGGCGGGCGATCTCCTCGATCTGAGGTGAAGCGAGTTCCCCCGGCTTGCGCCGGGGGCTTTGAATGGGCGTTGGGTTGTCGTGGGGCGGGAACGTCACCCGGTTCGGCGAGCCGGGGCACCGGAGACCTCTCCCTTACGGTCGGGGCTCCTTGCATGAGTTTCAGGCCGCGGCGTACTGGCGGACCTCAACCTGGACGCCGGCCTTGGCGGCGGCTTCGGCCTGCTCGATGAGGGCCGCGGAGACAGAGTCGTCGAGGAATTGCTCGCCGCAGTTGTCGCACACGCGGGCGGGCACGCTCTTGAAGACGAGGGTGAGTTGGGCTCGCTCAAGGGTGACAGAGGTGAGGCCCGGGGCGAGGCGGCCGTGCTTGCAGATGGGGCAGGTCATGGGTGGATCATACACGGCCGGGAGGAATCTGCGTATTGAACTGCTATGGGCGGCGTCTGCGGGTCCGGGTGGAGTCCCATAAGGCGGGGTCGGGCTCGTACACGGTGATGACGAAGACCTCGCGGTCGACAGGATTGTCCGCGAGGACGGCGTGGAGATGTCGGGGGCCGATCTGGAGATGGACGAGCCGACTCGGAATTGGATTGTCGTCGGGGCGGTCTTCGATGGTCTTTCCTCGCTCGACGAGGGCGCGGAGTTCGTCCATCGAGATCGCGCGCTCGAACATGCGCTGGAGGGCGTGGACGCGAAGTGTGATCTTAGGGTTGTCCATGTCCGTACGACCCTCCCGACTCGGCGAGCCGGGCCACCGGGGATCCCACCCTCACGGTCGGGGCTCGTTGAATCAGGAAACCACTCCCTCGCTGGCGCTTCGGGCTCGTCCCGGCTCGGCGAGCCGGGCCACCGAAGAAGTTACCCCATGTGCTTCACAATGGCATCTCCGAACTCCGAGCACTTGAGGAGTGTGGCGCCCGACATGAGGCGTTCGAAGTCGTAGGTGACGGTCTTGGCGTTGATGGCGCCTTCGATGCCCTTGATGATGAGGTCGGCCGCCTCGGTCCAGCCCATGTAGCGGAACATCATTTCGCCGGAGAGGATGACCGAGCCGGGGTTGACCTGGTCCTTGCCGGCGTACTTGGGGGCGGTGCCGTGCGTGGCTTCGAAGATGGCGTGGCCGGTGTCGTAGTTGATGTTGGCGCCTGGGGCGATGCCGATGCCCCCGACGCAGGCGGCCAGGGCGTCGGAGATGTAGTCGCCGTTGAGGTTCATGGTGCAGACAACGTCGTACTCGGCGGGGCGAGTCAGGATCTGCTGGAGGAAGGCGTCGGCGATGACGTCCTTGATGATGAGTTTGGTGGGGTCGGCCTTGGCCTTGCCGGCCAGAGTGGGGCGGTGGGTGATCTGGCGCTGGCACCCGCCGGAGCCGCAGCAGCAGGCGTGGTCGCCCTCGGACTTGGCGGATGACGCCTTGGCGGCGCTGGTGTCGATGACGTGCCAAGGGCCGCCGTCGAGGGGGGTGGCGCCGAAGTGGTCGACGGCCGTCTGGTATGCCCAGTCGCGGAAGGCGCCCTCGGTGTACTTCATGATGTTGCCCTTGTGGACAATGGTCACGGAGGTACGGCCGTTGGCGAGGGCGTATTCGATGGCGGCCTTCATGATCCGCTCGGTGCCCTTCTGCGAGATGGGCTTGATGCCGAAGCCGGTGGACTTGGGGAAGCGGACTTTCTCGTAGCGGGGCTCGAAGTGCTTCTTGAGGAGTTTGCGGAACTCTTCGCAGTCGTCGGTGCCGTTCTGGAACTCGATGCCGGCGTAGATGTCTTCGGAGTTTTCGCGGAAGATGACCATGTCGGTCAGTTCGGGGGCCTTGACGGGCGAGGGGACACCGTCGAAGTAGCGAACGGGTCGGAGGCAGGTGTAGAGGTCGAGGATCTGTCGGAGGGCGACGTTGAGCGAGCGGATGCCGCCGCCCACGGGGGTGGTGAGGGGGCCCTTGATGCCGACGAGGTATTTGCGGAAATCCTCCAGGGTTTGGTTGGGGAGCCACTCACCGGTCCGGTTGAAGGCTTTTTCGCCGGCGAGGACTTCGTGCCAGGCGATTTTGCGTTCGCCGCGGTAGGCCTTGGCGACGGCAGCATCGAAAACGCGAACTGAGCCGTTCCAGATGTCCGGGCCGGTGCCGTCACCCTCGATGAAGGGGATGATGGGGTGGTTGGGGACTTGGAGCCCCTGGTCGGACATGGTGATGGGTGCAGCGGCGGTGGCGGTAGTCATCGGTCGGAACCTCTCTGTGGATAAAAGTGGAAGATGATAGGCGGGGGAAGAATTTGGGTGGGCCTGCGGGCCGGGACGAGGAGATGGGGATTCGGGAGATTCGTGAGGGGTGGGTGTAGGGAAGTTGGGAACTTGGGGGGGTGTGGGTGCGAATCGTGGTCGGCCCGGATCGCCTGACTCGGTCAGATGTAGTAGACTGAGGGCGCGGCCGGGCAGGCCCCGCCGCCGCGTGGCCGAAGGGCCCCATGATGGCGAAGCGGGCTCGGCCGCAGGTCGAGGCGCCCCTGGGGTGAAGCGCACAGAGAAACCGGTGGGATTGAGTGGAAGGAACAGATGATGCGTACGAGCAGCCTTGTCATCGCGATGGTCGCCGGTGCGGCGACGAATGTGGCGCTGGGACGGGCCGATCATCCGCAGGGCGGGGGGCAGGCGGCGTTCAAGGTGCCGCTGGACGTGGTGCAGAACGGGCACGTGAAGAAGTTCAAGGCCGAGTCGCCCGACGCTGCTCAGACCCGCGCAGTCATGGTGTACGGCTCGACGGGGATCGAGGTGCCCGGATACGCGCTGCACAATCGCGTGCTGGTCAAGGGCGGCACACTGGAGCAGGTGCGCAAGGCGGCGTCGGCGCACGGGCAGGGCATCGTGATGCATGCTCCGACGGTGACGGCGACCGAACTGCCGGGCTGGTGGATCGTGGAAGCGTCGACGGTGCGCGAGGCGACGGAGATCGCCGAGGCGCTGCGTGCGACCGGGCAGTTCAGTTCTGTGTCCGTCGAGATCGACGATCCGCGTGAAGCGCGTGACCTGCCGACTGATCCGCTGGTCGCCGAACAGTGGCACCTTGAAAACACGACGGCGCGCCCCGGTGACATCAACGCGTCGGCGGTGTACGCGATGGGATACACGGGGGCGGGCGTGGTGGTGGGCATCCTGGAGTCGTCGGACGACAACTTCCAGATCGATCACCCCGATCTGGCCGGAAACTGGAACCAGGCGCTGTCGCAGACGACCAATCCGTTCGGCACGCTGGACAGCCGTCAGCATCCCACGTCGGTGGCGGGGCTGGTGGCGGCGGTTGCGAACAACGGGATCGGCGGGGCGGGCGTGGCGTACGGTTCGACGATGGCACGTCTGCGCAACGGAACTCCGATCGTGCGCGGGCGCGCGCTGATGTGGAAGAACGACCAGGTGGCGATTCAGACCAACTCCTGGGGTCCGGCCAACCCGCCCTTCCTCTTCCCCGCTCACACGGAAGACAACTTCGTGATGGAGGCGATCGAACGCGCGAACATGTTCGGGCGCGGGGGCAAGGGTGTGATCTACATCTTTGCCTCAGGAAACGAGGGACCGACCGATCGCGTGGACTACGAGCCTCTCGGATCGAGCCGTTTCTCGCTGGCCATCGGCGCGGTCGACGAAGGTCAGGAACTTGCGACCTACAGTCAGGGCGGAACAAGCCTGACGGCGATGTGCTATTCGGGCCCGGATCTGCCCAGCCCGATTCGTCGTCGCATCACCACCACTGCTGCGGACAGTGACTACATCAACAGTTTCAGCGGGACCAGCGCGGCCGCACCGATCGCCGCCGGCATCGTGGCGCTGATGCTCGAAGCCAATCCGGGTCTGAGCGTGCGCGACATCCGGCACATCTTTGCCGATACGGCCATCCCCGCGGACTTTGTGAACGGCTCAGTGTACATGATGGGAGCCGGCTTCCCGCTGATGGGTGACTCGTGGTGGCAGGTGAATGGCGCCTTTACGCGTCACAGCGACGAGTACGGGTTCGGCATCATCGACGCCGAGGCCGCGGTCAACGCGGCCCTCACGTG
Organism: Cyanobacteria bacterium CYA; assembly: GCA_008363215.1. Taxonomy (GTDB): domain Bacteria; phylum Planctomycetota; class Phycisphaerae; order Phycisphaerales; family UBA1924; genus J022. Next base: position 54,878 of record RHKP01000010.1, read on the forward strand.
GACCGGCAGCCCCGATCTTGAGGTGCTGGACACGTTCGTCGTGGCGCCGGCCGACGGCGATGTTCCGGCCGCCGAGTTCATCGAGTTCCCGGCCGAGAGCGGGTCGTACATCATCAACAACGTGCTGAGTTACGGAAGCGGCGGCTCGCTCACCGTGCCCTTCTGTGTCAAGCCCGAAATCCGCCTCGAAGCCATCGAGGTTGAAGTCACCATGACCGGCGACTGGTCGGGCGACATCGAGATCCTGCTCATCAGCCCCTATGGCACGGTCTCGCCGCTGGCGCTGCCGCGTCCGGACCCCGGGTCGTACACGAACTACGTGTTCACGACGTACAAGCACTGGGACGAGTTGTCGGCCGGGGAGTGGTCGCTCCAGTTCACCGACTGGATTCCCGACGGGCCCTTCGACGTCGAAGACGCCACGGTCGACCTGGCTCCCTACGGACTTGACGGCATCGCAGGCGCCGGTGAGAAGACGCTCACCGAGTATCGCATCAAGATGTACGGCACGGAAATCGCCAACCCCGAGCCTTACCTGTGTGACATCAACGATCAGTCGTGCCCGGGAGACCTGAACGGCGACGGCATCGTCTCTCCGCTCGACCTCATCTTCTTCCTCAACTTGTACAACGCGGGTGATCCGTTCGCCGACATCAATGATGACGGGATCATCAACTACGACGACCTCCTCCAGTTCTTCAACTCCTTCCGCCCCGGCTTCTGCCCAAGTCCTGACAACGACGGGCCCGGCGGCCGCCCCTTCCCCGGCGGCAGCGACAACGGGCGCCCGATCACGCCGGGCGGCGCGGGCTAAGTTTCGGATAGGCCACGGGGCCGACACAGTTGCGTTGACCTGCGGGGCGGCTTGGGCCGCCCCGTTTCGTTTCCTGCCGCGTTGACGCTGACGTGAACGGACACGCGGCCAACAAACGAACGGCCATGCACCCGCCGACAACCGTGGAGCCCCATGCATCGTTGGGCGCAGGCGGAACGTACCCGGCGGGGTGCCCGAAAAAGGGCACTTCTGTCGCGTCCGCCGGGGCGCGAGCGGCCGGGGGCGGGGCCGGTGCGGCCTACAATCGCCGTCCCGCGCTGCGGTGTGGGTACGCGCAGCCGGTGGTTCAGCCTTTGATCGGTATTTTCCGGGGTGACTCGGGCGAGGAACGGGCACGATGACGTTGATTGACACGCAGATTCATCCGGCGGTGGGCGATTGGGATCTGCCCGATTTTTCCAGGCCTCTGCCCAGCAGGCAGGGCGAGCGACTCATCCAGTTCCGTGAGGCGCTGCGTGAGGCGATGAGCGAAGAGATGCGGCGCGACCGGCGGGTCTTCCTCCTCGGCGAGGAAGTGGCTGAGTATCACGGTGCATACAAGATCAGCCAGGGCATGCTCGAGGAGTTCGGGCCCAAGCGGGTCATCGACACGCCAATTTCGGAGAACGGGTTTGCGGGCATGGCGATCGGGGCGGCCATGACGGGATTGCGCCCGATCGTGGAGTTCATGAGTTGGTCGTTCAGCCTGGTGGCCGCCGACCCGATTCTGAACAACGCGCCGAAGATGTTGTACATGTCGGGCGGGCAGTTCGGGTGTCCGATCGTGTTCCGCGGCAACGACGGCGCGGGCGGGCAGTTGGGCTCGACACACTCGTGGACGGTCGAGGGCATGTTCTCCAACGTGCCCGGGCTGAAGATGGCGATCCCCAGCAACCCGTATGATGCGAAGGGGCTGCTCAAGACGGCGATCCGAGACCCGGATCCGGTGTTCTTCCTCGAGAGCGAGCGCATGCTCGGGGACAAGGGGCACGTGCCGGAGGAGGAATATTACATTCCCTTCGGGCAGGCGCATCTGGCGCGCGAGGGCGACGCGGTGACGCTGGTAAGTTTCGGACGGCCCGTGAACTTCTGCCTCGATGCGGCCGAGCAGTTGGCGGGCGAAGGGATCGAGTGTGACGTGCTGGATATGCGGACGATCCGCCCGCTGGACATCGATTCGATCGTCGAGAGCGTGCGTCGAACGAACCGCGTGGTGGTGGTGGACCAGTGCTGGCCGTTCGGATCCGTGGCCAGTGAGGTGATGGCGCAGATCTGCGAGCACGCGTTTGACTATCTCGACCATCAGCCGGTGCGTGTGAACACGCGGGATGTGCCGACGCCGTATGCGAAGGGGCTGGAGGCGGCGTATCTGCCGAACGCGGGGAGGATTATCGAGGCGGTGCGACGGATCGTGAGGCAGTAGAAAAACAACAGAACAGCAAAGCAGCAGAACAGCACATGGGACGGCTGGACGAACAATTGCTGGGTTGGGCGGAAGCGCTCTGTGGTCGCGTCGTTCGAGTCGCCGAAGCGGTGGCGAAGGATGGTGCTTCGCGACGGATTGCTGATCACACGCTGAGCAGCGGCACGGCAGTCGGCGCCAATCTGTTCGAGGCGGACGAGGCCCTGAGTCGCGCCGCCTTGGTAGAGTGCCTTGCGATCAGCGTGATGGAGTTGAATGAGACGTGATTCTGGGTTCTCCTGATCGGACGGCACGGGTGGGTGTGGGTGGCTCGGATCGAGGAGCTCGAGGCCGAGTCGATCGAGTTGAAGCGAATACTTGGTACCATGATCGCGAAGGTGAAGGCCGCCAATCGCGCCAAGGTCGACTGACGAGAATTGCTGCTTTGGTGCTTTGCGGTATTGCTGCTTTGAGGATTCCACATGCCTGTTGAAATCACCATGCCCCGGCTGTCCGACACCATGGAAAAGGGAACCGTTGTCTCCTGGCACGTCAAGGAGGGTGACACGGTTTCCTCCGGCGACGTCATCGCCGACATCGAGACCGACAAGGCCACCATGGAGTTGCAGACCTTCGACGACGGCACCGTCGCGAAGTTGGCGGTGGGCGAAGGTTCGCAGGTGCCGGTGGGCACCACGATCCTGATCCTCACGGGCAAGGGCGAAAGCGTGGAAGATGCGGCCAGGGGCGATGGGGGCGAGGCGGCTGAGAAACCGGGCAAGCCGCGCGAGCAGCACACCCCGGGAGCACGCGTGCGCAGCAACGAGCCCGATGAGGACGACGGCGTGAAGCGCGCCATCGAAGGCGTCGGGTTCCATCGGCGCGTGGTCGACGCGGCCGAACACGGAGTCTCGAACGTGGTGGCGCGGACGCACCGCAGCGCCAGCGGCGGCGGGCGGAGCGAATCGGGCGGATCGAGCGGCGGGCGCGTGTTCGCCAGTCCGCTGGCACGCAAGATCGCGGCCGAGGAAGGTGTCTCGCTCGAAGGCCTGACCGGCACCGGCCCGGGCGGACGGATTGTGCGAAAGGATGTCGAGGAGGCGCTGGCGGCCGGAGTCCCCGGAGCAGGGGCCGAGGGCGCTTCCGGGCGGACGACGAGCAGTTCGGCCGGCCGGCGCGAAGAGCGTGCAGCCCCGCGCCCGGGTGTGACGCTGCCCCCGCGCGGCGCGGCGCTGGAAGAGAAGACGGTTCCGCTGTCGGGCATGCGTGAGACCATCGCCAAGCGCCTCGTGGAATCGAAGACGACCATTCCGCATTACCAGGTGACGGTGTCGGTGCGGATGGACGCACTGATGGACCTGCGCGAGCAGTTGAATGAGCAACTCGAGTCGCAGGGCGTCAAACTGAGCGTCAACGACTTCCTCGTGCGGGCCTGTGCACTGGCGATGCACCAGCACCCGTATGTCAACAGTTCGTGGGAGCCCAAGGGCCCGGCCATCAAACTGCACGGGCGGGTCAACATCGGTGTGGCGATCGCGCTGCCGGAGGAGCGCGGCGGCGGGCTGGTGGTGGCGACGCTGCGCGATGCGGACCACGCCGGACTGCGGCAGATTTCGGGCGAGACGCGGCGACTGGCCAAGAAGGCGCGCGAGAAGGGCCTGACCCTCGACGAAATGGCCGACGCGACGTTCACAATCTCGAACCTGGGGATGTTCGGCGTCGATCACTTCACGGCCATCATCAATCCGCCCAACGTGGCGATTCTGGCAGTGGGTTGCGCAATCGAGAAGCCGTTCATCGAGTACGGCCAGGACGGCCAGCCGGAACTGGTGGTCGGGCATGAGATGGCGATGACGATGTCGAGCGACCACCGCGTGGTCGACGGCGCAATGGCGGCTGCGTATCTCAACACAGTGAAGGAACTGCTGGAAAGCCCCGCGGCGCTGCTGGTGTAAGCGGCGATGGACGCCGGGGCGCGACACGCACGGCGGCGGGTCCGGTTCTTGATGGGATCGGCGGCTGCGCTGATGGTGTCGATCACGCTCACGCCGACGCCGGTTATGAAGTGCTGGCGTTGTCCTTCACGCGGGTGATGAGTCCGGTGGCCGAGTTTTGCGAGCGCGAGATGCGGCCGGTGGAGTAGAAATTCACAAGGCGGCGGAGGCAGGGGCTCGGGCAGTCGCAGTATCCGTGCCTCCGCGTGCGCCCTTGCCGATTGCCGACGCGCCACTCGCGACCACTCATACCTCCATCACCACGAACATCGCGCCGGGTTCTGAGGCGACGCGGAGGGCTTCCATCGCGTCGTCGAAGCGGAAGCGGCGGGTGATGAGGGAGACCAGATCAATCGGCTGGCGCGAAAGCACCGAGAGCGCCTCGGACATGTTGCCGCAGCGGGCGCCGAGCAGTTCGATCTCGTTGAGGATCACCGGGGTGAGGTTGGGCCCGTGCCCGGTCGACTCGGCGTCGGGGGTGGGCAGGACGGGGCTGCGCAGGACGATGCGTCCTCGGGGGCGGACCATCTGCATGGCGCGGGCCACCGACGCCGCCTCGCCGGTGCACTCGATGACGATGTCCTGGTCCTGGCGCAGGCCGGCCTCGTCGACGGCGCGATGCTTGATCTGCCACTTGTCACACAGGGCGAGGCGCTGCGGGCTGGTGCCGAGCACGCGGACCGAGGCGTTGAGGCGCGTCATGAGTTGGGCCGAGAGCAGCGCGACGGGGTCGTCGCCGATGATGGTGACGTAGGGCTTGCCCTCGATGCGCGTGATGCGGCTGGCGTGGAGAGCGGCGGCGAGCGGTTCGATGAGCACCGCCTGTTCGTCGGAGATGGTCTCCGGGACCGGGATCAGGTTGTGCAGCGGGATGCCGAAGCGATCGGCAAAGCACCCGTCCATGTGGCGCAGCCCGAGGATGCGGCGCTCGTGGGCGTGGTTGCCCAGCCCGCGGCGCGCAAGGTCGGACTCGGGGGGGACGATGTTGATGGAGCCGACGACGCGGCGCCCGCGGATCTGCTCGCCCCCACCCGCGTCGGGGCGGACCTGCTCGACGGTGCCGACGAAGAGGTGCCCGAAGACGCCGCGATGGGGGATGCGCCCCTTGACGAGCGCGAGGTCGGTGGAGTCGATGGCCAGCAGCGTGGGGTGGACCAGGGCCCAGCCGGGCTGGAGCGTCGGCTCGGGATGGTTGCGCGCCAGTCGCGGGGTGGTGCCGTCAAACGTCAGGGCGCGCACGGGGAGCCTCCATAAGGGCAAGATCGGGCGGGCGGCGCAGGAGGCGTGAGAAATGGGGAGGAGGCATCAGGGATGAGGGACTGGGCAGCAGAAGAAGGCAATAGGGAGAAGGCAGCAGGCAGCGGGGAGTAGGAGAAGGTCGAGGGCGGGGCCGGCTATTCGATGGCCGGGGACATGCCCACGGGCAGCGAGGCCGACTCGTTGGGGGGGTTGGGGACGAAGGGGAGGTACTCGATCCAGCGGTAGTCGCGGTAGAAAGCGGGGTACATGTAGGCCGAGCGAGCGGCAAAGAGCGAGTCGGCCTGCTGGGTCCACCCGACCCACCCGGCGATGTCGACGCCGAAGTCCTGCCCGGTGAGGGTGCGCAGGCTGGAGCGTGCGGCCTCGTTGACGCCGAGGTTGGGGTCGTCCAGGGCGGCGATGAGGGCGTCGATGATGCGTGATTCGGGATACTGACCCAGCGCACGGGCAGCCTCGGCGCGCACGAGTTCGTTCTCCTCGTTCTCCATGCGTGTGCGGACGATGAGCGGCTCGACGGCGATGGGGTTGTGGATGCGCTGGAGTGCGCGGGCTGAATCGAGGCGGACGATGGGATCTTCGTCGTCCAGCGTGTCGATCAGCAGCGGTACGTGCTCGGGGCTGCCGTGCAGCGCGAGCCCGCGCACTCCCGCGGCCCGCACGCCCGCGTCGGCGTCGTTGATCGCGTCGACGTACAACTGCATGTAGACCGGCTCGCCGCCGAAGGGCTGGTTGGCCAGGATCATGATGCCGCGGTAGCGGTCGTTGGCGTTGTACTCATTGACAGCCCACTCCGCGGCGTCGGTGATGGAGGGCCCGCGCGCCAGCGCGAGAATGCTCTTGGCGCCGCGGGCGTCTTCAAAGGCATCGCACCCTGCCAGGAACAGGGCGGAGCAGGCAAAGGCGATGAGGGCTGGTCGAAACGGCATGGAGCGACACTGTACGCGATCAGAGGGGGTGCTCGCGCAGGCTGACCGGAGGCTCAAGAACCTCCTTGAGGATGAACGCCGCCCGGAGCGAGCGGGTATCCAGCCGGAGCGGGTCGATGGGCGTCGTCGTGGCAGAGGCAGGGCGCGGTGAGGCGGCCGAGCCGGCGCTGAGTGGCGTGCTCGGGGGCGCGATGTGCGAGAGAGGCTGGGCGGGAGACTGGGTGGGAGTCAGGGCGAGCGGTTCGGGCTCTGGCGGGCGCTGGCGAGAGGCCAGTTCGCGGCGACGCGATTCGAGCACCTGGGCACGGCGCTGGGCCGGCGTGAGCGACGGACGCCCGGAACCGGGAAGCGGAGTCGGCGCCGGTCGCGGAGACTGCGTGCTCTGCGGCGGGCGAGGCGACGCGGTGCCCTGATTCGGGCGATACGTCGCGGGCCCGACGGGCGGGGGCGCGGGAACCGGCCTGGGTCCGGGCGGCCTGCGCACCGGAGCCCGCTGCGGCACACGCACCTGCGGCGGGGGAGCCTGGGCCTGGCGCTGGCGCGCGATTTCGGCCTGACGACGGCGGACGATCTCAGCCAGGCGCTGCTCGGCCGTCTGCGGCGGCTGGGGAGCGGGCTGATCGGGAACACGCCCGGTGCGCAATGCCTCGATCCGCCGACGCTCGACTTCCATCTGGTAGCGACGCTTGGCGCGCTCTTCGGCCAGTTTGCGCGCCACCCACGCGAACACGCTGAAGCCGATGAACATCGCGAAGACGATGAACTGGATGTAGTTCTGCCACTGTCCCACGGAGAGAGTCTACCTGATTGCGGCCGCTTCGGGGTGATGATCGCGGCGGACGATGACCCGGCAGCCTTGTGACTCGACCACGCCGAATGTCGTTCGGAACACCCGTTCGAGCACGCCCGGAACCAGCACGACCTCGGGCGGGCCCTGAGCCTCCAGGCGGCCTTCAGAGTCGAGCACGGACACATCGTCGGCGATCGACCCGGCCGCAGCAAGATCGTGCATCGTCAGCACCACGCCCACTCCTCGGTCGGCCAGCCGGCGGAAGATCGAGAGCACCTGCCCCACGTGACGCGGATCGAGCGCGCTCGTGGGTTCGTCGGCCAGCAGAAACCGTGGGGACGCGGACGAGGTCGTAATCTGCGCCAGGGCGCGGGCGATCGAGGCTCGCTGCGTCTGCCCGGCCGAGAGTTCGGCGATGGGAACATCGCCAAGGTCGCGTAGTTCGATCTGGTCGAGTGCGGCTTCAATGGCGTCGGAGGCCGGGGCGCGGGAGGCCAGCGCGAAGGAGACGTACTGCCGTACCGTGTAGGCGTAGCCGACGTGCGGGTGATGGGGGACGTAGGCCAAGTGCTCGGCCCGGCGCGCGGGGGTGAGGGCATGCACGGGCCTGCCCGCCAGCGTGCAGACTCCCGTGTCGGACGGGTCGAGCAGCCCGAGCAGGAGGCGCAGGAGGGTTGACTTTCCAGAGCCGTTGGGCCCGACGATCAGGGCGATGCGACCGGGCTCAAATCGCAGCGTGAGATCGCGCAGCACGGGCTTGCGATAGCCGAACGACAACGACCTGGCCTCGAGGGTCATCCGGGAATGGTAGGGGAGGGAGAGCCGATGTCCCAGCGGCCGTCAAGACGGACGGGCTCTTCCTCTCCGAGGACGCCGCACGCGCCGATGAAGTGGATCCGTTCGAGGTCGGCTACGCCGATGGCCAAGGCGGGGACGTCGAGTGTCTTGGACAGGGGTTCGAGATCGCCGGAGATGTCAGGCGGTGGCCTGGCACTGACTGCGACGAACAGGAAGCCGGGTGCGAGGAGCGCCAGCATGGCGGTGATCTCCGGTGCGGAGGGGGCGCGATGAGGGTCACTGAGCCTGGGTGCCGACGCGGGGGGAACGAGGCGTTGTCGCGCAAATGAGAGCGCGCGGCCTGACGGTTCACTCGCCGACATCATGCCCGGCGAAGCGTGAGAGGCGCGCGGTGAGGGCTTCCATAGGCAGTCCCATGATCGAGGTGGGATCTCCCTGGTAGGTGATGGGCCACCCCGCTTCGAGGCGTTCGGAGAGGTTGTACGCTCCGGCCTTGCCGCGCCAATGCCCGGAGGCGAGGTAGTCTTCGATCTGCTGGTCGGAGACATGCCCGACGTGAACGCGGGCGACGTCGACAAACATGTCGCGCTGCCCGGTCCGGGTGTCGAGCAGTGCGACGCCGGTGAGCACCTCGTGGTCGGTGTCGCGGAAGAGGTGGAGGATGCGGCGAGCGTCGGCCTCGTCGGCGGGTTGCCCGATGATCTGCCCATCCTTGACACAGACGGTGTCAGCGCCGAGGAAGACGGTGCCGTCGAGCAGCATCGCGTCGCGTGAGCCGAGGGCGCCGGCCTGGGCCTTGAGATACGCCAGCGCCATGACCCAGGAGCGGGGATCGCGATCACCGGGGGCCAGTTCGGCATCGTCGATGTCGGCGTCGATGACTTCGTGTCGGACGCCGTGGGAGGTCAAAAGCTCCCGCCGCCTCGGCGATCGGCTCGCCAAGGCGACGGGGGGAAGGGGGTCTTGGGTCGCGTCGAGACACATGTCCTCTGCTCTCTCTGGCGCGATCGGGGCGGCGCCGGTGTCAGTGAAGCCGTCGGGTTGCGACGGTTGCTGACGGTGTATCGTCTATGGATGCGCGCTCACCTGATTCAGTTCGACATTTCATGGGAGAACCGCCTGAGGAATTTTGAGGCTGTCGAGGAGATGCTCGGCGGGGTGGAGGTCCAACCAGACGATCTGATCCTGCTGCCGGAACTCTTTGACAGCGGGTTCTCGCTGAACGTAGCGGTCACGAATGATGCCAACGCCGATACAGAGGGCTTTATTGCCGATCTTGCCGGGCGATTGCGTGCGTACGTGATGGGCGGGCGTACGGTGCTGCCGGACGGCGCGGCGCGGGCCTTCAACCAAATGAGCGTAAAGGGCCCCCGGGGACAGACGCTGTGCGAATACGCGAAGATCCATCCTTTCTCATACGGACGCGAGCCGGAAGCGTTTGCGGGTGGTGACAAGATCGTGACATTTTCATGGGCGGAGCGGCTGTGTGTGTGTCCGGCGGTGTGCTATGACCTTCGCTTTCCGGAATTGTTCCGGCGTGGAATGCTGCGCGGGGCGCAGGTGTTTGCAGTCGGGGCGAACTGGCCGGATGTGCGGCAGGCGCACTGGCGGGCGCTGCTGATCGCTCGAGCCATCGAGAACCAGGCGTTTGTTCTGGGCGTCAACCGTTGCGGGCGTGACCCGCATCTGTCGTACGCGGGGGGGTCGATGGTAATTGACCCACATGGGATTGTGCTGGGAGAACTCGGGGCAGCCCCGGGCGTACTGAGTGTGGAGGTCGATCCGCGGGAGGTCCAGGCGTGGCGGAGGCAGTTCGGGGCCTGGCGTGACGTGCGGCTGATCTCGGAGTAAGTTCGTCAGGCGGATGTGGACCGAATCGTGAACAGAGGATGCTCGCAAGAGGAGCCCGGTGTCAGGAATGCGCGAATCCTGGCGGTGGGCGTGTGTTGTGGCCTGAGATCCGCGCTCAAGAAATCTTGATGCGAAAGAGGAAGCGAAACTGAGAGGTGGCGGTTTACGAATCAGAAATCGAACGGAGGACAGCCATGCACGAAGAGTCTGAAAGTTTGAGTGCGGCACGACTGATCGATGCAGCCGAAGCGGTGCTGCTGGCGGTGGCCGAGGTGGCCGAACTGAGCAGCGGGCGGTACGTTGAGCCGATGGAGATTCTGGGCAGCGCGTTCCAGCCCGAATGTCTGTGTGATTTCACTCGTGAGGAAGTGGTCGAGGCGACGGCCTTCCTCCACAGGATGGGGATGTTGCCCAATGCATGAGAGCGAGTTCTGAAGCGTCCGACGGCGAGCCCCTGCTCGCTTCTGGCTGAACGGCCGGGAGCGGGCAAAGGCCGGCCGTCGGACGCGCATCGGCGCGTCTGGACACTCTTCCCGACCTCCCGCTTGCGGGAGGTTTTTTGGTGGGCAGAGTAAGTCCGGCGGGAATGATACGGATGCACGGTGAATCTCGAGCGTGTGGAGACGCCGGAGAAGTGCCCGTCTTCGGGCACACCTCCGGGTCAGATGCAACGGGAACTCAGGCAGCGCGAGATGGTTGCCGCCCGGACCGGTGTTCGAGTACTCGCAATGGTCCGGCGTCCCACGACGCACCAGTTTCATCGCACAACCGTATCACTCTGCCGTTCAACCCCGAGGGGGAGGATCGAGATGGGGCTCGTCAGAACGGCCAGATTTCCAGGCCGTGCGGAGCATGACGGACGTCCATCGTCACCGAGATGCGTTTGACGGTCTTCCTGGCGATCAGGTCGTGGACGGCGATGGTCGAAGGCGACGAGCCTGCGATCACCAGGCCGTCGCTGGTCAGACACAGCCCGCGTGCGAATCCCTGCCGGGCGATGTCACGCGGCAGGTTGGCGTTGACCAACTGGCTCTCGGCGTATTTGGGCACCTTCATCGAGACGAGCGCCTTGCCCCTCTTGTCTGCCCATACGACCGCATCCTGCTCGGTCGAGTTGTAGAGGCAGCCCATGCGGAAGGGGCGCGCATTGTGCGTCCACTCGGGCACGTCGGCGTAGGGCGTGGCGCAACCGTCGTCGTGCAGTTCGAGGATCTGCGTCAGGCGCACACCGGCGATGTACACCTTGCCGCTTTCGCACCAGACGCTGTTGATGTGGTAGAGATCCTGCGGCGGCGGCCCGCTCTCGGTGAGCGGGTCGAAGGCGACGGTGCGGTACACCGTCTGCACCGCCGGCCCGCGCTTGCCCATGACCTGCTGCTTCTGCCCGACGAGCAGGCGCGCACGTGTGAACTTCTGCTCCGACAGGTCAAACTCGACGATGGAATCCTGCTTGGTGCTGGTGAGGTAGAGCGTGCGGCCATCGGAGCAGATTTCGTGGACCTGCGTGAGGTTCCGACATGGAAACGACCGGAGTTTGTTGAAGTCCCGGTCGAAGACGAAGAGTTCATCGTGTGCGGCGATGTAGATTTCTGAGTTGTGGAACGCGATGCCGCGAAGCCCGCGCATGCCGCCGCGGCCTTCAAAGTCGATGGAGCCGTCACTCCAGGAGAGAACCATGTCGGCCTGGCCGGATTCGAGGTTGATCAGCCATGCCCCGCCGTGGAACTGTCCCATGTGGGTGGAGCGGATGACCTCGGTCATGAGGACGGTGGGGAGGGGCATGGTGGGAGAGGGTAGCAGGGCCTGGGCAGACGGAATGCGCCGGCCTGGGCGAGCGTTCACCCCCCGGACGCAAGACGCGCCGAAAGGGAACTCACAGCCTGCCGGGGATGGACAAGGTGTGCAGGCTGACTCGCAACCTCCGGCTCTTGGCCTGTTCTCCTATTCCTCGACCAACTGGACCCCGGCCCCGGTCAAGACGTGGGCCCCGCGCCCCGATTCGTCATAGGCCCACGGCCCGACCAGCCCGTCGAAGTTCAGCAGCAGCACGGTCTGGGGATCGCTTACAGGCCGCCGGAGCGGCTTGAAACTCGCGCCGGTGTACCGGGCCGACTCTGAAATCCGCACGGCGTCGATTTCTCCATCAAACGGACTGGTCATGCCGGCGTCGCCCGTCACATCTGCCCCGATCATCAAGGGCAGCGTGTTCTTCGTCCGCGTACCGCTCCCCGGCCTGGCCTCCACCAGCCGCCCGTCGACATACAGCCGCACCTCGCTGCCGTCAAAGACCCCCGCGACGTGATACCACTGCCCGACCACCAGGTCCGCGCCCTTGGCGCCCACCTCGACGTAGTTCCCGTTCAGATGCACCATGAACGTCGGGCGGCCCTTGCTCACGAAGATGCCGTACTCCGAGTTCTCCGTCTTCGTGAGCAGCCCGACCCGATCGGCGAACTTGTGCGCCCGCATCCAGCATTCCACAGTCAGCGCGCCGTCTCTTGCCGGCACCAGATCGGCGCGGACCGCCAGGTGCCCCGTCTGCCCGTCCACCGCAAGCACGCGCTCGCGCTGCGGCCTGCCCGGCGCTGACAACTCAACCTGCATGGGCACCATCACCCGCGACTCCGGGATCGCGTAGCGATGCCCGGCCGCGAGGTAGTCCATCGCCACGATCAGGTCCGTCGGGCGGAATCGCTCGTTGATTACGCCGCCCAGCCGATCGATGCGGAACGCAAAGGTCTTGTCTTCGCCGGGCTGAATCACGGCGTGCGAGTGATCGGGCAGATAGGTCCACCAGTTGTCCGCTGAATCCGGGGTCAGCATGACCTCGATGGCTCGCGACGAAGGATTGCTCACGGTGGCGCGCACCTCGCCGCCGCCGCCGCCGTCGGCTGAAATGGTCACTCCGCCCTCGATCGCGGGCCGCATCTGGGCCAGTTGCGCCGTCTGGCGGTTCAACTCACCGGTGATTTCGCGTACATCCATCACTTCGCCGACGGGCACCGACGCCAGGGCGATCTGCCCCTTCCGCACGGTCACGACGTGGTACTGGTGCAGGTAGCCTGCCTGCGGCACCGTGCCCGGCTGATGCCCTCCGACGGTGGCGAGCGCCACGTACTCGATGCCGTCGCGCGGGTCTGAGCGCATGTTGTGGATGTGTCCGCCGAACACCGCGGTCACGTTGCCCGCTTCGATCAGTACCTGGTGCACCGGCTCCCACGTATCGGCGTAGTTTCGCCCGCCGATCCACCGCGGATGATGAAGGAACAGGAACACGTGATCGAGATCCTTGAACTCCGCCAGCGTCGCTTTCAGCCAGCCCAACTGATCCGGACTCATCACGTTGCACTCGGGCTTGTTGAAGTTCTTCTCACCGGTCGCCGGATTCCCCTCGTCCGAAAACAGGGCGATGAACCCGCAGTTCTTGTGCTTGAACCCGTACCACAGAGGCCCGAAGTACATCTCGTAATTGCGCTCGTGCTCGCCGACCGGCCGCGGCCCCTCGCCGCGCCAGTAAATGTCGTGATTGCCCGCCACCGGGAACCAGGGACAGAGCAACTGTTCCATGATGCCCTTGTATTCGGCCGCTTGCTCCATCCACTGCTCGGTCTGGTTATATCCCTGCACAAGGTCGCCAACGGTCATCACCAGATCCGGCTCGAGCAGGTTCGTGTCGCGCACCGCGTCGGCCAGCACGCTCACGCCGTCCGCCGGCCCGCCCGTGCGATCGCCGAAGACCACGAAGACGAATGCGTCATCTTCCTTCGGCAGCGCCAGGTCCACCCCGCTCTTCCGGTTCGTGATGAACCGCGACGCATCGGCCGGCACTGTTTCGTGCGGTCGGCCGTGTCGGTGGAAATGCCTCTGGTGCCCGATGTTGTCGGCCGCCTGCCCCGCGCACAGGCCTGCCAGCAACACACACACGCCGATCGCAATCGTCTTTGTCATGGTGCCGCCAGCATATCGCACCCGCCCGCCCCTGTGGGCTTTCAGTCTGGAAAGACTCCATAAGCCCGACGCTCGGGTTCTCCCCGCAGCAAAGGTGCCGCCAGGGGCCGGAAGCCGGTCGGCACGGCGCCTCAACGCCGGGCAGAGTCGGCGAAGGCTCGGACCTGCCCTTGCGAGCATCGGTCAGGAGGATCTCGACCCGCGTCGGCGGGCAGGGGCCTCCGCGAGAGCGGAGCCTGCCGGAGCAGGAGATTCCATGAGGAATCGAGCCAACTCGGCTGGGCGTTCTTCAAGATCGCAGTCCTCGGCACAAGCAACAGGGGCGCACCTGGTGAGGCGCGCCCCTGTCTGCGAGGCTGGTTTGTGACGCCCGGGGCGGGAACTACTCCTGTCGAATATACGAAGCATCGAGCGCACGGGCGATGCGCTCGCGGGCGTCGGCCAGGTGGGCCTGGGAATAGGGGTCAAGATCCTTGTTCATCGCGACCTGGATCTGCTCGTCGATCTCACGGAGTTCCTGGCGTGCCAGCGAGATCACAGTGTTGGCCGAGGCATTGGGCCAGCGGGCGCCGGTGGCCAGCGCGATGAGACGGTTGAGGTGCTCGCGCTGGGCGTTGCGCTGGAGGCTGGAGATCATGGGGTTGCGGGCGGTGAACTCGTGCGAGATCCCGTTGCCGAACTTCGGATCCAGCGAGGACCAGACCTTGATGCGGACCTTCTCGAGCACTTCGGGGACGGTCAGGGCGTCCTGCCCCTGCGGGGTGCGCATCTCGTTGTCCAGCACGCGACCGAGGCGGGTCGGGTTGATGAGCATCGACATGGCCGACGCCTGCACGCCGAGGATGGTATCGTGTACGGGCAAGTCGGCGCGGTCTTCCCCGCTGCCGTCGAACCACTGTTCGGCGCCGAGTTTGGCGAGGATTTCGGGTGTGAGCCCAAAGGCGCGATCGTCAAAGGCGTTGTCGAGGATGAAGTCGAGGGCGCGGCGCTGACGATCGGCCTCGACAGGGAGGACGGGGTCAGTCGCGTTGGCGTCGCCCTTCTTGTAGCGATTGAAGTAGACGCCGCCGATCCACTTGCTGGCGATGCCCGTGGCGGAGAGTTGCTTGTAGAGGAGGGTGTTGAAGCCTTCGCGGGCCTTCTCCCAGGACTGGCCGTCCTTGACGACCTTGTCGAGCAGTTGTCCGCGGACCTTGTGGACGTAGCGAATTTCGGCGTCGGCGAAGTCGAGTGAGTTTTCGCCCAGATCCCACACCGTGGACCGAGGGTCCGGCCCGCTGGAGCCCTCGTCTGAGATGAATGCGTGCTCAGGATCGGTGCAGACTTTCATGACTTCTTCGGGCTTGTCGGTGTAGCCCCACGAGATGGCCCACTTGTCATAGGGCCCGATGTCGATGGCCGCGTAGTCGCCCTGGATGAGTTGGCCGTCCTCGACGATGATGTTGGTGGGGGCGTAGTCCATGACGCTGACGAGGATGGGCTTGTTGCCTTTCCAGTCCTTGCTGTTCATCTCGGCGAACTGGTAGACGCTTGACCCGCGCCAGTTGTGCATGAGCCCCATGGTGTGCCCGACCTCGTGCATGATGACATCGCGCAGCAGCGGGCCGATGAAGGACTCGGGCAGCCCGTCGAGCAGGCTCTCGCCTTCGGCCGCCGGGATCTCAACCAGCCCGGCGCGAATGGCCAGGCGCATCATCTCGATGTTGGCGCTCATCGCCGGAAGGGTCATGCACATGGCGTTCTGCTGATGCTCACGCGGATCGACCCAGACGCCGGGAAGCATCGTGGGAGGGGCCAGATCCGGCTCGGCCGTTCCTGCCTTGAGTTGGGCCATGTAATTGCGGACGGCTGCACGATCGTCGGGGTCAGCCAGGCGCAGGCGCGGATCCCACTCGGGGTTCTCGGCCAGCCAGTCGACGGTCTCGGGCTCCATGTACATCATGGCGGCCGAGGCGAGCAGCGAGGATTGATGGGCCTTGGCCCAGCCGCTGATGAAGGCTTCGTCCATCACGATGTCGGCTTCGAAGATCTGTCCGGTCTCGGGGTGCGCGTTGCTCGGGCCGATGGCAAAGCCCATGTGCGAGTTGGTCCAGCGCACGAAGGAGAAGCGCATGTCCTCGGGGTCCTTGTCCATGTGGGCGCCGGTCTCGGCGTCCTGCTGGTAGACCTCGATGGCGTTGACGATGCCGACCTGTTCAAACGCCTTGTTCCAGGCCAGGATGCCGTCGCGGACCCAGCGCCGGTAGCGCACCGGCGTCGTGTGCTCGATGTAGTAGACGATGGGCTGCTTTGGCGGGCTCATCGCCAGTTTGGGATCGGCCTTCTGGAGATTCCAGCGCTCGATGTAGCGCGTGGTCTGATCTTCTCCGTCGTTGCGGCTGCGGTCGGTGAACGCGGTGTAGAAGAACCCGACGCGGCGATCAGCCTCGCGCGGCTTGTAACTGGGATCCTTGGGCGGCACGCCGATGGAGTAGTGAATGGCCGACATGATGCCGCTCGCCTGCGGGAACTCGAAGGTGGCTTCAATGTTCTGCGGGAAGGCCTTGATGCTCTTGACGGTGGAGAGATTCATGCGCGCGCCGCGCGTAAAAGAGCCGAAGAACTCGCTGGATTGACCCAACATGAGTTGGTCAAGGTCGATGACAGGTCCGCCGCCGGGCCCGTTGGCAACGATGCGGGTGGACAGGACGACGCGATCGGTGTAGATGCGGTCGGTGGCGGCCTTGGACTGGGCGTCGCCGGTGGCGCGGTACGAGAGGTTGGGCTCCATCAGCGCCAGTTCATCGCCGAAGCGCTTCCAGTAGACGTACCGGGTGGGGCTGTTGACTCGATCGTGGTAGACCGAATAGACGCCGGTCTGGGGGTCGCCGCCGGCAACGGTCGCGATGATGTAGAACTTCTGATTCTCAAAGTTGCGGGGCAGTTCAGCCAGGAGTTGCCCGTCCTTCTTCTGGTGATAGACGGTCCAGATCGAGCCGGAGCCGTCGGCGGTGGAGACGACCCTTTCGTAGCCCTCGGAGACTTTCTCGAAGGCAGGCAGGTCGGCGGCGACGGCCAAGCTGGCTGCGGAAGCGAGGAGCACGCCCATGAAACCCGTGAATCCTGATCGCACGTTGAACCCTCCTTGTACGCCCGACGAGACATCGGCCCGTTGGACGGAGTTGCTCCGACAATGAGTCAGAGGTCCAGACATGGTCTGCAGTTTTGGCCTGAATGGCAAGCGTGATTTTGAAAGCGGAGTCGATTCAGGCTCCCGGAGGCTTGAGCGGGGAATGCCCCCTCGCGGCGCGACGCTGGCAGAGCAGGGCCCAGGCGGGCGGGTGCTCAGCGATGAGTTTGTGTAACTGACTGGCAGTGCAGCACATGCGCGATGAGGCCCTCGTGCTGTCCCACCCGCAGGCGTCGAGGACGTCAAGCGCTTCGGCCAGGAGGCTGGGGTAGTCGCGGTGACTGGGATTGCAGACGATGCGGCCGTCGCGGCAGCGGCACTTCCAGAGTTCGGAGCGGATGTCGCCGACCGGGACGGGCGTGCGGACCTCCGTCGCCAGCGCCAGGCGCAGGCGTTTGATGGCGACGGGGCGATTCTCGCCGACCGAGCGGCGTTCGGTGGCGCGGGCATGGACGCCGGTGGGGAGATGGATCAGTTCGACGGCGGTGGAGACCTTGTTGCGGTGCTGCCCGCCGGGCCCCCCGGTGCGGCCGAGAGAGAGTTCGCACTGAGCGAGGAGTTCCTCATCCGACAGTGCGGCCGGATGAGGCGGGCGGCCGACGGGTTTCTCGAAGTCGAACACGGGAGATTGTTGGAGGGCGCCAATCGTGAATCGCCAATCGGGGGGAGGGGAGGTTGTGAGGTCGGGGGGAGGCGGCTGAGGGCGGGACTGGCGAGCAAACGCAGACGGTTGGGCCGATCGGACAGGTGGGCTCGCGCGACGCGCTGACGGAGATTCTGCGCCCACTGAAACATCACCAGTTCACGGCGTCGGGTGCCCCTCACCATGCCTTGTCGAAGTCAGTCAAGATATGGCCCACTCCCTCACTCCACCACCCATTTCGCCCCCTCCGCCGCCTCCGTCAACTTCTTGATCGGCGTCATCTCGATCTTCCGGAACTCCACCACCGATCCCTCAGCCTGCAACGCAATCTGCCCGCTGCTGGCCGTCGCGTCATATCCATCGTTGACCAGGTCACCATTCACCCACACACGCAGGCGATCGCCCAGCGTTTCGATCACCAAGCGGTTCCATGCGCCCACCGCGTTCTCGCTGTCGTCGGTCAGGTTGAGAATCCGCCGCGAGTCGTTCGGCCCGCCGCCCCATTTCTCCGGCTCGCCTGATCGCCGCGCCGCCATGTTGTCCACCGCGATGTTCTCCCCGATGCACCAGAAATCGCCCGCGTTTCCCGAGTGCATCTGCACTTCGATCGAGGCCGGGAACATGTCGTACAGCGCCCGCGGCGTCGACGCAAACACCAGCACGCCGCAGTTTCCCGCCTCACCCGGGAATCGATACTCGATGTCCAGGCGATAGTCCCGGTATGACTCGTCGGTGATCAGGTGCCCCGGCGGGTTGCCGTTGCTCACCAGCATGCCGTCCCGCACGGCAAAACTCGGCGCAACGTTCGGATCATCGTCGGCCGCCGGCACGTCGGCGTGCCAGCCCGACAGATCTTCCCCATTGAACAGCGAAACCGCCCGCTTCTGCCCGCACGAGGCCAGCAGCAGCATCGGCAGCACGACACATGACAACACCAGACGACCCATCGCGCGATTCATGTCAGCCCTCCATGTCCCCGCACACGCGGAACCGCATTGTAGTGGAAGGCACGATGGCACGAGGTCACGCACGGACGAAGCGAAACGAGCCCGCAGCGCCGGCGAGGGAGATCAGAGCCTCCCGCGCAAGCGGAAGGTCATCGCAGCGTTGGGCAACGATCGACCCAAGCCTGACCGCAAGGGTGCGACCCATCCGCCAGCGACACTTCTCGGGGATCGTAGCGTGAAGACCGCTTCCGCCGCCCTCCGCGGACGAGTTCACCCAGCACCAGGATCACTACGCCCGCCGGCGCGGGGATGACGCGGACGGTTGCAGGCGTCACGATGAGCGATGAGCCGGAGTCGCTGTCGGTGACATATGTTCCAGCGACGTAATCCACCCACCAAGCGAGCATAAAGTCTGCCCACCCGATTTGACTTGGTGCTATGACAATCTCGCCAGTCTCGGCAGAATTCAACGTCACGTCTACATTGAATAGAATGATTGGGTTCATCGTGTAGAATGGGCCGATTTCAGGTAGGTTTATTCCGATGATCTCGCGCATAGAGTTGGTGTCGGGAGTTCCAGGTGCAAGCGCAGCAAAGTACGGCATCTGGACATTTGAGAACGCGGCTGGAAGCCCACTCCCAACCACATCCAAACCAAAGCTATTAAACCCTCCGTCAGACTCGCCCAAGATCGAACCAGTGACCTCTGCCCATGCCGTGAGCGTGAAGGTGCTTCCGGCCTGCACTTCAGAGGGCGCCTCGAACCAGAGATGGAACACTGCGTCGGCAAAGCAGACGTCTGCGAACCCGAGCGCAAGCGCCAGACACAGGACTTGGGAACTGGGCCTTTTCACGACTTGCGTCTCCGTTGCGACTTGATATTGACCTGCCCCCGGTTTCTGTACCAGGTGCTATGAGAGTCTTGGTTCAAGGTGCGCTTGTCCCCGAAGCTGTGCCAATCTCAGGGTGAGTTTTTTGGCTTCATCCGGCCGCGCACTCCTGAGCCCGGGACACAGCGAACTCCCTGGGGCTCAGGCTGCCCAGGGCGCTATGCGGTCGATCCTCATTGTAATGCCGACGCCAGACCTCGACCTTCGCCCGCGCATCGTCGATCGACATGAACCAGTTCTCGTTCAGGCACTCGGCCCGCAGTCTCCCGTTGAACGCCTCGATCAGCCCGTTATCTGTGGGCTTTCCACGGCGGCTGAAGTCCAACCGAACCTTGTTTAAATACGCCCACTGGTCCAGCACGCGGCCCGTGAATTCGCTGCCGTTGTCCACCCGGATCTTCTCCGACAGCCCGCGTTCACGTCCGATCCGGTCCAGAATCGCCGCCACACGTTCGCCCGTCAGTCGCTGGTCCAGTTCGATCACCGGGCTCTCACGGCTGAAGTCATCCACCAACGTCAAGAGCCGGAACTTCCGCCCGTCGAACAACTGGTCGGCCATGAAGTCCATGCTCCAGCTCTCGTTCACCCGCGTCGCCTTCGTCCCTTCCGGCCTCGTCACCGCGCTGCGATGCCGACGGGGCTTGTGCCGGCCCACGCACAGGCCTTCCTGCCGGTACAGCCTATAGACTCGCTTGCGGTTGATCAGCCAACCCTCTCGCCGCAGCTTCACCCACACCCGCGGGTACCCCCACGTCACGTGTACGCCCGCGATCTCTCTGATCCGGCCTCGCAGCACCGCCTGATCGTCGGCCACAGATTCGTACCGCTGCGTCGCTCGTGCTTGGCCCAACACACGGCACGCCCGACGCTCGCTCACCTGGTACGCCATGCGTGCCTTCCGCACCATGGTTCGCCGACGATCAGGCGTCAGAGTTTTCCCCGCAGGGCATCCTGCAGCATCGCCTTGTCCAGACTCAGGTCCGCCACCAACTGCTTGAGCTTGCGGTTCTCCTCCTCAAGCTGCTTGAGCCGACGGACCTCCGCGATCCCCATCCCCGCGAACTTCTTCTTCCACCGAAAGAATGTTTGTTCCGAAATCCCCATCTTCCGGCACACCTCCACGATCGGCGTGCCGATCTCCGCCTGCCTCAACGCGAACGCGATCTGCTCTTCCGTAAACCTCGACTTCTTCATGATCCAAAGCCTCCAAACAGAGGCCGGATTGTCGCTGAAAAACTCTCACTCAGCTTGGACCAGGATTCGGGTTTGAGCGCAAAGGGTAGGGCCCGCGATGCGGCGGGGCGACGCTCCGCGTCAATCCCGACCTGACGCTTGCGGAATTGAGACACATACTCGAAATCACGGCCACTGACCTCAAGGGTGAAGTCGAGCCGATCCAATTTGAGTACGTCGGCTACGACCGTTTCACCGGGTACGGCCTGGTGAACGCGCACAAGGCCGTCGAGTACACCCGCAAACACTATCTCCCCGCCGACTGGAACGGCGACGGCAACGTCGAAACTCTCGACGCTGCTCTGTACCTCACCGACTACACCAACGCCGACGCGATGACCGACCTGAATCTCGACACCATCCAGACGACCG
>RHKP01000041.1 GCA_008363215.1 Cyanobacteria bacterium CYA
ATCGGTCGCGGTCACTTCGAGGATGTACTTGACTTCCGCCGGACTCAGCGCGGGGTTCATCTTGAGCATGAGTGCGACGATTCCGGCCACCTGCGGAGCGGCCCACGAGGTGCCCGTGTTGTACTCCCCCAGGAAGGCGTAGTCCTCGTCCGGCACCGTTACCACCATGTCTTCAATCGGTGCCACGATGCTCAGAACCGGCGCCGTGTTGTCGAGCGGCCTGACCGGATAAAGCGCGGAACCGCACGAACCAAGCGCCTCGATGGGCGGGTTGATCTTTGACTGGCAATGCCACGCCGATCCGCTCCGGCACGCACCGCCCACGGTGATGGTTCGGGGATCGAAGGCCAGCGGAGAACTGATCGCATCCGGCACCCACGCCTGATCGGCGGCACAGTTTGGCTCGTCAGGGTCGGTCGTCGACCAGCACGGGCCCGCGTATGCGTCCGGATCATTGCCGGCGATCGCGACAACCACGCACCCCCGGCCGAACGCCTCATCGACCGCTTCTGCGACAAGTCCTGACCCGTCGCAGACATCGAGGTAGAAACCCGCCCCCTCCAGTGCGGTGCAGATGACCCTCGCGCGGACAGTGCCCCACGTGTCGTCGTCGGGGTTCCAGCCCGCGGCATACTTGATCGCGTCGCTCACCGTCCGGGCCGAGTATGTGCAACCCTCAACCGGCGAGCCGCAGGCGGTCTGCGCGGGGATGATCACGGAAACGTGCAAGACCAGCAAGCTGCAGTCCCAGCAGACGCCCGCGATCCCCTCGCCGTTCTCCGCGTAGGCGCCGGCAATGCCCGCCACGATCGTCCCGTGCGGGTTCACGTTGTACATCCACAAGGTGTCTTCAACGTCATCGATGTCGTAGCGTGCCGCGATACAGTCACAGAAACCAGCGCCAAAACCATTCCCCCCTTCAACAAACGATCGACTCGCGGGGTGGATCTTGGAAGGCAACTCCTCGTCGCCGAAGAACTCCGGGTGGCTTGTGTCGATGCCGGTGTCGATGATGGCGATCGTACGGTTCGGGTCGTTGTGGTCCACGCTCCACGGCGCGGTGTACCCGACGAGCGTCCATGCGTAGTTCACCTTGGTTGTCGCGATCCAGTGCTGGCCGTAGGGAGAGAGCTCTGAGGGCCCGTGCAGCCGGTCGTAGACACTGACCGGGTCAATGCCGCCGAACTGACCGAACGCCCCCCCCAGGAAGCAAACAGCCGGCGATGACTGCCAAACATGTGCTCATCCGCATCGAACACCTGCTCCTTCTGCTTGACGAAGCCGGGATCACGAGGCAGGATATCGAAAGTGACCTTGTCCAGCAAGCGCGGAGCAAATGAAGCTTGGCGGAGGGTTCCGACCATGAGAAACGTCCGTCGCGTTCGAGCGGGCCTCACGGTCGTCACCGTGCTGGCCGGCGCCGCCTCGGCGCAGGATGGGATCTTCCGCACGTGGTTCGAAGCACCTGAAACGGTGCTCGCCGGCGAGACGTTCGAAGTCGAAATGTGGGCGTCGTTCGAGGGCGACCTGCTGAGGCCGGAGGGCTGGTTTAATGGTAGTCTATCGAGCTTTGAGGTGGCGGGTGACCTCGAAGTCTTCGAGTCGGTTTCGCCGCTGACCGACTGGCTCATGCTTCTGCTCTCGGCGGGTGAGCCGAACGGAAACTGGCTGCGCGACACCTGGACAGTTCAGGCTCCCATTCCCGGGCAGGATGTCGACCGGCGCAACCCGCTCCCGGTTCTCGCGTTCAACGTCACCACCGCCGCCGACCACGCCGGCACGCTTGAGATTCACCTTCGCCCACACAGCAGCTACGCGATTCCGTATCTCGGGTGGTCGGTGACCGGGGTCGACGACTACGTGTACACCACCGACCCCCACATCGCGTTGATCGCCACGCCCGCGGTCGTCCGCGTTGTCCCCGCGCCGGCAGGTGTGGCGCTGCTGGTGCTGGGCGGAGTCGATCGCCGCGGCGACGTCGTTGTCGGGGCCGCAGAGCCCTTGGTAGAAGGTGCCCTCCGACGCAATGGAAATGACCCGGGCCCGGACCGTCTCATT
>RHKP01000011.1 GCA_008363215.1 Cyanobacteria bacterium CYA
GGCAGATCCTCCAGCCGACCAACGCTGTACCAGGATCCCTTGCAGAATGGCCCGGCGGCGGACGCCCGGATCGTCGGCGATGTGCGGAGCCGGGTGTCCCCCGTTGGCGATGATTGCGGCCCGGCTGCGGCCGAGCATGAAGATCGCACCGCCCGAGGGGAGCGAAGAGATCGAGTCCTGAAGCCGCCCGTTTCCCACAGGCGACTTCCGTTTGAACCTGTCGGTGGGTATTCTGTACCCAGGGGCGATTCCGCCCTGCCGACTGGGGAATCGGACATGACGCCGCGCACCCGCGCCTTCACGCTCATCGAACTGCTGGTGGTCATCGCCATTATCGCGCTGTTGATCGGTATCCTCCTGCCCGCCCTGGGCAAGGCCCGAGAATCTGCGCGTCAGGTCTCGTGCACCAGCAACCTGCGCACGCTCATGACGGCCGTCACCGGGTACTGCAACGACAACGTCGACCGCATGCCCGAGCCCAACTGGGGCAACGAGGACGAATACGGGTGGCTCTACTACCGCAACATCCCCAAGACCTATGCCTCCGATCGTCGCTATGGACCCACCACCGGCGTCATCTGGCCCTACATCGGCGAAGAGTCCACGGTCGTCAACGGGCTCGACCTGCAACTGGCCCAGACCTATCGCTGCCCCACGCACCGCGAGCCATACAACGGCGCCAGCGAAAAGACCACCAGTTACCTCATGAACGGAGCGGTGACCAACTACCACGACGTCACTCCGTTCCGCATCTACGAGTTCCGCCCCACCTCGGTCATCTTCTGGGAGACCGACGAAGGCACCGGCACGACCGCGCCGTGGAACGATGGCGCCAGTTTCCCGTGGGAGGGTCAGACCAAGCGCCACGGCAGCGGCGCCACCGTCGCCCTTGTCGACGGCGGATGCATGTGGATGGATCATGGCGAGTGGGATCTCGAACTCGAACGCAAGCCCGGCAAACTCTGGTGCTCGCCCGGCAGCAAGACCGGTGACGGATACTGAACCACCTCACATCAACCCAACGGCGCTTCAACAAGCCGCGATCCGACGGGAGCGGTTTGCGTGGTCGAAGTGGATCGGGCCGCTGCCTTGCGGTCGCGGCTCGTCAAGCACGATTACAGTTTCTTTAGCGCATCCACCAGTTGCTCGATGTGCGCGTCTGTGTGGGCCGCCGACATCTGGATGCGCAGGCGGGCCACGCCCTCCGGCACCACCGGGTATCCGAAGCCGATCACGAACACGCCGAACTCGAGCAGACGCTTGGACATCTTGATCGCCTTGGCTGTCTCGCCCACGATGATCGGGCAGATGGCCGTGGGCGAGTCGATCACCTCGAAGCCGGCCGCATTAATTTTGCCTCGGGCAGTCTCCACGTTGTTCTTCAGTCGCGTCACGCGATCGGGCTCGTCCATCACGATCTGAATGGCCTTATCGGCGCTGCACGCGACCGTCACCGGCAGGGCATTGCTGAAGAGCGTCGGTCGGGCCCGCTGGATGATCAGTTCGGTCATGGTCGTGCTGCCCGCGATGAACCCGCCGGCGCCGCCGCCCAGCGCCTTGCCCAGCGTGCCGGTGAAGCAGTCGACGTGACCGATGCCGTTCTGCCCGATCATGCCGTGGTGCTCGTGCGTGCCGCGCCCGGTGCGCCCCATCACGCCGTGCCCGTGCGAGTCGTCGACCACCAGCATCGCGTCGAACTCGTCGCACAGGCGCCGCATGTCCGGCAGTCTGGCGATGTCGCCTTCCATGCTGAATACGCCGTCGGTCACGACCCATATCTGCCCGGTGACTTCCGCGTCAATCGCGGCTTGGCGGAGTTTGTCGCGCAGGCTTTCCATGTCCGAGTGCTTGTACACCGTCTTCTTGACGCCCTTCTTGATCGCCGGCGTCAGGCGCATCGCGTCGATGATGCACGCGTGGTTCAGTTCGTCGGAGATGATGATGTCGCCCGCTTCGCAGAAAGTCGGGAACAGCGCCTCGGTGGCCGTCCAGCACGAAACAAAGGTGTAACTCGACTCGGTGCCCATGTACTCGGCGATGGTGCGCTCGAGTTTCTCGTGCGGAGCAAAGGTGCCGCAGATGAAGCGGACCGACGCGGTGCCGGCGCCGTACGTGCGCAGACCCTCGATGCCGGCCTCGACCACACGCGGCTCGTTGGCAAGCCCCAGGTAGTTATTCGAGCAGAAGCACAGCGTCTCCCTGGTGCGCCCGTCGGGCTGGCGCAGTCGCACCACCGGACCCATCGGGCCCTCGAGCATCTGGAGCGTCTTGTACTGCCCCGCGTCGGACAGCCTGGCAAGCAGTTCCTCGGTGCGGATCTCGAACGGACGGGTGCGGCTCATGGCGGCTCCTCGAAACAGGGGTGCGACATCCCGAGTCTAGCGCGAAGCGCCGTCCGGCCGTTTCCCAACAATCCCCGAGGGAGCCTGAAAGGAAGTAGGAAGCGTGAGGAAGAAGCCGAATATCGCCGGCATCGCCTGGCTGGTCTTCGTCGGACTGGCTGCCGCCACCGCCCAGAGTGTGCCGCTGGTGCAGACGTTGTGGCTGGCCCGGTCGGGCGCGACGATGCGCCAGGCCTCGCACGAACCTGAGCGGCCCGGCGTTTCGCCCGGCCCGGCCTCGCACGCCGCGGGCGGTGCGGGCCCGACTTCAACCGCGGGCTGACCCTAGGGCGGGCCCGCCCAGCCCGCTATGCTCTAGACATGCTTTGGTGCCTGTTTGGGCGCAACAAATGGACGACGCTCAGCGATCGTTACCGCAACGAGTGCCCGGTCAGGCTGACAGATGCGGTGCGCGGCCGACGAGCCTATGTGCGCATTCTCGTGCGGCGCTGGGACTAAGGGGGGTTTTTCGCCGATGACCTCTCGGCCGGAAGGGCGCTCCTTGGCCGATCTTTGGTGGCAACTGGCCTTTGGACGTACCGACCCGGCTTGATGGGACGCGGAGGAAACGGATGACAGATCAGGGCGTGCAGACCTCGACCATCGGAATGCGCTGGGCAAGGCGCATGGTCATCTTCGCCGTTCTCCTGCTCGGACTGGGCGCCTGGGCCAGTTGGGATGCGTTCGTGGTCTATCCCAGGCGCGGGCAGGCCTTCGCCGAGTGGGCCGAGTGGCAGTACCTGCTCATGCTCAAGGACGAGTCGCGCACCGACCCGGGCATCATGACCCGCAACGCCCCCGTCACCGATCCCCAGGCCGAACTCCAGCGCCTCCGCAAGGACGAATCCGCCCGGCAGCGCCCCAGCGTCGCCGCCCGATACGAGTGGCTGTACGCTCTCTCGCTGGTCGGGAAACTGGCGCCGGAGAACACCAACTACGCCGGCGTGGCCCCGCGCCAACGCGAAGAGCAACTGGCGCAGGCCTGGGCCAGCCGCGATAAACCGGCCGCGCTCCGGGGTTACGACATCCCCTCACAGTACCTGATGATGATTGTCGGTTACGGGGTCGGGGCCTACATCCTCTTCCTCCTCGCCCGCGTGGCGATCACCAAGTACCGCTGGAACCCGGCGACCCGCGCCCTCACTCTGCCCGGCGGCGCCACCATTACCCCCGCCGACCTGGCCGAAGTGGATAAGCGCAAGTGGGACAAGTTCATCGTCTTCCTCAAGATTCGCCCGGGCGTTCCCAGCATCGGCGACACCAGCGTCCGCGTCGACACCTTCCGACACGGCAAGGTCGAGGAGTGGATCCTGGAGATGGAACGCGAGGCCTTCGGCCCCCAAGAAGGACTGTCGCCGGAAGCCCCGCCCGCCGAGGTCGGTGCGCCGCCCGCGCCCGAAAGCCGTGTCGACTCGTCCGCAACCTGAGCCATGTTTTACGTTGCCGCCACGATCGTCACGCTGATGGCCTTTCTCGGCGTCGGGCTGACGCTTTTGACCCTCCCCGGAATATGGGTTGCCATCGGTACAGCCGTGCTCGTGGACCTTTTGTGGTACCCGGAGATGATCTCGTTGCGCGTGCTGATTGCGGCGCTGGTTCTGGGGGTACTGGCCGAACTGTCCGAACTACTTGCCTCGGCGGCCGGCTCGGCCAAGGCGGGCGGGACGCGCCACGGCGCCATCTGGAGCATCGTCGGCGCCATCGTCGGCGCCATCGCGGGAACTCCTTTTGTCCCGATCCTCGGCACCGTCGTGGGAGGCGTGATCGGCGCGGGCATCGGCGCCCTGCTGGGCGAGGTCGTCTTTGCCAAGAAAACGTGGGGTGAGGCTGCCAGGATCGGGCAGGGTGCGGCCGTGGGTCGATTGTTGTCCACCGTCATCAAGACCGGATTCGCCGCGGGCATTGCGGTGTTGCTGAGCGTCGCCGCCTGGTTCTGAGCGCTGCGCCATCGCTATGCTGGTATCGGAGGAGGTCTCAAGGGGCACGATGCCGAGTAAAGCCGACTTCAACGACGAACAGGTCAAGCACTTCGTCCTCGACACCAACGTGCTCCTGCACAACCCGAACGCGCTGTTCGTGTTTCTGGAAAACCACGTCATCATCCCATATCCGGTGATCGAGGAACTCGACAAGATGAAACGCCGGGAGGACGACATCGGGCGCAACGCCCGCGCCTGCATCCGGCATCTGGACAAACTGCGCGAGTCGGGCAAACTCACCGAGGGCATCTCCTGGGGCAAGGTGGCCCTGGGGCCAGAGGCCGCACCCTCCACCGGTCTGAATGGCTCCACCGGCACCATTCGCATTGACGTGCGCGAGTACGACCGCCCGCCTGTCATCGCCGAAGATACGCCGGACAATCGCATCATTTCCGTCGCCTGGCATCTGTTCAACGACGGCGTCCGCGCCGTCTTCGTCTCCAAAGACCTCTCCGCCCGCATCAAGAGCGACTCGCTGGGCATCCGCACCGAAGACTTTGAAAACCAGAAGGTCGACGCCGAACGCCTCTACACCGGCTTCATCACCGCCGAAACCCCGGGTGAACTCATCGACGAAATGTATCGCGAGCGCATGCTCCCGATCGATCGCCTGGCCGACGTGCTCCGCGTCACCCCCGACACCGGCGAGCCCTATGTGCGCGAACTGGTTCCCAACCAATTCCTCGTGATGAAGGATCTGGGTGACGAGGCCCACTCCGGGCTGGGACGCCGCCTGGCCGACACCGAGCACGTCCAGCCCGTCACCGCCCAGCGCAAGGCCACCTTCGGCATCATCGCCCGCAACGTTCAGCAGACCATGGCCATGGACCTGCTGCTCGATGACGAAATCCGCCTGGTCACCCTCCTCGGCTCGGCCGGCACGGGCAAGACGCTCCTGGCGCTGGCAGCCGGCATGCACAAGGTCTTCAACGACCAACGCTACGACAAACTCCTCGTCGCACGCCCGATCATGCCGATGGGACGCGACATCGGCTACCTCCCCGGCGACAAGGACGAAAAACTCACCGCCTGGATGCAGCCCATCTTCGACAACCTCACCTACCTGCTCTCCACCCGCGGCTCACACATGCAGCAGGCCGAAAGCCTCTCGCCCGAACAGCGCATCACCAAACTCATGGCCGACGGGCGCCTGGTGCTCGAGCCGCTCACCTACATCCGCGGGCGCTCCATCCCGCATCAGTTCATGATCGTCGACGAAGCGCAGAATCTCACGCCGCACGAGATCAAGACCATCGTCTCCCGCGTCGGCGAAGGCACCAAGATCGTCCTCACCGGCGACATCGGACAGATCGACAATCCCTACCTCGACTCGGCCTCCAACGGACTGAGTTACACCGTCGAAAAGATGAAAGGCCTCGCCCTCGTCGGGCACGTCACCCTCGCCCGCAGCGAACGCAGCGAACTGGCCAGCCTGGCGGCGCAGCGTTTGTAACAGAACAAACGCAGCGTCACGAGCCCGAAGCGCCAGCGAGGGAGCATGCGATCGACGGCGTTCAGAGCCCCCTGCGCCAGAGAGGGGCCTGTCAGATGTTCGACATCGCGGACGCTCCATGTCACGCCGGCGCCGATGGCGTGCCCGTGTCTGGGCATATCGGCGGCACGGAGTCGACGGAATCCCCCAGAATCCAGGAGGCTGCGATCCGGACCTGTGTTCCAGGGCTCGCAAAGGTCCGGCGTCCGATCACACACGAGATTGAACTGGAACTCACCGGAGGCGGCGCCCGCCCGCGTTATTCCGCCCGGCTCACCGCGTCGAGGATGGCGCACGCGCCGTTGCACCCGCGGGGGTCTCGCTCGAAATGGCCGCCGAGAATCCCGTTGATGGCCGTGGCGATCTGCTCGTGCACCGCAAGCCGATCGATCTCCGACAGCCGCAGTATGCCTACCTGTCCCTCGGCCGTCAGCCAGTATTCGGCCGTGCCCGTAAGCCCCTCGGCCCCGTACAGGTGCTCGAGCGCGATCGCGTAGAGCCCAAGTTGCAGGTCGTCGGGCTTGGGTTCGAGCAGCCTCTTGCTTGCCGAGCCGGTCTTGTAGTCGATGATGCGCAGCCCCGCCGGGCCGCGGTCGATGCGGTCGATCTTCGCGACCATGCGGTGCTTGACGGCGTTGTGTACGTAGTCGAACTCGATCTTCCTCTCCAGTTCGAGCGGCTCGGCGCCGGCGTCGTGCATGTGCTCGAATACCGTCTGCAACTGCGCTAATACCTGCATCTGCTCACCGGCGTCAAGAGGTTCGTCGACGTGATGCGCGTCGGCAAAAGCCTCGCGTCCGAACGTGAGCAGCGCATCCAGCCCGGGTGTGGGCTTTCCGTCGGCCTCGGCGTCGCGCCACCGCGTGTAGAAGCGCTCCAGCGCCATGTGCACCACCGCTCCCACCCGCACAGGCGCCAAGACCGGCTCCGGCAGTTGCAGCACGTGCGTCACGTAGTAGCAGCGCGGGCAGCGCAGGTACGCGTTGATGGTCGTGAAACTCAGATGCAGCGGCGGCCTGGGGGCGCAGAACAGGTTGCCGCCCGCGACCTTCGCCAGCCCTTTCAACTCGGCCCTGATCTGCTCGGCAAAGCCCACGTTCCCCGCGAGGATCTCGGGCGAGGGGGTCTGGTCGGCTTCCAGCGACGCTACGCACGCCAGCATGCGGGCTGCGTCGCTCAGGCGTTGCGCGACGCGCAAAACCTCCTCTGTGCTCGCGTCGGCGCGGTCGGCTGCATCGAGGGCCAGCGAAGCCTCCAGCCGAACGCGCTGCCGCGCCCGCGCCAGCACCTCGCGCCGCGAGGCGCTGGGCAGACGATCGAGTTCCGACACCTCGCCCCGCCGCGCAAAGCGGCCCAGTCCCTCTTCGGCCGCCCGCGCGAGAATGTCGTCCCCCTTCTGCTGCACGCACAGGCCGGCGCCGATGAGCAGAAATACGAGGTTGGTCGGGCCTGGCTTCTTGGGCATCTTGCCCAGCATCACCAGGCGTCGCATCGCGCGTGTGCATGCGACATAGAACACGCGGCGCTCCTCTTCGATCAAAGGCGGCGCGGCCCGGTCGCGCACAACCGCCTCCGGCGTCACCGGTGCGTCCTGCTTCATGGTCCTGGGGTACCCGTGCGGCGGGTAGCAGCGGGGCAGAAAAACGGTGTCAAACTCCAGCCCCTTGGACGCATGGGCGGTAAGGACTCGCACGCCGCCCTCGTCGCCCAGCCCCTGGCTTTCCGGGCCCGACACGCTGGCATCGAGCAGCGACGTGAAGCCCTTCTCGCTGTCGTCCAAGTCGTTGTAGTAGCGCCAAAAGGCCGCCAGGTCGCGCGGCTGCTCCAGCCGATCCAGCCGCTCGCGCACGAAGCGCAGCGCCGCCACCAGCGACTCGACGCGCCGCGCCCGGATGCGTCCGCCGGGCAGATCGGCGTGCACCAGCCCGCCCTCGATGATGATGCGCTGTACCGTGCGGTCGGCGCTCTCGCTCGAAGCCGAAGCCGCGAACGTCTGCGCCAAGTGGCTCACGCGCTGCACATGCGGCGCCAGGCTCGGCTCTTCGGCGTAGCGATCGCACATCCACTGAATGATCGGAGGCATGTGCTGACCGGCGCCCAGCCGGCTCGCCTCGGCCTGCCAGGCACGCTCGCACCGACCAAGCCGCAGCGGGTCCACGCCGAAGGGCGGGCGCGAGAGCAGCCGTCGGGCCGCCCAGGTCTGCTCGGGTTCGAGCACCAGGCTGATCCATGCGAGCAAGTCCTGCACGCCCTCGTCTTCGGCGGCATTGGGGCTGCGCAGCACCAGCACCGGGATGCCCTCCAGTTCCAGCGCCCCTGCGATGCGCTCGACCTCCGTGTTCGTCCGCGCCAGCACCGCGTAGTCTTTCCATGCCCGTTCCGGGCAGGCCTGCCGGTCCAGCAGCACCATCGCCGCGATTGCCTCTTCGCTCTGCGGGTCGTCGTCGCAGCACACCATTTCGACGCACGAGGGCAGATTTGCCTGTTCCCTGGGCGGGGCCACGACCTTGTCGGGCGCAAAGCGCACGGGGCTGGCGCCGATGATCGCGTTGGCGCAATCGATCACGGCGGCCCCGCTGCGCCAGTTCTCCGTCAGCAGCACGCGGTGCGCGTCGGGCCACGCGTCCTGAAAACGGAGAAAAGCGTACTCGTCGGCCCCGCGAAAGGCGTAAATCGCCTGGTCGTCATCTCCCACCACGCACAGGTCCGGACGCCCCGGACCGCACAGGGCGATCAGCAGGCGGATCTGCCCGGCATTGAGATCTTGGAACTCATCAACCACCACGTGCGCGTAATCGTGCCGGCAGATGTCGCGCACCAGCGTGTGCTCGTTGAGCAGCCGCGTCGGGCGTGTAATCAGTTCGTCGATCGTAATCAACCCGCGCTTCATACACGCGCGGTCAAACAATGCGAACAGCCGGACGTGATCGGCAAATCGCCCCAGTTCGGCCCGCGGGCCCGGCTCGATCTTTGCATCACCCAGCAGTTGATCGAGCCGATCCTGCGCCTCCGGAGGTTCGAGTCCTGCGTTGCGCATGTCGGAAATGGCGCGCAGCGCGTCGCGCACAATCGATTCAAGCCCTCCGCCCAGCGCGTGCGCGAACAGGCGGTGCTCCACCACCAGCGAGCGGATCAGCCGGCGCTGCTGGGCCGAGTCCATGATCTGCGGCCTGGGCGGCAGGCCTGCCAGGTCGGCAAACCGCCCCAGAAGACGCAACCCGAAACTGTGGAAAGTCCCCGCGTGCACTCCGTCGGCCGCAGGGCCTCCCACCAGGGTGCTCAGGCGATCGCGCATCTCCTCGGCCGCCTTATTCGTGAACGTCAGCGCACAGATCCGCTCGGGCGCCACGCCGCGCTTCTCGATCATGTGCGCTACGCGATGCACGATCACGCGCGTCTTGCCTGTTCCCGGACCGGCCAGCACCGCCAGCGGGCCCGCGTCATACTCCACGGCTTCGCGCTGCGCTGCGTTCAGCGACACGCTCATGGCGCCTCGCCCCGACGCCGCATGTACAGATGAACGGCCGTCGACTTGTACACGTGCGTCTCAGGCCCTATCGCCCCTGCGATGCTCCGGTCGATATCAACGGGTCTGCCCCGCGCAGACCCGTGCAACTCGGCTTCGAGTTTGTCCACCGCCTTGTCGTCCAGATCGTCCAGGTCCGTGATGACGACGTGGCCGCCTTTGTTTTCGCCCTCGTGGCGGAGTCGAACCGGCACATCGGTCTCCTCGCGCCGGATGAAAGGCCACGGCGTGCGCACCATCGCATACCCGTCATCGCTCAGCAGGGCCACGATTCGCGCCATCTGCCCGCGCACGCGCTCCCACCCCTCCGGCGTCCGCACGAGGTCATAGGGCGGGTCGAGAAAGGCGATCTTGATCGGCGTGGGACACCGCGCCAGACACGCAGGCCCCAGCGCGTCGCCGATCACAACCTCGGCACAGTCGCCCGCCTTGAGCAACCCGATGTTCTGCTGCAATACCCCGGCAACACGCCGGTCTCGTTCGACCAGGATCACCCGTGACGCCCCGCGGCTGGCCGCTTCGAGCCCGAACGTGCCCACGCCCGCGAATCCGTCCAGCACCACGGCGTCGTCGAAATGCCCGCGCAGCAGGTTGAAGATCGACTCGCGCACCCGGTCGGGCAGCGGACGTGTCGGGCTCCGGTCGGGCGGACTGAGCAGTTTTCGGGAACGGTATCGGCCGGCAATGATGCGCATCGATTCAGCAAAGCCGCCCGAACCGGCCTCGTCAACCACCCGCGCGGGATTGCCCGTGGTCCGCTCCGCCCGACGGCAGGGCCTCCGACAGCGCCTTCCACCCCGCGCCGCACTCCGGGCACCGCTCGGCCTTGAGATTGCCCGTCATGTCATATCCGCAGATCTCGCAGCACCCAGCCGCGTAACGCTTCCGCCGCTTCGACGCCGCGACGAGGAAAATCATCGGGCCCAGGGCCACAAACCCCAGCGGCACCAGCGCAAGCAGCGCCCACAGGCTGCCCTCGGCGCAATAGCAGTCCGACTTTCGTCGCGTGAACACATCCAGCGGGATGATCGCCAGAATCTCCACGCTTGTGCCGACGAAGATCAGGCTGGCCAGTTTCTTCAGCGCCGTCTCCGTGTCCTGGCCGCCGATGAACGCCAGCAGCAGCGGCGTGGAGACGATCCAGCCCAGCAGCAGCGGCGTCCCGCCGATAATCACCATCCACAGGTCGGAAATATCGACGTCCGCCACCAGCCGCACGAGCCCTGCCGCCGCCACCGCCAGCGCGTAGCCCAGCAGTCCCGTACACGCCCCGGCGATGTACGCGCTGATGATCGGCGACAACTGCCTGCGGCACAGCCGCACCACGATCGGCACAGCGGGAACCAGCCCGATCAGCCAGAACAGCCAGAAGGCTGCTTCAAAGCGACCATGCGAAAACAGCAGGGTGTCGTCGAAGTTGAGCATCATCGCCGCTGACTGAAGCATCACGCCCAGCACGCCGATCGGTGTCGCCACCGCCGCCGCCAGCAGCAGTCGCACCCACACCGGCACGCGGGCCCGTGTTCCGCTCTTTCGCGCCGGCGGACGCACCGGCATCACGAAGATAAGTTGAGCCATCGTCACCCCGGCCACCAGCGTCAGGCCGACGCCCATCATGCCAGGGCTTCCCAACTCCTTGCCGATCGAGTTCAGGTCGCTCAGCGACATGCACAGCAACAGCGGCCAACTGGCGTACACCAGAACGCTCTGCACCAGCCAGAATCCCAGGATCAGCCGCCGGCGCTTTCCAAGCCTTGCCCGGCGCAGGTGCCGGCTTTGGATATCCGGATCGGTCTGCATGTCGTGGTCAGGTTATCGACCTTTCGGATCCAGCGCCGCCGTCACGAACGGCATGCTGACCACGATGCCCGCACGCCACGACGTGGCCTTGGAACCACGCGGGACGGGCCTGGGAATCGACCTGGCGCGTTCCTTGGAGCATCGGCCCGCCATTTGTATGCTGGAGGGTGTGCGTTCAGGCAGACTCAAGATCGGGCTTCTCCTCGCCGCCGGGCTCGTGCTCACCGGGTGCGGACATGCCCTGCGCGCTCCCGAGTTTCGACGATCCGAAGGATTGCCTGCGGGAAACCAGGGTGCATCGTGGGAGTCGGTTCTCCCCGGCCCGGCCTTCGCCCAGGTGACCCCCGGGCCCGAATATTCAAGGCGTGATGCCGCCCTGTCCTACCGGCCCGACGACCCCATGCTCGCATCCAGCGAGTGGCCCGAACGTCAGCGCCCGGAACTGGGACGTTGGCGCACCCTGCGCCTTCCGCGCGACGCCTCGGGTGTGATCTTCTTTCAGCCGGCTCCGGAAGATCGCGGCCGCGATCACCATGGACATGGCCGCGGCTGGGGCGATCCCTATTACGGGCGATACCGCTCATACGACAACCGCTGATTGCTCCGACGCAGACAGGCAGCGCAGACAGGCGCCCGTCACCTTCCGATGACGGGCGCCCGGCGTTGAAGAGGGGAGTCGTCCGGCGATGGGCCGGAGAAGCAACACCGATCAGTCGTACAGCGCCGTCGTGGGAGGCACGTTGATGGGTCTCAGTCGCAGGTTCGTCTCGACACGCATGTTCGACAGGGTCAGGTGGCGTTCGGCGAAGAAGAGTTTGAGTTGCGCACGCTCGCCGTCAGCCAGCCAGTCGAGCCGGTCGATCGAGACGCTCTGAGACACGGCGCCGTGCACCCCGCCCAGGTCGATCACCATGCGACCGTTGATGAAGACCCACACGTCGTCGTCGCCGTAGAAGGTGAAGACCTGCCCGGCGTTCTTCTCCACCATGAACTCGGTGTCGAGTTCAAACGTGAGGAAGTAGTTGTGGTGGTAGGTCGGATCCATGTCGTTGAGCAACTGGTTGTCGATCGGGAAGAAGCCCTCCTTGGCACTGGTGCTGGAGTTGTCGTGGGCATGGAAGAAGTAGGTGTTCGAGTCGCCCATGCGCTGGAGCACGATGGGAACCTGCATTGACATGTTCACGCCCGGCACGTCGCGGTACCACTGTGAGAACGAGTTGGCGTTCGTGATGGTTGTGCCCGAGTAGTTCGACATCGATCCGGCCTGGTCACCCAGCGCCGGGTTGTACATCGCCGGGTTGATCTGACGGCCGGCCGAGTCCTTGTACTGCCTGCTCACCTTCTTCCCGCGCGAGCCGGTGAACACCGGCTTGCCGTCCTGGTCAAGTTGTTCGGCCACCAGCCCGACGATGTGCCCCGTGTTGTACTGCTGGAAGTCGGGGTGTCCTCCCGCCCGGTCAAACCGCTTGAAGTCGCGGGCGACTCCCACCAGTGAGATGGTGTCCGGCAGGTCGTCACTGGAGCTCGACGAACCCGAGGCCGTTCCGGAAACGAGCACAAGACCGGCGGCGAGCACCCCTGCTCCAACCATCCCCGCTCGCGATCGACGATTCCTGAGACTGTTCGCGAACATCGTGCATTCCTCCATTCGCGGGGTGCTGTCGCCCACGCGTGCTGATCCCCCCAACCTTGTGATTCGATCCACGCGCGTGCCACCCATCCTCGCCGTTGCGGTCGCTCCACACGCGAAACTGTGCCGATTGTGACGCCTGCGCCCACTTTCTCCCCCGCTGCACGGGCAGCAACCGACTGTCCGATATGATCGAGAGGGCACGGAGGATCGCGATGGATACCTTTCATATCGAGGGCGGACGCAGGCTCGAAGGCACGATCCGCGTCAATGGCTCCAAGAACGCCGCCTTGCCGCTCATGGCCGCCGCTCTGCTTACCGACGGACCCGTCGTCCTGCGCGACGTCCCCGACCTGGCTGACATCCAGAGCATGAAGAAACTGCTCGATGAACTCGGGTGCGAAGTCGTCGCAGGCGAACCCGGCGCCGACCCGGGCACACTGACGCTCAAGGTCAACGACCTGTCCGCCTCGCACGCCCGCTACGACATTGTCCGCACCATGCGGGCCAGCATCTGCGTTCTCGGACCCATGCTCGCCAAGCGCGGCCGGGCCCGCGTCTCCATGCCCGGCGGGTGCGCCATCGGCGAACGCCCCGTCGACCTCCACTTGCGCGGACTCAAGGCTTTGGGCGCCGAAATCGAACTCGACGGCGGCGACATCATCGCCACCGCGCCGCGCGGGCGCCTCCGCGGCGACACCGTCTTCCTCGGCGGCCCCTTCGGCTCGACTGTCCTCGGCACCGCCAACGTCATGTCCGCCGCCGTCCTGGCCGAGGGAACCACCATCATCGAGTCGGCTGCCTGCGAACCCGAAATTGTCGACCTGGCCGATCTGCTCAACGCCATGGGCGCCAGGATCTCCGGTGCGGGTACGCCCCGCATCGTCATCCAAGGCGTCCAGAACCTCGGCGGCGCCGACCACATCGTGATGCCCGATCGCATCGAGGCCGGCACTTTCATGTGTGCCGCCGCGATCACCAATGGCTCGCTGGTCATCGAGAACACCCCCTTCGACGCGATGCTGGCTGTCATCGACCGGCTGGACGAACTCGGCGTCTGTGTCGAATGCCTGGGGGCCAGGGACGCCCAGCGCGTCTCCTGCCGCGTCACCACCGGCCGCGTTCTACGCCCCATCCGCGTCACCACCCAGCCTCATCCCGGGTTCCCGACCGACCTCCAGGCCCAACTCATGGCCCTGCTCAGCCTGGCCGACGGCAACAGCATCGTCACCGAAAAGGTCTTTCCCGAGCGCTTCCTCCACGTGGCCGAACTCAGCCGCATGGGTGCCGAACTGCACCGCCAGGGCGCCACTGTCGTTGTCACCGGAGTGCGCGAACTGCGCGGGGCTCCCGTCATGGCCAGCGACCTGCGGGCCTCGGCCTCACTCGTCCTGGCCGGACTGGCGGCCCGAGGCAGCACCGTCGTCAACCGCGTCTACCACCTCGATCGCGGGTACGAAAAACTCGAACAACGCCTCAACGCGCTTGGTGCTTCGATCCGCCGCCTGTCCGACCCGGTTTGATGAGCAGGAAGGGGGACACGGGCGTCTCGCCTGCGATCCTTCACCACGCGATGTCGATCATGTTCCCCGTCGTCACCTGCCGCTCCAACCGGTAGACCTGCCGGACGATCTCTGTGCGCTCTTTCGGCGGCAGCGGGTTCAGATCACCCAGGCGCGGCAACAACCCCGTTTTCGCCGGCTCACCCGCACGCGAGACGCCGAGGCCCCGGCAGGTTGGCTCATAGGTATCGCCCGGGCGCGCCGGCGGGGTGCGGTTCAGGGCCTTCAGGAACTTGGGGAAGGGCACGGGTCCGAGCGAGCGCGGGGTCGCGCTGACCGCCCCGGCCGGGCAGGCCGGATCGAGTGCGGCGCGAATCTCCACAGACCCAAGACCCATGACACACCGGGGTGCACCCGACGTGCCTGACCTTGGTTCACCGCCAAGGTCTGATAAGAACCGGCGCCAATACTCGCCAGCCGGGGATTCGCGTGGAACGGGCTGGTTCGACCCGCCATGTCATGTTGCGTCAGGACAACGGTGCTGCCGGATACCATCGCCCATGCTTCCGTCGGCGGCCTTGGACTATCAACTCGACGAGTCGCTCATCGCGACGCGCCCGGCCGAGCCACGCGAGTCGGCGAGATTGATGGTTGTCAGCCGTTCGGACCCGGACCGGCTCGAACACCTCCGCATCGCCGACCTGCCCGCGCTGCTCGGGCCGGAGAATGTGCTGGTGTTCAATCGCACGCGTGTGCTGCCCGCTCGGTTTGTGGGGCGCAACATTGAAACCGGCGGGCACGTCGAAGGCCTGTGGCTCCACGACCGCACCGATCGCCCGGCTCGCGCCTGGGAGACCTATATCAAGGCCCGGCGGTTTCGTCCCGGTCGGCAGGTGGAACTCGAAAGGCACGACGGGCGTGCGTCGGGCGTGGTGCTGTCACTTGTGGAAAGGACGAGTGCGGACGGTGCATGGCTGGTGGACGTGAGCGATGCGCGATTGCGTCCGACGCCGGAGATTCTTGATGAAGTGGGGCTGACGCCTCTGCCGCCGTACATTCGCGGTGCGCGCAAGCGAGCCGGGCTGGATGTTCCCGATGCGACAGACCGGGAGATGTACCAGACGATGTTCGCCGGGGCGTCGGGTGGGGGCCCGGTTCAAGGGTCGGTCGCGGCTCCGACGGCCGGGCTGCATTTCACGCCGGCGCTGCTGGAGCGGCTGGAGCAGTCAGGGGTGCGACGGGCTGAGGTGACGCTGCACGTAGGCGCGGGGACGTTCAAGCCCATCGAGGCCGAGCATGTCGAGGAGCACGCGATGCACTCGGAGTGGTGTCGTCTGGGCGAGGGGGCCTGGGTGATGGACTGCCCGTGTCGGGTGATCGCTGTGGGCTCGACAAGCGCGCGCACATTGGAGAGTTTTGCGCACCGGGCGCCGCCTCGGGCCGAGTGGCTCTCGACCGACCTGCTGATCTCGCCGGGGTATGCGTGGAAGCGTGTGGAGGGGATGTTGACGAACTTCCACCTTCCGCGATCGACGCTGCTGGCCATGGTCGCAGGCTTTTTGCCCGGGGGGATCGAGCAGGTGCTCAGGCTCTATCGCATCGCGATGGAGAGGAACTATCGCTTCTACAGTTACGGCGACGCGATGTTGATCCTGCCGTGAGTGCCCGGTGTGCCCGGCGCGCTCAACTGGCCGATGTTGAGTGAGACGGTCGAAGCGGAGCGTCGGTGATGATGCTGGATCAACTCATTCAGGGGCTCGGCATCCGCGTGGTGCGCGGCGACGCCGGCGCTGCGCGCGTCAGCGACCTGACCGAGGACAGCCGCACCGCCATGCCCGGGTCGCTCTTTGTCGCCCGGCGCGGGCTTTCGAGCGACGGGCGGCGGTTCGTCGGCGAGGCCTGCGTGCTGGGCGCCAGCGCGGTGCTGAGCGATGACCCGGCGCTTCCGGTCCCCGGGAGCGTCGCGCTGTGCGCCTGCGACGACGTGGCGCTGACCACAGCCCGCCTGGCGGAGCGTTTCTACGGCAACCCCGCGACCAGCCTCGTGCTGGTCGGCGTGACGGGCACCAACGGCAAGTCGACGATCGCCCACCTGGTCCACCGCATGCTCAACCGCTGCGGGGTGCGCTGCGGGCTGATCGGCACGGTGCAGATCGACGACGGGCGCGAGTTGGCCCCCGCTTCCATGACCACGCCTCCGGCCCTCGAACTCAGCCGCACGCTGGCGACCATGGTCGAGGCCGGGTGCCGGGCGGCGGCGATGGAAGTCTCCAGCCATGCGCTTTCTCAGAAGCGGGCCGACGCCCTGTCATTCGACGTGGGCGTTTTCACGAATCTGACGCGCGACCACGCGGACTATCACCCTTCGGCCGAGCACTACCTCGACTCCAAGCGACGCCTGTTCGGACTGATCGAGCCCGGCGGACTGGGCATCGTCAACGCCGACGACCCGCACGCCGACCGCTTTGAGGCCGCCCGTCTGGCTCGCTGCTCGCTTGAGGGCAAGGGCGACTGGAGCGTCCAGGTGCGCTCGCACACGGTTGACGGGCTTGACCTGCACATCACCGGGCCCGATGCCGGTGCGCGATGCTCGGGCCAGTTGTTCGGCTCGTACAACGCCATGAACATGCTGGAGGCGTGGATCGCCGTGCGAGAGGTGCTGCTCCGGATCGACGGGCAGGCGCTGCTCCCTCGGCTCGAACAGGCGGCCGTTGGGCTCAAGGGCCCGCCCGGGCGGATCGAGCGCATCAGCCGTCCCGGCGACGACGTGTCGGTTTTCGTGGACTACGCCCACTCGCCCGATGCGCTGCAGAACGTGCTGGGGGCGGTGCGGGCGGTTGCGGGCGGGAGGCGTGTGTGTGTGGTGTTCGGCTGCGGTGGCGATCGCGACCGCGGCGGACATGGCCGACCGCGTCATTGTCACCAGCGACAATCCGCGCCACGAAGCGCCCGGGCGCATCATCACAGAGATCATCGAGGGCATGACGTCCTCGGCGCGCGCACGGATCGAGGTTCACGTCGACCGGCGTGTCGCCATCGAGCGAGCCATCATCGAGGCGCCGCGGGGTGACATCATCGTCATCGCGGGCAAGGGGCACGAGCGCGTGCAGATCCTGCCTGACCCTTCGGGGGAGAGCGGGCTGATCGAGGTACCGTTCCTTGACGCCGACGTAGCCGGTGAGGCCCTGCGGGCGCGGCGCGGCAGAACGCCCGAGGCGGCCCGCGCATGAGCTTCTGGAAGCCAGACACTCTCCGCGCGGTCGTCGCAGGCTCGTGGGTCTCGCGTCCGGGCGCGCGTACGCACGATCCGTTCGGTGTGACCATCGACTCGCGCAAGGCGCGTCCCGGGCAGGTTTTCGTCGCCCTGGCGGGAGAAAACACGGACGGACACCGCTTCGTCGTCCAGGCGGCCCGCGCCGGGTGTGCGCTTGCGATCGTCGAACGCACGGATGTGGACCTGCCGCCCGACATCGGTGTGATCAAGGTCGAAAGCGCCCTTGAGGCACTTGGTCGGCTCGCGTCGGCCTACCGGCGCTCGGCCCCGTCGCTCCGCGTCGTCGCCGTTACCGGGAGTTGCGGCAAGACCACCACCGTGCGGCTGATCGACGCGGTGCTGTCGCAGCGTCTGCGCGGCTCGGCGTCGATCAAGTCGTTCAACAACGCCATCGGCGTGCCGCTCACCCTGCTCAACGCCCGCCCGTCCGACAACTACGTGGTCTGCGAGGTCGGCACGAATCACCCCGGGGAGATCGAGCCGCTGGCCCGGATGTGCGAGCCCGACGTGGCCGTCATCACCAACATCGGGCGCGCTCACCTCGAAGGGCTTGGCGGGATCGAGGGCGTGGCGATGGAAAAGGCCTCGCTGCTCACGCACCTGCGTCCGTCCGGACTGGCCTTCGTGCCGGCCGAATGCGCGCCATTGCGCCCGCATCTTCGCAGACTCGACCGGGAGCGGATCGTGACCATCGGCATAGGGCCCGAGGCCGACCTGCGTGTGACCGAGGTCACCAGGCAGGACGCGCGCGTGTGCTTCTCGCTCAACGATCGTGTGGAGTTTGAGATTCCGCTGCTGGGTGAGCACAACGCGCTCAACGCGGCCATCGCGGTAGGGGTGGGGCGGCGGCTGGGGTTGCGCGACGAGGAGGTGCGTGCGGGGCTGCGGAGCGTGCAGGGGGCCGAGATGCGCGGGCAACTGCTCGGCGTGGGGCCTGTGCAGGTGATCAACGACGCCTACAACGCCAACCCCGACTCGATGCTGGCCGGTCTCAAGACGCTGGCGGGCTGGACCGGGGCCCGACGGGTGGCGGTAGTGGGCGACATGCTCGAACTGGGCCAGACATCGCGCGAGGAACACCGCCTGCTCGGCGAGTGGCTCGGCGCTTCGGGGCGCATCGACCTGGTCATTCTGGTCGGCGGGCTGGCGCGCGAGGCCTATGAACCGGCGCTGCGCGGGCTCGGGGGCGAGCGGGTGAGGCATTTCGACCGCCTCGATGATCGCACAGGTGATGCCATGGCCCGCCTGATCGAACCGGGTGACGTGGTGCTGCTCAAGGCCTCGCGCCGCGTCGGGCTCGAACGCATGGTCACTGAACTGGAGCGCCGCTTCGTTCCTGACATATCTTCGCCGGCGGGCGACCGGTCCTCGGCGCTGCACTGAGGTCTTGCATGCTCTACCTGATTCACCAGATGCTGCGTGATTGGCTGTCCCGGCACGACGCCTACGCCATCTTCTCGCCGCTGGATGAAATCCAGTTCCGCGCCCTGGCGGCGGTGGGCGTCGCCTTTGCGCTGGTGCTGGCGTTCGGGCGACCGACCATCCGGCGGCTGATCCGCATGAAGATCGGGGACTCAGGTATCACCGACGCGGAGGCACTGCGCGAGACCGCCATTACCAAGGCCAACACGCCCACTATGGGCGGCGTGCTTATCTGCGGGGCGATCGGACTATCGACGCTGTTGTTCGCCGACCTCCTGAACTTCTACGTGCAACTCGGACTGGTCATCCTCGTCTGGCTCAGCGTGCTCGGCGGGTTTGACGACTGGCTGAAACTGACGGCCTCACGCCGCGGCGACGGGCGCCAA
This sequence comes from Cyanobacteria bacterium CYA, assembly GCA_008363215.1. Taxonomy (GTDB): domain Bacteria; phylum Planctomycetota; class Phycisphaerae; order Phycisphaerales; family UBA1924; genus J022. The sequence goes on from RHKP01000011.1 coordinate 19,393, forward strand.
GGCCTGTATGCGTGGGAGAAACTGGTCTTTCAACTCGGCATCGCCGTGCTCGCCGGCGTGTTTATCTACCGGCAGGGCAACACCGAATCGGCCCGGGATGTCGCCCACGTGCTCAATCTCCCGTTCCAGAAGACTTATGTCTCCCTGATCGGCGGGCTGTCGGAAGGTCTGATCTTTCTGCCGATGGGCGCCTTTGTGCTCATAGCCACGCTGATGATCGCCGGAGTTTCCAACGCAGCCAACATCACCGACGGGATGGACGGGCTGGCGACGGGCATCAGCGGCATTGTCTCGCTCTCACTGCTGCTTCTGGCGCTGATCGCCGGCACGGAGCCTTGGGCTCACTACCTGCTGGTGCCCAACGTGGTGGGCTCCGACGAACTGGCGGTGCTCGCGGGAGCGATGGCCGGAGCCTGCCTGGGCTTCCTGTGGTGGAACTGCGCGCCCGCCATGGTCTTCATGGGCGACACCGGGTCGCTGGCGCTGGGCGGTTTGATCGGGTACCTGGCGGTGGTGCTTCGGCAGGAAGTTGTCGCGCTGATTCTGTGCGGTGTTTTTTTGGTGGAAATCGGCTCGGTGATACTGCAAGTGGGGTACTTCAAACTGACCGGGGGCAAACGCATCTTCCGCTGCGCCCCATTCCATCACCACCTGCACCTGGGAGGCTGGGCCGAGCAGCAGGTGGTCGCTCGCCTGTGGATCGTCTCCATCCTGCTGGCGGTGATCGGGCTGGCCAGCATCAAGGTGCGTTAGCGGGCCGGGGGTTCTTGCGTTTCATATAGTGGAGCCGTCGGGTCGGATGGTCCGGTCCGCATTTGGGGTGCCGACGCTTGTATCGCATCGACCTGCAGGTAGGAGAACAGGGCGCAGGCCCGCGGTTCTCGGCCACTCTGGAGGCTGGTGAGGACTGCGTGCTCGGCCGCGCCAGTGCCTGCACCGTGGTCATTGATGACACCATGGCCGCCGACAGGCACTGCCGCCTGTTCCTTGACGCCGGACGCCTGATGGTCGAGAACCTCGATCAGGAAATCGGCACATGTCTGAACGGCGATTTCGTCGCCGATCCCATGCCCGTGGGTAACGGGTCTGAGTTGCTGGTCGGCACGACCGTGCTGATCGTGAGCGTCCGTTCCGAGGGCTCAGGCACGCCGCCGGCCTCATCGTCGGAGCCGAGCGCCGCGGCGGTGCTGGACGAAACAGCCGCGATCGATCTCGCGGCGCCCGAGCCGTCGCGGGATGCTTCAATGACCGCCTCTGAGACGCATCAATCCGCGACGTGGGCCGTGCACCCCTTTGAGCCGCCTGGGCAGCGAGCCGGCGGGAGCGACGAGGAGGCGGTGACGCCTGCCCACGAGCCGTCCGCCGGCGAGGTGATGGGGCGCGAGCCGGTACGTGCCGAACCTGTTCGCGCCGGAGCGGGCCGCGTCGAACCGGTGCATGCAGAGCCGCCGCGTGCGTCCGAGCGCGAGCCTCTGGCGCCGTACCAGCCGCCCGGGCGCCGGTCTGAGGCGGTCGAAAGATCGGAGGCGGGCGCGAGCGGCGCGGGCGCCACGCGCTCGTGGGCTCACGCGATGACCTACAGCGCCGACGCCGATCTGGTCACGCGTATCGAGGCCGACCTGCGCCATGAGTTTGCCGATCGCGTAGGCTCGCGCGATCGTGAGGCGATGCGGGCGCTGGTCAAGGGGGGTATCGAGCGGGCCCACGGATACGGGCTTGTGCAGGAAGACCACATCTACCAGTTCCTGCGCTGCATGGTGATGCTCGACGACGAGATTGACGGGCGCAACCCCGATACCGAGGACGTCTGGCTCACGCTCAACCACGCGCGCCGCCCGGCCGCCCAGCGCATCGAACGCGCCGTGAAGATCGCCTCGCGCATCGCCGGCGAGCGAAGCGGCTCGCGGTCCAGGTCCGGCGCGGTCATGCGCCCGCCCTCGAGACCGGTTGCGCATACTGCCGTGCCGGAACCGGTTGCTGCGGCCTCGGGAACCCAGGCGCCGGCTGCCATTTCCAGTCCCGATGAAGAAACCGCCGCGGGCGACGTTTCCGCCGGCACGCACGCCACGCGCGCCACCCCGCCCCCGCCGTCTGACGCCGGCGCTGCCGAGGCCCTCCCCGAGATCGAGGGCTTCCTCATCAAGGAAGAAATCGGCGCCGGCGGCATGGGTCGGGTGTTCCTCGCGTATGACAACCAACTCGACAAGGACGTGGCCATCAAGGTGCTGCGATCAGTCGATCCCGAAGCCCAGGAGCAGTTGCAGCACGAAGCCCGCGCCGCCGCCCGGCTCGAACACCCCAATATCGTGCAGGTCTCACGTTTTGAGAAACTCGGGCGCGGGGGTTTCTACGTCATGCAGTTCGTCCGCGGGCTCGACGGCTCCAAACTGGTCAAGAAGTTCGAGAGCGCAGGTGCCCACCAGTTGCCCGGCGAGCAGGTACTCAAGGCTGCCGGCGTGGATTCCAAACGCTCCCCCGCGGAACTGCGCGAACTGCTCGTACCAGACAAGAACGCCTATTACCGGCTCGTGGCCTACTGGATCGCCGGCGTGGCCGACGGGCTTGAACGCGCCCACACCGAGGGCGTCCTGCATCGGGACATCAAGCCGAGCAACCTGCTGCTTTCCGGGGACGGGCGCATGATGGTGACCGACTTCGGGCTGGCGGCTCGTCCGGCCGACCGGCAGGGCATCGGGCGCGCCCGCGTCGGAACGCCGCGCTACCTCTCCCCCGAGCGCGTGGCCGACTGGGCCTCATTCTCGGACGAAGTCCAGCACCGCGACGCGCGGGCCGACGTCTGGAGTCTCGGAGCCGTGCTTTACGAGTTCCTGACCTATCGCCCGGCCTTCAGGGGCAGCGTGCCGGAAGTACTCCGGGCGATCGTGACCGAAAGCCCAGCCCCGCCCGACACGCTGGTCTGGTCGGTGCCGGAGCCCCTCCAACGGATCTGCCTGATGGCAATGGCCCGGCGGCCCGAAGACCGCTTCCTCAAGTCGGCCGACATGGCCGAATCGCTGCGAGGGTGGATTCGGGTCGATACGGGGATCGAGAAGAAGGGGCGAATTCCCTTCCTTTCGTGAGTGCTGATTCCCCCTGTTTTTATGGACGCAGGCGCCAAGAGCCGATAGCATCTCCCGTTGTGTGTAATCCCTTAGCCATGTTGATCTTGCGCGCAGCGGGCCCGACATGAGCCACGCCGATCGCTCCATCATCGAGTTCGAGCCCGTCGAGGGCAAGGAACTGCCCGAGGTGACTCTGCGCGTCGGCCCCGGCGGAGTGTTTATCGAAGGTGACGAGTTTTCTGCCCGTCGCAAGGTGGCCCGTGGCGAATGGGTCACCATCGGCGACGTACGCATTCGCGTCCGCCGCGCCTCGGACCGCGATGAAGAGGGCGAGGTCAACAGTGTCAACTGGACCCGCCCCGAACTGCTCGTCTCCACCCTGGACAACGGGCACGTCCGGCGCCTCCGCTCCATCCTGCCCATGGAAGAGGGCTCCGACATCCTCATCGGGCGCAGCGGCAAGAAGAACGACATCATCCTCAATGACGAGCACGTCTCGCGCCGGCACGTCCGCATCGTCGTCCGTGGCGGGCGCCACCTGATCGAAGACCTCGGCTCGCGCTGGGGCACCTACGTCAACGATGAGCGCGTCGAGAGCCCCACTCTGCTCGCGCACGGCGATGAGATTCGCGTCGGCAAGTCGGTCATGCGCTTCGTCAAGTTCTCCGACGGCTTCGATTTTGCGACCACCGACGACGACAGCGGCGGCCCGGGTGCGACCGAACAGCGCCCCTCGTGGGTCGCGGCCTCGCCGATGCACGACTCAATGACGATCACAGCCACGACGCTGCTGGCTTCACCCGAGCAGGGCCTGCCCACGCCGCGCCCGGCCTCACCCGCCCCTCGGGCCGAAGAAGATGTCTCCGTCTCGGCCAGACTGACGGGTTGGATGCGGAAGAAGAAGTAGCAGGCGCCCCGCGGGGTGGGCCCGGATCGATCGACGCTCCGAGCCGATGCAGCGGTGGCTCGTATCGCTGAATCGTGCTCCTCCGACTTGCCGAGCGCCGTCTGGTTCCCTCCATATTCTGCTCGCATCGGGGGTTGACCATGCCCCCCGGCGCCCGGATGAAGGAGATCCCCCTCACCCCGGCTCAGCGATGGTGGCGGTATGATGGCGAGCACTCCAGCCGCCGGTCTGCGAGAAAAGGGGGAATCATGAAGCGTCAACATCGATTGCTCGCCGCTGCGCCGCTCGCACTGGCGCTGATCTTCGGCGCGGGTCTTGCGGGGATGCCCGCGCTCCAGCCGGAGGATTCGGCCCACGAGATGCCCATGCTGCCGCCGCCCGGCGAGCAGCATGAGTGGCTGCAGCAAATGGTGGGCACCTGGAGCATCGAATCCAAAATGACGCCTCCGGGCCAGGATCCGATCAAGTGCACCGGGACCGAAACCGTGCGATCGCTCGGCGGGCGCTGGACCATCGGCGAACTGTCCATCGAGATCCCCGGCATGGGTGCGATGCGCGCGGTGATCACGCTTGGCTACGACCCGCAGGCCGGCAGGTACCAGGGCACCTGGGTCGATTCGATCACCGATCACATGTGGGTGTACGACGGCACGCTCGACCCGACCGGCAAGATCCTCACGCTGGAAGCCGACGGGCCGAACATGATGGACCCCGCGGGCGGCATGGCCAGGTATCGCGACGTGATCGAGATCAGGAGCGAGAGTCACTACACCCTGACCTCCTACACCTGCGTTGATGGCAAGTGGGTGCAGTTCGGCTCGGCGAACTATCGCCGACAGAAGTGATCTTCAAGTGGTGTGTGCTCCGGGCCGGCCGGTGCGCTTTCGTGCATGACGCGTCAATGGGCCCGGCCGCGAAGGATCGGACTGCACCTGGGCTATCAGTGGCACGGGCTTGCCGGCCTGTGAATCGATCGCGGCCGCGGTTGTCCGGACGGCTGCTCGTCGGCTCACGCCGCGCATGTACGCCCCCGGCGAGCCGACCGACACATCACACGAGGCGGGCGATGCGCCGTCCGGCTTCCTCGACATCGGCGCGCGTCACACCCAGATGGCACACGGCCCGGATGCGCGTCGGGCTTTCCGCGAGCATCCGCACGCCGGCCGCTTCCAACTTCTCGCACAGCGCCGGGGCGGTGCCGATTCCGGGTTCCACGTCGAAGTACACCATGTTGGTGTCGACGGCGCCCGCGTCGCAGCACAGGCCCGTGATGCCGCTGAGGTGACGCGCCAGCAACTGCGCGTGGGCGTGATCGTCGGCCAGGCGCTCGTACTGGTGTTCGAGCGCGTAGAGCGCTGCGCCGGCCAGCAGGCCCGACTGGCGCATTGACCCGCCGAGCATCTTGCGGAAACGCCGGGCCCGCACGATGGTGCCCGCATCGCCGGCCAGTGCGCTACCGGCCGGGCAGCCCAGCCCCTTGCTGAAGCAGCAACTGACTGTGTCCGCGTGGGCCGCAAGTTTCGAGGGTGCGACATTCATCGCCACGGCCGCGTTCCAGAGCCGCGCCCCGTCCATGTGCACGCGCAAGCCGAGTCCGTGGGCGAACTGGTCGATCGCGCGCAGCGCCTCGAGCGGCCAGATGGCTCCGCCGCCGCGGTTCATGGTGTTCTCTATTGACACCAGCCGCGTGCGGGGGAAGTGGTGGTCGCTGTGGCGCACCAGCGGGCGGGCGTCATCGGGCGAAAAGATGCCGCGATTTCCTGGGGCGAAGCGGATCGAGCACCCGGCCACGGCCGCGTACCCGCCGCCCTCGTAGTGCTGAATGTGCGAGTCGGGGTGACAGATGATCTCATCGCCCGGCTCGGTCTGAGAGCGAATGGCCAGCAGGTTGGCCATGGTGCCGGAGGGCACGAACACGGCCGACTCTTTGCCGAGCAGATCGGCCACGTGCTGCTCGAGCCGCTTGACCGTCGGCTCATCGCCCAGCGTGTCGTCGCCGAGGGGAGCGTTCATCATGGCGCGGCGCATGCCCTCGGTGGGTTGCGTGACGGTGTCGGAGCGGAGATCGATGACGGTGGGCATTCAGGACGGTAGGGTCGTCGGACTGCCTTTCGGCGCATGGAAGAGACCGGGCCTGATGCCCGATCTCCAAAGTGATTTCACCCGGTGCATCACCCGTCGCTTACGGGCAGCCTGCCGCGAACAGGTTCAGGTAGATCTGAACGTCGAAGAAGTTGTACTGTCCGTCGCTGTTCATGTCGGCCGAGGCGTTGAGCGCCGACCAGTTGTTGAGGAAGTGCTGCACGTCGAAGAAGTTGAGTTGCCCGTCGCCGTTGCGGTCGGCGATGCAGGGTCCGCTTTCACACGCGTCGGGCTGGCTATTACCGTTGTTGTCAGCGCAGGTGGTGCCGTGTCCGGCGTAGGTGCCGCCGGCGCCGGTGCAGTCGGCCTCGGGCAGCACCAGGCAGAAGCCCGTCGGGAAGCAGCAGGCGCCCGTCGGGATCGGGCAGTCAGCCTCCGAGCAGTCGACCCCGTCACCCTGGTACGTCCCGCCGACCGCGACGCAGTTGTCGATGAACATCAGTTCGCACGTGCCGTCGGGCAGGCAGCAGGCGCCGAAGCCCTCAACGCAGTCAAGGCTCGACCACGTAGCGGCCAGCGCCCAGTCGCCCGTCGGACGGCACAGGAGGTCGAGTTGCGAAAACGTGTGCCATCCCGCCGGGCAGGCGAAGGGGCAGTTCATCGCGTACAGCCAGTTGGCGGTGCTGGCGCCCAGCCCGTCGCGATCCGTGGCCGGGAACGCGTTGCGGTTCGACGGCGGCGTGGAGCATGCCCCGCTCTGCGAGTTGTGATTGTCGATGCGGAAGCCGATCGTGAACTTGTTCGAGCCATTGGCGTTGGTGATGAAAATCTGCTCCGGGTCACCCGGATCCACCGAGACTTCGATCAGTGTGCCATTGGTGCCCGGCGGCATGACCAGATGCGGAAGCACCAGGCCATCGGAGGAGTACTCGGCCACCAGTGTGCCGCTGGTCGGCGTGCCTTCCCATACCAAGACGCTCCACTCCGTCGTCGTCTGCACCACGGCGTTGAGCGTGACGAACAGACACTTCATCGTCTCGATCTTGATCGGGAAGGCCGATGCCGGCAGGGTGTATGTGGCCGCGGCGATTTCGTTCTCGACAAAGCCCGCCTGAGCCGTCCATTGAGTGGAACTGAAAGTAGGGTCGGTGTGCGAGGCGTCGTTGACGCACCCGCGCGGGCCGAAACCCCGGAAGTCGGCGTCGTGGATGATCTGTCCGGCGGTGCTGACGCGGAGCACATCAAACGAGTCCAGATCGGCGGGGATGGGCTTTGCGCGCGGCCCCTGGGGTTCGACATGGCCCAGAGCCAGTGAAGCGGACAGGATCAGGGGAAGGCACGACCAGAACGACATGGTTTCTCTCCAGAACCTCAAGACATGCAAAACACCGGCTTGGCGCAGAATAGCAGGCCGGGCCTGGAACGCATACCCCGACCCCGGTGATTGGGACTTCCTGGAACGATCCGCAGCCCAGGCAGGTCCGGATTCACGAAAGTGCAGACTGGGTGACGACTTGCGCGATGCGATCACCCGTCCGATAGCCGGAGACAACTTTCGGCGGTACGGTTGCGTGAGGCGATTGCCCGGCCTATGGGGCGGCGCGATCGCGGGCCGAGCGCTCCGCCCGTCGCCTGGACCCCTCGTCGAGGATCCACTTGCGCAGGCGGATCGACCTGGGCGTCAGTTCGACCAGTTCGTCATCTTCGATGTACTCGAGGGCCTGTTCGAGGCTCATGACGCGAGCGCTCTTGAGCGTCACCGTCGCTTCCTTGTTGGCGCTGCGGATGTTGGTCAGGTGCTTGAGGCGGCAGATGTTCGCGAGGATGTCATTGTCGCGGTTGTGTTCGCCGACGATCTGCCCGGAGTAGACCTGGTCTCCCGGGCGGACGAACAGCACGCCGCGATCGTGCAACTGCTCGCACGCGTAGGTCGTCACCTGTCCTGACTCGGTCGAGATCATCACGCCGTTGACGCGCCGGATCTGTTCGGTACTCACCGGAGCGAATCGCTCGAAGGTGTGGTGCATGACGGCCTGCCCCTGCGTGGCGGTCAGCACGCGCCCGCGCAGCCCGATGAGGGCACGACTGGTCATCTCGAAGACTGAGTGGGCCATGCCGTCAGACCGCGATTCCATCTTTCGCAGGACGCCCTTGCGCTCGCCCACCAGTTGCATGACCCCGCCCACGGCCGATTCCGGGCAATCGATCACCACTTCTTCCACCGGCTCGCAGCGCTTGCCGTCGATCATGCGCTCGATGACGATGGGTCGTCCCACAGCCAGTTCGAAGCCCTCGCGCCGCATGGTCTCAAGCAGGATGCCAAGGTGAAGTACGCCGCGTCCGGAGACAACGAACTCGTCGGCCCCGCGCCCCGGCTCGACGCGCAACGCCACATTGTGCTCCAGTTCACGCTCGAGCCGCGCCTTGATCTGCCGGCTTGTGACGTACTCGCCTTCCCTGCCGGCGAACGGGGAGTCGTTGACGCGGAAGGTCATCGAAATGGTTGGCTCATCGATGGTCACCGCGTCCATCGGATCGGGATGCTCGGGGTCGCAGATCGTGTCCCCGATGTCGATGTTCTCGACTCCTGAGACTGCGCACAGATCGCCAGCCTCGACGCGATCACGCGGCACGCGCCCGAGCCCCGAGAACCCGTTGAGCGTCACAATCCTGGCCTTGCGCAACGAAGTCGAGCCGTCCGGCTCGTGCTTGATGACGGCCACCGGCTGACCCTGGCAGATGGTTCCCTGGAAGACGCGCCCGATGCCGATGCGCCCGACGTAGTCGGAATAGTCGAGCGTGGTCACCTGCATGCGCAGCGGCAGTTCGAGGTACACGTTGGGGTGAGGTACGTGATGCACGATTGCCTCGAACACAGGGCGCATGTCGGTGGCGCCCTGTGGAGGCCACACCGTCGATGCCCAGCCTTCCTTCGCCGAGGCGTAGATCACCGGGAAGTCGAGGATCGCGTCGTCCTCGGCCCCCAGCGCGATGAACAGGTCCAGCACCTCGCTGACCACCCGATCGGGATCGGCGTCGGGCCGATCGCACTTGTTGATCACCACCACCGGGCGCAGGTGCTCGGCAAGCGCCTTGCCGAGCACGAATCGCGTCTGCGGCATCGGGCCTTCGTAGGCGTCGACCACCAGCAGGCATCCGTCGGCCATGCGCACCACGCGCTCGACCTCGCCGCCGAAATCCGCGTGTCCCGGCGTGTCGATGATGTTCACGCGGTAGGCGCGACCGTCCGCCGCCGCGTAGGTTACGGCGCAGTTCTTGGCCAGAATCGTGATCCCGCGTTCACGCTCCAGCGGGTTGGAGTCCATGATCAGGTCGTGCTGTCCGCCCGCGAGTTTTTCCAGTTCCCCGGCCCGGAAGTTACCGGACTGCTTGAGCAACTGGTCCACCAGCGACGTCTTGCCGTGGTCGACGTGGGCGATGATCGCCACATTTCGCAGTGATGACACAGTGTCCGATGCGTCGGGCATGGGCTCAACCAGGTGGGTGCGGGCGTTCGTGGAACGGCGTCAACTATAGGACGCCCCGGCGCGCCCCCGGCTGTTTCCCATCTTTCCCGCAGCGCACACCCGACGCACGCAGGCACCCCCAATCCCGGCATGGGTGGTCGAACCGCCGGTTTCGTGGTGTATTCACGACATCGGGCCGGGCATGTCCCCGGACCACCCGGACAGGAGAAGAGCATGAAACGCCCGCTTCTTGTGTGCGCGGCCGCCGCGCTTGCCGCGCCCGCCGTGGCCGACATCGTCACGGTGTATGAGAATGACTTTGCCGCACGCACGCAGGTCGGGCGTGAGTGGATCACTGCTCCCGAATGGAACACGGCCGCCAACTTCGGCGGGTTCCTCGGACGCTTCACCCAGGAGCGACACACGCTCTTCCTTGGCGCCTATCGCCCCGACTCCGGCGCTGGAGGGAATGGCGGGGGCTCCGGGGGCGGAGGCAGCGGAGGTGGTGGAGGGGGCTCCGGCGGCGGAGGTAGCGGAGGTGGTGGCGGCTCAGGCGGCGGAGACGACCAGGGCGACGGTGATGGCTCCGGCGGCGGCGGGGGCGGCGGGGGCGACGGCACCAACCCCGGCATTTCGGGCTCCGACGCTGGCAACGGGCTCGACTCGCCCGACACCGCTCGCAGCACCGTCAACTACACCCTGGTCTTCGATCTCTATCTTCTTGACTCGTGGGACGGAGGATTCGCCGGTCTGTACGGGCCCGACTACTTTGCCGTCTCCGTGAACGGGCAGAGCCTGTTCGACGAGCCCATGCACTCCGTGCATGTCGACCAGAACTTCCAGGCGCCCGATGTCGGTCCCGTCCACCTGGGTTTCAACTCGCGTTATGTTGACTCGATCTACCGTGACATCACGCTCGAGTTCTCACTCGCCCTCCACGTGGACAACATCCGCATCGACTTCATCGGGCGTCCCAGCAGTGATAACGTCGATGACGAATCGTGGGGCATCGACAACGTGCGCCTCTTCGCGCAGGCCGTGCCCGCACCGGGATCGGTCGCCCTTGCCGGGCTCGGACTGGTGCTCTTCGGGCAGCGCCGCCGGGGCTGAGCGGCGTCCTATCTGTCGACCTGCGTTGATGCCGGCCTCTGTGATTCGGGCAGGTCGAGCCGCAGTTCGAGCAACTGAGGCCAGAGCATTAGGCGATCAGGCGACGGCGGTGTCTGCGGTTTCCGCAGCAGCGCGTCGAGATCCTGGATCTGGATCATCATCGGCGACGGCTCGGGACCGGCAGGCCAGAACACTGTGGGCACATCGATGAGAGCGGGCTCGTCCGGCGGCAGGAGGATCGATCCGCCGCGTGCCAGCCAGTCTGCCCGTGGGTCATCGAACACCCGTTGGAACGGTGCATACGCCGTCGCCGCATCACCCGCGCCCGCCAGCGATTGCACCGGGGAGAGTTCAAAGACCAGCCGCGGCGCGTCGAGCGTGGCGCGCTGATGGATCATCGCTGCCGTCGGAGCCGCCAAGCCCGCGTCTGATCGCAGGTCGGCCAGTTCCCGCTCGGCCAGTTGCGGGTCGAAAATGCGCGCCACCTCCGGATCGAGTTCAATGCTTCGCGCCGTCGGCGGCATCGTCCGCGGCCTGCCCGGCTGCTGGAGGATCGCCAATCCCGCTCCGGCCAGCACCAGCACCGCCGCGACGACGACCCGGGCCGGGCTGAGCAGCCGGCGCCCGCGCACACCGCGCCGGCGGGGCGGCAACATCCGGCTGAGTACCGCCTCGGTCACGTCCGGTCCGTTTGCCGGCTCGCGCAGCGCGAGCAGGATGTCGGTGGTGTCGCGGAACGTGGCCAGCGCTTCCGGCTCATGCTCGAGATCACGCGCCAGGCGATCCTGCTCCTCGGGCGGCATCTCCCGGTCGAACAGTCGCTCAAGAGCCTCGTCCAGACGGTTGCGATTTGGCGTGTTCATACTCATGACTGCTGGTTTCCCCTGCGTTGTTCCAGCCACTCACTGTCAGCCAGAATCTCACGCAGTCGCCGTCGCCCGCGGTGCAGATAACTCTTGACCGTGCCCTCCGGCAGATCGAGGTGGCGCGCGATCAGCGCGATCGTCCAGTCAAACTGGTGAAACAGGATCACTACTTCCCGCTGCGTTTCGCTCAACTGTTGCAATGCCCTGTCCAGCGTGCTCGAAAGTTCCGAGCGCCACTCGCCCGCGTCGGCCGCGCCGCTGCGATCCGTTGCCCGCTCGACCGCCTCGCTGTCCGGCGTCGGGCGGTGCTTCTGGGCCATGTTCAAATACACCCGGCGGGCGATCGTGAACACCCACGTCGAAAACCGGTAGCGAGGGTCAAACCGATCGAGATTCGTCAGAACCCGGACAAACGCCTCCTGAACAACATCCTCGGCCACGTCAGCCCGACCCGACATTCGCAGAATGTACGAGTACAACGCCCCCTGATGAGCCCGGATGCACATCGCCGCGGCCTCGCGGTCGCCCGCGGCCGCCCGGCGGATCAGTTCGCTTTCCTGTGCCCGGTCCATTCACCACCTGGAGTCATCATGCGCCCACAGGTATTACACATTCTTCTTCGACCGGTTGCAGCAAAACAAGAACCCGGTGTACGGATGGCGGCCGCCTCGCTCACAGCCGCCCTCGTCTTCTCCCCAGGCCAGCCAGTGCCAACTACGCCAAGGTCGCCGGGGCGGGCACACGGGCCCAGTCGCGCGCGCTGCCCATCGATTCCAGCCCGAACTGGGTCAGCCTCCGTCGAGCGCTGCGCCTCCCGCAGATAGCCTCGAAGGTTCCCCGAACCCGGGCGCTGTTGTCAGCGGTCACGAAGTTGAACGTCCCAACGTGGGAGTAGCCGGGAGTGAGCAGCGGGACGTTCCGCGCCTGGTAAGAGCCGGGAATCCAGATGACATTCACCCTGACGAGTCCGGCATGTGCATTGGTTGGACAAGACACCGGCCGCGGCCCCGAGGACCGCGCTTGCCTGTGTGCATCGCATGATGAACCTCCCTCCCCGGGCCCGAAGCCATGACCCCTTGGCGATCCGATCGCGAAGCGACGGCCAGTTCCTCGCAAGACTCAGGATTCTCGGCTTCTTAGTGAAGTACGCGGAACACTTCGGCTTCGTCGGTCAGTCCAGCCTTCACCTTCTCGCCCGCGTCCACCCGCATCGGCTCGAACCCGGCTTCGACAGCCGCCTCCATGAGCGTGACTGCGTCGCGGTTTTCGGCCGTCATGCGTCGCAGTGTGTCGGTCATCTGCATGATTTCGTAGGCTGCCAGGCGACCTTTGTAGCCCGTGCCGAAGCAGGTCTCGCATTGCCTGCCTTCGGCCAGTCCCGAGCCGCGACAGGTTGGACAGGTGCGGCGCAGCAGGCGCTGGGCCATCACGCCCAGCAGGCTCGACGTGATCAGATACGGCTCGACGCCGATGTCGACCAGGCGCGGGATGGCGCTGGGCGCGTCGTTGGTGTGCAGCGTCCCGAGCACCAGGTGCCCGGTCAGCGAGGCCTGCACAGCCAACTGGGCGGTTTCCATGTCGCGGATTTCGCCGATGAGGATGACGTCGGGGTCCTGGCGCAACAGGGCGCGCAGACCCGTGGCGAACGTGACGTTGCGCTTGGGGTTCACCTGCATCTGGCTGATGCCGTCGAGCCGGTATTCCACCGGGTCTTCGATCGTCATCACGTTGCGGCTCATGCGGTCGATGCGCCCAAGGGCCGCGTACAGCGTGGTCGTCTTGCCCGAGCCGGTCGGGCCGGTGACCAGCAGCATGCCGTTGGGGCGGTCGATGATGTCCATCAGGTGCGTCTGCATCTTCTTGGACATGCCCACCGCGTCGAGGCTCAACTGCGTCTGGCTTTGGTCGAGCAGACGCAGCACCACGCGCTCGCCGTAGATGGTCGGAATCACCGAAAGCCGGATGTCCACCTTCTTCGAGCCGATCCGCACCGTCGTCTGCCCGTCCTGCGGGCTGTGCCGATTGGCGATGTCCAGTTCGGTCATCACCTTCAGGCGGCTGGAGATCGCCGGCGCCAGAGTCATCGGGGGCGTGAACGCGTCGTACAGCATCCCGTCCACGCGGAAGCGAATCACCAGCCGATTCTCCTGCGGATGCACGTGGATGTCGCTGGCACGCCGGCGCAGCGCCTCGAACAGGATCATGTTCACCAGCCGGATCACCGGCGTCTGTCGCGCCAGCGCCAGCAGGTCGTTGCCCGCGCCGACCGAGCCCGCGGCCGCGGCCAGCGCCGACTCGTCGAGCGGAATCTCCTCGACGATTTCGGTCACCAGGTCGCCGCGCTGCTCGTACCCGCGGTTGATGATGCTCGCCACCGCGCCGCGCGGGCTGAGCACCAGCCGGATCGGCATGTCCACCCGGTCTTCCAGCAGACTGAACACGCTGGGCACCATCGGCTGCGATGTGGCCACCGTCAGTACGTGCCCGTCGGAATCCAGCCCGGCGACCGAGTGCGAACGCGCCACGTCCGGCGGCACCAGTTCGTAAAATCGACTGGCCGACTCTTCCAGCCGCGGCTCCGGGACGTACTTCAACCCCGTCCGCTCAGCCAGTTTCTGCAAGCCCGTCTGTTCATCCAGCGCCAGCAGTTGGAGCAGCACATCCCACGGTTCAGCGTCCGAACCCACCGCACGCGGAAACTGCGCCAACTGCTCGGGCGGCGCCTTCAGCCCCGTGCCCATCATCGACGCCACACGCGACCAGTCCTCCACCAGTCCGCCCGCAGGCGTTCCGGCCGGCACGATCGCCCGGCTCTGTCCGTTCCGACGCGCCATTTACGAATCTCCGTCGATGATCGGTTCGGATTCTTCGGGCCTGGCTTCCTCCGCCGGCCGGCGTCCCGGCGACAAGACAGTCTCGATGCGCGAGGGCGACAGTCGCGGCGTCAGCGGATCAAGGTCGGCCGTGCCCTGCGGGCCTCGGGTCAGCAGGCGCAGATCCTGAAAGTTCGGATCCGTCAGGATCCGCGGCGTGATGAAAATGTACAGAAGGCTCTTGGTGCGACCCTTGTTCGTGTCGCGGAACAGGTGACCCACGATCGGGATGTCGCCCAGCAGCGGAACCCGCACCACCGTGTTGAGCGTGTTGTCCACCTCGATCCCGCCCACCACGATCGACGCGTCCGACGGAATCGTCGCGATGCCCGTCACCGAGTTCTCTGCCTTCGGCGGCGGGATGCCGTTGGCCCCCTGCCCAGTGAAGTTCGACAGGACCACCTCATATTCGAGCCTGATATAACCGGCCTCGCTGATCGTCGGCGTCACGGTCAGTTCGGTTCCGGCCTCCTCGTAGCCCTGGAAACTGACGATCGTCGAGTTATCGCCCTGGCTGGTGCTGGTGGTCGGCTCCTGATCGATCGCCGCGATGGTCGCCTCTTCGTTGTCGTTCACGAGCAACTGCGGGGAGGAGAGAATCCGCGAGTCAGTGTCCGTTCGCACCGCGCTGATGATGAACGGGATCATGTCCGAGCGGATCAGTGCCGAGGTGAACCCCGGCAGGTTGGGAGACACCGTGCGAGGTGTCTGGAAGCCCCCTGTCCCCGCCGTGCTCAGCCCGAAGATGTTCTGCGCCTGGAACTGGCCGGCCGACAACTGGCTCTCGACCGCCAGCCGGAAGTCACGCTGGTCGCTCACCGCCACGATCTGCACTTGCAGGTACACCTGCGGGCGGCGCAGGTCCAGTCGGCCCACCAGTTTGGCGAACTCGTTCTGCTGCTTCTTGGGAGCCTTGACGATCACCTGGTTGTTGGATTCGTCGGCGATCACGAACACGCGGTTCGGATCGGGCGCAAAGCCCGCCTCCTCGCCCTGCGGCCCGATCTGCTGCTGCTGGAACTGCGGGAAGGACTGCTGCCCGCCGCCCGGAAGCAGCGGCGAGTCGCCCGTCTGCGACTGCCCCGTGATCAACCCCTGGATGATCGACGCCACGTCCTCGGCCCGCGCATTGCTCAACTTGTAATACTCGAGCGTGATGATGTCCTCGCTCACGTCCAGCAGGTCGATCCACTGCGCCAGTTCCTCCTGCTGCGACTCGGTGCCGTAGTAGATGATTGACTGCCGGCGCTCGTCGACCACCATGATCGGCCCGCCGGTGATCTGCTGGTTGGTCTGCCCGAACTGGTTCTGCTGCTGTTGGTTCTGAAAACGAATCACGTTGTTGAACTGGTTGTTCTGGCGGGTCGTGTCCTCCAGCGTGATGACCTCGCCCAGCCCGCGCTGGCGTGCCAGGTCGGCGATCTGGAGCACCGCCGAGCCGGCGAAGTACTGCTTGTGCTCCATCGAGTTCCGAACATCGATCACCCGCATGACTTCGAGCACCTGCGCCAGTTCCGAGTCGTTGCCGCGGAATATCAGCGCGTTCGACTGCGCGTCCACCGTCAGGCGGTCGGCAATGTTGTCCAGCGCGCTGCCCGAAGCACCGGGCGCCGCCTGCCCGGGCACCTGTCCCTGCTGTCCCTGGTTGCGCGGGTTGATCTGCCCGGGCAGCCCCGTCGCCGTGCCCGAACCTACCAGTTGCACCAGCCGCTCGCGTGCCACCGGCGCGGCCACGTGCTCCAGTTCGATCCGGCTGAAGCGAGCCTCCTGGTAGCGGTCGCGCAGGTTGGCGATCAGTTCCTCCACCCGCGCAATGTTCCGCGCCGGCCCGGTCATGACGATCACGCCCAGTTCGTCGATGTACGCGATGTTCTGCGGGCTCTGCCCCGGCGCGGACGCCTGCTGGCCCAGCACCGTCTGGATCGCGTTCTGCAATCCCGTCGGACGAAGCCCGGCGGTATCGATGATCTTGCTCGTGGGGCGCTCCCCGCCGAAGGACACCGGCACGTTGGCCTTGGGCTGCACGGTGTAGATGCCGCTGGTGTCCTGCGAAATCGTGTAGTCGTACTGCTCGAGCAGCGCGTCGAGCAGGTTGAGCAGTTCACTCTTGGGCACGTCCACCGGGGCGTTGAACATCACTGTCCCGGTCAGCGTCCCCTTCACCACGATGTTGATGCCCAGCGTCGAACCGACGTAGTCCACCAGCGTCGACAACTCCACCGGCTCGGAAAAGGCCTCGAACGACACCGACTCCCCGTGGTCGGCCGGCTGCTCGTGGCTGCCTGCCTTTGGTTCGGTCGGACGAGGCCCGCTGATCACCTCGGGCGCGATGGGCTCGCCTTGCTCGTCAAACTCCTGCCCCAGTGCCGACCCACCGGCGGCCAGAGCCGCCCCGCACAGTGCCAACAGACGCCACTTCCGTGCTTGCCTTTTCATTTCACCCACCGCTGCGCCCTCCAGGGTCGGCTACCGTAGCCACGGCGCCCATCTCTTGAACCAGATTGAATGCGAATCGTCTCGCTCATGCCATCGGCCACCCAGACCCTCGTGCTCCTGCACGCTTCCGGTGATCTGGTCGCCTGTTCTCACGACTGCCGGGCCGATGCTCGACTCCCCCGGCTCACCTCCCAGCCTACCGGGAGGGGGGCTTATTCGCTCGTCTCCGAATGGCTTGTACGCGACATTGATCCCGCAGGCCACCCGCTTTACACGCTCGATACAGACCGATTGGCCTCCCTCAAGCCTGATCTGGTCATTTTTTCCTCCGACCTTCTTGATCCGGGAGTCGTTCACGCGGCCGCTCATCACAGATCGGCTGAAACCGGTCTTGCACCGACTCTGCTCGACCTGCAACCTCGCACCATCGAGGACATCTTCGACGACGTGCTCCGAATCGGGCAGGCGTGCGGACGGACCGCCGCAGCCGAGGCTCTGACTGTCCAACTCCGGGCGCGAATGTACGAAGCCCAGGAGTACGTGGCCTCGTTTGAGCCCCGTCGACCAGTGGTTGCCTTGCTGGAGTGGACGTCGCCGCTGGTGTTGGCAGGTCATTGGCGGGTGCAGATGATCGAGCGTGCAGGGGGAGAACACCCGTGGAACCCGACCGTGCCGGCGCATGGCGCGGGGGCGGCCGCCGGGCCGCAGCAGGCACAACGCCGCGCCGGTCCGCCCATTTCCACCTCACCCCTGTCCATTTCCCACGCCCGCCCGGATTCGGTTGTCATTGCGGTGCCCGGCGCCTCGCTCGAACAGGCCGGCGCCTTGGCAGACCTGCTGCTTGCCGAACCGTGGTTTGCCGATCTTCCGGCCGTCCGCAGGGGGCAGGCTGCCGTGGTCGATGGCCGGATGTTTCACGAGCCGGGTCCGAATTTGGTGGACGCCTGCGACTGGCTGGTCGGGTGGGTGCAGGATCGACCCCACCTGCTTGGAGGGGTGTCATGGCGACCTCTCTAGGCCGCACCAGACCGATACAGAAAGTGGAATACCCCCGGAAGGACTCGAACCTTCAACCCGCTGATTAAGAGTCAGCTGCTCTACCAATTGAGCTACGGAGGCGCGGCGCCCGCACGGGGGCCGGCGAGGGCAAGTTTAGCGCGGGGTATGGCGTGTGGCAAAGGGCATCAGGCATGCGAGGCAGCCGCGCGGAGGTTCAACCTTGCCCCGGGGGATGGACGATGCGTGCCTGCCCGGGCGGGGTTGCGCCGGGGCGGGGTCAATTGACAACCGGGGGGCGTGGTTCTACCGTCCCGCTGCTCCGGAACGGGTAAACCCGGGGTTCGTTGGCAAAGTTCACGCCGGTTGAGACGGTTCGGGCACGCCGGACCTCGTGGCCTGTGAGCCGATCGGTGATGCGAAGGAGCGGTTCGGCATGCAACCCACCCATCGTCAGTCCTATGGACGTTCGCGCCGGCGTCGATCGCATCACGCATTGACGCCCAAGAGCCCGACCATCTGCCCTCTGAGCGGCACGCCGAAGATGCATCATCGCGCCTGTTCGCAGAGCGGGTACGTGCGTCCCGGGCTGGTCATTCGAGTCAAGAAGCTGGGAATCGGAGTTGCCAAGGACTAATCACGTCAAGTGCGGTTCCCAAGGGCGGGGGTAGCCGTCAATGCGCCTTGCTGTCGACGTCATGGGTGGCGATCATGCCCCGGAAGCGGTGCTGAAGGGATGCATCAGGGCGCTGGATCTGCTGGAGTCCGGCGACGAACTGGTCTTGGTCGGAACTGCGGACCTGATCAACGAACTGATGCGTGAGTGGGGGGTGTCCGACCCGCGCATTACGATCGATCACGCCCCCGACACCATCGAGATGCACGAGTCGCCCGCCAAGGCGGTGCGCAGCAAGCCCGACTCGTCGATCGTGCGCATGGCGCTGCTCGGCTCGAAGAAGGTCGATCGTCCGTGTGACGTGGTCCTAAGCGCGGGCAACACCGGCGCGTGTGTGGCGGCGGCGATCATGCACATGAAGCGTCTGCCGGGCGTGCATCGTCCCGGAATTGCAGTGACGATTCCGGCGTTTCACGGTCCGATCGTGCTGTGCGACGCGGGGGCCAATCCTGAGCCGCGGGCCACGCACCTGTGGCAATACGCGATCATGGCCGACACATACTCCAAGCACGTGCTTGGGACGAAGAACCCGCGTGTGGCGCTGATGAACATCGGGTCGGAAGAGGGCAAGGGCTCGGACCTGGTGAAGGAAGCCCGCGACCTTCTGCGCGAGACGCCGGACATCAACTACATCGGGTACGTCGAGGGGCGTGACTTCTTCGCCGGCGCCGCCGACGTGATTGTGACCGACGGGTTCGTCGGCAATACGATTCTCAAAATGGCCGAGGGCATGGCCAAGAGTCTGTTCGAGGCGATCGCGCAGGAGATATTCGAACTTGACCCCGACCTGGCGTTGCAGTTCGAGCCGGTCGTCAAGCAGATCTACGCGAAGAACGACTACCACGAGTACGGCGGGGCGCCGCTTCTGGGCGTCAACGGCGCGATGATGATCGCGCACGGATCGAGCCAGCCCCGGACCATCACGGCCGCGATCCGCAACAGCAAGGCGTTCGTGCGGACGGCGACGAACGAGGCGATCGTGGCGCGGATCGCGGAGATCGAGAGCCGCATGGGCCCGGTGGTCGAGCGCGCCTGATCGGGCAAGAGGCACAAGCAGACAAAAAGGAGAAGGGAGCATTCCGAGTGGAACGCTCCCTGTGGTTTTGTGCCGAGTGAGGCGTGATCAGGCGCGGCGGCGACGGGCGACGAGCCCGCCAAGGCCGACAAGAGCGATCGTAGCCGGGGCCGGGATGGTGAACGACACGTTGTCAACCACGAAGCCCTCGCCCGAGTTGGCTTCCTGCCAGACGACGCGGACGATGCCCGCGCCCGACAAGGTGATGAAATCGGCCGCACTGGCGGACACGCTGTCGACCAGGTTGTTGTTCGCGTCGTAGGCCCAGCCGTTGATGTAGTCCACTTCGCCGTCGTAGCGTCCGTTGATGAGGTTCTCAAAGGAGACAGATTGCACGGCCTGACTGAAGTCGACGGTGATGGGACCGGCGTCGAAGGTGCTCGACAGAACGTGCCCGGCATTGCCGAACAAGGATCCAAAGTCGCGGATTTCAAGCCCGGGGCCGGTGAAGGTCACGTTGGTTCCCTGGGAACTGAGGATCAGCGTCTCACCGGCGATGCCGCCGACTGCCACGGCTTCAAAGTCAAAGTCCTGGGCAAGCGAGACCGAGGCGGCGAGGCTCATGACGACAAGAAACGACATTTACTTCATGGTTTCTCTCCTACAAGACTGGCTTCTCACGCAGTGTCCGCTCCCGCCCGGTCGGGTTCCTCTTGAACAAACACCGCAAAGGCGGGGTTCGGCCGGCGCCCTCAACAACACCAGAGCGCACCATCATCGGCCACTTACAGCGAACCGGACGAGTGTACCGGCATCCGCGATGAGGCGTCAAGGGAAAAACGACCTCGAACACGAGGCATCAAGTCGAAATGGCAAGATGTAACCCTCAGTGAAGGGGCCGGGCCTGCGCCGGCGCTTCCGGCTTTGCGGGCGCGGCGGCGGGCCGATCCGGTGAACTCCGAGGCTGCACACGAGCACCGGACCGCTGCGGGCGGTGGGGCGGCAACGCTACTATTCGCAGGTCCCAGGGGGTCGCAGAACCGGATCGGCGTGAACAGGTGGGGATTCGGCGGGGAAACCCCGTCCGACGGGAGAGCGATGAACACGACTGTCCCACAAAACAGCGGGTGGCCGAGCGTCGGGGTGAAGATTACCGGAACGGGGATGTACGTCCCCCCCAGTCTGATCACCAACACCGATCTTGAAGCGATGATGGATACGTCGGACGAGTGGATTCTGCAGCGGACGGGGATTTCGACTCGCCACCGGGCGCTTCCGGGACAGTCGCTGCGGCATCTGGCGGTGGAGGCGGGGCGCGCGACGCTGGTTGACGCGGGACTGAGCATCAAGGACATCGACCTGCTGATCCTGGCCACGGTGGGGGCCGAGACCACCTGCCCGGCGACGGCGTGCCGCGTGGTGGATGAACTGGGCGGCGGGAACGCGGGGGCGCTGGACCTGGTGGCCGCCTGCTCAGGCTTTGTGTACAGCATGAATCTGGCGCACAACATGATCCGGTGTGGTCCGATGCGGCGCGTGATGGTTATCGGGGCTGAGCACCTGACGCAGTTCTGCGAGTACACCACGCGCGGGCGCGGAACGGCGATCCTGTTCGGAGACGCGGCGGCGGGCGCCGTGTTCGAGGCCTGCCCCGATCCGTCGCGCGGAGTGCTGGCTCAGGCGATGCACTCGGACGGCTCGGGTTGGAAGGATCTGTTCCTGCCCCACCTGGCGCGAGACTTTCCGCCGGACGCGGAAGACCGCGACATGCTCGGCGTGCTGCACATGAACGGGCGAGCCGTCTTCAAGTTCGCCGTCAAGACATTCTGCGACCTGATCGACGACACGCTGCGGAAAGCGTCGATGCGGGCGGACGAGGTGGACATGTTCGTGTGCCACCAGTCCAATGTCCGCATTCTTGATGCGGCCCGCGAACGCTTCGGTATTCCGGCCGAGAGGTTGTACGTGAACATTGACCGCTACGGGAACACGTCGGCGGCCTCGGTGCCGATCTGCCTGGACGAGTTGCGCAAAGCCGGCCGGGCCTGCGACGGACACAAGGTGATGTTCGTCGCGTTCGGCGGCGGGCTGACGTGGGCCAGCAGCCTCTGGCAGTTGTGAGTCAGACGACGCGATTGGGCGGTTCACGTCGTTCAAGGATGGCCTGCGCGTTGTCGGCCACCATCTGCGTCATCATCTCGCGGAAGCGGACTTCGGCGCTTCCTATGTGCGGGGTGAGCACGGTGTTGGGGGCGCTGAGCAGGTCGGGGTGAATGGTCGGCTCATTCTCGTACACGTCGAGCCCTGCGCCCCAGATTCGACCCTCGTGCAGGGCGCGCGCCAGGGCGGCTTCGTCCACCGTCGGGCCGCGCGAGGTGTTGACGAGGATGGCGTGCGGGCACATGAGCGCCAGGCGGCGTTCGTCGATCAGGTGGGTGGTCTCGGGCGTGAGCGGGGTATGGATGGAGACCACATCGGCGCGACGCAGCCCGTCGTCGAGATCGACGCGCTCGCCCGCCAGCGGGGCCAGTTCAAACTCCCAGTGCTTCGAGCGGGCCGTGTACAGGATCTTCATTCCCCACGCATGCGCGCGCAGGGCGGTCGCAAGACCGATCCGCCCGGCCCCGACGATCAGCAGGGTGCGCCCGGTCAGGTCGCGCCCGAGCCACTCGGCCATGCCGAGCGGGCCTTTGGCCGGGTACTCGGGACTGCGGGCGTAGCGGTCGGCTTCGATGAGGCGCCGGGCGGTCGCAAGGATGAGCAGCCAGGCCAGATCGGCGGTGCCCTCGGTGACGACGTTGGGCGTGTTGGTGACGATCAACCCGCGTTGCCGGCAGGTGGCCAGATCGATGTTGTTGACGCCGACGGCAAAGTTGCACACGCCGCGCAGGTCAGGTCCGGCCGCGTCGAGCAGCGCGGCGTCGACCCGCTCGGTGAACATGGGGACGAGGACATGGGCGCCTCGGACGAAGCCGAGCAGGGCGTCGCGCTGCGGGAGCCCATCGCCCAGAACGTCCACCCGGGCGCCGGGGACGACCAGTTTGCCGGGGACTTTGCGAGTGACGGCCACGCGGGGGAGGGAAGGCTGACTCATGCGCAAACCGTAGACTGAACGGATCGCCAAGGGAGGCAGGTCAGGGCGTGCGATTGCTGGCGTGGAACATCCTGCACGGGGGCGGAACACGGCGCACGCCGGGGATTGTGCTCTCGATCCTGGAGCACCAGCCCGATGTGATCGTGCTGAGCGAGTTTCGCATGATGATGGGCGGGCAGATGGCGGGGGTCTTGGCCGATCATGGGTGGAAGCACCGGCACGCGACCCCGCTGGAGGACGGGCGGAACGGAATGGTCATCCTGTCGCGAGTGCCTCTCGAGCCGGGGCCTTGCCCGCTGCCGGAGCACCGGCGGGGTTTGTGCGCCGAGTTGGAGGGCGGGTTGATCGTGACGGCGGTGCATATTCCCGACGCGCGGGCGGGTGACCACCACGCGGTGGGGCGCAAGGCGGCGTCATGGGCGGGGCTGCTCGAGCACGCAGGGTGTCGGCGCGAGGAAAAGCACGTGATTATCGGGGATTTCAACACCGGCAGGCACCGGCTGGATGAGGCGGAGTCGACGTTCACCGCTACGGCATTGCTGGGGCGCCTGGCGACGATGGGGTACGTCGATGCGTACCGGGCGGCCGAGCCGTCGGGGCGCGCCTGGTCGTGGCAAAGCCATGCCGGACGGCGATTTCGGCTCGATCACGCGTTCGTTTCCGGGGGGCTGGCAGGGTGCGTGGGGCGTGTGGAATACTCGCATCGGGAGCGTCGGGAGCGGCTGTCGGACCACGCGGCGTTGATCGTGGAACTGGATTTCGAGCGGAAAAATGAAGGAAATCGCGGGTGAGGCTGAAAAAGCAGGGGAATTCGGCTTGCTGATCCGATAATGTTGCGGTACAAACCTGCTTCGTTCATGCACGGAGCACAAGAACCGGAGTCCAGAGATGGCCAAGAGAACAGCAAAACGGACCGCCAAGACCACCGCCCCGAAACCTGCCGCCAAGAAGCCGACGAAGATCGTCTCGGCCGACAAGCCTCGCACGAAGAGCGAGATTTTCGGCACCTTGGCTGATTCGGTGGGGATCAGCAAGAAGGACGTGGCCGCCGTCTTCGACACCATGGGCGCGATGATCGCGGCGGACCTGAAGAAGGGCAAGGCCGAGCAGTTCACCGTGCCGGGGATGATGAAGATCACGGTCGTCCGCAAGCCGGCGACCAAAGCCCGTGAGGGGATCAATCCGTTCACCAAGGAGAAGACGGTTTTCAAGGCCAAACCGGCCCGCAACGTCGTCAAGGTCCGCCCGATGAAGGGGCTCAAGGACATGGTCTCCTGAACTGTTCAGGACACGTCAGATGAACGTCGCGCGCCCGGGCCGATGCCCGGGCGCGTTGTTTTTCCCGATTGCGCGGCGACAGCACAGCCGGCGGGGCGTCAACACCTGCGGCGCGTCAGCATTGCAGCCTCAGTCGGTTGCCATAGTGCAGTTCGAGATAGCGGGCCACGTAATCCACGATGGACTGGCAGTCGGGGATGTCGGGGTTGTTGGTGCGTCCCATCGGCTCAAATCGCATGCCCTTGAAACGGACGACCGCGTCCTCGACCGTCAGCCCGTACTGAAGGGCGATACTGAAAGCCCGGCAGAAAGCCTGGCACATGCCCGAGAGGGCCGAGCCTTCCTTGGCGACTTTGATGAAGATCTCCCCCGGGGTGCCGTCCTCGTACAGACCCACGGTCAGGTAGCCCTCGTAGTTGCTCACGCTGAACTTGTGCGTGACCGAATGGCGGGTCGAGGGCAGACTGCGGCGGGTTGCGATCATGGGCTGAGCATCCTCCTTGACGCCTGGCATGGTTTGGCCGGTCGAGTCCATCGCGGGCACTGTAGCCCGAGCCGGCTTTGGCCGAACTGCCTGAGCCGGGCACCGAGAATATCGGGCTTGCCCGCGCCGTGCGCTCAACAATCGCAGACACCCCCGGTTCGGGCCAGGCGATGTGGATGAGGCTTGCTTCGCCCTCCTGTCCGGTCGATACTTCTCCCGGGATGGAACCTTTCGGCCCGGAGACTTCGGCCCGTCCGCGGGCGCTGCTCAGCGGGGTGACGCTGCTGATTGCGCTGACGCTGTCGGTGCGCGTGCTCGACGCGGCCTACGCCGTACCGGCCTTTCGTCCCATGGTGGCGCAGGCGGCGGTGCGGTTGCTGGCCTCGGCGGGCGAACTGGAATCTCACAAGCCCGCGGAGAGCGCACGACCCGCCCACTTCCGTCCGGTGGCGGTTTCACTCGTTCTGGGCGGGCCGGGCGAAACGGCGTCTGCCGGACCCATCGCCCCCCTGCGGTGCGAACTGCTGAATCTGCCGCCTCCCTCAAGCGTGCATGCCTGAGTCGCTGCGCGCCCGCACTGGTGGGCGCGTCCGTCCCCGCATGAACATGGCCCGAAAGCAGGCAGACCTGCTCGGGTTCCGCGCCCCTTCCGATTCCCCTTGGCGCCCCGGCGCACCCACGAAAGAAGCAGATTCATGGCCAAGAACCAGGACATTCCATTTGTCGGTCCCGTGCTCAACAAGATATTCGGCACGCGGAACGAGCGATTCGTCAGACGGTACACGCTGCGTGTGGACGCGATCAACGCACTCGAACCGCAGATTCGCGTGCTGACCGACGAGGAGTTGCGAGCCAGGACTTTCGAGTTCCGGCGTCGCATCGATGAGGGCGCCCGCCCCGACGACCTGCTGGTGGAGGTCTACGCGGTGGCGCGCGAGGCGATGGACCGGTCGGTGGGCATTCGCAACGTGCTCAATCCGGCGCACCACTTCGATCCCTCGCGCCTGAGCGGGCCTGCCCGCGCGCTGTTCGAGCAGGCGCGGGCCCAGGCCCTGTCGATGCAGCCGGGCCAGCCGGAGGGGAGATTCCTCGGGTGCGACGAACCGGTGCCGACGTGGCGGCTGGTCGAGTTCCCCGTGGAGTTGTACGAGGCGATCCGGGAGTTGTATCCGGAGAGCCGTCCGCCTTTCCGGGCAAGGCCCTTCGACGTGCAGTTGATCGGCGGCATGGTGCTGGGACAGAGCAAGATCGCCGAGATGAAGACGGGCGAAGGCAAGACGATCGTGGCGCCGCTGGCGGCCTACATGGCCGCGTGCCAGCACCAGCAGGTGCATGTCGTCACGGTCAACGACTATCTGGTGCAGCGAGACCGCGACTGGACGTTTCCGTTTTTCGCGGCCCTGGGGCTGACGGTGGGGGCGATCCACCCGATGCACATGCAGAGCGAGGACATCAAGCGTCGCATGTATCACTGCGACATCGTGTATGGGACGACCAGCGAGTTCGGGTTCGACTACCTGCGCGACAACATGAAGCGGACGGTTGACCAGCAGGTGCAGCGCAAGCGGCAGTTTGCGATCGTCGACGAGGTGGACTCGATCCTGATCGACGAGGCTCGGACACCCCTGATCATCTCGGGGCCCGCGCACGACGACCAGCCTCGCTATGACCTGGCCGATCGCCTGGCGCGCCACCTGGTGGAAAAGCAGAGGCCCTGGCAGCAGATCGAAGACCGGGTGCGTGCGTGCAAAGAGCGGATCAAGGGGCTGGAGGGCGACATCCGGCAGGTACGCGACAAGGCGAAGATCCCCGAGTTGCAGCAGCAACTCGAGGCCGCCCGGAAGGAACTGCCCGACCTGGAGCGCCGGCGTGACGAGCACGTGCAGTATTACGAACTGGAACTGGATCGCAAGCAGAGCCACCTGACGCACGAGGGCATCGCCGAGGCACAGCGGGCGGCCAACATCGGCTCGTTCT
The DNA here is from genome assembly GCA_008363215.1 of Cyanobacteria bacterium CYA. Taxonomy (GTDB): domain Bacteria; phylum Planctomycetota; class Phycisphaerae; order Phycisphaerales; family UBA1924; genus J022. The sequence goes on from RHKP01000011.1 coordinate 45,716, forward strand.
ACGTGGACGAGAATATGGATGTGCCGCACCTTCTGGAGCAGTCGCTGCGGGCGCACGCGGTGTATCAGCGAGACCGCGACTACATCGTGATGGACGTGCCGGACCGCTTCACGGGCAAGACCGAGGCGAGCGTAGTGATCGTCGACGTGAACACGGGGCGCCCGATGATCGGTCGGCAGTGGTCGGACGGGCTGCACCAGGCGGTCGAGGCCAAGGAGGCGGTGCCGATCAAGCAGGAGACGCAGACCGTCGCGTCGGTGACGATTCAGAACTTCTACAAGATGTACAAGCGTCTGTCGGGCATGACGGGCACGGCCGACACCGAGGCGCAGGAGTTCCACGACATCTACCACCTGGACGTGGTGTCGATCCCGACGAACAAGCCGGTGATTCGGCGTGACTTTGATGACCTGCTGTTCCTGCGGCAGAAGGACAAGTGGGACGCGATCGTCGACGAGATCAAGCACTTCCACGACGTCGGACGCCCGATCCTCGTCGGCACGACCAGCGTGGAGAAGAGCGAGATGCTCGGGCAGATGCTCGGGCGCAAGCACGGAGTCAAGCACGAGATCCTCAACGCCAAGCAGCACGAGCGTGAGGCGCACATCGTCGAGGACGCGGGTCAGTTGGGCGCGGTGATGATCGCGACCAACATGGCAGGTCGCGGCACCGACATCAAACTGGGCCAGTGCACGCGCGAGCAGTTGCTCGAGCACTGGCTGCGCCGGGGCATCGCCTCGCGGTCTCTGACCATCCAGGCCAGCGAGCAGGAACTGCGTGAGAACGTGTTCCGCAAGATCGCCCAGACCGAGTTGAAGGACCAGGGGCACAAGAAGCGCGAACTCGAAGAGTTGCCCTTCGAGGAAGTCGAACTGATGCTGCTGCGCCGCTGGGCCGAGCAGTACACCTGGGTCAGCCCGAACCGTATCGCCGGCATGAGCGCGACCGAGTTGATGGACGCGCTGGACGGAGGCGGGCGCTTCAGCCTGCACCGCATCCGCTGGTTCGAGGACATCGAGGATCTCGGCGGGCTGCACGTGATCGGCACCGAGCGGCACGAGAGCCGGCGCATCGACAACCAGTTGCGCGGGCGTTCGGGGCGCCAGGGCGACAAGGGTTCGAGCCGCTTCTTCGTCAGTCTGGAAGACGACCTGATGAAGATGTTCGCCGGCGAGACGACGATGAAGGTGCTCAGCCGCCTGGGCATGAAGGAAGGTGATGCGATCGAGCACCCGTGGCTCTCGAAGAACGTCGAGCGGGCACAGCGCAAGGTCGAAGAGCGGAACTTCCAGATCCGCAAGAACATCCTCGAGTATGACGAAATCGCCGAAGTGCAGCGGCAGAACTTCTACGGGCTGCGTCAGCGGGTGCTCGAAGGACGCGACGTCAAGGGGCTGATCTTCGAGTACATCGAAGAAGCCATCGACGACGCCATCGCCGAGTTTCTCGACGCCGAGTTCGCGTCGCAGTGCGCGGCCGAGTTTGCGCGACAGAAACTGGACTTCTCGGTCATGGCCGACAAGTTGCGCGGCAAGACTGTCGACGAGATGGAGATGGTGATTCGCAAGCAGGCGAGGGACGACGCCGCATCGATGATCGACGTGACACTGGGTGAATACATCCCGGTGGAGGGCTCGGAGATCGCGGTGGACTTTGACTCGGCCGGGCTGATCCGCTGGGCCAAGAGCCGCTTCGGCGTCGACCTGGACGCCGCCGAGTTGCGCCAGGGCGGGACCGAAGAACGCCGGCGCGTGCGGAACATGCTCGAACAGGCGGCCTTCGAGAAGATCAATCAGGCTGACCTTTCGGGCCTGTCCGAATACGTGCAGAAGCACTACGGCGCCGGACGCCTGTCTGAGTGGGTCAGGAACAAGTTCACCTTCGAGGTGTCGAAGGATGAGATCGTCGCGGCCCAGCAGGACGAGACCCGCCAGGTGCGCGACCTGATCCTGGAGAAGGCGCGCGAGTTGTACCGCGAGCGCGAGATCTTCTACCCGGTTGACTTCATGATGGAGTTGACCATGATGCTGGCGCGCGAGAACCCGACCATGGCGCTCTCCGAACTGAGCATCTGGGCCAGACGCCGCTTCGGGATCGAACTGAGCGAGCAGGAGATCCGCTCGACGCCCCCGGCCAAGATGCGCGAACGACTGCTCGAAGAGAGCAGGAAGTTCGCGGCCGAGGATCGTCTGAGCCAGGAGATCAAGGCCGCACTGGCGTGCGCGACCGACGACGAACTGGACACGCACCTGAACACCCGCTTCGGCGTGGGCGTGACCGAGCGCATGCGTTATCTCGAGCCCGAGGAACGCCACGACGCGATCCAGGCGAGGGTGGAGAACCTGCTGCGGACCGAGCAGTTGCACTTCGAGCGGACGATTCTGCTCGAGATGCTTGACAACGCCTGGCGCGAGCACCTCTACTCGATGGACCAGTTGCGCGACGGCATCTCGTTCCGCGCCTTCAGCCAGCAGGATCCGCGCATCGCCTACAAGCGCGAGGGCGCCCGCCTGTTCAACAACATGATGGAGAACGTCCGCGACCGGGTGACTGACTACGTCTTCAAGGCCCGCATCCGCCCGAGTATGCCCGAGGGCATGATGCGTCGCCCGGCGCAGCAACAGCAGCAGCCCAGCCCGGCGGCCCCCAGACCCGCCGCCGCTCCGTCGCTGGGCGGGGGGATGTTCGGAGGCGGGATCACCGGTCCGGGGTTCGACAATCCGGGTCAGCGGAACGCGTAAAGGCCGCACGAACTCCGATCAACGGCACGTCGGCGGATCTTGCGGGCTGTCCGGGGCGTATACGCTTGCATCAGGCGGGTGGCCGCCCCGTCGTCGGCTTGTCGGGTCGAGCCGCGGTATGCTCGTCGCTTCTCGTGCTCATTGGGGAGTCATGATGTCACGCGCCCGACCGGGATTCACACTCATCGAACTGCTCGTCGTCATCGGCATCATCGCCATTCTCATCGCCGTCTCGGTGGTGGTGGGGGCCAAGGTTGCCAGCAGCGGCAAGGGCTCGGCCACGGCTGACACCATCCGCGTGCTCGACGCCGCCCTGGGCGACTACATCAATCGCGTGGGCAAGAACCCCGATCCGGTCACCCGCGTTACGCTGGTCAGCGGGTCGGGCGTCAATGTCTTCCCGCTCATCGACGGGAAGGACACCGGCACCGACAAGTACATCAACTCGGTCGGGCTGTTCATCCAGCAGGCCGAGGGGACCGGAGGTGTCGGCACCGCCATCGCGGCGATCAACGACAAGTATGTCCGCCGCTACGACCCAGACGCCAACGGCCCGCAAACCGAACTGACCACCGTGTTCGATGCGTTCGACCGCCCCATCCGATTTGTGCATCCGACCTTTGACGGCACGTGGACCGGGGCCCCCCGCCCGGCGGGCGCGGTCGGCACCGCGATCGATCTGAGCAACCCGGCCGCCAGCCCGATCAAGGATCAGACTCTCCGCAACGACCTGGCTATTCGCGAGGTGCGCCGCAACTTCCTGACCGACGAGGACCGCACAGCCAATGCCTCGCTGGTGGGAGACTCCGACGGAGGCGTGTGCCCGTCGCCCAAGCCCTACTTCTACTCGGCCGGGGACGACGGAGACCCGTCGACCCTGACGGACAACATCTACACCACCAAGCCGCGCACAGCGGCCGAGTGAGCCGGGGGTCCGAGAACGCCGGTCCCGGCCCGGTAACATGGGCTGGATCACGGGTGTAAGCCCCTCGGTGGAGCCGATCGCGGGCTGGGCGTATCATCGACCCTGACCACGGGGTGTAGCGCAGCTTGGTAGCGCGTCTCGTTCGGGACGAGAAGGTCGGAGGTTCGAATCCTCTCACCCCGACTTTTCGAGAGATCAAGCCCTTCGGCGAGCACGTCGAAGGGCTTTCTCATTGTGGGAACGAGACTTACGCCATCGAGCCGGCAGTTCAAACAGAGGATTTCGAGGATTCGCCGTTTGGTGGCGTAATCAGCAGAAACCCACGTGTTTTGCAGGGTTTGCGAGAGTTCAAACACCTTGGCGGCCAGTTCCGCCGTTTCGTCGTGCGAGCGGTCCAAAACGTCCAGTTGTAGCTTGATGGATGCCAGCCGGTCCCGTAGCTCGGTGTGCTTGCGGGCAAAGGTGTCCTGATCCACGTCGTCGGCAATCCGCAGGTTCAGGAGCCGATCCTGCTGTGCGACCAGCAGCGACGCCTGCCGCGTCAGTTCCTCCCGCTGGGCGCGGGCGTCCTTTTGGGCGTCGCGGGTCTGAGAGGCCAGGACCATGCGGAACCAGTCGCGGACTTCCGGGTCCTCCACCTTCATCTTGCCGAACAGCTCGAGAATCTGCCGATCGAGCACAGGCTCCGGTACTCTGTCGCGGGGGTGCCCGGCCGCAGTGTACCCGCTGCACCGGTAGTACACGTACCGGCGCTCGGCGGTCGTCTTGAAGCGCTTCACCACCTGTTCGCCGGTGATCGCCCGGCCGCAGTGCCCGCAGGACATGAACTCGCCAGCGAAGGTCATCTGGTGGGCGTGGTAAACATGCCCGCCGAGAAGGGCGTGCGCCCGGTCCCAAGTGGACCGCTCGACAAGCGGCGTCTGCCTGCCGGGATACCACTGCCCCTTGAACGGAATCTCTCCGATGTACGCCCGATCGGTGAGGATCGCGTGCAGCTTGCTCCGGGTGAACTTCGGGGAATCCGCACGATACGTCAAGCCATCGGCGTGCAGGCGATCGCGAAGGGCATCGAGCGTCAGCGGCTCGTAGGCGTAGAGGTGGAAGACGCGCTTGACGTTCTCCGCCGCGGGCGGATCAACTTCGGTGACACATCGTCCCTCACGACGGACGTTGCGGTAACCGTAGGGCGCCTTGCCCACGAACCAGCCTTCCTGGACGCGACGGGCGAGGCCCTCGCGGACATCGACTGACTGTTGCTCGGTGTAGAAGCTCGCCATGTTGGCGAGCGTCCGCCGCATCATGCGACCGGCCGGGTTGTTCTCCGTCGGCTGCGAAACGGAGATGAACGCGAGACCGTACTCGCTTTCCAGCCGTTCAAGTTCCACGTAGTCGAAGAGGTTGCGGGCCGCGCGATCGACCTTGTAGAAGAGCAGAGCGTCGAGTTCTTCGGCGTTCTTCTTCGCGTAGGCGATCAGCTCGCGGAACGTCTTCCGCTCATCGCTCTTGCTCGCCGTCTCGGCGATGCGGAACAGGCGGACAATCTCGCCGCTAGCGGAAGTCGCGTAGCGCTTGAGCGCATCCTCCTGGACCGCGAGCGAGAAACCCTCACGTTCTTGCTCCCGCGACGACACACGAGCCAGGGCGACGAACCGTTTCATGGCGAATCACTCCCGAGCGAGAAGATCGAACAACCGTCCAACGCTCAGGAGAATTGTAATCGCCTCATCGCGGGAAATCGCGCGCCGGTACCGCGGATTCCAGACTTTCTGCGTCAGGCGGACGAGTTCCGGAGTGATCCACGCCGGCGTGCCGGCGGGCATGGCACGCTCGTCGCCATCGCGCTCGCGCGCGACATCGGGTTGTGGCCGTGCCAGGTCCATCCCGCGAACTGCTCCGTCAGGCGTGCTGTGGTTGCCCCAGGCGGTCCTTGAGCCGCTGGTAGGCGGCGCTCACTTCCTTGAAACGTTCAACGGCGAGTTCGATCAGGTGCGGCTCGACATTCTGGCCGTTGAGCCGGTCGGGGTGATACTTGCGGCAGGCGTCGCGGTATGCCGCCTGCACCTGCTCCCACGTCGCATCGCGCCTCAGCCCGAGCTTCTCCAGGTCGGCGTCGTGCGCGCAGCCGCGATTATCGACTTCTGCCGAGCATGAACGCCGCTCGTTGCCATTGGCGGCACTATCCCGTTTCTGCGCCTCCGCATCTTCACGAAGGACGTGATTCACCAATGCCAAGGCGTCCTCGAACTCGGCGCGGGCCTGCCGCCAGAAGAAATCAGTCCCGGCGGCGGAGAACTGCACGGTGGACAGGGCGTTGAATGTCACCTTGGCCCACGCTCCGCCGGGTCGCTCCTGAAACATGGCGCCGAGAACCATCGGCACCTCCCGCCAGCCGATGTCTCTCTCGCACGGAACACTTCTCACCTGCGGGTCGCCGCGCCCGTAGATGTCGAACCCGTCTTTGGTTTCCAGGACAGTGCAACCACGGGTCACGAGGAACCGCCTCAGGATGGTGCGCAGCGCCGCTGCGGAAATCGGCGCCGTCAACTCGTTCGACCAGCGCACATTGACAGAGGTGCTGTCCTGTTGACGGCGCACCCATTTCCAACCCTGCGCGGCCGCAGCGACGATCAGTATGAAGACCAGAAGTCCCATCGCTTCACTCCCTCTCCTGCTGCGGCGGCTCCGGCTCACGCTCCACGTCGCGCTGCTGCTCCGCCTGCTTCACCCGCTCGTCGATGATCGAGGGCGCCGGGTCGTCTCTCGACGGCGCGGCGTCCTTATCCGGCTCCAGTCCCGCCGAGACGAGACCGGGCGGCTTGGTCCCGATCATGCCGTACTCCGGGTGCTGCGCCGCCGTGTTCGGGCCGTAGAACACCGAGCCCAGCTCGTGCAGGCCGTGGCGCCAGTAGGCCGCCAGCACTTCGCGGCTCCGGCTGAGATTCTCGCGCAGGTTCATGGGTGAACTCCTTTCCTGTGTCGTTACCGATCGCCGCGCATCCGGCGGAACTCTTCGGCCAGGCTGCGCTGCTCGATGAAGGCGTCGTGCATGTCCGCGGCGCGCCGGCCTTCATAGCCGGCGGCGGCGTTCGTCGAGATGAACAGACCGAGGCCCGCGAGCATGAGGTAGCCGCCGAGCGGTTCGCTCCACGCCATCACCGGCGGGCCGGACAGAAAGACGATGAGCGGCTCCAGGCAGCACTTCGCGAAGCGTTCCGAGAGACGGCGCGATATCCGCAGCAACCCTGGACGCCCGGAGTACCTGGTGTGCGGCTGACCGCCACCGCGCCTGACTCGCAGCGCCGTACGCACACGCGCCCACAGCAGCATCAGCAGGTACGCGCCCAGGAACAGCAGCACGCCCGATACATCGTGTTCCTGCCAGAAAAGCGGGTAGAGCAGGATGAGCAGGAATCCCGCAGCAGCCTGAAAACCGAAGTAACGTTCGCCGAACGAGTCTGAGCGGTGCAGAAAGACCTCGACCGTCACCGCCAGCGATCTCGCCGCGAAAAGGATCCACGAAAGCGCGTTGCCGATTCCGTCGATTGAAGAGACTGGCTGCTGCTGTTGCTGAGGGCCAGGCATGGTTGTTCCTTCCTGAAGCGGACGCGCCGGTCGCACCGGTGCCATCACAGGTCCTGCCGGAAAGTCACACGCAGCCACGTCGTGCCCGTGCTCCGGAACAGCTCTCCGCTCTTGACGACGATCGCATCGGCCTCCCAACCGTGCGCAGGGCCGCCGGAGCGCAGGCGACAAAACGCCGATGGTTCGACGGTGTACTGGTACTGCTCGCTGAATCCCATCGACGTGCCGCCGCCCTGCCCGAGCAGATCGAGTCCCATCACGGCGGACCACTCGTCGTCGGCGGAGCGGTTCACGTTGCCACTTGCCATGAGCGCGCGTTCGCGCCCGATCAGGTCTGCGGCGAGAGTGTTGGTGCGCTGGCAGGTGTTGCAGTGGAATACGAGCGTGCCGAAGTTGGAGAGCAGGCTCTCGGCTTCCGCGCGGCCCGCGTCTCCCGTGCCCAGCGCCGCGTCAAGATTGGCGATATTCTGTGTGATCAGAATCGATGCGCACCGCGCGCCGCGACAGGTGGACTGGAACAGGCTGTCCTCACTGTGCAGCAGGTAGTGCCCCTCGTCCGCCCAACAAAACACGGGGCGAGGACTCTCGCGGATGTCGCGGCGCTCGATCGACCGCTGAAAGGCCGTTTTCCACAGAAGATTGGCGTAGAGGCCCGTGACGCCAAATTCCTTCAGCGAGAGGTCCACCAGGATGATGCGGCCCCGCTCCGCATCTACCGGCGTCACGTTACTGCCGGCGCAGAACAGGTCACGCAGCGTCCCGCGCAGGAGGCAGTCGCATGTTGCGGTGAATAGCGACACGATGACGCTGCGCGTCTTTTCACTCAGCGCCGGAAACTCGACAAGCCAGTAGTCGGCGATGATCTCCAGGTCCGCCGATTGGCTTGGGGTTCGCGGACGCTGCTCCGCCTCCGTCAGCAGCCTGAAACAGCGCGACGTTGACCGCCACTGCTCCGACCGCACGTCGTCCAGCGATTGCGGCGCGCTGATGACCAGCCGGTACAGGTCCAGCACGGACACGCGGCCGGTCGCGAGGATCAGCAGGCCCACGCCGCTCCTCAGCAGGCGCAGGCAGGCGTTGCGCCAGTACGGCTCGTTGTCGCGCCCGCCCTGGCTGCGGTCGCGCGACGAGAAGTCCACCAGCCGGGCCAGCAAGTGCACCACATTCTCCACCTGGCCCGCCCCGGGTCCCTCGCGTTCGACCTCGAAGGCGACCGGATCGAACCGCCAGTGATTCTGCGGGCCAAACGCCACGAGATCGCCGCCGCGGCCTTCCTCGGTGCACAGTCTCTGCCACATCGGAAGCTCGTTCTTCACGGTGAGGACCAGCCCTCCGCAGCCGAGTCGCACCAGCGACCGCGCGGCGTGCTTGGCCGACGACGTGCTCTTCGAGCTGCCCGTCATGCCCGTGATGAATATGCCGGACATGCTTCGCAGCAGGTCGATGCGTTCCCCGCCGGGCAGCCGCAGCACCGGCGCGGCCATGTCCCACTCGCCGTGACTTCGATGAACGGGTTGCTTTCGCTTGAAACGCTCCAGCATGATCGTGACTCCTACCTGCCGTTGCCTGACACCGCCCTCACGACATCCGCCAGCGCACCGCCACCCTCCGCGGCGTTCCTCACCCGTGTTGTGACATCGACGAGCAGGGCCACGACGCACTCGACCGAGAGGGTCGGTGCGGCGACGGACACCGATCGGCCCTCGCCCAGCGCGATGACGACGCGCTCGCGTGGTGTGGTCGCCCGGCGCCCCTGTCGTCGGCTGCCGGGAGCCTTTGCACGGGCCCTTGTCTGCTCGACAAGCTTCTGGCGAGTCATGCGTCCGCCGGCAATCTCGTCCGCGAGGCGTCGCTGCTCTGCCGGGTCGCTCACCTTCACCAGCTCGTAGGCGCTGCTGTAGGGAATGCGGCCGTCATGGACGTGCGCAAGGATGTCGGGAGGCAGCAGCAGAAGTGACGTGAGCTTGGAGACCATCGCCGGTGACGACCCCGTGCGCCGTGCGGCCTCCGCAGCGGATCGCTGCGCGGCCTTCATAAGCCGGTCGTAGGCTTTCGCCTTCTCGACGGGGTTCAGGTCCTCTCTTGCGCAGTTCTCGATCAGTTGCAGTTCGATGATGTCCGCTTCGCTCAGGTCGCCCTCCACGACCACGGCGGGAATCGTTGTCAGCTCCGCCCGCTTCGCGGCCCGCCAGCGCCGCTCACCGGCGATGATTGCGTAGCCGCCATCGGCACGGCGTACGGAGATCGGCTGCTGTACGCCGACAGTCTTCATCGTCATCGCCAGCGACCGGAGTGATTCATCGTCGAATCGCTCCCGCACCTGCGGCGTGGGGTGCACGGTGTCGATCGGCAGATCATGAATCGTGCGCGTACGCATGGGCTACTTCCTTGTTCTGTCTTGCAGTTCCTGCACTTCAAGCTCGTCGTAGAGCAGACGCTTCTTCCGCTCGCCGAGAGCCGAGCGGACGGACGCGATCGCCGCAACGACGTAGCCAACGTCGTCAAGCCAGCCGATGCCAGGGACCACATCGGGGATCAGATCAACCGGACTCGGGATCAGCAGGAGGAGCCCCGCCGCCATCGCGTACTTGGCCAGCTCCAGGCCCACCGCCCGCAGCTTGCTCTGCGGCAGCGAGAGCAGGGCCATGAACGCCAGAATCAGCACCGTGCCGCAGATCAGGAATACTTTGAGAAACGAGAAGAACTCAGCCATGTGTTTGCCCTTTCAGCGTTCAGTTGCCGCGTGTCTCCATCGAGGCCCCCGTCGTAGCGCCTTGAGCTTCTGGACATGCGCCAGCCAACATCCCAACCCGCTCGGCCACCTGTGCGGCCGGTCAGCGAACCGTCGATAACGGGCTCCATCGAGCCCAAATGCTGGGGTGTTTCTGGCCCTTCAAGGAGCTTTCTGGCCTCTTCAAGCCCAGTTCTGACGACTTCAAGTGCGTTCCGGGCTTGAAAACGATGTCTTTGCGACCACGCGGCCCGCTCCACCGTGATCGACCCGGCTAACCGATTGGGCTGCCGTTCCTGAAGATGGCATTGGACCATCGCAGGGACTCGACGTACTAGCGCAGGTCGGCGCCGTAGCGCGCTCAGACATGCGAGCATCGCGAGTGCTGAATCGTCGGAATGTTCTCGTACGTTCGCGGCCGGAGTTCGGATACACTCATTCCGCATGTCTGGCAGGAGTCGCTGCGCCATGTTCCACTCCTTCGGAGGACAGCTCGACAACGTTCGTGAGTCGCCCGCTGCAATCCACTTTGAACATACGCAATAGCCCGCGATGATTCACCGACACGGAACCGTCGCCGTGCCGACACGGCACCGCCACAGGAGACACCGAGTATGGCTGAGCGTCGAGGAGACTCTTACAAGCCCCGTGTTCTCGAGATTCGGCGTCTCCGTCTCGCCCGAGAGTGGACCATTGAGACTCTCGCCGACAAGGCTGACGTGCCCAAGAGAACTGTTGAGCGGATTTGCAGCGGCTCACCTGGGAGCCTTCGGAACTTCACGAAACTCGCGGAGGCGTTCGGAACGACCGCGGACAAGCTCTTTGTGGATGCGGTGAGATCAGATGATCTGCTGACCGGCCCGCTCGCCTTTCAGATGCGCCTGGATGTGGCAGGACAGCTCCCGTCGCTCAACCACACGGCGGATCTCACAGAAGCGGCTGCCCGGAGTCTTGAGCACTTGAGGTCTTCCGGAATCCCGGTACATGATTCGCGCCTGGCACTCGCAGTCGCGCAGTCGCCTATACCCGCGGAGTCTGGCGAGCACGGCACGTACATTCTCGTCGGGCTGGCTTGGTCACAGTTCGATAAGTTCTCAACATTGGCGCTCGTCCGAGAGGACAAGTATCGCGCCTTCTTTGATGCCGCCGTCGAGCGCACTCTCACGATCACATCGTTCGACGCTTATGGACGCTTATTTCCGCCAGCCCTCCAGCAGGGCGGCCCTTGGCCGGTGATACAGGCAGTACGGCAGCCGCCGCACTCGCTTGATCAGAAACACCACCCCCTGACGATCGTGGATATGCCGCAGGCGTTTCAGTATGTCCGCCCTTCCGACTTCGACAAGGGCATCCACACAGGCTCGGTCCTTGCCTACTGCAACCAGATCGCGGAGATTGGAGCTCGCGAGTTTCAGCACGATACATGGGCTGACGACCTTACCGCTGTGCCGGCCGGTACGTATATCTGTTGCGGGTTGTCGTGGCGCAACAGCCTGGGCATAGAAGATGCAGCAGTCCTCATCAGGGCGGAGAAGTTCAACGACTTTGATCGAGCGGTCCGCTCCCGAACCATTGACCTCGACAACTTCGATGACTTCGGGCGCATCTACCCCTCGGACGAACAGTGGCCGGGGCAGATCTGGGAGTACTTGAAGCGTGACAAGCCCCTCCCGCACGGGCGCGACCTCGGGGATCGCCGCTACAGCCTGACCGTCGCTTGGTTCTACTATGTATTCCCTCCCGCGGCCAACGATCGCTAGCATGCTACGATCGAATCAGAGCTTGAATCCCTGTCGCCGTGTGATATTCTCGGTGCCACAACTGTCGCCGAGGGGGTGGTCTGAACAATCAGGAAATCGCGCTACTCATCACAGCCAACCGCGTGCTGGACAAATACAATCTCAGCCCGGCCGATGCCGAAGTTGACCTTCAGCGCGCGGCGTCTGGTGAATACTCGCTGGTGTTTACGCCTGCGAGCTCTGATGCAACGGTGCTCAACGCCTTCCGCAGAGTGATCGCCGCGTTCGGACTCAGCGAGAACAGTGCCAGGCTGGACGGCACGTACGGCGACCTTCACGCAGAGCTTGTCCGGGTTCTCCATCTTCTTCCTGACAGGCGCCCATTTGATGCCGTTGACAACGTCAACACCGCGCTCATGAACAAGGTTGTCGAACTGGCCGACCGCTACGGTGTCAATCCCTGTGCATTCGTTGCGGGCATTCGATCGGAGGGAGCACGCTCCATGATTCAATTTGACATGCCGCCCCAGGATGCCGCCGAGCAGACACGCTTCGGACGCATGCTGGCCGCTTTGGGCCTGACTGTGGGTGCAGACACTCCCACGCTGCGAGGATCAGACGAAGAACTCTACGACAGTCTCCAGAGCGCCATTGACCGCGCACCGAAGGCGCGGCCGCGATAGTTGGACACGGTGCCAGGAGCGAGGACGAGCGTTGTCACGACATGATCAGTGTGTTCAGTACCTCTGCCGGAATCCACGCCCGAAGTGGCATCCCCGGTGCGATGCTGAAAAGCCGCACCCCGTACCCGCAACCAATCCGTCGGGGCGTGGAGAGCCTTCGTCGCAGGCGATCGTGTACGACAGCGTGGGCGCTCTCCACGTCCGGGCTGCCGAACCGCAGTTCACGGAGCGGAGCCCCGACCCGGCCGTATCGTACCGTGACAACCCAGTGATCGAGCAGGTCACGCCCGACCGACACTTCGTACCGACGGTGATGATTCCGCTCATCGCTGTGCGCTTCGAGCGCGATCGTCAGGAGGTCGAGCATCCGGCCTCCGATTTCTCCGGCTCGCGCAGATATTGGTAAAGCGTCTCCCGGCTGATCCCGAACTCGCGGGCCAGGCGTGCCTTCTTTTCTCCGGACGCCGCACGAGTCCGAAGCTCGGCGACCCGGTCCGCCGAAAGTTTGCGCTGCCGCCCGCGGTACACTCCCCGTTGCTTGGCCAGGGCAATCCCTTCCCGCTGTCGTTCCTTGATGAGGTCCCGCTCGAACTGCGCCACGGCGCCGAGCACCGTGAGCATGAGGTTCGCCATCGGCGATTCCTCGCCGGTGAAAAGCAGGTTCTCCTTGATGAACTGCACGCGGACGCCGCGCCGTGTCTGCTGCTGGACGAGCCGGCGAAGGTCGTCCACGTTGCGGGCCAGGCGGTCCATGCTGTGGACGACGATCGTGTCGCCTTCCCTCGCATAGGCCAGCAGCGAAGTGAGCTGCGGCCGATCCGTGTCTTTGCCGGATGCGGCTTCCGTGAATACGCGGTCGAGCGGCACGCCTTCAAGTTGCCGCTCCGCGTTCTGATCGATGGTACTGACCCGGATGTACCCGATGCGCTGTCCCTTCCCCGACACTGACCCTCCATGACTGTCAGGTCAGGTCTATGACATCGCGCCGCAGGTGTCAACAAATACTTGAATGGACTCAAACCTGACGGACTTCACCGGAAGTGTCTGACATCAGGTTGGGGTAGACTCTATCCTTACAGGTGCCGCAACAGCGACTTGTTCCGTGAGTGTCTGCCACTACCTGTCCAAGGGCGCCGATGACCGCGTCAGAGTGCATCGAGCCCCAAGGTACTGGTGTCGTTGTTAGACTCATCGGGCGACGACCATATGAGGCACTTCACATTGCCCCAGCCCTCCTTGGTGCACGTCTGTGTGCACCTCAATACCTTGCCGCTGCCCGCGACCATGTAACAGGCAATAGTACGTCCAGGGCGTTCTCCATTCTCGGTGCACGCGTCGCCGAACCTGTTACATGGCGGTAGCGTCCCGCCTTCTTGCGCAATTGCGAATGCCGGAGTCTGCACACCAGGCAGGGTGCTGATCGCGACGACGCATACTGTAAGTAGGGAAAGGCAACTCGTCTTCATAATGGACTCCTCCTAGGCTATGGCACTACATCTACACTACCAGTGAGAAGTAAAGAATGAGTTAACATGTTTCGTATCGCGCTAACTTCTTGGGGATGAGGCGCTTTCGGAGTTAGCGCATCTGCATCCGAGCGTGCTACAGCCGCCGCCAGCATCGCCTCCGCCTCACGCAGCTTGGTCACGATCTGCTCTGGTGTATGCCTCGTCCGCTTCATCGAGAGTCTCCTGGGCCCGACCGGGGCCCCGCGGGACTCTCATTCCACATGGATCAGGATTTCGGGGGCAGGCCATGAGAGCCTCGCCGGTCTATCCCGGAGCAGGCGACCGCCGCTACGAGACTATTCCGGGCTGCATAATGCTTCGATAGCATGGGGGTATGAGCGTCGGACCACGGAACGACAGTTCTATCAGCCCCAGCGAACGGCCACATTCCGCCAAGGGTTTGCCACAGACTCCCCCGGCCGACCTGCTGGCAGCCGTCTATGACCACCTTCGCGCCCTCGCCCAGCGGCAGCTCGCTTCCGAAAGACCGGGGCACACGCTCTCCGCCACCGCCCTGGTCCACGAAGCCTACCTCCGCCTGATGGGGCCCCGCCAAGCTCCCTGGGAGGCAGAAGCCCACTTCTGCGCCGCCGCGGCCGAGGCCATGCGGCGCATCCTGATCGATCATGCCCGCGCCCGATGCACCGCCAAGCGGGGCGGATCGGTCGGCCGGCGAGCCGCCCTGCGGCTCACCGAACTGCCCGACCCGGGGTCCGACGACGATTGCGCCGGATTCCTGATCCTCGACGAAGCCATTTCCCGCTTAGAGGGCGCTGACCCGCAGGCCGCGGCCGTCGTTCGGCTGCGGTACTTCGCCGGCCTGAGCATCGACGAAACCGCCCGCGCCCTGGGCGTCTCCGAGCCGACGGTCAAGCGGGCCTGGGCCTTCGCGCGGGCCTGGCTCAAGGAGGCCATCGAGCGCGAGCCGTAGGAGACCTGCAATGGATCACGACCTGGCGCGCGTTCGGGCAATCTTCGATGAACTGATCGAGGCGCCGCCGGAGGGTCGGTCGGCGCTGCTCGCCGAGCGTTGCGGAGACGACACCGCGCTCAAGCGCCGCGTCGAGGCGCTCATCGCCACCGCTGAATCGGATGATCCGTTCCTCTCACAGCCGACGCGATCCCGCGTGACGCCATCGACCGTCGAACTGCCGCCGCTCGCCGAACGGCCGGGGACTCGCATCGGTCCCTACAAGCTGCTCCAGGAGATCGGCGAGGGCGGCTTCGGCGTCGTCTTTATGGCCGAACAGGACCAGCCTGTCCGTCGCCGTGTCGCGCTCAAGGTCATCAAGCTCGGCATGGACACGCGGCAGGTCGTGGCCCGCTTCGAGCAGGAAAGACAGGCGCTGGCGCTCATGGACCACCCCCACATCGCCAAGGTGCTGGATGCGGGCGCGACGGAATCCGGCCGACCCTATTTCGTGATGGAATACGTCAAAGGCGACCCCATCACTGCGTTTGCCGACGCCCACAAGCTCAGCGTGCCCGATCGTCTGGAACTGTTCTCCCAGGTATGCGCCGCCGTTCAGCACGCCCACACCAAGGGCGTAGTCCACCGTGACCTCAAGCCGCGCAACGTGCTGGTCAGCATGACCGATGGCAGACCCTTTGCCAAGGTCATCGACTTCGGCATCGCCAAGGCGACGGGCGCGCGCTTGACCGAGAAGACCCTCTTCACCGAGCACCGGCAGCTCATCGGGACGCCGGAGTACATGAGTCCTGAGCAGGCCGAGGGTTCGCCGGACATCGACACCCGCACCGACGTGTACTCGCTCGGTGTGCTTCTGTACGAGTTGCTGACCGGGGCCACGCCGTTCGATGCCGAGCGCCTGCGCTCCGCTGCCTACGCGGAGATGCAGCGGATCATCAAGGAGGAAGAACCGCCGAGGCCGAGCATGCGGCTGTTGCGCGGCTTGGACACGCTGGCTGCCACCGCCGCCGCCCGTCAGACGGAGCCCGCCAGGCTTGGCTCGCTGATCAAGGGAGAGCTGGACTGGATTGTCATGAAATCGCTGGAGAAGGACCGCGCCCGGCGCTACGAAAGCCCGAACCAACTCGCAACCGACGTGCGGCGGCACCTGACGGGCGAGGCCGTTGGAGCGGCACCGCCGACCACACGCTATCGGTTCAGCAAGTTCATGCGGCGAAACCGGCGACTCGTAATCGCGGGGGGAGGCGTTGCGGCGACGCTCCTGCTTGGCATCGCCGGCACGTCTTGGCAGTGGTTACGCAATCGTGACACCGTGCGCTTCGGGCAGCAAGTCATGACCAGGGTGTATTTCGACGACATTCTGGGTGGCCGGGTAGGCGAGCCCGGCAATCCAAATGCCCAGATTCCAGGAAACATCGGTTACAACGGTGACGAGCCAGGAGCCATCAGTATCGAGACTGTCGGCAAGCCTGACCGCGATGGATACTTCCGCCGTCTCCACGACAACGTCTTTTTGAAATGGGTTGATCGCGACCAGCGCGAGGCGGATGGCAAGCTGCTATTCGAGATCGCGGGCCATCTACTCGGGAAGGCATGGAGAGAGGGGGCAGAGCAGCGCAAGGCACTCCAAGCCGCGAATGTCTCGCTCACCCAGGAGCGCGACCGCGCCCGACTGTCCGGGGCAGCGGCCGAGTACGCACGTTGGACTTGGTATGAAGACCCTTCGACATGGGGGACGGATGCGCGGCGCGCCTTCGAGGCGATCGTTTCGACTCGCACGGAACTGCTCGGTCCTGAACACATCGACACCATCAAGGCCCGGTGGATGCTGACCGTTGCGCGCCGTGATGATGGAATTGGGGACGATGCCGCGTGGTGGCGAGCGACCGATGCCGACTTCACGATGCTCGCCGATTGCCTGGAGCGAGCCGGCGGCCACGCCGACGCGGAGCTCTCCGACTGGTACGGGCGTGCCCTCCACTTCGCATTTGTGCGCCTTGATCCCGAAGCGACGATGCTCTGGGCGGGTCGGTGCGCCAAGGCCATGACCGAGATCCTCAAGACCGACGGCCTCAATGCGGCGTGCGTGCCGTACCGCCGACTCGCCGACATCCTCCCGGTGTCGCACGCCAATGAGATCACCGCGCCCATGATCGACGACATGGCGAGCCGAGTGGCGAACCTCACCCGCGCCGAGGTTCTCGAAATGATGGCGTTGATTACACGAGAGCAGTACGACGCCCTGGCCAAGGCGGCAAATGATTGTCTGGCAGCATCACCCGGCGATCCCCATGCCCACACCGCCCTGGCGATCGCCTACCTTGGCATGCACATGCCCGATGAGGCGATGCGGACCGCTGCCATCGCTGCTTCGCAGCGAGCAAAGGCCGGGTTGGCCGAGTCGCCCGCTGACGCTGCGGTGGTCGCCATGTGTATGCAGCGTCTGGGCCGCGTGGATGAGGCGCGGGCGGAGCTGACGCGCGCCCGCGCGCTCGCCCAAGCCGATCCAACCCGACCGTGCGCCGACTTTCTGGCGCAGGCCGACGCCCTGATCGATCCGCAGCCGACGCCGGAGCAAAGGCTGGCCGAGGAGGCCCGGGCGCGCCAGGCCGCAGAGTATCGCGAGAACATCTCCGTCGCTTCGATGGCCATCGCCGTCGGCGATGTGGCGACCGCGCGCAACCGGCTCGATGCCTGTGATCCTGAGTCCCGCGGCTGGGAGTGGCATTACCTCACCGGCCGTTCGGATACAAGCGTACGTGTGCTGGAGGATGGCGCGGAGTGCGTGTACAGCATCGCCCTCTCGCCCGACGGCACGCGTGCTGCCACAGGCTATCGTGGAGGCCGACGAGACGCTCGTGTCTGGGACGTGGCTTCGGGAAAGCTTCTTGCGACGCTGCCCGCCAAAGGAGGCAGCAACATTGTCGACTTCTCGCCCGATGGCGCTCACCTTCTTGTCTGCGGCCTCGACAGTGCCGTCGTCTGGGACATCGCTGAGCAGCACGCAGCAGTCACTTTACCTGTCGCTCGGTCCGCTTCGCCCGAAGGCATGTTCTCGCCGGACGGTGCCCGCATCCTGACCTGGGAGTGGGCCAAGCCACCGCACGTCTGGGACTCCCGCACGGGCGCTCTCATCGCCACGATCCCACTTGCGATGGATGACGATAAGGCGAAGGACGGCCTCTCCGACGCCGCCTTCTTGGCCGACGGTACTCGCGTCGTCACCGGGCACATCGACCACGCGAAGATCTGGGACGTCGCAACCGGCTCCCTCCTGCACACCCTCGCGTGCGAAGATGAACAGGCCAGAGAGATCGAGGCCTCCCCCGACGGCCGTTCGATCATCGGCTTTGGCTTCAGCAGCAAGGTCATCGTCTGGGATGCGGCAACAGGCGGTGTCCGGGCGACGCTCGTGATCCAGCATGACGGCGGGCTTGTCGATGCGGCGTTCTCGCGCGACGGCTCGCTCATCGTGACGTCCGGCTACGGCCGAGGGGTGCAGGTGTGGAATGCAAACACCGGCGCGTTGGTCCGCGACCTGGCAATCGAGCGGCCCGAGGGCGGGCATTTTGCCCGGTTCTCTCCCGATGCCACGCGCCTCGTCGTGTGGGGCGTGGGCACGCCCGCCGTGTTTGAGACTGCGACCGGCGAGAAGGTGCGCGACCTTGTCGGCGACGCGGGAGACGTCATGGAGGCACATTTCAGCCCGGATGGGTCGTCGATTGTAACGGCCTCCGACGATGGCACTGCGCGGCTTTGGAATACCGAGGCGCGACCGAACCCGCGTGTCCTGCACGCAAATAATGACTCGGTCACTTCCCTCCAGTTCTCAGCCGACGGTCAGCGTTTGCTCTCCGCGACCTCGAATCAGTGGCGCCTGTGGGATGCGCAGACATGGCAATCGGGTGCGAGCTTCACCGACCCGCCCAACGATTATTTCATGGGCTACGACCGGAAGGCGAGCATGCTTCCTGACGGACGCATCCTCTCCTGGATCAACGCAGCGGAGATCTTCGAGCCTGCCGACGCAAGCGTCTCGCTCACCATCGCGCCGCCATCGGAACGCATCCATGACGGGGACCTTCGCGGCCTTCCATCGAACCCGATTCGGACAGCGAGCGTCGGTGGGGTTCGCGTCCTCACCGCGACGCGAGACGGCTTCAGTATTACGGATGCCACGACCGGCGCCGTCGTGCTCACAAAGGAGGTCCCCGGCTCCAGTTTCGCCGAGCTCAGTCCCGATGGCTCCCGGGCACTCGCGGTGATCTTCAGGGACTCCATCGTTCGCGTCTTCGATGTCGCAACGGGCAAAGCCGTGTTCGACCTTCCGGGCCAAGTTGCGAAGTTTGACCCTTCTGGCACGCGCATCCTCACGCTGTCACGGAACAACCGCGGCGCGCGCGTCTGGGATGCGCGTACCGGGCAGCCGGTCTGTGTGCTTGACCTCCCACCCGGCCAATGGAATGATAACGCGACCAAGTGGGAGTATGAGCATTTTAGCTCGCCGTACAACCGGACGTGCTGCTTCAGCCCTGATGGGGCGCACGTAATTGTTCCGGCTGGTGTCGGCTGGGATGCGGACGTGGAGCAAATCAGTCACGCGTACGTTTACGACGCTTGCACGGGTAAACGACTGGCAAAGCTACAATCTGATGTCGGCCATTATTGCCGCATCGCCTACAGTCCCGACGGTACGCGGATCGCCACTTGCCGCTGGGTGGATCCAGACGGCGGCGGCTCCATCCGTGACGCCGGCATCCGCATCTTGGACGCCAATTCCGGCTCACAACTTCTGCAACTGCCGGTCCCCTCGAAGGACGGTTACGGGATCACTTCCGTCGCGTGGAGCCCCGACGGCACGCGCCTGGCTGCCGGCGGATACGACGGTCAGGTCACAATCTTCGAGGTTTCGTATCCGACCAAACCTGGGTGGCATCCATGAGCTTGGTCCGAGCGCGTCGCTGTCGCCACAAGCATGTCCTGTGCATCATCAGGAGTCTCGCTGACATGGCAGTCGATGCTCTGCGATCTCAATCGAAGGGTTCAGCCCGCCCACCATCGGGACCGCTGCGAGCTACCACTCGATTGCATCGATTACCGTGTCGTTGTCGCCTGCTGTCAGCGCGGTGCTGCGGTCCGCTTCCCTGATCCACGGCACGCGGTGTCGCGTGATGCCCTCGAACAGGCTCACGGAAGGGCGCAACTCCGCGTTCAGGTTCCGGCCCTTGATGCGGACCTTCTGACCACCGATGGAGAGCGTGATGCCCTCCGAGGGGTCGAACGCGACGCGCTCAATCCAACCGTATCCGATGGCCAGCATACTGCCATCCTTGCGGCGCAGTTCCAGCATCACCGCTCTTTCGCGGATGCCTCTCAGCCAGCCGAATGGGCCGAGGTCGTCGCAGGCGTCCCCGTCGCCGTGCTCGTCGGAGACGGCGAGCCGGGATTCCCGCCCGGTGACGTATCGCTGGAGCACGGCGCTATCGCTCATTGACTATCGCCTCCTGTTCGAGATACCCGCCGCGAGCGGCGTCAGAGAGTGCCAGACCCTCCAGTCGCTGTATCGTTGCGGCACGCTCGCGAAGGTCGCGCCCCGCGACGAACTCCGTCGCCGTGAGCCGGTCATCGGATCGGCTTACCGCCTCCAGCAGAGCCGCCTTGTCGTCGGTGTAGATCGTCGCGCGTTCGCGTCCGCGGCTGACACTGACGTAAAACTGCTCGCGCGACGATGCCGGCAGTGAGTCGGACGACTGACCAATGAACACGCGGTCCACGGACTTCCCCTGGGAGGCATGGCTCGTCACGACATAGCCGTGCGCCAGGTGACCGTAGTCCTTCGAGACGAGCCATCCATTTGCCAGCACGATGTTGCCGCCGGCATCGAAGCCACGCACGGTGTACAGTGCGCCGTTGTTGAGCCGGTGCTCGCCGTCTGCGGTCGTGCCGTTCCGCGTGATGCGGAGCACGTCGCCCGGGGCGACCGGCAGCACGGACGGGCGGTAGACCTGGAAACGCTCCGCCTGGTCCAGCGGCAGCGACTCGCCGCCGACAGTGACACGCTCGCCCTTGCGGTGCCCCCTCGCGTTCTGGTGATAGACGAGCACATCGCCGGGCGCGTAGTTGAGCGGGTCGGCCTTCTGTGCTTCCGTCAGGTTCGCACCCTCTAGCGCCAGGACGGTACGCTCCCCCTCGCCCAGCTCTCCCAATTGCTTCAGGCGGGCGCGGATTTCATCGGTGATCCACTCGCCCTCCCGGTGGGTGGGCGACACCACGAGCGCGGACATCCCCTTTCCCACCGTCGCCACGTAGTCCTTTGCCAGCGCCTTGTAACGCTCGGTCTCCCCGACCTCGCGTATCCAGCCCAGCCGGTCCAGCTCGCGGAAGCCGTCCTCCGTCCGGCCCTCCGAAAGCGCCCGCACGGCTTCCTTGTAGTCGCCGCGCTGCCGCTGGATGTCGCGTACCTCCGCCGGCACCAGGCCGGCTTCCGCTTCCAGCAGCCGCAGCGCCGCTCCCCGCTCCACGCTGCCATGCTGGCGCTGATCGCCGGAGAGAATCACCCGCGCGCCCAGCCGGCCGGCCAGGTCGAACACCCGGCCCATCATCCGCGAGCCGAGCAGGCCCGCCTCGTCAATCCAGAGCACCTGCCCGGCGGCTTGCGCCTGCAACCGTTCATCCACGAGGAGCCGTGCCACTGTGTCGGCGTCGGCGAATCCCTCGACTTCGCGCAGCACGCCGCGGCTGGCGTCGGCGGAGGGAGCGAACACCAAGACCCTCTTCCCGCTCGCTTCGATGCCTTCAACCGCTTCCTTCATCATCGTCGTCTTCCCCGTTCCCGCCGCGCCACGCACGAGGATCACGCGGTCGTTCGAGTCCAGGATGTGCCGCACGGCTCTCCGCTGGTCCGCATTCAGCCAGTCGCGCTGAAGCGCGTATCCCGGAGTCCCTAGCGGCCGGCACGTCCCGCGTCCGCTGCGCGCGAAGGCGATCATCCGCATCTCTTCGTCAAGAACGCTTGGCGTCGTCGCGAGTCGCCGGCCGTCGCGTTCGGCGACAACCAGATGCTCGCCCGCCAGGCTTCGGGTGACGGACTCCGGCGATGCTTTGCCCACTGCCTGTCTCATGGCCTCCGTCAGCAGCTTCCGTTCAGGCACCACGGCCGATCGCTCGAAACAGTGCCCGACGGCGTGCAGGGCGGCCTCGCGCCCG
Source organism: Cyanobacteria bacterium CYA (assembly GCA_008363215.1). Taxonomy (GTDB): domain Bacteria; phylum Planctomycetota; class Phycisphaerae; order Phycisphaerales; family UBA1924; genus J022. Next base: position 67,762 of record RHKP01000011.1, read on the forward strand.
GCCCTGTCGTCCTCCGGCAGGCTCCCCGCACCGAGCCGGGCCTTCACGCCGTCGAGCGCCGCCAGTTCATCGGCCGACATGCGCGACATCCACTCTCCGCGCAGCTCGTCGAGCCCCAGGTCCTTCTGCTTCTTCTCGCGCGTCTTCGCGCCGAGTGCGCCCTTCGCCTCAGCATCCGTGATGCCCGCTTCGCGTGCCCTCTCTTCGATGAGCGCCGTCCGCCGCGAGAACATGTCGATGGCCGCCTGCGGCACGCCGGCCAGCTCCCAGCCGTGCTTCGTGCGCTGGGTCGGCAACCCGAGTTCCTCGAGCCGCCTCGCCAGCCGGGCGTGGAACACCGCCTCGAAAAAAGGAGCATCGCGCTTCAGCCCAGCGAATTGGCCCGCCTTCCAGCGGGATTCCGCATCATCCCAGGTCGTGTTGAACACGAAGCAGTGCGCGTGCAGGTGGGGGTCCGGCACTCCGTCCACCGGCCGCGCCGTGAAGTGAATGAACTCGCCCCACGCCATGTTGCCCGTCGTGCGGTCCTCATTGCGGCCTTCAATACGCACGCGCGTCTGCATCTCCGATTCGACGTCCTCCATCGTGGCCTCGACCGATTCGCGGAAGGCATCCAGGATGCGCTCGTCGCGCGTCACCCCGTAGAGAATCGAAACCGACTTCGGCACGTGGAAGTTGAAATCGTATCCGACGCGCCGTTCGCGCTTGGTGCGCGGCGTGAGCGCCTCGCCACTCAGCGGATGGCGGTTGTCGCACAGCGCGTCCCAGTCATCACGCGCCACCTGCCCCGACAGCCCGAGACGCGCGGCTCCCTTGCCTTTCCAGACGCCGACGAGTTCCTGCCCCTCGGCGTAGTAGTCCGCCGTGGAGTAGTAGCTCTTGGCGCCCGCGGGCGAATTGTTCTGCGTGATGCGAAGCATGGTGACGCGATAGTTCCTACCGCTTTGTTCGCAAGGGTCAAGCAGATGTTCGCGTGACGGTTGTTTCTTTCACGGTGGTGTTTCACGGCGGCAACACGCGGCCTTGCCGACCCGCCCGGTAGATGAGCCGTCCATTCTCGGCGCGTATGGAGGGCGTCCACGACGCGACCGCTGACCATCACTCGTCGCCGCCCCTGCGCCCTATGCGGGAGCAAGCTGTCAGCATTCGCTGCGCACCCGCGGCGAGTCCGGTCGCCCGGCAGCGGTTCGTGGACCCGCTCGTCTCTGCCTTTGCCTTCCTGTTTCCTGCGCCCCGCACGGCCTGATTCACGGCACTGCTACAGCCGCCGCCGGTCAGGTCAAGCAGAAAACCGGTTCCTCCCAGCATCTTCACTGCGTTGCAGACGCGGGTCCCTCCCGTTTTCCGCTGTGACCCGTGCGCTCGCCGAGTCTCGCCCCGGCTGTGGCGGCTGCTTACCGCGTGCCATCAGGCCGCGATGGGCGCGGCCGGAAACGAAAGCAAAGGAGACTCACATGTCCGACACGAACAACACCGCTTCCAAGGCTCCCACCCACATCGCCTACCAGGTGCGCGACCGCGAAGGCCGCAAAGCCTTCTGGACCCGCATCGGCGCCGCGTGGCAGCACGCCGACGGCAAGGGCTTCAACATCCAGCTTGAAGTCGTGCCGCTCGACGGCCGCATCACGCTCCGCGTCGCCAGCGAGAAGAAGGACTGATTCAGCCGGGAGGGCGGGTCGCAAGGCCCGCTCTTCCCTTTCACGAAAGGAGTTCACACCATGACCGACGATCTACCCGACATCACCAACGCCGAACGAGCATCGCGCTTTCAGGCGGCGCTCACCCGCTACAACGACGAATGGGACACCGCCAGCAACCTGATCGACCTGCTTGCCGACGCACGCCACTGGTGCGACCGCAACGACCAGTGCTACGGCGACCTGGACCGCATCGCTTACGACCACTACCTCGTTGAACTCTGGGAAGAACGGAGGGCGTCATGATGCTCCCCGTCAACCCGTTCTACGCCGCCCGCCAGGTGGTACGACCTGTCGCGGCGCACGCACCCGCCGGCATCACCAAGCGCGTCATCGGCAATGCGACGCTCTACCGCGCCGACTGCTTCGACGTGCTGCCGACTCTCTCCCGCATCGGCGCCGTCGTCACCGATCCGCCGTATGGCATCGGCTTCAGGTATCGCACGTACGACGATGCCCCCGAGAAGTACGACAGTCTCATGCGACGGCTCGTGCCGCAACTGGTCCGCATCACCGGCGACGGTCCGTGCTTTGTCTGGCAGAGCCCACTCAAGGCGGAACTGTGGCACAGATACTTTCCCACCGGCTACCGCATCATCGCCGCGTGCAAGCTGCTCTCTCCGCAGCACGCGCGCCAGTTGTGTCTGAGCTGGGACCCTGTCATCTTCTGGAGCGGCCGTTCCCTGCTCAAGGACGAACTGCCGCGCGATTGGCACGTCTCCAACCTTCAGCCGTGGGACGGCTACCGTGGCGAGAACCCTGTCCCCTGCCCTCGCCCGCTTGCCCAGGTCCGCTACTTCTGTGACAGCATCCGAGCCGATTCCATTCTCGACCCGTTCATGGGCAGCGGCACCACCGGTGTCGCCACGATTCTTGCCGGCAAGCGTTTCGTCGGCATCGAGCGCGACCCCGTGTACTTCGAGTACGCCTGCAAGCGCATCGAGGCCGCCTGGATCGAGCAGCGTCATGCAGCCCGCTAAGCCCAATGACTGCGGCGTGCTGGAGCCCGCCGGCCGCGAGGTAGTCGCTTCCCGCGGCCGAGCGTTCGCCGCCGTCAACATCGCCCTGTGCGAGGACGGACTCTACCGCTACGGCGTGGACCTGATGTACGCCACCGGCGGATTCGGCTTTCCCATCCACGCCGACGGTCCGGGTTATTCCAGCCTGGAGGCCGCCCGCACCGCCGCCCTGGAACGGCTGCTCCGCGCGTGGCACACACCCTTCCCGTCCGACCCGGAGAGCGTCCGCGCTGAGCTTGCCGACATGCGGCGGCATATCGAGGCCCGCCTGCGCCAGCCGAGCCTGTTCTGAGGGAAGTTTCAGTTTACACCGGCGACGAATTGAGGCATGCTTGAGATGAACAGCACGAGCAGCACCATGCACCCTTCCGCCGACCACTCCGGCATTTTTGCTCTTCCCGTCGAGGAACGCATCGACCTGGCGCAGCGACTGTGGGACAGCGTTCGCGACGAGATCGAGGCCCTGCCCCTGACCGCCGCCCAACGCGCGGAGATCGAGCGCCGCGTCGCCGAGATCGACGCCGGCGCCGTCCATTGCGAGCCGTTCGACGCATTGATGAAACGACTCCTCGCGGAATGACGCTCCCCGTATCCGTCGCGCCGGCCGCTGCCTTCGACATCGCCGACGCGACGACCGCCTATGAAGCCACGCGCCCCGGTCTGGGCCGCGAGTTCCTGCATGAGCTGCGCCGGGCGCGCTTGCAGATCGCACGGTTTCCCGCAGGCGCGCAGCAGATGCTGCCCGGCGTGCGGCGCTGCCTGATCCGCCGATTTCCCTTCGGCGTCTTCTACCGCCCCCTTCCTGACCGCATCGAGATCGTCGCCGTCCTGCCCACCCAGGCTAATCCTTTCCGGCTGGCCGTGCGGGCTGAAGCCGCGCGTTCGCAGTAGAGCCGCAACCCCGGATGCACGGTCCGCGCCAGGCGGGGCATCGCCTGTCACGTCCCATGCCCTTGAAATCCAAAGCAGAATGAACCCTCCGGCTCAGAACCTTACCGGCAGATGGTGAGTGCCGAGCGGACGGCCGTTCGCGTCGGATCCCGGCCCTTGCGAGAGCCCGACGGCGACGGCCTTAGACGGCAGAATCCGCACGCCTGTTCAATCAGTCAGATGACTGGCTTACCGGATGCGCGCGGATAAACCCCGATGCCTGATTTGTTGTCAGACGTCTCCCCTAAGCGGTGCTTAGGCCGTCTTTCACCGTGAAAGCCATCCAGCCAGCAAGCCAGCATGACGGCAAGCCAGCCATCCTGTGCGCTTGTTTTCTGACATGATTGCAGGCATGCAAGACATCAAGATTGAGCGCAGGACATCAAGCAGGACAGACTGCCGGTAATCCAGCTCGCCAGCTCGAAGGCATGAAGGCATGTCGGCTGGCCAGTATGCCGGCAACACATTCTGCTTGCCAGACAGCATGCAAACGTGCTAGCTGTCATGCATGACCATCATCGCGGTAGCGAATTCCAAAGGCGGCGTCGGCAAATCGACGCTCGCCGTCCACCTAGCGGCCTGGCTTGACAAGCAGGGGCACCGGGTGACGCTCGCCGACTGCGACACCCAGCAGTCATCTTCGCAGTGGATTCGCGAGGCGGCGCCGCAGGTCAAGGCGCTCTGCCTCCGCGACCCTGACGACATCATCAACGACCTGCCCATGCTCGCCCAGGACACGGACTTCGTGGTGGCCGACGGGCCGGGGAGTCTGGCCGAGACGAGCAGGGCGCTTCTGCTCGTGGCGGATTCCGCCATCGTGCCGTGCAAAGCCTCCATGCTGGAAATCCGCGCCCTGGACGCGGCCACCAAGGTGCTGCGCCAGGCACAGAAGATTCGTTCCGGCATGCCGCGGGCAACCATCGTCCTCAGCATGGTCGGCAAGAACTACCGTCTCACCCAGGACATGCACGAAGCGGCCGCGCTGCTCAAGCTGCCAATCGCCCGCACGTTCATGACGCTCCGCCAGATATACGCCGACGCGCCGGGACAGGCCGCCGTCGTGTGGAAGCTGGGCTCACGGGCGAGAGAGGCGGCGACCGAAGTTGACCGGCTCTTCCACGAGCTGATGCCCGAAGCGGCCCGCGCCACCGCGCAACGCCGCCAGACGGCGGTTTCGTAGGGGAGGGGGCGCATGGCCGAACGCCGATCACTCACCGATGGACTCAAAGCGACCCCGACGGTCGATCCGGCCGTGGCCAGGGAATTCATCCACTCCGGCAAGCCCGCTGTCGTCCGCCCGGCCCAGGACCCGGCAGCGCAGGCGGTCAGCCGCGCGCCGCTTAGCACGCGCATCCGCGCCGACTTCGCCGCCGCGCTCAAGCGCGCGTCACTGGAAAGGCAGTTGAAAGGCGTCGAGCCGCACACGCTCCAGGACATCCTGGAGGAGGCCATCGAGCCGTGGCTGCGCGAGAACGGTTACCTGTCCTGATCGCCGCCGCCGTCATCGCCGGCGGGAGGCGAGGGGAGGGCGGGGACTTCCTGAAGCGGCAACTCCGGCTGTCGCGACGGGTCCTTGAGATGGTACGAACGGACGAACGCCAGCCGATCCCCGTTGAACATGAAGCGGATGTTGACGAAAAACACGCCGTCGCTCGGACTGCGGAACAGGAACTCCTTTTCGAGGAGCTCCCGCACGCCACGCTGGTAGGTGCGATCGCTGATCCCGTGATCGCGCGCGAGGTACTGGTTGAGCTTGATTTCGTCGGAGCCGGGGTTCGACCGCATCTCGTGATAGACCAGCTCGAACACCTGCATCCCCGTCTTGGAAAGGTCAGCGGCCTGCTTGATCCCGTCGAGGAACAGCTTGACGAAACGGGTGGAGTCCACTTCCTCTTCCCACCAGAAGCCCATGCCGCCGATGCCCTTGAGTTCGCCGGTGGTGTTGTCCACGATGACCGACGCCTTCCCGCCGGGCACGTGGAATCGCCTGGTCCGCGTCGCCATGCCGCTGGCGACCGGGACGCTCGGATTCGTCCGGTACACCGCGAATCCCCGCTTGGTGCTGATCTGATTCTCGGCCAGCGCCGTGTTCTGTCGCTCATCCGTCATTTTCTGCCTCCGAAGTTGTCACAAGACAGACAGCACACTGGCACACAACCGACAAACGCGCAAGCGCTTTCTGACGGTGCAACGACCAATCCTGTCGGCCGGGCGACAGATCGTGACGGTTCGGCTTCTGGAATTTCAACAGCTTAAACCCGTCGCTCTTTCTTATACTGAATACACGCCCATGCGACCCCGCCGCCGGAGCGCGCCCCCAACGCGCAGGCGACGGCGGCGGCCTACCCCCTTACTTGAAGAGCGTTTCCGACGGGCTGGACAAGAGTCCGACACCTGTTCCCAATCCCGAACCGCTTCGAGCGGGAGAGGGTGGATTGCATTCAGGAAAGAAGGCAAGGCAGAGGCTTCGATAGGACGCCGTAGAACGTGATTGAAAGCCTTGGGGTCACCCAGGCCCATCCGGATCGGTTTCGCTGTTGTGGCAGCCGTTCCCTGAACGATGACGACGCACCCGCCATCACGAGTCATCTACCACTTGAAGTTCGAATACGCGGGACGAGGTCACTACTTCTTGTCCAAATGGAGGTTCCTGGTCGCGTCCTTCGCCGCTTCACGGGCGGCTCGCTCCGCGGCTTGCTTCTCCGCGTTCTTGAATTCCTGACTCCCTCTGAATCTCTCTTCCGCCCTCTTGGTCGCCGCTTCGTCCATGCACGACTTGATGCCCGCGATCCCAAGCAGGAGAACGACAACGGATACGATGGTCAACACGCCGACGAGGAACTCCCTGCCGAACCCGCGAGTCGGCTTGGTCAGCTGAAAGGACTTGTCACCCGTGGAGCCGGAAGTCCCGCCTTTGTCGTTCAAAGCCTGGACGCCCGGTGTGCCCTTCTGGGTTGTCGTGGCAGCCGCAGCGGGGCACCCGCAGTTGGGACATTGAGCGGCTTTCTCCGAAATGTCCCTGCTGCACTCCGGGCAAGCGATCAAGGCCATAATCGTAATCTCCTCGGTCCGTTGTGCGCTCGTGCTCATCCCACCAGCTACCGGCTCGTACCAGCTTCGGGCCGTCCTCTCCGCATGGCTTGCTGCTAAACTAGCAGCAGAACGAGGGCAGTTTAGCCTGCTGCCGTTATGGCAGCAAGGCCCCAGCACAAGACGGCCTATCGGAAAATGTGCGGGATGCTGCGCGCCATGCGAACAAAGGCCGGACTAACGCAGCGGGACCTTGCCCAGAGGCTCCGCATGCACAACACGATGGTCCACCGCTCCGAGATTGGCGACCGCCGCATCGACCCGGTGGAGTTTGCCGCATGGTGCCGGGCATGCGATGTGGATCCGGGCGATGCGATCAGAAGCCTTTGACCGATGCCCTTACCCCGCCAGATTCCGGTCCGCACTTATTTGCGTCGCCTGAGTTGACTTCAGGTTGGCCCGGTGCTAGGCAGCAACGCGACAGGCTCCAAGCGACCTGAACGGAGGACCGGAGGTGGATTCGTGATCGACCGACTGCAACTACTTCGGAACGTCGGACAGTTCGGCAACGTCGCCTCCGCCGCGAATATCCCGCTCTCCCGGCTGACGCTCGTCTACGCCGAGAACGGACGAGGGAAGACGACGCTCTCCGCCATCCTCCGATCGCTCGGAACCGGTAACACGATCCCCGTCACCGAGCGTCAACGGCTGGCCGCCGCCCATCCGCCGCACGTCATCATCGAGTGCACCGGCGGACCTCCGGCAGCGATGTTCCAGGCCGGGGCTTGGAACCGCACCTTGCCCGACATCGCTGTGTTCGACGACGTGTTCGTTGACCAGAATGTCTGCTCAGGCCTCGACGTTGACCCGGCCCACCGCCAGAACCTGCACGAACTGATACTGGGTGCGCAGGGGGTTGCGCTCAACCGCCAGCTTCAGCAGATCGTCGAGCAGATCGAACGCCACAACAGCGCCCTGCGCGCACGCGCCGATGCGATTCCCGCGACCTCACGCGACGGCTTCACTGTGGACCAGTTCTGCGAACTTCAACCACGGCAGGACATTGACGCCGCGATCCAGGAGTCCGAGCGCAACCTTGCCGCAGTCCGCGCACAAGATCCGATCCGCAATGCGGCTCCTTTTGACACGGTTTCTCTGCCGCTGATTGACGCCGATGCCATCGACGCTGTGCTTTCCCGTGAAGTCACCGACATCGACGCTGCCGCCGTTGAGCGTGTTCGCCGCCATTTCTCCACCATCGGCCGGGGAGGGGAGGAGTGGATTGTGGCCGGCATGAACCGGGTACCCGCCCAATCGGCTTCCTGCCCCTTCTGCGCCCAGGACCTTGCAGGCTCCGCTGTGTTTACACACTACCGGGCCTATTTCAGCGCGGAGTACGCCGGTCTTCTGCACGCCATCGGTGACGCGACTGCGGAGTTCAACCGTCAGCACGGCGCCGACATGCAATCGGCCTTCGAGCGCGCCATCCGCGTCGTCAGCGAACGGCGCGCGTTCTGGTCGCCCTTCTGTGAATTGCCGGAAGTTGGGGTCGATACGGCCGAGATCGCGCGCGCATGGCGTGCCGCCCGTGAAGCGGTTGTCGCTGCGCTCCAGGCCAAGCAGGCGTCACCCCTGGATCGACAGAGACTCTCGGCCGAGGCGAGGGCGGTCATCGCCACCTACGAAACCCACCGTCAGGCAATTGAGGCGCTGAGTGGCCGATTGACGGCCGCCAACCAAGCGATCCGGCTGGTGAAGGAACAGGCGGCGGGCGGCAACGCCGCCGCCATCGCGGCAGACCTTGCCCGGCTCCAGGCAACCCGTGCGCGACACACGCCGGAGATCATTCCGCTTTGCGACCAGTACGTTGCGGAGAAGGCGGCGAAAGTGCAAACTGAGCGCCGACGCGACGAGGTGAGGGCGCAGCTCGACCATTACCGTCAGAACGTCTTTCCCGCGTACGAGACCGCGGTCAACCTCTACCTCCAGCGCTTCAACGCGGGATTCAGGCTCGGCAACGTCGCCGTCGCCAATACCCGTGCCGGCCCGGCGTGCAACTACAGCGTCGTCATCAACAACACGCCTGTTGTCATCGGCGCCGCCGCTGCCGCCGGCGGGCCGTCCTTCCGCAACACCCTCAGTTCGGGCGACCGGAACACGCTCGCGCTGGCGTTCTTCTTCGCCTGCCTGGACCAGGACCCCACGCTGGCCTCGAAAATCGTGGTCATCGACGACCCGATCACCAGCCTGGATGACCACCGCTCGCTTACCACGGTACAGGAAGCACGGCGACTGGCGGACCGGGTGCGCCAGGTCATCGTTCTGTCGCACAACAAACCATTTCTTTGCCGACTCTGGGAAGGTGCTGTGCCGACAATGCGGACGGCGATGGAGGTCGCGCGTGATGGGGCAGGCTCCACCATCCGGACATGGGACGTAACGCAGGACTGCATCAGCGAGCACGACCGCCGCCACGCGATGCTCCGTGCACACACACAGACCCCGGTCGCCAATACGCGGGAAGTCGCACGAGCGATCCGTCCGACCATCGAGGCCTATCTCCGCGTCGCCAGCCCGGAACACTTCCCGCCGGGCACATTGCTCGGCCCCTTCCGTCACCTCTGCGATCAGCGCGTCGGCTCGGCCCAGCAGATCCTTGACCGCGCCAACACCGACGAGCTGCGCGACCTGACCGAGTACGCCAACCGCTTCCATCACGACACCAACGCGGCGTGGGAGACCGAGGTCATCAACGATGCGGAGTTGCTGGGCTTCGTGCAACGCACACTTGCGTTCGTACGCCCCTGAGTCCGCGTCGCTTCTCCATTCGCCCATCCCCGCCCTGCTCAACGGCGGCGCGATCGCCGTACTTCGTCTTGAATCCAGCGGCCGCGTGCAGGTCTGACCGGCGACCCGCGTCGGGCGAGGCGAGGGTTTCCTCCGCGGCAGAAACCCCGCTGGCACAAGCGCGGGCGCACCGCTGTCGTCCTTGATCGCCTTCTGCGTTGAGTCGGCCCGCCGGCGACTGGCTTGATTCCGGCTTTCTGCCGCGGCGCTTCGCCCGTCACCGCATTCGCTTCCCGCCTCCGAGTCATGCACGCCTCACGCCGGACGCGGCTTCGCCGCCTTGCCGGTTCCGTCCGTCATTCGCCCTGCACCGCTTCGCGGGACTCTCCGGCGGGCTGACGGTCTGCGCGCCGCTCGCTCCTTGGCCACCCGCGAGTGGCCCCTCGTGCCTTGCGAAGGGGCCGCACATCGCGGGTCCCGGCAAGGAGCAAACCATGAAAGCCGAACAAGCCAAGAAGATCGCCGACCAGGCCCTCGAACAACTCGCCGAAGCGCTCAAGAGCGGGCGCAGCGAGGAACTCACCCGCTACCTCGCCATGCTGGCGCGGTTCCACAAGTACAGCTTCGGGAACGTCATGCTGATCCTTTCGCAGAGGCCCGACGCGACGCACGTCGCCGGCTTCCACACCTGGAGGCAGGTGGGCCGCTTCGTCAAGAAGGGCGAGAAGGGCATCGTCATCATCGCGCCGATGATGATCCGCAAGCAGGACGATGAGGCGAGGGACGCCGACAAGCCCGAGTCAATCCTCCGCTTCCGCGGCGTCTACGTCTTCGACGTGTCGCAGACCGACGGCGAACCGCTGCCCGAGCCCGCTCGCATCGGCGGCGACCCCGGCGCCCACATCGACCGTCTGCGTCAGGTCATCGCAGGGCGCGGCATCACCATCGACAACGCCGACGTGCCGCCCGACGCTCTGGGGGTTTCCCGTGGCGGCCGCATCAGCATCCACGCCGACCTTGAGCCGGCGAGCGAGTTCTCCGTCACCGTCCACGAGTTCGCCCACGAGCTGCTCCACCGCGGCGAGGACCGCCCGGTCAGCAAGACCGTCCGCGAGACCGAAGCCGAGGCTGTCGCCTTCGTCGTCTGCCAGGCGATCGGCCTCGAGACCGGCACGGCTGCCAGCGACTACATCCAGCTCTTCGACGGCAAGACCGAGACCCTGGCCGGGTCCCTCGACCGCATCCAGAAGACCGCCGCCGAGATCATCGCGGCCCTGCACGACGCCCCCAACGAGCAGGCGCACGCCGCCTGACTCTCACCGCACCCCGGCGGGCAACCGCCGGGGTGCTTTCATGTTTGGCCCAACAGCTGCTACAGTTTGGCGGCCGTAAGGGTCATTTGACGGCCTGCATCATACTGGTGTAGAGTGGTGCACCAAATGCCTGGACGAAAACGAAAACCCATGCGAACGCTCGTCAAAAAGCCTGCATCCAGTCTCGATTACCGCGTGTCCGTCAGTTTGAGCGAGGACCAGCACGAGTTTCTCTCCGCCCTCGCCGAGCGCAAGCGGGTTTCGCTGGCTTGGGTCGTCCGTGACGCTGTTGAAAAGCTCATCGCCCAAGAGACGCCGCTGTTCAGCCGGGAGTCGGCCGCTGAGAGGTCGGTGTAACCATGCCGAAAGCCGCCCGCACTACGACAGTCTCCGCCCGCGTTTACGGCGCACCGCTTCCTGCTACTCGGAAAGGACCACTGTTCAACGCCCACGCATACTCAACCAAGATCGCTCCAGAGGCTATCGCCCTCATGATTGCGAGTCACACCAAGCCGAACGCCACTGTGTTCGATGGCTTCGGCGGAAGTGGTACGACAGCGCTCGCGGCCCTCCTTTGCTCAAAGCCCACGCCCGAAATGCTCGCGACGGCCAAGCGCCTTCGCCTTCCCGTCACGTGGGGATCGCGCAACGCTGTCGTATATGAGTTGAGCGGTCTCGGCTCCTTTCTCGGGCAGACGTTGTGCTCCAAACCCGATCCACTCGCCTTCCGCCATGCGGCGGAAGCGATCCTCGAAGCCTGCGCGGCGGAATACGGCTGGCTCTACGAAGCTCAGGACGACGAAGGGCGGGCCGGCGTACTGCGCTACGCGATTTGGACCGAGTGCATCCGATGCCGCTACTGCCGCTCCGAAACTTCACTGTGGGAGAGCAGCGTAACGCTTGACCCTGCCCATATCTCCGACCAGTTCACTTGCAGTAAGTGCGGGCGCGCCGAGAAGCTCAACGGTCAGCCGCGCGCGATCCAGAAGTACTTCGACGACCTGTTAGGCCACGAGGTCACCACCCGGAAGCGAATTCTCGCTCGCGTCTATGGGTCAACCCGAGGCCACACGTGGAATCGCGACTCGATTTCGCAGGATCGCGATCTTGTGGCACGCATCCAAGAGACGCCCGTTCCACCGGCGTTCCCATTGGTACCCCTCATGGGGAAGGGCGGGGAGAATTGGGGCGACCTGTACCGCGCCGGCTATCACGAAGGCATCACGCATGTCCATCATTTCTACACCCGTCGCAATCTGATAGCGATCGCAGCGGTCAATCGCCTCATTGCGGAATCGCCACGAAGTACGCGCGACATTCTCCGCCTGTGGCTGTCTAGCTACAACATGAGCCACTCCACGCTTATGAGTCGCGTGGTTGCCAAGCAGGGACAGCGCGACTTGGTCACCACGAGCAACCAACCCGGCGTGCTCTACATCAGTGGACTGCCCGTTGAGAAGAATGTCTTCGACGGACTCCGCCGAAAGATCACCACGATCGCTCAAGCCCTGGAGTGCCTCCGCGACGCCAAGGGCACCGTGCGCGTCGTGAAGGGCTCCTGCACCCACACCGATCTACCCGATCAGTCGATCGACTACGTGTTCACGGACCCGCCGTTCGGCGGCAACATTCCGTACAGCGAAGCCAACTTCCTGAGCGAAGCTTGGCTTGGGCGCTACACCGACACGACCCCAGAGGCGATCCTCAGCCCCGCGCAAGGCAAGGGCCTCTCGGAGTACGAAGACCTGCTGTCTGCCGCATTCCGGGAACTCAACCGCATCATGAAGCCCAACGCCCAGGCGACCGTCGTCTTTCACTCGACGAGCGCGGCCGTGTGGACAACCTTGCTCAATGCCTTCGAGGCGGGCAACTTCTCCGTCGAAACCTCCAACGTATTGGACAAGCGCCAGGGTAGCTTCAAGCAGGTCACCGCGCCAAACGCCGTCAAAGGCGACGCGCTCATTCTGCTCGGCAAATCGCGGGCTGCCAAACGGCGGTCCTCAGAGAACGTCCAAGCGGTCATGCGCGGCATCGTCGCTTGCGCCCTACGCGCCGCAGACCAGGAGGAGTTGACTTCGCAAAGGCTTTACTCGCGTTTTGTCACCCGATACATCGACCGTCAATCTGAGCCCCCGCTTGGCGCGGCTGCATTCTACCGGGAGCTTGATCAGCACTTTGTCCACAATGGCGAACTCACCCTCAACAAGTAGCGAGTTGGAGGCGGTACGTCGCCGGCTGCGGGACTACGAGCTGTCGCTCGACCGCAGCAAGCGCAAGCGTTTGGGGCAGTTTTTCACCGGCGCTCGCGCGTCTTCCCTGCTTGCCTCGCTGAGTTTTGACGACGCGGTTAGGAGCATCGTCGATCCGATGGCGGGGCACGGCGATCTTCTCGATGCCGTGGCAACGCGTGCAGCCATGCACGGGCAAAACGTCTCGCTCACCGGCGTCGAAATCGATGCCCCAACATCCCGGCTCGCAGAAGAGAGGCTGTCATTCGCTGCGGCTGCCTACGGACACAGCGGCGAGATCCTCAATCGCGACGCGTTCACGCCGGCGATTTGGCGCGGTGCCAGAGGCCCCGGCAGTTTTGATCTCGTCATCGCGAATCCTCCCTATGTGCGCTACCAATCCCATTCCGCAACGCGCGCCGGCGACAGCCAGCCACCGACCGCAATGGACGCACGGTCGGCACTGCGTGCGCTCGCCGACTCGGTACCAGATCGCTCCGAGTCCCGCGTCTGGCTGGCACTTGTCGAAGGGTACTCAGGGCTCGCCGACCTTTCGGTTCCGAGCTGGCTGCTCTGCGCGATGCTCGTGAGACCAGGCGGAACGCTCGCCCTCGTCGTCCCAAAGACGTGGATGAACCGAGACTACGCCACGATCCTTCAATATCTCCAGCTTCGGTTCTTTCAGCCGTCGCTTATCGTCGAAGAGCACGGTGTCGGCTGGTTTGAGGATGCGCTCGTGCCCGCAACGCTCGTGGTTTCACGGCGGCTCAGCGTTTCTGAGGCGCTCGTTCCTCTCACTGAACGCGCCGTTTCTGATTCACTCATGACAATTGCCGCGATTCGTCCGACGGCAGCCGATACCCAGAGTCTCGTCGGTCGCGTGTTCCCCACGCCCGATCCCGACGGAGCGTTCATGCAATGGCTTGGTAGCTCCGAGCCACTCGCCATACCCCACATCGCGATTCGCCGGGTGCCTTGGGCTGCCCAACAGAGCGCAGTCCTGAGCCGAGCCCGCCACGAATCGTGGTTCAAAGCCGCCGGCGAAACCGCTGTCTCCGTATCTCGCTTCGCCGCCGCTCTCCCACCGAGCCTCACACATGCGCTCGGATCGGTCACGCCTCGACCCACGACTACACTCGAACGGCTCGGCTTCCAGATCGGGCAAGGCTTGCGGACGGGTTGCAATGCATTCTTTTACGTGCAAGCTGTCGGCGCGCCGGTTGGCGCAATGCAGACGGTTCGTGTCAGTGACACGCTCGGCGGCATCACACTGCCGGTCCCGACCGAGCTCCTGCGACCTGTCGTTCGGCGCCAAAGCGAAGTGTCCGGCTTCGCCGTCGATGGCGCTTCCCTTGCCGGCCGCGTCCTTGTTCTGCACGGGTGGGCTCTGCCCGAAGATGCGCCGTCGGGAAACTGTAAGCTCTTTCCGGAGCGTCTTGCGGCGCTCATCCGTCGCGCCGCGACCACTGCCATTGGACCTCCAGGCCGGCAAGTCCCGATCCCCGAACTTTCGGCGGTCAGGACCAACAACCGGACGCGCCCCGCGTCGCCGGCATTGTTCACCGATGCCAGCAACGACCGCTACTGGTACATGCTTCCCGATTTCGCGCCGCGACATCAGCCAGTGCTGGCCGCTCCCCGTGTCAACTCCGGATCGCCATACTTTTTCCTGAACACGTCGCCGCCGACTCTCATTGACGCGAATTTTTCCACCATCTACTCCGGCTCTTCAGCGCTTCCGCCTCCCGCTTTGCTCGCACTCTTGAACTCCACTTGGTCGCGGGCCTGCGCGGAATGCATCGGCACACCCATGGGCGGAGGAGCTCTCAAGTTCGAGGCAACCCAGCTTCGCGAACTTCCCATCCCATCCCTGGACGCCGAGGGCTCGGCGCGCCTGTCCGAAATCGGCCAGGCGCTTTCGACGTTGACTCACGCCCGGACGGACGAGTCCCTTTCCGCGATCGACACCATTGTCTTCGCCGCGCTGTTTCCCAACCCATCCGATAGCCAATCGGCTCGCAATCGCCTTCTCGCGCTTATCGCCGATAGGCAGGAACAGCGCGTCCGTGCTCCCAAGGAGGCGATCCTCTGACAACGCCCATCGACGAGCTTATCCGCCGCTGCCAGGAACACCGAAATGCCGGTGCCAAAGAGAAGAAGCTGCGCGAGGAGTTCGTCTCGCACCTTCGTCGAGTTTTTCCAGACAACGCGGACCAGGCTTGGATCGACCACTACATCGAGGGGGCGGAGACGACGCAGCGCAGTTCAAAGACGGGTACCCGTGCCGCCATTCGCTTCGTTGATACGCTGGTCCGCGCCACGGTGATGGAGTACGAGCCTGACATACGCGATCGCGCCGTCTACGACCACGGCAAGGCCCAAGTGCAGGAATACGCCGCCAATCTCATCGCGGCCGGCACGCCGATTGAGCAGGCTCGCGGCGTACTCACCGACTTTGTGAAATGGGAGGTCTACGGGATGGCGCTTCGCCGTCCGGTCCCTCCAAAGGACACGCTGCCCGAGCATATCGAGCTCATTCCCATCGACGAGTTCGATACCACAAGGGTGAGTCCCACCCTTGGGGACCAGTTCAGGGCATTTATCAAGGCGCACCTCGCGCGGGAACAGTCCCGCGCTCTTTCAGCCGAGAACCTCATTCTTGACCTTGGCATGCGAAGCCGGCTCTTTGCTGAGCATGCGAATGCACTTCAGGCACTTGTTGCTAGCGCCCGAAAGGCGGACGACTGTGTCAAGCTCGCCACCACGCTGTGGGCCCGGTTCATCGATCACCTGGAAACCGGCGGCACGTCCTTCCGCGCGCCTCACTATGCCGCGGAACTGTTCTTCACTGTCGTCGTGAGATTGCTATCTGCCAACATTCTGACCGGCACCGCGCTCCGCAGCGACGAGGACGAGACTCGGGCAATTCTGACTGGTCGCTTTTTCTCCGACCGTTTTCGTTTGTCGAATTTCGTGGAGCGGGACTACTTCGGCTGGCTCGCCGACGAGGCGCACCTGCCGGGCTTCGTCCCGATCGCGCAGCGCATCCAACTGGACCTCACTGCCTACGACTTCACCCGTCTTCCGACGACGGAGGTCTTTGGCCCGCTCATCGGGCAACTCGGCGAGGAAACGCAGCGTCACCTCCTCGGCCAGGCGAACACGCCGCACTGGCTCGCGGAAAGGCTTGCGGACGCCGCGATCGACCGGCTCCCTCGCGGGACCTCTCCCAACTTCGTTGACATGTGTTGCGGTTCAGGCGCGATCGTCGCCGAGTGCCTCAAGTCCATCATCCGTCGCAACCCCGCCCTCGCCATCGAACGCCTTGCCGAGTGCGTGACTGGCTTTGACGTGGATCCTCTGGCCGTGTCGTTCGCCAAGACCACTTGGGTGCTCACACTCCGCGATCAAATCACGCGCGCGATTCATTCGGTTACGATTCCGATCTACCACGCCGATTCGCTGTTCGTTGCCAGCCCGACCGCAAAGGGACTGCCTGCCAGCGGCGCCGCCCACATCGACGTTGACTTGGACGGCACGATCGTGAGACTGCCCGCCGTCCTGATTCAGCCTGAATTCCGCCAAGTGTTCGACGATATTGTCGATTGGGCTTACGACACCGCGGTCGATGCGGGAACCTCCGGCGAAGCCTCCCAGATCACCGAGGTACTCGCCGGAACCCGGCTTGATTCGGCGCTCGCCGCGCACGCCGTCACCTTGGACTCCGCTACGACCCAAGCAGCGAGGACCGGACTCTTCCATTTGGCGCGGCGCATGATCGCCCTCGCTCTTGCCCGCCGAAACGGTATCTGGGCGTTCATTCTCAAGAACACCTACCGGCCGAGTCTCCTCGCAGGCCAGTTCAACGGCATCATCTCGAATCCACCGTGGCTCGCGCTCAGCAAGCTCGCCAACAACCCGTACAAAGCGCGCATCAGTGACCGCACGGATTCCTATGGGCTGCGGCCAACTGGTCCATCGTTCCTGCATTTGGAAATCGCCACGACATTCCTCCTTTACGCCGTTGACCGGTACCTTGCGGCGGACGGCCAGATCGCGATCCTGTTGCCAGGCACAATTGTCAATGGCGATCATCACCAACCGTTCCGCGATGGCTCATACCAGACAGCGACCCGGCCGGTCACGTTCCAGATCAACGAATTGTGGGACGTGAAGCGCGAAACTTTCAAGGCGCCGTGCGTCGCCCTGATCGGCCAGAAGACCAATGTTCCCGGTGTCGTGGATGCTGCGCACACTGAGGGTTTCGTCAGTGACTCCGCGAGTCATGAGAAGGTCGAGTTCAGCGTCCACACGCTCGGCTCGCGGAGGACCGCTTGGCGCATTTCGGAGTCTGGCGCTTCGGCAACTGCGGGTGCGGCAGGACATTTGACGCCTCACCAAGGCGCCGACATCATGCCACGGACGGCTGTATGCATCCGCGTGTTGGATCGCGCCGGCGCCGAGTGGAAGGTGGAGACACCAACCACGACCGGCGCGCTCGGCCATGTCGTAGCCGATAGCAAGAAAATGAAGTCAGCTCGCTTCAACGGCTTCGTCGCGCCATGTTTCATTCACGGGATGCTGCAATCGAAGGGTCTTGTCCCATTCGCATTCGATCCGCGGCTTCCCACCATTGCCGTCCCTGTGGTACGGGCGAAGGACCGTTCCCTCGCGTTCGCCAGCGACGAAGAGATCCGTGCAATGGGCTTCCGTCAGTCAGCAAGCCGGTTCGCGCGCATCGAAAGAGCATACGAGGAAGAGGGGATTGACAAGTCCTTCCGTGCCTACCTCGATGAGCGGGGAAAGCTTCTCAAACAGACCTTCCCTGCCTCTGGGTATCTGGTTCTCACCGGACCAGGCGGATCGAACACCGCTGCCGCCGTCTATGAGTTGACGCCCAAGCGGTCGGCTCTGCTCGTCGATCAGACGCTCTACTGGTATTGGCTCGACTCCCTACAAGCGGCCGATTACTACGTCGGCATGTTCAACAGCGGTCCGCTCGCCGACCAGATCGAGGTGTTCATCCCGGAAGGCGTGTTTGGTCGCCGTCACCTTCACACCGTCCCTTGGCAAGTGACACCCTTGTTCGATCCCGGCGACCTGGCGCATCAACAAGTCGCAGCACTCAGCGGCAGCCTTCGCGAGCAGGTTGCCGGATTCATAGAGTCCTGTCCGGACCTTGAAGACCCCGGCAAGTGGATCAAGACGGGTAGACGGCTGATACGAGAATGGCTTCAGTCGAACCCGGACATGCAGTCTCTCAACAAGGAAGCGGCGAAGGTCTTCAAGAAGGCGTCGTAGCCCCCATGGAATTGGTCGTCCAAGATGAGTCAACACCCGGCGTCGTGCTCGACGCACTGCTCTCCCTCGCCAGTCAGACCATCGACCAGCTCCGCATTGCCGTCGCCTACACGACCGTCGGCGGATCGCAGCTGTTGCTGTCGCAATGGCGACAGCGAGTCGGCGCAGCCGCGTGGCACGCGATTCCGAAGGTATTGCTAACGTCCGTGGACTTCGGGCTGACCGATCCCGAGGCACTTGTCCTTTGGGCACAGGAGCCAAACACCCGCGTCCGACTCGCCAACGCTCATCTTCTCGCACGCGGTCACCTTCGTCCGAGCAATGCCTTCCATTCGAAGCTCTATCTTCTCGACCATCAAGGGCACCAGTCTTGCGTCGTGGGATCGGCCAATCTGAGCCGCCGCGCAATGACCGTTAACACCGAGATCGTGGCAGTATCGCGGGGGACAGCCGCTCTCATGCCTCAGCCTGAGTGGGACCGGCTGGAGGCGGCAACAACTCCATTCGATGACCAGCTACTCCAGCAGTATCGCGGGCTCCGCCCCCAGCCGCCGCCGCACCAAGCGGATGACCCTCCCGCCCCGGTCGCCATCCAGCCCGGCGCCGTTCCGGCCTTTCCCGACGAAGTTGACGCCGGCCGCTTGAACCCTGCCGCGTTTGACCGCTTCTGGGTCGAAGCCGGCTCCATGACAACAGGCGGCTCCCGCAATATCCTAGAGGTTCCTCGCCACGCAAACCGATTTTTCGGATTCGCGTTCAACAACTACGCCGGTCAGCATGTCGTGATCGGCCATCCGGTCCTCACTCTTGGACCGCGCCATTGGAACGATCGACAACTTGCTTGGCATGGCGCGCCGCGGATGAACAAGATGGAGCGGCTTACGCTTCCGACCGCCGCTCAGGGAGGTCCTTCGTATCCGAACACAGCTGTACTCTTCCGTCGGCATGCCGGCGGTTTCGAGATCGAGGTCGCCGATTGGAACAGCCCGCTCGCCGTTGCCTGTCGCAACGCCTCCGCGGCAGCGAGGCGTGTCTACCGACTCGGCAGAGGATCGAGGCTCTGCGGCTTGCTTTGAACCCAAGTTGATGGAGCGGGAGACGCGGCCCCTCTCCCGCTCCAAACCTCACCCTCTACCCCCCACGAGCATGGCTGGCGAGGCAATCCGCTTGCGCTCCCGAGTCAAAGGCCTTATACTTCTACCCATGGCAAAGCTCCCCAAATACACGCTCGAAAAGAACGAAAAGACAGATCGATGGGACCTCGTGAATGATGCGACCGATCGCACCGTGAAGAGCTTCGAGACCAAGGGGGACGCGACACGCGGCGGGGCTCTGGAAAAGGCGGTCGGGCCGGGCGGTGGATCGGTAAAAATCCAGAAGGAAAACGGTCGCTTCCAGGAAGAGCGTACTTATCCAGGCTCCGCCGACCCCAAGAAGTCGCCGGGCTAATCAGGGTTCTCGCTACACTCCAGTGGCGCCTCGCACGCTGATGCCGCGGCGCCCATCACTGCGCTTTCACGGTTTCACGGTGAGAAGAACGCGGATTCCAGGCTCCCAGGCTCGAATTCCCTGCACGAAGAGTTCAACTGGCGTACTGTCACCCCGATTGCCGTAAGGCTTTCTAAAACTGCCTTTTGCGGTGACCCGCCGGCGGACGGCGGAGCGGCTCAACGCAGAAAAACGCGCCAGAAACCCAACCCCCAAGCCGTTCAAGACGCCCGCCTACTGGGCACGCTCGGTCTACGACCAGGCGATCGTGACGCTCACGGACTCGGCGACGAAGCGCCGGCGCGACTACTGGCTCGGCGAGTACGGCACGCCCGCCAGCCGCGAACTGTACTACCGCCTCATCGCTGTCACGCGGGACCGTGTTGTACCGCTGCGTCCAGCGCGGCTGTGCGAGCACGCGGCAGACACGACGCTCAGCCTGATCGAGTTGTTGCTGCACGTGCTTCACGACGCCCCTCCGGCCCGAAGGGCTCGATGCTTTCCCAGGTAGTCGTTGGCCTCCTTCAGGATCTGGCAGTCGATCGTCAGGTCGGCCACGGCCTTCTTCAGCCGCGCGTTCTCGATCTCCAGTTCCTTGAGCCGCCGGGCTGCACCCTCCTTCATCCCGACGCACTGACTGCGTCAGCGCGCGTACGTCTGCTCGCTGACGCCCAACGGCTGGATGATCTGGGCCACGCTCCGCCCCGCCGCCAGCATCGCGTTGGCCTCCCGCAGCCTGGTCACGATCTGTTCCGCCGAATGCCTCGTCCGCTTCATGCCGAAAGTCTCCTCGACCCCGCCGGGGTCCGATGAGACTCTCATAGGCCCGGATCAGGATTCGAGGAGCAGGTCAGGCCCCGACCCGCACCCGAAAGCGGACCGGTTGGAGGTAGCCGCTCCGCGCGGACGCGCACGTGACATTCGACGCCGTGGATGCCCAAGCCACGTCATCGCGCCGTCGGCCGGGTTGACGGCCGCGTCGCGCGATCACACGGCGTGTCGGGCGCTTCGGACTGCGGAAGTCCTGCCGAAGCCGCCTCCCGGCCCGGTGCGACCAGCGACGCGACCACGCCCAGCGCCAGCAGCCCGAGAATAACGCCCATTGACACTTCGGTGGGCACCTTCCAGTCGGTGTGCACCAGGCACATCTTCACACCCACGAACAGCAGCACCGCGATGACCGCGCTCTTCAGGAACCGGAAGTGCGTCATGGCCGACGCGAGGCAGAAGTACAGCGAGCGCAGCCCCAGGATGGCCATGATGTTCGACGTGAACACGAGGAAGGGATCGCCGGTCAGCGCAAAGACGGCGGGGATCGAGTCGACGGCGAACATCACGTCAGTCGCCTCGATCACCACCAGCGCCACCAGCAGCGGCGTGCCGTGCCATCGCCCGCCCTCGTGCGAGAGCAGCCGCTGCCCTTCCATGTTGGTGCTGATGGGCAGCACCCTGCTCGCCAGTTTCACGCCCCAGTGCTGGCGAGGATCGCCCGCGCCGGGATCAGAGAAGATCATCTTGATCGCCGAGAGGATCAGCAGCCCGCCGAAGACGTACACGACCCACGCGAACGACGCGACCACGGCCGCCCCGACGCCGATCATCAGCCCCCGGGTGATCAGCGCCCCGAGAATGCCCCAGAACAGCACGCGGTGCTGGTAGGCGGCCGGAATTCTCAATGAGGCGAAGATCATCGCGATGACAAACAAGTTGTCCATCGAGAGCGATTTTTCGAGCAGGTAGGCGGTGATATAGAGTTTGGTCGCCTCGGCGCCGAGCACGGTTTCCGTCTGCCCCGGCCTCCCGACGATGGGCACGTTCTGCCCCAGGCCGCCCACGTGTCCCTCGTAGAGGGCGTACACGGCGCCCGCGAAGGCCAGCGCCAGCACGATCCAGAACGTCGTCCACGCCAGCGACTCGCGCATGCCGGGCGCGTGCGCCCTGCGATGGAAAACTCCCAGATCCAGCGCCAGCAGCACGATGACAATGCCGACGAAACCCGCGAACATCCAGGGCGAAATGCCCGAAGCCAGCGCCAGCGTGAGCGTCATGGGTGGTCCCGCATCGGAGCGCCAACGAACAACCGCAGCCGGATGGCCGCAGTCGCGAAGGTCTTGCCAGAGGTCTTGCCCCTGCGTCACCGGGCCGACGCCGCTTGCGACGCCGACCGTCCTGACGATGAACGCACCCGGTACGCCGGGCGGCTACTCCCCAACGCGTGAACGGCAAAGTGTATAGGCCCGCGCTGCCAATTCAACCCCGTGCGGCAAAGGCAAGGAAGCGCACCACCCTGCGTCATTCAACCCTGCTCGTCACCCGAAGGCCCGTATATCGCCGGCACGGGCACGCCCGTCAGCCGGAAGTACACGCTCAGGATCGCCCGGTGGTGAATGGCGTGGCTGATCACCCAGGTACGAAACGCCGCCGCACGCGGCATCTCCAGCACCACCGTGCCGTGATCGCGCAACTGCCACGCCTGCATGAGGGCCGCATCCTTCATCCCCGCAATGGCCTTCTTCGCTTCGCTCACGTTGGCGTCGAACATGTCAAGAATCGCGCGGCGGGAGCGCAGGTCGGGCGTCTTGTACGGCGTGCCGCCTTCGGGGTTCATGTCCCAGAATGCTTGCGTCAGGATGTTCGGCGCCCATCCCGGGATCTCCGCCAGGTGGCAGGCGTTCCACCCGATCGTGTTCGACCTGGTGTGGGCTTTCCAGTCCAGTTTGTCCTCGGGCACGCGCTCCAGCATCTTGCGCGTCGTCGCCATCTCGTGCTCAAACTCAGGCAGTGTCATTTGTGCAAAGTTCATCTCACTTCTCCTGTTGTCTGCCTCGGCTCCCACGCTCTGCCGGTGCGTGCCGGACACTCTCGTGCTCATCACTCCCGGTCGATATTGCCTCTCCCTCTCACGGGCTCGGTACGATCACGTCGATCTGTGCCGTCGACGCCGCTCGCGGATCACGCCGGTCGGCCAGCGAACGTTCGATCGCCTCGCGTGTGCGGCGCACCGTTCCCTCGAAGACCAACTGCCCGTTGATCTCCACCCGCACCGGCTCGTCCAGGTCGAGCAGTTCATCGTGCAGATGAACACGCAACGCGTCCACGTCGGCGCTCTCGATGTGAATGTTCTGCCCATCAACCGCCGCCACTACCTGCCGACCCGCGGCCGCCTGCTCCGGCGACACCTCCAGCCAGTAAAACCGCGTGTGTGTCACGTCATCCTGCCGCCACACCACGCGCTTCGGCCACGGCGTCCGCGTGTGCCCGGCCATCCACGGAATCGCCTCGCGGTCCTCCCCCTGCATCCAGTGAGCATAGTCGGGATAGATCGTCAGACGATGCGGATACCCTTCCGGATCCGCCTGCTGCAACTCATCAAGCCGCGCGCCCCACTCGCCGGCGACCTTGTTGCGGTTGTACGCCTCGTCTTTCCCCCCCATGAAAATCGCAAACGGGAGATTGCGCAGTCCGAGCGGCTGCGACTCGTTGGGATGCCCCGCCATCATCGCCGCGGCCGCAAACCGGTCTGCCATGCGCGGCGCCACCTGATATACCCCGTCGCCTCCGGCCGAGTATCCCATCAGGTACACCTTGTCGGGGTTGACGCCGCGCGTCGCGATATATGTGCTGATCAACTGATCGAACAGCGGGTCGATGTGATCCTGGTGCCACAGATTCCACGTATCCGTCGGCGCGCGCGGCGCGACGTAGATGCCCTCTTCGAGTTCGTACAGCCGGATCTGGTTGCGCCACTGCTGGTCATTGACCTCCGGCGGGGCGCCGCCGCCCCCGTGCATCGAGATCCACAGACTTCGTTCGCCCTCCGGTGCTTGCCCGAAGGTCTTCTCGAGCACCTTCATCGTGTGCCCGTTCCACGAGAAGGTGTCGGCCTCGCGGCCGGCCTTCTCCGCCGCGATCGCCTCGCCCGTCTGCTTCCACGCCGCCTGCACCGCCGCGACGGCTTCCTCTTCGCTCAGCACGCGCCAACGCTCGTCCAGCCGCAGGTCAACGGTTTCCTCGCCGGCAGCCGCAGTTGGCAGCGCTGTCGCGTACACCCGCCCGTCATGTTCAATCTCGATGGCGTATCGCGAATCCGGGGTCAGGGCGACAGCCGGCATGTCGTTCAGGTCGGCCGTGCCCGCTCGGGTCTGCACCTGACCCACCAGCGCGCCGTGCGTGTCCAATACGCGCACCTGCGCCGACACGCGCTGCTCGCCGTCCCATGCCCGCAGGTGGCGCACCGCCTTGCCTGCTCCGTCCTTGACGTCCTGGCCGAGATAGCGCGCCGTCACGTCGACCCCATGCACCACGCGTGAAGACTCGTCCCACACCAGCGGAAAGTGCCGCCCTGTTTCCTTCCACGACGACGCCCACACCGCGAACATCGGGTCGCCCGGCACCGCTCTGCCCGCGTCGCCCGCAAACCACGCCCGGTTCAACCCGTTTGCGTCGTATTCGTCGGCCCCGGTGAAGTGCCACGCGCCGTCCCACACCTCGACCCACGTGTGATTCCCGCGCTTGTCGTGCCACGACGCCACTCCGGCCGCCCTGGCCGGAATCCCCACCGACCGGCACGCGTACACAAGGATGATGCTCAGCCCCGTGCACGTCGCCCGCCCTTGCGCGATCGACTCTGAAGGACTCTGATTGGGGCTCTTGCGCCCAGTGTTGTAGTGCACCTTGATGAGTTTGAAGTATTCACGGTTGAGCGCCTGGGCCGCCTCCGTCGCCGTGGCGCACCGGCCCACGATGGCTCGGCACTCCTCGTAGAACTTCGGCCTCCAGTTCTCGCGCGTCTCGTCCAGCACCGCGTAGGGGAGCACGTCGTTGAGGAACAACTCTTCGGGCACCCCCCGCGCCCACGCAAACTCGGCCCGCGCCTTCAGCGCCAGATCGAGGTTGCTCCACAACATCTCTGCGTCGAGTCCCGCGTCCCGCTCGGGGCGATGCGCCAACAGAAACTCGGCCGCCCGCTTGCCGGCTTCCCCGTGCTCGGCCTCGGCCCGCTCTACAAGCCCCGCCCAGCCCGACTCGGGCGGATCAACTCCGGCCCCGGATGGAGCACCGATGAGCCACCAGACACAGACGAACACGACGAAAGGGAGAAGTGGACGCATAAACGCACTGTACCCATTCAGCAACGACCCGCGAGCCGATCGATGGAGCGTCCGGCCGGCAAGATCACGCCTCGCCCCTTCGCGCCGGCCCACTGCCGGACTCGAACTTCAGCCGGGTCCGTCCTTCGCCGATGAGAATCCGGGTCGGCAAGTTTGATTCCCCCCCCCCGCCAGGGGTGGGTCGGCTTGCCTATACTCTGGCTTGGCCGGTGGCCTCAGCCGCCCGAGACGGCTTCGTGTGAAGCCCGGGGTCGAGATTGAGATTCTGCTGGCGGCGCTTGCGGCGTACTCCGCGATGGCGCTTCAGCGACCCCGGCCGCACTTGTTCCAAACTCAATTGGCGCAGGGAAGCCCTTACCCGTGCCGCGACTGATCGCGGACAGGAGATCGTCCGTCTTGCAGCATTTCAACTCTCTCAACCTCTCCAAGCCCCTCCTCCATGCCATTGCTGAGGAAGGCTACACCACCCCCACGCCGATCCAGGCCAAGGCCATCCCGCCGGCACTCGAGGGTCGCGACCTCCTCGGCTGCGCCCAGACCGGCACCGGCAAAACCGCCGCCTTTGCGCTTCCCATCCTGCAT
Organism: Cyanobacteria bacterium CYA; assembly: GCA_008363215.1. Taxonomy (GTDB): domain Bacteria; phylum Planctomycetota; class Phycisphaerae; order Phycisphaerales; family UBA1924; genus J022. The sequence continues at coordinate 93,248 of RHKP01000011.1, forward strand.
CACCTGCATTCCCAACCCGTCGACAAGTCCCGCCGCGGGCCCGTCAAGCCGCGCGCCCTCATCCTCTCGCCCACGCGTGAACTGACCGTCCAGATCGCCGACTCTTTCGCCGCCTACGGGAGACACACTTCGCTCTCCGTGGTCACTATCTACGGAGGCGTGAGCCAGAACAATCAGGTCCGCATGCTCCGCGGCGGCGTCGACATCATCGTCGCCACCCCAGGACGGCTCATGGACCTGATGCAGCAGGGATACGTCGACCTCTCGAGCATCCGTATCTTCGTTCTCGATGAGGCCGACCGCATGCTCGACATGGGCTTCATCGACCCCATCCGCCGCATATCGAGCGCCCTGCCCGCCGAGCGTCAGACGCTGTTCTTCTCGGCCACCATGCCGACCAACATCGCCCGCCTCGCCGATTCACTTCTCAAGAGCCCAGTCAAGGTGGCCGTCACGCCCGTGGCTTCCACGGCCGAACGCATCACCCAGTCGCTCTACATGGTCGATCACGCCGACAAGCCGGCGCTGCTCGAACAGTTGCTCGGCGACCTGGAGGTCGAGCGTGCCCTGGTCTTCACCCGCACCAAGCACGGTGCCGACAAGTTGACCAAGGTGCTCACCCGCGCCGGTGTCCGCGCCGAAGCGATCCACGGCAACAAGTCGCAGAACCAGCGCCAGCGGGCCCTGGACGCCTTTCGCTCCGGGCGCACCCGCGTCCTTGTCGCCACCGACGTAGCCGCCCGCGGCATCGATGTCGACGGCGTCTCCCATGTCTTCAACTTCAACCTGCCCAGTGAGCCCGAGGCCTACGTCCACCGCATCGGCCGCACCGGGCGCGCCGGCGCCGCCGGCGTCGCCATCTCCTTCTGCGACCGCGAGGAGCGCGGACACCTCAAGGCCATCGAGCGCCTCACGGGACTCCGCCTGCCCGTGCAGCCGACCCGCATCGAGCCGCGCGCCGAACGCCCGACCGTCGCGCCGCCCGCTGACTGTGCGCCGCAGGAGCACCTGCACGCCGGGTCGCCCCAGCCGCATGCCCGCGCCGAGCACACCAATGCGCTGACCCGTCGCCGCCGTCCGCGCAATAACCGAAAAGCGCACGCTACCCCGTCGTCGTCGCCCGCGAATCGCTCCGGCGCCTCCGGACGCAGCGGGCGTCGCAAGGACCGCTCCAACGCCGAAGGTGCGGCCGCCACGCCCAGGCGCCGTCCACACCGCTACCGCGCCGACTGATACGGGCTTGCATGGGTGCGTGCGTCCCCGCCTGGCGATGATCGCGGCCCGGATGCGGCCGCGCACGTGGGTGTGGCTCTCGCCCCCGGCCGCCTGTTCCAACTCAGTCCGTGTGTGGCGCCCTGCCACATGCGAGCAAGACTGCTTGCTTTGGAAGCGCACCGCGTTGCAGATCACGCCGCCCCACGCCGCGCCGAACAGAAGTGCAGCAGGCGCGTAGAAACTTGCGCAAAGGCGCATCAGAACTCGATCGGGTCTTCCCGCGGGCCGTCGCCGGTCAACTTTGCGATGACCATGAGCCGGTCGAGTTGCTCAGCGTCGCGGGCGCTGAACGCGCCGACCCGGTGACTGTCCACGTCGAGCACTCCCCAGCATTGGGCGTCGTCAAAGAGCGGGACAACAACTTCGGATCTGTCACGCGGATCGCAGGCGATGTACCCGTCACCCATCACCGCCACGTCGGCGATCACCAGCGCCCGCCGATTGGTCCAGCACTGCCCGCACGCCCCGTGCAGCCCGATCGGACTGCACGCCGGCTTGTTGCGGCATGGGCCCAGCACCATCTCCACGTCGCCCGGCTCGGCGGTGTAGAAACCCACCCACGATACGCCGGCGCAGGACAAGTGCTCCCACAGAACGTCGGCCGCTGCGCGCATGCGGTCAACCCGCGAGCCGCGCAGCGCATGCAACAACTCTCCCATCCGGTCGTAATCACGGTGCATCCGACGAGTTTAGAGCGTCGCTGAAGTGAACGGCAGCAGCCCCATGAAGCGGGCCCGCTTCACGGCCGCAGCCACCATCTTCTGCTCGCGGGCGGTCGTGCCCAGGCGCTTGCGCCCGTAGATTTTCCCATTGGGGCTCATGGCGCGGCGGAGAGACTCGATGTCTTTCCAATCGACGTAGACCGTGCCGTTGGCGCCGGTCTTGGTCAGTTTGCCTTGCGGGGTGGGGGGCCCGAAACGGTTGAAGCGACTCATCAGGGATGCTCCGTCCTGGTCTGTTCGGCCCGGGTACGGCCCGGGCGACGGGTCAGAGGTGCCGGCAACAGTACGCCGGGAGGTGGGCAGTGTCGAGTCCGAGGCACACGCACGCACAAGGGGGGAGGATTGCAGGTCGCCCCGTCAAACATGTTTCGTCGACGCGAGGGTGTCGGGAGGCCGTTCCTCATCACTATCGCGGAGATTCAGATTCGCTGGCTCGTTGTATCGCACGCCGCCAGCGCAGCCCGTCCAGCCCGAGCACGCCCCCGCCGCGCCAGGCCAGCAGACCCATCCCGACCAGCAGGACCGTGTTCCGCCCGACGTGGCACATGGAAACCGCGCCGGAGCAAGGCCACTCGTACTCCCCGAAGCACCCACACGTCACGTCCAGGTGGCGCACCAGCACCGACACGATTCCGCCCGTGAAGATGAGCAACTGTGCGCACAAGGCCATCGCCCCCGCCCGCGACCACAGCCCCAGCACCAGCAGCACCCCGCAGATCATCTCCAGCCAGGGCACCACGAACGTGGTCAGCACCACGAGATGGTCGGCCTGCCCGAAGATCTTGAACGCCAGCACCGAGTCGGCAAACGCCTGCGGGTTCTTCAGTTTCATCCAGGCCGCGAACACAAACATCGCGCCCAGCGCCGCACGCACGATCAGCAGAACGCCGGCCTCGATCGCTCGCATCACTCGACCTCGTACCCGGCGCTCTGCCAGTCTTCAAAGCCGGCCTTCATCACGCGCAGGTTGGCAAAGCCCATCGGCAGGAGCAACTTGGCCACGTTGTCCGAGGCATCACAGTCGCCCCCGTGGCAGTAGATCACGATCGGGTGCTCATACCCGTAGTTCTCGACCAGTTCGGTCACCAGCGACAGGGCGCGCCCGGAACTGATCGCCTCGGCCGTCAGGTGTACCGCCCCGGCGATGTGGGACTTCTCGTACTCTTCCCGAGGCCTGGCGTCGATGAACAGCGCGCCTTGCTCATCGAACATCTGCCGGGCAGTTGTCAGGTCGATGTAGTGAGCGTCGTCGGGCTCGGCAGCAGCCTGGGTTGCCGAATCGCCGGTTTGGACGCCCTGCGGCCGCGCTGCGACAGACCCGGTGTGGGCGCCCGCGTCGGGCGATGGATTCCCCGGCGCACGTGCCGTCGTGTTCTTCGACCAGTCCGGGCGCAGCGTCACCGGCACGATCCACGAGTGGGCCGCCCCGGCGATCACCGCAACTCCCAGCAGCGCCAGGGCCCCCGCCAGCGCCGGGCCGCACTTAGTTGCCCGGTTCGGTGCCGACATTGATGAACCCGTTGTAGCGGACCTCGATCGTCTCTTCACTGCGCACGTCGGTGCGGATGAGCAGTTGTCCGAGAATCCGCCGCTCCTGCGGGTGGGCCCGCCCGCTCATGACGACCTTCCAACTCGTCGGGTTCTTGGCATCCTCGGGCATGAACTCAAAACTCACGTCGGCCGTGGTGTCCCGTGCCTCGATCTGGCTGATATGGAACGGCTGCCCGGAGCGGCTCTGCACGCGGAACTCGCGTGTGAACGACTGGCCCCGCTCGATCCGACCCAGCGAGATTCGCGGGGGGGTCACCTGGATGTCGCCCAGCACCTGCGAGAGCACCTGCGTGCGCTCCACCGGCGCGCGCCCGTCGTTGGTGCGCATCGTCAACTCGGCGGTGTGCATCCCCACCGGAGCATCCTCGCGCAACTTGATGATCAACCTGGTGGCGCGCAACTGCTCCTTGTCGATCCCGATCTCGCGCACCTCCGTTTGGCCCAGTTCGACCGTGAACACGTCGGGCATGGTCGTTGTCGCCAGCGTCACCTGGAAGTCCTCGGTGCGCCCCGCGACGTAGAACTCCATCGTCTTGCCCTTGCCCTTGTCCACCTGCCCGAACTGCAGCAGCGTCGGTTCAAACACCACCAGTTGCTTGACGTGTGCCTTGATGTTCAGTTTCACGCTCGGCTGCGTCGAGTCGTTGGTCTCCAGCGTCACCGACCGCGCATCGTTGCCCCGCTTCCCGTGCGGGTTGTACCGGACGATGACTTCGCCCTGCTCGCCGGGCTGGTAGATCTTCTTGACCAGTTCCGGCACCGTGCACCCGCACGTGCTCTTGACCTCCCCGATGATCAGCGGCTCGACCCCGGTGTTCGTGAAATGGAACACCACTTCCTTCGGCTCATTGTCCAGGATCGTGCCGAAGTCGTGTTCGGCCCGATCCACCGTGAAGCGAGACGCGGCCGGCTTGAGGGCCACCTCGGACTCGGTCAGGGGCGGCAGCGGAGGGGGCAGGGCCGCCCCAATTGTCGACACACCCGTCAGCAGGCCCGCAAGCACCATCGCATGGATTCGCCGTGACATCATCACCCCTCGCTGTACAGTGGCTGCCGCTCTTCTCACCGCAGCCGACCTACAAAACTACCCAACCTCCGTCCTGTGCTGACTCTAGAACCTTCGTTCGTTTCCGGACGACGGCCCGGCAAGCCAGACCCTAGCACACTTTCGCCCCAGTCTGCCCCCCACGTCGAGTCCTGTTTCAAAACAGTTACCCGACAGGCCCCTCCGGCTTGCCCAGCCCTCCCCGACGGTTTGACATCGCCTGCCCGAGAACTCCAAACCCGACCGCCCCCAGCACCGTGAAACCCAAGGCCACGGCGAATACCCACGAGCCGCGGCCCGGGTAGGACGCCTCCATCATCACGTAAATCTGCATGCCCAAAACCGGCGCCAACAGCCCCCGCACCCCGGTCAGCGTCACATGCACACCCATGTACTGGGAGGAGCGCTCGGCCGGAGCAAAGTCCAGGTGCCCCAGCGACCAGGCCAATGCACCCCCCGCAAAAGCAATCCCCTTGAGCACCGCGCCGGCGTAGAGCAGCCACAGGTCGGCCTCCAGGGCCGCAACCAGATGCACCCCGATCGCCAGCACAAATGACCACGAGTGGATGGCGCGAAACCAGACGATGTGAACCCTGTCGAGCAGCCTGGCCCACATGGGGATGAACAAAGGCAAGGTGATCAGCGGGATGGTGTGATTGACCAGTACGCCTTCGTAGCCCATCCCAAACCGGTCCTTGAGCAGCACCGTCAGGATCGGGCTCATCATCAGATTGCCCATCCCAAGCAGCATCTGGCAGAGCATGAACCCGGCAAAGCCCCGGTCGCCCGTCAGCACGCGCATCATGGCCGCCGGATTGAACGACGGGCGGTCGAGCAACTCGGCCTGCTGCTCCAGCGCGATCAGACGCCGATGTTGGCGCACCCGGATCTTCGAAAACCGCCACACCCCCAGCATCCCCACCAGCGCCAGCAGCGGCGTCAACGCGTGGTATGACCGGGCGTCCCATTCCATGCAAAGCCCGATCAGCAGCCCCGACACGGCCACGAACTCCGACTGCACCGTGGTCAGCCGACCCGTCAGCCTGGCCCGCTCGCGCGTCGGGTAGTTTGACGCCCAGACCGTCGAGCGCAGCGTCTGAACACCGGCGTAGCACACGCGCGACACCACCACCGACAGCACCAGAAGGTGCAAGCCGAGCGATGAACGGGGAATCAGTGCCAGCCCGGCCACCAGCACCAGCATCGAGATCTGGAGGCTGGTGATGAACGGCACCTTGGGGCGCCCATGTGCCAGGCGCACCCAGGCAAAACTGATGATGTTCGCCACTGAAGGCGCCGCCGCCACCGTCGCGACGGCGAAGTTGAGCATCATTTCGCTCACCACGCCCTCAAAGGCGTTCTTGACGATGACGCCGACCACCGTTCCCTCGGTGACCGCCACCGCCCAGGACAGGCACAGACTCGACGCCAGTTCGTGCCGGTAGTTGGGCCTGCTCATGGACGGAACGCCACGCGAAGAAAACGGCATCAGCCCCGTGTCCATGAACGGAATGAATCGTCGCGGGCTCTCGTCTCCCATCGCGGCCTTTCCTCGGCCCCACGGAAGCAATCTTCCCCACCCGGCGGCGCGATTCAATCGCGAGCCCTCTACGCTTTCCCCCATGCCTGAATACGTCCTCGGTACCGACGAGCAGGAACGCATCCGTCTTGGACTCCAGCATCGGCTCTGGGCAGCCCACGCTCATCAGGCCTGGGAACGCGCCGGGCTGCGCCCCGGCTGGCGCGCCCTCGACGTCGGTTGCGGGCCCGGCTGGGCGTCCATGGATATGGCTCAGATCGTCGGACCCACCGGCGCCGTCTTCGGCGTCGACGAGTCCGAGCAGTACGTCGGCTGGTTCAACCAGGGCATGCGGGCAAGCGGACTTCCCTGGGCCTCGGCCGTCCAGGGCGATGTCCACCAGATCGCCCAGACCGCCGGCGGACACGCACCGTTCGATATGGGCTACGTCCGCTGGGTGCTCTGCTTCATCAGAGACCCGGGCTCGGTGGTCGCCCAGGTTGCCGGCTTGCTCAGGCCCGGGGGACGCCTGGTCATTCAGGACTACTTCAACTATGAGTCGATGACGCTGGCGCCGCGCCGGGCGGCCTTCTCGCGCGGGATCCAGGCCGTGGCAAAAAGTTGGCGTGACCGCGGCGGCAACCCCGATGTCATGGGCGAAATGCCCGCTCTGCTCGGCAAGGCCGGATGGCGCGTCATCCATCGCGAGGTCATTCAGCGCGTCGCACACCCACACGAGCAGATGTGGACCTGGCCGACCATGTTCTGGAAGACGTTCATCCCCCGGCTGGAGAGTTCGGGCTATCTGACGCCACGGGAACGCCAGGCATTTGAGCAGGCATGGACAGAAGCGGCCGATGATCCCGATTCGTTCATCCACTTGCCCCCCGTCTACGAACTCATCGCCGAGAAACCCTAGTGTCGGCATTGAAACGCCCGCCCGGCTTTGGCAGCCGAGCAGGCGCATCGAGGGGACCAGAGATTCGATTATCGGCGCCGGCGCAGCGTGCTCAGGCCCAGGACGCCGAGCATGGCCACGCCCGTTCCCGGCGCGGGCACCACCCCGACGTTGTCCACCGCCATGATGAAGTTGGTGAACCCGAAGAAGTACCCGGGCACGAAGGTGGTGAACGCGATTTCGTCCACACCCGACAGCACGTCCTGCACACTCACTCCGGCCGGCAGAATGGGCTCAAAAGTGTTGGGGTCTTCGTCGCCGGCGCCGAACCAGCCGCCGGGCAGGTCGACCGCGCTGGTGTCCAGCGTGGCCTGGAAGGTGGTCCAGTCCGAGGTGTCGGCGCTGCTCAATGTGCCGAGGTGGGCGTAGATCGAGGTGAACCCACCCCATCCTGGAGTGTCGTAGTTGCGAAGTTCGATCACCAGGTCCCGCGACACCTCGTTGCCGATCATGTTGATCGAGTTGATCTGGATGTCGACGGTGAACGTGAGGTTTCCGCGCCCTCGATAGTCTCCGGTGAAGGCGGCCGTGCTGTTGCGGATGTCGGCCCCGAACACGTCGAGCACATCGACATCCATGTTGGCGCCGGGGTTGCCTCCGGTGGGGGAAATCGTGTCGCGTCCGCTGACCGACCAGCCCTCGGTGCCGTTGTCAAAGGTGGTCACGTCGGCGCACGCCGCGCCGGCCGTCGCCATCAACGCCAGGATTGCCTGCTTCATCATCGTCTCCTCAGTATGCTGCCCTTGGATTCGTACGAACACACGGGTGTGTTCCGCTTGTGCTGAGCATAGTTTCAGCATATGCTGGGCACATGTCAAGAGGAAAGTCGAGCAATCGAATCATGAACTTGAGCAGTGCCCCCATTCGGGTGGAGGTGTCCGCCGAGCAGGATCTCGGGACGGCCGACGCCGCCGGGCTCGACCAGATCCTCCAGGCGCTGTTCCAGGCCCTGCGAGGCCTGCTGGCCGACCTACCGCCCGAAGCCCAGACTGCCAGCGGGCTCAGCCGGGCCTGTGGCGTGGAGCGGACCACCTGTCAGCGGGTGGTATCGGCGGTGATCTCCCCGTATCCGGGACTGGGGCTGCTGGAAGCGCTTCCCGGACCTCGCGGGCTGCGGACGCTGCTGGAAGCGATCAAGGCAGCGGGTTTCACCTTATCTGACGGGCAGGGCCTTTCAGATTGCATCACTCGGCTCGATGCCGACATCCGGCGCCTGGGCGGGAGCCGCAGCGGACTGCTCCGGCGCATCGCCGGTGCGGCGGCCGCGGCGTCCGGCACGCCGGGAAAGGAAGATGGCTCGACCCGGCAACGCCTTTTCGAGGCCAGCGCCGAACTGACTGGGCGCTGGTCGGACCTTTGGCTGGCGTCGCATGTGTACACGCCGGGCCCGTCGCCCGATCGGCTGATCCAGTCGCGCGTCCACGGGTTGGTCGGACATCGCGCCCGCCCCGACGCGGTGCCGTTGACGTTTCATGTGTTCAGCACGGAGGCACGACCGGAGCATTCGGAGGAAGTGGGGGTGTATCGTTCGCTGGTGGAGGGCGCGCCGGACGCGATTCTGCGGGCGTTTTCGACGCAGCCGCTGCCGGTGGTGCGGTCGAAGGAGCCGGGCGAGCACATGGTGCAGACGATCGACCGGGAGCCGGGCGCACCCGAGGCCGAGCCGATCGACCTGATCTTCGGAATGCGCGGGTTGATGACGCACCCGGCGAGCCGTCCGAACAGGCTGGAAGAGGTGTGGGCGCTGGTGAACTTCCCGGTGCGCCGAATGCTCTTCGACGTGTTTCTGCACCGGACGCTGGCGCGGCAGTGCCTGCCGGGGCTGGACCAGCACCTCTGGCGCCCGGACTTTTCGACACAGGTGGGCGAGCGCTGGCAGACACGCTTCGCGTACCCGGTGCGGCTCGAACTGCTCTCGCCGGGCAATGCCCGGAGCGACGCGTACGAGCGGTACCCTCTGCTGCTGGGGTTGATGTTTGAGTCTGGGGGGCTCAACCCCGCGGATTACGTCGGGTATCGGTGTGACGTGACGTACCCGGCCTGGCGCACGGGGTACCGGATGAGTTTTGACTTCGGGGGTGAGGATTAGGACGCGCGGGGGTTCACAGTCCGAACCAGCGGCGGACGAGGCGCGGGGCCACCGCCAGCGCCGCGACCCCGATCGCCAGGGCGATGATGCCCAGGGCCCAGGTTGGTACGAGGAACGCGATCGGGACGCCGACGGCGATGAGGAACAACCCCACCATGACCGCGAAGCCCAGCCCGCGGTCGCGTGGGGGAGTTTTATTATCGGACCCGCGCAATTGGAAGTGGGTGAGTTTGCCGCACTCCGGGCACCGGGCTGATCGGTCGACGATGGGCGTGCCCGAGAGGTGATATCCGCAGTGCTCACACTCTGCGTTGCGGGTGATGAGGATCGGCTCGGGGGTGGGCGTGTCGGACATGGGTGAGCAGCGTAGGAAGTCGGGGGCATGTCAAGAAATGTCGGCGCCCGCAGTGGATAGGGCATCCAGGGAGGCTTCCGGTCGTATAGTCCAGCGCCGTCGGCTGCGGCCTGGTCTGGTCGCGGGCAGGTTTCGTGTTGACTTGGACGGCGTTGGATGCGGTGTGGAGCATCCGAGCGCGGATCCCATCGGGTCGGGTCGAGGAGCCGAGCATGCGCTCGAGGACGGACATGAAGGCAAGAGGGTTCAGCCTCGTGGAGTTGCTGACGGTCATCGCCATCATCGCGCTGGTGATCTCGATCATCATCCCGGTGCTGAGCGGGGCCCGGCAGACGGGCAAGCGCCTGGCGTCGCAGCAGTTGCTCAGCGACATTGCCGGGGCGGCCGGTCGATTCAAACTGGATAACCAAGGGCGCAACCCCGGGTATTTCTCCGAGCGCCAGATGGGCAGCGCCGAGAACGGGGGACGCGGGATGTCGGGCATGGAGAACGCGATGCTCGACCTGGCCGGAGCCGGCGCGGTGATCGGCAACGTGTTCGATACGCCGCTGGACGTGAGCCAGGGCGACATCGCGGTGGGCCCGACGAGCAATACGCGTGAACAGGTGGTGGTGCGGGCGCCGCTGATGGGAACGGACAAGGGGTCGTACTTCGCCCCGTCGCGCGAGTATTACGAGGCGCAAGTCGCCGGGACGCAGCAGATGAGCAGCGTGCCCGGGCATGCCGGGGCGAGCGAATCGGCGTTGCAGTTGCTCGACGTGGTGGATGCGTTCGGGAGTCCGGTGCTGTTCTGGTCGGCCGACACGTACACGCTGCCGCGGGTGAACAGCAGGGACCAGTTTGCCGCGATCAACTCGGGGGGCAACCCGGCGTTGTTTTACTGGAACTCGAACGCGGCGTTCCTGAGCGCGACGGCACTTGGGCGCAAGGGGTATGACCAGACAGTGCCCCCGCAGCCGGGCGTGCAGGGGAGCCTTTTGGGGGCGGGAGCCGGGGATTTGGAGCGAACGCTCAGCATGACCGCCCTTCTTGGTAGCATTTCAGCACCCCGCGCACCGAACGGTCAAACGGTTGATCAATTGCTGGACGAAAATTCAGAGACGAGCATCGAGAACTTGTTCCCGGGCCTGGGGCGCGGAGCCTTCGTGCTCCAAGCAGCCGGGGCGGACGGCATGTACATGAGCAGCAAAGAAAAGGGCTTCTCGACGGTGGCCCCCCACGCGCGAAATCACATCGAGTACGGGTTGAATTTCAAGTATTGGGATTCCTTTAACAACAGAGCCCACCGTCTGACTGACGACAACGGGAACCCGACGACGCGCGACGTGATCGCCGAGTTTGACGACATCGTCGTCGGCGGCGGGGGCTGAGTTTTCACGAGTCATGCTGAACGGGCCGCCACCGGTCTGCCTGCGCGGGCGCGGGTTCGGCGGCTCGTTTTTGCCGGGCGCGGTACGCTGTGCCCCGCGTGGACGCAACGTTTGATGATGTGGTGGTCGCGGAGTTGATTCGCCCGGCGCCGCGGCGGGCGCGACGGCGCGCGTGGCTGTGCGTCGGTGCGCTGGCGCTGGGGGCGCTGCTGGCGCGATCGGCGGATCTGTCGGCCTCGGCGTGGGCGGGGGCGGCCGGGGCGGCGGCGCTGGTCGCGCTGCTCACGCCGCGACGATTGTTCGGCGGGGCGCTCCTGGCGGTGGTGGTGCTGCTGGGGGCGTGGTGGCTGCACATGCGGACGGCGACGGCCGGCGCCCGGTCGCCGCAGGCGCTGCTCGGGCCGGTCGAGGCTGAGATGATCGAGGCCGAGGGGCTGGTGACCAGCGTGCCGCGGGCCTCATGGCCGCATCGGGACCAGTTGGCGCGATTCCGGCGCATCGAGCCGGCGATGAGTTTCGACGTGGATCTGGCATCGCTGTGGAGCGGCGGTCGAAGCGAGCGGGCGGAGGGTCGAATCCGCGTGTCGGTGGGCGTGGACGCGGATGAGGCGGGGTTGCTGCCGTCGCCGGGTGATCGCGTACGAATGAAGGGCTGGTACGCGCCGCCGCGGGCGCAGTCGAACCCCGGCGAGAGCGATGGGCGTGCGTGGTCGAACATGGAGGGGAAGGTCGGAAGCCTCTTCGTCACCTCACCTGAGTTGATCGAAGAGATTGAACTGCACGGGTTGGGGTGGCGCAGGGCGTGGGTGCGCGCGGTGGCGAGCGTGCGCGGGCGCATGCTCGAGCAGATCGCCGGCGACGGACGGCACGCGGACGGGCGGGCCATGCTCGCGGTCCTTCTGCTCGGCGAAGTCGAGCCGGGGCTGCGCGAGACGCGCAGCGCGTTCCAGAAGTCGGGCACGGCCCACCTGCTGGCGATTTCCGGCTTCCACCTGACGGTGCTGTGCGGTCTGGGGGTGCTGGCGGTTCGGCTGACCGGCGATCGCGGGCGGCTGGAGGCGCTGGCGGTGGGCGTGCTGGTGCTGGCGCTGCTGGTGCTGGCGCCGGCACAGGTACCGATCGTGCGCGCGGGCGTGCTGGTGCTGGCGCTGCTCGCGGCCGACATGCTCGGGCGGCGATATGACCGGCTCACGCTGCTGGGGTGGATCACGTGCGGGCTGTTCATCTGGCGCCCGCTGGACGTGTTCAGTCTGGGTGCGCAACTGAGCGTGGGAATCACGGCACTGCTGATCTGGCTCTCCAGCGTGCGGCATCCGTGGGTGTCGCCGATCGAGATTCGTGGTCTGCGACGATCGCGTCATTCGGTGTGGAAGTCGGGCGGTCGCCGGGCCAGGTCGTACCTGGTGGTGTGCGTGCTGTGCTGGGCGGTGGCGACGCCGGTGGTGCTGGCGCACACGGGGACGCTGTCACTGGCCGGTCCGATTGCGACGGCCGTGGTGACCCCGGCGATGGTGCTGCTGCTGGCGCTCGGCTATCTTGCGCTTGCGGTGGGGCTGGTGAGCGGGACAGCCGGCCGGTGGATCTTCGATCAACTGGCGTGGGTTTCTGCCGAGACGAGCGGGGTGGTGCGCGGCTTTGCGGAAGCGCCGTGGCTGAACTTCCAGGTGACGCCGATCGAAGGGGTGATCGCCGGCGCTGGAGTGCTGGTGCTGTGCGTGTGGCTGGTGGAGCGGCGGGTGCGCAATCCGCGCGTGCTCGCGGCGCTTGTGTTGCTGGTCGCGTTGCAGTTGCTCGGCCCGCTGCTGCGCCCCGCGCTACTGCGCGACGTGGTGCTGCGCGTCGACACGCTGGCGGTGGGTGACGGGACGTGCCACATCATTCGCAGCGGCAACGATGCAATGGTGTGGGACTGCGGCTCGCTGCGAGTGGACCTGCGCCCGATGCTCGAGCGGGCGCTGCCGGCGCTGGGAGTGCGGCGGGCGCGGCGGGGAGTGGTGACGCATGGGAATCTGGATCATTACTCGTCGCTGCCCGAGGCCGTGGACCTGCTCGGGATCGAGCGTGTGCTGGTGTCGCCGCACATACTGAGCGATGGGGGCGAGCCCGAGCGGGCGTTGCTGGCGCTGCTGGAGGAGAAGGGAGTGCTCGTCGAGCCGGTGGCGCGGGGTGATGCGATGGAGTTCGGGCGCGGGAGGATGGAGTTTCTCTGGCCGGATGAATCCGCCGCGGGGCTGTCCGACAACGATCGCTCGCTGGTGTGTCGCATCAGCGTGTCGACGGCCGCGGGGGAGCGGCGCGTGCTGCTCACGGGGGACATTCAGTCGGAGACGATGCGGCGGCTGCTGGAGGATGTCGAGCAGGTGAAGGCCGACGTGCTGGAGATTCCGCACCACGGGAGTTTCCGGGTTGAGGCGATGAGTTTCCTGGCAGGTGTGGATCCGGGTGTGGTGATCCAGTCGACCGGCAGCAGCCGCGTGGGAGATCCGCGCTGGGCCGATCATCGCGCCAGCCGCGTGTGGTTCACGACGGGCAAGGACGGGGCGGCGTGGGTGGAGGTGCATGAGGACGGACGGATGGAGGCGGGGTCGGTGAGGTGAGGAAGAGACGGAGAGACGGAGAGACGGAGTGGGGAATCAGAGCGCTTCGCGCGACCAAGCGGATTGAGCGCGAAAAGGAACGAGCCCGAAGCGCCAGCGAGGGAGCGCACGCTGTTCTGCTGAACAACGGGCTTCCCGCTCGCGCGGGATGTTTCGGTTCAATCCTGCATCGTGCCTTCGCGCCGGCTCGGAGAGCCGACCGACCCAAGTCACCGGTTCTTGCTGTCGCCGCGGGCGAAGATGCTGGCGACGTAGTTGAGCACGTCGGTGGCGCTGACTTCGTTGTAGCCGAAGTTCTTGATGAGGCGCTGCTTGACCACGTCGATCTTCTGCTGGGTCTCGTCGTCGACCACGCTGGAGACCAGGTTCTTGAGTTTGATGGTGTCGCGTGAGTCTTCGAAGAGTTTGAGTTCCAGCGCCTTGTACAGCCGCGCGTTGGTGTTGTACTCGAACTTCTTGTTGTCCAGCGCCAGCGCACCGATGTAGTTCATGATTTCCTGGCGGAAGTCATCCTTGCGGGAGTCGGGGATGTCGATCTTCTCTTCGATCGCGCGCATCAGGCGTTCATCCGGCTCTTCGTCCTTGCCGGTGTACTTGTTGACGACCTTTTCCTTCTGGGTGTAGGCGCGGACGTTTTCGATGTAGTTGGTGCACAGGCGCTTGATGGCCTCTTCGTCGGCCGAGATGGCCCGCTGCACCTCGCCCTTGATGATGTCCTCGTACTCCTCCTTCACGACGCTGAGCAGTTCACGGCAGCGTTTCTTGGTCTCTTCGTCGGTGATGAGCGAGTGGTGGGAGAGCCCGTCCTCGAGTTCGTTGAGCACCATGAAGGGGTTGATGGTTTGCTCTTCGACGGCCTGGCGGCTGACCAGCGCGTTGGAGATCTTGTCCTGGATGAATCGCGGGCTGATGCCCTCCATACCCTCGCGCGAGGCCTCTTCCTTGAGTTCCTTGACCGAGTCCTCGGTGAAACCGGGGAGGCTCTTGCCGTTGTAGAGTTTGAGTTTCTGCAGCAGCGTCAGGCCGGCCTTCTTGGGCTCGGAGAGGCGTGTGAGCACCGCCCACATGGCGGCCACTTCGAGCGTGTGCGGGGCGATGTGGATGTTCTTGATCCGCTCGGGCCCGAAGTCCTTCTGGTAGATCTTGATTTCATCGTCGAGGCGGATGTTGTAGGGAATGTCGATCTTGATGGTGCGGTCGCGGAAGGCCTCCATCATTTCGTTGCTCTGGAGGCGCTTGTACTCCGGCTCGTTGGTGTGTCCGATGATGACCTCGTCGATGTAGGTCTGCGCGAACTTCTTGGGCTTGATGGTGTGCTCCTGGCTGGCGCCGAGCAGATCATAGAGGAAGGCCACGTCGAGTTTGAGCACTTCGATGAACTCGCACACGCCGCGGTTGGCGATGTTCAGTTCGCCGTCGAAGTTGAAGGCGCGGGGGTCAGAGTCCGAGCCGTACATGGCGATCTTACGGTAGTTGATGTCGCCGGTCAGTTCGGTGGAGTCCTGGTTCTTCTCGTCCTTGGGCTGGAAGGTGCCGATGCCGACGCGGTCCTTCTCGCTGAGCACCACGCGGCGGACCTGCACGTGCTCCATCACCTTGCGCCAGTCGCCCTGGTAGAAGGTCATCAGGTCGTCGAAGACCTTGCGGCTGAAGGGGTCAGGATCGCCGTAGATGCGCAGGCGTCCTCCGTGGTGCGTGGGTGCAAACTTCTGGTTGAAGCGGTCGAGCAGCGCCTGCCGGGCATCACGCGGGATCAGGATCAGCGGATCCTCGTGCATGGGGCTGGGGAAGGCGTGGGTGCGTGCGGCCTCGTGGCTCGAACCCTCGACGGCGTGCACCTCGCAGTTGGAGTCGAGCAGCCAACTGAACGAGTAGAGAGCGCCCTCCGGCGTGCGTGAGTAGTGTTCGATGCCCTTCTTGAGCAGGCGAACGATGGTGCTCTTGCTCGAACCGACCGGCCCGTGCAACAGCAGGATGCGCTTTTCGGTGCCGTAGCCCTCGGCCGCGGAGCGGAAAAAGTCCACCAACTGCATCAGCGCAAAGTCAAGCCCGAAGATGGCGTCGGTTCCGTTGTCAAAGGGATCGGAGAAGAAGTGGTAGCGCACGCAGGGGCGCTTGAAGAGTTTGTACTTCTCGAACCCGCGCGAGAGAATCGCGTCATACACGCGCTGGTAGGCGTTGCGCAGAAGCGAGGGGTCCTGCTCGCACAGGTCCAGATAATCCCAGAACGTCCCCGACCAGTGATGGTCCTGGAAGCGCTTGCGATCCAGCCGCGATTCGATCAGGTTGATCAGGTCCGAAGCGTTCCGTCCGGCATTGGCTGACATCATGCCCTCCGTGGCTGCGGCCGGACGCCATGCCCCGGGGCAGGTCGGCCCGAACACGCATCGTCACTCTCAACGCCGCACGGGGCCTGTCACGAACCCGCAGGGCGAGCGCTCGCGCGGCGAGCGCAATCAGTGGTCTATCGGCCCGTCTATCGGCTTGCGTTGCACCACTTTGCAGAATACCGCGCATGGCGACCGGGAGAAAACGTGGCGCTCCTGGAACCAACCGCCTCTGGCCGGACACAGCCCGCCGATTCAGGGCTTGCACCTCCACTGTGTCCATACGCCCGAGAAGCCGCGCAGTTCAGGTCTTGTCCGCATCGAGTGGCTCCGGCGATACAGTTGCCCATGTCCTTTGGACTCGGACATGGCCGCACTCTTGATCCGGCGCCCGGCGCGGTCGGCGTCAGCGATGTCGAACTGCCCCCGCTGCCGGACGACATTCTTTCCGACCCACGTTCCGGGTGGGTTGATCCGCGGCACTGGTTTCCCGATCCGTCCTGCCCGTTTGAGTTGGAGATCGGGTCGGGCAAGGGGACGTTTCTGTTGCAGCAGGCGGTCTTGCAGCCGCGGACGAACTTCCTCGGCATCGAGTGGGCGCGCGAGTTCTACGCGTATGCCGCCGACCGGGTGCGGAGGCGCCGCACGGGCGGGCGTCTGACGAATGTACGCATGCTGCATACCGACGCGAGCGAGTTTTTGCACTGGCGCTGCCCCGATGCGATCTGTCGCGTGGTGCATCTGTACTTCTCCGACCCCTGGCCCAAGAACCGACATCACAAGAAGAGGGTGGTCCAGCACCGCCTGCTGGCCGACGTGTGGCGCGTGCTGATCCCCGGCGGCGAGTTGCGCGTGGTGACCGATCACGCCGACCTGTGGGCGTGGGACATGGCGCACTTCGAGCAGTGGGCGGGGCAAAGAGACGGAGAGACGGAGCGACGGAGAGCCGAACCAGGGGAACAAGCCCGAGGCGCCGAAGGAGCCCGAAGCGCCGGCGAGGGTCAGAGCGCTTTGGGTGAGCGGGAGGGACTGGGTAAGTTCATCGACGAGCGGGTGCTGACCGGAGCGAGGTCTTTGGTGCCGCCGATGCCCGAGGCGGTGCGGGTGCGGCGGGAGTCGATGCCTGGAACGCCGTTTGAGTTGCTCGCGTTTGATCGACCCGCATCGGCCGGTGCGGGCGAACTGGTCGGGACCAACTTTGAACGCAAGTTCCGCGAAGAAGGGCGGGAGTTTCACGCATGCACGCTGCGGAAGCGCGTGTGATGCAGATAGTCGATCCCTCCCTTACGGTCGGGGCCTGTTCAGTCGCGTTCGGGCGGCTTCGGCAGTGGACCACGGCGCGATCACGCGCCCGCGCCCTTGAAACTTGCCCAGCGCGTCGAGCATCGGGCCCGGGCTCATGGTGCCGATGACCAGCGCCTCGGCCTGCTCGACCGGCACGAGATCGACGCCCAACTCGGCCAGCGCCCGATCGACGACCCAGGCGTTCTTGCCGCGAGCCACGACGGCGGCGTTGGCGAAGCGTTCGTTCTCGTGCGCGCGCTGCAGCGCCTCGCGCGCGTGCCACAGACCCGTGAAGCGATCAAAGTGCTCGCGAGACATCGGCGCACGCGCCTGCTCCCGCAGCGTCTCCCGCACCAGACCCAGCCCACGGATGTACCCGTCGCGCGCCTGCTCCAGATCCGCGATCAGTCGGCAGCGACGCCGGATTTCGCGCAACTGCTCGCGTCGGTCGGCCTCGGGCGCGTAGCGCTGCATGACCCAACTCCCGTTTCGCAGCAGCAGCGAGACGATGCGATTCATGTCGCGCCCGCCCGGCGACTTGTGATGATCGACGCGAAAGCGCGGCTCGAACATGACGCGATAGCCCAGCGCGATGGTGCGGGCCGACAGATCGTACTCCTCGACGTAGTACTCGAAGTTGGCGTCGTAGCCGCCGGCCTTGTCGAGCAGTTCGCGCCGGATGGCGGCCCCGCAGCCGACGAAGACCTCGGGCAGCCCGCCGTCCTCGCGCCGGTTCTGGGCGGGCAGATGAATGTCCGCGGTGACGATGCCCACGTCGGCCGGTGCGCTGCGCAGCGTGGCGATGAAGCGTCCGTCGAGCGGGTGCGAGTCGTCGTCGAGCATCACGAGCCAGTCCGAGTCAGGATGGGCGCGGTCGGCGCCCACGTTTCGCGAGGCGGCGCCGAGGTTCCCGTCAAGCATGATGATCTTCACCCGCACGCCATTGGGCAGGCGGCGCGGCGCGACGGGCGTGTGGCGCGAGTTGTTGTCGATGACCACGACCTCGCCCGGCTCGTGGTGTTCGCTGGATTCATCGTGTTCCACGAGGCGGCCGATGGCTCCGAGGGTGCGGGCCAGATCGCTGTGACGATCGCGGGTGGGGACGATGTAGGAGATCATGACGCGGTGCGCGTGATGGTGCTGCGTCCGAGGCGTGCGACGACGGCCTGTTCGGGCGGGGTGAAGGTGATGCGGGCGCCCAGTACGCGTGAAACCTCGCGGCGCAGGTCCGAGGGCTCGAGCGGCACGTTGCCGATGCGCCGTCCGTGCGCCGCGGCCGCGGCCGCGCCCAGGAAGGCGCCGGCGAGCAGCGAGCCTCCGCAAGCGAGGGAGAGTGTGGCCACGCTGAGCAGGACGTCGTCGCATCCGAGCGCATCGAGCGTGCTGTGGCAGAGCGAGGGGATGTGCTCGCCGTGCAGGCGCGACTGCCAGGCTCCCTGCTCTTCGGGCAGGCGGTGAAACGCGACGAGCCCCTCGGCGTCGAGGGAGACGATTGCAGTGCGCGTGCCGGTTTCCTCGAGCAGTTCCCACGTGACGGCCGGCAAACTCTGGTCGAAGTTGCGATAGGTATCGCGCAGTTGCGGCTCGGAGGGGCAGACCAGGTCCATGAGCGTCATGGAGCGCAGGTTGCTGCGCCGTCCGCGGGCGGCCCCGGTCAGCACGCCCACGTCGGGACGTATCGCCCGGCACAGCGCATGCGTGATCGCCGGGCTGAACAGCCCGAGGCCGAAATCGGCGATGATGCCCGCGTCGGCGCCGGCGTGCTCACGGGCGGCGTCGAGTGCCAGTTGAATCAACGTGTCGCGCTGCCTGGCGTCGAGCACGATCGGTTCGACCAGATCGAGTTTGAGCATCTTGCTGGAGCCGACGAGCAGGCGCTGCTTCTCGGCCAGGGGCGAGGGGGTCAAGACGCTGCGTACCTCGACGCCCGAGCCGGCCAGCCTGCGCGTGACGAGTGAAGCAAGATCGGACTCGGGCAGAGCGGTGACAAGCACCGGCGATGCGCCCAGGGCTGCCAGGTGCCGCGCGATGATTGCGGCGCCACCATCAAAGTACTGGTGCTGCACCGGGCGCAAGGTCATGATCGCCGCTTCGTCGGCCACGTCGGGGCGGTCGCAGAACACGTACGTGTCCTGCATGATCTCTCCGACCACGACGACGCGCTTGCCCCGGAACGACTCGATCACCTGTTCGAGCGCGCCCGGCTCCAGGTCGGCGCTGGCGGCCAGTTGGGTCAGCCGCTTCTGAAAGGGCTCAGTCGAGCGCTCCATTGCTTCGATGAGGGCGGTCGAACTGAACACCACGTCGCCCGAACTGAACACGACGCGCCCGCCGTGGCGCTCGACCGCCGATCGCTCGGCCGCGAAGCGCGGATCACGGTTGAACTCGTACTCGCGTCCCTTGATGTAGACGTCGGGTCGCACTTCTTCGAGCAGTTCGGCGGCCGTGGGTCGCGACTCGACGTAGACCCAGTCGACGCAGTCGAGTTCGGCCAGGTTTTCGGCCCGCAGTTCCTGGGGGATGAGGGGGCGATGCGTCCCCTTGTCGATGGCGGCGTCGCCGGTGATGGACACCAGCAGCAGGTCGCCCTGGTTCCTGGCGAAGCGCAGGTGTCGAATGTGTCCGGGGTGCACGATGTCGAAGCACCCGTGGCAGTGCACGAGGGAGCGGCCTTCGGTGCGGGCGCGGTCGCGCAGGGCGACCAACTCAGCGTGGGTGAGGATCTTCCCGCTGCGCGGTGTGGTCATGGGGTTCGTTATCGTCGCCCGGCCCGCCGGGCGTCGAAACTGCCAGCGGGTGGAACGCCGTCTGCCCGCGACGCGCCCAAGTTGCCGAATCTGGACCTGTTCGGGACGACGAGTCGATGTCTCGTGCATGACGCAAGCCCCGACGTCATCACGCTTCACCCGCGCGCGCATCGTCGAGATCGGGCGCTCGCAGGGTGGTTGGGGTTTTCTGACGTTGGCCGCGCAGGCTTTGCGCGTGGCGCCGCAGGATGACGAGGTGCGGCTGCTGGCGGCCCGGTCGCTGGCGGGGCTGAGGCTTGGCGGGGTCGCACGGGTGGTGCTCGAGCGCGTCGAAGATGCGCAACTGCGGGACGAGCGAGATCGCCTGCGAGCAGGGATCGAGCCCGCGTCGGCACTGCCGACCGACCGGCTCATCGAGCAGGCCCGGGGCAATCTGCGGCTGGTCGACGGGTTGGACGTCGAGGCGTCGATCGAGTCGTGGCTGGCGCAGGGCGCGATGTATCATCTCGCCGCTGACGGCAATGTGCTGCGCCTGCCGCCCGGCGCGACTGATCTTCCGCAGTTCGATTGGGTGGGTGACCTGATGCGGGCGGCCGTTGAGTTCTGCCGGGCTCACCTGGGCAATGCCGCGCGCGAACCGATCGCGCCCATCACGATCGAAGGTGTGAGCCCTCCGTGGCTGCTGCTGGCGCTCGATCGTGCGACACCTCCGCTCAAGGATGGTTATCAGCCGTTGTTGCAGGTGGTGCAGAGTGAGGCGGGCGAACTGGCCGAGGGCTTTTCGCTGGCCGACGTGCGGGGGGTGCTGGCGCGCGCCGCGGTGTTCGCCGGTCCTGACGCGGGCGAGCGGTGGGAGGCGCATGTGCGATCACGGTTCGACTGCCAGGCGACCGGCCCGGTGGTGCCGGCGTCGACGCTGCGGCGGGCGTGCAGTCCGGCGATGTCGGAGCGCATGGCCAAACTGGGCGAGGAGCAGAGGCGCGAGGGAGTGCGCCTGCAAGGAGTGCTGGTTTCGCGCGATCGCGAGCGCGACGCGGCGTGGTGGAAGAGGCGCTGGCACGAGCCGGGGCCGAAGCGTGTGCTCATTCCGACATGCCGCTTTTCCACGTTCATTCAGCACGCCAGCGAAGACCTGGCCGAGGCGTTTCGCGTGCGCGGGTGGGAGGCGCGTGTGCTCATCGAGCCGGACCGGCACGCGCGTTTTTCCACGCTGGCCTATCACCAGGCCGAGATGGAGTTTGATCCTGATCTGATCGTGCTCATCAACTATCCTCGTGCGGCCAAGCCGGCGGCCTTCGTGACGCAGACGCCCTTTGTGTGCTGGGTCCAGGACGCGATGCCGCACTTGTTTGACGAGCAGATGGGTCGCGGGCACGGGGCGCGCGATTTTGTGGCCGGGCATGTCTACCCGCAGTTGTTCAGCCGGTTTGGGTATCCGGCGGATCGGGCCCTGTCGATGCCCGTGGCGGTCAGCACGCGGAAGTTCCACGACGCGCCGGCCGACGTGGCGCTGCGGGAGCGTTTGGCGTGCGACGTGGGATACGTGAGCCATCACAGTGAGACGCCGCAGCGGATGCATGAGCGGTTGTGTGCCGAGGCGGGCGACCCGGCGATTGTGCGCGTGCTCGACGTGATGCGAGACCTGATCGCGGAGCGATACCTGGTGGGGATGAGCGGGTGCGAGGATCGGGCCTTCAAGAGCGTGGCCGGCGACGCGTGGGCCCGGGTGCATGGGCAGTCGCCGACGCCGCGCGCGGCGGCGCAACTGACGGATCAGTATCTCGTGCCGATGCTCGAACGGATGTTGCGGCACGAATTGCTGGAGTGGGCGCGGCGGATCTGCGTGCGGCGGGGCTGGCGACTGCGCCTCTTCGGTCGCGGGTGGGAGGAGCATCCGGTGTTGGCGCCCTACGCGGCCGGTGAGTTGGGACACGGGGAGGAACTGCGTGCCTGCTATCAGTCTGCGGGCGTGCATCTGCACGCGTCGATGACGACGCTGGTGCATCAGCGTGTGATGGAGTGTGCGCTGTCGGGCGGGCTGCCGCTGTGCCGGGCGGTGTCGCCGGTGTTTGGGGCCTCGCGGCAGAGAGCGCTGTCCCGGCTGGTGCAGGAGGTTGAGCCGGACGAGCGTCGGCGCGACGCCGGGCTGGTCTACCGGACGTCGGCACACCGGGCGTTGGACGATCTGCGGGCGCGCTTCGAGGCGCTGGGGCTGTACCTGTCGGATGAACTGGTCGTTCATCCGCACACGGCCGAGTCGATGCGGCGATTCCCGGTCGCGTTTGAAGTCTGGACGCCGGAGGATCTGCTCGGGCCCGAGGCGCCGACGCTGTTTGCCGAAGAGGCGGGGCTGGAGCGGCTCATCGAGCGGGCGCTGGCCGAGCCTTTGTGGAGGCGGGAGCAGTCAGGGCTGATCGCGTCGCGTGTGCGCGCGGACCTGACACACGACGCGCTGGTCGCACGACTTGAAGCGCTGGTGCTTGGTTCGCTATGAAGCCTCGTGCAGCGACGGCGCACAGTGACTAAGTGTCGGGACGCGGTGAGGGCGCGGCGGGATGCGTTTGTGCGACTCCAGGGTCGCCAGGATGCAGTCCATTGCCTCGTCCACCGAGTCGGTGACCTTGAGCAGGTCGAGGTCTTCGGGGCCGATGGTGCCCTCGGAAAGCAGACGATCGCGGACGAAGCCGAAGAGCGGATCCCAGAAGTCCTTGCCCATGAGGATGAGCGGGAACTCCTCGATCTTGCGGGTCTGGATGAGCACTGCGGTCTCGAAGATCTCGTCGAGCGTGCCGAATCCGCCGGGTAACGCCACGAAGGCGTCGGAATACTTGACGAGCATTACCTTGCGGACAAAGAAGTAGTGGAACTCCACGAACTTGTCGAGGAAGGCGTTGGGATGCTGTTCTTCGGGCAGTTCGATGTTGCATCCCAGGGAAAGCCCGCCGGCTTCTTTGGCGCCGCGGTTGGCGGCCTCCATGATGCCTGGGCCGCCGCCGGTCATGACCGCCAGCCTCGCCTGCGCCAGGGCCGCGCCCATCTGCCGCGCCAGGGTGTAGTAGCGATGGTCTTCATCAAAGCGGGCCGAGCCGAAGACGGTCACACAAGGCCCGATGAAGTGCAGTTGCCGAAATCCGCGGATGAACTCTCGGAAGATGCGAACGCTGCGGAATAACTCCTCGCGGCGGAGTTTCGGGCCTTCAAGCAGTTTGGACTCATCGCCGGAGGGCGGGCGCTTGCCCCAGTGCCAGCGCGATGCTTTGCCATTGCCATTCGAGCGAGTCACGACAAACTCCCCGGGAAACGGGATTCTAGGAAGCCACCCGGTCCCAGATCGGCGTGGTGCGAATCATCGACCGGAACGACTCGGCACGCCGTCCAGAGAACTTGATGGGTTTTTGCCATGTTTGGGGGAGTTCCAAGCGCATGATCGGCGCGTTTACCGCCCCTGGCGCTGCGTGCGGGTGTTCATGCATCCTATCGGACCTGCGGGGGCAGGGGTGAGTAGCCGTGTGCTGGGAGGCAGGAGTCCCCCCGATCAGGCAAGGCGCCGGGCGGTGTTGAAGGTTCCGTGCTCGGATGTGCCGATAAGTCACAGTGAAAGTTAGCGGTACGCAACCGGAGCAGGAGGCGGTAGGCTTTGGGTCAGGGCGCCGGGAAGGCGCGCAGAAGAGAGGCATGAAGACCTGGTCGACCATGCTGTGTCTATTTGCACTGGCGGCGCTGGGCTTGCCGGCGAGTGCTCAGCGTGATGAGCAGGCGTCCGGTCCGACGCCGGTGAGCCTGTCGTTCGATCGACTGGTGCGGACGGGCAGGTCGCCTCTGGCGCCAGAGGGGAGCCCGGCGCGCGGTCTGCCCGAGCAAGGCGATGCGACGCTGGAGGTGCATTATCCGCTGCTGGGGACGCTGGACGCCGCCGAGGACGCGGAGATCTTTGAGCAGCCTCGGGATGTGCTCGGCGAACTGGGGCTGAGCGTGGCGCGAGACACGGCGTTGCGGGACGGGGGCATCGGCGCGATGGAGAGCGCGACGGGCTCGGAGATACTGTCGGGCTATGCCGAGCCGAACGGCGAGTTCGAGTTGTACGACATCTCGGTGCGTCTGGGTGAACTGAAGCGGAAGGACGTGGGACTGTCTCTGCTGGCCGGGTTCAGGGCGATCCGGGCCGAGGTCGGGCAGGTGAGTGTGTCGCAGGATCGGCTGGGAAGAACAACGACGACCTATCGCGACGAGCAGGGTGTGGTGGCGGTGCCGGTAGTGGGGACGGGGGTGTTCTGGAACCCCAGCGATGAGGTGCATTTTCGCGGGGGCGTGTCAACGCACACGATTTCTGACGCGACGTTTTTCGACCTGCGGGCCGAGGCGGAGATCAAGTTGCGCTACAACGTCGGGCTGACGGCCGGGTACGAGTACGTCCACTCGGTGATGCAGGTGCACAACATGGATGCGCGTTTGAGTGAGGCGGGGCTTTTCGCCCGGATCCAGATCAAGTTTTGAGCGGGGCAAGCGACCGATCCGCCGGACGGGGCGGGCTGGGCGCGTTGATTTGAGCGGGCCGACCTCGAATACTGGCTCGTGGCAGAAAGTCCAACCATGCTGAAGATGCCGGGGGCGACCTCGGAACGGGTGGCCCGGGCGGCGACCGAGGCGTTGCTGGCCGGGCGACTGGTGGTGATCCCCACGGACACGGTGTATGGCGTCGCCGGGCGGGCCGACGATCCAAGCGCGGTGGAGGCGCTGCGGGGGTTGTCGCGTGCGGGCGGGGGCAGCCTGACGTGGCACGCGCCCACAGCCGAGGCCGCGGTCGAGGGGCTGGCGATCACGGCGCTGGCGCACAGGCGGTTGTTGAGCCGGTTCCTTCCCGGGCCGGTGCGGTTCGTAATCGAGTTGCCCGAGAGCGTGTTGGCGCAGGTGTGCGGTCGGCTGGGAGTGCCGCGCGGAGTGATCGAGGACGGGACGGCCCTGCGCGTGCGGGTGCCCGGCTCGGCGGTGAGCAGTTCGGTGCTCGAGAGCGTGCCGCGTCCGGTGGTGATGATCCGGGCTGCGGCGGCGGGTTGGGGAGCAGGGGCGGGGGGACAGGATGATCGACGCCTGGGCGAGGTGACCGACGAGCGTGTGGGGTGTGTGATCGACGCGGGGACGTTGCCGATCGGCAAGCCGGCGACGACGGTGCGTCTGCACGCCGGCGGCGGGTTTGAGGTGGAAAGTGAAGGCGCGGTGAGCGGCACCGAGATCATGCACGCCGTGGAGCGTGTCGTGCTGTTCGTGTGCACCGGGAACACGTGCCGCAGCCCGATGGCCGAGGGAATCGCGCGCAGTTTGTTCAAGCCCGAGGAACTGACGACGGTGCTGTCGGCCGGAGTGGCGACAGCCGACGGGTTGCCGGTGGCCGGAGAAGCCGTCGAGGCGTTGGCGCGGGACGGCATCGATATCTCGGGTCATCGCACGCGGCAGTTGACGCGAGACCTGATCCGTCGCGCTGCGGCGATTTATGTGATGACCGACGCGCACCTGCAGCGTGTGCTCGAGATCGAGCCTTCGGCCCGCGATCGTGTACAGAAATTAGATCCGGCGGGAAACATCACAGACCCCGTGGGCATGCCGCTGGAGGCGTACCTGGAAACGAGCCGCATCTTGCGGACGCTGATCGAGCGTCGGGTGAAGGAGTTGTCGGCATGAGGATCGCGCTGGGATCGGATCACCGTGGCTACAAGCAGACGGCTCACCTGGTCGATCTGCTCGGCTCGCAGGGCTACCAGACGCAGTGGCTGGGCACGTGCTCGGAGCAGGCGTGCGACTATCCCGAACTGGCGTGGAAAGTGGGGCAGGCGATCAAGGCAGGCGAGGCCGACCTGGGCATCCTGATCTGCGGCACGGGCATCGGCATGTCGATCGCCGCCAACAAGGTGCACGGCGTGCGGGCCGCGGTGGTGCATGACGAACTGACGGCGCAACTGTCGCGCAGTCACAACAACGCGAACGTGCTGTGCCTTTCGGCCGACCTGCTCGGCGAACGCTTCATCGACAAGATCGTCGAGGTGTGGCTGAAGACCGAGTTCGAGGGCGGACGGCACGCGCGACGCGTGGCGAAGATTCACGCGATCGAAGAGGGGCATGACCCCGCGGAGATGAAGGCCTGAAACGGGGCATGGGTATGGGGGAGTGTCCGGAGGGTATGCTGCCTCGGCATGGGCGCAGGGACGCGGTGTCTCTTGGTCGCAACGATCACGCTTTACCGCGCCAAAATCAGATTGACACACCCGCTATGAACTTGTAGGATTGGTCATGCTTCGGGAGGTGAACCGTGGGCGAATGCCATCGGTTTCCGTTCTTTGTTGCATACCTTCTCGCTGTGACGCTGCTTGCTGGGGCAGCGGCGAAGGCTTGGGATGTTGACCCAACCATTCGTGTCCTCATCGCGCATTGGGGCCTGAGCGCAATCAGTGCTCTCTGGGTGGTGTGGGTGTTGATCGGACTTGAGACTGGGCTGGGCGCATGGCTGGTCGGTGCCTCTGCAAAAAGGGGGGCGCTCGTCGTCACAGGCTTCTTCCTCATCGCAGTTTCTTCAAGTCCTGCGTTGCAGTGGCTGCGGCACGACCTGACGTCGTGCGGGTGCGGTCTTCCTGAATGGGCCAGTCACCCGCTGATGGCGATTTTCGGAAGAAATCTCCCTCTGGCGCTGGCGGCTTTCGGGGCGGCGTGGCCCATTCGAGTTGCTCGCTCGGCGCCAAAGGACGCGGAGCATGAGGAGGGTGACCCGTGCAAATGAAGTTCAGCCGTATGGTCAGCGGGTTGGGGATCGGCATCGCGGTCGTTTGCTCAGTGGCTTCGATGGCGCTGGCCTCGGACGTGGAGTGCAGACTTGAGTGGACCGACTGCGACGGGCTCCATCACATCATGTCGTGGACCTGCCCCGAGGGCAAGAACTGCTGCGAAAATGTGTTGAAGCGCAGAACCGGGGAAAACACGTCCTGTATCGTCTCGGTGACGCACTTCTGCAAGGAGGATTTGACTCATTGTCACACCATTCATTGGGAGCCAATTCCTAAGTAAGCGAAGGAGATGCCATGAATCGGTCTCATGTGGCGGCTCTCGCAATCGCCGGGGCAGGGCTGGTGATGTTGTCCGTATCTGTTGCCCGATTCTGGCCGAGGTCTACTACCGCTCCGGGTCCATCGGACGATTCGCAGGTCATGGCATCACCAGAAATCTCAGAGCAAATCGCGGCCAAGTATCCCCTTGGGGCGGAAGCCGGCGCCAGCGCGGTGGCCGATGAACTATCTGGTTCGATCCGTATGGTCGACGGGGTCGACGGGGCGACGTTGAACTCGTTTCGAGCGGCCGCTCGGGATGCTGTCGCGGCGTATTTGTCCGAGCACCGAACCGAATTCAATACTTACTTGGAATCCATGGGTGTCCTGCCGATCGGGGAGGGTGGCAGTGACGACAGCGAACAGTGGCTGGCGTTCCGGAGGTGCTTCGGCGATGCGAGGTTTGACCCGTCCAGTGCGGTCATGATACAGCGAACGCGAGGCGGCACCGTCCTGGTACAAGCGGGCTCCGGCCCGGTGCGGCTCACTGAGCGTCCAGAGGCGCGTCCGGAGTGGGCGCGCTCGCCACGTGATTCATATGAGTTGCGTGTGAAAGGGCTGTTTCGCGCCTATGCGGCCGGCAGCCCGCAGTTCGAGGCGACCCTTGGGATCGAATTCGCACACGACCCGAGAACGGATCACTGGGTTCTGGTTCGAACACGGCTCTATGACGTGCCGGACGGCGTGATGGTGGTGGATCCCCCTGTTTGAAGTTCCCATGGAAGGAGGCCGGAGATCCGGTGAGGTGATGCCATGACGAGCCTCGCAAGCGTGCGACAAGCGCGCGGGCTGACATTGGTAGAAGTCCTGCTATGCGTCGGCATCATGGGCATTCTGCTCTCGATTCTCTTGCCGGCCGCGGCGAGGGCACGTGATTCGGCGCGTCAGACGGTGAGTTGTTCCAATCTCCGTCAAATCTTCTCAACGATTGAAATCTACGCGAATGACTCAGGTGGCCGATATCCCGCGATCGTCGAAGGCAGGATGTATCAGGTCAGTGATGCGGTCTGGGTCAGTTATTCATACTGGCAGATTGCATCCGTCTGGCCGGGAGTGATCTACAACTACCTGGCCATTGATGAGATCCCAGATGTCTTCATATCCCCGGGGAGTCTTCGGCATGAGTTCCCCAGTTCTTACGCATATAGCACGTCGTTCGCGGGCTCGCCGCTCTTGTGGCGTGAGGAGGCCGCGGCGCGGCCGGAGTATCGACGAGGGCAGCGCGTCTCTGACGTAACGTATCCCTCGGCGAAGGTGCTTCTTTGGGATGAGGAGTTGGGCTTCCTGCGCGACGAGCCGCGGTGCATCGAAGTCGATTTGGCGGAGCGAGTTCCAACAGCCACGGCCGACGGTGCTGTGCGAGTTCGCATTCCGGTTGACGCGACCGTTCCAGTTGTCAACCCATTCCAGCACCCGCTCGATCATCAGCGTTTGCACAACACGCGTCATGGTGTGGCTGGAGTGGATTACCTGGATTGATCGTCAAGCCCGCTCAGTACGTGTGTCCGAACACTGATTGTCACTCGTCTCCGAAGCACGTGTACACGCTGCGGGCCGCTTCGATGAGCGGGTGATCGAGTGGGACGAGGCGCTGCTTGTTGGCGGCTGCGGTGATCTCGATGTCGCCGAGGTTGGCGCCCTGCATGACGACGAGGCGGTTGCGCTTGCCGGAGTGCATGAGGCGCATGGCGTGGTCGCCGAAGAGGGTTGCGAGGACGCGGTCTCCGGCGACGGGCGTGCCCCCGCGCTGGACGTGACCGAGGACGACGTAGCGGCTCTCGATCTGTGTGCAGGATTCGATTTCGTTGGCCAGCCACTTGCCGATGCCGCCGAGGCGGATGGGATCGGGGCTGGCGGGGTCGACGCGTTCGACGATCTGCTTTCCGCCGATGGGCTTGGCGCCTTCGGAGGCGCAGATGATGGTGAAGCGTTTGCCGCGGCGGGAGCGCTTCTCGCAGAAGTCGCAGACCCTCTGGAGATTGAAGGGGATTTCGGGCAGGAGGATCACGTCGGAGCCGCTGGCCACGCCGGCGTGCAGCGCGATCCAGCCGGCGTTGCGTCCCATGACCTCGACGACCATGACGCGGTGGTGACTGGCGGCGGTGGTGTGCACGCGGTCGAGGGCTTCGGTCGCGACGGAAACGGCGGTCTGGAAGCCGAAGGTGATGTCGGTGCCGAAGAGATCGTTGTCGATGGTCTTGGGCACGCCGATGCAGTTGATGCCCAGGTCGGCGAAGGGCTTGGCGGCCGACATGGTGCCGTCGCCCCCGATGCACACCAGGGCCTGGATGCCGTGGAGCTGCAGGTGGGTCATGCAGACATCGGTGAGGTCTTTGAAGACGAGTTTGCCGTCGGGCCCGGTGCCGACGGGGTACTTCTGCGGATTGGCCTTGTTGGACGAGCCGAGGATGGTGCCTCCCATGGCCAGGATGTTGGAGACGTCGTCAGTCTTGAGCGGGCGGATGCGATCTTCAATCAGACCGAGGAAGCCGTCCTCGATGCCGAGGACGTCCATGCCGTGGAAGATGGCGTCCTTGGTGACGGCTCGGATGACGGCGTTGAGCCCGGGGCAATCGCCCCCGCCAGTGAGGACGCCGACGCGTGTGATGCCGGATGCCGAGCAACGGTCGGTTTGCATTGTGTCAGATTATCGGAGGTGGGGGACGTGTGTCGTGAGAATGGGGGGTGTCGTGCAATTGTCCCCCGGTGGAGTTCGTTGAGCAATGTGGATTCGAGGGTGGGTCCGACGGAGGCATGACGATGAACAGCAACGTGAAATGGGCAACGGCGGTTGGACTGGGTTTGGTGACCGGGCTGGCGCTGGCCCAGCCGGCGGGGATCCAGGGGCAGGGGCGCCCCCAGCGGCAGATGCTGCAGGACGGCTCAGGTCCGAACGGGCAGGGACCGCGGTTCGGCGGGCGCATGGGCGATCAGGTGCGCGAGCGACTTCGTGAGCACATGGTTGAGATGTTCGACCTGGACGGCGACGGGGTGCTCAATGAGGGCGAGCGGGCCGAGGCCGAGGCGCACCGTCAGGCCCGGGCCGAGAAGGCTCGCGCCAAGTTGCTCGAGAAGTTTGATGCGGACAAGGACGGGCAGTTGGGGGTTGAGGAGCGGCAGGCGGCCCGCGAGCACTTTCGGGCCGAAGCCAAGCAGTTCCACGAGGAGTTGTTGAGCAAGTTCGACATGGACGCCGACGGGCAGTTGAGTCCGGAAGAGCGGCAGGAGGCTCGAGCGGCGATGCAAGAGCAGATGGAGGCGTGGCGGGGCGAACTGATCGCCAGGTTTGACAAGGACGGGGACGGGAAGTTGAACGTCGAGGAGCGCGACGCGGCCGAGGAAGCCGGCGCGTTTGAGGATCGCCCGGTTCCGGGCTGGGTGCGTGGGGCGCGGAGGCTTTTCGACGGCGGTCGCGGGCCAGGCTCAGAGGGCGCGCGGTTCGGACCGGGCATGGGCCCGAGAGGCCCCGGCGCCGGGCCGGGCCGATTCGGTCCGGGCACCGGCCCAGGGGTGCTGCGTTTGGAAGGGGAGCAGGTGCCGGGTGCGCGCGGTCCGCGGCGTCCGGAGTAAGGGTCCTCGGCTCGGCCGGTGCTGGGGCCTGTCGAGCCGAGGAGAGGGGTTCGGGGAATGCCCGGGTGGAGATCTTCCGCCCGGGCGGCCATTTTGTGGACGATGGGTCTGCGAACTGTTTGGTCTGGCTCGGCATGGCGCGTGCGGTAGGATCTGTCGATGCCCGGGCCGCCCCAACGACCGGACTCCGAACGCCTTGACGCGTCGCTGTACCTGCACCCGCAGACGCTGGCGCGCCTGGGCAGTTTCGAGTTGCGCGCCAAGATGATCGTCGAGGGCGTGATGAGCGGGCAGCACCGCTCGCCGTACCAGGGAGTGAGTATCGAGTTTGCCCAGCACCGCCCGTACGTGGCCGGCGACGACATCCGGCGTCTGGACTGGAAGGTCTACGGGCGGACGGACAAGTTGCACCTCAAGCAGTATCAGCAGGAGACGAACCTCGACCTGATCGTGCTGGTGGATGCGTCGGGCTCCATGAACTTCGGGTCGCGCTCGTTCGAGGACGCCTCGGGCGTGGGGCGGAAGACTTCGCCGGACGGACGTTCGTACTGGTCGAAGTTCGACCACGCGACGGCGACGGCCGCGGCGCTGGCGTACATCACGCTGCACCAGGGCGACCGTGTGGGCGTGGTGGTGTTTGCCGACGAGATCCGGCATATGGTGGCGCGGTCGAGCCAGCGCGGCACGTGGCGACAGGTGGTCGAGACACTGGCCCACCAGCCGGTCGATCGCCCGACCGACCTGCCGCGTGTGGTCGACCAGTTGCTGGGCAAGGTTTCCAACCGCTGCCTGATTGCTCTGATCAGCGACCTGTTCGCCGACGCCGACGAGATTGCCGGTGCGTTGGCGAAGATCAAGCACCGCGGGCACGATCTGATCATCTTCCAGATTCTCGACCGGGCCGAGGTGGAGTTTGACTTTGAGACGCTGTCGCGTTTCGAGGGACTGGAGGGTGAGGCGAAACTCCACGTCGATCCGCGGGCGCTGCGGAAGGGGTATCTCGAGGCGCTGGGTGAGCACAACGAGCGCATCGCGCGCCTGGCGCGGTCGTTCGGATTTGATTACGAGCAGGTGCATACGAGTGACTGGTTGGGGCCGACGCTGGCGGCATTTGTCGCGCATCGCAATGCGCAGATCAAGAAGCGCAAGTACGGGTGAACGGATTCACGCTTGCCATTGCAGATTGCACATCCCGCTCTTCTGGCCGCCGGGCTTGCGTGCGTCGCGATCCCGATTCTGGTGCATCTGCTGACGCGGCGACGCCGGCGGACGGTGCGATGGGGGGCGATGCGTTTCCTGCTCGAGGCGTATCGCAAGCAGAAGCGACGGCTGCAATTGGAGCAGTTGATTCTGCTGCTGATGCGGTGCGCGCTGGTGGGGCTGATCGGCCTGGCGGTGGCCGGGCCGATGCTGGGCGGGGGAGACACCGGGAGCAGGGCGCGGACGCTGGTGATCGTCATCGACGACTCAATCGCATCGGCGCTGGTGGGGGCGGACGGGCGCAGCGCGCTGGAGCGGTCGAAGGCTGCGGCGGTCGAGATGGTCAACGCGCTCGACGCGGCCCGCGGCGACATGGCGGCGCTGGTCACGCTGGGCGCACCGGCGCAGATGCGGGTTCTGCCGCCGAGCAGTGACCTGGCGGGCGTGAGCCGGGCGATCTCTCAGATCGAGGGGGTGCAGTCGAGCGCCGACTGGGCGGGGCTGAGCAGCGAACTGGACAGTTGGCTGACGCAGGCCGGCGTGAGCGCCGGGGTGCCCGAGGTCGTGGTTTACTCGCAGATGCTGGAAGGATCGGCCCCGATCGATCGCGCGATCAAGCCGCTTTCCCGACCCGTGCGGATGCGCTTGGCGCGGGTGGAGGATGCGGGTGCGGACAACGTCGGCATCGTCGAGGTGCGGCCGCCGCGATCGCTGCTGGTGGTGTCGGGGCTCGGTCCGGCCGATCTGGCCAGCCCGGTGCGTGTGCGGCTGATGCGATCGGGGGCACAACTGGACGACGGCGTGATCACGACGGTGACTGCGTGGCTCGACGGAGTGGGCGCGAGCGGGGTGTTGGGGGATTCGAGGCCGGTCGGGAAGGCGAGCGTGTCATGGTCGCAGGGTCAGGCCGAGGCCGACGCGTCGATCACGGTGAGTCCATCGGTGCTGGAAGGGGTGAGTTCGTCGGGCGTGCTGCGGGTGGAGATCGATCGCGATGCGCTGATGGATGACAATGCGGCCCGCGCGCCGATCGAACTGCGGCAGAAGTTGCGAGTGGGCCTGGTGGCGCCGACCCGGCTTGGGATGGTCGGGCTCGGGCAGTTCGACAGTGCCGACTGGGTGCGATTGGCGCTGATGCCCGGTGAAGAAGAGGCGGCGGGCATCGATGTGGCGGCGTTGCAGCCTGGTTCGCTCGATCGATCGCGTCTGGCGGGGCTGGACGCTGTGATCGTGCTGCGTCCGGACCTGGTGGTGGCGGGAGGGTGGGAGGCGTTGTCGCGCCTGGTGCACGAGGGCGGGATGCTGGTTGTTGCGCCGGCGGCGCAGACGGGCTCTCAGACGTGGACCGATGCGATGGTCGAGGCGCTGGGGTTGACGTGGACGATTTCGCGCGAGGCGGCGGCGCTGGACGCGGGCTCTGTACTGGCCGAGCCTTCGGGCGACGATCTGAGTTCGCTGCTGAGGGTGCTGGCAGGGGAACTGTCGTTCCTGGTGCGTTCGGTGCATGTGTCGCAGGCGCTGACGATCGAATCGCCTGAGCAGGACGTGCTGCTGCGGACGAGCGCCGGGCAGGTGTTCCTTGCGATGGGTCGACCCGAAGAGGCGCGCGGCGCGGTGGCGTTGTTTGCCAGCGCGATCGACCCGTCGTGGACTGATCTGCCCACCAAGCCGATGATGGTGCCGCTGTTCCAGGAACTGGTGCGTCAGGGCGTGGCGCGCGGGGCACGGGGGTGGTCGGTGGTGGCCGGCGGTGTCCTGCCGGTGCGAGCGCCGGGCGGCGAGTTGTCGCCGGTCGGTGAAGGCCAGGGCGTACGTCTGCCCGAGCAGGGCATGCCCGGGCTGCGGCGATCGGGCGTGTGGACGGTGCGCGACGCCGAGGGGGTGTCGCGCGGCCTGCTCGTGGTCAATGCCGATGCCGCCGGCGCACGCACGGGCACACGCACGACTGAGCAGATCGAGCGTTGGCTGGGCTCGATGTCGCCCGGCGGGCTGGCACTCGCAGGCGGCACGGAGCAGCGCGGCCAAGACGGGCAAGCACACCGCCGACCCGACCTGGGGGGCTTGGCCTGGTTGGCATTTGCGGGCGCACTGCTGCTCGGGCTGGGCGAGATGTTCATGGCGCGCCTGGCAAGCCACGCTGACGCGGGAGGGGGCGCATGAGCGGGCTGCTCGACGCCGTCTTCGGGCTTGAAGGTCTGGGTTTTTCCGATCCCGACGCGGTGCTGACCTTTGCGCGCCCCATTCCTGCGTGGGCCTGGGCGATCATTCTGGTCGCGATGGGTGTGTTGGTGGCGCTCTCATACGTGCGTCAACTGGCCGGGCGGCGCGCAAGGGTGCTGCTGGCGGGGGCGCGTGTGGCGCTGGTGGCGCTGCTGATGCTGGCTGCTACGGGTCCGCGCCTGACGCGCCATCACGAGCGCGTCGAGGAGGACTGGGTGGTCGTGATGCTGGATCGCTCGCGTTCGATGCTGATCCCCGACGCCCCCGGCGAGCAGGGGCGTGTAAGCCGCGACGAGCAGTTGCGGCGTGCCCTTGAGTCTTCGCGTGACCTGTTTGAGCGGCTGTCGCGTGAGAAGCGCGTGCTGTGGCTGGGTTTCGATTCCGGGTCGTTCGAGATGGGCGGTCCGGGACAGGATGAGACCTGGCTGGGTCAGCCGCAGGGGCGGCGCACGGTCATCGGGGCGTCGCTGGAGAGCGCCTTGCAGCGTGTCAGCGCCCGTCCGGTGTCGGGGGTTGTGCTGTTCAGTGACGGAAGGTCGAGCGATCAGTTGGAGCGTACGTTGCTGCGAGCGCTCGAATCGCAGCGCGTACCGGTGTTCGGCGTGCCGCTGGGCAGCACCGAGCCGATCGCCGACGCGGCCGTGCGGTCGGTGCGGGCGCCCGACGCGGTGTTTGCCGACGATCTGGTGACGGCCTCGGTGGAGTTGGAGCGGACCGGTGCGCCCTCGGACCCGGTGGAGATCGAACTGGTTGACCTGGACACCGGCGCGGTGCTTGACAGCGGCCGGGCGGAGTTTGACGAATCGGGGCGGGGCACG
Source organism: Cyanobacteria bacterium CYA (assembly GCA_008363215.1). Classification (GTDB taxonomy): domain Bacteria; phylum Planctomycetota; class Phycisphaerae; order Phycisphaerales; family UBA1924; genus J022. Next base: position 127,983 of record RHKP01000011.1, read on the forward strand.
TCGTCGCTGCGTGTGCGGCTCGATCAGCCCGGGCGGCATCGGCTGAGCGTGCGACTGGTGAGCGGGAGCGAGGATCTGATCGCAGACAACAATGCGCAGGAGATCGGCGTCGAGGTGGTCGAGCGTCCGCTTCGGGCGCTGTACATTGACGGATATCCGCGCTGGGAGCAGCGGTACGTCAAGAACCTGCTGATGCGAGAGCGGTCGATCCAGTCGTCGTCGCTGCTGCTCAGCGCCAACCGGCGCTACCTTCAAGAGGGAAACGTCGACGTGGTGGCGTTGCCGCGCTCGGTGGAGGAGTGGGCGGGTTATGACGTCGTGATCATCGGCGACCTTCGTCCTGAGTTGCTGGGCGAGGAGACGCTGGCGCAGTTGCGTGAGCACGTGGCCGAACGCGGCGCCGGGCTGGTGTTCATCGCCGGGCCCGGCGCGCTGCCGCAAGCCTGGCGCAGCAGCCCGCTGGCCGACCTGATCCCGGTAGTGCTCGATTCTGAAGCAGTGATGCCGAGTTTTGACGAGCCGGTGACGATGACGAGCACGCCGGCGGCCGAGGCGCTGGGGTTGCTCCAACTCGCCGGGCATGCCGGGGGGGAGCCGGGCTGGCCCGTGTTGCTGAGCGATCCGAACACCGGGTGGTCGCTGCTGCGCTGGGCGCAGAAGATCGACCGTTCGCGCGTCAAGCCGGGTGTGGTGACGCTGGCGACGCTTTCGCCGGGCAGCGCGGGGATGACTCCTGCCGATTCTGAAACCTGGCCGGGAGTGCTGATGATGCGCTACGGCGCGGGGGCTTCGGTCTACGTCGCGACGGACGAGACATGGCGCTGGCGGTACGGGCGGGGCGAAGATCTGCCGGAGCGTTTCTGGGTGCCGATGATCCGGCAACTGGCCCGGGCCAGCGTGGCCCGCTCGCAGCGCAGCGCCCTGCTGAGCGTGACACCGGAAGAAGGGCTGGTGGGCCAGCCGGTGCGGGTCTTGGTGGAGTTGCTCGATCAGTCGCTGATCGACGCGCGTCCGGGCGTGGTAAGGGCGGCGGTCGTGGCCCCTGACCAGGCGCGAACGGACCTGCAACTGGAACCGCAGCCCGACGGACGCGGGCGCTTTTTCGCGGCCCAGTGGGTGCCCGAGCGTCCAGGACGCTTCGAGGTGCGGCTGTCCGATCCGCTCATCGGCAGCGTGGAGGGCTCGCGGAGCGTGCGTGTGGGATTGCCTGACGACGAATGGCGTCGTCCGGAGACCGACCACGCTCTGCTGGCCGACTTGTCCGAGCGGACCGGAGGCGAGATGTTGGCGCCGGCGGATCTGGAAAGACTGGAAGAGTTGCTGCCGAATCGGGAGTTGACCGTATCGGGCGAGCCCGAGGTGCAGCCGTTGTGGGACCGCCCGGCGGTTCTGGTTGTGCTGATTGTGTTGTTGACGCTCGAATGGGTGGGTCGGAGGCTGATCCGTCTGGCATAACGAGGCTGGGACAGGCCCCATGCGGGTCGCGGTGGGGGCAAGCCGATAGGGTCTGGTTGTGCCCGCCGCTGCCTGCGCCCTGGGGAACAAGCGGGCGGGCGGGCGCATAGAGAGTTGATGGAGCGGTTCTTGGAGCACGAGCAACGGCAATCCGGGAGCAGCGTGGCCGAACTGGAAGGCTATCTGCGCGCGCTGCGGGCGCGGGCTCGTGTGTTGCTGGTGATCCGGGCGGGGGCAATGTGGCTGGCGTATGCGGCGTCGGCGCTGCTGGTGGGCGGCGCCATCGACTACGTGCTGCGTTCGCCCACGCCGATTCGCGTGGCCGGTCTGGCGGGCGCCGTCGCGGTGGGGGCATGGGCGATCGTGCGGTCGGTGTGGCCGGCGATACGGTTTTGCCCGTCGCTGCCGGAGTTGGCATTGCGTCTGGAGGGTCGCGCGGGCGAGGGCGAACTGCGAGGTTGGCTGGCGTCGGCGCTGGAACTGGCCGACGAGCGGCGACATCGCGAGGAGTCGCCAGAACTGCGCGTACAGGCGATGGAAGAGGCGCTGTGCCGATGGAAGCGATCGGCGAGGCGGGGTGTGCTGCGGGCCGGGCCTGCGGCCCAGTCGGTGCTGGTGATGTCGGTGGCTGCGGCGGCTCTGGCAGTGCTGGTGGTGCTGGAGCCCTCGCTGGCGCGCATCGGCGCCAAGCGCATGCTGGCGCCGTGGATGGGCGCTGAGTGGCCCAGGCGGCAGTTGATCGTCGACCTGACGCCGATCGAGGTGCATCCGATTGACGAGGCACTGCCGATGCGTGCGGTGGTGGTGCGATCCAATCGCGTGGTGGGCGACACGCCGGTCCGGGTGGAGTATCGAGCGATCGTCGGCGGCGAGCCAGGGCCTTGGCGCACGGCGATGCTGACCGGGCAGAAGCGGCGTACGGCGCTGCGCGAACTGGGACTTGAGGCCGGCGGGCAGGGTGAGTTGTACGAGCGTCTGATCGACCCGGGCGAGGCGATCACGTCGGCGCAGGGCGACGAGGGTCTCATCGAGTATCGCTTCTTCACGGAGGACGATCAGACGCTCACACAGCGCGTGCAGGTCGTGCGTCCGCCGCGCGTGATTGAGGCTCGCCTGAGCGTGTACCCGCCCGAGTACGCCATGCCTGACGCGGAGCGGGCGGGCGTGGTCTTCGGTGCGAACATCGACCTGGGGCCGGGCGACGACGCGCGGGCGACGGTCAGCGACGTGCTCGCCGGCTCGCGCGTCGAACTGGTGGTGCAGTCGAGCAAGCCGATTCCGGAGTCGACTGAGCCGCCCGTCTGGCTTTCCGATCTGGAGGACGGCGCCCGCCGGTTCGCGTGGCAAACGCTGGGCGATCGCGTGAGGGTGGAAGCGGTGCTCGATCGTTCGGTGCGGGTGCCGGTGGAACTGACGGACAAGTTTGGCTTCCGCAGCCGCGAGGAATCGGTCTACAGCCTCGACGTGCGGGCCGATGATCCGCCTGAGTTGACGATCGTGCGGCCGGAGAGCGATGAACAGGTGATTCCTTCGGCGGTGGTGTCGATTGCCGCCGAGGCGCGTGATGATCTCGGCGTGGTCAGCGCGACGATTGAACATCGGCTGGCGCGGAGGCCTTCGGGCTCCGAAGGCGCTCCGCCCGCCAGCGAGGAGCCGTGGAGCGTGCTGGCCGAATGGAGCGGGGCGCCTGGCGCGACGGGCTCGATCGAAGGCAGTCTGGAAGTGTCCGGTCTGGGTGCGACGCCGGGCGACGAGGTGTGGGTCACGGCGACGGCGTCTGACACGTTCGCGGCCGCGGGGCTGGGACGTGAGCCCGTGCGATCGAGCGTGCGGCGGCTGCGGATCATCACCCAGAGCGAACTGCTGGAGCAGATGCAGGCCGAACTGAGCGGACTGCGCCAGACGGCCATGCGTCTTGATGAGCAGCAGGCCCAACTGGGCGAGCGTTTGCGCGTCGAGGGCGCGACGCGGGGATTGGCGGTGCAGCAGGCCGATCTGGGCGAACGCGTTGCGACGCAGCAGGGAACGCTCGATCGGCTCATGCAGCGTGCGTCGCGCAACGGGCTGAACGATCCTGGGCTGACCGGACTGCTCGAAGATGCCTTGCGGGCGCTGCAGCAGGCGAGTGCGGCTTCGGATCGCGCTTCCGAGCAGATCGCCCAGGGGCAGGCCGAGCACGGCGAGCGCGAGCAGCAGCAGGTGCGTGATGAACTGGCCGGGCTGGTCGACCTGCTCGATCGCGGGGAGGACGGGTGGGTGGCCAGGCGATCGGTCGAACGCCTGATCGAGGAGCAACGTCGGCTGATGGAGCAGACGCGTCAGGCGGGCGAGCGCATGATCGGTCGGAATGCCGAGCAGTTGACCCCGCAGGAGCGCAGCGAACTGGACCTGATCGCCGAGCGCCAGCGTGAGGCGTCGCGCCGGGCGGCCGAAGCGATCGACGAACTGAGCGGGCGGGCGCAGCAGTTGAGTCGGTCGGATCCGTCGCAGTCCGGGGCGATGGCCGAGGCTGCCAGACAGGGACGTCAGCAGCAGGTGCCCCAGCGACTCGAGCAAGCGGCTTCGGACGTGGAGCAGAACCGCACGTCGAGCGCGCAATCGGCCCAGCAGTCGGCGCTCGACGCGCTCGAACAGATGCTTGACGAACTCGAGAACGCACAGCGGCACCGCAACGCGGCCTTGCTGCGTCAGTTGGCCAGCCTGATCGAATCGCTGCGCGGGCTTATCTCGGGGCAGGAGGGGCAGATCGAGGCGCTGACGGCGGCGCGGGCTTCCGGGCAGGTCTCGGGGCTTGATTCGGGGATGATCCGCCTGCACGACAACACGCTGGCGGTGCTCGCCGATGCGCAGCAGCCGGACCTGGCGCCCGTGCGCACGCCGATGGAGGAGGCTCGCACCTCGCAGGAGTCGGCGATCACGGCGTTGCGCTCCATCCCGTCCGATCTTGACACGGCCGGTCGGGGCGAGCAGGCGAGTCTCCTGAAACTGCGTGACGCGTTATCCGAGGCCGAGCGCCTGGAAGAGAAGGCCCGGCGTGAGGAGCAGGAGCGCATCCGGCGCGAACTGCGGCAGGCGTATCGCGAGCAACTCGAGCAGCAGGTGGTGGTACGTGATGAAGCGTCGCAACTGACCGGACGCGCACTGTCGCGGCGCGAGCGGGCGTCGGCACGCGGACTGGGTCAGCGTCAGCAGACGATTCACGATGCTCTTGACGATCTGCTCAAGAGCACCGAGGGGCTCAGCGAGGCGGCCGTGTTCGACTTTGCGCATCGTCGCCTGAGCACCCTGACCAGCGCGAGCGCCGAGCAGTTGGGGCTGGGCGAAGTCGACCAGCGGGCCATGAGCCGGATGGAGGAATCGGTCGCCCTGCTCCGTTCGCTCGTCGACGCGCTGGCACAGTCGCAGGGGCAGAACGAGTTTGACTCCGGTGCGGCCGACGCGGGCGGCGGCGGCGACAGCGGCGGCTCCGACGCGCAGGGTCAGCAGCAAGGTCTGCTCCCGCCTATCGCCGAACTCAAACTCCTGCGATCGATGCAGGCGCTGGTCGCTCAGCAGACGCGAGCGCTTGGCGACGCGGGCGCGGCCGCGGGAGAGGCGGGGCGGTTGCAGGAGCAACTGGCCGAGCAGGCGACATCACTCATCGAGCGCATGCAGCGGGGGAGCGGGTCGCAGACGCCGCCGGGTGAGAACCCGCCGGGCGAACAGTCGCCGGGAGAGTCGACGCCATGAGATCATGCTCGTTGACGTTGTTGATTGCGGGCCTTGGGCTGAGCGTGCCTGTCCTTGCGCAGAGTACGCCTCCGGTAGAAGGCGTGCAGCCAGACGACCTGCCCAGTCTTGACGAACTGCTTGGGCTTGACGAAATGTCGCCCCACCCGCTCTCGCCCGACGGAGCGACTGACATCGTCGACCCGATCCGGGCTGATCTGGACCGCCGATTGACGGCTGCCGAGGCACACGAGCGATTCGAACAGGCGGCCCAGTTGATGGGTGACGCCGCGGCCCGCATGTCAGCCGGCGATGCGGGCGTGCAGACGCAGCGGCTTCAGGAGGAGATCCTTCGCAAACTCGACCAGGTGATCGCCGCGGCCGAGCAGCAGCAGAATCAGAACAGTGCGTCGCGCAATCAGCAGCAGCAACAGCAGCAGCAACAACAGCAGCAACAGCAGCGTCAACAGCAGCGTCAACAGCAGCGGCAGGAATCGACCAACCCCAATCCGGAGAACGCGCACGATGGCCCGGCACGACGGGACGGCGACTTGGCCCCCGTCAGCCCTGCCAACACGGCCGCCTGGGGCCGCCTGCCCGAGCGCACCCGCGACGCGCTGATCGAGGGATTGAGCGAGCGGTACAGTTCGCTCTATGAGCGCATGACGGAAGCCTACTACCGGCGACTGGCGGAGGACCGCCCGTGAACGCGCGGCCACTCGTGGCGATGACGGTTGGTGCGTTGGTTGCCGCCAATGGCGCGGCACAGGAATCCAATCCCGACGCCGCACCACCTGCCGCGCCGCCAGCGGCAACGCCACCGGCTGATTCGGCTCGGCCTGACGTGTCCCGCCCCTCGGCCGAGAACAATGCTCTGGCCGACGAGATCACGCCCGAACTCGACGCGGCTGTGGCGCGTGGGCTTGCCTACCTGGCCACGCAGCAGCAGCCCGATGGTTCGTTCAGCGGCGGGCGATTCGGTCGCAACGTGGCGATCACTGCTCTGGCCTGCCTGGCATTCATGGGTGACGGGAACCTGCCCGGCCGCGGCGACTACGGCGACGTGGTCGATCGCGGGCTTGAGTTCATCCTCGACAACAGCGCCGAGAACGGGCTCATCGCCGCCGACGCCGCCAACGGGCCCATGTACGGGCACGGCTTTGCCGCGCTGTTCCTCGGCGAGGTCTACGGCATGACCAGCGGAGGCGCCGACACCGAGCGTGCCGCCCGTGTTCACGAGGCCCTCGTCAAGGCCGTCCGTCTCATCGAGCAGACCCAGAACGAAGAGGGCGGGTGGCGCTACAACCCCGTGCCCTACGACGCCGATATCAGCGTCACCATTTGCCAGGTCATGGCCCTGCGCTCGGCGCGCAACGCCGGCATCGAGGTCAACAAGGACGTTATCGACAAGGCTGTCAAGTATGTCCGCCAGTGCCAGAACCGCGACGGCGGATTCCGCTATCAGAGCGATATCGGCCCGAGCGCATGGCCTCGCTCGGCGGCCGGCATCGCCAGTTTGTTCTACGCCGGCATCTACGACGACGACGCGATTGACTCCGGGCTTGACTACCTCGATGAGAACGCGCTGCCCGGCAAGACCAATCCCGCCCGCGCCCACTACTTCTACGGACATTACTACGCTGTGCAGGCAAACTATCTCGCCGGCGGCGAGCACTGGGCGCGCTGGTGGGCAGCCATTCGCACCGAACTGCTGGGCGAACAGTTGGCTGACGGCTCGTGGCTCGATCGCAGCGTGGGCGATGCATACGGCTCAGCGATGGCTCTGATCATCCTGCAGATGCCCAAACGCTACCTGCCGATCTTCCAGAAGTGAGGTTGCCGTGTCGTTGACCACCGTCATGCTGGTATCCGGGCTCGCGGGCGCTGCGCAACCGAACAGCCCCGTATCCACGTGGATCGCCTGGAACGCGCGCCTCGAGCCGGTTTCCGGGCAACTGGTCAGCATCAACGCCGATTCGGTGCGCCTGCGGGACGAGCGAGGGCGAACGGTCGACCTGCGCCGCGCCGACCTGGTGGCGCTGATGCTCGAACCGCACAGGGGCACGGAGCCGCCCGAGGTCGAACCTCTGTCGCCCGGGCAGAACCGCGCAGGCATCGTCTGGCTGGTCGACGGCCAGCGTTGGCGGGCCGAGGTGCTCCCCGACTCTCCGCAGGGTGAGGTGGCGCTGCTCGTCGGCGGCGTCGGGCGCGTCGACGTGGCTCTCGACGTGATCGCGAGCATCATCCTTGATGGCGCCGCGACGGAGGCGACGGGTTCGTCCGACCGCGTGCGGCTTTCCAACGCCGACGTGATCGAGGGCACCGTGCTGGGCATCGGTTCGCAGGTGGAGATCGAGAGTGACACCGACGTGCGCGCTCCGATCGAAAGTGTCGCCTCCGTGCAACTGGTCAATCCGCCCCTGCCACCCGCTTCCATGCGCCTCTGGATGAGCGACGGCTCGGTTTTCGCAGCCCAGGCGCTGATCGGCGACGACCTGTCTGCCCTGCGCTGCGAGGCCGTCGCGCCTGATCCTGACGGGTGGAGGGCCTTCGGACAGGTGCGCGCGGTCGATGCGGCCTTTGGGCGCTCGCTTCAGGGCGTCGAATACGCACCGCATCGCCTGGTACCGCTCGGTTCGCTCGAACTGCTGTCCTCCAGGCCCGAGGGCGAGCGCCGGTGGGCACCTCCGCCCCACATACGGGCACCCGGGCTGCTCGGCCTGTCCGATATCGAACTGTCAGGTCCGATGCTGGTCGAGTGGCAACTCCCGCGGCGCGGGCAGCGTGTCTCGGGCACGGCCGCGCTTGTGCATCCGGACAGCCCCTGGGCCGACTGCGTGGTGCGCATCGAGCAGGGCGTGCGTGTGTTGTGGGAACAGCGATTGAACGCGGGCACGCCCTCGGCCTCCTTCGTCGTGGAGATCGAGGCGAGCGCGCCGATCGGCGTGCGCGTGCTGCCGGGCGAGCGCGGGCCGGTGCATGACGCCGTGCGCATTGAGCGGGGCTGGGTGCTACTTGAACCCCCGGGCGAAAGCGGGTGAGCGGGTTTCCCAAAGACTCCCCGGGCTCATGCCCGGAAGGAGTTGGTGGATGCACACGCCGCGTGAACCTGCGATCGGATACCTGCTCTGGCTGTGTTGCCTGCTCGGGCTGTGCGGGCTGCATCGATTCTACATGGGCAAGTGGATCACCGGCCTGTTGTGGTTCTTCACGCTCGGACTGCTCGGCATCGGGCAGTTGATCGACCTGATCCTCATCCCGTCGATGGCCGCCGGCCGCAACTGGAAGCACGCCCGGCAGGGCACGCTGATTGCCCGTCCGGCTCTAGGTTGACCTTCATCGACTCAGCGCCTCCTGAGGGCGCGGGTCGCTGCAATAGTTCGCAGAGTTGGCGGGCGTACATCCCGGCTGGCGCGGGCGAGCGAACGGCCTGTGACCGGGGGCTCCTACACTCCACCAAGCCGGGAAAGCCGTCTCATCGGAGTCATCCGCGTGCGTCACGCCCTGTCGCTTGGTTTCCGAATCCTCGTCGGACTACTGATCCTCTTTGGGGCTTTCGGCTTCTTCGGGCTGATGGTCTCCACCCGCAAGGCGCCCGAACTCAGGGCCGAGGCGTATCGCCCCATGCTCGTCCGCGGCGTGCGTCTGCGTGCGCAGATGGCGGCGCCGCAGTGGTGGGGGTATGGCACCGTCCGCCCGCGGGACAGCGCCGACACGCCGGCCGAGTTGTCGGCGCGCGTGCTCAATCGCCCGGAGAGCACCGAAGTCGGCGTGCATGTGGAAGTCGGGCAGATGCTCTTCGAACTCGACCCGGTGGATTTCGAACTTGCCGCGGCCGGCGCGCGCGAGAGCATCGCCTCGCTCGACGCTCAGTTGACCGGGCTGGATGTCGAAGAGGAGCGCCTATCGCTCCAACTGGACATGGCTGAAGAGGAAACCCGCGTGGCCCAGCGCGACTTGGAGCGGGCTCGCAGCGCCGTGGCTGAGGGCGCCGGCAGCCAGGCCGAACTCGATCAGCGGCTGGCGGCGGTGCGTCGTGCGGAGCGAGTCGCATCGGGGCTTCGTCAGTTGGTTGACCTGGTACCCAGCCGGCGCACCGAACTCAAGGCCAGGGCCGAGGCTCAGCGCGTCGCACTCCGACAGGCTGAGGAGAACCTCCGCCGCACGGTCATCACAGCCGATCAGTGGGGTCATTCAGAGTGTGGCGCTCGACGACGGCGAATGGGCCCAGGCCGGCCAGGTCGTCGCCCGCATCGTCAATCTCGATCGCGTCGAGATTCCGCTGCGTGTTCCGGTGTCGGCCGGGCGCCACCTGCGCGTGGGAGACCCCGTGCAGATCCGCGCACGGCAGGAAGATCGCGAAGGCTGGTCCGGCGCCATCGCGCGCATCGCACCCGAGGCCGATGAACAGACACGCTCTTTGACCGTATTCGTGGAGGTGGTGCAGGAGGCGGGCGGGGCGAGGCTTCTGCGCCCCGGTCAGTTCGTGTCCGGGCTGGTGTCCTCGTCGACCGCCAGCAAACAGGTGGTGGTGCCGCGCCGCGCCATCGTCGATGATCGCATTCTGCTGGCCTCGGAGACGGAAAACCCCGAGGCGGCCATCTGGCCCGTGGCCCGTCGCATCGCCGAGGCTCTCGCGCGCGGCGCGGTGCGCAGCGCCCATCCCTCCATGTCTGACCCTGGCCTGGCCGAGTCATTGTCGCGCTCCATGACCGAGGCGACCCGCATCGAACTCGGGCAGGCCGCCGAGACGCTGGCCGGCGCCATCGCCGGTCCCACCGCCGCGTGGATGGGCAACTCAGGCGCCCAGACCATCGAAGACCAGTTTGTGCGTGTGCTCACCACACACCTGACGCCGCAGGTGGCGACCTGGCTTATGCAGACGCCGCGCTCCGACCTGCCCGCTTCGCTCCAGCAGGAGATCGAGCAGTCACAGCGCCTCTGGGCGGTGCGTGCCGTCCCGGTGCGATCACTCTTCACGCTTGAAGGCGAGATCTTGGAGATCGACCCCGAGGAACGCCAGTGGGTCGTCGTCGAGACCGTCGACGGTTCGGCCCTCGATGGACGCATCCTCCTGACCAGCAACCTCGATCAACTGATCGAAGGCGCCCTGGTCGACCTGTCCATCGGGGGTGAGTGGTGAATCTCCCTCGCTTCGGCGTTGAAAACCCGGTCATTGCCAACCTGGTGACGTTCTCGCTGATCGTGGCCGGCGTGATCTTCGGTGTCACGTTGCGCCGCGAGTTCCTCCCGCCCATCGACCCGACGTTTGTCATCGTCAACGCGCCCTATCCGGGCGCGGCGCCGGACGAGGTCGAAGACGCGCTGGTCATCAAGATCGAAGACAGGCTGGTTGACATCGACGGGGTCAAGGAAGTGACCTCGACCGTGGCCGAGGGCGGCGCCGGCGTGGTGCTCGAGTTCGAAGAGGGCACCGACATCAACCAGGCGGTCGCCGACGTCAAGCGAGAGATCGACGCCCTGCAGGATCTGCCAGATGAGGCTGATCGCATCACCGTGCTCAAACTCGAACCGCGTCTGCCCGTGATCATCGTGACGGTGTTCGGCGACGTCGAGGAGCGCACGCTCAAGGAGGTGGTGCGCCAGGTCGACGACGACCTGCGCTCGCTTCCCGGTATCGGTGATACCGTCGTGGGCGGCACGCGGCGCGACGAAATTGTCGTCGAGGTCATTCCCGAAGCCCTGCTCGAATACGGGTTGAGTCTGCCCGATGTGGCCGACCGCATCCGTTCGTCCATGCTCGAACTTCCCGGCGGCTCGGTGCGCTCGCCCACGCAGACGGTCGGCGTGCGGGCTGTCGGCGTCGAGGAGCGTGCCGACGCGGTTCGCGCCATCGTCGTCAAGGCCGCCGGGGACGGGCGCGTGGTCCGGCTCGACGACGTCGCCGACGTCAGCACTGGGTTTGCCGACGTCGACTACCGCTTCCGCTTCAATGGCCGCCCGACCGTTTCAGTCACCGTATTCAAGAAGGGCAAGCAGGACATCGTGAAGATGGCCGAGATCGTCAAGGCCTACGTCAAGGGCCGGCGCGGCGAGCCACTGAAACTGACCTTCGGCGAGCAGTTGGCCCGGTTCTTCAGCCCGCCGGGTTCCGACCAGCCGCCGAGTGATCGCGTGCGGGCCTATGAACTCGGGCTCGAGCGCGGACCCGTGCCCGGCCAGATCCAGACCACCACCGACCTGGCCCGCTTCGTCTCCGGTCGTCTCGACCTGCTCATCCGGAACGGCACGTCCGGCGGCATCTTCGTGTTTCTGACCCTGGTGCTCCTGCTCAACTGGCGCGTGTCCATCTGGGTCACCTCCGGGCTGATCGTTGCCGTGTTCGGCACCCTCGTGGTGATGCGCGTCTTTGACATCACGCTCAATCTGATGACGATGTTCGGGCTGATTATCGTCGTGGGCATCCTGGTTGACGACGGCATCGTCATCGCCGAGAACATCACCGCGCTCCACGAAAAAGGCGTGCCGCCCCGGGAAGCCGCGGTCAAAGGGGCGGGTGAAGTGGCCTGGCCGGTCGTCGGCACCGTCCTGACCACCATCTTCGCCTTCCTTCCGCTTGCGCTCATTCAGGGCCAGATCGGCGACTTCATGGAAGCCCTGCCCATCGTCGTGACCTGTGCGCTCTCAGTCTCGCTTCTCGAAGCACTCATCATCCTCCCCTGCCACATGGCCTACAGCCTCCGAGGCAACGACGCGCGCCGGCAGACCGGCGCCACGCACTTCTTCGGCCGCATCGAGGACCGCTACGACAAGGTCCGCGACGGGCTCTTCAGCCGCATCATCATCCCGGGCTACGCACGCCTGCTCCGCGTTACGCTGCGCTTCCGCTACATCAGCCTCTGCCTCTGCCTTGCGGCCATTGTCATCTCGCTGTCCATGCTCGCAGGCGGGCGCCTCGAGTTCATCTTCTTCGAAACCGACGACTCCGAAACCGTCGATATCCAACTTCGCATGCCCGTGGGAACGCCTGTCGAGGAAACTGACCGCTACATACGCATCCTTGAACAGGCCGCCTCCGCGCAGCCCGAAGTCCTCACTGTCTTTGCCCAGACCGGCGTGATCGGCGATCTCTCCGGCGAGGGCGGCGGCGCCAACGCAGGCAATGTCGGTCAGTTGGTCCTCGAACTGCTCCCCGTCGAGGAACGCACAGCCAAAGACCTCCGCAACTCCGACGACGTGATGCTTGCCATCCGCCAGCAGGCCGGCCCGCTCCCCGGCATCAAGAGCCTCCGCATGGAAGGCGTCTCCGGCGGGCCCGGCGGCTCGGCCCTCTCCTTCACTCTCACCAGTTCCAACAACGAGCAGATCGACCAGGCGGTCAAAAGCCTCATGCATCGTCTCGGGGAGTTTGTGGGCGTCTACGACCTTGCCACCGACGTTGACTCAGGTCAGCGTGAACTCCGGTTTACGCTCCGCGAGAGCGCCCGCGAGCTCGGCTTTACTCGCGCCAGCCTGGGGCGACAGATCCAGGCTGCCGTCTTCGGCATCGAGGCCTTCACCTTCGCCGGCATCCGCGAGGATGTGGACGTGCGTGTCATGATGCCCGAGCACGTCCGTCGCAGCCAGGACGCCATCGAGAGCATGTACGTCTTCACCCCCGACGGGCGCCCCGTTCCGATCGGCGAAGTCGCACAGATTGAAGACGCAGAGGCCTACGTCTCCATCAACCGCCTCGACCGGCAGCGTGCCGTCACTCTCACCGCCGACGTCGACCGCAGCACCGGCGCCAACCCCGAATCCATTACCGCCTCCATCCAGCCCTTCCTCCGCTCCCTCGAACGTGAAAACCCGGGGTTGAGGATCCTCCAGCGCGGGCGCCAGAAGCAAGTCGCTGAGTCCATGGCCACGCTCCCGCTCGGCATGCTCGTCGCCTTCGCGCTCATCTACGTCTGCCTCGCGTGGCTGTTCAAGTCCTACACGCAGCCGCTCATCGTCATGGCCGCCATCCCCTTCTCCATCGTCGGCGTGGTGTGGGGGCACCTGATCCTGGGCTACTCGATGACCTTTCTCTCGCTCATTGGCTTCGTTGCGCTGGCCGGCGTGGTTGTCAATGACTCGATTATCTACATGGAGTTCTTCAACACCGAGCGGCGCAGCGGCATGCCCGCCGCCGCTGCGGCCATCGCCGCCGGACGCGCCCGCATCCGTGCCATCCTGCTGACCACCATTACCACCGTCCTGGGTCTGCTCCCGCTCATCCTGGAAAAGAGCCTCCAGGCCCGTTTTCTGATCCCCATGGCCATCACCATCGCCGTCGGCCTGATCTCCGCCACCGCGCTGGTGCTGCTTGTCCTCCCCAGCATGTTGCTCATGCTCGACGACTTCCGCCGCGTGACCAAGGCCGCCTGGACCGGACACTGGGAAGAAGCCCACGACCCGCTCACTGTCAAACTCGTGACGATCGAAACGACGTCCGAGCATGATTCGGCAGACGATGAGGTCAACGGCCACGTCTGCCAGACGCGAAGACCTGACCCGGCCGAACGGGCTTGAAGCCTCGCCGTAGCGAGATGACCAAACCCCGCTTCGAGCCTGCTCCCTCGCCGGCGCGTCGGGCTCATACATTCCGCTTTGTCTCTTCGTCCCGCTGCTAATCGACCACCCACGTCTCATCGCCGTGCAGCAGGTGTTCGAGCGTGTCGCCCTTGGCGGTCGCCTTGGTCGTAGCCAGTGCGATCTGGTCCATGACCGACTGGTCGTACGTGGCCGCGCCCTTCCTGGCGTGAAGCACGCCCATCGGTTCGGGCAGCGCGGGGTGGGCCATCTGCGCCAGCAGGAACACGAGGCTCGGGTCGGTCTCATCATGCACCAGCAGGTCGGACTCGTCCACGCCGTCGCCGAGCGTCACGGCTTCGAGCGTGCCGCTCCTGATGCGGATGCCGCGATTGCGGCCGGGTCCGAACACCATTGGCTTGCCGTGCTCGAGCGTGATCGTGTTGGCCTCGCGTGTCTCCTTCTGGCTGGCGTAGAAGAAAGTTCCATGGTTGAAGATGTTGCAGTCCTGGTACACCTCGATGATCGACGTGCCCTTGTGCGCCACGGCACGGACGATCAGCATCTCGAGCATCTTCACGTCCACGTCGAGCGTGCGGGCGATGAACTGGCAACCGGCCGCGGCCGCCACTGCCAGCGGATTGATCGGAAAATCCAGTGAGCCCATCGGGGTCGACTTGGTGACCTTGCCCACCTCGCTCGTCGGCGAGTACTGACCCTTGGTCAGCCCGTAGATGCGGTTGTTGAGCAGGATGATCGTCATGTCGACGTTTCGGCGGATCGTGTGCAACGTGTGATTGCCGCCGATCGACAGCAGGTCGCCGTCGCCGGACACGACGAACACGTGCAGGTCGGGGTTGGCCAGTTTCACGCCCGTCGCAACGGCGGGGGCGCGCCCGTGAATGGTGTGCAGCCCGTAGGTGTTCATATAGTACGGAAACCGGGCCGCGCACCCGATCCCCGAGATGAATACGAACTTCTCCTTGGAAATGCCCAGCCCCGCCAGCGCCTTGCGGACGCCGGTGAGCACGGCGTAGTCGCCGCAGCCCGGACACCAGCGCACATCCTGGTCGGACGCGAAGTCCTTGGGCGTGTACGAAGGCAGAGGAATGTCGCTGGTCGCGGTCGTCATGGCTTCTCCGTTCAGCCCTGCTTGTTCATCATCTCACGCACCTCGTGCACGATGCTGTCCACGCGGAAGGCACGCCCGCGCACGTGGTTGATCCCCTTTGCGTCCGTCAGGAAGCGAGCGCGGATGATCATGCGCAACTGCCCCAGATTGTTCTCCGGAATGATCACCTGCTTGAACCGGCGCAACACCTGTTCGAGGTTGCCCGGCATCGGGTTCAGATACCGCAGGTGCGCCGTACTCACGCGGCGTCCTTCTTCGCGCAGCCGGTCCCCGGCCGTGGTGATTGCACCGTACGTCGAGCCCCACCCCAGGATCAGCACGTCGCCCGAGTCGTCCCCGCGCACCTGCAGGGGCGGGATGGTTGCGGCCGCCCGGTCGATCTTCTCCTGCCGCAGTTTGACCATCGCCTCGTGATTTGCGGGGTCATACGACACGTTGCCGGTCAGTTGCTGTTTTTCAAGACTGCCGATGCGGTGTTCAAGCCCAGGCGTGCCGGGCAGCGCCCACGGGCGCGCCAGCGTGTGCTCGTCGCGCGCGTACGGCTGAAAAACCCCGTTCGTCTTCGCCTCCACACCCGGGTGCGACACCGGAATCTCGGTGATTGCATCGAGCGATGGGATCTTCCACGGCTCGGTCCCGTTGGCGATGTACGCATCCGACAGGAGGACTACCGGCGTCATGTGCCGGATCGCCAGCCGCGCCGCCTCGATCGTCATGTCAAAGCACTCAGCCGGTGTCCCGGGCGCCAGTACGATGCACGGGCACTCGCCCGGACGCCCGAACATCGCCTGGAGCAGATCGGCCTGCTCGGTCTTGGTCGGCATACCCGTCGACGGCCCGGCCCGCTGCACGTCGATCACGACCAGCGGGAGTTCGTAGATCACCGCCAGTCCCAGGCCCTCGCTCTTGAGCGCCAGCCCCGGGCCCGACGTGGCCGTCACCCCCAGTTGACCGGCGTAACTGGCGCCGATGGCTGCGCACATCGCGGCGATTTCGTCCTCGGCCTGAAAGGTGCGCACCCCCAGGTGCTTCAAGCGTGCCAGCCCGTGCAGAATCTCCGACGCCGGCGTGATGGGATAGCCGGCGAAAACCACGTCCTTCCGGGCCTTGGCCGCCACCGTCGCCAGCGCCAGCACGATCGCGTGATTCCCGCTGATGCGCCGGTAGGTGCCGGGGATCTTGGGTGCCGGCGCAACCTCATAGCGCATCGGGAACAACTCGGCCGTATCGCCGAAGTAGTACCCCGCCTTGAGCACCATCGTGTTGGCCGCTGCCAATTCCGGTCGCTTCTTCGCGCCCCCGTAATACGCGTTGAAGCGATTGACCGTCGAGTCGATCGGCCTCTGATAGAGCCAGTAGGCGATGCCCAGCGCAAACATGTTCCGGCAGCGATCCATGTCCTTGGTGCCGATCTCGACTCCGGCCAGCGCCTCGCGCGTCAGGCGGCTCATGGGTACGCGGAAAATCCGGTACTTTGCGTTGAGCGTCTCGTCGGCCAGCGGGTCGTAGCCCGGCGGGTATCCGCACTTGCTCAGGTTGGCCGGCGTGAACTCGTCGGAGTCGGCGATGACAATGCCGCCCTCCTCCACCTCGTGCAGGTTTACCTTCAGCGCCGCGGGGTTCATCGCCATCAGCACGTTGACCACGTCGCCCGGCGTGTGGATGTCGCTGCTGGAGAACTGCAACTGGAAACCGGAGACCCCGAAGGTCGTGCCGCGCGGAGCGCGGATTTCCGCCGGGAAATCCGGGAACGTCGCGATGTCGTTGCCCACGATCGCCGACGTAGATGCAAACTCACCCCCGGCAAACTGCATCCCGTCGCCCGAGTCGCCCGCGAAGCGGATCACCACCGCACCGACCGGCGTGGCCGGCTTCTTGCCCGATCCCGTCATCATCTGACTCATGCTGCCCGCTCCTGGAAACAGACAAACGCCATGCCGCCGCCCGCGGACCATACTCAGTCTATCGAAGGTGCCCGCCGCGTTCATCTGCCCACAATCTACACGTAAAGAAACAGGCGACGGCCGAAGCCGCCGCCTGTTGCTCATCCGGAATCCCTCACGCCGACCGACCTGCCCGGGCGCTTACGGGCATCCGGCGCTGAATGCCTGAAGGAACGCCTGCACGTCGAAGAAGTCGAACGTCCCCTCGCCGGTAAAGTCGGCCGCCGGATCGTGCGACGAGAACGCCTGGAGGAAGGCCTGCATGTCGAAGAAGTCCAACGTTCCCTCGCCGGTCAAGTCGGGCGGGCAGGGCGTTTTACCCGCCCCCAGCGTGCCGTCCGCGTTGACGCGCTGGGCGTACACGTCGTAGTCGCCGCTGCGCTGGTCGGCCCAGGAGGCGATCAGTGCTCCGCCCGGTGCGCCGGCCAACGCAAGGCGCCCCTTGCTGCTGTCGGCCGTCGAAACCGAAATCGCTCCATCTTCGTCGATATAGGCGCCGTCGCTGTCCACGCGCATCAACGTGAGAATGCCGTGCGTGCTCCCGATGTTGGGCTGCACGTCGCTGATCGCAGCCGCGCCGGCATCGATCGATACGGCCCGCGGCGGCCCGTTCCACTGGTTGTTGTAGGGCAGCAGCACCACGCCGTTGCCCAACATGCGAGCGCCCGTCGTGCCGTCGAAACGCTGTACATTGAGCCCCTGGATGTTCTGCGCCCCGTCGGTGTTGCGGTAGAACATCATGATGTCGCCGCTCGGGTCGAAGGCGATCGCAGGATCAAGTTGCTGCCGGGCGGCCTCGTTGGAGGCGAACACCCCATTGGGCGTAAACAACACCGCGCCCGCCGGGCTGATCCGCTGCACGTAGCAGTCAAAGTCGCCGTCACGCACGTCGTGCCAGGCGATCGCCGCTCCGCCCGCGCTGTCCACGATCAGGCGCGGGCGGTGTGCGATGGGCACCACCGTTGCGTTGTTGACGAAAACCGGCGCCGCGCCCCATTGCTTGGCGCCGCTCGCGTCGTACTTCTGGGCGTAGACGTGCCGCGGGCTGCTGAAACTGGACGTGTTGCGCACCCACGAAGCGATGAACTGCCCGTCGGCGGTCGGCTCGATCTCCACGAATGCCGGCTCTTCTGAGCCTGCCGAATAGATTGCCACGCCGCCGGCCGCCAGTTGCGGCATGCCCGCGGCATTCAGTCGCTGCATGTACAGCCCCGGAAGCACATCAAAGCGAGGCCACACCACGACGTAATCGCCGGTGGTCAACTGGATGATGCGCGGATCGGCCTCGAACTCGGCGTTGCTCGAGATCGCCACGCCGTCGCCGCCCCACAGCATCGTCCCGTCGGGAGCGATCAGGTACGCGTATACGTCCAGATCGCCGCCCGCGCGGATGTCGGTGAACGCGAGCAGGCAGTTCCCGCTCGCGTCAACCCGCAGATCCCAGTCCACTGTCGACGTGTTCTGAGGGTGATCGCTGACCAGCAGCCCGCCCGAGCCGAACGTCTGATTCCCGTCTGCGTCGAGTCGCTCCACCCGCACCTGAATCCCGCCGGGCTGAAAGTCGAACCAGCCGTGCCACGACGAGCCGTCCGAATGCACCGCCAGTTTGGAAACGTCCTGCGCATTCTCGCTGGTGACCACCGACGTGTTGAGGCCGGCGTCGTCGGTCCATTGTCCGAACGCCGAAGCCGCCAGCCCGGCGATCATCGCCAACCCGGAGGCACGTAGCATGCCCATCGCGTCCATCTTCAATCTCCTTCCCGCGCCGAGGCGAATTCCCAGCATATCGCACGCCCGAGCCGACCGTTCCTTCCAATTTCCTTTTCCGGGGCGGCGAAGTGTTCACCGGGAACATTGCTCCGATAAGAAGCCGCCAACAACATCGATCGGATTTCGTTCACCGTGCGTACGGTGATTGGCCTCACAGCACGATGATTGAAGGAATAACACGCGCTTCTGGCCCGGACAGTGGCCCGGGCTACTTCTCCAGCGCGCTTCTTCACCTCGGCGGTGCGCGCCGCCGGCTTTCCTATCGCGCGTGAAGTCTGGGAGACTGGACGTGAAACTCTCGACCAATACGCCGATGCTCGCGGCCGCGTTGAGCATTGCCGACTCGGCTCACATCGACGGCGTCAAGTCCAACGCCCCCGGCCGGCGGGCTGCCTTCTTCCGCTCCGGTTGCCCTCTTCCCGTTCAACGAGGACGGCTCGGGCTTCCGGGCATCGCCGGTCCGCTGCTGCTCCGCGGCCGTTGTTGCGCGAGGTCGAACTCTCGACGCGCGGATCTCGGCCCCGCGCGTTTTGCGTGCGCTCTACGGGCACCCGCCCGCGAACGCACTCAGAAACGTCTGCACGTCGAAGAAGTCAAAGTTCCCCTCGCCCGTCAGGTCGGCCCGCGCTTCGTGCCCGGCGAACGCGCCGAGGAACACCTGCACATCGAAGAAGTCGAGCGTACCCAGCGGCGTCGCAAAATCCGCGTCGTTGCAACCCGCCACCGTGCCCGTCACCCGCACGCTGAACACAGGGTCATCCGGATCGTCCGAGAGCACGCGGATCTCGGCCTCGAACGACCCGCCTCCTGCATCGAGCGCAAGATCTGCGACAAACTCGTGCTCGTTCACCGGTCCGTCGGCCGCATCACTGAACGGGCCCGTGTCGATCACGATCCCCGGGTCGGCCTCGAGCGTGTAGTGCAGCAACGCGATCCCGCCTGCGCCCCACGTGGCCACGTCGCCCGCGTTGCCCACCAGCAGCGAGCCCGACGCCAGAGCCCCGAAGGGAACCTCACCAAGGTTGATCTCTTCGTCGGCTGCCACCCGCGCGGGCACGAGCATGTCGAGCAGCACCGGCAGGTGTCCCCCGCCCGACGCCATCGCGATCAGCGCCTGCGCGATCGTCGGCCCCACCATTGCATTGCCCGCGACGGAGAGCGAGAGGTCAAACGACGTGCCGTCGTTGCCCCACGCGCGGTAACTGTGGTCCGGGTCGTTCCACGTCGAGGTTGAATACGTCTGCCCGAAGTTCCCGACATATTCAAGCCCCGCGCCGTCGCCCAGGGACGGGTCGAGCAGGATCTGGTCGTGCCGATCGTCCATGCCGCCGGCGCCCGAAGGATCCTGCGTATGCACGAAGCGGAATGCGAAGTTGTTGTTCCACGAGCCCGGCGTCCCGATCGGGTCGAGAAAGCGCCCGTTGTTGTTGGTCTGTGAACCGACCAGCTCCTGGTAGGCCGCCTGGCTCGACGACTGCACGTTGAAATCGCCCGCGATGATGATGTTGATGTCCGGGTCGAGCGTCTCGGCGTCGTCGCGGATGCGCGTTGCCTCGATCAGGCGGCGCTGCTGGTCGGTGCTGCCCGACCCCGACTTCATGTGTACGCTGTAGATCGCCAGTTGGGTTGAAGGACTGTCATATCCCACCAGTCCCAGGTCATAGCGTCGAACGTCGCGCGGCGCGCCGCTCGTCCCCGGGTCGGCCGGGAGCGTGAACACGTTGAGAAACTCGACCTTGCCGGTGCGATAGAAGATCGCACTGTCGCTGTCGGGCCCATCGATGAAAGGACCGGCCGCCCAGTCGCCCGGACTCGACGGCGCGCTGTTGAGCGCGCCGAGCAGCGCTGGCACTCCGGCCTCCGAGATCATCTCCTGCATCACCAGCACGTCGGGGCTCATCGAGCGCCCCTCGAACGAGGTGTAGAAGGCAGTCTGGAGTTCCGGTACGCGTCCGCCTGAGTAGTTGGAGATGTTCCACGACACCAGGCGCAGCCCGTCCCCGCCGAAGGCCGCGCCGGGCAGCGTCAGGATACCCATGGCCGCGGCGCGGCCCATCGTACGCTTGGATGCTCTCACTGCCTACTCCCCGTGCCCTCTGGAACCGATCGCTGGATCACGGACAGCCGTCCGCAAATGCTTGCAGGAACGCCTGCACGTCAAAGAAGTCGTATACGCCGTCGTTGTTGAAATCGCCCGCCGGCTGCCCGGCCGAGAATGCCTGCAGGAACGCCTGCACGTCGAAGAAGTCGAGGGTTCCATCGCCGGTCAGGTCAGGCGCGCAGTCCGGCGGAATGGCGAAGAACACGCGGATCGAGATGTCGCCCGAATACCCGATGACCAGATCGTCGTAACGGTCGCCGTTGATGTCGCCGAATGCCAGCGTGTTGCCCACTTCCGGCGCGTCAAAGGTCCAGTCGGGCGTGGTGGAGATGACGCCGGCGTTGTTGAGGTAGATGTAGCACTTGCCGGTGGAGAAGTGGATCTCGGCCAGGTCCAGGTCGCCGTCGCTGTCGACGTCATGTGTGCGAATTTCCTGAGCCCCGCTGAGCGGATCGGTGTTGGCCCAGGCTTCGGTGAAGACGCCGTCATCCTGGGTGTAAGCGCGCGACGGGTCGCCGCCGAAGGCCACGTCGAGCCAGCCGTTGGCGTCGAAGTCACCCACAGCCGCGCCCTTGTCCGCGTCGGTGTGTCCCACGGTCCAGCCGGGGAACGAGGCGAGCGTGCCGGCGTTGTTGAAGTAGATGCCGCTCTGGAAGTTGACCCACTTGCCGATGGCCACGTCGGTCCAGCCGTCATTGTTGAAGTCGCCGGTGGCGACGCCGTTTTGTACCGCAAGGTCGCCCGACTGCCAGGCCGGGGCAGTGGTGAAGGTGCCGGCGTTGTTGCGGAACATGAAGTTGGGCTTGTAGGGGTCGGGCGAAACGCCCTGGTTGCTGGTGATCAGGTCGAGGTCGCCGTCGTTGTCGATGTCAGCGAGTCCGCCGGCCGTGCCCCACACCGCCGGCCCGGCCGCCGTCCAGCCCGCGCTGGTAGCCGGCCCGCTCGCCGAGCCGTAATACACCCGCGCCGATTGACTCGACACGTTGCCATGCACCGTGACCACGTCGAGGTGTCCATCGCCGTTGATCTCGCCGATCTGCACGTCACCGGTGTGCACCTGCTCGACCGAGAGCCACGAGGGGGTGGTCTCGATGCCCGAGCCGGTGTTGTAGAAGATCATGTCGTGCCAGTCGGTGTACGGCGGGTAACTCTGGCTGTTGTAGCAGACCGCGACGACGTCGTTGCGCCCGTCGGCGTTCATGTCGGCAACCTGCACCCCTCCGATCTGACGACGCAGGTTGACGACCTGGTCCGGCACCGTGCCGAACGGCACGCCCGTGCCGCGATTCCACCCGGTGTTATCGGTCGCCGTCGGCGCGGCGCTGACACGCCGGCGCCCATCCTCTGACACCTCGACGCGCGCCTGGGCGAGCGCCCCCGACGCCAGCACTGTGAGCACGGCCAGGCAAACCGCACGACTGTCAACAATCTGGGGCAAATCCACCCCGAACGTCTTCAAACTCCCCATCACCGGCTCCTTCGGCCCCATGGCTCCGAGGCTCCCGTCGATGCTATCGAACCGGTCGCGCCGATGCGAGCGCGATCTTCGGTTTCCATCATGGGCCGCCGCCCGGTGATGGTGCCGGGTTCAGTCGCCGCATCGAGTCGCGCCTGAGCGATCCGACCAGGGCGTGGAAGTTCGACGCCTCCGACGTCTCGGAGCGGAAGCGCCGTGACGGCTACACCGAAGCCCACAACGACGCCCTTGCCAGGTACTCGACCATGCATGTGCTGTGGTACGTCGTGCCGGCCGACCGCAAGTGGTACCGAAACTGGGCCATCTCCGCCATCACGCGCTACACGCTCGAGAAGGTGAACCCGCGCACCCCGGCTGCCAAGTTCGAGGCCGGATCGATCAAGGTGGACTGACTACCGCTTCCGGCCTGGTTTGCACTTCGTCTCCGCGTTCTCTGCGGCTCTCTGCGCTCACTGCGTTCGGGCTTTCACAGCCCCGCGAGTTTGCGCAGTTCCTTGTCCAGTTTCGGCGGCACCGGCATCACGCCCAGACGACTCTGACGCACCAGGTCAAACTCCGCAAATCGCGGATCGGCTTTGATGATCTTCAGCGTCGCATCGCCGCGCGTCGACGCCTTTACCGGCTCGAGGTCGACAAGCACGAACTTCACCTCGCCCGTAGCCGTCAGACCGGGCTGATCGGGATCCGGATACGCCCCGCGCACGACCCGTGCCAGTCCGACGATGCGCTTCTCGTTGCCGGTGTGATAGAACAGGCACTCATCGCCGGTCTTCATCGAGCGCATGTGCTTCTGCGCAGCCGCATTGCTCACGCCCGTCCACGCGGTGGACGCGTCGCGCAGCAGATCGGCAAAGGAATAGCAGTCCGGCTCCGTCTTGACCAGGAATGTCGCCATGGCTTTGGAGTACTTTCAGGCCTGGCGCTGCGCGTGGACGCTCTGCACCTTGTCGGCCATAGTCTGTTTCCTGTCCGTGCGTGTGCCGATCTTGATGATCGTCGAGATGCGCGGTGCGCCCATCCGGTGCACCACCTCGTGACAGCGGCGCAGAGCGACGAACACTTCGTCCCATTCGCCCTCCACACCCGTGCCGTTGGCGTGCAGCGTGTGCCTGAGCCCGGCGTCGGCCAGCACCTGCTCGCACGCGGCCACGTAGGCCGACAGCGAGACACCCACGCCGATGGGAATCACGGTGAAATCAACGATGACTTGCATGCACGATCGTAGTGTCCGCCGCCGGAAGACGCTTACTCGAACGAGATGGACAGATCCCAGCGCAGCGCCAGCGTTTCCCCGGGGCGGCACATGCGAACGCCCGTGCCCTGCCAGCCCGCGCCGGCAAGGTTGAACCCGTCGTTGACCATCGTCGTCGGCTCGACGCAGAACCAGGCGCGGGGGGCGCGGCTGCCCGGGCCCGCCCGGGGTGTGTAAATCACGACGTGCCCCGCAGACTCCGAAGCCCTCATTCGCGCGCGCACGCCGCTCGAAGCCCAGCACAACTCCGCCTCGAACCGGTCCACGGTGAACACATCGTCCAGTTCAAGGTCACCCAGGGCCCCGCCCGCGTCCAGACGCTCGCACACCTGCTCGCATCGTGCCGGAGCAGTCGGCAGACAGCCCGACGCCGGGTACCGCCCGGTCACGGGGAGTTGCAGTTCCACCACGTCCTCGTCCGACCAGAGACGGCGCATGAAGTACGGGTGCAGCCCGCATCCGGCCGGCATGTCGTGCTCCCCCGTGTTGGTCAACCTCACGTCGACCTCGACGCCTGCCGGCAAGACCTCGTAGCGGGCCGAGCACCGGAAGGGGAATGGGTAGTTCACGTCCTCGTGCTCGCGCGAGTCGAACTCGAGCGTGCCTGACATCGGTGTGCGGTGCCGGATGTGCCAGGCTCGGTCGCGCACGTCGCCGTGGATCGCAGTCCCGTCGGCGTGGGAGGGGCGAAGTCGGTGGGTTCGTCCCTGCCAGTCGAATTGGGCGTTGCGGATCCGGTTGGTCCAAGGCGCCATGAGGAAGCAACCCATCTGTTCGGCGCCGACAGGGCCGCCGGGGGCGCGGCGGAGCAGCGGGGTTGGGTCTCCCTGTGGCGAGAGGACCGATAAATCACGGATTCCTGCACCGACGCTGGAGTCAATTTCGAGGAGCAGTCGCCCGCAGGCCAGAGTGAATCTCGGCATGTGGAAAAGTAGGGGAGAAAAAGCACCAGCGCCCGGACGGGCCGGGCGCTGGGGTTCAAACAGTCAGAGGATCAATCAGCCGTTGGACCCCTCGCCCTCGGTGGTGGCAACTTCCTCGGCCGGCTTGTCGCACGAGTCCTTGTCACACCCGCCGCAATTGCTGCCGGACGCAGGGTCGCAGCCTTCGCCGCCACAGACCTTGCCGCACTGGCCGACCTTGGTCGTGGTCGCGGCGACTTCCTGGACCGCCTCGCCGGTCATCGGGCAGGCCTTCTCCTCGTCGCAAGCCGACTCACCAGAGCAGCCCGACTTCTCACCGGTGCACGCAGCAGCGCCCGCGTGGGCGACTTCAGCGGCCTTGTCCGAACAGGCGCCCATCGGGCAAGCATCGGCCGACTCGGCGCCCACAGGCTGGACCGCCGCGGTTTCCTTGGTGTCCTTGCACGACCCGCAGAGCGAGCCGGAGGTGGCGTAGTTGAAGGCGGCGAACCCGCCGAGCCCGACGGCAACGATGGCGGCAATGAACTTCCCAGCGCTGAAACCGGCTCCGCAACAAGACATGGTCGTCACTCCTTGAGGTTGGATCATCGATCGATGTGCAGGGAAACCCGACCGAGTCATCGGATTGTTCCCTCGCGGGCACAGTCTATTTGCTTCGGGCCGCCGACGCCAGGGGAAAGTAAAGAGATTCGCGTTCGTTATCGGACCCGTCGTGTTCGGCGCCTGCTGATCAGGCGGTTCAGTTGTCCAGCGGCTTGGCCGATACCCGTGTCGGGGAGCAGTGCCCGTGCCGCCACCGGAATGAGTGTCGTTCATGAGTGAGCACAACGACAATTCGCAGCACATGCTCCCCACGGGTGAGCCGGGGGCACCGGAGCCGGGCGCCGGTCCCGCCGAGGACGTGCTGAATGTCATTTCGCAGGTCGAAGCCCAACTCGAAGGACTGAAAAAGGTCCACATCGAGCGGCGCAAGTCGGAGCGCGACCTGCTGGCTCGCCAGGAGGCTCTGTCACAGCGCGAAGAAGAGTTGCGTGCGCAGTTCGATCTGTTGGCAAGAGATCTCTCGGTGGTGGAGGAAGAGCGCAGACGCGTGGAAGAACAGCGTCGCGGCGTGGACGAGGCCGCGGGGCAGATCCAGGCCAGGCGCAGTGAGATTGAGCAGATTGAACGCGACTTGGAGCGGCGTGGAGATGAGGTCGCCCAGCAGATCAAGGCGCTGGAAGCAGCGCGTGCCGACGCAAGCGAGCGCTCGGGCAAGTTGGAGTTGCGGGCGCAGCAACTCGAGCAGGCCGAGGCCCGGCTGGCGGCGCAGGCCGAGCAGTTGAGCGAGCGGATCTCGGAGTTGGAGCGATCGGCGCGCGAGGCGACGGAGCAGTGGGAGGGGGAAGCCCGTCGAGCCGAGCAGGCCGAACGTGCCCGCGCAGAGGCCGACTCGGCGGTGTTGGAGTTGCGAGCCGAGTTGGAGCGCGTGCAGGGCCAGGCCGGTCGGCTGGGCGAGGGGATGCAGGCGCGTGACGCGGAGGTGAGCGCGCTGGAGGCTCGTGCAGAGGACCTGGCCCGGCAGACGCAGTCGCTGCGGGAGTTGCTCGAGCAGCGTGAGCGGATGCTGGAGACAGCCGAAGAGCAGCGGGCCGAACTGGAGCGGCAGGCGGCCGAACGGATCGGCGCGCTGGCGGAGAAGTTGGTGCAGATCGAGGCGGCCGGCGCGCAGGCCGAGGCGGCGGCCGACGCACAGCGCCGGCGCATCGCCGAGTTGGAGTCGCAGTCGGCAGGTCTCCAATCCAGAATCGAGCAGATGCACAAGGCCGGAGCCGGCGGGGATGACTCGCTGCGCCGGCAGACTGCGGCGCTGCTTGCCAGGATCGAAGAGCAGGATCGCGAAATCTCCGGGCGCGACCAGGTGATCGCGGATCTGCACGCGAAACTGAAAGCAGCGGCCGAGAATTTGCCGGAGGTCACCGGTGTGCTGGGAAGCCGCGAGGTAAACGACCCTCGTGCGGCCGAGGCGTTGCACAAGGCGATCTCACTCAACGACCAGTTGCAGGCCAAGGTGCATGAGCAGCAGGCGGTGCTGGCGCGCCTGGAGAAGGAGAACCGGGCGCTGCGCGAGCAGACGGGCAAGGCGTCGCGCCGCATTGCCGCGCCGGACGAGCGCGACGAGTTCATCACGCTTCGCCGAGAGAGACTCTCACGCCTGCGCCTTGCGCTGCGTGAGCAGACGCGCAAGGTGCGCCGCGCCAACGCGCTGCTTCAGGAGCGGTTTGACCAGTGCGAGCGTCTGCTGAGCCGGCGCGCCGAACTGGCCGCGGCTCATCAGGCCCTCCAGCAGCAGCGCGAGCGAGCCGGGCGGGCGCAGGCGCGGTCGGCCACAGCCGGAGTGATGCTGGCGTTTGCCGCCACGCTGGCGGTGCTGCTCGGACTCAGTTGGGTACTGGCCGAGAAGATCAGCCCCGGCGAATACGCCGCCTCGGCGGCGATGGAGGCGGACATCACCGAGCGTGCGCTCAACGAGCAGGAACTCAGCGAGTGGCAGACCTACCACGAGCAGTTGCTTGAGGATCCACGCTTCATGGAAACAGCCGCCGATCTGCTCAAGCGAAGGGGAATCACGACGCTGGCGACGCCGGGCGCGCTTGACGCGTATCTGGACACTTCGCTGACCATGGAATCGCCCGCCGATGGGAAACTGAACCTGGAACTGCGCGGGCAGGGATCGACGCGAACGGAGCGCGTGCTGGACACCCTGGTGGTCGCGATGGCCCGCGCCGGCAATCGCACCCGCGGACGCCGCCTGGACGGCGCGACGACCGTCGTGGTCGAGCCGGCGGCCGCGCGGCGAGACCCGCTCGACCAGACGCGGCTGACCTGCGCCGGTGCGATCTTCGGAGGAGGCTTCCTGCTGACCTCGGGCCTGGGGCTGGTGGTGTGGAAGCGCATGGCGGCGGCCAAGAGCAAGTTCGAGCACGATCAGCAACTCGAGGCGCTTCTGGCCGAGGCGCGGTGGACCGATCCTCGCATCAACCTTGACGCCCCTGGCGCGGCAGCGGGCTCTGAAAACGGAGCCGGCGAGCAGTGAGGCTCGCCGGGTCGTTTGCGACTCGTGTCTGTCTGCGTCTTAGCCCAGTTTCTGGGCGATCATGATCATCTCGCCCAGGGCGCCGGCGCCGCTGTCGACGAAGATCGCAAGACGTGTGCCCTGCTCGACCGGCGTCTCAAGGTCGAAACTCACGAAGCGCCCGCCGGACTCGAAGCGCTGAAGAGAGCGGACCACCTTGTTGTTCTCATCCACCTCGCAGAGTTGGAAATTGCCCGGGCGCCCGCCGACGGTGAGTCCCTGGCAGATGAAGCGAGACTTCTTCCAGTCGGGGTCGGAAAGCAGCACGGCCTGCGCGATGGAGCCCGACCCGGGACGTGTGGCAACGGGCTGGAAAATGGTGCGCTGGGTCGACTCATTGAACAGCGTGTCGGCCAGGTAGCGTGTGCCGACCACGTTGAAGTAGTCAGAGACTATCACCTGGTCGCCCAGTTGCTGGTTCTTCTGCTGAAGTTGATTGGCGACCACACCGAGGACGACGACGGCGACGGACAGCCCGATGGCGGCCGCACGCCACAGCGGGCTGACGCGACGGATTCTGGAGACCTTGGGGACGACGCGACCGGGATGATGCACCACAGCGCGTGAGCCACCGAGGACTTCGGCTTCTACGGCGGCCGAAACCGCGGCAACGACGCGATCACGCAGATCAGGTGACGGTTCGGCATCGACCTGAAAGAGGTCGGCGATGCGGGCTTGTTCGGCTCGAAGTTGAGCGCGGACGGAGGCGGGCGCCTCGCGGAAGGCGCGCTCGAACTCGGCCTGATCCTTCGGTTCGAGCATTCCAAGCGCGTCCAGCGCCGCAAGTTCGATCAGGTCACGCGTGCTCATTACACACATTCCTCACCCGTCCGTTCGCGGAGCCGCACCAGTGCCCGGGAAAGCGCCGACTTGATCGTGCCCAGGGGCGTGTCCAACTCCTCACCGATCTGACGCAGAGTCTGCCCTCCAAGGTACGCCCGGGTCACGACGGTTTTCTGCAACTCGGGCAATGCGTCGATCCTCTTCATCAGCGCGTCGAACCGCTCGTCGCGCTCCATTCGTGAAGCCTCCGGTCCGATCGACGCGGAGCGCCACGGCTGCGCGTCGTCGAGGCTCGAAGCCTTCACCCTTGCCTTGTTCCGCCGGAGTTTGTCGACCAGGTGCCGTCGGGCGATCAGCATCACCCATGTGACCAGTGCCGCACGCTCCGGATCATAACGACCTGCTGTCTTCCAGAGTCTGACGAAAATCTCCTGAACCGCGTCCTCCGCCTCGCCCTTGCCCGGAAGTGACTGGTAAGCCATCCGAAAGACAAGGGATCCGAACCGGTCGTACAACTCGCCGACAGCCTGCTCTTCGCCGGCCGCGACACGGGTCATCAGGTCCAGATCCAACGCCTCCTGCTGGGCATCACAGGTGGCCCGGGTGCGCCGGGACACTTCACCTGCGTTGCCACCGTCCCCGCCGCTCCCACGCGGCAGATTTCCCGAGCCCTGACCTTCCGGAACCCGTTCCGACATGAACTTGTCACCGGGGCTGACCGCTCCGGCGGATGCTGAAAGAACCGCTCAGCATCCACCCGCCTATACGCACGACCCCGCAGGTCGGATCCATCCAAAGACCCTTTGGTTCCAGCAATCCCCACGAGGCGATCCACAGTATGACACACGAGGGTGGAAACCGCAATATTCATTGCGCTGTGGAACACCTGTTCAGGCAGGCGCAGGATTGAGCGTCCGATAACGATAGGGCTTTCACCCCCCCCCTTGAGATGAAGGGGGTTGCCGGACGTGCACGAAGTTGTTAGGCTGAGCAACTGGGACCGTCCCCGCAGGGGCGGTGACCTCAGAGCGGAGTCTCGTGTGGGACGTCGAGGTCGATATCGGAAGGTCACGCCGGGCCGGGCGTTCACGCTGTTGGACGTTCTGGTGTCCATTGCCGTCATCGCGCTTCTGATCGCGATTCTTGCGCCCACCCTGACCAAGGTACAGGAGACCTCGCGCCGGGTGGTGTGCGCCTCGAACCTGCGCCAGGCGGGCTTGGCGCTGCAGATGTATGCCGACGACTGGCGCGGGCTTCTGCCCCCCAGCGCGTTCCTGCGGGGTGGTAGCGGCGATACGGCCGAGATGATGACTTTGCGCCTTCCCCCCGAGGCCCGCCTTGTGGTGGCGCGGGACGGGTGGGACGGACTCGGGTTGCTGTACCGGGCCGAGTACCTGCCGGCGGCCGGGGTTTTCTATTGCCCGTCGCACCATGGTGATCATCCGTTTGAGGCATACGAGGCTCAGTGGCGAGGGATGTCGGGCGAAATCGTGGGGAACTACCAGTTCCGGGGCGAGGACGCTGACGGTCGGCGCGCGCTGTACGTGATTCATCCGGAGACGGCCATCACGGCCGACGGAATGCGCACGCAGGATGACTACAACCACGACACCGGCATCAACGTGCTGCGGGCGGGGTTGCACGTCGCGTGGCTGGATGACAGCAACCAGGTGCTTCGCGGCATGCTGGCATCGAGCGACGACGACCAGTTCGACGACCAGTCGGTCGACGATGCGTGGGATTTCCTCGACGACGCGAGGCGGTGATCCGTCCGGCGCGAGGCGCTAAAGTCGCGCATGAATATCCACAAGAGGGTTGCAGCCTGCCTGGTCGCGTGGTGTCTTGTCGCGTGCGCCGCGCCCGCACAGATGAGCGCGGAGCGGCTGTACAACGGGTTCGGACGCGGGGTGCCGGCCATCGTGAACCTGCCTGAGGGCGCCGTGGGCGAACCGGTCGTGCACCTTTATGGGCAGACTGAGTCGGGAGCGTGGGTGTCCGAGTACACGGCGCCGGCGGTCGTGGGCAAGGTTGATCTGGCGACCATGTTCCCCGTTCTGTGGACAGCCGAGCGCCCGCGGATCCGGTACGCGCAACTTTTCGTGGGTGAGACACCCGTCGGTGCGCCGGTGGTACTTCAGCCGATGCTCTCGCCCGAGCGGGCCGAACTGATTGTGCCGCGGCCGGTGACCGACCCAACGACCGGACAGACCGTGTCGGTGCCGCAACTGACCAACGACCCGACGCAGGGGCGGGTGATGTTCGAGAGTGAGCAGATCGCGATGCTGCGTGCGGCCGGGCGGGCGGTGCCCGATCGCAGCGTGACCTTCAGCGGCATCAGGGCGTACGTTGAACAGCACGTGGTGCTGGATACGACGCTGGGGGAGATCGAACTGAAGATGCGCCCGGACGCGGCCCCGAACACGGTGTTCAACTTCATGCACCTGGTCGAGGGCGAGTTTTACACCGACATCATCTTTCACCGCATCGTGCCGCGGGCGCGCGACGGGTCGCCTTTTGTGATCCAGGTCGGCGATCCGACCGGCGGGGGCGAGGGCGGACCGGGATATGCGGTCGATCTCGAGAGATCGACGCTTCCGCACGGATTCGGCGTGATCTCGATGGCGCGATCGGGCGACCCGGACTCGAACGGCTCGCAGGTGTTCATCTGTCTGAGCCGAGCGGGGACGGCCCGGCTTGACGGGTTGTACACGGCCTTCGGGCAGTCGGTGCGGGGTGGAGACGTGATTCAGGCGATTGCGGCCACGCCGGTGAACGAACAGGGCCGGGCCGTCGACCCGCCGGTGCTGCGCTCGGCGCGGTTGGTGCCTGCGCCGCCGATCGGAAAGGGGCCTGAACCTCTGGGCGAGCCGACGAGCGCGCCGACGGAGCGATGAGGATGCTCGAAGCACTTGCTGCGCTGCCGCTGGGTGAGTTGCTCGCGCGCCTGGCGTCGAAGAAGCCTGTGCCGGGGGGAGGAGCAGTTGCGCCGGTGGTCGCCGCGTTCTCGGCCGGATTGGCTGAGATGGTGGTGGCGTACTCGATCGGTAAGAGGGCGCTGGCTGAGCACGAGGACGAGTTGCGTGAAGCGAGCGCTCGGCTGGAGCGGGCGCGGGTGGCGCTGCTGGATCTGGCTGATGCGGACGCGGGGGCGTATGCGGCGCTGAATGCGGCGTTCAAACTCGACAAGGCCGACGAACAGCGCACTGAGAAGATCGCCGCCGGGGCGCGGGCGGCGGTGATCCCGCCGCAGGCGACGATGGCGATGGGGATTGATCTGCTGCGGCTGTATGAGCGGCTTGCGGAGATTTCGAACAGGCAGTTGGCAAGCGACCTGCGGATCGCGGCGATCCTGGGCGAGGCGGCCGTGCGGGCGTCAGTGGAGAACATCCTCGTGAACCTGCCGCTGCTGGGGGATGCAAAGCGCGCGGGGGAACTGCGCGGAGAGTGCGAGCGGTCGATGGAGGAGGCCGGTCAACGGTGCGAGGGGGTCGTGCGCGCCACGGGATGATGTCCGCTTTGTGCGAAGCACCGACCTGAAGACAGATCGGCGGCACACGGTTGTGCGACGCAGCCGACTCAAGCCCGTTTGGTCACGAACAGCACTTCGCTGAACGGGCTGACGCTGCGCCCGCGACAGACGGCGCTCAGGTCGATGAAGGCCTGATAAGTCTCCCAGCGGTTGCGCAGTTCGGCGTCGGCGGCGATGAACTCAAACTCGCGCAAGGCCCAGGGATCGATAAAGGTGCCGATTTCGCACTCGATTTCCAGCCCGGCTTCCCGTGCGAAGCGGCGCTGCGTGTCCAGCGTGCGCACGCAGGAGTCTGGTCCGAACCACTCCTTGCGGCCGGCGTTGTAGTAAAAGTCGGCGTTGAGGACTGAGTAGATGAGCAGCCCTCCCGGGGCCAGTGTGCCGGCGATGTGGCGCAGGAAGTCGATGGTGTGTTCATCTTCGAGGATGTGCACGACGACGCCGTTGGCCGCACACAGCGCGTTGCTCGGGAAGTAGTGGGCCAGGTCTGAGGCAAAGCCGAGGTGGGCTTCGTCCATCACGCGGCGGGCCTCGTCAATCACGTCCGGATTCGGGTCGATGCCGACGACGCGCCGGAATCCGAGGGAGCGCCAGTTGTCGGCCCAGGAGCCGTACGCGCACCCGACGTCGACGATCTGCCGGCGCGGGGGGTCGTAGCGATCGATGGCCATCATCCACGCGTCGAGGCGGCAGGCGTTGATGAAGCGCCCGTAGATGCCCGAGTCGCGGTAGGTCTTGCTGACCTTTCCGAGGTTTCGCAGGAACGAGGGCTGGTCGGGCATGGCGGATCCTCTGGTGTCTACGCTCCGTGTGATGCACCGGGTGCCCGCATGGTACGAACGAGGTGATCCGACGGGCGGAGCGGCCGAGCGGGGATTGCGGTTTTCGTGCACCTCGTGCGGGAACTGCTGCTCAGGCGGGCCGGGGTACGTGCGGTTTTCCCCGGAAGAGGCCCGCGCGATGGCCGCTCTCCTCGGGATCTCTGACGACGAGTTCACGGCCAGGTACACGCGGGAGGCGGGCGCTGGGATCTCGCTGACCGAGCGTCAGGGCCCGCGGGGGTATGACTGCGTGTTCCTCGATCGACAGAGCGTTCCGGGCAAGGCGTTGTGCAAGGTGTACGAGGCAAGGCCGATGCAGTGTCGCACGTGGCCGTTCTGGCCTGAGAATCTGCGAAGCCGCGAGCACTGGGAGCGGGCGGCGCGTTCGTGCCCGGGGATGAACTCCGGCGTGCGACATGAGCCGGAGGTCATCCGTGTCACGGTCGAGCGGATGTTGGAATGGGAAGGCTGATCCCGGGGCGGGGCCGCCGGTGTACAATCCCGACCATTCGAGCGAAGCACCGGCCAATCCCCCAACAAGGGGTGTCGTGGAGAGAAGGGCATGCAGGCGAACCCGAGAGTCGCGGTGTTGGGTTGCGGAGGCTGGGGCCGGAACATCGTGCGGACGCTGGGCAAGATCGGCGCGGTTTGCGCAGTGGTGGACCCGTCTGAGAGCGGGCGGGCGACGGCCAGGCAACTGGTGCCGTCTGTCAAGGTGTACGACGATCCGCAGCAGGTGTGGAGGGACGATTCAATCGACGCGGTGATGATCGCCACGCCAGCCGAGACGCACTACGAGCAGGCGTGCCGGGCGATTGAGGCGGGCAAGGACGTGTTCGTCGAGAAGCCGTTGACGATCGACGTGGGGCAGGCGCGTGACCTGGTGCGCCGTGCGACGGCGGGCGGGCGGATTCTCATGGTCGGGCACCTGCTCGAGTATCACCCGGCGATTCTGAAGTTGAAGGAACTGGTCGACGCAGGCGCGCTGGGCAAGATCCGCTACGTGATCTCGAATCGGTTGAACCTGGGCAAGATCCGCACGGAGGAGAACGCGTTGTGGTCGTTCGCTCCGCATGACATCGCGGTGATCCTGCGTCTGGTCGGGTCGAGCCCGATCGAGGTGGTCGCTACGGGCGGGAGTTACGTGAGCCCGAATATCGCCGACGTGACGGTGACGCAGTTGCTGTTTGCCGACGGCGTGCGGAGCCACGTGTTCGTGTCGTGGCTGCATCCGTTCAAGGAGCAGAAACTGGTGGTGGTGGGGTCGAAGAAGATGGCCAGTTTCGACGACGTAGCCAAGAAACTGGTGTTGTACGACCAGCGGGTCGACTGGCAGGAGGGGCAGCCGGTGCCGGTCAAGGGCGAGGGGGTCGAGGTGGATTTCGGCACTGCCGAGCCGTTGATGGCCGAATGCGAGCACTTCCTTGCCTGCGTGCGGACGCGGTCAACTCCGCGGACCGACGGGCTGAACGGGGTGCGGGTTTTGCAGATTCTGCACGGTGCGCAGCAGTCGCTGATGCGCAACGGGCAGCCAACGTTGATCCGCCTGGACGAGCCGGGCCTGGGCGAGCCGTACATGATGGAAGTCAAGCATCAAGCAGGAGTAGCCCATGCCCGTTGAGCATGCGATCGGGAACGACGTATTCGTGCACGAGTCGGCGTACGTGGACGAGCCGTGCGAGATCGGTGAAGGCACGAAGATCTGGCACTTCACGCACGTGATGAAGAATTGTCGAATCGGGCGCAAGTGCAACATCGGGCAAAACGTGGTGGTCTCGCCCGACGTGACGATCGGCGACGGGTGCAAGATCCAGAACAACGTGTCGTTGTACACCGGGGTGGTGCTCGAGGACTTCGTGTTCTGCGGGCCTTCGATGGTGTTCACCAACGTGGTCAATCCGCGCAGCGAGATCAACCGGCGCAACGAGTATCGGCAGACGCGCGTCGGGCGCGGCACCACCTTCGGCGCCAACTGCACGGTGGTGTGCGGGCACGACATCGGCAAGTACGCCTTTGTGGCCGCCGGCGCCGTGGTGACGAAGAACGTGCCGGACTATGCCCTGATGCTGGGCGTGCCGGCGCGGCGCGTGGGGTGGGCGTGCCGGTGCGGGGATCGGCTGCCGGCCGCGGGCGCCGGGGGCAGAACCTTCTGCTCGTCGTGCGGGAACGAATACCACGAGCAGGGCGAGAATCTCAGCCCGGTGCGCGAGGTGCAGGACCGGGTGAATCCGTGATGATCGACGGGGCGGCGCAAGGGCCGGCCCCGGGTGTTTGAGTTGCCCGCCGCGACAGGCGGGCTTTGAGCCGGGTGCGAGACCCTGCGGTCTGCGGCGCCGGCAGAACCGGAGAAGGACGATGAGTCAGAATGTCAACGTGCCGCTGCTCGACCTCAAGGCCCAGTACGCGACGATTCGCGGCCAGGTCGAGCCGGTCATGCGCAAGGTGGTCGAGGACCAGTGGTTCATCATGGGCCCAGAGGTCTCGAACCTTGAGAAGGAAATTGCCGAGTACATCGGGGTCAAGCACGCCATCGGGTGCGCGTCGGGTTCCGACGCGATCCTGCTGGCGGCCATGGCGCTGGACATCAGACCGGGCGACGAGGTGATCTGTCCGTCGTACACGTTTTTTGCGACCGGCGGCTCGCTGGCGCGCCTGGGTATCGTGCCGGTCTACGCCGACATTGACCCGGTGACGTACAACATGGATCCGCAGCACGTGCATGAGGTGGCCAGGGGCTGCAAGCGACTCAAGGCGATCATGCCGGTGCACCTGTTCGGACAGTCGGTGGATATGGACGCGTTCCTGACCATCGGCGACGCGCTGGGCGTGCCGGTGATCGAGGACGCGGCTCAGGCCATCGGCACCAGGGACCGCCACGGCGTCATGGTCGGCAGCCGCGGCGCTATCGGGTGCTTCTCGTTCTTCCCATCGAAGAATCTCGGCGGGTTCGGTGATGGGGGCATCATCACGACCAATGACGATGCGCTGGCCGCGAAGATGAGCATCCTCCGTGTGCACGGCGGGCAGCCTAAGTACTATCACTCGGTCATCGGGCTCAACTCGCGCCTGGACGCGCTGCAGGCGGCCGTACTGCGCGTCAAGTTGCGCCACCTCGAAGCCTGGCACAAGGGTCGCCATGACAACGCGACGTACTACGACCAGCAGTTCGCCAGGGCGGGCGCGAAAACGTCGGCTGTTCCGCTCCGCGAGGGCGGGCTGCCGCTGCGCACGCCCGCGCCGGTAAAGGCGCCTGAGCGCCACGTCTACAACCAGTATGTGGTCCGCGTCCCGGCCGAAATCCGCGATGAGACGCGCGAACACCTGCGGGTGAAGGGCATCGGCACGGAGATCTACTACCCCGTGCCGCTGCACATGCAGGAGTGTTTCGCGTACCTGAAGCAGAACAAGCCGGGTTCGCTGCCCGAGTCGGAGAGTGCGGCCGCCGAGACCATCGCGCTGCCGATCTATCCCGAACTGACCGGAGAGCAGAAAGAACACGTGGTCAACACGCTGGTCGCGTTCGTGCGCGAGCGGTCGACGGTGCCGGCGTAAGGAGCGGGCGGCCGAGTGTGCAGATCCTGCTCGACGCGCAGTTTCGGAAGCGGGTGGGTGCGGGCTGGCGGTCAGCCGCACGGCGGCGGTGCTGCGCGGGGTCGAACTGTGCTTCGCCCCCGCGTTGCGGGTGCATGGCGGGGGTCTGGGCGCGGGCGTGAACGGCGTCGGCGCCGGAGATGAGCGATGCGCGTGCTGATCGTCAGCCCTCTCTACCCGCCGCGCCTGAGGGTGGGAGCGCTGCGCACGTTCTCGTTCGCACGCGGCTTTGCCGACGCGGGGCATGACGTGAGCGTGCTCACCACCGCCAAGCGCCCCGACCAGGGCGGCTTGCACGTGCATGACCCGCGCGTGCGCGTGGTTGAGTTGCCCTGGCGCTGCGGCCCGCTGATTGATCGGCTGCGCGCCTCGTGCGAAGTCAGCCCCGAGATCCACGTCCCGGGGCGCGGCAAGGGCTTCCTCGGGCGCCTCAAGGAGCGCACGGGCGTCTTCAGTTCGACGCGCATGCCTGACCTGACCGACGGCTGGGTCGAGCCGGCACAGGCGTGGGGGCACGCCAACGCTCCGTTTGACGTGGTCGTCAGTTCATCCGGGCCGTACACGGCCCACCTGGTCGGGCTCGGGCTGCGCCAATGCGCCCGATGCTGGATCGCCGACTTCCGCGATCTGTGGACAGACAATCCCACTTTTCCGGGGCTTTATCCGTTCACGATGCGCGAACGCGCGCTGGAGCGGCGCGTGCTGGCGCAGGCCGACGTTGTCACCACCGTCAGCCGGCCGCTGGCTGAACAACTTGGTCGCCTCGGAGCCGGGCGGGTCGAGGTGATCTACAACGGCCACTTCGAGCAAGAGATCGAACCCGTCCCCGGCGAGCGTGTGTTCGCCGGCGATGGGCTCCGGCGAATCGTGTACACCGGTTCGATCTATCCGCGACAGCAGGACTGCCGACAGATCTTCGCCGCGCTGGCGTTGCTGGGCGAGCAGGCCCGGCGCTTCCGGCTCGTCGCGGCCGGTCCTGCGTTGCCTTACTGGCAGGCGCTGGCCGAGGAACACGGGCTCGGGCATCTGCTGGAGCATCGCGGCGCGGTGCCGCGCCCCATGGCGCTGGCGATGCAGCGCGACGCCGACGCTCTGCTGGCGGTGGAGTTTGCCGGCGCGTCGGACGGCGTATTGAGCGGCAAGATATTCGAGTATCTGGCGTCGCAGGCCCCCATCATCGTGACAGGCCCACGCGGGTGCGTCGGCGATCTGGTCGAACAGACCGGTCGCGGTGTCGCGGCCGAGTCGCCCGAACAGGTGCGCCAGATCCTGGCGGCGCTGCTCGAATCACGCCCCGTTGTTCACGCCCGGCGTCGCGATGACTTGATTGCCTCGTTTACGCGCGAGGCGCAGGCGGCCCGCCTGTGCCAACTTGCCGAGTCGTGTCTGGATGTACCTGCTGTTCAGGCTTTGTAGATCACGGCTCTGGGTTCGTGCACGTTGGCCATCGCGTTGCGCGTGTCGACAACCAGCCGCGCCTCGCGTCCCACCAGGTCGTAGTCGACGCGGTCGTGGTCGGTGATGATGAGCACACAGTCGGCCTGGCGGAGTTCGTCAGGCGTCAGCGCCACGCTGCGCAGGTCGATCTGGTGGCGGCGCATCTCCGGGAATGCCGGCACATGCGGATCGTGGTAGCGGATGTGCGCGCCGTGGTGTACCAGTTGCTCGATGATCTCGGCCGCAGGCGACTCGCGCACATCGTCCACGTTCGGCTTGTACGCGATGCCCAGCACCAGCACGCGCGCCCCCCGCACCGGCTTGGGCACCCGGTTGAGCGCCTCGGCCACGCGAGACACGACATACGACGGCATCTGCGAGTTGATCTCGCCGGCCAGTTCGATGAACTTGGTCGCGTACCCGGTCTCCTTGGCCTTCCACGTCAGGTAGAACGGGTCGATCGGAATGCAGTGTCCGCCCAGCCCGGGTCCGGGGTAGAAGGCCTGGAAACCGAACGGTTTGGTCGCAGCCGCCGCGATCACCTTCCACACATCGATGCCCAGGCGGTCGAAGATGATCTTCAGTTCATTGACCAGGGCGATGTTGACCGCGCGGTAGATGTTTTCGAGCAGTTTGGCGGCCTCGGCGATTTCAGCCGAGTCGACCCGATGCACGTGCTGGATGACGCGCGTGTAGAAGGCCATCGCCAGTTCGGTGCTCCTTTCGTCCACACCGCCGACCAGTTTGGGAATCTGGCTGGTGGACACGCCGATGCGCCCGGGGTCTTCGCGTTCGGGGCTGTACGCGAGGAAGAAGTCCACGCCGCAGCGCAGCCCCGTCCTTTCGAGGATCGGCTGCATTTCGTCGCGCGTCGTGCCGGGATAGGTGGTGCTCTCAAGCACGACCAGTTGTCCGCGGCGCAGCGCCCGGGCCGCCAGTTCTGTGCTCCGCAGCACGAAACTCAGGTCCGGCTCACGATGACGCCCCAGCGGCGTGGGCACGCACAGGATGATGACATCGGCCTGCTTGAGGTCGGCTTCATCGGCGGTCGGTTGGAAGCGAGGTGAGCCGCAGATGGCGCTGGTCAGTTCGTCACCCAGGTGCTTGAGATAACTCTCGCCGCGCTTGAGTTTCTCCACCTTCGTCGCGTCCACGTCGAAGCCGATCACGGGGTATCCCGCGTCGTGAATCGCTTTGACGAGGGGAAGACCGACGTAGCCCAGTCCGACCACGCCGATCACGGCCGTGCGAGACTCCAACTTGGATAGGAGCATCGTGAAAGTGTCCAAAGAGGCCTTGGATTCGATCTCCGACCCGGTGCCGGTGGTGGTTTGAATCATGCTTTGTTCCCGTGCGTTCGTGAGAGAGGTTGGTATTGTACCGGGCTGCCGGGCCGAGGCCGCACGCATGCACGGGTCAGCCGGAGCGTAGGATCGAGACCGGGCTGCAGACCCCTGAGCCCAGACGAGACCTGCCTGCATGGACGATTTCTGGATTTTGGCGCGACGGGTGCTGCGATACCGGGGGCTGCTGGCCGCTGCCGTGCTCGCGGCGATCGTGTCGGCCGGAGGACTGGGCGTCGGCATCGTCGGCGTGGGGCCCATCCTCGAAATCGTGCTTGAAGAGGGGAGATCGCTGCCCGAGATTGCCGCTCAGTTCAACCAGCACGCGCTGGTGGGCGGGCGCATCCCGCAGGCGTGGATAGACGCGCTGCCCGCAGGAAAGTTCACCGCCGTGCTGTGGATCGTGCTGGCGCTGGGCGTTCTGACGCTGGTCGGGGCTGCAGCCAACTTCTTCCATGCCTATTTCTCCCTGACGATTGTGGAACGGACCATTGCGCGCCTGCGCCGCGAACTGTTCGCCGGGGTCGTGCACCAGCCGCTGTGGACGCTGGCCAGAGGCGGCTCTTCGGATGCGATCAGCCGGATCGTCAACGACCCGCAAGCCCTGGGCATGGGCCTGACCGCACTTCTGTCCAAGGCGACGGCCCAGTTGACCAAGGGGTTTGCGGCGCTGGTGGCTGCATTTGTCATCGACTGGCGGCTGACGCTGGTTTCGCTCATCGTGGCGCCGTTGCTGTACACGGTGATCCACAAACTGGGCAAGCGCATTCGGCGCGCCGCACGCGCGGCGCTGGTCAGTCAGGCGGAGTTGTACGGGTCGGCGGCCGAGGCGATCCAGGGTCTGCGCGTGGTCAAGGTGCACACCAACGAGCGCTATGAGTGCGGACGCTTTCATCGCATCAACAAGCGCGTGCTGGCCGAGTTGCTCCGCGTGCGCTACGCCCGTTCGCTGGCCAGCCCGCTGGTGGAGGTGCTGGCCATCTTCTCGCTGGGCGTGCTGAGTTTGGTGGCCATCAAGGCGATCGAGGACGGAGAACTCGACCCGTCAGACTTCATCCTGTCGCTCGGGGCGCTCGGGGTGGCCGGGGCCTCGCTCAAACCGCTGACGGGCCTGATGACCGACATTCAACAGTCCGCCGGTGCGGCCGCCCGCATCCGGCAGATGCTGGGAGTCCAGTCCGAACAGCCCGACGCCAAGTCGCGTCCGCGCCTGCCACGGCATCAGCGATCGATCCGTTTCGAGAACGTGCGGATGCGGTACCCCAACACCGATCACCCGGCCATCGACGGCGTGAGCATCGAGATTCCGCACGGACAGACTGTCGCGTTCGTCGGACCCAACGGATGCGGGAAGACCAGCCTGTTGTCGCTGGTGCCGCGGCTGTTCGATCCTTGCGAAGGACGCGTGCTGGTGGACGACGTCGACGTGAGCACGGTGAATCTTCGCTCGCTGCGCCAGCAGATCGGCGTGGTGACGCAGGAGACGGTGCTGTTCCGCCAGAGCGTGCGTGACAACATCGCGTACGGAGCCGGCGGGATGAGCCAGGAGAGGATCATCGATGCGGCGAGGCGGGCGCACGCCCACGCGTTCATCGCCGCGCTGCCGCAGGGTTATGACACGGTGCTGGGCGATCAGGGATCGACGCTGTCGGGCGGGCAGCGGCAGCGCATCGCCATCGCGCGGGCCATCTTGCGCGACCCGGCGATCCTGATTCTCGACGAAGCGACGAGCATGATCGACGCCGAGAGTGAGTCGGCCATTTCGCAGGCCCTCGCGGGCTTCTCGTGCGGGCGGACGTGCCTGATCGTGGCGCACCGGCTGAGCACGGTGGTCAGCGCCGCCCGCATTGTGGTGATGGACGCCGGGCGCATAGTCGACCAGGGCACACACGCCGAGTTGATGAGTCGCTGCGGGTTGTATCAGCAACTCGTGCAGCACCAGACGCCGGGGCTTGGGTGAGCGGGTGTCTTGAACCACAGAACGCTCGAAGTTTTGCAGAGTTGTGCGGAGTGGGGGGAATCGACTTTGAGTTTCGCCCAGTGCCCGGTGCCCCCGTTGCACTCCATTCGTTCAAGACCCGTGTATGACTCGGTGCTCTCTGAGCGTTCTGTGGTTCAAAGGTCTTCCAATGATCCGAGCAGCGCGCAGGACGGCTCGATGAGGTCGATGGTCGTGAGCGCGTGCGACAGATCGCGCACGGGCAGCCAGCGGAAGCCGTCGTATTCCCAGTTGAGTGCCGTCGGGTTGACCTTGCCTGAGATGTGAATCCGGAAGACGACGTCGACGCTGGGCGCCGCCGGGTCATGGCACAGCGCCAGGGCGCTTGCGTCAAGCCAGGGAATCGTCAATCCGAGTTCCTCTTCCACCTCTCGACGCAAGTGCTCGCGCAGGTCGTCGAGCGTGAGTTGGCAGACCCCAACGGGCGGCGCGTCAACCCCGCCCGACGGCGCCAGTTCCCAGCGGCCGGAATACAGCCGCGTGTCGCGCCCGCGCCGCGCCAGCAGCACGCAGCGCTCCGCACCCTGACCACAGGTCAGAAGTCCCGTCACGCCCAGTTGCGTTACGCCCGTGCGGACCTGCGGCTGCACGGCCAGGAACCGATACGGGTTCACGCACGCGGTGATGACGGCCGTGCGTTCGTCAAAGCAGTGAAACGAGAGCGTGCGACCATCGAAGAGTCGGGGGTTGCCGGTCAGCATCTGCGTCCAGCGTTCCTGCACCGCTGCTTCGAGCCCGGGTGCCAGCGCAGGCGACTCGATGATCTCCACACGCAATCGCCCGGCATTGGCACCCAGTGGAAGCACCTGGCAGGCGATCACTCGTTGTCCTCAACTCGATGGACACAGTGTCGCCGGGCTTGTGTTCCAGCAGCAGCGGCATCCAGTCCTCCGGGCCGGTGACCGGTTTGCCGTTCCACGAGGTGATGCGATCACCCGGTTGCAGCCCCGCCGCGGCGGCCGGCGAGCCGTCGATCACGCGGCTGACCAGCATACCCCGGTCCGATGCACCGGCGCTGGGCACGATGCCCGAACGCACCTTCTGGTTCTTGTCGGCCTCATCCTTGGGCCGCCCGCGCGTCTTCCCGGTCCACGCGGGTCGCTCCAGCGAGATGGCCGCGTCAAAGGCGATGCGCGCAACCAGTTGCGCGATCTCCGCGCCGCCGTGTTCGTCCAGCAGGTCGGGGGTGTCGTAGGGCGTGTGATACTCCTCGTGCAGCCCGGTGAAGAAGAACACCGACGGCACGCCCTTGTCGAGAAAGGACGCGTGGTCGGAGCGGTCCATGCCGATCGAGTCGAGCGGGCGGGCATCGAGTCCCGATTCCGCCACGCGGGGCTCGATCAGGTCGGGCAGTTGCTTGCCCGACTCCATGCCGCCGATCTCCAGCCCGGAAGTGGCGCAACGCCCGATCATGTCCATGTTGAGCATCAGCACGTGCTGCTCGATCGGCGCGATCGGGTGCTCGACGTAGTGCAGCGAGCCCTTCATACCCATTTCCTCGGCCGTGAAGGCGAGAAAGAGTATCGATCGCGCCGCCTGACCCTCGGGCAGTTCGTCGTAGCGCCTGGAAAGCTGTTCGGCGCACAGGAGCAGCCCGGCGACGCCCGAGGCGTTGTCATCGGCCCCGGGGTGAACCTCACCCGTCCGGCTTTCGCCGGGTGTGCCCGGCCCCGGTAGGCCGGGTTCACGCCGCCCGAGATGGTCGTAGTGCGCACCGATGACGATGAACTCGCCCGCCAGCGCCCCACGCCCGGTCAACACCGCGCCCACGTTGTCCGAAGTCAGCGTTCGCGCCTGCACCGACGTCTGCACCACGCTCGTCACGCCTTCGAGGTTCACCACCACGCCCTGCCTGTTGGCCAACCGGTAGAACTCCAAGAGCCCCCGATTCTGCGGGTCACCGGCGTGCAGCACCTCGTCGGCGATCGCGCCCGGCAGGTACACCACGGGCACGTCGAACGGCTCCATCTGTTCGCGCACCGGGTCAGGCGTCGGGCGGTCCAACTCATCGAGGTCCGGCGGTGTGACGACCAGCACGGCCTTGGCGCCCCGACGCGTCACCGCGTTGATCTTCCGGTGCAACGGGGCCGCAAAACTCCAACCCTCGTCAGACCACAAACTTCGCCCCAGTTCGTCCATCGGCTCGTGGCTGAGCATGAGCACGACGCGGTCCGTAAAGTCCTCCGCCCCCGCAAAGCCAAGATAATTCCCGCCACCCGTCACGATGGCATATCCCGCAAAGGTGCACGCCCCGCTGAAGCCCGCACTGCCGCTGTAGGGCGATACCACCGCGTCGGGCACCACCAGTACCCGCCCCTGCGGGAGCGCGAAGGAGACATGGGACTGGAGCGTGTCCACCTGCTCGCCCACCACGAGAGGCTGGCGGTACGGCGTCAGGGCAACCAGCCCCTCTGCGGGCGCCGCCTGCTCGAAGGCCGGTTCCAATCCCAGGCCCAGCAACGCATCCTCGATGTAGTCGGCCGCCTCGTCGGCGCCGGCGGTGCCGGGCGCCCGGCCCTCCCGTTGCGGGTCGGCCAGCCAGTTGGCGTGGCGTGCAAACGTCTGCGGCAGTTCGGCGATCTCCATCGCCTGCCGCTCGGCCCGTTCCTGCTCGCGGATGCGTCGTTCGGTGCGCGCTCGGCGGACGTCGGCATTCCGGGGCTGCTCCTGACGGGCAAATGCGCCGGGAACAGGCATCACCCCGCCCAGCAATGCCGCCGCGAAGATCCACAGGCATTTGCGTGTCATGCGTGCAGTGTACAGGAGAACTGGTGGGGTTCGGCGCGGCGCTCTCCTACAGTTCCCTTCCGGATCAAACTCCGGAGTACAGGACCAGCCACGC
Organism: Cyanobacteria bacterium CYA; assembly: GCA_008363215.1. Classification (GTDB taxonomy): domain Bacteria; phylum Planctomycetota; class Phycisphaerae; order Phycisphaerales; family UBA1924; genus J022. The sequence goes on from RHKP01000011.1 coordinate 171,718, forward strand.
ATGAGCACCTCCACGATGAGCGCCGATTCCGCCTCTCTGCCCGCCGCCGGACTTGCCCCCTGCGACGTCTTTGCTCCGCGACACATCGGGCCCAGCGATCTCGAGATCCAGCAGATGCTCCGGGTCGTGGGGTTTGGCGCGATGGAGCCCTTCATCGCCGACGTGGTGCCCGAGTCCATCCGTCTGCACCGCCCGCTCGATCTGCCGCAGCCGCGTGGAGAGTACGAGCTTCTGACCCAGTTGCGGGCACTGGCCTCCAAGAACCGCGTCATGCGATCGTGCATCGGCATGGGGTACTACGACACGGTGACGCCGCCCGTGGTGCTTCGCAATATCCTTGAAAACCCCGGCTGGTACACGCAGTACACGCCCTACCAGGCCGAAATCGCCCAGGGACGGCTCGAAGCGCTGCTCAACTTTCAGACCATGATCAGCGACCTGACCGGGCTGCCGATCGCCAATGCCAGCCTGCTCGACGAGGGCACTGCCGCCGCCGAAGCCATGAGCATGTGCGTGCAGGTCGCCGGGCATCAGCGTACGCGCTTCGTTGTGTCCGACGACTGCCATCCGCAGACCATTGAAGTGGTGCGCACCCGTGCCGAATCGATCGGCGTGCGGATTGACGTGCTCCAGTCCGACGCGATCGAGCCGGACGAAGCGGTCGCCGGCGTTCTGGTCCAGTATCCGACCACCGACGGGCGCATCGAGTGCTATCGCGATCTGGCCGAGCGGACGCACAAGGCTGGCGCGCTGCTGGTCGCGGCCACCGACCTGCTCGCATTGACGCTGCTCGCGCCTCCGGGTGAGTGGGGGGCCGACATCGCCGTCGGCAGTGCCCAGCGCTTCGGCGTGCCGATGGGTCTGGGTGGCCCGCACGCGGCCTTCATGGCGACGCGCGAAGAGCACGTCCGCCGTATGCCCGGGCGCCTCGTCGGCATCTCGCGAGACGCCCAGGGCGCGCCCGCCCTGCGGCTGGCCATTCAGACCCGTGAACAGCACATCAAGCGCGATCGCGCCACAAGCAACATCTGCACCGCGCAGGTTCTGTTGGCCATCATGGCCGGCATGTACGCGGTCTACCACGGGCCGCAGGGGCTCTGCCGCATCGCTCGCCGCGTTCACCTGCTCACGCAGACCCTGCGCGCCGGGCTGCGCGACCTCGGTCACGCGGTTGACGAAGGCCCGGTCTTTGACACCTTGCGCGTCCGCGTCGGGGATCCCAGACGCGTCCTCGACAAAGCGACAGAACTGGGCTTCAACCTGCGCAACTTCGGCGACGGCACCCTGGGCGTCAGTCTCGACGAAACCAGCGACGAGGCCCTCCTCCACGACCTGCTCGTCGCCTTCGGCGGAGGCGCCGCCGACATCGCGGCACTGGCCGATCGGTCTCAGGCACGAATCCCAGAGCCCTTCGAGCGCACCAGCGCCTTCCTCACCCACCCGGTCTTCAACACCTACCACTCCGAGACGGAGATGCTGCGCTACATCACGCGCCTCCAGTCACGCGACCTGAGCCTGGCTCACTCGATGATCCCGCTCGGCTCGTGCACCATGAAACTCAACGCGACCAGCGAGATGATCCCCGTCACCTGGCCCGAGTTCTGTCACCTGCACCCCTTCGCCCCGCCCGACCAGTGGCGCGGGTACGCCAGGCTCTTTGACGACCTGGAACGCTGGCTGTGCGCCATCACCGGCTATGACGCCGTCAGCCTCCAGCCCAACGCCGGTTCCCAGGGCGAATACGCCGGTCTCATGGCCATCCGCGCCTTTCACCACTCCCGAGGCCACACCCAGCGCAACGTCTGCCTGATTCCTGAATCGGCTCACGGCACGAACCCCGCCTCGGCCGTCATCGCCGGCATGCGTGTGGTCGCGGTCAAGTGCGTCGACGGACTCATCGAACTCGAAGACCTTCGCGCCAAAGCCGCCGAACACGCCGATCACCTCGCGGCGATCATGGTCACCTATCCCTCGACCACCGGCGTCTTCGACGAGACCATCCGCGAGATCTGCGACATCGTCCACCAGCACGGCGGACAGGTGTACCTCGACGGCGCCAACATGAACGCACAGGTCGGGCTGTGCCGTCCGGGCGACTACGGCTCGGATGTCAGCCACCTCAACCTGCACAAGACCTTCTGCATCCCGCACGGCGGCGGCGGACCCGGCATGGGGCCCATCGGTGTCAAGGCTCACCTGGCCCCGTTCCTTCCCGGTCACCCAGTCGTGCCTCCCGCGTCGGCCGGCGCCCACGCCATCGGCCCCATCTCCGCCGCTCCCTACGGCAGCGCCGCGATTCTGCCCATCTCCTGGGTCTACATCGCCGCGATGGGTCCGCAGGGGCTCAAGAAGGCGACCGAAGTGGCCATCCTCAACGCCAACTACATGGCCGAACGCCTCAAGGACCACTACCACGTGCTCTTCCGAGGCGCGCGCGGACGTGTGGCCCACGAGTTCATCATCGACTGCCGTCCCTTCGAGAAGACCGCCGGTGTCAAGGTCGACGACATCGCCAAGCGCCTGATCGACTATGGCTTCCATGCCCCGACCATGTCCTTCCCGGTGCCCGGAACGCTCATGATCGAGCCCACTGAGTCGGAGTCCAAGGCCGAACTCGACCGCTTCTGCGATGCGCTGATCGGCATCCGGGCTGAAATCGCCCGCATCGAGCGCGGCGAGTGGAGCCGCGACGACAACCCGCTGAAGAACGCGCCGCACACCATTCAAAAGGTCATCAGCACCGACTGGCCGCACGGATACACACGCGAGGAGGCGGCCTATCCGGCCCCTTACCTGCGCGAATACAAGTTCTGGAGTTCGGTCGCCCGCATCGACAACCCGTTCGGCGATCGCAACCTGATCTGCACCTGCGTCTCGGTCGAAGAATCCACGCGCAGTTGAACCGCCTTCGTCCGCGTCTGACTGACCCGCGCTCGGGTCCGTGCTCGTGCGGCAACTCTGTCATCCGGGTTGCCGCTCTTGTCTGGTTCGGGGGTCCGACGTCAGCAGCGTTCAAAGCCGGACATTGCGGGCACGATTCGGCTGTCAGAGCAGCATACCGCTCGCTCGCGCCAAGCCCTCTGATGACCCCCGCTTCGTGCCTTCGTGTCCGCTCCCTTGCTGGCGCTTCGGGCTCGTAAACTCCGCTCCGTCTTGCCGTCTCTTCCCTCACGGGCATCCCGCCGCGAAGGCTGCCAGGAACTCCTGCACGTCAAAAAAGTTGAACTCGCCCTCGCCGGTCAGATCCGCCCCCGATGCCTGGGCGGCGAACGCCGCGAGGAATGCCTGCACGTCAAAGAAGTCCAGCGTTCCGAACGGCCCCGCGAAGTCGGCTTGATTGCAGTTCCGCCCCGTCAACTCGAAGTAGTTGATGTTGAACGCCTGGCTCGAACCGGACCTGTTGGCCAGACGCATCACGTGCTCGCCCGCCGGCAGGTCGGCCCAACCGCTGATCGTCGTCCAGTTCTGCCATCCGCCTGTAACGGGAACCGTCAGTGTCCCGCTCACCGGCAAGCCGTCGATCTCGAACCCGATGGTCCCGCCGGTGGTGTTGGACGCGACTCGCACCGACAGGTCATGGGTTCCGGCGTGCGCCACCTCAACGGCGTACTCCAGCCACTCGCCCTGGCACAGCCAACCGACGTTGTACCCGCCTTCACTGCACGGCTGAATGTCCACATCCACGTCGCTGCGGTACGACGATCCGTTGTTGCCCGCGTCGCAGTCCTGATACGCCTCGCCGGGATACCCGACGTCGAAGTCTTCGGCCTCGATGCGCCCGGGGACCGGCGCGGGTTGCCCGCCAAAGGCCTGCTGTTCCACCCGATACACGCGCACCCAGTCCACCTGCAGGTCGGCCGGGAATGCCGTCGAGCCGTTGGGATCCCCAGGCCAGTTGCCGCCCACCGCCAGGTTGAGCAGCAGATGAAACGGCGTATCGAACGGAGCCCGCGGATTCGTCGGGGCGGCGGTGGAATACCACGTCGAACTGCTCACCGAGTAATACTCCTGCCCGTCGACGAACCACCGGATCCAGTCGGGCGTCCACTCCGTCGCGTAGACGTGAAAGTCCTGCGAGAAATCGGTGCCCGACAGCGACCCGCTGTGCTGCACGTTGTTCGGCCAGTTGCCCCCGTGGTGAATCGTCCCGTGCGCACTGGTCGCCTGGTTGACCGTCTCGATGATGTCGATCTCTCCGCTGGCCGCCCACTCGCCATAGGGCGAGTTCGTCGGCAGCATCCAGAACGCCGCCCACAGCCCTTGCCCCTTGGGAACCTTGATGCGTGCTTCCACGCGCCCGTAGCGGAACTCAAAGGCCCCCTGCGTGCGCAGGCGCGCCGACGAATAGGCGTACCCCTCGATAGGCAGGTCACGCGCCACGATGTGCAGCAGCCCGTTCTGCACGTACGAGTTGTACGTGTAGGGCGTGTAGTACTGAAGTTCGTTGTTGCCCCAGCCGGCCGGCAGCCCGTAACCGGTGCCGTCGCCGATCTGGTGCTCCCACACCAGCGTGTCAATGACCGCGCCCTCGAACTCGTCCTCAAAGACCAGCGAATACTGGGCGAATGCCGGGGCGGCTCCGGCGAGCACTACAGCGATGGACATACGCATCGACTTCATGTGGTCCCCTCGACTCTCACTCTACTTGTTCGGCTTGCACAAGGAAAGGGATGTTGGCGGTTCCCGCACCTCCGTGGTCATCAAACACTGTGACATACAGCCGGTACGCGCCCGGCTCACCCGGGGCCCGCACAACCGCACCCTCGGGCCCCGATTCCATGATCGCTCCGGGAATATCGGGCGTGCCCTGCTCTGCGTCCCCGCCGCTCTTCGGATCCGTCGACTCCGGGCGAACCACCCAGACCATTCGCAATGCCTTGCCCTCAGGATCGCTCGACTGGCAGGTTGCCCGGAACGTCTGCCTGGGCGCGAACACCGGGCCCGCGTCGAGCGACAGATGGTGAACCGCGGGCGCCACATCCGCCGGGGGCCTGCCGGTCCAGAGTTCCTGCATCACGTCCACCGCCGCCGTCCGTTCGCCGCTCTCCAGGAACATCCCGAACCACGTCGGCGTGGTCTCCTGCTTGTGTCCCCACATGAACGCGTACGACCCCAGACACCGCCCCGGCATCTCGGCCATCACGCCCTGAGTCTGCGCACGCAGGTACATCGAGGCCTTGTCGGCGCTCGACGGCTCGTAGGGCGCGCCCCAAGGCGTGTGCCCTCCCTCCCAGTGCCCGATGGGACCGAACTCCGTGAGCACGTAGGGCCCCGTCCAGCCCTGCGCGCTGAGGCGCTTCGGCAGCGACGGCGCACCGCCATACGAGTTGATTCCGAGCACGTCGATGCTCGGACAGCCCTCTCGCAATCGCCTGGCCTTGTCCTGCCCGATCTCTGCGATCACCGCCATCCGCGGGTGGTGGGGGTCGAGTTGCCGGGTGAGCGCCGCTGCCTCTTCGATCGCACGCAGCGCCTTGTCCATGTCTCCTGCCAGTTCGATCTCGTTGCCCAGTGCCCACATCAGCACCGCCGGGTGGTCGCGGTACTTGAGCACGCAGGTACGGACCTTTTCGAGTTGCGTGCGTCGCACTTGCGGGTCGTCGTAGTCAAACCCGTGCCGCTCGTGTTCGAGCCAGATTCCCACGGTGACCGACAGACCGTGCCGGTGGGCTTCGTCGAGCAGGTCGTCGATGTCCATCGCGTCCCAGGTGCGGATGGAGTTGCCGCCGATGCTTGCCAGGGTCTCCAACCGGTCCCGACCGGCCGCTCCGCGGATCACGTAGGGCAAGCCGTCGCGGACGAGTTCCCAGCGCCCGGGCCGACCGGCCAGTCGCACGCTCGAACTCGACCCGTCGGCGCAAGCCCCCAGAAGGAGGAATGTGATCAGCAGGATCAGGCCCAGTTCGCCCAAGAACGCCCGATAACTCGTGAGATATCTTTTCTGAAACAGTTTCTGAGCCCGTCTCAGGCAGGCGCATGGGCGGGTCGGAGGTTCTTTCCAGCCCTTCCGTCGCGGGGAATCCGAAGCAAGACAGGCATTTGGGCGGATGAACGTGCGCATGACCGACTCTGTGGGGGTTGCAATCCAGACCCCGATCGCAGAGAATACCGTAACTGTACCGGTAAACCAAGTCGCTTGCTTCACGGCGGAGTCAGCACATGGAAACCAGGCCGAGCGCCCGCACTGCATCCCGCCTTCGAGGATTCACACTCATCGAGTTGCTGGTGGTCATCGCCATCATCGCTCTGCTGATCGGGATCCTCCTCCCCGCCCTGAGTCGCGCCCGCGACGCCGGACGCGACATGGTGTGCAAGTCGAACATCAAGCAGTTGTCCCTCGCGGCCGTGGTCTACGCCAACGACTTTCAGGGCGCGTTTCCCACCATCCTGGCCGGCTCGATCGTGATCGACCCGGAGAACGGAAAGCGCAACCTGCTGTGGTACGACGTCAACCGCATCGGGCGCTACCTGCCTCAGGAAGACTTCTCCAACCTCGCCTGGAACAACCAGGAGAACCAGACGGTCGGCGGCGGTGTGGTTTCCTGTCCCAATCATCCGCAGGCCGGTCGCTCGTACACCATGAACTACTGGGCGGCCTCCGCGGCTGAGTACGAGCCCAACTGGTCCACCGGCACGCTCCGCTTCTTCAAGCCCGGGCAGTACGCAGCCAACACGACGACCTATCGCAAGGGCCGCGCGTTCAACAACGCAGTTGACGAGTCGTTCAAGATGATGCTCTTTGCCGAGGCTTGGGGACTGTGGCGCAGCCAGGTGGCAACCCTCAGCGGCGACACGAACTACTTCACCAACGGAAGCATCGGCTCGACCGATCTGCCCGGGCAGCGCTTCGGCGGGGGCACCGGTGTGCCGTCGTCCCGCTTCAACATCGGCAACTGGCAGGCCGGCACACGCCCGCCGGAGTTTGAAAACACCGGCTCGCCGACCTCGTACCTGCCGTACTACCGGCATCCGAAGCGCCAGGCGGATACTTATGACATCATCGGCGGAGCCAACATCGGCTTCGTCGACGGACACGTGGCCCAGTTCTCTCCCGATCAACTCATCAAGGACACGACGACCGGGCAGAGCAGTTATGAGGTATTGTGGTCCCCGATGGATCGCGCGTTGGAGGACGACCTCGACCCGTGATGCTCCCGGGACGCTCGGCGGAAAGGACGCAAGGCTCATGTCGTCGGTGCGGAAGATCGCCAGTTCGCTGGGAGTTTCAGTCGCGACGGTGTCGCGCGCGCTCAACAACCACCCCGACGTCAGCGCCGAGACCCGCCAGCGCGTGCTCGAGGCCGCCCAGACCGCCGGTTACCTCCCACAGGTCGGCAAGCGCCAACTCACCACCATCGGACTGGCCTATCCCACCAGCCCCGTGCGCCCCGACTACGGCACCTTCGAGTCGATGCTGCTGGCCGGCATCGTCCGCGGGGCCAACGAACGCCGCTTCGACGTCACCATCATCAACCTCGAACAGGACCGCGACCCGCTGGAGAGTTACACCCAGTTTTTCCACCGCAAGGGCGTCCGCGGCGTGGTGATTCGCTCCCTCGAAGCCACGCCGCGCCTCGCGGCCGACATCGCCGAAGAGCGATTCCCCTGCATCCTCGTCGCTGACCGCAGCGATGATCCCCGCGTCAACTTCATCGACAGTGACTCCAGGGGCGCCAGCCGCCAGGCCGTGGACCACCTCATCCAACTCGGACATACGCGCATCGGACTGGCCATCCACAACGTGCTTGACTCGGACCACCAGGATCGCGAATCCGGCTATGAAGAGGCACTCTGCGACGCCGGCATCCGGCGCGACCCGCACATGACCGTCCGCGCCCCGGCCAGCCCCGAGGGCGGAGCCATGATGCTCAACCGCCTGCTCGAGCACGAGAACCCGCCGACCGCCATCTACTTCACCAACCCCCTTTCCACGGTGGGCGCCCTGCACCGATGCCTGCAACTGGGCATCCGCGTGCCCAAGGATCTGTCCATCGTCGGTTTCGACGACGGCGATGTGCGCCTGCGCACCTTCCCCAACTTCACGGCCGTCTGTCAGGACGCCCACGCCCTTGGCATGGAGGCCGCCCGCTGGCTGACGCGTTCGCTGGCCTCCGATCCGCCGACTGTCTTCCGTGAACTGCGCCAGACGCGTTTTGCCGTGCACGAGAGCACGGGCCTGCGTCCGGTCACGGCTGTGCGCCTCGTCGGCCCGTACGAAGTCAAGCGCGAGATATGATGCCGGCAACGGCGCGTTGGCGCCGGATTGGCCGCCGACGCGGCCGGTGGAGCAGGCGTGCTCGATCTGCAATGGACTCGCAACTTCTCGCTCGGCACGATTGTCATCGCGCTGCTCGCCGCGCTCTCCAGCCTCACCGTGCTCCTGTGGAAACCCTCACAGCGCGACGGGCTCGATATGTGGCTCTTTTCCCTCGAACACGAAGCCCTGTATCGCACAGTCGTCGCCGATCGTGACACCGCCGGGCAGACCCACGTTCGCCTGCGTGTCCTCTCCATGCCGGCGCTCGAACGACGCATGCTCTCCGGCTTCTTCGGCGGGCTGCCCACCGCCGACCTGCTCGAAGTCGAGCGGCAGATCGCCGGACGCGCCTTCACCGGGCCCATTGAAAACGTCGGCTTCGTCGACCTGACCGATCGACTCCGCACCACCGGGCTCATCGATCAGATCAACCCCCCGTCCTTCAGCCCCTGGACCAATCGAGGGCGCATCTTCGGGCTGCCCCACGACGTGCATCCCGTCATGCTCGGCTACCGTGCCGACATCGTCGAGGCCGCCGGCCTTGATGTCTCGCAGATCGAAACCTGGGACGACTTCGCCCGCGTGCTGCGCCCGCTCATGACCGATGACGACGCCGATGGGCACCCCGATCGCTATCTCATGGGCCTGTGGGAATCCGACGCCGACCGGCTCGACACCCTTCTGCTCCAGGCCGGCGGGCGCTACTTCGACGACGCCGGCGCCTGCGTCATGGATGACGAAGTCAACGTCCGCGCACTGGCAACCATGGTCTCGTGGTTCACCGGGCCGGCCCCCTTCGCCACCGACGTGCCCGACTTCTCCGCGGGCGGCAACAAGTTGAAGGAAGACGGGTACGCCATCGCCTTCCTCGTGCCCGACTGGATGTGCAACATCTGGCGCATGCAGATGCCCGGGCTGGCGGGCAAGGTCAAACTCATGCCCCTTCCGGCCTTTGAGCCCGGCGGACGGCGCACCAGCGTCTGGGGCGGCACCATGCTGGGCATCCCGAAGACAGCCCGCTCGTTCGAGGAATCGTGGGACGTGGCCGTCGACTTCTACTTCTCGGAGAAACTCGCGAAGGAGTTGTACTCGCGCAACGACATCATCACGCCGGTGCGCTCGCACTGGGATGATCCGATCTTCGACGCGCCGGACCCGTTCTTCTCCGGGCAGGCCAAGGGGCGCATGTATATCGAACTGGCGCCGCAGGTGCCGCTGCGCACCTCGTCGCCGTACTACAAACTGGCGCGCGACAGTTTCCGCGACGCTGCCGCCGCCGTGGCCGAGTGGGCCCGCGCCACCGGCGCCGCCGGGCCCGATGGCCTGCTGGACAGGTGTCGTCAGGAACTCGCCCGCGCTCGCGCCGTCGTCAATCGACAGATGGGCCGCAACGTCTTCCTTGAGGTAAACCAGTGAGCGTCACCTGCGCCAGCCGCATGCGCCGGGCCGGGTACACCCTGCTCGCGCCGTTCCTCGGCGCGTTTGTCATCTTCCTCGTCCTCCCGCTGGCCCAGGCCGGGCGCCTGGCCCTTGAGCAGACCTATGGCCCGCAGGCCTCCAGGTTCGTCCTCTTCGACAACTTCGTCAACCTCGCCGCCGATCCGCTCTTCTGGAAGGCTGTGGGAAACACGCTGGTCTACACCGCAGGCACCATCCTCATCCAGTTGCCGCTCGCGCTCAGCCTGGCACTGCTGCTCAACCACCCTCGCCTGCGCGGTCGGGCGATCTATCGCCTCATCTTCTTCAGCCCCCAACTCATGGGCATGGTCTTTGTCGCCATGCTCGCCGGGCTCATGTTCGAGAAACGCTCCGGCTTGATCAACCGCGCCCTGCACGCGCTGGTCGGCTTCGACCTCGACTTCGCCTGGCTCCAAGTCTACATCATGCCGGCCATGGTCATCACGACCCTGTGGATGTATGTCGGCTTCAACATGATCTACTTCCTCGCGGCCCTCCAGAACGTTGAACGTTCGCTCGTCGAGGCTGCCTCGGTCGACGGCGCCGGCCCGTGGGCGCGCTTCCGGCACGTCACCATTCAGGCCATCCGCCCCGTCGGCTCCTTCGTCGTCCTGCTCAGCATCATCGGGAGTCTGCAACTCTTTGAACTGCCCTACGTCATGCTCAGCGCCACCGCCGGCCCGCAGAATCGCGGGCTGACTATCGTCATGTACCTCTACCAGAACGGCTTTGAAGTCGGCGACCTCGGCTACGCCAGCGCCATCGGCTGGGTGCTCGGGTTCATCCTCGTCGCCGTCGCCGCCGTCCAGGTGCGCGTCGCGCAGGAGCGCGCATGAGTCGTCGCTCCGCACAGATGATGTGGGGGTGGGCGGCACATCTGGCCCTTCTTCCGCTGGCGACGCTCACACTGATTCCCTTTCTCTGGCTCGTCACCGCCTCACTCAAGAGCCGCGAAGACTTCTTTACCTCCACGTTCCTGCCGATGCGCGATGGCCCCTTCAACATCGCGTGGGACCGGCTCACGCTCGAAAACTACCGACGCCTGTTCTCCGATCTGGGCATCGGACGCGCGCTGCTCAACTCGGTCTTCCTCGCCTCGACCACGGCCATCCTCGCCACGCTCTGCTGCGCCGCCGGCGGCTACGCCCTTGCCAGACTCAAGTTCCGAGGCAGCACGCTGATGACCATCCTCGTCCTTGCGGCCTTGCTCGTCCCGCCGCCGCTCCTGCTTGCGCCGACCTACCAGGTTCTCTATGAGTTCCGGCTGCTCGACACCTTCGCCGGACTCATCCTCCCCGCGATCGCGCCGGCCTTCGGTGTATTCCTCTTTCGACAGGCCGTGCTCCAGTCCGTCCCACACGACCTGCTCGAGGCTTCTCGCATTGACGGGTGCTCGGAAATCGGCATCTTCTTCACCATGGTTCTTCCGCTCGTCCGTCCGATGATCGGCGCGTTCATCCTCATCACCTTCCTGGCCACTTGGAACAACTTCATCGCTCCGCAGGTCGTCCTCCAGACGGCCGAGAAATTCCCCCTCTCCGTTGCCGTTGCCCAACTCCGCGGCGTCTACGCACAGGACTACGGGCTGCTCATGGCCGGCACCATGGTCTCCGTCCTTCCGCCTGCCATTCTCTTCCTGATGCTTCAGAAGGAGTTCGTCACCGGACTGATCACCGGCGCCGTCAAGTGTTGAACGAACCGGCTTTGCTGCCGCTGCCCCGGGCGGTGCAACGGTGGCATTCCGCTCGCAGGGCCGATCTGTTCGCAGGCTGCTCGGACCGAGAACACCAGCCGCTCGCACCTGGTGTCAAAGCCGAGCGTTGCGGGGGCCTGCGGTTCGTGCTACGCTACCTCAGGATAGAGAGGATTTGAAGATCCGCTATTGATCGCCCGACGTTCGCTCGGCGTCGTTCGCGTAGTTCACCGCGGCGATCGTCTTTTTCGCGTGAGGGGATCCGTCATGAAGATGTCGCATCATTGTCTGTCGCTGTCAATAGTGGCCGGCCTGGCGCTGTCGGCCTTTGCCCAGGATCTGCCCGCCCCGGCCGATGAGCGCTTCGCCATCGAAGCGCGGGCCATGCTCGAAGCCTTCCGCGCTCCGGCTGTCACCCCCCAGGTGATCGCCCAACTCGAAGAACGCGACCGCGAACAGGGCCTGGCCCCGCGATATGCCATCCCAAACCTCGTCGACATCTCCCCCTTCACACACGGGGACTGGGCGCAGGTCTCCGAGAGCATGATGGTCTGGCGTCTGCGCGTCACCAGCGAAAACGCCGTCTCGCTCAACTTCGGGTTTGACCGCTACAACCTGCCCGCCGGCGCTCAGTTGTACATCTACGACACCACCGGCGATCTGAGCATCCGCCCGTTCACCAGCGCCGACAACGCCGCCCACGGCGAACTGTGGACGCCCCCGACCGTCAGCAATGACGTTATCCTCGAACTGAGCGTCCCCGTCAAGGCCGTCGAGCAGGTCGATCTACATCTGGCCTCGATCAACGCGGGGTACCGCACCTTCTCCGAGGTCTTCGGCGATCGCTCCGGTTCGTGCAACGTCGACGTCGTCTGTCCCGAAGGTGACGGCTGGCGCGCCGAGATTGCTTCGGTCGCGGCCATCTCCGCCGGCGGCTCGCTCTTCTGCTCCGGCTTCATGGTCAACAACACCGCCGAGGATGAGACGCCCTACTTCATGACCGCCAATCACTGCGGTATCTCCTCCGGCAATGCCGCCTCCCTCGTGTGCTTCTGGAACTACCAGGCAACCACCTGCGGCGGCCCGCGCGACGGTTCGCTCTCGCAGTTCCAGAGCGGCTCGTTCTTCCGCGCTTCCAAGTCCTCCAGCGACTTCACCCTCGTCGAACTCGATGAACTGCCCGACCCCGCCTGGATGGTTGCCTACGCCGGCTGGGACGCCGGAGGCGCTGACGCACAGTGGGCCTGCGGCATCCATCATCCCAGCGTCGACGAGAAGGCCATCAGTTTCGAGTGGCAGCCCACCACCACGACCTCTTACCTGGGCACCTCCGTCCCCGGCGACGGCTCGCACGTCCGCATCACCGACTGGGACGTCGGCACCACCGAGCCCGGCTCCTCCGGATCCCCCGTCTTCAATCAGGACCACCGCGTCATCGGTCAGTTGCACGGCGGATACGCCGCCTGCGGAAATAACGACTCCGACTGGTACGGCAAGTTCTCTGTCTCCTGGACCGGAACGGCCTCTACAAACCGCCTCCGCGACTGGCTCGACGAAGCCAACACCGGCGCCACATCCGTCGACACCCTCTGGCCAGGCGCGTCCGGCATCGCGGTCACTCCGGGCGGCACCTACACAGCCCAAGGCCCCTCCGGCGGTCCCTTTACGCCGGCCTCGCAAATCTACACCGTCCGCAACATGAGCGATGTTCCCCTCAACTACTCGGTCACCAGTCTGGCCAGTTGGCTGACGATCACCAACGGCTCGGGCTCCATCGCCGCCGGTAACTCCGCCAACGTCACCGTCGCCATCAACTCCGGCGCCAACTCCTTCGGCAACGGCCGCTACGACGCCACTCTCGACTTCGTGAACACCACCGACCACGACGGCGACACCACGCGACCCGTCACCCTCTTCGTCGGCGTTCCCGAGCAGGTCTACTCCTGGGACATGAACACCAACCCCGGATGGACCACCCAGGGACAGTGGGCTTGGGGAACCCCCACCGGTGGCGGCGGGCAGTACGGCAACAACGACCCCACCAGCGGCGCCACCGGCACCAAGGTCTATGGCTACAACCTCGCCGGTGACTATGCCAACTCCATCCCCGAGTACCATCTGACCACCACCGCCATCGACTGCTCGAACCTCTCTCGCACCACCCTCAAGTTCAGGCGATTCCTCAATGTCGAGCAGCCCGCCTACGACCACGCCTACGTCCGCGTCTCCAACAACGGCACCAACTGGACACAAGTGTGGACCAACGGCAGCGAGATCACCGACGCCTCCTGGCAGTCGGTTGAGTACGACATCTCCGATGTTGCCGACGGACACAGCACCGTCTACGTCCGCTGGACCATGGGCGCCACCGACAGTTCCTGGCAGTACTCCGGCTGGAACGTCGACGACGTCTCCATCTGGGGCGTCGTGCCCAGCGCCGACTGCGTCCCCGACTTCAACGACGACGGCACGCTCGACTTCTTCGACGTGCAGGCTTTCCTGGCGGCCTTCTCCGCTCACGATCCCAGCGCCGACCTGACCAATGACGGCACCTTCGACTTCTTCGACGTCCTCACATACCTCAATGTCTTCTCCGCCGGCTGCTGACCGGCTGGCGCCCGGATGATGCCTCACGCCGGACGGGGCCTTCTCCCCGTCCGGTTGTTTTTTTGGTGCCTGGGTGGAGCCCGCTTCCGCTCGTGCCACAATGAACCAGTCGAATACGGCTCGGGTTTATCCTCACGCCAGATCCGCAGCGGTTTTTGGCCGAATGGACGTACATCGAACCCGGTTCGAAAGGGAAGGGGGTCCAGAATGGCGTCTCGTGGCATTTTGTTCGGTATCACTCTCGCCGCACTCGTCGGTGGCTGCACGACTTCTCGGACGCACTCCGAGATGTCCACCATTCCGCCGCCTCCCATGGCGCGCCCGGCCCAACCGACTGATCCAATCACCCCGCCTCCCGGCGGCGTCCGCAACGTCACCGACCTGACCAATCAGTCGGTCGTCCAGGCTGTCTGCGTGCCCGACATCATCGACACGCGCGACTTCCCTCAGCAGATCGTCCGCCGCTCCATGACCGGGCCGGCCCGGCGAGTCAAGGAAATGCTGCCCGAGCACACCGGCATGCGCCAGCGCTTCAATGGGCCGGACAACGGGCTCCCCGTCGGCGGGCACTCGCTCCAGCCGCGCGTCCAGCCTGGCGTCGCGTTCCCAGGCATCAGCCAGACCGGCTGGGTGCCGCCTGATCCGACCCTGGCCGTCGGCCCCAATCACATCGTCACCACCGTCAACCAGGACATCGCGTTCCTCACCAAGGACGGCACCCTCTTCTTCCAGCAGGCCCTGGGCAGCCCCGGCAACCCCGGCTTCTTCGAGCCGGTCGGCGGCGGCAACTTCACCTTCGACCCCAAGGTCTTCTATGACCACGTCGCCCAGCGCTTCGTCGTCGTCGCGCCCGAGGTCTACGGCTCCACCCAGGCCTGGATCTCCATCGCCGTCTCCGACGACAGCAATCCCGTGGGCACCTGGTACAAGTACCGCACTGACGCGGTCATCCAGGTCGGCCCGACGACCTACTGGTGGGACTATCCCGGCTTTGGTTTCGATGAAGACGCCTACTACGTCAACTCCAACCTCTTCGGGCTCAACCAGGGAGGCTGGGGCGGCGTCGGCTTCCGCGTCTTCCGCAAGTCCGACATGCTCGCCGGCGACCCTGTCACCTACTGGACCCTCCGCGACGGAAACGCCGCTTCCGTTCAGGCCGCTCAGCACTTCGGCAACAACATCGCTCCCTTCTTCGTTTCAGTCAACAGCGGCACCAGCCTCAAGATTCACGCCATCACCAACCCCATCACCTCCCCCGCGCTGGTCTCCACCAACGTCACCGTCCCAGGCTTCTCCGGGCCCACCAGCGCGCCCTCCGTCGGCGCCTCGGCCGTCGAACTGATCGACAACCGCATCTTCAATGCTCACTGGCGCGACGGCAACCTCTACGCCGCCCACGGCATCTCCGCCGGTGGCGAGAACGCCGCCCGCTGGTACCACCTCAACACCAACAACTGGCCCACCTCCGGCTCGGTCTCACTCGTCCAGTCCGGCAACGTCGACGGCGGCACGGGACTCCACACCTTCTTCCCGGCTATCTACTCCAACCACCTCGGCGAAGTCGCCATGGTCGTCGGCTCCAGTTCCTCCTCCCAGCGCATTGCCGTCAACGCCACCGGCCGTATCCCCTCGGATCCGCCCGGAACCATGGCTCCCCTCACCCAACTCAAACTCTCCGACGTCAACGGCGGCGGGCGCTGGGGCGACTACTACGACATCTGCGTCGATCCCCTCGACGACCGCACCTTCTGGGTCATCGGCGAATACGTCTACTCCGGCGGATGGAACAACTGGATCAGCAGTTTTACCGTCTCGGACATCAACGGACCCATCGCCCAGCCCGACAACGTTGCCTTCATCATCGGCGGACAGAGCACCCTCATCGACGTGCTCGCCAACGACTCTCACACCAACAACGAGCCCATCGACATCGACTCCTTCGACGCACTCTCCACTCATGGCGGCTCGATCGCCCTCTCGGTCGGCACCGGCCCCGGCGGACGCGATCAGTTGCTCTACACCGCGCCTCTCGGCTTCACCGGCACCGACACCTTCGAGTACGTCATCGCTGACAACTCCAACAACACTGCCGACGGCGCCGTCTCCGTAGCCGTGTGGGATCCTGCCGACGTCCTCTCGCCTGCGACCCCGCCTCTGCCCGGCGCCGGGCTCAATGTCTCCTACTACGAAGTCAGTTCGCCTTCAGTCCTCCCCGACTTTGACGCCCTGACCCCCTACGCCTCCGACGTGGCCAGCCAGGTCAACTACCCGTCCACCAACAACAACTTTGCCACCTCAGACCGCGCCGACAACGTCGGCGCCGTCTTCGAGGGCTATGTCAGCGTCCCCGATGCCGGCGTCTATCGCTTCTTCACCACCTCCGATGACGGTTCAGCCCTCTACATCGGTGACACCCTCGTCGTCGACAACGACGGGCAGCACGGCATGGTCGAGCAGTGGGGCGCCGTCGCCCTTTATGCCGGCCTGCATCCCCTCCGAATCGAGTTCTTCGAAGCCGGCGGCGGCGCCGGACTCATCGTCGAGTACGAGGGCCTCGGCATCACCCGGCAGGTCATCCCCGTCGGGGTGCTCCGTCGTGACACCCCGTGCCCACCCGACCTTGTTCCGCCCATGGGTACCATCGACTTCTTCGACGTCCAGGTCTTCCTGGGCATGTTCTCCGCACAGGATCCCGCCGCCGACCTCAACTACGACGGGCACTTCGACTTCTTCGATATCCAGATCTACCTCCAGTTGATCGCCGCGGGCTGCTGATCGAACCGGATGACATCCGGCGGCGGACGGCTCATTGAGCCGTCCGCCGCTAGGATGCACCCACCATGAAACTGCCCGGCGATCAGGTTGTTCGGTTTCGGTCCGCTCTCCAAGGCGCTTCGGTCTGTGTGACCGGGGGCGCCGGTTTCATCGGCGGGCATCTCGTCGACGCACTCGTCTCCGTCGGCGCTCGCGTCACCGTCATCGACGACCTCTCCAACTCCAGCGCCGAGCACCTGGCCGATCTGATTGACCTTGAACCCGACCGCGTTCGCTTCGTCCACGGGTCCATCCTCGATCAGCACGCTTTGGCCGACGCCATCGACGACGGAACCTCCATCGTCTTCCATCTGGCCGCCATCGGATCGGTCCCGCGCTCCCTCGAGCAACCTGCGCGCACCTGGGACGTCAACGCCACCGGTGTCCTCCGCGTCCTCGAACGTGCTCGCAACGTAAACGCACGCCGCGTGGTCTTCTCCGCCTCTTCCTCCGTCTACGGCGACGCGGTCGAACTCCCCAAAATCGAAGACATGCCCGCCTCCCCGACCTCCCCGTACGGGGCCTCCAAAGCCGCCGCCGAGGCCCTGGTCACTTCATGGGCTCGCTCCTTCGGACTCTCGACGGTGAACCTGCGCTACTTCAACATCTTCGGCCCGCGACAGCCCGCCGACAGCGCCTACGCCGGCGTTGTCGCCGCGTTCGGCAAGGCCCTGCTCGCCGGTCAGTCACCCATCATCTACGGCGACGGCTCGCAGACGCGCGATTTCACCTACGTCTCAAACGCCGTTCTTGCCAACCTCCTTGCCGCCACTTCCCCTCGCCCGCTCGCCGGCGAAATCGCCAACATCGGCACCGGGCGGCGTGTCAGCGTCAACGAACTGGCCGAAGCCATGGCCCGCGCCCTCGGATGCCCTCACATCCAGCCTGAGTACCGTCCCGCCCGCGCCGGCGACGTGCTCCATTCGCAGGCCGACATTTCTCGCGCCCGCGACCTCCTCGACTTCGAGCCCATTCAGTCGCTCGAAGAGGGCCTGCTGGAAACCGTCGAGTGGTTCCGCGCCGCGTTTTCCGCCGGCGGAAGCAACGCATGACCCGTTCCTTCCACACTCTCCGCGGCCTCATCCTTCTCGCTCTCATGGTTCTCCGCACCCGCGGCCGCTCGCGCAGCGCCTATTGGAACTGGCGAAGGTCCACCGCATTCGGGGATCACAGTGAGAAGACCGGGCCCTCCCGATTACAGGCGGTCCTCGAATACTGCCGATGGGTCTCCCGCACCCGTAGCATCTCGCAGGAGGCATCTTCCATGCCCGGCAACGATCCCAACTTCAGCAAGGCGTTTCTTCCAGGGCTGATCATCGGCCTCATCGTCGGCGCCATTGCCGGTGCCGTTCTTCCCGACCTCGTCGCCGGCCCGCGCGTTCCCGCCCACGCCGCTGACCATGACGCCTCCGGCCCGCACAGCCCGCGCCGCGAGTTTCCCCAAGACCCGAGCCTGATCGATCCGACCCAGATCCCCGAGCAGACGCCCGAAGCCGGCGACGCGCTCCCTGTCACGCCGGAAGAGGTTCCCGCCCAGCCGGACGACGGCTCTTCGGGCGGGTAACCTCGTTACATGGATCCCTCGCGCGCCCGCGCTCTTGCCATCCAGGACGCCGAAGCCCTCGCCATGATCGGCGTCGACTTCGTTCGTCTCTCGCCCACGGCCCGTGCATCCTCATCACCCGCGCCGGCACACTCGCGCGACGAGTCGGCTCCGACGGTGCCGGCCGCGCGTACTTCGTCGCCGCTTCCGTCCAACCCCGATCGTGCCCGCCGCGAGCAGGCGCTGGCCGAGGTGCTCGCCCGCTACGAGCGTGACTGCCCGCACCAGCACTTTCCGACCGATCACCACTGCGTCGTCTTCCACGATGGCGACCCCTGCGCCAGGCTGATGTTCATCGGCGAAGCGCCCGGGGCCGACGAAGACCGCATCGGGCGACCATTCGTCGGCAGGGCCGGTCAACTGCTCGACAAGATGATCGTCGGCATGGGGCTGGCGCGCGAAGAGGTCTACATCGCCAACGTGCTCAAGGTGCGCCCGCCCGACAACGCCACGCCCACGCCCGAGCAGGCTGAACTCTGCGCGCCCTATCTCTACGACCAGATCCGCATCGTCCGCCCGGAGGTGATCGTCACCCTCGGGCGCCCGGCAACGCAACTGCTGCTGGCCACCCGACAGGGAATCAACGAACTCCGCGGACACTGGCAGTCCTTCCCTCCGCCCGACGGACTGGCAGGCCCGGAAGGATTCGACACGCCCATCCCCGTCATGCCGACCTACCACCCCGCTTTTCTCCTGCGGCAGTACACCCCGGAAAACAAGCGCAAGGTCTGGGAAGACCTGAAGTTGGTGATGGCCCGCCTGGGTCTCAAGCCCGCCCGCTGACCAACCCGCGAACCCTCTGCGCGAATTTCCTGGCCTCGCCCCGGAACCAAGTCCGACGTACTGTCGTAGATTCTGGCACTCTCGGCGCCCGTCCCGGCGCCACACGGCGCGCCCTCAGCCTCGATATCCCAAGCCCCCACGAGACTCGGCGCTCGGCCACGTGGCTGAGTGCCGGGTTGTTTTTGGGAGACGGGGCCGAACCCACGCGAGCCCTGCTTGCGCCCGCTCACCCGATCCCACAGTCTCATAACTACCTGATGAGTCGTTTGCCCCAAGATCCCGCGCCAGATTCGCTGGGCAAAGAGGCAAATCGGGCTACCTTTCTCCGCGATGAGCCCGCGCCGCACGCGAGGGCGCCGGCTGTTGAAGAAGGAGCGGAACCACATGAAGTCCCTCGCTGCCCTGATCCTCGCCGCGTCGCTCAGCGCTGCCTGTTCGGCGGAAGTCGTCCAGTTCCTCGCGACCGACGGCGACCGGCTCTACCGCGGCGATTCAACCGGGAACGTCGACCCGTTCGTGACGCTCTCCGCCGGCATCCAGTCGCTCACCCGCGTGCCGCTGGGCTACTCCGTGTTCGGCGCCTCGGCCGGCGACCTCATCGCCACGGCTCACAGCGCGGTCGGTGGCGCCTGGGCTGTCTACCGCGTCGATGACGCCCTCGGCAACCCCACGCTCACCCAGATCGGCTCGTCCAGTTTCGGTATCGGCTCCATCGCCTTCGCCAACGGGCAGGTCTACGCCGTCAATGACTCGGCCAACCCGCTCCGCGTTGCACGCCTCAACACCGACTTCTCGACCGCCGAGACGTTTTCCACCGGGCTCAGCATCTCCGGCGGCGGCGGCATCGCCTACGACGACGCGGCGGGACGCTTCTACCTGACCGACTACACCAACAACCGTCTCATGGCCTGGAACCCAGGCGGCAACGCCACCGTCATCGGCCCGGTCGGCTTCGGCTTCCAGAACAATGGGCTCGAGTTCTTCCATGACGTGCTCTACGGCGCCCTGCGGCTCGACTCGCCCGGCTCGCGGATGCGCCTCGGCTACTTCGACACCGCGACCGGCGCCTTCACGACCCAGGCCACCATCGATGGCATCCTGGGCAACGGCACCGGCTTCGTAACCGTTCCTGCGCCGGGGACACTCGGATTGCTCGGCGGAGTTCTCGTCGTCCGGCGTCGTCGGCGTTGAACCGCGCTTGCGACTCGGCGCGCTGGCCGGTTGGAAACCGGCCCTACCGGCCCAGTCTATCGCTTACGGCTCCGCGTTTGGCTTGTTGTCGAAACTGATCGGCGTGTCGGCGGGAAGTTTGGTCATCTTGACGATGGCCATGCTCATGGTCGGTTCGCGGGCGATGTTGAGCACGAACTCGACCTTGTCGCCGACCTGGAACTGGTCGAGCATGACGTCGGGACCGAGGGTGTCGAACGGCATGGTCATGGCCTTCATGCCGGTGACGCCGTCGGAGTTGACGTGCAGGTTCCCGCTCTTTCCCTTGAAGTTGGGGATGTGCTCGTGGTGGATGGTCAGTTGGGTGCGCGGGTCGGCCGGGTCGGGCAACGTCTCGATGATGCCGCGCACGGTGTAGGTCTCGTTGGGATGGGCCAGCGCGTTCATGCTGCTCTTGGCGGCCGGGGTCTCGGTGCCCTTCTTGCACGCGGGGAGCGTGACAGCAGCGGCGACAAGCGTCGCGACAATCGCGGTGTGGAGATGAGGTATCATGGCGTATTGAAGGCGGGCTGAGTACACGAAGATGGCGCAACGACGCACAGAAACTGAAGCGGCAGCGCCGGCGTCCCGCCCGTGATACAGCGCTCGGGATCAAAGATGGACGGGCAAGACGCCCGTCCCACCGATTGGCTTACGCCTTTTCGATAGTGATGTACTCGGCCACCGAGTTGAGGTCGGCTTCGAGTTCGGGCGTCCAGGGCATGGTCCAGGTGTTGCCCGTGACGACCTGCGCGATCTTGGCCCGCTTCTCGCGGTCATACCACATGCGCCCGCCGCGGATGTAGGCGTGCATGCGCTGACGACGCATGCGCTGAGCCCGCTTGAGCCCGCGGCTCACGCTGGCGTCACGGCGCATGAGCCGGGCGAGTGTCACGCGGGGACCCTTGGCGCGAGGAGCGGACTTGATGGTGCACTTGATGGTCTGACCAGGCGTGAAAGACATCCGTCCGCTCCCTTGCGGTTTGATTCAACTCATCCGGCGCGACGTCGCAGCCTCCCGATCGGGCGACGTGTCCCGGGCCGAAAGTGTAGCCGCGGCGGCGGCGGCGTCCACCGATAGCCCGCGGCGCTA
Source organism: Cyanobacteria bacterium CYA (assembly GCA_008363215.1). GTDB lineage: Bacteria > Planctomycetota > Phycisphaerae > Phycisphaerales > UBA1924 > J022. The sequence goes on from RHKP01000011.1 coordinate 193,235, forward strand.
GACTCCCCCTCGACCGAGGAGAATCCATGTCCGCGACCCCAGAACAGGCCCCTCCCTTCGACGCCGGTCTTCCCCATCACCTGCGGGCGCGGCTGCGAAAGGTCCGCGGGTTCCCACTGCCTGCCCAGGCTCCGGACGGGAAGCAGCAGATCTTCCTCGGGTTGGCCGACGCTCAGCAGATTTCCGAACGGATCGTGGCGACGTTGCCGGCTGCCCAGCAGATCTTGCCGTTGCTGGACGGGAAGCACACGCCCGAGGAGATCGCCAAGGAAATCGGGAAAGGGCTGACACCCGTCTTTGTGCAGAATCTGGTCGCCCAGTTGGACCACGCCGGGCTGCTGCACGGGCCGGTATTTGACGGGCTGGTGGTGGCGATGCGCCAGCAGTACGACAGCCTGGACCACCTGCCGCCGGGTTCGACCGCGCAGGTGGCAGAAATGCTGGCCGCGCAGGCACTTGGAGAACAATCGACCGAAGAGCAGCGGGCTGCCATCGGGCCGGAGAAACTGCGCGAGGCGATGGATCAGTGGATCGATCAAGCGCTGTCGAAGGCCGAAAACCCCAGTCTGGACAATCTCCCCCGGGCGATCGTGGCGCCGCACATTGATTACCCACGGGGGTGGATCAACTACGGATCTATCTATGGGCGGCTACGGGTGGTGGACCGCCCGGATCGGGTGGTGATTCTTGGGACCAACCACTTCGGGCAGGCGACCGGTGTATGCGCATGCGACAAGGGTTTTGAGAGTCCGCTAGGGCTTTGTCCTTACGATAAGGCGCTTGCGGAGAAGTTGAGTGAGAAGTTGGGGGCCGACGGGGCCGCCAAGTTGTTCGAGCACCGGTATGACCACGAGCGGGAGCACTCGATTGAGTTGCAGATTCCGTGGATTCAGCACTGCCTGGGGGCGGATGACCAAGGCAACTTCTGCCCGGTTTTTGGGGTTCTGATCCATGATCCGGCGATCAATAACGGGGAGTCATACGACGGCAAGGGGCTGGGGCTTCAAGAGTTTGTCGATGCGATGAAGGCGACGTTGAGCGAGTTGGGCGGGCGGACGCTGCTCATCAGTTCGGCCGACCTGAGCCACGTGGGCCCGGCGTTCGGCGACCAGCAGCCATTGGCCGGAGAGGACGGAAAGGGCGAGGCGTTTCGTCACAAGGTAGCCGATCACGACCGCGAGATGCTCGAGCACGTGCGGAACAACCGTCCGTCGGACCTGGTCGCGTCGATGGCGTGGCAGCAGAACCCGACGCGATGGTGCTCGACGGGGAACCTGGTGGCGACGTTGCAGATCATCGAGCCGACGCGGATTGACCTGCTCAGTTATGCGGCGGCAATGGACCAGCAGGGAATGAGTATGGTCAGCCACGCGGCGCTGGCGATGGAGTGAGGCGTTGCTGACGGGCTGGCAGGTGGGCGGGCTGGTCGCCGGCGTAGTGATTGCCTGCGGCGGGGTGTATGTGCTGCGTTTTTCGCGCACGCGGGCGCAATGTGACGCAGACCGCTCCGCCGGGCCGGACGCCGGAGCGCTCGAATCGCTGCTGGGTCGAACGAGCGTGAGCACGCGGGCGGCGATCGGGCTGAGCCTGCTGGTGCTGGGGTATCACCTGGCGGCGTACGCGCTGCCGGCGGGGTGGTTGTGGCTGAAGGTGCCGCCCGAGCGGTTGTGGATTCTCGGGCTATCGATCGCGTTGTTGGTGGGGGGCTCGATTGCGTTGGATCGGGCGGAGGATCGGCAATAGGGCGGTGTCACGCGGGTGTCACGACCGGGTTGTGTGAGGGGAACCAGAGCCGAAGCATTTCGTATGCTTTGCTCGGCAGAATCCGGAGATGGGTGACCGAACGAGTGCGAGTCGGTACCATCGGCGGCCCGGGCTGAGTCCCGGGGGGGTTGACCGGACGGTGTCACGGAGTGTGACACCATGCTGAATGGGGAAGAACATGGCTTCTTCGAACACATGCTGGGGCATCGAGATCGGGGCCGGCGGCGTGCGCGGGTTGAAGTTGCAGTCCGACGGGGAGAACCTCCGCGTGCTGGACTTCATTTCGTTCGACCATCCCAAGGTCCTGTCGACGCCGGAACTGGACCAGGACGACGCGACGCGAGTGGCGCTGGGCATGTTGGCCAGCCAGTATGACCTGTCGAACGCGCAGGTGGCGATTTCGGTTCCGGGGCACCAGAGTTTTGCGCGGTTTGCCAAGTTGCCGCCGGTCGAGCCCAAGAAGGTTCCCGACATCGTCAAGTTCGAGGCGGTGCAGCAGATTCCATTCCCGCTGGAAGACGTCGAGTGGGACTTTCAGACGTTCGTCAGCCCGGACTCGCCCGAGGTCGAGGTGGGCATCTTCGCGATCACGCGGCAGCGGATCATGGAGCGCCTCACGCTGCTGGGCGACGTGGGCATCACGCCCGACGTGGCCACGCTCAGTCCGATCGCGCTCTACAACGCGTTTGCCTACGACCTTGAGTTCACCGAGAGCACGATGGGCACGATCCTGCTGGACATCGGCACGTTGGCCAGCGACCTGGTGATCGCACACTCGGGGCGTGTGTGGGTGCGGACGTTCCCGATCGGCGGGCACCAGTTCACCGAGGCGCTGGCCGAGACGTTCAAACTCCCGTACTCGAAGGCGGAGAAGTTGAAGCGTGAGGCCGAGCAGAGCAAGCACGCGCGTCACGTATTCCAGGCGATGCGTCCGGTGTTTACCGACCTGGTGCAGGAGGTGCAGCGTTCGATCGGGTACTACCAGTCGCTGCATCCGAACTCGGAACTGAAACGGTTGATCGGCGTAGGTTCGACGTTCGCGCTGCCCGGGCTGCGGAAGTATCTCAAGCAGCAGTTGCAGATAGACGTATACAAACTGGAGCAGTTCAAGCGCATCAACGTGGACGGGCCGCGGGCCGGCGAGTTCCAGACCGCGTCGATCAATCTCTCGACCGCGTACGGGCTGGCGCTGCAGGGGCTGCGGATGGCCACGCTGGAAGCCAACCTGATGCCGACCAAGTTGGTGCGTGAGGCAATGTGGCGTCGCAAGACGGCGTGGTTCGGGGCCGCGGCGGCGGTGGCGGCGGCGGCCAGCGCGGCGCTGTTCATCCGCCCGATGATGGACAACGCGGCGATCACCGCAGCCGGCACGCCCGCACAGTTCCAGCAGGCGATCAACGACGCCGGCGCACGCAAGGCGTCGGCCCAGAAAATGGGTGTGCTGGCCGGAGGCGGCGACCAGTTGGCGGCCGAGCAGATGATCCACATGCTCGACACCAGGGAAATCTTCGGGCACATCGTCAGCGATGTGGGCGCGATGCTTGCAGCGGCCGAGAGCGAACGCGGCGACCTGCGCGGCGATGTGCCGGTGTACACAGTCAACTCGATCACGACGGACTATCGCCCGGGCGCATCGGCGGCGGCCGATCCGATGAGCGGAATGAGTCAGTCGGGACGCGAGGAGAACCCCGAGTTCACCGAGTTCGTGCAGCGTCCCGGCGGGCCTGGCGCATCGTTCGGGCCCAGGCCCACTCCCGGGGCCGGGGCGGGCGGTGAACCCGAAGAAGTCAAGGACAAGGCGCGCATCTACGTGGAGGTGCAACTGACCACGATCGCGCCTGATTACTACAAGTTCACGACCGACACGATCGAGCAGTGGCTGCGCGAGAACGCGAAGCGCAAGGGGCTGTCGTACGAGATCTACCTTGAGGACGATTTCTGGACGCACCAGCGGCTGGAAGCGTCGAGCGCCGCACCGGGCGCACGCGATCGGGGCCCGCGCACCGCGCGGCGGGGCCCGGACACCGAGTTCGTCGAGATCCAGCCGATGCCCGGGGCCCCGGGCGGACGCATGCCGGTCCCCGAGCAGGGACGCGGGGGCGGGGAGCGGCCATATGTCGGAGACCCCGGAACGACGCAGACCCAGGTGGACCTGGATCGACTGGCTCCGCTGAGCCCGCCGGAGGACACCGGGCCGGCGCCGACGGGCACGGTGACGGTGCGGTGGTATGTCATCCTCGAGCCTGAGGCCGAGGCGAGCGAAGGGGGTGAATCGTGAAAGGCGTGCTCGGCTGGGTGAAGGGGCACATCGTCATCGTGGTGATGGTGCTGGTGATGCTGGCGCTGCCGCCCACGGCGTACATCATCAGCACGAAGATGAACGCGGGGATCGCCAAGCAGCAGTCGCAGGCGTACAACGACGAGAAGCAGAAGATATCGCGCGCGGCCAAGGTGACCTACACGCTGCCGCGGATCAGTTCGAGCGAGTCGGCGGAGTCGCTGAGCCAGAGTCGGGCGCCTAATGACCACGTGACAAACTGGTACGTGGAGCAGCGGCGTCTGCGTGAGGCGCAGATCGCCGAGGTGACGGCGGCGGCGATGGCGTTCAACCGGGGCGACCACCAGCCGCTGGTGGGCAACTTTCCGCCGGCTCCCAATGCCGGCGACCGGGACAAGCGCTTTGCCGCCCGCGCGGTGGCCGAGGCGATCACGGGCGGGCGCGGGGGCGGCCAGTCGGCCTATGCGCTGCTTTTCGAGCGGATGGGGGCGGGTGATCCGCCGACGCGCGAGGAAGTGGGGCGTTCGATCGGGGAGTATCAGGATCGCCAGATGGACGCGATGGCATCGCAGAGCGCGACGGGCAACGTCACGCCCCAGCAGCGCGACGAGTTGTCCGCGCAACTGGTCGAGCGCCGCCTGGCCGAGTACCGGCGCGGGGCCGACGTCGTGTCGTTCTATGGGTCGCCGGGCGTGCTGTATGACGGGGCTGAGGCTTCGACGCGCGGACTGGGCGGTTCGCGCGGATCGCGTGGTGCGGCCGCGTCGACCATCCCAAGCGTGATGCCCGACAATCCCCCTTCGCTGACCGAGGCGTACCTGTGGCAGTGGGACTTCTGGGTCGTGGAAGACCTGCTGCGTGCGGTCGTGCGGGCCAATGCCGATGCGACGGGTGATCCGCTGCCGGCCTCGGCGGCCGTGGTCAAGCGGATTGAGTCGATCCGCCTGGACGCCTACCCGATGCGCAAGCCGGTCGATCCCGCGGCGGCCGCCGGGGGAGATCCGTTCTCCAGCGGCGGCGGGCCGACGGGTTTCCCCGGCGGGATGAGCGTCGGCGGGGAGACCGGCGGCTCTCCCAAGTTGACGCTGACAAACCGCAAGTCGGGCGACGGACCTTATGACCTGCGGCACGCCACGATGACAGTGGTGGTCTCTTCGGCTCGGTTGCCCAAGTTCCTTTCGGCCATCAAGGCGACCAACCTGATGACGGTCACAGACCTGGACGTCGAGGAGGTCGACGTGTGGCGGGATCTGGCTGAAGGCTATTTCTATGGGGAAGAGCATGTCGTGCGGGCCACGGTCCGCGTCGAATCGGTGTGGCTGCGTGAGTGGACCAAACAATTCATGCCGCAGGATGTGCGCACGGCGCTGGGCATTCCAGACGACCCCAAGCCCGGATCAGGCGGCGGGGAAGGCGAGTCGGGCGAGGGCGTGAACAGCGAAGGTTGATGCGGCGTTGACCAGACGCTTTGAAGGGGATTGGCAATGAGGCTCAAGGGCATCAGCGTGTTCGAGCAGCACATCGAGAAGGTCGTGCTGGCCGTCATGGTGTGCGTGCTGCTTGGCGTCGTGAGCATGCAGTTTCTGTATCAGCCGAACATGATCGACACGGGCGGGCGCAAAGTGCCTCCGCAGGCGGTGTTCGGGGAGTTGCGCAAGGAAGTCGATCGCCTGCGTGCTGAAGTGAACGACGGCGCGCCGCCGCTGCCCGAGGTGGTCACGCCGGACCTGCGAGGGGCCTACCAGCAGGCGATCAGCCAGCAGGGCAGCGTGCCCGAAGAGTTGGACATCGCGTTCGGACCGGCACCCCGCATCGGCGGGGCGATCGACCTGGGCCCGGTGGTCGACGGCCCGATCATGGCGATGACGGTGCCGGCACCAGGCAATGCGCTGGGCAACGCGCAGTGGATCGCCGTCGATCCGTATGTGCTCGAAGAAAACCCCGACCTGGCGTCGTATCTGCCGCCTGAGCAGCCTTACGACATGCCGGGGGTGACAGTGTCGGCAGTGATCGACGGGCGGGCGCTTCAGGATCTGCTGCGTGAGGGCGATGGGGAACATCGTCCGATCCCGTCGAGTTGGGTGCGAGGCGGGCTGGCGGTGCTTGGTGTCGAGGCCGAACGTCAGCGCCAGAACATCGACGGGACATGGGGCCCGACCGAACAGGTCGAGCCGGTGCCGGGGGCGTTCAAACTGCTGACGGCCGCCGAGTCGGCCAAGACCCTGAATCCCGTGGAACTGCGTGAGGTGGTGCTGCGTGCCGAGCAGTCAGCCGACCTGATCGCCAGGCCGGACTATCTGCCGGCCATCGCCGGTCCTGAATGGCTCGAGCCGGAAAAGGCGATGGCGCGCGATGAGCAGTTGGCCAGGATGAGCGAGGTGGACGTGCTGCGGCATCGTCGCTCGCGCGTGCTGGACCGGATCGAGCAGAACCGCCGGCGACTGGAGGCCAGTCCGGATGCCAATGCGCCGACGCGCGAGCGCGGAAACCCCGAGTTGGTCCCCGGGGGCGGCAAGGGCGGAGGCTTGCCCGGACAGCCTCAGCGTGATCCCGGTGCCGATCAGCGCGCCAAGGAGCGCGAGCAGCAGCGTGAGGAGCGGCGTCGTCAGCAAATTCTGAACACGATCAAAGACCTGGAAGGCCAGGTCGCGCAGATTGAGAAGGAACTGGCCGACAAGGGTTTCCCCGTGGCCAGCGAAGATCGACTGACGACGCCGGCCGAAGCGGAGCGTCGGGATCCGTTGCTCAATCGCGGTCTGCTGGGCAACGAGAGTTTCAAGGTGTGGGCGCATGACATCGCGGTTGAGCCGGGAGCGGTGTACCGCTATCGCCTGCGCGTGCGGGTGAACAACCCGATCTATGGCAAAGAGCGCCTGCTGGACGCCGGTGCGGGCGACGATCTGGAACTGGCCAGGCAGCCGTACGCCTTCAGCGAGTGGTCTGCGTGGACGAATGACGTGATGGTGGGCAAGGAGACGTACCTGTTCCTGACCGCCGGCAACGAGGCGAAGCAGGCCGGCGATGCTCTGGCCACGCTGGGAGGTGGTGGGGCCAAAGTGTCGGCCGAGGTTTATCACATGTACTACGGGCACTACCGGCGTGGCTCGGCCACATTGACGCCCGGGGACAGCGTGTACACGGACGTGCGCCTGCCGGACCGGTTGTACCTGTTTGACACGGCAAAGGTGAGCAGGGAAGAGGCCTACCGCCTGGCGGGCGTGACGCCGGACGACCGGCGTCGTGTGCCGAATATGCCGTATCCGCCGAGCCGGGCACCGTACATGCCCATTCCGGGCAATCCGGGCGAACGGGACGCGCCCAACCCCGAATTCGTCAAGCCGGGTCCACAGCAGTCGCCGGAGTTTGTGCCGTACAACCCCGGCGGAACGCCAGGGGGCCCGACTCAGGCAGCACTCGAGCCTGAAGAACTGCCCGACGGGGTGACTGAGTCACCTGACCGGGTGACGGTGACGATGGACGTGATTCTGCTGGACGTGGTGGAACTCCCTCTGGAGGTGCCCGGTGGAGGCGCCAGGCCGCGGGCGGTGGTGTACGCCTACTTCGAGACGGAGGGAGGCGTGGTGGAGCACCGACGGGTGGATGAAGACACGCAGTCGCGCGCGTACGAACTTGTTCGGGCTTCGTACAGGCTTGGGGAGCCGGACGAGAGCGAGACGGCGGCGACGCCGTGAGGCGGGATCGGCCCCCGAGCCGGGCGTAGATGTCCGGGAATTGTGGGAGGCGGGTGGAATTGATCGTATTGGGTGCTTGACGTGGTGGAAGGGAGACCTAGTATCCCTCCGCCACTTGAAGCGGCCGGACATGGCCGACGACGGAGGCAACGAGGCGAAGGCGGGTTGATCCTGCCGGAGTTTCGACCACATTGACAACCGGAAAAGAACGAGTGGACATCTCTCCTTCCGAGAGGGAGAGGTGACGAGTATCTCGAATGCGTGCGGCGGGCGTCCGGAGAGTGATCTCTGGATTTCAGACGAGCATGGGCGGGCACGTCCATGTGGAGGTCTGAACTGAGCACCGTCCGGAGGCTGCGCATGCGGCATCCGGTAGGTGTGACCAGGCCAGTAAGGGCACACGGTGAATGACTTGGCGTCGAGAGGCGATGAAAGACGTGGCAACCTGCGATAAGCCCAGGGGAGTTGGAAGCGAACTGAGATCCTGGGATTTCTGAATGGGGCAACCCACCCTTCGGGGTATCACGGACTGAATGCATAGGTTCGTGAGGCGAACGTGGGGAACTGAAACATCTCAGTACTCACAGGAAAGGAAAGCAACAGCGACTCCGTGAGTAGCGGCGAGCGAAAGCGGACAGTCGATAGCACATTGAACGCGTTGGAATGCGCGACCGAAGAAGGTGAAAGTCCTGTAGGTGTGTGAATCGGCACAGCCCAAGAGTAGGCTCGGGCTCGTGGAACCCGGGTTGAAGATGGGGGGTCCACCCTCCAAGGCTAAGTACTACTCGACGACCGATAGAGAAACAGTAAAGCGATTGAAAGTTGAAAAGCACCGCCATGAGCGGGGTGAAAGAGTACCTGAAACCGTGTGCCTACAAGCGGTCGGAGCCCTCCGGGGTGACGGCGTGCTTTTTGCATAATGAGCTCGCGAGTTAGTCTCTGCGGCGAGCCTAAGGCCTATCGGGCCGGAGGCGGAGCGAAAGCGAGTCTGAACAGGGCGTTCAGTCGCAGGGACTAGACACGAAACCCGTGTGATCTACCCATGGTCAGTGTGAAGGGCGGGTAAAGCCGCCTGGAGGCACGAACTCGTTGTCGTTGAAAAGACATGAGATGAACTGTGGGGAGGGGTTAAAGTCCAATCATACCGGGAGATAGCTTGTTCTCGCCGAAATAACTTTAGGGTTAGCCTCAGAGTGCAACTGTCGGGGGTAGAGCTACTGGATGAGAGGTGGGCCCTACCCGGGTACCCCTTTCAACCAAACTCCGAATACCGGCAGCCAAGTTCTGGGAGATAGACTGCGAGTGATAATATCCGCGGTCAAAAGGAGAATAATCCAGATCGCCAGCTAAGGCCCCCAATCTCGGCTTAGTTCGTAAGGAAGTCAGATTGCCGTGACAACCAGGATGTTGGCTTAGAAGCAGCCATCATTTAAAGAGTGCGTAATAGCTCACTGGTCGAGGAGTCTGGCGCCGATAATGATCGGGAATAAGCCGGGAGCCGAAGCTGCGGACATCGCAAGATGTGGTAGGCGAGCGTTCCATGGGCGGTGAAGCTGTTCCGGAAGGGACGGTGGAGCGCATGGAAGTGCATATGCGGGCTTAAGTAACGATAAACAGGGTGAGAATCCCTGTCGCCGCAAGCCCAAGGTTTCCTGGGGAAGGTAATTCCGCCCAGGGTTAGTCGGGTCCTAAGGCGAGGCCGAAGGGCGTAGTCGATGGACAGCAGGTTAATATTCCTGCACACCCGCAGAGATCGAAGCGTGATGCGGATCTCCAAGGTCAGCGAGAGCAACAAGTTGCGAGGTTTCGGCCGATGCTGATGGAGGGGGTTCCCAGAAAAGTCACGTGGGCAAAGCGGGTCCCGTACCAAAACTGACACAGGTGGGCGAGGCGAATAGCCTCAGGCGCTCGAGAGAACGGTCGTGAAGGAACTAGGCAAATTAACCCCGTACGTTCGCACTTCGGCGAAGCTCGGAACCCAAGCACCGGTCAATGGCGGCCGTAACTATGACGGTCCTAAGGTAGCGAAGTTCCTTGTCGGGTAAGTTCCGACGCGCATGAATAGCGTAATCACCGGAGCACTGTCTCCACGACCGACTCGGTGAAATAGTAGTGGCGGTGAAGATGCCGCCTCCCCGCAGCAAGACGGAAAGACCCCGTGGACCTTTACTGCAGGCTTCTATTGGTCACGAGCACATGATGCGTAGGATAGGTGGGAGACTTTGAGGCGGGCGTTTCGGCGCTCGCGGAGTCATCGGTGAAATACCACCCTTCGTGAGTTTGTGGCCTAACCCCGATTCCCTTGAAGCAGGGCGGGGGACAGTGGGTGCTGGGTAGTTTGACTGGGGCGGTCTCCTCCTAAAGAGTAACGGAGGAGTGCAAAGGTCGGCTCAGCGCGGATGGAAACCGCGTCTTAGAGTGCAAAGGCACAAGCCGGCTTTACTGCGAGTCCGACGGGACGAGCAGTCACGAAAGTGGGCCTTAGTGATCCTGCGCTCCCGTGTGGAAGGGGCGTAGCTCAACGGATAAAAGGTACCCCGGGGATAACAGGCTTATCGCTCCCGAGCGTCCATAGCGGCGGAGCGGTTTGGCACCTCGATGTCGGCTCATCGCATCCTGGGGCTGTAGGCGGTCCCAAGGGTTGGGCTGTTCGCCCATTAAAGCGGTACGCGAGCTGGGTTCAGACCGGCGTGAGCCAGGTCGGTCCCTATCTGCTGTGGGCGTTCCAGACTTGTGAGGAGTCAACTCTAGTACGAGAGGACTGAGTTGGACCGACCCCTGGTGATCCTGTTGCACCGCTCGGTGCACCGCAGGGTAGCTACGTCGGGCAGGGATAACCGCTGAAAGCATCTAAGCGGGAAGCCCCCCTCGAGATAAGGTCTGGTTGTCTTTGACGAGAGACCCCCGGAAGACTACCGGGTTGATAGGCCGCGCGTGCAAGGGCTGAGAGGCTCTCAGCGGAGCGGTACTAACGGTCAAAGGCCTGGTCACTCCTACCAGACGCCGCATCACGCACGCGGCGAGATACACGTTTGCGGGTTCACACCCCGCTCCACTCGTTCTTCCGGCACACTCGCCGGGGGTGGTGAAAACCGCCTCCGGAATTTGTCGGTGACCATAGGACTGGGGAAACACCTGTTCCCATCCCGAACACAGCAGTTAAGCCCAGTCCGCCGATGATACTGCTCAGCGGGAAAGTAGGTCATCGCCGACGCTTGGGCCCCTCGAGTTCAGCACTCGAGGGGCTCACTTGTTTTTCTCCCTGTCCATCGACCTCCGCCTCCGGCGTGAGCAGACCACGCCGTTGATCGCTTTCACAGGACGGGTCTTTGCGCCTCTCTGGAAGGAAGCGACCATGACGGAGCAGAAGTTCTTTTGCAGAAGCCGCGAGGATGCCCGCAAACAGGCGCTCGCCTGGCTCGAGGGGCGAGGGGGCGCCTGGGGCGGTGCCTCCAAGCCCAGGGAAGGAAAGTGGGGTGCCGATGGCGCTGAAGTCGGCGTAACCGTGACGGACGGCTCGCACCGCGTCATCCGCGAAGACTGGGACAACATCAAGGGCCCGCACTTCAATGTCAGTGCCGGCAAGGACGGCGAGAAGGCGGCCTTTTGCTATCCGCTGTCCGAAGACCGGGTCAAAGAGAAGCGCATATCGGAGAAGATGAGGGCGCGTCAGCGCCCCCGCAACGAACAGCGCTGAGATTCTCGAATCGACGGATTCACCTCGAAGAGCGGGGCAGGTCAGGCGCCTTGGATGAGTTGCAGCAGCAACTCCACGTCCGCCACATCCAGCGCGCCGTCAGTATTCAGGTCGGCCGACATCTCACCGCCCGCGAACGCCCGCAGGAAACTCTGCACATCGTAGAAGTTGATCGTTCCGTCGGCGTTGAAATCGCCGCTCTCATCCACCACGCGCAACACCAGCGACGGCATCAACTCCACGCGCCGTTCACCCGCGTCGGCACTGATGACCACCCGATCCGTTCCGGCCGAGTCTCCCGCGCTCAGGTAGACGCGGTAGTTCCCCGCTCCCAGGTTGTCGATTGACTCAACCGTCGACACGCCGTCCGAGTTCGGCCCGGGCTGGACGCGCAGGTTGACCTCTCCTGCGACCGGGTCGGCCTGCCAGTCGAGCAGGCGGATACTGATGACGGCCTGGCGCGTGCTGCTCGCCGGAAGCGCCATCACGTCGAGATAGGCCTGTGACTGCACGGCGTCGACCTTGCCGGTCAGGCCGGCACGCCACTGGTCAAACTGGTCGCGCAGCAGGAGCACGGGATCAGGATCGGCCTGGTTGGTATCGGCGACGTTGAGTTGCATGAAGTAGTCGCCCGCTGCGGCGCCCAGCGTTGCGGCGAAGCGCCCGGCGAAGTTGTCGCCGATGACCACACCTTGCGCCTCGGCGCTGCCGCTGATGACTTCCGGAAAGCCGTCTCCGTTCATGTCACAGGGCACACCGATGCGCGGGGCGCGGGCCACCGGGGTTTCAGGCTGCATGACAAAGTTGCCGGCATCGTTGCGAATGATGAACAGGTTGGACTGCCCGTGGCTGATGACCGCCGGATCGAGGTCGCCGTCGTTGTCGAAGTCGGCCATCATGGCGTCGCGCCCGAGTCGATTGAGACTGAATGTCTGCACGTTCCACCCGCCGATGCCGTCGCCGAGCATCAGGTCGGCGCGCTTGGCATTGGTCGAAACGGCCAGCAGATCGGTGTGCCCGTCCGCGTTCGCGTCACCCGCGGCGAGCGACACGACGTCCACGCCGAGTTGATGTTCGCCGTCGACGCTGATCGTGTCACCCGAGCGCACGAGGCGCACGATGCGCCCGCTTGCGTTGGCCACGTAACCCGCGCTTTGGTTGCCAGGATCGGGCGCGAACGAGCGAAGATCAGGCGTGAGCGTGGTGTGGGCGAGTTGCGCCAGTCCGCCGGCGGGCTCGAGGACGAAGACGTCCTGGCGGCCGACGACCACGATGCCGCCCATGCCGCACTGGAGATCGCGCGAACCGCCCAGCGCGCCGGGCACCCGGTCCAGGGCCAGCGTAAAAGTTCCCGCCCCGTCGCTCTGGAACAGCCGGAGGTTGGAGTTCTGCTGGGTGAGGACGAGCAGGTCGTCGAGCCCGTCACCCGTGGCGTCGGTGGCGAGCATGGCTACAGGCTGCTGAAGTCCGGGCAGCGTGCCGGCCGGCTCGAGCATGGTGAAAGCGCCGCCGGGGAGAGTGACATTGCGAAGCAGAGTGATGCCGCCGGCGAAGATGGTGGCCGATGCCACGTCTGGTCGCCCGTCGGAGTCGAAGTCGATGGTGGTGATGGCGCCTGGTTCGGCGCCGATGCCGTAGACCCCGTTGGCGGCCGAAAAGTCGCCGGCCCGGGCGATGAGCATGTAGCCGATGTGGGCGCTCTTGGTGAAACTCGGAGGCGGAGAACCGCACGACTCGGGGAGCGAGGCGTTGCACGAGCAGCGCCCGTCGCCACCCATCAGGTATGCGGCTTCCATCGCCGCCATGAGTTTCTCGGGCAGGTCGCCCTGGGTGCTGATGATGGCCTGCTCGGCCAGAGCGACCACCGGCTGCCCGGTGAGCACGTTGCCCTGAACGGCGTACACGAGGTCGCCAACGTGTCCGGTGACCCCTCCGGCCCATGCTCCGGCCATGGAACCGGTGAAAGTGGCCACCTCGCCCTGAGCGTCCACGAGCCCGTACTGACGGGTCTGGTGCCCGGGGTCAAAGTTCCCGACAAGGTCGATGATCTGTTCCGGCCGGTAGCCTTCGAGCAGGCGATCACGAATGAAAGTACGGTTTTGTCCGCTGGTATCGCCATACGACTGGGCGGTGAGTCCACCGACGCCGGTGATGAGCAGTGGAGTCAGGTCGCGGAGATCCATCCCAAATAGACACGTGGCCGACGCGACCCCGATTTCCCCTGTTCTGGTGTCCGCAATGAGAATGGACCACGTCGCCTGGGCGGAGCCGGCCGAAACGGAAAGGAGAGCAGCGGTTCCGAGTGATCGCAGGGGAAAACGCATAGATGTTCTCTGGGAAAGCGGTGGTGCGACTCTACCACATGTTGTCGTTGCAACCAATGCCTGAGATGCGGGCAATCAAGAAGGCGGGGCGGGGGCACCGATGTTTGCCACGGGCGGAAAGTGCCCAAACGTCCGATACACTTGACGGAGATGCCATCGAACGAGCCACCACGTACGGGCCTGATGCGCAATCTGGGGCGGTTCTTCGGCTATGTGGCCGCCGGCGTGCGGACCAGCCCGGCCAGGCGCGAAGTCTCGCGTGACGTGGAAGAGCGGCAGGTGGAAACCCCGACGGGGCGAGTCACGCTGCGGCGAACGGTGATCGAAGAGATCGAAGTCGAGCGCGACAAGAACGGAGAAATGGAATCATGAGCATCCTGCGAAAAAGCGTTTTCACGGTCTTGTGCCTGCTTGGACTGCTGGCACCCGTCGGGTGCTCGGGACAGCGGACCGCCAATGTCACGGTGTTCAACAGTTCAACTTCGGAACTGCGGGTCAATGCCTGGGTGGCCGGGCAGGTCGACCCTAACCAGGCCGATGCCCAGTGGAACCAGACGGCGCGCGTGGTGCCGGCGGGTGGTGATACGACGTTTGCGATGTCGCGCCCCGACCCGACAGACGAGCCGGGGATCGTGCTGCGGATCGCACCGGTGGGGATTGATGAGGATCAGCCGTTCTGGATTCAACTTCAGCCGCCGGGGCCTTACTTCCTGCGCGTTCGGGGGACGGGCAGCGACCTGACGATGACGCGGGAGAACATCGACGTCGATGAGGCCGGGCGTGGGCAGGGGGGGATTCCGGCCGCTCCCGGCGAGCGCCGGTATCGCGGCACGCTGCCCCCGTGGGTGGCGCGGTAGCAGGCAACGGGGCGGACCCATCAACGTCGGAAGGCCGACATTGCCGGCGCGGAAACCGGAGTCGTGCCCGCAGGTTTGGCTTCAAGGCTGTCGCCCACCTGCTGGAAGCCGGTCCCACCGGCACGGTCTAGTGTTCGGGCTCACCCATGCCGAGCACGACTTCCCAGTCTGCGCGGGTCGTTGAACGCTTCCCGTTCTCATGGCGCGGCGGCGTTGAGCGCGTACGCCAGGTGTGGCGGGTGGCGCTGCATCCCAAGTTTCGCGGCAACGTGTGCCTTCTGCGAGCGTTCATCCCCGCCGGCGGCGGGTGCATCGACATCGGCGCCAATCACGGGCGCATGTCCATTGAACTGGCCCGGGCCGGTCATCGCGTGATGGCCTTCGAGCCGCTCGCGTTCAACCTGTGGGTGCTTCGCACGGCCACGCGGCTGAGCGGGCGCGTGCGGGTCGTGCCGACGGCTCTGGGCGATCACGACGGAGAAGCGACGATCTTCGTGCCGTTGCGGGAGGACAACCGTCCGACGCACGGGGCCGCCTTCGTGGCCGGCGACGACGCCGAGGCCATGCGCCACACGCCCGGCGCGCGCCTGGTGCGTCAGACGATCCGCATCCAGCGTCTCGACGACGTCGACCTGACGTGGCTGGGCGGCGTGAGGTTCATCAAGATTGATGTGGAAGGGCATGAGCCGGCGGTGCTGCGCGGGGCGCGGCGCGTGCTGGGCGAGCATCGCCCGACCGTGCTGATGGAGTGCTGGGCACAAGCCGGCGGCCCGGAAGCGGTGGGGCTGCTGGGCGAGATGGGTTACATGTTCTACGACCTCGACCTGGGCGAGCGAGGGCGCTGGACGGCCAACGCCGGAGAGATTGCCGGCGAACTGGAGCGTTCCGGGCGGCCTCACGACGTGCTGGCGTGGCACGCGGGCCGTGGCGAGCCGCCGGCGTTCCGCGGGAGTTTCGCATCGACGCGGTTTGGGCGCTGAGCACGCGGCGGCGCGCTGGCCGAATGGCCCGCGATGATCGGGATCCGTCAACGCCGACGGCGCGCCATGATGACTCCGGCGAATGCAAGCGCGGCGAGCGAGGCGGGCGCGGGGATGACGCGGACGGTTGCGGGCGTCACGATGAGCGATGAGCCGGAGTCGCTGTCCGTGACGTAGGTTCCTGCAACGGAGTCAGCCCACCAGGCACGCATGAAATCAACACCATCGGTTGGCGCGGGAATGAGTTCGATTGTACCTGAGTGGGTAGATGGCAGTGACCCTCCCGACGGCCCGTGGTGGCATTGCCGCTCCAACGTCAACCCGCTCCGCTCCTCGCTCCATCCCATCCCGCCCGACGTCGACTTTTGTGAGATTCTCTATCCCATTGGGACCAACGACCCCGAACCCGATCGCCTCCCCGTTCTCTCCATCGTCGCCCCCATGGCGTATGTTTTCGGCACGTTGGGTGACGGACTCGTCGGGCAAAGCAACGACGACTTCGCGATGACGGCGGATGGCACCTCATTCGTTGCGCCGCAGATCGCCGGCATCATCGAGTTGATGCTCCGCGTCAATCCCGACCTGACGCTTGCGGAATTGAGACACATACTCGAAATCACGGCCACTGACCTCAAGGGTGAAGTCGAGCCGAACCAATTTGAGTACGTCGGCTACGACCATTTCACCGGGCACGGCCTGGTGAACGCGCGCAAGGCCGTCGAGTACACCCGCAAACACTATCTCCCCGCCGACTGGAACGGCAACGGCAACGTCGAAACTCTCGACGCTGCTCTGTACCTCACCGACTACACCAACGCCGACGCGATGACCGACCTGAATCTCGACACCATCCAGACGACCG
>RHKP01000042.1 GCA_008363215.1 Cyanobacteria bacterium CYA
GCAAGACCTGCGTGGTGGTGCACCCACTGCTCCGTTGGGTTGGTGCGAGAGGTTCGAATCTTTGCACTGCTTCCATGTGTGGCCGCATCACACGCCCGCGCCGATGACGTCGTGGGCGTGCCACCCGCCGCATCTCCATCGACGCCAAAGTGAGCGTGCCAGCGACTTGCGTCTTCGGAAGTCGGCGCAAGTGGGTCCGGGGTCGCACCGAGTTCGCAAAGCCGAACTCGGTGGCACAGAACTCGGTGCCACCTGCCGGACTCCGTGGTCGTCGGCCCTGTGGGCTTCAAGAAGAGCGTCGCGCCCAACGTGCTGGAGTACGGCGGGGACACGGTTGTCCTCCGGCGGAGAGGCGGGCGTCTGACGTCGCAGAGGGTCAAAATCGCCGCGCGGCCGTACATGGCCCCGGCGTTTGAGAGGGAGCGGCCCAAGCCGCCCATGCTGTGGCGGAAGTCCATCAAAAGAGGGGCATAAGTAACGTGACAGCAAGACTCACCAATGGCGGCTCAGTCCCGGTACTTTGCGTGGCAATTCTTGCAAGAAGCCGAGACGAGTTTGAACTGGGCCGAGAGCCTGGTCTTGTCCTTCTCGCCCGCCGCGAGCAAGTCCTCGAGGGCCTGCGCGTGAGTGCGAGCCTGAGTCATCATCGCCGCAAACTCGCTGGGCTTGCCCTTGACGTAGCCGGTGTCATGGAGCACGCGGTAGAGGTCTGCCAGACGTCCTGCCTCCGCCACCGGCACTAAGTCCGGGTGATCGGAGGGGACCGCCCATCCCGCTTTCTCAATCGCCTTCAAGTGTTCAAAGGCGTGGTCGATGTCCACCATACCCTGCACGTAACTGCTGGGCTTGCTCACCTCGGGGAAGTCTGCCGGGACGGCATCGATGGCGTCCGCGCTGAGCACTGTCGCGGTCTGGGCGCAGGCGTACAGCCCCGTGTAGTTGGGGGCGGTGCCGCTCACCCTCATGCGCGCCACGCCCTGTTCGGGCGTCAGCCAGCCCATGCTTGCCGCTACCGCCGCCGCTGCGCCGGCGGCGCGGTGCTTGCCGTGGTGGCAGTGGATGTAAACCGGCCCGGCCTCAATCGCATCACGCGTCGCGCGAGTCAGTTCCAGTTTGCGTTCCTCATCGAACCCGTTGTAGCCGATGGGGAGGTGAATGTATCGCATGCCGTGGGCCCTGGCCTTCTCGACTTCGGGTGTTGCGCCATCCACGCTGATAATGGTCTTGACACCCATCGCCGCCAGCGTATCGAACCCGGCGTCTCCCTCGGGCTGGCTTCCAGAAATGAACCCGGCGTGATAGGCGACGGCGTTATGGATACCGGGGTAGTCCTTCGGCTTGTCCTCGGCGAGCCCAGGAGTGGCGATGGGCGACAAGGCCTTGACGTGGGCGGGCATCGGGTGCGCGGCGTTCTCGTCGCTCGATGCGCAGGACCAGATGGTCCCCACCACGGCAGTCATGGACAACACGAGGACGATCCGGCGGATGCTGGGCATATCGACTCCTTTGATCCTCTCACCGAATCGGCTTGGTCAGAGTTGCGAAGGGTACTCGGCTCGAATCTACTCTCGCAAGTCAGTCCATCTCCCGGCCTCGTTCCCGTGCTACCGATGTCGTCGAGCAACTTTGCTTCGCCCCAGTGGCTGTCCATCGCCTGCACGCGGATGCGGACGGCGAATACATCGTCAAGTCGGATGATCTTGCCGTCCGTGATCCATCGTCTCAGCCGATCTCTCGCGCGATCAAGGGCCTCGCGGTCCGCGAACAGGCCGTCGGGCCCGGTGAGGCTCTCCAGCAGATCGCAGGCCTCGTGCTGCCGGATCACCTCAAACTGAACCTGTTTCAGATTGCTCATGTTCCCGCTCGGCGTCATGTCTGATGCAGCGACGGGCGTAGAGACCACCCGTCTTCGGCTCGCGCCTGGCGACACGGTGCTGGTCGTCTCAGACGGCATCACCGAGGCACGCAACGCTCAG
>RHKP01000002.1 GCA_008363215.1 Cyanobacteria bacterium CYA
CGGCGCACTGTCCTTGGCGTGGTACATGAACGGCACGAGCCCGACGGCCCCGCCGCCGAGAGTCGAACTGAGCACGCCGTAGTAGGGGGCTTCATAGTCACCGGTCTCGCCGGGGCCGAGTGTTGTCGACCCGACGACGACATCACCGGACCACTCTGCTGATCCGTTCTGTTGATTGACGAGAATCTGCGCGGCAAGGCCAGCGGAGTCGCAGGTGATGGTTCCAGACAAGTTGTCATAGATCGTGACCGTCCCGCCAATGTCTCCAGTGACATCCAGAGATCCGGCCAAATCGCCCAACACTTGGACTTCTCCGCCTGCTTCCACGTCACCGCCTACAGAGACACTGTAACCGCTCGGGATACTTGCCACCTGAACAGTGGCCTCGTCGCCGATGTTTCCCGGTATGTCGATGTCGCCAGCCAACTCGATGGTACACGCCAATGTGTCCTTGTAGTCGCCGCTTCCGATGAAGACGCCGGGGTCGCCGCTGCCACCGACTCCTTCTGCGACCTTAATCCGAGCCGAGTGAACATCACCTTCTAGGAGACCTCTTGTTTCCAATCGTCGAAGAATACCTGCGTACTCGGTGTACACGTCCCCGTACAGGTTGTTGCATGATATAAGTCCGATGCTCTTGCCGACGTGGATCAGCACAGGTGAAGTTACGGATCCAATATCACCATCGACAGAGAGTACACCCATGACAGATTCTCCGTCGTGGATGTCAAACCGAATCGAGCCGAGAAGGTCACCATCGATGTCAGCGATCCCGATTCGTCCGCTGAAGAAGCCGACGATTTCGAGAATCGTGATATCTCCCGTCACGTCCCCCAGGACACGCAAACTCTCCAGCCGATGCACAGCGATCGAACCGAGATTACCTGCTACGATCATCTCTTCCAAGTACAGCTCTCCACCAGTGGATGTCTCCACCGAAACGGAAGATAGGCCCGCCAGATTCTCAGGACGCGAATCGCGGGGGGTCCACCACCTGGCAGATCGTTCACAATGACCGCGACCGTCGGCGACCCGTCGTCGGTAACGGTGATCTTCAGGTCGAACACACCAGTCGTGATCTCCGTGCAGGTGTGCGTCAGCGAATCGGCGTTATGGCTGAAGGTGAACGGGCAGGTCTGCGCCTGGGCAATCGAGCAGAACAAAGCGGCGAGTCCGCAGAAGCAGGAAATCGACAGGCGGGTCGGAAGATTCATGATGTTCCTTTCCGTGGAGGACGTTTGGAACGAAATGAAATGAATACGAACAGACACGGCGATAGAGATAACGGCGATGGGATGGCCGACACCAAGCGGAGACCATGGCCCGGAAAAGCCGGTGAAGCGATGAGGAGACGGTCGACGGCATCGAATGAGGTCGTCAGGGACCAACTCGATCCTTTCACGAGCCGAGAGTAGAGCGTGACCGTCGCGTCCTCTGCCCACTCCGACAACCCTCCCGAGCCGTCGAGCAAGTTCCACGGACTCATCACGTCGGCATACGCGCCGGCGTCATAGAACTCTCCCGTGCCCGCATTGGTCTGCCCCACGCCGGGTGGGCCGACGACCGGCTCAGCATCGCTCGATGTGGGATACCGCCAGTAGCCACCCTCGCCGTCATTCTTCACCGGATCCCAGTGCATCGCCTTGACCCACTCGTTCAGCGTGGGGATCCAGTACAGCGCGTCCGCGTTGTGGTTTAGTTGATCGGTGAAGGACCCGTCCGGGTTTTGGCCGAACGTCGAAGTGTCGTACGCGCCGCTTTCGAACGCCGCCTGGTCAAGGCTCTTGCCGTTCGTCAGCCAGTTGCAGTAGCGAGCCGCGTAGCGCCAGCCCATGTTGGCGGCGTAGTTTTCGGTGCCCTCGAGCGCCCGGTATTGCCTGGTTCCGTGGTCAAAGACGATCCACGTACTGGTGAACTCGCTCCAGTTTGTTGGCCCGTCGTAATACGGAGCATACGCATTGACAAACTCGAGCCACTGACCCACGGTCACCTCGGTCCGGGTCATGCGGTAGCGGTAGTTCACGCGGCCGACGGGCGGAAAGTCGTCGGTGGCATACGGCGGGAAGAACCGCGGCCCTTCGGCCTGGTTCACCGCCCGATTGCCCGGGTCGCCGATGACGACGAAGTCGTGCCCGTACTCGGGCACAGGCCCGGCAAGGGCCGCCGTTGTGGCCAGGGGCGAGGCCGCCATCGCGATCCATGCCCGCGCTGAAGACAGCGGGGGCTTTCCACCCAACGCCCGAATGCACCAGTCGCGAATCGCCGCAAACGACATGACACACCTCCCCGGAATGGAACCTGGAACCCGGGCGAGCGCTACGGCGCTCGCCACACGGGCGGGCCGCCCGTGCCACCGCGCCCGTTTCACCGCTCGGCGTGCAACAGGCCGCGGTTGAAAGGACCACTGCGCAGTATGCCACGCGCTCAATTCTGAAGCAAGTCATAGCCGGACATTTCACGACGGATGTGCAACAAGACACAAACCTGTGGCCGCCCAGGAATCCTGTCCACAGGTCTGTGCTCCGTCTTCGCCGAAGTCGGCGGCGGTAGCGCCGCAACGGGCGAGACCCGCGCCAACGATGACGGAGCGCTCTCGCTTTTCTCGGACGCCAACCCCGCCCACGCGCCGCCAACGTGGTTTCGAGCGGTGCAGGGCCACGGCAATAGGGGGCCGAAGCGCACCAAACCGCCGAAGGCGAGGCGCATGTTCCGCGTTCGAGGCCTCGTCTGTCGCAGACGGGCGTGTCTCCTCGCTGGCGCTACGGCTCGCGTCCCCTCCCTCACGGTCGGGGCCCGTTGAACGAGGTGGAACTCCCTTGCTTGCGCGGCCGGCTCGTTTCAACCCGGCTCGGCAAGACGCCACCGGACCCGTCAAACCTCGGTGATCTCGGCCGACTTCTTCTCGACGATCTGATCGATCTGGGTCTCGTACTTCTTGACGAGTTCCTGAATTTCTTCCTTCAGGGACTTGATCTCGTCTTCGGAAAAGTGCTGCCCGGCCTGCTTGGCCAGGCCGTCGGCGTGCTTATTGGCGTCGCGACGCGTGTTGCGGATGACGACGCGCTGCTCTTCGGCCATCTTCTTGGCCTGGTTGACCAACTGCTGCCGTCGCTCGCTGGTGAGCATGGGGACGTTCAGTCGGATCTGCTTGGCCTCGACCATGGGGTTGAGCCCCAGCCCGGACGTCTCGATGGCGTGCTTGATGGCCATGATCGACGAGGCATCGAAGGGCTTGATGAGGATCTGCGTCGGCTCGGGAGTGCTGATCGAGGCCAGTGCCTTCATGTCCGTCATGCTGCCGTAGTAGTCCACCTTGATGTAATCGACCAGCGCGGTGGAGGCTCGCCCGGTGCGCAGGCCCTGAAACTCATGCTTGAGGTAGTCGATGGCCTTCTGCATGGCATCTTCGGATTCGAGAAGAATGGTGTCCGGGTCGGTGGTCATGCGTTGGCTCCGTGACAGGCCCCACGCCTGCAAGTGGGGGCGGGGCGGGATGGAGGGGATCATATGACCCCGAGGCCGCGTTCGGGTGGGAACCGGACAGCCGGCGATCAGGAACTGGTGAGGATGGTGCCGATGGGCTGGCCTTCCACGACGCGCCGGATATTGCCCGGGCGCTTGAAGTCGAAGACGAGGACGGGGAGTTTGCGCTCCTGGCACATCGCCAGGGCGGTCATGTCCATCACAGCCAGGCGTTTGGCCAAGGCCTCAGAGAACGTGAGGTGGGCGTAGCGGGTGGCGTTGGCATCCTTCTTCGGGTCGGCAGTGTAAACGCCGTCGACTTTGGTGGCCTTGAGCAGCACGTCGCAGTCGAGTTCGACGGCTCGCAGGGCGGCGCAGGTGTCGGTGGTGAAGAAGGGATTGCCGGTGCCGGCGGCGAGAATGACCACGCGGCCCTTCTCGAGGTGCCGGATGGAGCGTCCGCGGATGAACGGCTCGGCCAGCGCACGGATTTCCAGAGCCGACTGGACGCGGCAGTCGACGCCCAGGTAAAGGAGTTTTTCCTTGAGGGCGGCGGCGTTCATGACCGTGCCGAGCATGCCCATGTAGTCGGCCGTGGCCTGATGGATGTCGCCTCGCGCGGCCAGTTCGGCGCCGCGGATGATGTTTCCGCCCCCGACGACCACGGCGACCTGGGCGCCGACGGTGCGAGCGTCGCGGATTTCGCCGGCGATGAGAGAGAGTTCTTCGGCGTCGATGCCGAACTGACCGGGCTTGGAGAACGCCTCGCCGCTGACCTTGAGGAGCACCCGGGAGGGGGCCCGTCCCAGCACGGAGGTCAGGGTGGGTTGCGTGCTCGCCGAGGCGGCAGAAGAGGGCATGAGGATTCCTCGCGGGTGGTGGATTGTGTGGCGAATCGGGCGATTCAACCGATCGGGCGGGGAAACGTCAAGTAGGATGCCACCCGAGGAGGGCAGATCGGTAGAACCGAAGGGGCCTCCCGAGCGGACGGTGAGGGGGCGGCAGCGGCGGCCCGGTTGCGGCGGAGTGTCGGGTGCGAGACAATCACCCGGGAACAAGGACACCCGCGCGGACCCATACATGGACGAGTACGACGTGGTTGAGGTCGGTGAGGATCGGGGCGCGAGGCTGTGGCTGTGGGCCAAGCGGGCGACGCTGGCCGGTCTGGCGGCCAGCGTGCTGGTCCACCTGTTCGCAGGGCTGCTGGCGGCGATCTGGACGGTGAGGTATACGGGCGGTGACGCGGGGGGGTCAGGCTCCCAAGTCGTCGACTTCGCGGTGATGACCGAGGCCGAGTTGGCCGAACTTTCCAACAGCAACGTGCAGGTGTCGGCCTCGCACGCGCCGGACCTGTCGGCGCCGAATCTGAGCGACCTGGAACTGGAGAGCCGGTCGAGCGGAGAGATCGACGCGCTGACGCGCGAACTGGTGGAGGTCGATCTTTCGGCCGGGGGCGGGGACGTGCTGTCGGGCGGGCCTTCGGATGCGTCGATGGGCGGGGGAGGGCTCAGCGGCGACGGGGCGAGTTTCTTCGGGCTCGAAGCGCAGGGCAGTCGGTTCGCGTACATCGTGGACGTATCCAGTTCGATGCGGGCCGAGGGGAAGATGGACCGCACGAAGCAGGAACTGGTGCGATCGATCAGCACGCTGGCCGATTCGTCAGAAGTGGTCGTGGTGCTCTACAGCAACGGGCCGATTCCGCTGACCGGACAGGTCGCGTGGGACAAGACCGATCAGAAGACCAAGATCCGGCTGCGTCGCCTGATCATGGAGTTGGAGCCGAGCGGATCGACCAGGCCGCTCGGCGCGTTTGAGCAGGTGTTTCGCCTCGAACCGGCGCCCGATGCGATTTACTTCATGACCGACGGAGAGTTCGGGGCAGAGGTCCCGGGGGCGGTGCGTTCGCTGAACGGGCGGCCTCGGGTGCCGGTGCACTGCATCATGTTCGGAGACATCGGCAACGCGCAGGCACGCTCGGAAGTCGAAGACATGATGCGGCGGATTTCCCGGGAATCGGGCGGGCGATTCAAGCACGTCGGAGAGCGCCCGTGAAGAACAGGGCGTGCGCGGTGCTGGCAGTGTGCGCGGCCTTGGGGTCGGCGCGCGGTGACGTGGTGCTGTGGAGCGGGCGCGCCCTCCCGGCAGGTGAACTGCTCACATGCACGCCCGAGGGGATGATTTTCGAGGACCAGTTCGGCGTGCAGCGGACCGTGCGTTGGGATCTGGTCAAGAGCCTGAGCGGACCCGAGGCCCAAGCGGCGGCGGGATATGTCGAGACGGCGCGCACGGCCTGGCGGGCCAGGACGCGGCTGGAACGCGGGGATGCCGTTTCGGCCGAGCCCCTGTTCGAGCAGTTGTACCCGCAATACGAAGGGCGCGAAGGCGAAATGGCGGCGCTGGTGTGCGAGGGACTGCTTCGCTGCCGCCTGCGGCGCAGCGCGCACACGTCGGCGGTGCGTCCGTGGCTGGCGTATCTGGTCGCCAGGCCCAACGGTCCGTATCGCTCGGTGGTG
Source organism: Cyanobacteria bacterium CYA (assembly GCA_008363215.1). Lineage (GTDB taxonomy): Bacteria > Planctomycetota > Phycisphaerae > Phycisphaerales > UBA1924 > J022. Next base: position 5,976 of record RHKP01000002.1, read on the forward strand.
ACAGGGGCGCTGCGGGCGGCATGTGACGAGCAGACAGGGCTGGTGCCCTCGCTGGCGCCGGTGTGGGAGTCCACGCCTGCGGTGGAGGCGTTTGCGCGGTCGGGCGAACTGGTGGGCTGGTCGGCCGAGGGCGGGCAGTTGCCGCGGAAAGCGGAAGTGTTCTCGGCGCTCTTCCTGCACGCGGCCCGGTTTGAATGCGGGCTGGAAAGCGGGCCGCCGTCGATCGACTTGAGCAATGCCGACCTGCGCGACCCGGGAGTCGCACTGGTACACGCGATGGTGGTGTCGCGCACGGGGGACGCTGAGCAGCGGACCGGCGCGCGGGCCCGCCTTTCGCAGATCATGCAGTCCGGCACCAGCGATCGTCCGTGGATCGAGGCCTGGTGCCGACTGGCGATCGGGCGATCGCTGCTGAGGGAGTCTGACGCGGAGCAGCGGCGGCTGGGCGTGGTGGAACTGCTGCACCTGCCGGCGCGGTTCGCCGACAGCCTGCCGTATCTGGCCGGGCAGGCGCTGGCCGAGGCGGTCGTCGCGCTGGACGAGATGGGCGATGCGGGCGGGGCGTCCTCGCTTCTTGCCGAACTGAGTGAACGTTACGGATCGCACGCGGTGCTGTCGTGGCAGCCGATGCGTGAGCGACTGGAAGGAACGGGCGGCGCGCCGAGCGGGCCGAGGGAGAAGCCTTGAGATGGGTATGTCGATGCTGACGCTGGGGGTGCCCGTGGGCGACGGCACGAGCCGCAGTCTGCTGGAGTACATCTCGCAGGGCGGGTGGATCGGATACGTGATCGTGATGCTCTCGTTCATCGCGGTGGTGATGATCGTGGCCCAGTCGGTGCGGGTGCGCCGCCAGGCGCTGGCGCCGCCGGAGACGATCGAGGCGCTGGACCGGCACCTGCGCCAGGGCGACGTGGACGGGGCGATCGCGTTCTGCGAAAACTCAGACAACGACTCGTTCCTGACGCGCGTGATGGGCGCAGCGTTGATCCGGTGCCGCCGCAGCCCGTTCGGGTTCCTGGAACTGAAGGCCGCGCTGGAGGAAGTGGGGCAGTTGCAGGTGGCCCGGCTCTATCGCCTGACCGACGGGATCAACCTCATCGCGTCGATCGCGCCGATGCTCGGGCTCCTGGGAACGGTCGTCGGCATGGTGGGCGCGTTCGACGCGATTCAGGCGGCCGAGGGCCCGGTGAGGCCCGATGCCCTGGCCGGCAACATTTCCGTCGCGCTGATTACAACGGTGCTCGGGCTGATCGTCGCAATCCCGTGCACGGCCGCGTACACGTACCTGCGCAACAAGATCGACACGCTGGCCGATGAAGTGGGGGACGTGATCGAGGAACTGGCGGCGCACCTGGAGTCGGGCACGCAGCACGGGGCGCAGGCGGGCGGGGCGACGGCGGGGAGGGCATGAGGTGAGGCTCGCAGCAAGCCAGCGCGAGCGGGTGGCCCGCTTTGACCTGACGCCGATGATCGACGTCACATTGCAGTTGATCATCTTCTTCATGTTCAGTTCGCAGTTGGGGCAGATCACGGCCGCACAGGTGGATCTGCCGCTCGAACCCGGCGAGAAGGTGGTGGATCGAGGGGCGCCTTCGTTCGTGCTCGACATGACCCGCCAGGGCGGATTGATGCTCGAAGGCCGACCGATCAGTCAGGCCAGGTTCCTGCGGCTGGTGGACGCGGAGATCGGGCGGACCGGCGAGCCGGACAACGTGAGCATTCTGGTCAGGCCGGACCGTGCGGCGCGGGCGGGCCCGCTCAACCAGATCGCCCTGGAACTGCGCAGCCGCGGGGTGCGCCGGTGGAAGATCGGGACAACCGACCCGGCGGGGGTGCGCTAGTGCGATTGATCCGTCGATCCAATGAACCGGGCAGGGTGATCTCGCTGCCCATGACGAGCATGATCGACGTGGTGTTCCTGCTGCTCATCTTCTTTCTGGTGACGGCCAACTTCTCGGAACGCGAGGATCGGCTCGAAGCGACGATCCAGTCCGAGCGATCGGGCTCGGGGCCTTCAGACCTCCAGCCTCAGATCGTGTCCGTGCAGATGTCGGGGGGGCACGTGGTGTTTCGCGTCGGCGAGCGGGCGGTGCAGACGGGGGCGGCGCTGCGCGTGCTGCTCGAACAGTTGCCCAAGGAAGCGGGGGTAGCCATCAAGGTGGATGATCGGGTTCCGATCCAGGCGGCCGCGACGGCGCTGCAGGCGGCGCACGACGCGGGATTCATCAAGAGGACGTATGTTCCGGCGACGGGTGAACAGTAAGCAGGCCGTGGCGGCGTGCGCCCTTTGCGCCGTCGGCGTGACGGCCTCTGCGCAGGATCAGACGCTTGTGGCGCCTGATTCGCCCGATGCAACCGTCGAACGCTATCTGCAACTGCACGGACTGGAGCAGTTGCAGGCGACCATGCTGCGAGAGCGCCTGGCAAACGCCACGGGCGATGAACGCCTCCAACTGGCCGAGCGACTGGGCGACATCTACGCGGAAATGTTGGGGGAAAACGCACCGCCCGAGCGGCGGATGGAACTGGAACGGCTCAGCCGCGAACTGCTCGAAGCAGTGCCGGGGATCGATTCGTTCGCGTTGCGCATCAAACTGGCCAAGGCCCAGTACCTGCTGGCTGAGCGAATGGGTGAGCGCTGGCGGATGGGGCTTGCGGACAAGAACGAGACGGAAGAGGCACAACGCATGCTTTCGTCCGTGCGTGAGGCCTTTCGCGAACTTGGACGATCCCTCAATGCGCGCGTGGAGACGATCGAGCGACAACGCCGGCGCGGCACGCAGGTGGACGAGGCGGCGCTGACGGCCCAACTCAGCGAAGCGCTGGCGCAGCGCTCGTCTGCGTTCTACTACGCGGGCTGGTCCGGGTATTACCTGGCACTGCTGACCGATCGCAAGGACATCGCCGAGTCGGCCGTGCAGGATCTGGGCTGGCTGCTCGGAGCCGAGGGCGGTCCGGTCAGCATCGAGCATCTGCGGGCGGCGCTGCTGCACTTCGAGCACGTGGCACGGGCGGGGCTGGCGGTGGGCCTGTGCCGCAGCATCGCGGGCGATCACGGCGGCGCCCTGACGTGGATGCGGACGCTGCGAGAATCGACCGACCTGCACGAGAGCGTGCGCAGCCAACTGTTTTCGCGGCAGATGGACGTGCTGGCAAGGGCGGGGCGCTGGCGCGAGTTGTTCGATCACGTCGCGGCCCGCAACCAGCACCCGATGGACGTGCCCGACGCACGCCTGCTCGCGGTGCTGGCCATGTCCATGCCCTCACGCGGAGCGCCGGACGACGCCGACGGGACGGCCCAGAAACTGGCGGCGCAGGCGATCTCGGATCTGGTGACCCGCGGCGAGGTCGGGCACGTGCTCGATCTGCTGCGTCGATTCGGCACGCTGCCGATCGGCGGTGAGGGTTTCATCGTGCGCTACGTGCGAGGGCTGCTGGCCTATGAGCAGGCAAGGCAGGCCCATCACGAGGCCGGCGAAGATGACTCCCTGCCGACTTCGCAGGCCGGGGTGAGCGCCAAGTACGGTGCGGCTGCCGACCTGTTGCGGGCGGCCTTCGCCTCCGGGGACGCAACGCGTTTCCCCGGTGAGCGGGTGCGGGCCGGGCTGTCGCTGGGCCTGGCCGAGTTCTACCGCGGGCGGCTGCTCGAAGCGGCCAATCGGTTTGAGGAGACGGCGTCTCTGGCGACCGATCCGCAGCGCCGCGAGGAAGCACTGTGGCTGGCGGTGGTCGCGCTGGACCGACTGGCGCTCGACGGCAATGAGGAAGCCAGGCAACGCTGCGAACGCATCGGCGTGGTCTATATGACTGAGTTCCCGGCGACGGAGCGGGCGGCCGTCATCCTGCTGCGCCGGGCTGACGCTGATGAGGTGCAGGTGGATCGGGCGATCGAGGTGCTCTTTGCGGTGGAGCGCACGTCTCCGATCTACGAGTCGGCGCGCCGCCATCTCGGGCGATTGTTGTATCGGGCGTATCGGGGCGCATCATCGGAACGTCGCGACGCTGAGGGAGCGCGATTCCTCGCAGTGGCCGAGGAACTGCTCGATATGGACGAGACAGCGGTGCGCCGGGGCGACGCGAAGGAGGCGACCGCCGCGGCCCAGGCCGTGGTGGTGCGCGTGCGCCAGATCCTCGACGTCGTACTGTCGAGCGAGGCGCCCGAACTTCCCCGCGCCGAACAGGCGCTGGCACGCCTGGATCGCGTCGCCAACGAAACGGGCATGAATCTGGACGACCTGCGCGGTGAGTTGACCTACCGGCGCCTTCAGATTGCGCACGCGGGCGGGCACGCCGAGCGCGTTGAGGAACTGCTCAACGAGTTGACGCGGCTGGGCGGGCGGTTCGCCCGGTCGGCCGAAAGATTGCTCTATCGCGATGCCTTGCGGGCATGGGAGCGCCCAGGAGCGGCCGCGGAAGAGGCTCGCGCGGTGGTGCGCTTCGGCGGACGCATCCTCGGCACGCCCGATGATCCGGGAGACCGGTTGAGCGACGACGTGCTGCTCGGCGTTGCCGATCGCGTGTCCGAAGCCGCCGCGTTCCTCTGGAAAAGTGAGTCGGACGAAACCATGCGCGGGCTGGCCCTCCGCTTGACGCGTCAGTGGTTCGAGCGCGGGCGGTGGACCGAGGGCATGCTGCGCCGTCTGGCCGAGACGGCCGAAGGCGCCGGCGAGCCTCGCCTGGTGTTTGAAGCATGGAACACACTTTCTGCGGTGTACGAGCCGGGCGAATCGACGTGGTTTGAAGCCCGCTACCACGCGATGCGGCTGCTGCTCGACATCGATCCGCAGCGAGGGCGCCAGGTGGTGTTGCAGCACGAGACGCTGTACCCCAGTTTCGGGCCTGAGCCGTGGGGAGACAAGATCCGGGCGCTCGTCGCGCGGGCAAGGCTGCTGCCCCACGTGCCGGCGCCGGAGGGCGCGCGCCCATGACGCATTCTTCGCACATGGACGGCCTGATCGCCCGCTTCCTTGGCCCGGATGCGGCTCGCGGCGGGCCGTACGCACTGCTGGGGCTTTCGTCCGGCGCGCTGACAGAGGTTGAGATTCTCGCCGCACGCGACCGGCAGATGCTCCGCGTCGATCAGCACGCCGAGAGTCTCACTCCTGCCGGCGACGAGGTTCGGCTGGCACTGCACGCTGCGGCGGCGCAGTTGCTCAATCCGGCGGTGCGGGAACACCTGCGTGCCCGCGGGCTGGCCGAGCAGCGGCGCGCGCTGATCCTCGGGCTCGAACACGACGTGGTGCTGACGCTGGGCATGTACGGTGGGTGGACGCGGCGCAGTCTGCCGCGCCTCGTGGCTCTGGCGCATGCGCGGGGGCTGCGCGCCAACGACGTGGCCGAGGCGGTGCGCGGCATCGCACAGCGGCGGGCCAGGCCGAGACCCAACGCCGACAAGCCCGTGACGCGGCGCGTAGTCGCCCAGCCCGCCACGGCGCAAGTGGTGGCGCGACACCGCCGGGCCTGGCTGATCATCGGCGTGGTGGCGCTGTGCTCGATTCTGGTGGCCGGCGCCGCGATTCGCGGAGCGCTCCACTCGGGTGCCCGCCGCGGCGGTGAGGTGGCGATGCTGCCCGGACCGCGCGATCAGAGGCCCACGCCCATCGTGCTCCCGCCGCAGAACGACGACGACGAACCGGTCGAGCCGGGCGTGGAAGTCCCTCCTGAAGCAGCGCCCGCAGACGTGCTTCCCTCGCTCGAACGGGCGCTGTCGCTGGCCGGAAGCGACCCGCCCGCAGCCGAGCGACTGGGAGTCGAGGGCGTGCGCGGGCTCTCGCGGCACTGGCTTGCGTTTGACGCGGCGCAGCGTGCCCGCACGCAGGACGTCGTGCTTGAGTTGATGTACCGGCTCGGCGGCTCGTCAATGAACACACGCCCCATGTTCGAGGCCGTCGGCGCAGGAGCCGAACTGCTGCGGTCGGACCAGGCGACCCTGAACAGCGACGACGTGGCCCGCGCCGCGTGGTCGGTCGGCATGCTCACGCGCCTGCGGCGCGAGAGTGACCTTTCGGCGCAGTCGCAGATGCTGATCGACCGCTGGCTGGGGTCGGCCTTGCAGGGCGCACGTCCGGCGCAGGCGAGTTTTGCCGAGGGGGCCATCGCCGCGTTGCAGGTCATGGCCCCGGTGCTGGCAGGGCGCGACCCGGGCGATCCTGCCGCGTGGCGGGCCTGGGCGCGCGGCGTGGAGGTTCTCACAGAGACCGACGCGGCGCGCCGCGCCCTGCTGCTCGCGCAGGGCGGCGAGCACGTACTCGCCTCCCGGCTGGGCCCGCAGCGGGCCGCCGGCGCCTTCGAGTCCATCGCCGCGGTGATTCAGGCCATGCCCTGGGAGGTCTCCCAGTCGCGGCAGTGGCTCGTGCGCCAGTTTGACAATCGCGAAGTCAGCACGCCGGCGCTCAGCGCCGCCACTCAGGCGCTGGTGGCGCACGGAGGGGCGGAGAACATCGATCCGACGATGGTGCTGCCGGCCAACGCAAGCGAGTTGGATCGCCGCGCCCTGCGAGATCGATTCGTCGATGCGTGGGGTCTCAGCGAGCCGGGCTCGGACACCGAGGTGCTCGATCTCCTCGATCGAGCGTTGACCGAACTGGACGCCGGCCTGGCTCCGACCAGCACCGGAGAGCAGTTGCTCCGCAGTGCCGTGGGGTATGCCCGGTTGAATGCCGCCGCGAGCGCTCGCTGGCAGGGTGACGGGGCCGCCGCCATTCAGATGCTTGAACACTTCCGAGTGCCCGACTCTGCATTATCCAGGCCCGCCGGTGGGGCCGACCTTGTGAGCGGCTCGGACGCGAACTGGGCCGAGCGCTACCTCCAGCAGGGTGCCAACATCAATCGCCGCCTCGAACTGCTCGACGAACTGCGAGGCAGCGGCGGCAGCCGGCTCGGGCCGGTCGATGCGGAGGTGCTCGTCGCCGAAGCACTGCGCGGCAGCGGGCGCGGCGTGCGAGAACGGGCGCGCACAGCCGTCGAGCAGTATGGATCGTCGCCCGCAGTCGTCAACGCCCTGCTGGAAGAAGCGTGGCGCATTCCGCCGATTGCGTCGATGTCCGACCTGATTTCCAACGTCACGCTGTCGCCGCTGCCCGATCGCAACAGCCCCGCGTGGCGGGCGGCCGTGCGCCGCGCGCTGGTCGAACGCATGCTCGAACTGCTCAGTGCCGAGGGCGAGACCGCCGCGATCGACCTGCTCGGCACGCTCCTCGACGACGCATACATGGAGCGTACGGCCGTCAATCGCGCGATGTCCTCGACCGGCGATGGATCGTCGCAACCTTGCGAACGCTCGGCGCTCCAGTTGCGGGCAAGGTGGACGCAACTTGCCGAGCGCATGCCTGCGTCGCGACTGCCCATCACGCTTTCCGAAGTAGAGCGACGGCGATCGGGGCGTATCGCGCTGGCCCGCGGGCTGGTGCAGCAGTTCGTCGTCGAGCAGGTTGCGCTGGCCGAGACGATGGGCATCGTGGTGGCGGCCGAACGCCCCGGTCTTGCGTCGTCGGTACAGGGCGTGCTCGACCAACTCGACGCCGACATCCAGCGGTCCACGCACGTCTTCGAACAGGTGGCCCGGATCGAGCGAGCGATGGTGCAGTTGTGGGAACTCAGGCTCGGGCTGGACGTGAACGGGGGGAACGGATGACAAGGCTCCATTCCATCGTGCTGCGAGTGCTCGCGCTGGCCTTGATCTGCACGCCGGGGGCCGGCTCGCTTCAGCAGGAATCACTGCCCGCCGATACGCCGCCGCCGACGGCCCCCACACTGGACGAGCGCTTGCATGCGCTCACTCCGGCCGATCCAGAGGCCTACTTCCTGCTCGGTGAAGAACTGGCGGCCGAGCCGCAGACGCCGGGTAATCTCGAACTGAGCCAGAGGCTCTACGTGCTGGCGATCGTGCTGGCATCACGGGATGAAGCCCTGCGCACGACCGCGGCCGGCGCGGCGCTGGGGCTGCTGGACATCACGCGGTCTGAAGCCGATCGGCGGGCGCTGCGGTCGATCGCCAGCACGCTCGATCCGCGTTTCGGCACGCGGGACTGGAGCCGCTCAACCGAGGCCGGCGTCAGCGACGACGTCGCCTACGACGCGGCGACGACGCTGGGCGCCATCCGCGCCGGCATGGGCACGATGGTGCGCAATGAACTCAAGCGGCCGGAGATCCGCTCGCTGATCGACAGGCACAGCGCGCTGATCACCGGTGCGCTCGGCCAGAACATCCTGCCCGAACTTGAGCATCAGGCTGATGCGTGGCCGTGCCCCGAGTGCCGCAATGAGCGCATCGTCACCAAACGCCACACGGGGCAGGTGGAGCGCGTGCTCTGCTACACCTGCGGGGGGAACCCGGGCCCGGTGCTCACACGCGAGCAGTACATCGGGCAGTTGCGCTTTGAAGCGCAGGTTCTGAACAGTGCCCCGCGGTCGTGGGGGGTCCAGGTGGCCGCCGACCTGGGTGCACCCCTCCGCGAGGCTGACATCGCCGAACTGCCGATCCGCTTCGGCATAGACGTCACACGCCCGTGGTTCCGCGACGGCGCGTGGGTCGGCGAGCCGGACGACACAGCGGAAAAAGACCCCGCATCGCCCGATGCGTCTGGACCGACGCCATAGTCGCTCCACCGGTCGATCCACGCCCCGGACAATCGCTCCTAGACTGCCCCGGCCCATCGAGAGGAGCAGGCATGAGCCAAGCCGAGAACGCAGCACCCGCCACGAATGCCTTCAAGCCCGAGATTTCCTACGACGACTTTGTGAAAGTCGATCTGCGCGTCGCCCGCATCGTCAGCGCCGAGCCGCATCCCAATGCCGATCGCCTGGTCAAACTGCAACTGGATGACGGGTCCGGGCAACCTCGGCAGATCTGCGCCGGTATCCGAGGACACTACCAGCCTGATCAACTGATCGGGCGCCAGATCATCATCGTCGCCAACCTGGCGCCGCGGAAGATCCGCGGCGAGGAGTCGCGCGGAATGCTGCTGGCCGCCAGCGACGCCCCCAAGGACAGCGAAGAACGCCGCATCATTCTGCTTGCGCCCATGAGCGAGATCGCGCCGGGCTCGACGGTTTCCTGATCGGCGCGATCACCACGGCTTGCCGTCGTTGCGCTCATCCTTCGGATCTTCACGGTCGCTGTCGCTGCTGCGCGGGCCGCGTCCCCATCGCCCGCTCATGCGCTCGACCATGCGCTCGGCCATGCGCGAAACCCACTGCGAACGCTCCGATTCGTCCTTATTGAGCCCCTGCTCCCGGGCCTCCAGGTCGGCACGAAGACGCTTGATCTCGTGCCGGGCGATCTGCTGGCGCAGTTCAAAGTGCCGCTCGGCCAGTTCGGTGAACGCAGCCACCGCCTGCTCGCGGGTCATGGCGCCGCTGTGCAATGCCTCACGCACCTTTCCCGAGGTTTCGATCCAGTCGGCCCCCAGGCGGAACTGCTCCATCTTGAGTTGGCCCAACTCCGGGTCGTCGCGCTGCACCTGCATGATCTCGACGATCATGGGCGCCACGCGCCGGAGCGTCTCTTGTCCCATGCCGGCCTGTTCGGAGTCCGCTCGCGTGAGACGCTCGTGCAACCATGGCATCTGATTCTGCACAAACACCGTGATTTCTTCAGCGGTGGGAACGGGTCCGCTCTCACCGTGACCCATGCCCGGAAAGCCGCCAGGACCGCGCCCCACTACGCCCGGCGCCATCTCGCCGCCCGGCACGCCCGGGCCGCCGGGCCCAAAACGACGCTCCCCCGGCTCACGCTCGCCGAAGCGCTCGCGCACGGGACGATCGGGCATCGCCTCGATCAGTTCGGCCGGGTCAATCTCCTCGCCCGCCTCGACTCGCGCCAGAAGTTTCTCAAGCCGATCGAGCGACTCGCGCGCATGCTCGATGCGCAGCCGCAGCCGATCACGCAGCGTCTCAGGCTGGTCAGGCTGCTGCTGCGGCGTCGGTTCAGGCTTGTCCTGAGCCGGTGCCACCGGCGTCAGCACCCAGGACAACGCTACCAGACACGTCAGATGCTTGGTGCGCATCAGATCGAATCCTCCGTATCAAGCAGCGTGTCCTCTGCCTGGTCGAACAGAGCCTCGTCCAGTTCGCCGATCGAGGCCGCTCGCTCCTCCAGCGAAGCAAGGTCGGGCAGATCTTCCCGCAGCCACGCAACCGTGGCGATCAGTTCGTCAACCTCTTCTGCCGGACTCAGCGGGTCGACCTGTGCGATCGGGCCCGGGACCGGCCTACTGGCAGGCTTGGACGACAGGAGCAGGACGACCGCCGATCCAACGATCAGCAGCATGGCCGCCGCCGCCAGAACCGCGTGGCTACGCCACCAGGCGCGAGCGCCGGCGCGGGCGAAGGACAGCGGCGGTGGTGCGAGAACTTCGCGACGGACGGCATCGGCGATGCGGGCTTCGAATTCCGCGTCGGGTTGCTCACGAAGGGCCTTGCCCAGCGAGTGCAGCGCCCGTTCGATCGGTTCGACTCCGGCGTCGTTGTGGAAGGGTGTGTCGCTCATCGCGAAGACTCCATTTCGTTCTCACCGGCCGGTGCTTCCATCCGATCCCGCAGTTTTCGCAGTGCCCTGTGATGTCGTGCCAGCAGCGTACCCATAGGTTCACCGGTCAGATCCGCAATCTCCCGAAAACTCAACTCCCCGTGATGCCGCAACTCGATGATCTCGCGATCGGCTTCTGAAAGGGTCGCCAGCGCCCCCCGCAGCGCGTCGAGATCCTCGACGCTGACACCCTTCTCGGCCGGCGCACGCGTCAACTCCGGGTCGTGCCCGTTGGTCTCCACCATCGACCGACGACGCCGACGGATCTCGTCCCTCACCCGGTTCATCGCAACGCGGAAAAGCCAGGCCTCGAAACGTCCGCTGTCCCGATACTCTCCGCTCGTCACTTTTCGAGCCACCGTGACGAAGACCGACTGGGTGACTTCCTCGGCCGCCTCGTTGGAGTTCAGACGACTTCGCGCCAACGCGAAGACGCGCCTGCTGTAGATTCTGACCAGTTCGGACCATGCGCCGTCCTCACCCGAGGCTGCCCGTTCAAGGAGTGCGGTCAGCCCATCCGGCGGGAGTGTGTCCTGACCCCGATCCTGGACCAATTCAGCCCCCTTGTTCAGTGGGCACAACGCCCCGGCGGGCCCGAGATTGCCTGGCTTGGAGTATCCTGTGGCACATGGAAATGGTCGCCTATACGGTCTGGGTCCGGTTTGACGACGCCGCAGTCAGAGCCGACTTTTGCTCGTGGCTCCGTCAGGAGCATATCGGACAGGTAATCGAGGCGGGAGCGGCCTCGGCTGACTTGCTCGAGCACCCGCCCACCGGCGACGCGCCGGGGGGTGCGATCGAGGTGCGATACCTGTTTGAGAGCGACGTCGCGTTCGCGGACTATCTGGAACATAGAATGCCTGGTTTGAGGGGAGCGACTCTCAATCGCTTTGGACACATCCCTGGAATACGGTATGAGCGCGTCGACGCGAGGGTCATCGACCGTTTCCGGGCCAAACGCCGATAACGGAAGGTCGGCCCCGATAGCATGCACCAGCGCGCTTCCAGGGGCTCGGGCCCGAACTTGGTGGCTCGGTCGGTGCGTACCCCCCAAAGTTGAGAGGAGCCTGGACTGGACGGGTTGAACGGCATCAGCGATGAACGACTGTTCGAGCGTTATCGCAGAGGCGATTCCAACTCGCTGCGAACGCTTATCGAGCGTCACCACGAAGATCTGCTGCGGTTTCTGACCCGCCTGGTGGGTGACCGTTCGGCGGCCGAGGACGTTTTTCAGGAGACGTTTCTCCAGATCCATCTCTCGGCTGAGTCGTTTGACGCTTCTCGGAGGTTCAGGCCGTGGTTGTTCACCATCGCGGCGAACAAGGGACGCGACTACCTGCGTAAGAGAGGCAGACAACAGTCGATGGAAGTGTCGGCTCCGGTCGGGGGTGACGGGGAGAGGCCTTCCATCGTGGACCTCATGGAGATGGATACGCCTTCGCCCGATGCGGCGATGGACGAGAGAGAGCGGGACAGTCTGGTGCAGCGTGCCCTGTCGGGTCTCTCGCCGACCATGCGGGAGATTCTCCTTCTCGCGTACTTTCAGAGACTCAGTTATGCCCAGATGGCCGAAGACCTGCAGATACCTTTGGGAACCGTCAAGAGCCGATTGCACGCGGCGGTGGCAGCGTTCGCCAAGCGATGGCACGAAGTTTCCCACGAAGGTGAGTGAAGCGCATTGATCCGGAGGCGGCATCGTGTTTGTTGAAGATGGCAATCCTGGACACGGGCTGAGTGAAGCGGACGCACAAGCGCTCGATGCGCTGATCGAGGCGGGGTTTGACGCCGAAGCGGTCGAACCCGTCCTGCGAGAGCGGGCGCGCAAAGTGGCGCAGATTCTCGGACTGCTGGACTGCCCGATCGAATCACGTGACACCGACCTGGTCGCCGGCACCATCAACTTGCTGCGGCAGCGCGCGCACGCAGCCCCTGCCCCGGAGCCGGTACTCAGTTCGGCCGACGCCGATGCGCTCGACTCCTGGATCATGTCGTACGGCGACTTGAGCCGAGTGCCTTCAGCCGTGCGAGAGCGGGCGGGGGTACACGAGGCGTTGCGGATGCTGGTCACGCAGACCCCTGTGCCGGGCGGATCGAGTCGCGAAGACCTGATCGAGCGGACGCTGGCGCGTCTGGATGGCGCGATCGAAGAGCAGGCGGGGCGCATGCGGCTTGGGCCGCGGCGCGGGCTGCGCCTGGCGGACATCATCTCGGTCGCCGCGGTGCTGCTGCTGGGGGCGTCGGTGATGCTGCCGGTGCTCAGTTCGCTGCGTTCCGAGGCAAGGCGCTCGCTCTGTGCGGCCAATCTGGGGCGAGTGGCCGAAGCGATGGGGATCTATGCCGGCTCCAACAACTCGGCGCTTCCGATGGCCACCGCCGGGTTCGGGGGCGGGTCATGGATCGACGTTGGCTCGCGCCCGGAGCGATCAAACTCAGCCAACCTCTACATGCTCGTGCGCGGGCAGTACGCCAGACTGGCCGACCTTGCCTGCCCCGGAAATCCCACGGCTCCGACGCGCGAGGTGGGCAATGCTCACGATTGGCGCCGCATCGAGGAGGTTTCGTACAGTTACCAGGTGCAGGACGGTCGCCCCGAGCGGTTGTGGGGGCTGGAAGCGTCGCGACCGATCATCGCCGATCGGTCGCCGGTCGTGCTTCAGATCGTGCGCCGTGACCCGATCGTTCCGGAATCGCGCAGCCCGAATCACGGTTCATCCGGCCAGCACGTCCTCCGGACCGACGGGAGCACGACATGGATCAAGTCGCCGGTGTTGGAGTCGGGTGACAACATCTGGCTCCCGCGGGCGGTCGAAGAGGCCGTCGCCAAGATCCGCCAGTACTACGGGATGAACGGCAACGAAGTGCCGGCGGGTGTGGACGACGTCCTGCTCGGGCCCTGATCGGGTGAATGCGACTGACTCAGGACCCAAACACAACATGGAAGTGCCGCTTGGTGGACATTGCTCTGTCAGGGCAGGGGGCCTACGCTTGGGGTCCCGTCCGCCGCCGGGCGGGGCGTCGTCTGCGTGAAGGGACGGCGTCAGACGTATCGAAGGAGTTGATCAGATGCCCAAACTCAAGACCCACAAGGGCTTGCTCAAGCGTGTGCGGATCTCCAAGACCGGCAAGGTCCGCCACCGTTCGGCCAATCACAAGCACTTGAGTTCGGGCAAGAGCGGCAAGCGCTTGCGTCAGTTGCGGAAGGATCCGTACGCAGCCAACCCGGACGCGAAGCGCTTCGAGAAGTTGCTCTGGCGTCGCCTGCGAGGGCGCAGCCAGCCGCGGACGGCGCTCAAGCGCAGCCCGTCTCCTGCCGCCAAGGCGGCGTCAAAGGCCGAGTAAGAGATGTGCAGATCGAAGTCCGCCGGGATACAAGACGGGCCTGGCCCGCTCCGTCGGACGCGAAGGAGTTGACCGATGCCACGTGTTCGTAAGGGAGCCGCCCGAGCCCAGGCCCGTCGAAAACTGCGCCGCAAGGCGCGCGGGTACTTCGGCGCCAACCGTTCGCAGCCGTATCGCGCCATTGACGCGATCATCCGTGCCGGGTGCTATGCCTACCGCGACCGTCGTCAGCGTAAGCGCGACATCCGGGCGCTGTGGATCACCCGCATCACCGCCGCCTGCCGCATGCGCGGCGTCCGCTACAGCCTGTTCATGAACGGGCTGCGCCTGGCCGGCGTCAAACTCAACCGCAAGATGCTCAGCCAGATCGCCGTCGAAGATCCCAAACTCTTCGATCAGTTGGTTGCTCAGGCGAGCAAGGCGGCCACTGCCACGCCGGCGGCGGCCTGAACAAGCCTGGTCCAGTCCCCCCACGCGGAGTCCACCCCTATGAGCGGATGGTGGATTGCAGACTACGCGGATCAGTTCGGAACCGCGTTTGTCGTGTCGTGGCTCTTCTGGGTCATCTTTTCGATCGTTCTGCATGAGTTGTCGCACGGGTGGGTAGCCTTGGCGCTCGGCGATGACACGCCCCGCGTCACCGGGCACATGACCTGGAATCCGCTCGTCCACATGGGTGGGTTCAGCCTGATCCTGCTGGCGCTGATCGGCATCGCCTGGGGCGCCATGCCGGTGAACCCCAGTCGCTTTCGAGGACGGTTTGGCGATGCAAAGGTCTCGGCCGCCGGCCCGGCGATGAATCTGCTGCTGGCGATGCTCAGCGCGGTGAGCTGCGTAGTCTGGGTGATCGTGGCCGACCGGATGAACGTACAAGAGCCCCTGTGGGGAAACCTTGCGCGGTTCTTCTGGATCGGTGCGTTCCTGAACGTGGTGCTGGCGATGTTCAATCTGATTCCCGCGCCGCCGCTCGACGGCTGCCGCATCCTGGCCAGTTTCGTCCCCGCCTACGGACGGATCTTCGAGAGTCCCAACGGGCAGTGGTTCGGGCTTGGCATCTTCCTGCTGGTGTTCTGGCTGGCGGCCGATCTCTTGTTCGCGGTCGGCATGATCGCTTCCCTCACGGCGATCAATCTGGCGCTGGCGGCCGCAGGGCATCAGACCTTTGACCCACTCGCGTAAGCCAATCGCCCTCGGCCCAGGCACGAGCGCATGTCCGACTCCAGACCAGGTCGAGCCGACCTCCGGCTTCGGACAGGGGTGCTTGACTATCATGCCCGCCGGCCGGAGTGGCGGAACTGGCAGACGCGGCGGATTCAAAATCCGCTGGGATAAAACCCTTGGGGGTTCGAGTCCCCCCTCCGGCATTGCATCGCTTGCTCCCGCCTGGCGCGAAGCGGCCGCTGACATCGGCAGCGTGCGGACCTTCAACCCGATCGGCGTTCCCGCCAAAGTTTCGTATCGCATTCCCGCAGGCAGCGGCAACGGCTGGTCCGCCGTCGTGCCGAAGTCTCCGGACGTGCGCGATCACGCATCGACACCCACAAAGGAAGAGAACGGCGACGCGAGCCCGCAAATCAGCGCCGGATCGCGTGCGAACAGCTCTTCGAGAGCCTCGGCAACCCGCACACCGCCAGGGCGTACCGGCACGCGGCCCGCCGCTTCCTGGAGCACTGCCATGTGCTGGCCCCGACCGAGATTCCGACCCC
This sequence comes from Cyanobacteria bacterium CYA, assembly GCA_008363215.1. Lineage (GTDB taxonomy): Bacteria > Planctomycetota > Phycisphaerae > Phycisphaerales > UBA1924 > J022. The sequence goes on from RHKP01000002.1 coordinate 21,549, forward strand.
CACGGTCCGCGCCGCCGACGCGACCGGCCGCCCGAGCGCGAAGGGCCAGAATGCCTTGGCGTCCCGCGTGGCGCAAGACGGGCGTCTTCGTGATTCCGGAGAACGACCCGGTGAGACGACCGAGCGAGCCCGACGCCGCCGCGGCGTGCGACACAAAAACATCGAAAAACACCGGAGATTCCGTGCGTCAGCATGAGGCGCAGCGCGACGTAGAATCACCATCGGACCCGTGGCGGAACTGGCAGACGCAGCGGACTTAAAATCCGCGTCCCCGTCAAAAGGGAGTGAGGGTTCGAATCCCTCCGGGTCCACTTGGCGCCAAGTGGTCGTCGGCATTGGGCTGGCACGACCCCCAAGCCAACCCTCACACGGCAACTGCTCCGTCGATCCGCTAGACTCTTCCTCCATGCCCCCTGCGTGGGCGGATGGAGGGCGCGGTTCATGTGGCTCACGTGCGTTGCCGGTCTGCTTGCGGTCGTCGCCCAGCCTTCAACCGATCAACCCCCGACGCCGCCCGAGCCTGCATGGCAGACGCTCTTTGACGGCCGCTCGCTCGAGCACTGGGTCCAGGCCGGCGAACCCGACGCCTGGGCGATTCAGGACGGAAACCTCGTCGTCGCCAAGCCCGGCAAGGGCTGGTGGCTCCGAACCGCTCGCATGTATCGCGACTTCGACCTCGAACTCGAGTTCAACCTTTCCCCGGGCGCCAACTCCGGCATCGGCATCCGAGGCTCAAGCACGGGCGATCCGGCGTTCACCGGCCTGGAAATCCAGGTGCTCGACTCGCCCGGGCAAACGCCCGAGATCTGGTCCTGCGGCGCCGTCTACAACGCCATCCCGCCCGCCCAGGACGCCGTCAAGCCCGCCGGCCAGTGGAACTCCTATCGCATCCTCCTCGTCGCTGACACCCTCAATGTCTGGCTCAACGGCGTTCAGGTCCAGAAGGATCAGAAACTCGACGATCGCGGCTTCTTTCGCCAGATCGAGCAGAAACTCCCCCTGGCCGACCGGCTTCCCACCGGCTTCATCGCCCTCCAGGACCACGGCGATCCGGTCCAATACCGCAATATCCGCATCCGCGACCTCTCGCCCGACCCCGAGCCCGAGGAAGGCTACCTGCCGCTCTTCAACAACACCGATCTGGCCGGCTGGAACTCCACCGGCGTTGCCAAGTGGACCGTCGAAGAAGGCACGCTGATCGGACGTGACGGGCCCGGACACCTGTTCTCCGACGCCGTCTTCACCGACTTCGAACTCCGCGCTTTCGTCAAGGTCAACCGCATGGGCAACAGCGGCATCTACTTCCGCGCCGTACCCAACGACCGGAACGGCGATTCGTGGCCTACGGGCTACGAGGCCCAGATCGACAACCACGACCCGAAGAACTTCACCGGCGCCGTCTACGACCGGGCCAAGCCGCCCGGCGTCGACAAGCCCTTCACGCGCGACGATGCCTGGTTCGACTACCGAATCCGCGCCCAGGGCAATCACATCCAGACCTGGATCAACGGACGTCCCATGGTCGATGCCGAACTGACCGCTTTTTCCTCCGGCCACTTCGCGTTGCAGGGACACCACCCCGGCAACGTGATCATGTATCGTGACATCCGCGTCCGCTCGTTGGAACGCGACGAACCTACGAAGCCTGAAGGGGACCACAAATGACTGAACCGGCGTTGGCGCAGCACTCGGCCATCGGGGCGCGATTGAGCATCATGATGTTCCTGGAGTTCTTCCTCTGGGGCGCCTGGTACGTCACCATGGGTCCGTACCTGGCCAGCCTCAAGATGGAAGGTTCGTACATCGGGTGGGCGTATTCACTCGGCCCGATCGCCGCCATCGTCAGCCCCTTCTTCCTCGGAATGATTGCCGACCGCTTCTTTGCGACCGAACGCGTGCTCGCCGCGATGCACCTGATCGGCGGGCTCGCACTCCTTGCGGCGCCTTTTGCAATGAAGCAGGATCCCAACCTGTTTCTCGCGGCCGTCCTCGTGCACATGCTCTGCTACATGCCCACGCTGGGTCTGACCAACACGCTGGCATTCCACAACATGACCAACCAGGAGAAGCAGTTTCCCCTCATCCGCGTCTGGGGCACAATCGGCTGGATCGCCGCCAACTGGGTCATCTCAATGGCCGGGTTCGACACTGACGCCAACATGTTCTACGTCGCCGGCGGCTCGGCCATCCTGCTCGGACTCTACTCGCTCACCCTGCCCCACACGCCGCCCCCGGCCAAGGGCAAAGCCTTCAACGTGCGCGATGCCCTCGGGCTCGACGCACTCGCCCTGCTCAAGGAAGGATCCTTCTTCGTCTTCGTGCTCTGCTCCTTCCTGGTGTGCATCCCGCTGGCCGCGTACTACTCGTTCGCAAGCCAGTACGTCGGCGAGGTTGGCTTCAAGGAAATCGCTGCCACCATGTCCCTCGGGCAGATGTCCGAAATCTTCTTCATGCTCGTCATGCCACTCTTCTTCGCACGCCTCGGCGTCAAGTACATGCTCCTCGTCGGCATGCTCGCATGGGTCGTCCGCTACGGGCTGTTCAGCGCCGCCGCCGATGATCTGGTCCGCGAGATGGTCCTCGGCGGCATCATTCTCCACGGCATCTGCTACGACTTCTTCTTCGTCACCGGCTTCATCTACGTCGACAAGAAGGCGAGCAAAGACATTCGCGGCGCCGCGCAGGGCTTCCTCGTTCTGGTCACCCAGGGCCTGGGCATGTTCATCGGCGCCAAGGCCGCCGGCATGCTCGTGGACCACTACCGCGCCGACAACGCCGCCGAACTGACCGCCCAGATCACCGCTCTGAAGGACCAGGCCGCTGCGACCGCCGGCCCCGCGGCCGAAGAACTGCTCAAACAGGTATCCGCCCTGCAGATGCAGGTGATCGACTGGCAGCAGGTCTGGCTCGCCCCCTGCCTCTTTGCCGCAGGCGTCATGGTCCTCTTCTTCCTCTTCTTCCGCGACCGAAGCATGAAAACTGGGGGAATCACCGAAGACCAGGCCCTCGGAGCAGCCGGTGAACTGGACGGGGCGCCTTGAAAATCCGCTCTTGAGCCGCGCGGCGAAGCGGCTATTCTGACTCAACGGGGAGTTTCGGGTCATTTCACAGCATCGGGGAGTTACGCGATGAGCAACAACCAGTCACGTCGTTCGTTCATGGCCCAAGCCGCCGCCGCCGGCGCCGCGGCCGCCATCATCGGCGCCAGCGCCGAGGCCTCGGTCGCCCCGCGCTTCCAGGCCACTCGCTCGCAGGTCAAGGTCAAGCCGCCCAAGGCCGGCGAGCAGATTCGCATGGGCGTCATCGGCCCCGGCGGCATGGGCACCGGGCACTGCTATAGCACCTGCGAAATGGTCAAACGCGGCGAGGAAGACGTCAAGATCGTCGCCCTGGCCGACGTCAACCAGGTCCGCATGGGCGACACCGCTCAGGGCATCAAGGAGCGGCAGGGCGACGAGGTTGACCAGTACGTCGACTATCGCGAACTGCTCGCACGCGAGGACATCCACTGCGTCCTCATCGCCAGCACCGAGCACTGGCACAGCAGGCACGCCATCGACGCTCTCATGGCCGGCAAGGACGTCTACTGCGAAAAGCCCATGACCCTCACCCTCCAGCAGGCGCTGGAACTGCGCGACGTCGTCAAGGCCAACCCCGACCGCATCTTCCAGGTCGGCACGCAGAAGATGATCCTCCCCAAGTACATCGCCGCACGCGACGTCATCAACGCCGGCACCATCGGCAAGCCGGTGTTCAGCCAGACCAGTTACTGCCGCAACACCCCCGAAGGTGAGTGGAACTACTACGGGCTCGATGACCGCTGGCAGCCCGGCGTCAACGTCGACTGGAAGGCCTGGCTCGGTTACCAGAAGTACCGCGAGTGGGATCCCAAGATCTACGCCCGCTGGCGCCGCTACAAGGACTTCTCCACCGGCATCATCGGAGACCTCCTCGTCCACGAGGTCACCCCTCTCCTCATGGCACTGGAAAAAGAAGTCGGCTGGCCCACCCGCGTCGTCGCCAGCGGCGGGCACTACGTCGACAAGGCCATGGAAAACCACGACCAGGTCAACCTCAACGTCCAGTTCGAGGGCGAGCACACCATGATCGTCGCCGGCTCGACCTGCAACGAAGTCGGGCTCGAAAACATGATCCGCGGGCACAAGGGCAACATCTACCTCAACTCGCGCCACTGCGAAGTCCGCCCCACTCGTCCCTACGTCGACGAGGTCGACCAGCAGACCATCGAGTGTCCCGAGATGCCCAACGACCAGGAACTCCTTCGTCTCAACTGGTGGCAGTGCATCCGCTCACGCCAGCCCGCGATCAGTTCGGTCGACCACGCCACCAAGGTCATGGTCATGGTCGACCTGGCCACTCGTTCCATGTGGGAAGGCTCGGCCTTCGAGTACGACCCCAGCAGCATGAAGGTCCGCAAACTCTGATCGTCGCGGAGCGAGGCATGCTCATCCGCCTCGCCACCGAGGCCATGGCCACGCGATTCGAACTCGTCCTCCACGGGGAGGACGAGTTTTTTCTTCGCGCCGCCGCTGAGGAAGCCATCCAACTCATCCACGAGCAGCACAATCGCCTCAGCGCCTTCTCCACTTCCAGCCTCGTCTGGCGCCTCAATGCCCTGGCCGCCCAGCGCCCCATCGAAGTTGACCGCGAACTTTGGGATCTGCTCACCCTGTGCGAACAGGTGTGGACGCTCTCCAACGGCGCCTTCGACCCGGCCATCGGCTCACTCATGAAACGCTGGGGCTTCCGCGGCGATCCTCCTCCGGCCGGCGACGGCGTTCGTCCCTCCGGCTTTGCCCATGTTGAACTCGATGCCTCCCGACACACCGTGCGATTTCACCACCCCGATGTTTCCATCGACCTCGGCGCTGTCGCCAAGGGCTTCGCCCTCGATCTGGCTGCCCGGCATGTGCGATCTCTCGGCGTGAAAGTGGGGCTCCTTCACGGCGGCACCAGCACCGCCGTCGCCCTCGGCGCGCCCCCTCCCGATGCCCCGACCTGCCGAGTCGGGGGGGATGATGCCCCTTGCATCAACTCCACAGGCCGCGACTCCGGCTGGCTCATACGAATCCCTGCCCCCTCCGATCCGTCGCTCACCGCACGCCTGGCCGACCGCGCCCTCTCTGTCTCATCACCTGCCGGACGCACTGTTGCAGACGAGTCTGGAACACACGGTCACATCATGGATCCGCGCGCGGGCGTCCCGGCATCGCTGGGCGGGGTCGCGGCCGTAGCGGGTTCTTCCGCAGCCGAAACCGACGCGTGGTCCACCGCGCTTATTGTTCTGGGCGCAAGGCCCGCTAGTATGCCCGCCGGACTGGATTCGGCCCACCGCGCCCCGGGGCGCCAATGGGTGATCCAGCCCGCCCAAGCCGGGCCCGGCTCCGGGGTGTTCCATCTGTGACCTTGTGCGACGGAGGATGCGTTGATGAGCCAGCACGAGACCGACCGCAGAACCTTCCTTGCCCGCAGCGCCGGCGCCATCGCCGGGCTGACCATTCTGCCGTCGAGTTTGTTCGCGTTCGATTTCCGCAGCGCCGGCCCGCGCGTGGCCGTCATCGGCGCCGGGCGCCAGGGACGCGCCATCATGGGCGAACTCGAGAAGATCGAGGGCGTTGCCATCGCCGCGCTATGCGACACCGATTCCTCCCGCCTCGATGCGGGCCTCCGCCGCACGCGCGACGCCAAGGGCTTCGCCTCCGTCGAACAACTGCTCAGCGAGGGCGGAGCCTTCGACGCCGTCTTCGTCGCCACGCCCACCCACACCCACCGCCAGGTCGCCCAGGCTTGCGTCGCGGCCCAGCAGAATGTCTATTGCGAAGCCCCGCTCGAAGCCACGCTCGAAGACGCGGCCGCCCTGGCCCTGGCGGCACGCTCCGGCGGCAAAATCTTCCACGTCGGCTTCGACGCCCGCTCCAACCCCGTCTACCAACTCGCCCGCTCCTTCTATCTCTCCGACGCCGTCCGCGACCTCGTCAACATCCACGCCCAGTATCACAAGAAGAACTCCTGGCGCGTCCCCGCCAGCGACGCTGCTCGCGAGAAACTCCTCAACTGGCGCCTCGATCCTGAAGTCTCGCTCGGCCTTGCCGGCGAAGAAGGCACACACCAGTTCGACACTGTCGCCTACTTCACCGGGCGCTATCCGCGCAAGGTTCGCGCCGTCGGGTCCATTCGTCTCCACGACGACGGACGCACCGTTCCCGACACCATCGCCTGCCAACTCGAGTTCGACAACGGCGTGATCATGTCCTATGACGCCACACTCGCCAACTCATACGGCGGGCGCTTCGAGACCTTCTTCGGCACCAACGCGGCCATCAAACTCGCCCAGACCCACGCCTGGATGTTCAAGGAGGCCGACGCGCCCACCCAGGGCTGGGAGGTCTACGCAAACCGCCAGCAGTTCCACAACGACGAAGGCATCACCCTCATCGCCGGCGCCACCAAACTGGCCGAGCAGGGCAAACTCCGCGAGGGCGTCGGGCTGCCCAATCCGCCGCTCTACTACGCTATCGGCGACTTCCTCAAGAGCGTCACCGAAGGCGCCGAGGTCAAATGCACCGCCGAAGAAGGCTACCGCTCCACCGTCGTCGGCATCAAAACTGCGCAGGCCGTCGCCACCGGACAGGAAGTCACCATCGATCAGACCGACCTGCGCATCGGATGACCACGACATGAAACAGCCCACACTGCTCCTCCGCAACTTCGGCCCAGGCGTCCGGCTCGGACTCACCCTTCTCTGCCTGGTCATCCTCGGCGGCTCGGGCGTCTCGGGCTACTTTCTCCGCGAGCACCACGCCGGACGCGACCTGCGCCAGGGCTTCTCCTTCGACGACATCCGTGCCCACTACCACGGCATGCGCTCCAAGTCGCCCATGATCGTCGCCCTCGAAGAAAAAAACCACCCCGCAAACCTCGACCCCAAACTCCGCGAAGCACTGATCAACTGGCTCAACAGCGATCGCCTCACGCAGGACTACGACAACTTCGACCTCGGCGACCTGGCGCCGGCCGAGATCCTCGCGGCCAACTGCGTCTCCTGCCACGACGCCAACGCCACCGGACCTGACGCCTACCCGCAACTCCCCCTGCGCTACTTCGACGACGTGCGCACCGCTTCGGTCTCACGCAACATCAACCCGGTGGACCCGAAAAAACTCATCATCTCGCTCCACGCCCACTCCCTCGGGCTCGCGTCGCTGTGCATGGTCACAGTGCTTCTGCTGGCACTGACCCGTGCGCCGTCGCCGTGCAAGGGTGTCTTGGCCGTGCTCATCGGGGGAGGGCTGCTGGTCGACTTGGCGGCGTGGATCCCCGCAGCCGACAACGCGGCCTGGGTCTACGCCATCATGGGCGGGGGCTTCGCCTTCCAGGCCGGCACCGTGCTCGCCCTGTGCACCGTGATCCTCGACCTGTGGCTGCCCCTCGGGAAACCCAGGTAAACGAGCCCGAACAAGCCCAATCGAGCCCGATGCGCCGGCGAGGGAGCCTCCTGTCCCAGCAACGCCATCTTCATGGTTGCCCCCCGCCGGTGGCGCAAGTTCGCTCCGCAACGTCCAAAAACGGACACCGCCGGCTCCTACAGCCCACGCCCAAACTCCACGCCCACCCCCGCCAGCACGCGCTCGATCGCCTCGGCCTGATCGATCGACCACGCCGCGCTCGGCCGCGCCGCCCGCCCCCCGCGCACCGCCGCCGCAAACGCCCCAAACTGATTTACAAACTTGTCCCCGCCCTTGGCGATCACAATCGTCTCCCGCCCCGCCCCGCGCGGATGCGTCTCCGCACGCTCCACCGTCAACTCCGCCCGCTCCGCGTCCGGCGACCACGGCCACTCCGTTCCCACCGTCCCGTGCTCCCCGATCAACCGCACCGCGCGACTCCCCGTCCGATCAATCCCGAAACTGAGACGAAACGAGGCGCCCTCCGCGTCACCCTCGACTTCGATGCGCTCATCCACGCCCCGACTCTCCCCCGCAATCGGACCCGCCACCACGCCGCTGATCTTCATCTCCCCCAACTCACGCCCCAGCACCGTGCGCACGAAACTGATCGGGTAGCACCCCAGATCCAGCGTCGCCCCGCCCGCAAGAACGTGGCTGTACCGCGTCGCCTCGCGCCCCACGGCCTTCATGTCGCTCTCAAAGAACGCCTCGATCCGCCGGATCGGCCCCACCGGGCTCACGCCCAGCCCCTCCCCATCCCGCGCGATCGTCGCCAGTGCCTCGATCTGCGGATGGTGCAGGTACATGAACCCCTCGACCAGCAGACGCCCCGCCCGCTCGGCCGCTTGAAACAACTGCTCCGCATCCGCCCGCCGCCAGCACAACGGCTTCTCGCACAGCACGTGAAATCCCGCCTCCAGCAGCCGCAGCGCCCACTCGGGATGCTGCCGGTTGGGCAACGTGCAATACACCGCGTCGGCGTGCTTCTGACTTCGGTCCTCAGAACTCGGTGCTCCTCCCACCAACTCCTCATACGTGTGCGCCTGCTCGAGCCCGTGCCGCTCGGCAAACGCTCGTGCCCGTCCCAGATCCCGCGACGCCGCCCCGACCACTCGACACCCCGGCGCCCGCGCCAGCAGCGGCGTCACCTTGTCGGCAATCAACCCCGTCCCCATCACGATCCAGCGCAGTGCAGACATGGGGCATTGTTCGCCCCAGACCGGGTCCATCGACCGCACACTTCCATCTCCGACAATGTGTCGTTATACTCCGTCCCCAAGGAGACTTCGCCATGACCCTCACCCGTCGGCAGTTCGTTCTGACCACCGGCGCCACCGCTCTGGCCGCCGCGACCACCCCCGCCTGGGCCCGGCTGGTGCAAAGCAGAAAACCCCTGCGCATCCTCTTTCTCGGCGGCACCGGCTTCCTCGGGCCGCACATGGTCCGCCACGCCGTCGCACGCGGGCACACCGTCACGCTCTTCAATCGCGGGCAGACCAACCCGCAACTCTTCCCCGAAGCGGAAAAACTCGTCGGCGACCGCTACGGCGACCTCTCCGCCCTGGAGAACCGCGACTGGGACGTCGTCATCGACACCTTCACCTACGTCCCCCAGACCGTCGCGCGCACGGCCGAACTGCTCAAGGACCACGTCGGGCAGTACATCGTCATCTCGACCGTGTCGGTCTATCCCGACTACGCCACGCCCGGCATGGACGAGGACGCGCCGCTCGCCGAAATGCCCGATGACGTGGCCGAGGGCATCAAGACCCACCGCGAAGTGGGGCAGTACTACGGGCCGATGAAGGCGCGCGTCGAGAAGAAGGTGCAGGAGATCATGCCCGACCGCACCTGCATCGTCCGCCCCGGGCTCATCGTCGGACCCGGCGATCCGTCCGACCGCTTCACCTACTGGCCGGTGCGCGTCTCCCGCGGCGGCGAGGTTCTCTGCCCCAACTCGCCGGACGACTACACGCAGTCAATCGACGTGCGCGACCTCGCCTCGTTCATCATCACCTGCGCCGAAAAGAACTTGATGGCCACCTTCAACGCCGACTCGCCCGCCGCGACGCGCACCATGGGCCTGCTCATGGAAACCTGCCGCGCTGTGAGCAAGTCCGACGCGACGTTCACCTGGGTGCCGAGCGCCTTCCTGGCCGAGCACGGCGTCGGCCCGTGGCAGCACATGACCTGCTGGATCCCGCCCGAGGGCGAGTATGTCGGCTTCGGGCAGGTAAGCACCAGGCGCGCCATCGCCGCCGGACTCACCTGCCGCCCGCTCGAAGACACCGTGCGCGACACGCTGGCGTGGGTGGACGAAAAGCCGAGGCCGGAAGACGACGACGCTTCCGACCAGGCCTCGCCCGGTTCGACGCCGATCCCGCCCGACCGCCGCGAGCGCATCATCAGGGCCGAGCGTGCCGGGCTCTCGCCCGAGAAGGAGGCGGAGGTGCTCAAGGCGTGGCATGAGAAGGAAGGGTGAGGGCGACATCCGCAACGTGCCTTCACGCTTCGGTGGGACCGGTCTCCAACCGGTCAGTTCGGTACATCGGCCTCTTGCACCGACCCGCTCCCCGTCAGCCGATCCAGGCCGATGAGAGTCTCCGCGGACGCCGGCGCGGTCGAGGAGACTTTCGGCACGAGTCGGACGAGGCTTACAGCAGAACAGATCGTGACCACGCCGCGGGAGGCCGACTGGAACAACAGCCCGGCCGAACGCCTGATCCGTCCCGCGGCAATCCTCCGCAAGAACAGCCAGTGCAACCGGAGCCGGCACAGCGCCGCCACCCAGACCGTGCTCAGGAGCATCCACCGCACTCTCACCCTCCGCGGCCACGACCCGAGCGCCAGCATCGCCGCCGCGCTCACCACCTGCGCCGCCACCGGCCGGCTTCCCTCGCTCCCCGCGACGACTGCGGCAGACGGCTGAAGAGTTACGAGTGCTCGAAGCGAAAGTGAAGCGGGTCGCCTGCAGGGAAGCAGCCACAGGCGGCAAGAAGCAAGGGCCGATCCAACTACCCACTCTGTGCAGGCAGGTCTGGTGCCGACAAGGACCGGATCTACAAGCTCGAGGAAATGGATGCCGACCATGTCAAAGCGTGGAGCAAGGGCGGCGACAGTTCGGCCAAAAACTGCCAGATGCTGAGCGTCACCCAGCATCGCGCGAAGGGCAATCGGTAAGGTCCGTGTGACAGGCGGAGTGGTAACTAGTTCACGCCCACCCGTGCCACCGCAAGTCATCCTCGACTTCGGTGCTTCGCACCCCGCGCTCCCGACTCAAATCCCCCCCGATCTCACGGCCGCGCGCGCACGATCGCGCCCCTGCGCCCAAACCCCCTTGCACCCACCCCGCCGACGTGCAAGATGTCGTTCATGAGACCTGCGACCACACTCGATCGTCCGCAACCGGCGCCCAACCTCTCCTCGCCCGACTCGCGACTTCGCGACTCCCGACTCGCGCCCCCGGAACTCTCCTCCGACATCCAGTCCCAGATCCTCGATCTCTTCATCGCAGGGCAGATGGACCTCGCCACCATCGCCGCGATGAACAACATCACGTTTACCCAACTCATGGACTTCCTTGAGAGCCCACGAATCGTCGCCCGTCTCGACGCGATTCAGCACCTCTGTGAGCGCCGAGCCGCCATCCTCGCCGCCGAAGCACGCTGTGTCGCACTCGCGCGCCTCCGCGCCATCGCCGAGCACCAGCCCGAGCCGCGCCTCACCCCGCCGAAACTTTTCACCCGCGAACTCGAAACCACCCGCAAGGCCGCCGCCCAACTCCTGCGCTTGAATCCTCCTCCTCGCGGGGAGTTCTCCGGCGCAGCCGGACGGAGGGGGTCTTGCGCTTTGCCCAAACCCCTCGTTCCCGCTCAGGCCTCTTCCCGACTCGCGACCTCGCGACGGGCGACTCGCGCCCCGGTCTCTCTCGCTGGCGCTTCGGGCTCGTATTCGGCCTCACAACTTCACGACCTCACGCCTCCTCCGATACACCAACTCCACGTCATCCCCCAGCCGCTTGGCGCGCAGCAGATCGAAGCGCCGCCCCTCCGTGAGCGACGTGGCGACGCGCCCGCTGGCGACCGACTTGGCCATCTCGTCGCCGAGCAGGAGTGGGGCGAGGTACACCACGGCCTCGTCGATGAGGTCGAGTTCGAACATCGCGCCGAGCAGTCCCGGGCCCGACTCGACGAGAACAGTCGCGACGTTGCACTTCTCGGCCAGCGTGGCCATCAGCAGCGGCAGGTGGAGGCGCCCGACATCTTCCGGCACGCCGAGCAGCGTGACACCGGCGGCCTCGAGGGCTTCGCGCCGGCGCGCGACGATGTCCGCGACGATCAGATCCTTGGAACACGCGATGAGTGTCGGCTCGCTGCGGGCTGACAACACCAGTTTGCTGTCGGGCTGGATGTTGAGTTCGCGGTCGAGGATGACGCGCTTGGCCTTGCGGCGCACGTGCACGCAGCGGGCGGTGAGCATCGGGTCGTCAGCCGCGACGGTGCCGAACCCGGCCAGAATCGCGTCGACCCTGGCACGCAGTTGGTGTACGCGGCGGCGCGAGCGATCGTTGCTGATCCACTTGCTCTCGCCGGTGCGCGTAGCGGCACGCCCGTCGATGGTCTGGGCCCACTTGGCGATGATCCAGGGCAGCCCGGTCCGGACCCGCTTGACGAACGGCTCGCTCAGGCGAATCGCCGCGATGCTCGCATCGCTCTTGCGCACGCCGATGCCCGCAGATCGCAACAGGCCGCACCCGCCGCCGGAGGCCTCGTGCGGATCGTCGACCGCGTACACGACCTCGGCGATGCCGGCCTCGATCAGCGCGTCCGTGCACGGAGGTTGCTTGCCCATATGCCGACAGGGTTCCAGCGTGACGTAAGCGGTCGCGCCGCGCGGGTCGTGCCCTCCGGCGCGGCAGTTGGCCAGGGCATCGCGCTCAGCGTGCAGGTCGCCGAAGCGCCGGTGGTGCCCGAGGCCGATGACTTGCCCCTCGCGAACGATGACGGCTCCGACCAGGGGGTTGGGTTCGACGTGACCGAAGCCGCGCAGCGCGACCCGGGCGGCCAGGTCGAGCATGGGCTTGTCGAGAGTCGGACTTTCGCGGTGCGATTGCACGCGAGACATTACGCCAGGCGAACGAGCATGGCGCGCGTGGACGAATCGATGACCGGTTGCGCCTCACGCAGCCAACGACGGGCGTCGGTGGTGTAGCCGGCGGTGGGTTTGAGTTCGGGCAGGCGGGAGCACCAATAGCGGTTGAAGCGGGCCATTGCCAGTTCGCGGACCAGTTTGGCGGTCATCGAGGCCAGTGCGACTGGGAGGTGGGCGTCTTCGGCCTCGGGGATGAGCAGGACGCGGGCGCGGTCGCCCAGTTCGTAGCGGCTGGCGCGATCGGTCTCTTCAAGCGGGCGCGGGCAGTGAGGGCAGATGCCGGTGAGTGCATCGGCGTAGTGAAGGCGCCCGCCGTGCCGGTCGGCGACAATGCGGACTTCGTGCTCGGGCCACTGCTGCATGATGCGAGCGGCGAGGATGCGCAAGGCATGGGTGGTCGTCGCGCCCTTGGAGCCGTGCACGCGGATGAGGGAGTTGAAGGAGGACTCGCACAGTGCCACGCACCAGAGCCCGACGAGCCGAACCCCGGCCTTCTCGGCAGTTCCGCTGAGGATGTTGGCATCGATGCGCAGGGCGTCGCGCGAGCGGGCGCGGGGAAGCGGGCTGGGTGGGCCTGCATACCAGGCTTCGGAACCGAACGTGACGCCAAGCGAGCCGAAGAGCGCCTCATCATGGTCAATGGCGGGCAGCAGAAAGGCCTCGCAGAAACTCAGGACGCCGCGCTCGAGGTGAAGCAGCGGGTCGCGCTGCTGCCCGTTGGGGAGTTTGAGTTTCTTGGAGTCGGCGACGGGCACGCGTTTTCGGACGTCGCGCGGGGAGCGGCAGACGGCCTTGTCGAGGAGTTTCCACAGATCGGGGGCGGGGTGTCCGTGCTCCCAGGAACTGATTTCGAACACTGACGCGGCCACGCAGAGCGGGCCGAGCATGGGCCCGTATCCGGCTTCGTCGATGCCGCAGTAGATCAGGGACATGGGAGGCCATGGTATCGCGTGTGGCGCGTGCGGGGTTTCGGGCCGGGGCGGTCCGCAAAGCCAATGTTGATGACCCCCGTTTTTGTGGAGGAATCGGCACGTTCGGCATGGTCGTCACAGACGGACGGGGGATCTGTCCAATATCCGCGCCTGGGGGTCGGGCAGTCAAACGCCCGCCCTGGTCGGCCGATCGGGAGTGAGGCCCGAGTTGGGCCGAGCGGAACAACCCCCATATGCAAGGAGAGGCCGGCCATGGCAGGTCAGCGCGTCGCATTCAAGTCCAGTCCGAGCAGTGTGGCATCGCGGATCATCATCACGTCGCTGGTCAGTGCGCTGGCCGGGACTCTTGGCGCCTGTTCAACGACGACGAACACGGCATCGCAGAGGAGTTTCAACCAGACGGCCGAACTGTCGTCGGTACAGATTGCGCCCGACGCGACGGTGGGGCGGTATGACGCGAGTTTCTACAGCGGGCAGGCGCGGGAAGTGAATGCTCCCAGCGAGTGGGTGACTGAAGCGGTGGCGCAGAGTTCGTTGCTGCAGTTGCAGCGTGCCAAGGCCGAGGGGGCGCGTGTGGAAGCGGCGGCCAACCGGACGGCGTCGCTGGCGCAGGCGGACGAGATGCTGGCGGAGGCTGCGGCGTTGCACCAGATCGCAGGCTTCGAGGCGCAGCGTCAGCGGACGGCGCAGGACATCCGGTTCAATCAGTTGGAAGAAGAGATCCGGGCACACCGGACGCTGTCGGAGATTACGCAGCGGAGCGGGCAGATTGAGATCGGCAGCGTGATGTCGGACCTGAAGGGGCAGGTGTCGATGATGACCGCCGAGGCGGACGCGGCGTGGGCGGCCGCTCAGATCGAGTGCGAGCGTCTGCGCGCCGAGCATGAGCGTGTGTCGGCGCAGGGCGAGGCGATCATCGGGCAGATGAACGAGCAGGTACAGTTGGTGGGGCAGCGGGCGGACTTCAAGATCGCATCGCTGGAGGCCCAGGCGCAGGCGACGGTCCGTCGGGCCGAAGCCGAGGCGCAGTTGCTGGCCCAGCAGGCCCGTTCGCAGTCGTCGAGCGGCAAGGACCGGCAGAGCGAGCTTTCGCAGCAGGCTGATTACGTGCTGAGCCGGGCGAAGGCCGAATCGAACCGGCTGAACGCCGAGGCGACGCGCATCGAGTCGTCGAACATCGAGGGGACGTATCGTTCGTCGATCGCGCAGGCCGAGCAGAACTTTGCGTGGGCGAAGACCCGCGGGAACGAACTGCGAGAGACGGCGATGCACAAGTTGAACTCGTACACGGCTCAGTTCACCAGTGCCCGCCAGGAAGCCGACTACCAGTTCAACAGCGATTCGGCGGCCCACCAGAGCGCGATCGATGCGCTGGCGGCCGAAGACCGGCAGGTCAAGGCGACATTCTCCATCGCGCTGTCGCGGGCGCAGGAGTTTGAGTTCGACGCCCGGGAGACGTTCGTCCAGAAGGAGATGGGCCTGGACACGACGGGTCGCCCGACCAGCGAGGTGCGTTTCAACGCCGAGCAGAAGGCTGAGGCTCTGGCGGCCGCCTTCCGCGCGGTGACGAGCAACGACCCGGCGGCGGTGGACATTCTCAGCGAGACTGAGCACGGCGACGAGTTCGTGAAGGCCGTGGCTCAGTCGGATCAGATGCGTTCGACGGCCAAGTCGACTTTTGAGCGAGACATCGCGGACGTGGCGTCGCGGCGGATGCAGGCGGAGATCGCCTTCGAGGACGCGCACGCGGTGTACAACAACACGAAGAGCCAGATCGCCTCGGCCGAGACCAATGCGACGACCGAGGTGGAGCAGATGTTCGCCCAGGCCGACGCGTTGCTCCAGCAGTCAGAGCGTGACTACGAGCAGGCCTGCATCAACGCCGCGGCGACGCGGGACCAGGCGATCGCGCAGGCGAAGCAGTTGAGGACGTCGGCATCGGCGACGGTGGCCAGCGCGGAGTCGAAGTCGGCGCAGTTGAAGTCCGACAGCGAAGCGGCGTTGGCGACGGCGCAGGCGCTGGCGACGGAGTTTGAGCAGAAGAAGCAGGCCTTGCTGGCATCGGCGCAGGCCGAGAGCAATCAGTTCCTCGCTCAGGCGGACCTTGTGCGTTCGGACAAGTCGCGGTGCATCAGCGACCTGAACGACCGGATCGCGGCGTCGAAGAGGCTGCTTGACACTGAACTGGCGCGGCTCAAGGCGGTGGGGCAGCAGACGTACGAGATCGCGCGCCTGGAGCACGAAGAGGCGATGCTGATCGCCGGCACGTTTGAACGGATCGGGACGGCTCGGGTGGAGGCGCTGGCCGCCCAGAACGTGCTCTCGGCTCAGAACCGCACGAATGCGCTGAGCCGGTCGGAAAGCGACCTGAACACGGAGCGTCAGTTGGTTCACGCCCGCATCGACGCGGGGTTGGCGCAGACCGACGCGACGCTGGAAGCGTTTGAAACCGAGGATTCGCTGCGTCGGGCCCGGGCGCACGCTCTGGAGCAGATCATGCTGGCGTACGTGGAGCACCAGCACGCGACGGCCGAGGCGGAAGAGTCGACGATCGTCGCTCGGTTCAACTCGCGTCTGGCGCAGTTGCAGGCCGATCGCGATCGCGCGTATGCCCAGGCGTACGTGGATCAGCAGCAGTCGCGGACGGAGGCGGTGACGGCCGGGGCGCCGGTGCCTCCGGCGTTGAGTGACGCGACGCTGGCGCGGCTGGAGATGGCTGCCTCGAACATCCGTCAGGCTGCAGAAGAGGCCAAGAGGATTCTGGAAACATCGCAGGCCGAGTCGACGGCGCAGGCGGGCGGTGACGCGCTGGAGATGACGCAGCCGGGCACGAGCGAAGTCGCCAACGTGCCGACCGACGGGAACTGACGGCGCTGCCGATGCTGGGGGTGAATGGCACGCCGGGCCTTGTGTCCGGCGTGTCCACTTTTTGCGGTGACGCGCACCCGGCTCGGCAAGCCGGGCCACCGCGCAACGCTGCGGTGAGCCGGGCCCGTCTGGAAAGTTGTGTCAGCCTGCGCGTCTCTCTTCGCGGTCGTCGATGCCGAGTTGCTTCATCTTCTTGTAGAGCGTGGTGCGGTTGATGGCCAGATCGTCGGCGGTCTTCTGGCGGTTCCACTGGTTGGCTTGGAGGGCCTTGAGGATGATGCGCTTCTCGGGTTCGAGCAGGGCGTCGACGAGCGGGGTCGGAACCCACGCCGCCGCGTCGGAATCGAGCGGCTCGCGGTCGCGCCCGGTGAGGGCGCGAAGCAGCCCGTGATCGACGCCATCGATGACGTTGGCGGGCAGGTCGGTCAGTTCGATGCGGGCAGAATGCGTGAGGACGGCCGCCCGCTCGACGATGTTCTGCAACTCGCGCACGTTGCCGGGGAAGGAGTAACGGCGCAGAGCGTCCATCGCCGGAGGGGTGAAGCCCAGCAGCGTCTTGTGCAATTGCCCGGCGTGGACCTGGAGAAAGTGTTCGGCGAGGATGGGGATGTCGGAGACGCGTTCGCGCAGCGGCGGGAGTTCGATCTTGACGACGTTGATTCGGTAGTAGAGATCCTGGCGGAACTGCCCGGCGGCGACAAGTTGCTCGAGCGCCTGGTTGCTGGCGAGGATGACGCGGACGTCGACTTCGATGGTCTTACTGGCGCCGACGGGCTCGAAGCGGCGTTCCTGAAGGACGCGGAGGAGTTTCAACTGCATCGCCGGGCTGGCGCTGTTGATCTCGTCGAGGAAGATTGTGCCGCCGTCGGCCGCGAGGAAGCGCCCGATCTTGTCGGCGTGCGCGCCGGTGAAGGCGCCTTTTACGTGTCCGAACAGTTCGCTTTCCAGCAGGGTTTCGGGGATGGAGCCGCAACTGAGTTCGACAAACGGCTTCTGTCGACGGGGGCTCTGCTGGTGGATGGCGCCGGCGATCAGGCTCTTGCCGGTGCCGCTCTCGCCGGTCATGAGGACGGTGGTCTTGCTGGGGGCGACGGCCTCGACGAGTTCGTAGATCCGCTGCATGCGGTGGTCGTTGCCGATGATTCCACCGAGGCTGAAGCGTCCGTCCAGGCGGCGTTTGAGGGTGCGGTTCTCTTCGACCAGTGCCTGCTGACGGATGGCGCGCTCCAGGGAGAGGCGCAGTTCCTCGTCAATGACGGGCTTGGTGAGATAATCGACAGCGCCGAGTCGCAGGGCTTCCACGGCCGATTCGATGGTGCCGTACCCGGTCAGCATGACGACGGCCGTGGCGGGGAAGCGGCGGGCGATTTCGCGGAGCAGGTCCATGCCGCTGGTCCCGGGCATGGAGACGTCGGAGATCACGACGCGATACGGCTGGGGCGGGCGGGCGGCGTCGTCGGTGTCACGCTCAGCCTGTTCGAGGGCGGCCAGGGCTTCGTCGGCGTTGTACGCGCTCGAAGCCGAGTAGCCCTCAAGCGAGAGGTGCTCGCGCAGCGAGTCGGCGACGATGGGGTCGTCATCGACGATGAGGACGCGGGTGTTCACGGGTTGCCTCCCACCTTTGCTTCGCCGCGCCTCGGCTCGGGAAAGGCGATGCGGAGGACGGCCCCCGGGCGCTGCATGCCGTGGCGCTCGGGACGCGGCGTGAGGGCGATGGTGCCGCCGAGTTCGCAGATGATGTTGGCGCACACGGCCAGCCCGATGCCGCGCGGGCCCGGCTTGGTCGTATATCGCGGCTCGAAGAGACGTGTGGGAGAAACGTGCGCAGGCAGCCCGACCCCGTCGTCGGAGATTTCGATGGCGACGCGGCGTCGGCCGTCGCTGGCGCGGTCGTCCGTGCGTGCTGTGATGCGGATCTCGCCCCCGATGACCTTGTCCTGGGCGACTTCGATCGAGTCCAGGGCGTTGGACAGCCCGTTGAGCACTACGCTGTAGATGGGCCCGCTGGGCATGGAGCCCGCGTCCGGCGCCACGTCGAGAAGAACGTGAATGCCCATCTCTTCGGCACGCGGGCGGATAACCCGGGCTGCGTGCTCGATCACGTCACGCACGCTGGTCGCGTCGGCGCCGCTCAGCATCGGAGAGCCGAGCGAGAGATGGCGGCTCCGCAGCGCGGCATTGACCAGGTCGGCCATGCGCATCAACGCGCTGCGCACCGTTTCCAACTGCTCGCGGGCCCGATCGATCGGATCGGGCTCAGCGTGCGAGAGCGTGCGGTCGGCCAACGCCAGCCAGCGGATCGATCCGTCCAGCAGGTTGCTCAGTTCGTGGGCCAGGCGCGTCAGTTCATCGGCGGCCTCGGGCGCACGGCGTGCGGTCGGGTTTGGTCGGAGGGAATCACCGTTTTCGGCGGGCTCCCTGTCGTGTTCGGGCATCATCGTGCCTGACATCGACGCAAACACCCTGCCGATCCACTGCGAGCGTTGTGCGGGAGCAACTTCCGCCTGGGGCGGCATGTTGTGCGCGGGCAACGGGGGCGGCGAGCACCGGGTGGGTCGCTTTGTCCGAGCGCGCCATGGCCTCAGCCGCGACGGCCCCAGACGAGCGACAGGCCCCGAAGCACCGCGAGTCAAACGGTTAGTTGAGGCCGACAGCCAGGGCGTCACGGTCCGATAGCACGCCGCCGTCGGAGCGCGGGCGAACGGTGCCGTCGCGCTTCCAGGAGCGTTCGCAGCGAGGCTCGTTGCGGAGGTCGAGGATTTCGATAGAGCCGGCGTCTGGACGGAGGACGACGCGGCTGACGCCGTAGAGGTCGGCCAGGTCTTCGGGCGCGAATCGGGCGTAGAGCGCGTCGGGGTCTCCCAGCCGGACGCCGGCGTCGAGAGGATTCTCGATACCGCGCTGCTTCTTGGCCTGCTCCAGCGCCACCATCACGTCATCACGTCGGTGCATGACGCCGGCCCAGGCCTCGTCGGCCTGGACGCCGAATTTCTCGATGAACTCGGTCGTGTGCACGCAGTACCAGGTGTCGCCCGCTTCGGCGTGCCACAGCGAGCGATAGGCCTCGTCGGCGGTGTGGCAGAGCACCGGGGCCAGGAGGCGGCACAGCCCGTCGGTCAGGCGCCACATGGTGGTCTGTGTGCGCCGCCGCCTCGGCGAGTCGGCCCGATCGCAGTAGAGGCGGTCCTTGACGGCCGCGAGGTAGACGGCGCTGAGCGTGTCGTTGCAGAAGCGGTACAACTCGCTGTGGGCGGTGCGGTAGTCGTAGCGCTCGTAGGCGTCGATGACGCGGGCGGCCATGCGGTCGTACTCAGCGAGCACCCACGCGTCAAGGGTGTTGCGAGCGAAGTCGTCGAGCCGGACGGCATCGCCCGGGGTCGACGCGGAGGCCGGGCGGAAGTCGTCGAGGTTCATCAGCATGTAGCGAAGGGTGTTGCGAACCTTGCGGTAACTCTCGCCGGCGAGTTGGAAAAACTCATCATCGACCTTGACGTCGTTCTCGTAACTGAGGCTGCACACCCACCAGCGGAGCACGTCAGCGCCGTAGTGCTCAAAGAGGTTCTCGATGGTGTGTCCGGCCGACTTGCTCAGTTTCCTGCCGTCCTTGTCGACCATGAAGCCGTGGGTGAGCAGGGTGCGGAAGGGCGGCTGCCCGGTGACGCCCAGTGCGGGGAGGAGGGACAACTGGAACCAGCCGCGGTGCTGGTCGGAGCCTTCGAGGTAGAGTTCGACCGGGTAATCTGCGCCGGCGGTGCGTTCGCGCATGACGGAGTTCCAACTCGAGCCTGATTCAAACCAGACGTCGAGGATGTCCTGACCCTTCCTCAGCGCGGAGAGCGCGACGCGACGGGTGCGGACCGACTCGGGCGCTGCGGCGTCGGCTGCGGGGTCGTAGTGGGCGAGGATGTCCTGGGCTTCCAGTTGGAACCAGGCGTCAGAACCCTTCTGGCGAAAGAGCGTCGCGACGGCGCGGACGGAGGCGGGTGTGAGCAGGACTTCGCCTTCGGGCGTCTCGAACGATGGGATGGGCAGGCCCCACGAACGCTGCCGCGAGATGCACCAGTCCGGACGGCTTTCAAGCATGCCGCGCATGCGGTTGCGGCCCCACTCGGGCACGAAGGCGACGTGCCCGCCGGCGACGGCGTTCATGGCCAGTTGACGAAGCGTCTGTCCGTCGCGGCGCAGCGGTGTGTCAACGCCGATGAACCACTGCTCGGTGCAGCGGAAGATGACCGGCGTTTTGCTGCGCCAGTCGTGCGGATAACTGTGCACGAAGCGATGCGAATAGAAGAGGTGGCCGCTGTCGCGGAGGTGTCTGGTGACCTCTTCGTTGGCCTTCCAGATGCTCAGGCCGCGGAGCCACTCGGGGACGGTGGCGTCATAGGTGCCGTCCTTGCGAACCGGGCAGTAGATGGGGATTCCCTGTGCGAGGCCGGTCTGATAGTCCTCGGCGCCGTGCCCCGGTGCGGTGTGGACCAGGCCGGTGCCGTCCTCGAGGGTGACGTAGTCTGCCGGGACGATGGTGTAACACCTTGACGTATCGGCGGCGGGGTTTTCGAGCGGGCGCGGGGCCTGATCGATAAAGGGATGGCGATAGCGCAGGCCCAGCAGGTTTTCGCCGCGGGTGGTTGCCAGGACTTCGACCTCTTCGGCCTTGGCGGCCTCGGTGACCTGGTTGATGAGCATGGTCGCCAGCACCGTGTAGTTGCCGTCGATGCGCACCAGCGCGTACTCAAACTTCGGATGAACGGCAATCGCCAAGTTGGCCGGCAGGGTCCACGGCGTCGTGGTCCAGATCATGAAACTGGGCGTCTGCGAAGGCACGGCCCTGTGGGCCGTATCGTGCGGTCGCTGGGGCGTCTTTCCCGTCTCTTCGAGCCCGAAGGCGGCGTACACGGCGGCCGCGTCGGCGGCCTCGAAGTCGACGTAGACGGAGATGTCCTCGCGGTCCTCATACTCGAGTTCGGCGTCGGCCAGCGCGGTCTCATTCTCAATCGACCAGTGCACAGGCTTGAGAGCGCGGAACACCAGTCCCTGCTCGACCAGTCCGGCGAGCACCTCCAACGTCGCACCCTCGTAGGAGTGTTGCATCGTCAGGTACGGATGCTCATAGTCGGCCAGCGTGAGCAAGCGCTGCATCTGCGAGGCCTGAAGTTTCTGGAACTTCTCGGCGTGCTTGAAGCACTCGCGGCGGACGGCCATGCGGCGCTGGGCGTCGGGCAGGGTGTCGAGTCTGGAAGATTTGCCGGCCTGGACCAGTTCGGTCATGACCTTGTGTTCGATCGGCAGCCCGTGGCAGTCCCAGCCGGGGACGTAGGGGCAGTCAAAGCCCATCATGGTGCGTGTGCGGACGACGAAGTCCTTGAGGCACTTGTTCATGAGGTGCCCCAGGTGGATTGAGCCGTTGGCATAGGGCGGGCCGTCGTGAAAGACGAATCGTCCTCTGGCTTTGCCCGACCCCGCCTGGCGGATGCGCTGGTAGAGGTTCATCTTGTCCCAGCGGGCGATGCTGGCCGGCTCGTTCTGGACGAGGTTGGCCTTCATCGGGAACGACGTGTTCCGCGGGTTGAGCGTGTTCTTGTAGTTGGGTTTGCTGGAAGCGGCGGCGCCGCCTTCGGAACTGGCCTGACTCATGAGTGGATGTCCTTGCCGCGACGGAGAAGCGAGCACGACGCGGGGTGATGGTATTCGGTTGTGGGAGAGAAGCACGACGGGCAACGGCCCCACCAAGCGATCGGTGGCGCGGGCGTTCCGCCCGCGAGCGCTCAGCGGGGCTGACTAATTCGAATCACCTGAATGGTGACAAGTCGTGCGGGCACCGGAGAAGGATAGGCGGGGGAAAAAGAGATGGAAGGCACACCGGGGGGGCACGCCCGTGCGACCTCGGGGCTGACGACCGGGGCTCACCCGTGGCGTTCGAAGATCGACTGGGTCCGCAAGACGATGCGCCCGTTGGCGATGAGGTGGTAACTCTGGGCGTGGACCTCGCGAGAGTAACGCTGCAGGTCGAGGATGGACATACAGGGCCCGACCTCGTCTTCAAAGCGGTGGAGCATGGCTTCGGCATCGGCGGCGAAGTCGAGCATTTCCTCCCATGTGGCCTGGAAGACGGCGTCGTTCAACTGCTCCGTCTGCACCGTTGTCATGTAGTTAACACCCATATGGGTGAAATCGCGGTCAAAGTCGCGTTCTCCGGCGCAGAAGAACCCGGCGACCACGCCGGCGTCGGGGATACCCCTTTCCACGTCGGCTACCAGTTCGCAAATGCACTCGGTGCCTCGTCCGAAGCGGAGGAGGTGGGCACCGGGCATGAGCCAGGCTTCGAGTTCGTGTCCGGCGCACTCAATGACGCGGCGATCACGAAGTTGGAACAGTTCGGGGTGCAGAGCCCGGTTATAAAGGATGAGTTGGTAACTCTGAAGGATGTTCGTACGTGTGGCGGGGTTCATGAAAATTACCGCTCCGTCGTTGCACGATGCACGACCGATCGCCCTTGCGCGGCTCTCTCCCCCGGGGCGCCAATCTCACGGCCGACCGGACCTTGGGCCGACCTTTGGGTGCAATGCCCGGCGCTCCAAGCCGGGCAATCGCCAAACGTATCGAGTTGTCGGGACGGGGCACAATATATCCGGTGGTGGCACGGCGTGTCCACAACCTATTGCACAAAGTTTTCAGGCGATTGCGGTTTCACGGGCGAGATTGTAAGTGCATACGAAACAACGACGTACAAACCGAGGCGACAAGCAATCCCCAAACAGCCCACAGCGTCTGGACATGGGGCGGATACCTCAAATTGTGCGTCTCATCTTGCTTCCCCGGGTTCTGGCCACCATCGGTCGAGGGGAACGGGACGAGGTGCTCGCCCACGCGATGGAGACCCTCGTTGCGTGTGATCGCCCTCGTTCAGGGCGGGAACGTCTGCGGGAGCGCCTGCGATTCTGGCCTCACCGGGTGGACGTCCCCGGACTCCAGACCGAGTTGCTCGCCGGCCTCTTTCCACACTGGGCGGGACTGACCGGCGAGCAGCGGAAGGTGGTGCTGGGGCGACCGACGTGGCAGTTGAAAGAGGCATTGGAATCAGAACTGAGGACTGATCCGCTGTCGGTGGCGCGCTGGCTGGAGGGCCACCCGATCGAGCAACTGGCGGAGGTGGCTGCGCGCCTGATGAATCAGGAGGACCGGGATGTTTCGCGCTGTTCGGCCCGGGCACTTTTTCGGATGCTGGTCAGCGCGTTCGGCATCGAGCCGAGCCCGGTATTCGGGGAACTGATCCCCGAGCAGGAGAGGGGCGCGGATGTTGGGCTGTCAGCACAAGCGCAGGCGGGAGTCGTGCAGGCGGTGCGCGAAGGACTGTCGCGGTTCGGGGAGCACCATCAGCGTGACGTGATCCTGGCGGCGTTCCTCCTGGCGGACACGCTGGAGTCGCCGGGGTCGGCGGCGCTGGGGCTTCCTGAGTTGCTCTCGCAGGACGGGCACCCGGCGGCGGCGGGGATGCGTGCGGCGCTGCGGCGGACCCATGCGCCGTTCATGCGTTCGCGGGCGTGGCGCTGGATGAAGTGCGAGGCGTTGGCGGCTGCGGCCATCGACCGCGTCGGGCGCGGGCACGGGGCCATGGAGCATGAACTGGTGCTGTCGGCCGGGTATCTGGTGCTGCATCCGGCGCGCAGGTCGGGGTTGGGCAGCGTGAAGGTGGGGTTGAAGGCGACGGCCGGCGGCCCGATTCCGACCGAGGGCGGCGCGTTGCCTTCGCCGGCCGAACTTGCCTCGCTCTCGCAGTGTTCGCGCCGGTGGGTGGGCGAGATGGCCGAGGCGATGCAGGTTGACCGAAGTGTGCGGAGCGTGCTGCGGGCGTCGATGCTGAGCGACCGGTCGGCGTGGGTGCGGCACGCGTATGCGCGGTCGGGTGATCCGGTGGAGCAGGCCGACTTTGCCTTTGACGGCGACGGGCGGGTGGCGCGGACGGCGTGCCTGGGTCGTTCGGCGGCCGGAGCGAGGAGGTGGTCGCGATGGCCGATGCGTTCGAGCGACGCGGAGCGGGCGCGGCTGGCTGGGAAGTTGTCGAGTTCGTCGCACGCGGCGGTGCGGTGGATCGCGCGGCAGGACGCGGCGCGGCTGAGCCCGTGGCTGGTGGATCAGGCCGAGAGCCGGCTGGCCGCGAGGGAGTGGCTGGCGGGGGACCGGGCGGGGTTTCTGGGCGCGCTGCGGGAGCGCATGCGGGGGGAGACGGTGCGTGAGCGGGTGGACGCGATCCGGCTGGCGCGACTGCTGCGGCTGACGCGGGGTGTTGAGCCTGAGTTGATCGAGTTGGTGGAGAGCGATGAGGCGCGTGTGGCGGCGACGGCGGTGGCGGCGCTGGGAGAGGCTGGGAGCGAGAGCGCCCGGGCGGGGATTGACCGTTCGCTCCGGGCGGAGGATGACCGTGTTCGGGCCAACGCTGTGGAAGCGGGCATGCGGTGGGCGCAACGCGGCGAGCAGGCAGGAGCGCTGCTCGACGGTCGCATGTACGGGGCGATGATCGAGGCGAAGTGTGATCCGCATCACCGCGTGCGGGCGAACGCGCTGCGCGGGCTGATCGAGCACACGGGGGTGGATCGCGCCGGAGCGCTGCTCGATTCAGCCGGGACCGACGGGCTGCGCGAAATGCTTGAAGATGATCGCTCAATGCACAGGCTGGCGGGGCTGTGGCTGGCCGAGCGGACCATGAGCGGGCCGGGTAGGGCGCGAGCCGGTGCAGGCTGGGACTGGATGTGCCGTCGGGTGGCCGGGCTTGCGAGGCGGGACGAGGACGAGGCGGTGCGAACGCGGGCGGTCCGCTGCGCCAGGCGGCTGCTGGCGGGGATGCGGGGAGATGGGGGCGTCGTGCGGCCGCGGGCGGCGGCGTGAGAGGAAGCAATGACTCCAAAGCCGATCACAATCATTGAGCCGGGGATGCTGGAAGCGCCGGAGTACGTATTCGAGGTGAACTGGTGGATGGTGGGGCCGCTGGGTGTGGCGATGCTCTCGGCGGCGGCGGCGATTTGCCTCTTGCGGCGGGCGCGGCTGCGGTGCAGTGTCGGGGAACTGGCGACGCAGGCACTGGTGCGAGGGGCGGGGCTGGATCGAAAGACGCGGCGGGCGCTGTGGCGCGTGGCCGATCGGCTGGACATGCGTGAGCGGGCGGGCGTGCTGCTGATGAGTCGCTCGGCGCTGCTGACGGCGGTGGGGCAGTTGGCAATGAAGGCGGGGGACAAGAAGACCACGGCGGCGGCGACGCGGCTGGTGGAACGCCTGATAGGGCCGGTGAAATCAGCGGGCAGAAGCGGGCAGAACTGATTGTTCTGCCGGATACGGAATCTGGTTGAATCTCGCGTGCGCGCGGACGCCGGAGCAGTGTACGTCGTCGGGTGAATCTGCGGCATCGCGGGGACCGCGCTGTCGAGGCGGATTCGGTCTCAGCCCACGTCGCGTGTCTGGAAGAGGAACACAGCAATGGACAGGAAGCCGACGACGAGGCAGCCGGCATAGGCCAGGACGAGCCCGATGTGTCGGAGGGGGATGGTGCGTGCCTGCGAGACGGCGTCGACAAGCCAGAAGAAGTGCATGTTGGGGGTGATGGACCAGATAGCCGCCGCAGCCGGTCGGACCTTCGTCGGCCGGGCGAAGACAAAGTCGCCCTCGCGGGGCGGACGGGAGACGCGGGCGGGCGGCGAGCCGATGTTGCGGATGGTGTAGGTGAGGTCGTCGACCTCGGTGATGACAACGGCGGCGGGGACGTCGGGTCCGAAGAGGTCGTCGGCGAGGACAGCCTCGGGAGGGGTTTGCGGCGACCAGTGGTTGGCGGTGCCAAGACCATTGGGCGTAGGGCCGTAGAGGAACTGCATGCCGCGCTTCAGTTCGACCTCTGGGGGCGTGACAAGCCGGACGACGTAGCGTTGGCCGGACTGGCTGAGGGAGTCGTTCAGCGCGTCGGAGGGGTATGCCTGGGCGACGGTGGCGATCGGGTCGTTGACGAAGGCGAAGCGTCCGAAGAAGTAGTTGGTGAGCAGCCCGAGCGCAAAGACACCTGCGCAGACGACAATGGTCATCACCTGGCTGAGGCGTGTGGAAGCGGCGACGGCGACGGCGGTCATCACGAGGATGGCTGCGGACATGCTCACGCACGCGAGGAGAACCTGTCCCTTGAAATCGGTGGCAAGGGGCTGGAATTCCCATTTTTTGCCGATGGCCAGCACGGCGAGGTAGGCGACGATTGACAGCGGGGTGAGAACGCTCATCACGGTCTGGGGAAAGGACCACCCGTAGAGGAAGTTCCCGGCTCCGGCGACGAGGAGGGAGATCGCCACGGCACCCATGCCGAAGGTCCAGACAGGCTGATCGGGGTCATCGGCAGCGGTGGAGAGGACGCCGTGGCGGAGGGCGAGCATGAGGAAAGCCAGCATGACGACGGAGGCGATGAGGGTGGCGCCGGCGACGCCGAGGAACTTTCCGAAGACGACCGAGGCCCTGGAGAGGGGCTTGGAGACCATGGTGAGGATGGTCTTGTTCTCGATTTCGCGGCTGATGACGGCGGTGGAGATGAAGGCGGCCAGCAGCATGCCGCAGACAAAGATGGTGGATAGCCCGATGTCGAAGAGGAGTTTTTCGTCGGCGGCGACTTCGCCGGGGTCGGAGCGGTATCCCATGGAGTAGGCGGACCACCAGACGGAGAGAATCTGGAGGATGCCGGAGAGGACGACCACGAGGAAGACGACCGGCTGGCGGAGCGCCTCAACGAGGGTGTTTCGTGCGATCGTGAGAGTCGGCAGCATGCTCGAACTGGGTGCCGGAGGGTGGGTGCGAGCCGAGGCGTGCCCCGGAGACGGGTGCGATGGTATCCGCCGGAGCGGGCCGAGGCGCGCGAACCCCGTGCGGGCAGAGGCGTAAGAGCAGTATCCCCCGACCGGGGGCGCCTCTGGCGGATATATGTATGGAAGGAAGCCCCCTTGGGTTCGCGCGAATCGGGAAGGTTGTCCGAGTCGGTCCGGGCGAAGGCTGCCGGAACGGAAGCGGGCCCGAGGAGGGTGGGAAATGGGATTGGTGGAAACCGCGAGGGGACGGGCCGAGAATAGACCCCCGCCGTACGGGGGCTGTGTCGTCAAGGTCGCGCGCTGTTCTGCGCGTGGACACGCCGGTTGAATTGGGCAACAAGGCGGGCTGGTCGGCGGGG
The DNA here is from genome assembly GCA_008363215.1 of Cyanobacteria bacterium CYA. GTDB lineage: Bacteria > Planctomycetota > Phycisphaerae > Phycisphaerales > UBA1924 > J022. The sequence continues at coordinate 49,154 of RHKP01000002.1, forward strand.
TCTGCCTGCACCGGCCCCAGCGGGGTAAGTGAGTCGCGATGAAAGCCGACTATCTGACCTTCCGACGTGGAACATCTGTGTCCATCCTCGGATTTGCGATCCAACTCGTTCTGGCGCTTGCGTTTCTGATCTATGCGCAGTACTCGAGGGACCACGCCGCGTTCACGACGGCGCTGTACCTGGGGCTGGGGCTGCTGGTCTGGTTCACGCTGGCAGTCATGTTCGACCTGCATCGTCGCGAGCGTCTGGAGGCGCTGGAGATCGAGTCGTTCGGGACGTCCGACACCGGCAGCGCGTTCAAGACGGGCGAAGATGAGATCCGCGAGGCCGCACGCCGGCTGGCGGCGATGCAGCGGTTTTTCGTCCCGTCGATGAGCCTGCTGATCGCTGGTGGACTGATCGGCGTGGGGTGGTGGCGTCTTGGCGGCGGGCGGGCGATTGTCCACCAGGAGGCGGCGGTTGATGCGCAACTGCCCGGGTGGGGGATCGCCATCGGCATCGGGGCGGCGTTCGTCGGGTTCGTCTTCGCCCGATTCGTGGCAGGCATGGCCAAGCAGAAGGTCTGGGCCAGTCTGCGTGCCGGAGCGGCGTATGCGGTGGGGGCGGCCCTGTTCGGGCTGTCGCTGGCGGTGGCGCATTTTATTCACTACGCGGGCAAGGAAGATGTCGCGCTGCGATACCTGCCGGTGGTGTTTCCGATCGCGATGATCGTGTTCGGTTGCGAAGTGATCGTGAATTTCGCGCTGGACATTTATCGTCCGCGTCGGCCTGGTGAAGATCACAGGGCGGCGCTCGACTCGCGCGTGCTGGGCTTCCTGGCCGCCCCGGACAAGATCGCCGAATCGCTGGGCGAGGCGATCAACTACCAGTTCGGTATCGACGTCACCGGTTCGTGGTTTTACAAGTTGCTGAGCCGTTCACTGGCCACGCTGTCGATGCTGGCGGTGACGATCGCGTGGCTGCTGACGGGGCTGGTGGTCATCGAGCCGCACCAGCGGGCGATGATCCTGACCTGGGGCACGGTGACTCGCGCAGACGTCGGGCCCGGGTTGCATGTCAAGTGGCCTTGGCCGATCAGCACCGTGGAGATCCCCGAGCAGGTGGAGACGACGGTGGTGGACGGGAAACCCGTGCATTGGCGGCTTCGGACGGTCGAAGGCGTGCGGGTGTTGCACATCGGGACGAATCCGCCGGACGAGGACAAGGGCCCGATCCTGTGGACCAAGCAGCACGCGTTGAACGAGCAGTTCCTGATCGTGCAGCCGTCGCAGGACTCGGCGCCGGCGGGGGTGCCTGCCGGCGAGGAAGTGCGGGAAGTGGCGCTGGTGGCGATCGAGGTGCCGGTGCACTACGTCGTGAAGGACGTGCGGGCATTTGACGAGGTTGCCTCTCCGGAGGTGCGTGACCAGTTGTTCACGTCCCTGGGGCGTCGCGTGGTGATGCGTTTTGCCAGCCGATTGACGGTGGACCAGGTGCTGACGACGGACCGTTCGAGTCTGGCCGAGCAGTTGCGTTCGGATCTGGCGCGCGAGTTTGCGGGCCTGAACAACGGGAAAGGGGCGGGGATCGAGATCCTGTTCGTGGGGATCGAGGGGGTACACCCGCCGATGAAGGTGGCGCCGCAGTTTGAGCAGGTGATCGGGGACCGGCAGAAGCGTGACATGGCGATCGAGGATGCTCAGTTGTACAAGATTGAGCGTCTGACGAAGGCGGCCGGCACGGTGGAGCGTGCGGAGCGGATCGCTGGCAAACTGGATGAACTCGACGCGAAGATGCGCGGGGGTGCGGGCGAAGCGGAGATTGCAGCGTTCCGGCTGGAAATCCAGCATGATCTGGAGGAAGCCGGGGGCGAGATGGGCGCGTTGCTGATCGAGGCGAGCGCACGGCGCTGGACGCGGCACATGGGCGAACGGGGGCGTGCGGCGCTGCACCAGGGGCAGGTGGCGTCGTATACGGCCGCGCCGGAGTTGTACCGTGCGAAGAAGTACTTTGAGGCACTGGCCGAGGTGATGACCGGCGCGCGTGTGTTCATCGTTCCGGAGCAGACGTCGATGGTGCGCCTGGAGTTGCAGGATCAGGGCGCGGGTGCGGACGTGTTCAACCCTGAGGCCGGCGGCCCGTGAGCGAACGTTGGTCAGGCAGCACCGGGGCGGGGCGTCCCGGGCAGGAGTCGAAAGCGTGATGAGCAGCAAGAAGATGATTCTGTGGGCAGTCGCAGCGTTGTTCGTCGCGGCGGTGCTGTCGTTCGCGGTGACGTACAGCGTGCGATTCACCGAGGCGGCGGTGGTGACGACGTTCGGCAAGGCGAGCGAGACCTCGAACCGCTCGGAACCGGGGCTGCACCTCAAGTGGCCTTACCCGATCCAGTCGGTGACCAAGTACGACACGCGGGAGCGGTACATCCAGGCGCGGAGCGAGACGCAGCAGACGGCCGACAACTTTCAGATCGTCGTGGAGGGATTCGCGACATATCGGGTGTCGGACCCGCTGGCGTTCTACCGTCGTTTCAGTTCGGCGGCGGGCGGGAATCGCCCGATCGATCACTTCCGCGAGGCGGAGGATCTTCTGCGTTCGCGTCTGCGTGCGGCGCTGGGGGAGACGAGCAAGTTCCGCATGGGCGAGTTGTTCGTGGAGCGTGCGGGCGCGTCGAAGTTGCCGCAACTGGAGGCGATGATCCTCTCGCAGATGAGCGGCCAGAGCGAGTCGGGCGAGAGTCTGAGCGCCTACGGGCTGACGGTCACGATGGTGGGGATCGACCGGATCGTGCTGCCCGAAGCGACGACGCAGGAGGTGATGAACAAGATGGCGGCCAATCGCCTGCGTCTGGCGGGGCAGTACACCAGTGAGGGGCAGGCGGTGGCGACGACGATCAAGGCGGCGGCGGACGCGGACGCGCAGCGCATCCGGGCGTTTGCCCAGAGCCGGGCGAAGGAGATCATCGCACGGGGCGAGCAGGAAGCGGCGGTGTTTCTGAAGGGGCAGAATGAGTTCCCTGAACTGGCGGTGTTCATCCAGAACATCGAGTTGATGCGGGAGGTGCTGGCCAAGAAGTTGACGCTGGTGCTCAGTTCGCGGGATTTCGGCATGAGGCTGTTCTCTCCGGATGCGCTTCGGGATCTGAAAGAGGGTGAACTGCCGGTGGATCTCAACGATCTGCCGGGCGGCGACGCGAGCGCCGACTCGGGCGCGGAGGACGGGCGATGAGCGACCTGGACTTCGACGGACCCGATCCTATCGAGACGCCGCCGGCGGACAGTTTGCGACCTGCGTCGATGCGTCTGCGCGATCCGGAGGAGCGGTCGGAACAGTTGATGGACCCGGCCAACCAGTCGCTGGCCGAGGCGCTGCGGATCACGTACCGCATCGTGCAGTTGGCAATGGTCGCGTTGGCGTTTCTGTTCCTGTTCAGCGGTGTGCAGCGTGTGGCGGAAGGAGAACGCGGCATCCCGCTGCTGTTCGGCGAGCCGACGGCCGAACAACTGGATCCGGGTCTGCACTTCAGCGCTCCATTTCCGATCGGCGAGATCGTGAAGGTGGACGCGACGACGTCGAACCTGGAAATCATGTTTGCCTACTGGCCTCGAGTGGCGGCGGGGCGGCAGGAGGATCCGATCAGCCGGCTGTCATCGTCGCCGCAACTGGTGCCCGGGGTGGACGGGTCGCTGATCACCAGCGACCTGAGCATCGCTCACGCGCAGTGGAAGGTTGAGTACCGGCGTGTACGGCACCGGACCTTTGCGGAGAACATTTACCCCGAGGCTGAGAAGGACATCGTGCGGGGGGCGGTGCAGCGTGGGATCGTGCGTGTGGTGGCTGAAACGCCGATTGACGTGCTGCTTGGGCTGGGGGACAGCGGAGATGGTTCGATCACGGACCGGATCCGCGCGATAGCGCAGGGCATGCTGACGGACGATCTGAACTCGGGGATCGTGATCGACAAGGTGACGTTGTACCGCAAGACGGCGCCGGTGCGGCTGATCGACCAGTTTGCCCGCGTGCAGACGGAGGCCAATGCGGCGGGGACGAAACGTGAAGAGGCCGAGGATGCGCGGGAATCCACGTTGAACGGCGTGGCGGGGAAGGCCTATCCGGAGTTGATCAGACTGATCCAGTACTATGAGAGTGCGGTGGAACTCGGGCAGCCGGAGCGGGCCGAGCAGATTCTGTCGGCGATCAACAATGTGTTCGAGGGTCGTGCGGCCGAGTTTGAGGACGTGATCGTGCTCGAGGGGCAGGCGTCGGGGGAGGTGACGCAGATCATCAGCCTTGCGCGTTCGCAGGCGACGGAGTTGCGTGAGTCGGCCGAGGCTGACCTGCGGATCTACCGGGCCAAACTGGCGCAGTTCCGGGCCAATCCGCGTCTGATGATGCAGGTGGACTGGGTGTCGGCGTATCGAGATCTGACAAGCCGGCAGTTCGTGCAGACGATGCTGCTGCCCGAGGGCGTGCGGCCGCAACTGGTGTTCAACGCGGACCCGGACTTCATGCAGGAGATCTACTCCTGGAACAAGCAGCAACAGATGTCCAAGCGGGTGGAAGAGCGCACGCGTGAACTCCAGCGGCAGCGCTTCGACACGAACAGGACGCCGGTGGAAATCGGCGAGTGAGTTGAGGCAGGAGCGCGGCGGGATGTCAGATCAGGACAACAGCGCAGGTGGTTCCACGCCGGTGGTCGAGTGCCGACGACTGACCAAGGTGTTCAAGGACTTCTGGATGCGAGATCGCGCCCGCGCGGTCGACGATCTGACGTTTGACGTGCAGCCGCGCGAGGTTTTCGGGCTGCTCGGCCCCAACGGATCGGGCAAGAGCACGACGATCAAGATCATGCTGGGGCTGCTGCGTCCTTCCAGCGGGCGTGTGGGCATCTTCGGGCGTCCGCCTTCGGACGTTGGCGTGAAGAAGCGGATCGGGTATCTTCCCGAAGAGTCGTACCTGTACCAGTTTCTCAACGCGCGGGAGACGCTGGAGTATTACGGCAAACTGTTTCACCTCGACCGCCGCGTGCGAGAGCGCCGGATCGACGAACTGCTGGACATGGTGGGGCTGACGCACGCGCAGTTTCGCCCGGTGCGCGAGTATTCCAAGGGCATGCAGCGGCGCATCGGGCTGGCACAGGCGTTGATCAACGACCCGGAACTGCTCATTCTCGATGAGCCGACGACCGGACTTGATCCGATCGGTACGCGACAGGTCAAGGATCTGATCCTCGAACTGGGGAGGCGAGGCAAAACGGTGATCCTGTCGAGCCACCTGCTGGCCGACGTGGAGGACGTGGTTGACCGCATGATCATCCTCTACGGGGGGAAGAAGCGGGATGAAGGCTCGTGCGACGGACTGCTGACGCGGAAGAACGTGACGACGATCGAGAGCGATGAACTGGACGATGAGACCGTCTCGCGGATCGACGAACTGATCCGGGCGCGTTCGGGCGGGGCCAAGTCGATCCGCAAGGTGACCAAGCCGCGACAGAGACTCGAGGAGTTGTTCCTGGGGATCGTCGAGCGTGCGCAGGCCGAGCGGGCAAGCACGAGCGGCGCGATGCACGGCGGGGTGACGGCTGCGTTCCTGCGGGGTGAAGAGAGCAAGGAAGGGCAGGAACTGATCGAGAGCCTGGTGCGTGACGAGCAGGCGGAGCGGTCGGTAGAGAGCCTGATGGCTGAGGCCGCCGCGCGCGCGCCGGCGCCGGGTGCGGCCGAGCAGAAGCGTGTGATCGAGTCGCTGATGCAGGACGATCAGATCGAGCGTGCGGCGCCGGCGGCGCAGGGTGAGAGCGTTCGGACCGATGCGGTCGAGGACGTGGACCGGAGCGTCATCGACGCGCTTCTGGACGAGCCTGACGAGGAGAAGCGGACGTGAGCCTGTCTTCGCGACTTGCCGCGATCAATCGCTTCCAGAGGTCGCGCGGGTTCAAGATCGGTGCGTCAATTGTGCTGGGCGTGGCGGCGGTGGCGCTGGCGGGCACGCTGTTCGTCGGGGTTACTTCGGGCAGTTTCCAGTTGCCGGCACTCCAGAACGTCGATCCGAATTCGGAGGCGGCCAGAGTGCTCGGCAAGGCCATCTCCGGTGGGAACCCCGTTCCGGTGCTGATCGGCGGCGGGCTGATCGTGCTTGCAGCCTTGCTGGCGATCGTGTGGCTCGGGCTGGGGCTGACGTACGTGGGCTACTCGGCCCTTACGCTGCTGGCGGCCTGGCCGCTGCTGCTGCTTGCGCCCACCGAAGCCCTGGGCATGGTGGTGCTGGGCGCCTCGCAACTGGGCTGGGTGTTCATGCTGCTGATGCGTGTGATGGAGGTTGTTTTCAGCGGCACCGGGGTGGTGGTGGGGGTGGTGCGCAACGTGCTGCAAGAGGCGGTGCGTATGAAGGTGTCACTGGTCTTCATCGTGCTGCTGATCCTGGGGCTGGCGACGCTGCCGGGCGTGCTGGACGCTGAGCAGCCGCTGCGTTATCGCGTGCAGTCGTTCATGCAGTATGCGACGGGGGGCACGTTCTGGATGCTGGCGGTGCTCACGCTGGTGTTCGGGGTGACGACGCTGACCAGCGAGCAGCGCACGCGCGTGATCTGGCAGACGGTGACCAAGCCGGTGCCGGCGTGGAAGTATCTGCTGGGCAAGTGGGCGGGTATCGTGGCGTTGCAGTTCGTGCTGCTGGCGGTGTGCGCAACGGCGATCTTCGGATTTGTCGAATACCTGCGCGCCCAGCCGGCCATCGGTGAGCGGTCGGCGTACGCGGCCGTCGAGGGCAGCGTTTCGGAAGATCGCCTGATTCTCGAGACGCAGGTGCTGACCGCGCGGAAGGCAGTCGAGCCGGTCGTGCCGATGGCGAAGACCGATCCTCAGTTCCTGCGGGCGGTGGAGCAATACATCGAGAACGAGAGGCGGTCGAACGCCCAGTTCGCCACGCAGGCGCCCGAGCGTCGGCGGGTGGAGCAAGATCTGTATAAGGACTATGTGCAGGCGTACCGGTCGATCGACCCGAAGACCGAGCAGTTGGGCGAGGCGTACCGGTTTGGCGGGCTGTCCGAGGCGAAGAAGCGTGACCTGCCGATCACGCTACGTTATCGCATCGACTCGGGCGGCAACCGTCCGGACGAGTTTTTCATGCTCACGATCCTGTTGTCGGACGGTTCGCCGATCATCCGGAACACGGGTCTGGGGATGAACCACTCGGTGTCGATTTCGCCGAGTTACATCGACGATGATGGGAACCTGTTCATCCGGGTGTACAACGGGCAGGTGGGGATCGCGCCCGACGGGCAGATGGCCGTGGCGCTCAACCCGCGCACGATCACGTTCCCGCCGGGTGGATTGCAGGTCACGTATCAGGCGGGGAGTTTCCGCACCAACTTCGTGCGGGTGGTGGCGGTGCTGTGGCTCAAACTGGCATTCCTGGCGATGCTGGCGATCTGGGCGTCGACGTTCCTGAGTTTCTCGGTCGCCTCGCTGGTGGCGATCTCGGTGTTCCTGATGGCCGAAATGGCAGGTTTCATCACCAAGTCGGTGGAGGTGTACAGCACGGCGGACCACGAGGGGCACACGCAGTTGGTCAAGGTGATCGCGGCGTGGGTGTCGGCGCGGGTGGCCGGGGTGTTCAGTGTGTACGCGAACCTGGAGCCGGTGGGGCGACTGGTCGACGGGCGGCTGATGTCGTGGAGCGGGGTGATCGGCGGCGCGATCGTGCTTGCGGTGGCGACGGGGCTGCTGTACCTGCTCGGGGTGGTCACATTCCGGCGCCGTGAACTGGCGATCTACTCAGGAAACGGGTGAGGCAAGGAGCACGCATGTCCGGCTTCACGGTCAAACTGGTCTCCCTGATCGTCGCCCTGACGGCGTTCGGTTCATCGGCGGTGCTGTCGTTCGCGTTGGCAGCGTCGGTGGGAGGCAACCGGCTGGCGTACACGGATCGGGCCGAGGAGAACGACCCGCCGCAGGTGGCTGCGGGCATCGCGATGGGCGCATTCCGCGGGCTGTTTGTCAACATTCTCTGGATCCGCGCCAACGATCTGAAGGAGCAGGGCAAGTACTTCGAGGCGATCGAACTGGCCAAGGCGATCACGCGGCTGCAACCGCGTTTCCCGCGCGTGTGGGCATTTCACGCGTGGAACATGGCGTACAACATTTCGGTGGTGACGCAGACGCCGGCGGAGCGCTGGCAGTGGGTGCAGGCGGGGGTGCGGCTGCTGCGTGACGAGGGCATCCCGGCCAATCCGAACGAGATGCTGCTGTACAAGGAACTGGCGTGGATCTTCATCCACAAGATCGGCGGGTACACCGACGATTCAAACCAGTATTACAAGCGGCGTGTGGCCGAGGAGTGGCAGACGATTCTGGGCGAGCCGCCGTCGATCACGCTGGCCCAGACTCGGACGCGGCAAGGGGTGGTGGACCTGTACGCGGGGTGGATTGACCGCATCGCGCAGGCGGCGGACACGCGGGCGGGGCTGATCGCGCGTGTGCCCGAGGCTGAGCGGCTTCTCAACGAACTGCAGACGCGTGTGGGGGTGGGTCCGGGGCAGGAACTGCTGCGTCGGTACGCGTTCCACGCGGCGCTGTCTCGGTCGGCGCGGCGGGCGGAGATGGAGCGATCGTGGGGTCCGAAGAACCAGGCGCTGTCCGAACTGCTGGCCGATCCGGCGTACGCCCGGGCCTGGGAGGAACTGATCGCACACACGCGCAAGCGTGTGCTGATCGACGAGTACCACATGTCACCGGGCACGATGGCCCGGTTCACGCGGCGGTGGGGCCCGCTGGACTGGCGCCATCCCGCGGCGCACTCGCTCTACTGGTCGCAGGTGGGCGTGGAGCGAGGGGAGAACCGAGTCAGTGAAGAGAACATGAAGGCGTTCGACTTCGTGAACACCAACCGCATCATCATGCAGTCGCTGCAGGAACTGTGGCGCGGCGGGTCGGTCTACTTCAACTACCTCGATTTCACGCAGGACGGCGACGGGTTCTACATGACTACGCCCAACATGTACTTCGTCGATGCGTACGGGGAGTTGTACGAGCAGGTGGTGCGCCTGGGCGGGGTGTTCGAGAATCGCGAGCGGCGTGCGATGACGCCGTATGCGGCGGGGTATGAGAACTTCCTGAAGGACGTGGTGGCGTTTTACTTCCGTCGCGGCGAGATCGCCGAGGCCGAGCGCTGGTACGAGAAGTTGCGGACGTTTGAGGGGCTGAACATCAACGACCAGATGGTGGTGGTGGAGTACTCTCGTCCGCTGGCCGAGTTTGTGCAGCGGAACCTGTGGGACCGTTTCGACTCGCCGACGGTGGCGCGTCAGGAAGTCTTCGGGGCGCTGCAAGGTGCGTACGCGGCGCTGCTGGTCGGGGATATGGAACGGTTCCGCGGGAGTTGGGACTACGCCTCCGAAGCGCACAAGTACTACTTTGAGAAGCAGTACCGGCAGATGGTCGCCAGCGGGCAGGCGGCCCGCATGGAATACATGCCGCGTGACTTCCGCCTGTACGCGGGGCTGGTGTTCGCCGACATGTTCCGTCTCGTGCCGATAGACGAGGCAGAACTGCTCTACTTCCACGCGCCCAACGATCTGAAGCAGTTCGCGTATGACCCGATCGTGGAGATCTACCGCCAGGCGATGGGCGAGCAGGTCGCGGCGGGCCTGCAACAGCGCACCTTCGACCAGATCTTCCCCGAGCCCGAGAAGATGGAGCAGTTCCGCGATGACTTTGCCCGACGGCGCGCCGCTGAGCAGACCTTCCGCGACTCCCTGAACATCGACGTCAAGTGAGCATGCTCACGCGGTGAGCCGGTTGCAGGCCTCGCGATAGCGATCGAGCGTGCCCTGGACGACGGCGTCGGGCAGTTCGGGTCCTGGCGCAGTCTTGTTCCACTGCCCGGAGGAAACCAGTCCTTCGAGATACTCACGAACGAACTGCTTGTCGAAACTGCGCTGCGAACGCCCGGGCTGGTAGGTGTCGGCCGGCCAGAAGCGGGAACTGTCGGGCGTGAGAGCCTCGTCGATCAGGATCGGGTCGGCCCGGCCGTCGAGGGGGATGCCGAACTCGAACTTGGTGTCGGCGATGATGATGCCCCTCTGCTCGGCGTGCCGGGCGGCCATGTTGTAGATCCGCACGGACAGGTCGCGCAACTTTTCCATGAGCGGGCGTCCGACGATGTCGCAGGCGGCCTGGAAACTGATGTTTTCGTCGTGCATCCCCTGCTCGGCCTTGGTGGCGGGGGTGAGAATCGGCTCAGGCAGGCGGTCGCACTGCTTCAAGCCCTTCGGCAGAGGGACGCCGCACACCGAGCCGGTCTGCTGGTAATCCTTCCAGCCCGAGCCTTCGAGGTATCCGCGGACGACGCACTCGATGGGAACAACCTTGCACAGGCGTCCGATCATGCACCGGCCTTCGAGATCCTCTCGCGTGGTCGAACAGCCCTCGAACGCCTCGGCGGGGATCTTGCTCACGTCGGTCGAGAGCAGGTGGGTGCGGCAGATGGCTTCCTGCTCGACCTTGCGCAGCCAAAAGGCGGCGATCTGGGTGAGCAGAATGCCCTTTCCGGGGATGGCGGTCGGCAGCACGACGTCAAAGGCGCTGAGCCGGTCGCTGGCGATCAGCAGCATGGCCGAGCGCCCCGAATCGATGTCGGGCACCCGGTAAAGATCCCTTACCTTGCCCTCGCGGCGGTCAGGCAGGATGAGGTCGGTACGGCGGACGGCACGCTGAGAATGAGTGACGGGTGTCATCTTGAGGGATGCTATTCTCCGACCGGCCGCCTCGGAGCCGGGGCGACTCGCCCAAGGCGCGTCAGGCTGGTAGAGTTGCCCTTCACTCCGGGGCGCTGGTGAGGACAAGGTTCGGATGCTGAGTTTCCTGGTCTTTGACGGCGATCTCCCAGCGGGCTCACTGCAGGTGCGTCATGCCCACCTTGTGGGGCCTGACAATGTTCCCGTTGCGGGGGAGATCCGATTCGAGGCCGGCAAGATCTGTTGCACCAAGTCCAGCCCTGAGGCTGCCGGTCTGGCGCTGCAGATCGGGCTGGACAAGGACGCGTTGCTCAAACTGGTGCCGTCGCGCAGCGGCGACGAGGCGTTGGACGAGAAGGCCTTTCGGGAGAAGATCCGGGTCGAGCGTGCCCGGCGTGCGCAGGCCCGTGAGGCGGCTCAGTCGGGCGTGGCCGAGTCTGATCCGTCACCGGCGCGTCTGAGCCCCCTGGGCGTGCTGACGCTCCAGACCTGTCTGCTGCCCGAACGCCCGGAGCCTTATCTGCTCTCGCTCGAGTTGGCCCGGCATCGACTGATGCTGTTCCTCTACAAGTTGGAGGACTGGCAACTGTTCGACCTGCCGCGTGACCACGCGGTGATGACGTTGTTCGAGCAGGCGCGGATGACGTTCACCGATGCGCTGGTGGCCCAGCGGCATGGGCTGGGCGAAGGATCGGAGGCGGGAGCCGCCACGGCCGGATACTCGCCGGACGCCAATCGCCTGGCGCTGCGGGCGCTGTGGCTTGGGATCGAGGCGGGTGAGCGTCTGGCGCTGCTCAATGCGTCCCGCGAGTTCGGGCCTCGCATGTCGGGCGATATCCACCGCAAGGCCATCGAAGACCAGCCCGGCGGATCGGCCGAGCGGACGGTCCGCGGCAACGCGGCGGCTGTGCTCAGCCCCAACCGGGTTGGCGTCATTCTCCCGGTGCGTCCGGTGCTGGGGTGCGCGATATCGTCGTCGGCGTTTTTCGACCGGGCGCAGGACGTGGCGAGCCGCTGCTGCGAGTTTGTCTCGATACCGATGCGCTGGTCGGAAATGGAGCCGACCGAGGGCAAGTACCTCTTCCAGAACACCGACCAGTGGATCGAGTGGGCGGTACGCAAGGCCAAATTGCCCGTGGTCGGCGGTCCGGTGATCGACCTGCGTCCGTCGGCTGTACCCGACTGGCTGTACATCTGGGAGAACGACTACGAGACGCTGCGTGAGTTGATCTACGAGCACGTCAAGAACATCGTGACGCGGTACCGGCGGACGATCGCGCGCTGGACGATCGTCTCCGGGCTGCACGCCAACTCCAACTTCCAGTTGTCCTTCGACCAGATGATGGACCTGACGCGCATCTGCGTGATGGTGGTGCGCAAACTGCACCCGACGGCCAAGGTGCAGGTGGAGATCACGCAACCCTGGGGTGAGTACTACACGGCGAACCGTCGGTCGCTTCCGCCGCTTTTGTATGCCGAGATGCTCACGCAGGCGGGGATCATGATCGACTCCTTTGCGGTGCGGGTGCAGATGGGCCAGCCCGAGCACGGGCAATCATCGCGCGATCTGATGGAACTGTCGGCGATGCTCGACCGCTGCGCGATGCTCGACAAGCCGATCGCCATCACCGCGGTGGGAGTGCCCAGCGGCACACCCGAGGCGGTTGGTCACCCCGAACTGGCCGATCTGAATCCGGGCTTCTGGCGGAGGCCCTGGAGCGAGCAGCAGCAGGCCGACTGGGCGTCAGCGGTGCTGACGATCGCGCTGTCCAAGCCCTTCGTGCAGAGTGTGTGCTGGCAGGAGTTGTACGACCTGCCGCAGCCGGCGGAGATGCCGCGGGGCGGACTGATCGGCGTCAGCGGGAACGAGAAGGGCATCGTCGATCGTCTGTGCAAGATTCGCGATGCGATCAACGCGGCCCAGCCGCCCCCGGGAGTGGCTGATTTCTCGGTGCTTGGTTCCTGAAGTTGGCATGCGCGATCTTGCCGCCGGCCGGTCTGACCGAGCCCGGCGAACTGACCGAGACCGGGCGAACTCCAAGCGTCCTCGCGGCGCGGTACCGCTTCGACCCCGAATCTGCGTGCCGTGGGACGGTGGACGCTTGAGCGTGCCTGAACCCTGGTCGGCGCCGCAACCACCTTGGGCTACCGGGGTTCCGGTCGAATCCGACCCGGTGAGGGGCCAAAGGGCGGGCACTTGTCGGGCGTCCCCGGGCACCCGAAGCCCAACTTGAATCCACATGAATTCTCACGCTGACACACGCGGGGTCTGGTGTTAGAATCGTGGCTGGTATGCCGACGCGACCCCTCACACCATCGCCCCGGCTTGTTCCCATCAAGTGGTGCTCAGGCGGTTTCATCGCCGGGGCCGCGTCGGTCGGGCTTGCGTGGGGCGTGCTGGGCGAGCGGATCGCGCAGCCGATCGACCCGCTTCGGCGTGAGACGATTCCGGCTGACCGCCTGGCGCTTGAGGGGCTCCCGGCGATGGAAGTTGCAGCCGCCGGTTCGCAGGGTGCTCCGACATTCCAAGTGGGCGCGGCTTCGTCGTTGGGCGCGTCGGACGCGGGCACGGGTGTGCGGGCGCCCGTGGTCGAGGATGCGTCGCGGCCGCCGACCGAGCCCGAAGCCGTCAATCCGCTGCCATCGCCGGCGGATCCGGCGCCGCCCTCGACACCCGTGGCTCCGGTGCTGCGCATCAACGTGAACACGGCGACGCTGGCCGAACTGGATCTGCTTCCGGGCATCGGACCGGCGCTGGCGCAACGGATCATCGACGAGCGGACGCACAGCGGGCGATTCGTGTCGTTGAGTGATCTTGGGCGCGTCCGGGGCATCGGGCCCAAGACGGTGGAGAAACTGCAAGGTCTGGTGGTCTTCGAATGAACCCCGGCGTGGAGGGACTCGATCCTTCGGATCCCGTGTCGTCTGTTGCCCGGCTTGACGCTCTTGCGCGATTGAGCGATGGTCTTTCGCAGGGGCGGCGCTGCGTGGCGACCGGCGTGGCCGGAAGTTCCAGCGGGTTCGTGGCCGCGGCGTTGGCGCTGCGCCTGTCTCGCCCGGTATTGCTGGTGGCCGCTCACCTTGACGACGCGGATGAGATCCTCGACGAACTCTCGCAGTCCGGAGACGGTCTGCGGGTATTGCGTGTGCCGGCGCTCGAAGCGGCCGTGGGCGATGAGAGCGTTTCGCCGGAACTGCTGGCCGAACGACTGGTGGTGATCGAGCAGGCAAGGGCGCTCGATGCACGGCAGGCGGTGGTGGTCGTGGCGCCGATTCACGCGTTGATGCAGCAGACGCCTCCGGCGGCACGACTGGCCTCACTGGTTCGCGTGCTGCGGCGTGGTGACCGGATTGAGCCCGGGCAACTGGCCCGCTGGCTGGTCGCGGCCGGTTACCGGCGCGTCGAAGCCATCGAAGAGCCGGGCGAGTTTGCCGTGCGTGGCGGCATCGTCGACATCTTTGCGCCGGGCGGCGGAGCGGTGCCGGTGCGTCTGGACTTCTTCGGCGACGAGATCGAGCGGCTCAACGAGGTGGACCTGGACACGATGGGTTCGGATCGGGCGGTCGAGTCGGTGCAACTGGTGACGGCCGACCCCTCGCGTGTCATCGCGGATGAAGGCGTGAGTTTCATCGATCTGCTGCCCCGGGGCTTCGTTGCGGTGCTGGCCGAGACGCTCGAAATCGTTGAGCAGGCACGCGGGTACTTCGAGCGTGCGACGGATGGTCGCGGGCTGATGGGCCCGCCGGCCGTGCTGGCGGAGATCGAGAAGAAGGGCTGCGGTCTGGTCGAGATCAACCAGTTTTCGGGCGGTGCGTCGAGCGCGGACCTGCGCGTCGAACTCCCGTTTGAGTCACTGCCGGAACTCTCGGAAGACATCGCAGAAGGCGTGGGCGAACTGGCTCAACTGAGCAACGACACGGACGTGATCGTGTGCTGCCAGAATCACGGCGAGCAGCAGCGGCTGGGGGAACTGCTGAGCGAGCATGCGCCGGAGGCCGGACGCATCGGCAGCAGCGTGCGCTACGTGCATCGCGGGTTCGTCATCGGGGGTGAGCGACGGGTGGCCTTCGTGCCGTACCACGAACTGCTGCATCGCTTCGACGCGCGGCGGCGCAGCACGCGCATGCGGCAGGGCAAGGCGATCGACACGTTCCTTGACTTCGGCGTCGGGGAGTACGTGGTGCACGCCGATCACGGCATCGCCAAGTTCATCGGGCTGGTGTTGCTGGCGCCGCGGCAACTGCCCGGGCTGCCGCCGCCGCCCAAGAGCGAGCGGGAAGAATACCTCACGCTGGAGTTTGCCGGCGGTTCTCGGCTTCAGGTTCCGTGCACGCAGATCGACCAGGTGCAGAAGTACGTGGGCGGGTTTGCCGGCAAGCCCCCGTTGTCGACCGTCGGCGGAGTGAAGTGGAAGCACCAGAAGCAGCGTGTGACTGAGTCGGTGCGTGATCTTGCGGCCGAGTTGTTGCGGGTGCGCGCGGCCCGCGAGCACATGCCCGGCATCCGCTACGCCGGCGACACCAACTGGCAGCGAGAGTTCGAGGCCGAGTTCCCGTACCAGGAGACCGAAGACCAGTTGGCGGCGCTGGCGGAGATCAAGCGTGACATGCAGTCCGAGCGCCCGATGGACCGTCTGCTGTGCGGCGACGTGGGCTTCGGCAAGACCGAACTGGCGATCCGCGCCGCGTTCAAGGCCTGCGAGTTCGGCAAGCAGGTTGCCGTGCTCGTGCCGACCACCGTGCTGGCCGAGCAGCACGAACGCACCTTCGGCAGCCGGTTTCGCGATTACCCGTTCCGCGTCGAGTCGCTCAGCCGTTTCAAGACGCAGAAGGAGATGAACGACACCCTGCGCGACCTGCGCAAGGGGCAGGTTGACGTCATCATCGGTACGCACCGACTGCTCTCCAAGGACGTCAGGTTCGCTGACCTGGGGCTGGTCGTCATCGACGAAGAGCAGCGATTCGGCGTCGAGCACAAGGAACGCCTGCTGCAACTTCGCATGGTGGTCGACGTGCTGACGCTGTCGGCCACGCCCATTCCCCGAACGCTGCACATGGCGATGCTCGGGCTGCGCGACATTTCGAGCCTGACCACGCCGCCGCTGGATCGGCGTGCGATTGTCACCGAGGTCATTCCCTACAACGAGCAGCGGATCGCGCGCGCCATCGCCCGCGAACTGGCGCGCGAAGGACAGGTGTATTTTGTCCACAACCGCGTGCACAACATTCAAAGCGTGGCCGACGAGGTGCAGAAACTGGCTCCGTCGGCCCGGATCGTGGTGGGGCACGGGCAGATGCCTTCGCGTGAACTCGAAGAGGTGATGCTCACGTTCATGCGCCGGCAGGCCGATATCCTCGTTTCAACGACGATCATCGAGTCGGGCATTGACAACCCGACGGCCAACACCATGATCATCAATGATGCCGACCGGTTCGGGCTGGCCGATCTGCACCAGTTGCGTGGACGCGTCGGTCGCTACAAGCATCGGGCGTACTGCTACATGCTGCTGCCCAACGACCGCAACGTGACCGAGGTGGCGCAGCGGCGGCTCAAGGCGATCGAGGAATACTCGATGCTTGGCGCGGGTTTCAAGATCGCCATGCGCGACCTGGAGATCCGCGGGGCGGGCAACCTGCTCGGGGCTGAGCAGTCCGGGCACATCGCGGCCGTCGGATACGAGATGTACTGCCGACTGCTCGATCGCAGCGTGCAGGAACTCAAGTACGGCAAGGCCGAGGAGCCGACCAGCGCCACTTCGATGGAACTGGGCATCTCGGGCCTCATCCCGCGGGCGTATATTCCGTCGGATGTGCGGCGTCTGGAGGCATACCGGCGCATCGCAGTTGCGCCGACGCTGGAGGCACTGGCCGGCGTTGAGTCGGATCTGCGCGACGCCTACGGGCAGCCGCCGCCCTCGACGATGCGCCTGATCGAACTGGCCCAGGTGCGCATCGGTGCGGCGGCCCTGGGTGTCCGAACCGTCACTCGGCGAGGCCCGGACATCGTCTTCCTGACCTCTGACCCGGCACCGGTTGCCGAGACGCTGCGGCGCGGGCCTGGACAGGTTCGGGTGATCGACGCCGCTCTGGCTCAGACCAATGCCCGAGACTCAAGCGGAACTCCGCTGGCAGAGGTGTACCTGCGTCTGGACCCGCGAGCACTGGAACAGGGGAGTCTTTTGGCGGTATTGCGCGCGCGACTTGCGCCCAACTCTGTCCAAGATTGGTCCGCACCGCGTCCTCCTACCGATTCCAAGAAAGCGCTGGCCTAGAATCCCCTTCAGCCCTTGTTTCCCGTGAATAGGGGAACTCATGGAGTTGTTCTGCACCAATGATCGGTCCCCTCGGCGAATCTGAGAGTTTCACCCCCGAACCCGGTACCACTCTGGAGCACGAGTTGGTGCGTCTGCGCCGTCGGCTTATCACCGAGGCGTCATACGCGATTCACATGCTCGAGTCGTCGCTGGTGGCGCTGTGGGAAGCAGACGCCGACCGGGCGGCCGACGTTCGCGCTCGGGAAGATCGGGTGGACGAGGAAGAGGTGGCAATCGAGCAGGAGTGCCTGCGGCTGATGACGTTGCAGCAGCCGTTCGCGCATGACTTTCGTCTGCTGACCTTCTGCCTGAAGGTGAACCTGGACGTGGAACGGGTGGCCGACCACGCCTCTTCGATCGCGAAGATTGCCCGCTCGCTGGATCGTTCAGTGCAGACTCCGTGGCCGACGGCGTTACGGGATATGGGCGACCGGGTTCCGGCGATGTGCCACGACCTGCTGCGTGCGGTGCTGCGTGAGGACGCCGAACAGGCTCGCGAGGTTATCGGGGCTGACAAGGTGATCGACCAGTTGGACAAGCGTCTGTTCGACGAGGTGAAGGCTTGGATCGCGCGGGAACCGGAGGCGATCGACCGGGGGTTGCTTGCTTATCGGGTCGGGCGTGAACTCGAGCGTGTGGGCGATTTGATGGCCAACATCGCCGAGGACGTGGTGTATCTGGTGACGGGTACGATCGTGCGCCACGCCAAGAAGCGGCCTGGGAGCGTCCCCCGGTCGGCCGAGAGCGTCTGAGCGGCTCACTTTCCTTGCCAATGAAGCCGGTGGGCGTCAACCCCACTTTCCGCCGAGCCGATGAACGGGGCGGAGGTCACCCATGGGCGGCGATCGCGAGCCAAGGCGAGAAGACCGGATATTCAGTTCCTTCGCCGATGACCCCGAGATGCGCGAGTTGATCGGGTACTTCGTCGAAGACCTGCCGCAACGCACCCGATCGCTTGAGGAAGCCTGGGAGGCAGCCGATCTTGGCTCCCTCCGGCGCATTGCTCACCAACTCAAGGGAGCGGCCGGGGGCTACGGGTTTGACAGCATTGGGCAGGCCGCCGGTGAACTTGAAGCCTGCGCTCGCGACGCCCCGGCCGGAGAGGATCGTGTGCGTTCCATCGAGTGTCAGGTCCGCAGACTGATCGATCTGTGTTCAAGAGCGGCGGCGGATATGAGAGCCGACTAACACACGCAGGCACACTTCGCACGCCGGATGAACACACTTCCAGCCCAACTCAACGATTCGAAACCGCTCGTCCTGCTGGTCGACGACTGCGTGGTGCTTCATCGCCTGCTGACATTGAGACTCAGCGCCGAGTCACTGGAGGTGATCGTGGCCGACTCGGGCGAGAAGGGGCTGGCGCTGGCCAAGGAGTATCACCCGGCGCTGATCCTTCTCGACCTTGAAATGCCGGGCATGGACGGCTTTGAAGTGCTTCGTGTGATCAAGGAAGACGCCGACCTGCGCGACGTGCCGGTCATCGTGGTCAGCGGGCTTGGCGGGGCTGAGGACAAGGTGACGGCCTTTGACCTCGGGGCGCATGACTTTGTGACCAAGCCGTTCAACCTGGCCGAACTGCGGGCGCGGGTGCGAGCGGCGCTTCGCATGTATTCGCTGCTGCAGATGCTCTCTCAGCGGGCGCAACTCGACGGGTTGACGGGGCTTTGGAACCGGGCCTATTTCGACTCTCAATGGGAGGCCGAGGTGGCGCGCTCCGCGCGGCACGGGTATCCGCTCTCGCTGGGGATGATCGACATCGATCACTTCAAGTCCATCAATGACACGTACGGGCACCCGGCCGGCGACGCGGTGATCCAGGTGCTGGCCAAACTGCTTGCAGCCGAGATTCGACAGTCAGACGTGGCGTGCCGGTATGGAGGCGAGGAGTTTGCCGTCATCATGCCTTCGACGCCTCCCGACGAGGCGGGCAAGATGTGTGATCGCATCCGCGGCCACCTCGAATCGCTCCGCTGGGCGCGGCATCCGGAACGATCGGTGACGATTTCGATCGGCGTGGCGGGCGTCGGAAACGGGGCGGCGGTGCCCGCCAAGTCGTGGCTCGAGGCGGCTGACCAGAGGCTCTACGTCGCCAAGCAGTCCGGGCGCAACCGGGTGGTCGTCGCCGACATCGGCGGGCCTTCGCTTCCGCGGCTGGCCAACGCAGGGTGATCATCAGAACGGGAAACTGATTCCGGCGTAGACCATCACGCCGTCACGATCGGGGTTGTCGGAGTCTCCGGTGAGGCGGGCGTTGGAGATGTGGTGCCATCGGACGCCCAGTTCGGCGCGCTGTCCGCGGGCGCCGATTTTGTGCGTGATGCCCGCGCCGGCGCGGGGCGTGAAATTGGCGCTGGTGCCGCCGGGGGGGACGTCATCGGTGGAGAAGAGCACACCGATGCCCGCGTCTGCGAAGAATGTCCAGCGTTCCTTGTTGATCAGGTGCCAGCGGAGCACGAAGTTCGGGTTGATGCCCCACGCGCCGTCCGACTCCTGATCGAAGTACCACCCGCCCAGTTCCAGGCGCATCTCGATGTCGTCGACGAGGAAGCGGCTCCAGGCGACGTTGATGTTGAAGTCCGTCGAGTCATCGTCGTCCTCCACCTCGAACGCCACACCGGTGCCGATGGTCAGGCGGGTCTGCCCCTTGACCCCGAAGGGCTGTGCGACCGGCTCCTCGGTCTGGAGGGCCAGATCAGGCTGGGTGAGGGTGGGGGCGTCGAGTCCCCAGGCCGTCGAGGTTGCCAATACCATGAGCGTGATGCCCAAGAGATGCTTCTTCATAGGCACAGCGTATCCGGTTGGGCCGCCGGCCGTCATTCGGACGGCAGCAGGAGACTGCGCCCGGTCATGCTCTGGGGCTGGGGGAGCCCGATCATCTCCAGGGCGGTGGGGAGGATGTCGGCCAGGCGCCCGCGCTTGGCACGGAGGCGCTCATCAAACCATCCCGCCGCGTCGGTGTCGCCCACCAGCCGGCGTCCACGAAACGGCTCGCCCACGACGATCAGCGGCACGTCGTATGTCGTGTGAGCGGTGTGCGGAGAGTTGGCTGCCGGATCCCACATCTGCTCGGCATTTCCGTGATCGGCCGTGACGATGAGACAGCCGCCCCGCGCGAGCGTCTTGTCGACGATCTGGCCGACACAGCGGTCCACGACCTCGCAGGCTTTCACGGCCGCGTCGAGGCTGCCGGTGTGCCCGACCATGTCACCGTTGGCGAAGTTGACGACGATGACGTCTTCGCAGTCCTCAGAGTCGAGGCGCCGAAGGACGGCGTCGCACACGCCACCGGCGGACATCTCGGGCTGGAGGTCGTAAGTGGCGACCTTGGGGCTCTGGATGATCTCGCGGTGTTCGCCCGAGAAAGGATCGTCGCGGTAGTCGTTGAAGAAGAACGTGACGTGCGGATATTTTTCCGTTTCAGCGCAGCGAAACTGCGAGAGTCCGAGCCTGCTGAAGTACTCGCCGGAGATGTCGGCCATCTTCGGGGGCTTCTCGAAGGCCACCTTCGCCAGCGTCGACAAGCGGTGCGAATAGGGGGCCATGATGACGAAGTTGAGATCGAGCCTGGGTCCGCGGTCAAAGCCGCGTTCGCCCGAGTCGGGGCTGGGTTTGACCTCTTCGGCGCCGTAGAACTCGGGCAGCAGGAAGGCGCTGCACAACTCGCGCGGTCGATCGCCACGGTAGTTGTAGAAGATCACGGTGTCGCCGGAGCGGATGCGGCTGGCATCGGCGTCGCCGACGGTGCGCGGGGAGATGAACTCGTCACCGGCCAGGGTGGCGCCTCCCTCGGGATAGTCGTAATACGCCTTGACGGCTGCTCCGGCGGAATCGAAGTTGGGCGGCGTCTGGCCTCGCCCGGTTAGGCAGTCGTAGGCGCGGCGCACGCGCTCCCACCGATTGTCGCGGTCCATCGCCCAGTAGCGCCCGATGATCGAGCCCACGTGAAAGGCGTCACCGTCGAGTTGGAGGCACTTGGCTTCCACCCGTTCGGCGTAGTTCTTCCCGGTGTAGGGCCCCGAGTCGCGTCCGTCCGTGAAGAGATGCACGTAGACGCGCGGGGCGGCCTGCTCGCGGCACAGCGAAAGCAGGGCGTAGAGGTGATCGAGCAATCCGTGCACGCCGGCGTCTGAACAGATGCCCAGAAGGTGCACGGGCTTGCCGGCGCGGGCGGCCGAGGCGACGGCGTCGCGGAGCACCATGTTGGAACCCAGCCCGGCGCGGGCGGCTTTGGTGATTCGCACCGCGTCCTGGTCGACGATGCGCCCGGCGCCGATGTTCTGGTGCCCGACTTCGGAGTTGCCCATCGTGCCGTCGGTCAGCCCGACGTCCTCCCCGCTGGTCTTGATCAGCGTGGCGGGCCATTCGCGCATCAGGCGGTCGGCCACGGGCGTGTCGGCCAGGGCGATGGCGTTGAAAGCGGCGTGTTCAGGGTAGGGGTTGGTGCCCCAGCCGTCGCGGATGATGAGCACAAACGGGGTGTTCTTGGCTTTGGACATATGCACCTGACCTGAGAGGAGACTGGAGGAACCCCGGATGCACAACTCGGACGATGCGGGCTCAACTCAGGTGAGCAAGCACGTCGTTGAAGTCCATCGCATTGCCAGGCTCGCGGCGCTGCGACCACTTGACCTTGCCGCGCCCGTCGGGGCTGTGCCCGATGATGACGGTGCCGCGTCCTCCGACGTTGAGTTCGGGCCAGTAGATGCCGTAGCCCTTGACCACTTCGCGGTGCAGATCGCTGAGGAGCGTGTGCTGGAGGCCTTCTTTTTCGGCCCAGGCCTTGAGGGTGGCGAAGGAATCGCAGGAAATGGCGACGACGGAAGCGCCCTTTTTCTTCCAGGAGTCCATGTCCCTGGTGATGCAGGCCATTTCGGTGCCGCACACGCCGGTGAATGCAAGGGGGAAGAAGCACAAGGCCACATCCCCTTTCTTTACGGCTTCGGCGAGGTTCCAGTCCTGCCGGTTCTGGTCAGGGAGCGTGAAGTCGGGCGCGATGGAGCCGGCGGGGAGAATCTGGTCTCGAGGGGTGAGGTGCTGATTTTTCATGGAATCGGCCTTTCTGGCTCGGGTTTGCATGCGGGAAGTTTCGGCGTATTCTACACCCATCAGCGCGTGCCCCCAGAAGGACCGAGCCGACCAGTATGGACGCGAAGAACACGCTGTCGGAAAGATATGCCCGGGTGAAGCAGCGCATCGCCGATGCTGCGGTGCGTGCTCGCCGACGCCCCGAGGAAATCATCCTCGTCGCGGTCACCAAGACGGCCGAGCCCGAGCAGATCCGCACGCTGCTCGAACTTGGGCACCGTGATTTCGGGGAAAATCGCGTGCAGCGCCTTGCGCAGCGGGCGTCGATGGTGCGAGAGTGGTTCGACCGCGTCCGGGTGCTGGAGCGCACGGGCAACAGCCCGGACGGCTCTCGGGCCGGGCAGATCCTCATGTCGGGCAAGCCCGAAGGCGAAGGCACGCTGGCCGGTCCGGCCCGCTGGCACCTGATCGGGCACCTGCAGCGCAACAAGGTGCGTCGGGCGGTCGAGCACGCCCGCCTGATTCACTCGATCGACAGCCTGCGGCTGGTCGAGGATCTTCAGGTCTTCGCGGATCGGCGCGATCGCCCGATTGACGTGCTCATACAGGTCAACTGCTCGGGTGAGAGTTCGAAGTTCGGGTGCCCGGTTCCGGCAGCCCTGCCGCTGGCCGAGCAGATCGATACCATGGTCAACGTGCGAGTGCGTGGTCTGATGACCATGGCGCCATACAGCGACAATCCTGAGGACGCCAGGCCTGTGTTCAGCCGGTGCTACGACCTGTTCCAGGAAGTCCGCCGGGCGGGCATCGCCGAGGGGCGCTTCAACCTGCTGTCAATGGGCATGACGGACGATTTCGAGGTGGCGATTGAAGAGGGCGCCAACATCGTTCGTGTGGGGCGTGCGATCTTCGGGGAATCGGAGCATCCCGAGCCTGCGGACGTGGACGCTGAGTCGGACGAAGACTCGAGCGACTCCCAGGCCGAGACGGCTTCGGCCTGAGAACCGAGACTTGACTTCCACCAGCGCCGATCAGGCCGACGCGAGCGGGCCCCCGCGAGCGCGAGTGCGCTCCATGTAGCGTTGCAGGTTTCTTCCCGGGCAGGCGGTGGGCGCCAGTTCCTGGTGCGTGAATACCCGGTTGAGGGGTATGCGGTATTGGTGCATCTGCGCTGAGACGAATCGATCGAGCGAAGCCAGCGCCTGCGGCGTGGGCTGCTGCTCTTCGAAGTTCCCCAGCACCAGAATTCCCAGGTTGTGGGGATTCTGGTCCTTGACGTGGGCACCTTGGAGGGAGATGGGGCGACCCTCCCAGACGCGGCCGTCGGGATCGACGATGTAGTGGTACCCAATGTCCGCCCAGCCATTGCCACGATGTCCGCGGCGGATGATCTCGATCTGGGCGGCGCAGGCATCGGGCCCGCGGAGCACCTGGGGGGGCATGCCGTCGTGATGCACGGTGATCTTGTCGATGCCGCGCATGGGATCGGCCAGCGAGGGGTCAGGCCCGTACCTGGCCCAGCGAGTGCGCGGGATGACGCCTGTGGGAAGCCCTGACGGACCGGCCGGTCCGCGAGCGATCGGGCGGGTGCCTGCATGCCCAGCAGCGGGGGCGGGGTTCTCGGGGATCGGAGTTCCGACCAGGCCGGGGCCTCGCGCGCGGCGCGGGGCCGAGTTGCAGGCGCTCAGCACCCCGTAGACCGAAGCCAGAGCGCCCAGGGCAAGAGACCGAACCAGCATGTCGCGTCGATTGAAGTCTTGCACAGTCCAGATCCTATCGGCAGTTGGCGCCGGTTTCATGCACCGGTACTGGCTTGACCGTGGGTTGGGCTCCTATCTTGACCGCGTTCCCGGCATTCCGGCGGTCGGCTTGGATCCACAGGATCTCGTCCGGGCCCGAGAATCCGAGGTGGGTGAGAGTCGATGTGCTGCGGAGACGGGGGAATGACCATGTGGAGACGTGCGACGGCAGGAGCGGTACTTGGTGTGATCGCCGGAGCGGCGCCGGCACAGGATGCGAGTGACGCAGCGGCGCGTGCCCAGGCGGCACGGGATCGCATCGCATCTCTGGAAGCCGAGTTGGCGGCGGCGAAGGCGGACCTTGCGGCGGCTGAGTCGGAGGCGAGCGCTGCAGGCGGCGTTCCGGCCGATCCGGGCGCTCAGCCGGCCTACACGCCCAGTTGGCTGGAGGGCTGGGAGGGCTCAGTCGAAGTCGGGCTGGCGGGCAGTGACGGCAATACCGAGCAAGTGAGTTTCCGCATGGGCGTCAACGCTGCTCGCAAGACCGAGCGCATCGAAACAAAGTTCGGGGCTAACTACCTCTACGTCAAGTCAGATGGCGATGAAACCGCCAACCGCTTCGACCTCTCGCTGCGAAACGACTGGCTGCTGAAGGACTCACGCTGGCGATTGTTCGCCGAAGGCCGGTACGAGAACGACCAGTTTCAGAATTGGGATCATCGGATCTCCGGCTTCCTGGGTGTGGGCTACGAGTTCATCAAGCGTGAGAAGACCACGCTGGTCGGACGTGCGGGTATCGGCGGCTCGCAGGAGATCGGCGGGGATGATGAGGGCTTCCACCCGGAGGCGTTGCTCGGGCTCGACTTTGGGCACAAGATCAATGAGCGGCAGAAACTGGTCGCTTCCACCGATTTCTATCCGAGTCTGGACGACATGGGTGAGTTTCGCTGGGTGAACAAGGCGGCGTGGGAGGTCACGGTTGACCCCGAGACAAACATGTTCCTCCGCGTGGGGGCCGAGCATCGGCACGACAGCGACCCCGGCGAGGGGTTCAAGCAGAACGATCTGAACTACTTCCTCACGCTGGGCTGGTCGTTCTGAGCGCGTCCGAAAACCCGAGCGTTCGGGCAGCAACCTGCCCGGGCAGGGGAAGGAGGCCCGGGGCGGCGCGATCTGTGCGCCCTGTGACGGGCTTCGGGCCGGCGTGCGGGGAGTCCGTATTGACACCGGACGTGAATTGACCACAATGATCGGCGATTGCCGGAGGCGGAGGAGGTTTTGGTGCGCGCACGCCTGTTCCTGGTCCCCTTGCTGCTATGGGCAGTGGTCTCCCCGTCGATGGCGGCCGTCCGGGCCGAGACGGATGGGGCGCGGATCGCCCTGGCGTCTCAGGTCAGTCCTGGCGAGCGGCTCCAGGCAGGCGACTTTTCGGTGCTGCTATGGATACACCCGGATGTGCCGACCTCTGATGCGCGCGGGATTTTCGAGATTCCAGGTGTGCTCTCTCTATGCACCAGTCCGACGGGGACGGTGATCGGCAGCGTCGAGGTGGAGGACGATCAGGGGCAGGCGATTTCGCTGGTGGCCGACTCTGGACACCCGCTGCTGGGCGGGGAATGGCAACTGCTGGCATTGAGTTTCCGTCAGTCGGGGTTTGTGGACATTTTTCACATGGACTCGACGGGTCTTCACGGGGGCATCGCCACTGCCGGCGAGTTGGTTGTGCCGCTGGAGCAGGGCGCATCGGGTCCGTGCCTCGGGGCCGACTCGCAGGGGCGTCCGGCGTTGATCGGCGCGTATGGGCTGCTGGTGTTCCGCTCGCATTCCGTGAAGGCGGCTGACATAAGCAACATCCGCTCCACGCGCCGGTACTTTGCGCCCTACGACCTGGCGGGGGCCGGCTCGATGAACGGCACTGCCGGCGCCGAGTGGATGCTCAACCACGCCGCCACGACCCTGCCGATCGACGTGGACGCGGGGGGCGTCACCCAGCAGCGAGCGGCGGTGATGGGTGAACCGGCCGGTGCGTACAACATTCATGTCTACGACAAGCATGACCAGGTGGCCGAGGAGTTCGAGCGGTTCAATCTCGTGCGCCAGACGACTGACGTGCAGGGCTTTCGATACGTCAGCACGCGTGAACCTCCGCTGGACGGATTCTTCCTGGTTGATCCAGGGCCTTTTGCGATGGTCTATCCCAGCGTGCCGGGTGAATCAGCGCTTGCGGTGCAACTGGTGCACGGGCCGCGGCGCCCGATACGCGTGTTCATCAGTTCCAACAGCCGTGCGGTTTTCCGTGACGACGGCTCGGGGCAGTCGCCGGGGAACTACGCCCACGGGTTCCTGGATCTGAAGCGATCAGAGGTTTCGGGGGTGCTGTTCCGTCCGGTGGTGCGAGGCTCGGGGGGACCGTGGTTCGGGCTTGACTGCGTTGATCCGCCCAGAGCCGACCTGACTGAACTGATCGACACCGCTTCGGGCACCTACGCCAGTTTTTCACGTTTCTGGTCGGGTTCGGCGCGGGTGACTTCCGAAGGTCCGGGCGGCGGTTTGTTCCTTCGGCGGTGGGGATTGTACGAGATGCGATGCGGCCCGGAAGAGGGAAGTCTGGTGACTCCCGACGCGCCGCTGGTGGTCGAGGCGCACATCATGGCGTTCCCGGGGGCCTCGCCGGTGCAGTGGCGTCCACGGCGCGGCATGTGGCAGAGCGAGGTCGGGGTTGACGAAGCGCCGCCACAGCAGATGACGCTGGACACGACGCGCCACGTGCGCATCTTCTCAGGTGACGATCGGGTGATCAATCACACCGCGATGGTGCTCAAGGGCAACTTTGACGGGCTGATTGTGCCTGGTGATGCGATGTTCATCGCCGCCGGACCGAGCGCCGGGCAGATCAACATCATCGAGTCGGTGACGCAGGGGTTCACGCAGGCGACGATCACGTTCGACATGCCGCTGATGCGCTGGCCCGAGGCGGGTGTGGAGTTGCGCTTCGGCCCGTGGCGATTTGAAACAGTGCGATACGAGTTTCCGCCGGTTCCGCAGGGCGATGCCCGCACGTGGCGGGGGTTGTACGTGCAGGCGATCAACGAGGGGTCCGGCTTTCCCCTGTTTGCCTACAGCGCCTACCGCCCGGACGTGCCGGGGCTTCAGATCGGTGTGGCGGGCTGGGGTGGCAACGGGTATCTCCGCCAGTTGCTCCAGACCGAACCGGACGCGCTGCTCGGCTGGATGCAGCAGGCCGACGCCGACCTGTGGATTCAGGTTCCCGCCCAGCAGAATGCGTTGCCCGAGAACATGAGCGACTTTACGGAGGCGATTCGTCAGGCCGCGCCGGACTGTGAGATCATCTGGGCGGCTGAGGCTGCGCACCCGAGCGGGGTGCAGAGAGGCTGGCCGGAGTACATCGTGGATCACGCGGCCGAGGAAGGGGTCATCGGCATCGTGGCGCTGAATCATCCGGAGGTGGGGACCGAACTGGAGCAATTGGCCGACGGGCAGCGTTCCAATCTGCCGCACATCAGTCGCCGGGGGAATCTCAAACTGGCCGAGTTGTGGTGTGAGTTGCTGGACGAGGCGGCGGTGGACCCGTGCCCGGCCGACTTTGCCCCCGACTGGGGGCAGTATGACTTTTTCGACGTACAGGTGTATCTGTCGACCTTCGTGACAGGTGATCCATCGGCCGATCTGACGGGCGACGGGATCATCGACTTTTTCGATGTGCAACGGTTTCTGTCGTTGTTCACTGCCGGATGCCCGTAGCCGCGGGCTGGTCATCCTCGGAGCGGAAACCGCTGGCGCGGTCGCCGACGCGGAGGATGGCGAGCAGATCCTGAGCGCGCGTGGTGCCCAGCGGCTTGCCGGCGATGAGGATTGCCATGTCGGCGTCTCCTGCCAGACCCATCTCGCGGAGTTTCTGCTCGGCCATGTCGGTCCAGTCGGCCAGGGTGCCGGAGGGTGGGGGCTCGCTGACGATGGGATAGACGTTGGCGAGCAGAGCCATGCGCCGCGCGCTGGTCACGCTGCTGGTGTAGGCGAGGATGGGAATACGGAAGTCGTTGCGGCTGAGGTAGCGAGCCATGCCTCCGGCCTGCGACCAGGTGATCACGACGCGGGCGCCGGTCTCTCGCGCGATGTGCCACGCCCCGTTGGCCAGGGCGGCCGAGCGATAGGGCAGTTCTTCCAGGTGCGGGCGCAGGCTGGTTTCATAAGGAACTTCGGCCAGCCCGATTTCGGTCACTTCGATGATGCGGCGC
Organism: Cyanobacteria bacterium CYA; assembly: GCA_008363215.1. Taxonomy (GTDB): domain Bacteria; phylum Planctomycetota; class Phycisphaerae; order Phycisphaerales; family UBA1924; genus J022. The sequence goes on from RHKP01000002.1 coordinate 77,199, forward strand.
ATCGTCTCGACCACCAGTGCGGGGTGCTTGCCGACGGCGGTTTCGCCGGACAACATCACGGCGTCGGCGCCCTGGAGCACTGCACCGGCCACGTCTGAGGCCTCGGCACGCGTCGGCGAGGCGCTTTCGATCATGCTCTCAAGCATCTGTGTGGCGACGACAACCGGCTTTCCATGCTCGATGCACTTGGTGATGATGAGGCGCTGGGCCGTTGGCACGAACGCCACGTCCATTTCGACACCCAGGTCACCGCGAGCGACCATGACGGCGTCGGCTTCGCGAACGATGGCATCGATGTTGTGGACGGCCTGGGGCTTTTCGATCTTGGCCATGACGGGCGGCGGGGCCGACAGGTCGCCGGAGACCTTGCCCGCTGCGACCAGATCGTGCAGGCGGGATTTGAGATCGGCGATTTCCTCGGCAGTGCGTACGAACGAGAGCGCCAGGAAGTCGACGCCGTGGCGCAGCGCCCACTCGACGCAACGCCAGTCCTTGTCGGTGATGGCGGGGACGCGCACGTCGGACTCGGGCAGGTTGATGCCCTTTCCCGACGTGATGCGCCCGCCGAATGTCACGCGACAGCGCAGTTCGCGTCCGGGGGTGCGGTCGACGGCCAACATGCGAACGGCCCCGTCGTTGATGAGCACGCGTTGCCCGGGGACCACGTCGGTGAAGATCGGGTCAAAGGAGGAGCCGAAGACGGGGATGTGCTCGCGTGAATCGAGATAAGCCTCTTCGACACCCCGGCGGAAGAGCACGTCGGAGCCTGTGGGGACGACGATCCCGCCTTCGGGAGTGGCGTCTGGCACACGGGTGATGCGCAATTTGGGGCCTTGCAGGTCTCCGATGACGGCCACAGGGCGTCCGATTGCCAGCGAGGCGGATCGGACGTGGGCGAGGCGGTGGGCGTGTTCGTCGAGGTCGCCGTGAGAGAAGTTGAGGCGGAAGACGGAGACGCCGGCCTCGATGAGGCGGAGGAGAGTCGCGTGCGTTTCGCAGGCGGGCCCGATGGTGGCGACGATCTTGGTGGAAGCGGGGCGATGCGGCTGGATGGATCTTCGGTGGTCGTTCAAGGGGTGCTCCGATAGCCGCTCACCGGGGAGAGTGCTCGTCATGCAGATCGACGATCCGGTCGAACTGCTCGCGAAAAAACCGGACGTAGTCGATCTCGGCGCGCTTGGCGGCGGTCAGGTCGCTCCAGGTGCTGCGATAGGCCCGATAGTTCTTTTCGTCGAAGGGTATGAGTGAGCCGTCGGGCAGAGCCTGCTCCGGAAAGGCGTAGAAGAGGCGTTCGATCTCGGATAGAACCTCGGGTGGAAAGTCAGGCCGGCGTCGGGCGAGGTTGAGGGCGCGCCAAGCGTCCTTGAGTTCATCGCCGGCGTCGATGGCGAAGGCGCCCATCATCATCTGTACGCCGGTGCGCCAGCCGGGGTTGGAGGTCCTGGAGGCCAGTTGGAAGGGATCGACTGAGTCGACCATGTAGGGCAGATATTGCTCGTACATGGCGCGGCGGACGGGCATGCGGCGCAGTTCGTACTGGCGCGGGCCCATGGGAAGGCCGTCGGGACCGACGGGGTTGTCGCGGCCGTGGGCCGTGGTGGCGCGGAACTGCCAGATCGCCTGTCCTTCTTCGGTGAGAACGAACTCAATGAATCGTCGTGCCAGGTCCGGATTGGCCGCGCCGTTGAGGATCGAGGCCGGATCGGCATCGACGTACACGGCGCCGGTCGGCTCGGCGTAGCCCACGCGGTCGCCGCCGACGGCCTGAGCCTGCCCGCGTCCGTAGAAGTCAATGGCAAGACCGGCAACCGCTTCGCCCTGGCTGACGTCGGTGGGGGGCTTGGTCGAGGCGTTGGAGAACGAGCGGGCGTTGGCGCACATTTCACGGAGGATGCGCCAACCCTTTTCCCACCCGTAGTACCCGAGGATGGAGTCGAACGTCGTGGTGATCGAGCCGGACTGTCGCGGGTCGGCCAGAGCGATCTGACCGAAGTACCCGAACTGGGTGAGGTCTTCAAATGAATCGGGTACGCCGACGCCGAGGTGATCGCAGAGCAGGCGGTTGTAGACGATGCCGAAACTGGAGAGGGCGGTGCCGATCCAGTATTGCTTGGGGTCGTACAGGGTTTGCGTGCCGATGGCGTTGTCGCCGAACCACTCGTCGAGTTGCGACTGCTCAAAGCCGGCGGGGACGGAGAGGCTCACGGTGAGTTCGAGTTGCGGGGTCGTCGAGCCCTGGGGGCGGGTGATTCTCACTCCTGCCGGGAGCGGGCGCCCCAGCAGGCTCTCGATCAGGGCATTGTCGACGGCGGGCGCCGCATCGATGGCGGCGCGGTCGAGTTGATCGAGGCGGAGCGTACGGGTCATGGGCGAGGGCTGGAACAGATCCTGCCCGACCACCAGCCCGCGTGAGAGTTGGGCATGGTCGTAACTTCCGCCGCCGAACATGAGGTCGTACGCGGCGGCCCCGCGTTCGAGTCGGACGGCGCCGTCTTCGATGTGAAAGCGTCCGTTCCTGACCTCGGCGCGGAACTGAGCGTCGAGTTGGGTGCGGATCTCGGTGGTTCCGCCGGGCGTGCGCATGTCGACGCGGACACGCTCGGCGTACTCGCGTTCGTGCCAGCGTTCAAAGGCTTCGGTGAACTCCTGCCGGATCTGGGGAATGTGGGGGGTGACGATCAGGAGTGTTCGGGCGCCCGGCGGGGGCTCGGGAGGCCGGCGGATCACGCTCATGATGAACGGCACGCCGAGGATGACCGTCAGGAGCCCGAAGATGGACAATCGCGTCGCCATGATGGGAGAGTGTATCTTTTCCGGTGCGTGGGTCGCATCGGGCGGTTGGGGGTTCGCGTTTGAAGGGAGCAGGCGGTGCAAGAGCAGCCTATGGCCATCATCACCGGGGCCGGTTCGGGCATCGGGCGATGCTGCGCCGTGCAACTGGCCGAGCGAGGCTGGGGTGTGGCACTGGTGGGCCGCACGCGTGCGACGCTGAGCCAAACCGGCGAACGGCTGGGGCAGGCTGCCTGGCGCATCATCGAGGCCGACGTGGGCGAGCCGGCCGCGGCAGCGCAGATCGTGGTGGAAGCGATGGAAGCGTTCGGGCGGATCGACGCGCTGGTCAACAACGCCGGGTACGCCCCGTTCATGGCGTTTCACCAGTTCACCGACGCCGAACTCGACCGCACGTTCCAAGTCAACGCCCTCGGGCCGATCCGGTTGATGAACCGGGCCTGGCCGCACCTTTGCAAGGCGGGCGGTCGCATCGTCAACGTGAGCAGTTATTCTTCGCTCGACCCGTTCTCGGGCCTGGGGGTCTACGGGGCCGCGAAGTCTGCGCTCAATGTTCTTGGAAGGGCATCGGCTCGTGAAGGGCGCGAGTTCGGCGTGCGGGTGTTCACAGTGGCCCCCGGGGCCGTCGAAACGGGCATGTTGCGGGAGATCTGGAGCGAGGACCAACTCCCGGCGGGCAAGACGCTTCGTCCGGAAGAGGTGGCGTCGGTCATCGTCGCGTGCGTAGTGGGGCAGCGTGACCACGAGACGGGCGGGATCATCACCGTGCCGAGTCCGTGAGGGGGCGGACTGCGCGGATGGCCAGGAACATGGGGAACTCCCGTCGCGCGCGGTTTTCCTCGTCTGCGCGGGGGCCGGGCTCGCTGACGCGCGGGCTGGTCCACTCTTCCATCGAGTCGACCAGCAGACCGGCGCGACCCATCGCATTGACGTACGCCTGCATCGGTCGCACGAAGGTCGTGGTCGTCACGGCGGGGGCGCCCGAGGCGACCTGTCCGGGGTTCATCACGATGGTAATGGCCTGCTCAGAGAGATAGGCATCAACGCGCCGGTGCTGCCTCTGCGTGCGTGAGTCCTTGCCCTCCCAGGCCCACGAACTGCGCCGAGGCGAGCGGAAGGCGGGGTGCAGCACGACGATCACAACTCGTCCGCCGGGGCGCACGTGCGATTTCATCCCATCGAGCACCGGTTCGATCGGATCGATGTTCATCAGCGCCAGCACGCAGCACGCGTGATCGACCTGTGGAATCTCGGCGTTGCGCGCCAATGTGCGCGCGTCGGCCACCAGAAAGCGCGTGTCGTGCGACGCCCGCTCCTGTGCGCGGGCGATCAACTTCTCGCTGGCGTCGATGCCCAGCACCCGCACGCCGTCTTCGCTGAGCAGACGGGCCAAAGCCCCCTCACCGCACGCCACGTCCAGCACGACCTGGTCAGGCTGTGCGCCGAGCAACCGTTGCACGCCCGGGTTGACCACTGCGTCGAGCAGGTCGTTGCGGGGCGAACCGACATATTCGGCGTACCAGTCGGCCACTTTGTCCCAGCCATCGCCGCCGGCGCCGGGTTCGGCGGGGTGAGGCTCGGCGCCCGAGGGCGTTTTCAGCCCGGCCATGGTGTACATCCAATCGGGCGCGGGGCTCTGGATGCGCAGGCGTTCGTGCGTCTGCGGGTGCGTGAGCACGATTTCGGCCAGGTGAACGCCCAGGCGGCCGTCGGGCCCGCTGACCACGCGTGCGTTCAGCATGCGCAGGTGCGACTGCAACTGTCCTCGCCCGTCGGTGCGAGGGCGCAGACGCAGCAACGCGCGCCCGTCATGCACTCCCAAACGTTGGTAGTGCGTGACGAGTTGGCGCAGTTCGCCCATCTCACGGCCCTTCTGCTCGGTGGAGATGGTCCCGTTGCCGGGGGCGTCCGGTTCGGCGGGGTCACCTTCCACCAGCGCCAGGTAGAACTTCTCGGTGCGCCTGGACTGGAGCAGGTCGTCGCGCGCCGCCGGAGTGCGTGCCAGCACGCACACTCCCGTGGCTGCCGTCTCGATCTGGTGAACGCTCCAGGGCCCGTGCGAGGCGCGGCGGACGCGGGTCTGCCGGCGGACGGCCTCGATGACACTGATGGCCTCGTCTTGCCCGCGCACCTCCATGCCTGCGGGCTTCTCCACGGCGATGAGCAGGTCGTCCTTGTACAACTCGGTCAGGCGCGGCGAGGAGGAGCGATGCGGCCTCGACGACGCGGCGGTTCCACCAGATGCACCGGGGCGCGGTCCACCCGGCCGGGGACCGGTTCCACGCGCCGGGCCGCGGGCGGGCGGTCTTGGGCCACGTGGAGCGGCGCTGCCGGCGTTGGCCGAGCGGGGCGGGCGCGGTGGGCGCGGCGAGGAAGTGCTTTCGGGTGCGGGTTTGCCGCTGCGCAGTCGCGAACGCTGAATCTTCGACTTGCCCGGCTCGGACGACGGACCTTCAGGCATCGGCAGGCTCCGTCACGGACGCGACCAGTTCGGCGATGGCCGCGAGCAGCCAGCGGGCGAACTCAGGCTTGGGGATCGGGCCAGGCGTCGACCGGGGAGTCTGGAAGGGCGTGCCGGGAGCGCCGACAAGCGTGGCCTCAATGGTCTGGGCGTCCATCGTCGCCAGCGGATTGCCGACCACCATGTCCAGCCCCTTGCGCGCGAGTTTGGAGCGCGACGACGTCAGCAGTTCCTCGCGCGGCTCAAGTGCAAAGCCGATGAACACCTGTCCCGGGCGGCGGAGGCGACGGCATCCGGCCAGCAGGTCAGGCGTGGGTTCGAGTTCCAGCACCAGTCTTGCGTTCTTGCGCCGGGTCTTGCCGTCCAGGGCGCCGGGTTGGAGGACCGGGCGATAGTCTGCGACGGCGGCGGCCATGACCAGCACGTCTGTTCGCGGTACTTCAACGCTGAGCAGGCGTTCAAGGTCGGCAGTGGTGCGAAAGGGGGAAATCCTTACGAGGGGGCTGGTGGGGCGGCGTGATTCGCACCCGGCGAGCAGGGTGACCTGCCAGCCGTCGGCCGCGGCGGCATCGGCCAGGGCGGCGCCAAGCCGACCCGACGACCGGTTGCCGATGAAGCGAACCGCATCGATCGGTTCCTGCGTCGGGCCTGATGTGATGAGCAAACGCCGAGGTCGGGATACAACCGGGTCGGTCATGAAGTATGGCTCCGGCGGATGGTAGTCGGATCGTCGGTGGAACCGGGCGCTCAAAGCGAAGGAAGATGGATGTGAGGGGTCTCAAACGCCGTTCCCGTTGTTCGGGCGTGTGCTACAGTCCCCGACGAGCCATTCGTGGGATTGGTCGGCATTTGTCCGCGCTTCATCGACTCATACCGAACGGGGGACGTCAGGATTCATGGCAAGATCGCGGAACAAACTCGGGGAAATCCTCGTCGGCTGGGGTGTATTGGACAAGGAGAATCTCGCGCTGGCAGTCAAGGCGGCCAAGGCCGCCGGGCGCCGGCTCGGTGAAACTCTCGTTGAAGCCGGTTACGTGTCGGAAGAGCACGTAGCCAAAGCCCTGGCCGATCAGTTCGGGATGCAGTATGTGGATCTGTCGGCCTCGGAAGTGGCGCGGCAGATCGACATGAAGGCGATCGACGATTCGCTCATCAAGCGTTACAGCGTGCTGCCGATGGGTAAAGTCGGCGGCAAACTGCAATTGATCATCCATGACCCGCTCGACCTCGACCTGCTGGAGAACCTGCGGTTTCGCCTGAACACGCAGATCGAACCGCGGCTGGCGAGCAAGTCGCAGATCAAGGCGTACATCGAGGGCAAGCGTCCGGAGCGGAAGATCGGGGCCGACGAGTCGCTGGTGACCGACTCGATCGACCGGACGATTGACCGGTCGGTGGACCGGTCGATGGACAAGTCGATCGACGTGACGTCAGAAGACGCGCCCATCGTGCGGCTGGTCAACCGCATCATGTCCGAGGCCGTACGCATGCGTGCGTCGGACGTTCATATCGAGCCGATGGCCGACCGTGTGCGACTGCGTTATCGCATCGACGGGGTGTGCATGGAGCGTGACAACCTGCCCAAGCGCATGCAGAATGCGTTGCTCAGCCGCGTCAAACTGATGTCGGGGATGAACATCGCCGAGCGCCGCGTGCCGCAGGACGGGCGTATCAAACTGTCGGTGGACGACGTGCAGATCGACTACCGCGTCTCGGCGTGCCCGGCGTATCACGGCGAGAGCGTGGTCGCCCGTATTCTGCGCCCCGAGTCGGTGCGCATCGGTCTGGCCAATCTCGGCTTCGAGCCGGACAATCTCGAGCATTTCAACCGCATCATCCGGCGTCCCAACGGCATCTTCCTGGTCACCGGTCCGACCGGCTCGGGAAAGACGACCACGCTGTACTCGGCGCTGGACGTACTGAACAGGCCGGATCGCAAGATCATCACGGCCGAAGACCCGGTCGAATACAACTTCGAGGGCATCAACCAGTGCCAGGTGCGGGAGAGCATCGGGCTGACGTTCCCGGCGATTCTCCGCTCGATGCTGCGCCAGGCGCCCAACATCATCCTGGTGGGTGAAATCCGTGACCGCGAAGTGGGTGAGATCGCCATTCAGGCGGCGCTGACCGGACACCTGGTGTTCAGCACGCTGCACACCAACGACGCGCCCAGCGCCATCACGCGCCTGATCGACATGGGCATCAAGCCGTTCCTGGTCGCTTCTTCGATCCAGGCGATCATGGCCCAGCGACTCATCCGCGTGCTGTACGATCCGTCCAAGCGGATCGCCTCACGCGAGGAACTGGATGCCAAGTATCTCAACCTGATCGGGCTGACGGTGGATGAAGCGGCGGGCCGGGTGTACAAGCCGGTGCCCTGTGCCGAGTCGGAGACAGGCTTCAAGGGACGAAAGGGCATCTTCGAGATGCTCCAGATGAACGCCGAACTGCGCGACCTGGCGTTCAAACTCTCGCCGGTGAGCGAACTGCGCAAGGCGGCCCTGGCCAGCGGCATGCGCCCGCTCGTGGCCGACGGGAGAATCAAGGTGCTCAACGGAGTGACCACGCCCGACGAGATCGCGCGTGTCAGCCAGGTTGACGAAGGGGAACGCAAGTAGTCCGGCAGCGCTTTTATTCGGCCTGACCGGTTCAGGAGTGCACGATGTCCACCATGCAGATCGACCGCCTGCTCGACACGGTGGTCAAGACCGGAGCAAGCGACCTTCACCTGACCGTCGGGCGCCCGCCGACGATTCGCCTCCACGGCGGGTTGCGGAACCTCCAGACCAAGGTGCTCGACTCTGACGACATGGTCGGTCTCATGAAGTCGATCACCCCCGAACGCAATCAGCAGGAACTCCAGGAAGAAGGGGGCACCGACTTCGGCTTTGCCTATGGCGATGCCGCCCGCTTCCGCGTGTCGGTCTTCCGGCAGCGAGGGGACATTGCGATCTGTCTGCGGCAGATTCCGAACAAACTGCTGACTTTTGAGCAGATCGGTCTTCCCGACATGTGTAAGGATCTGATCCGTCGCCCCCGAGGTCTTTTCCTCGTGACCGGGCCCACCGGTTCGGGCAAGACCACTTCTCTGGCGACGATGATCGACTACGTCAACCAGTACATGGATCGGCACATCGTCACGATGGAAGACCCCATCGAGTACTACCACTATCACAAGAAGTCGATTCTGAACCAGCGTGAAGTGGGTAATGACGTCCCCAGTTTTGCCGAGGCGCTGCGTCGCGTGCTGCGTCAGGATCCGGACGTGATCCTGGTGGGCGAAATGCGTGACCTGGAGACGATCGAGGCGGCCGTGCGAGCCGCCGAAACCGGCCACCTGGTGTTCGCGACCCTGCATACCACGGGTGCGGCCAAGACGATTGACCGTATCGTGGACGCCTTCCCGGTCACCCAGCAGAACCAGATCCGGGTGCAGTTGTCAACGGCCCTGATCTGCATCCTGAGCCAGGTGCTGATGAAACGGCACGATGTTCCCGGGCGTGTGGCGGCGTACGAGTTCCTGGTGGTGACGCCTGCCATCGCGAACCTGATCCGTGACAACAAGACGTTCCGAATCGACTCGATGATTCAGACCGGGCGCAAGTACGGGATGCAGTTGCTGGACGACCACCTGTGGTCGTTGTATCAGCGGGGTTGGATTTCGGCTGAGGAGATGATCGACAAGTGCAAGAATCAATCTGACCTGACGAACAAGGTGCATGCATCGGGCGGCACCATCGGTCGGATCGAGTTGGACGATGCGGAGTTCCACTCGAACGAGTGATCGGATTGTGGACGGGTAGTGTGCCCGAATGACGGAATAGTAACGTCAAAATCAAACTGACGTTTCAAAAAGCCCCATCATGTTCGAGGGTGCGCACTTGAACAGGTGGGGCAATTGTGTCGAATGGGAGGACAGGGCGGGTTGCGCCGCCGGTTCGGCCCAGTTGCACCGGGGAGCGAATGGCCATGGCGATGCCGGATCCATCAGAACTGAAGGGGCGCAAACTTGGTCGGGTGCTGACCAAGATGGGGTCGGTGACGCGCGAACAGGTGCACGAGGCGCTGGGGATCCAGAAGACGCGTCGGGTGCCGATCGGGCAGTTGCTGGTGGAACTGGGGTATTGCAGTCAGAAGGACGTGGACGCGGCGCTGGCCGGTCAGGCGGGGATGGCGTACGTGGACCTGAGCCAACTGGAGTTGGCTGACGAGGTGCGGGATGCGATCCCTGCGGAGAACGTGCGGGCGTACCAGGTGATTCCCCTGGAGTTCAACCCGAAGGGGCGGAAGTTGAAGATCGCCATGAAGAGTCCGGATAACTTCCGGGCGGTGGACGACCTTCGGCTGCTGATGAGTTTTGACGTCGAGGCGGTGGTGGCCGATGCGGCGCGGATCGACGAACTGATCGGCAAGTACTACACCAAGCAGGAATCGATGATGGAGGTGGTCTCGAAACTTGCGGCCGACAGCAAGTTTGCGGGGCTGGCCGAGCGGGGGACATCGATCGACCTGGACGCGGTGGCCGAGGCTGCGGGCGACAACCAGGTCATCAAGTTGCTCAATCTGGTGTTGTTGCAGGCGATCAAGGATCGTGCGTCGGACGTGCACATGGAGCCGTTCGAGAACGAGTTCAAGATCCGGTATCGCATCGACGGGGTGCTGTACGAGATGGTGCCTCCGCCCAAGCACCTTGGGCCTGCGATCACCAGCCGCGTGAAGGTGATGGCGCACCTGGACATTGCCGAGCGGCGGTTGCCGCAGGACGGGCGCATCGAGCTGACGGTGGGGGGGAGCCCGGTGGACCTGCGTGTGGCGGTGCTGCCGACGATCTACGGCGAGAGCGTGGTGCTGCGTGTGCTGGACAGGTCGAACGTGCAGTTGAAGTTGGACAAGGTGGGCTTCCGCGAGGATGACCTGGTGCGGTTCCGGCACCTGATCAACAAGCCGAACGGGATCGTGATCGTGACGGGCCCGACGGGCTCGGGCAAGACGACGACGCTGTATGCGGCGCTGGCGGAGTTGAACGACATTGAGACGAAGATTCTGACGGCCGAGGATCCGGTCGAATACGACATCGACGGGCTGTGTCAGTGCCAGATGAATGCGGAAGTGGGGCTGACGTTTGCGAAGGCGTTGCGTTCGTTCCTGCGTCAGGACCCGGACATCATCCTGGTGGGCGAGATCCGCGACCTTGAGACGGCGCAGATCGCGGTGCAGGCGTCGCTGACGGGGCACCTGGTGCTGAGCACGCTGCACACGAATGACGCGCCGAGTTCGGTGATCCGCCTGGTGGACCTTGGGATGGAGCCGTTTCTTTTGACGGCGACGATCGAGGGGATCGTGGCGCAGCGTCTGGTGAGGACGCTGGACGCGCGGGTGAAGGAGGAGTACGCGCCGACGCCGGAGGAGTTGATGGAGTTGCAGTTGAGGCCCGAAGACGTGCGAGGGAGGACGTTCTTCCGTCCGGGCAAGAGCAACGAGATCGGCGGGGGGTTCAAGGGCCGGATGGCGTTGTTCGAGATCATGGAGATGGACGACGGGATGCGTGAACTGGTGATGAAGGAAGCCAACACGGCGGTGCTGCGGCAACACGCGCGGAGGCGCGGGATGCGATCACTGCGTGAGAGCGGACTGCTGGCGATTTATGAGGGTCAGACGACGATCGACGAAGTGGTCCGCGAGACGCTGGCCGAAGAGGGTTGAACCTGATCGCGGCGCTGCGGCGTCGCGTCACGAGTTGAAAGCGGCCGGGGCTTCCGGCCGAGGAGAAGTAGTCCGATGACGACGTTCGCATACGAAGCGATCGACGCGGCAGGGAAGACGCAGAAGGGCACGATCGAGGCGGCCAACAGCGAAGAGGCGATTTCGCGCATTCGCAAGCAGGGATACTTCCCGCAGTCGGTCAAGCCTGTGAAGGACAAGAAGGGCGCCAGGGGCGGGGAGGCGGGCGCCCCGGCGAAGAAGCGGAAGAAGAAGGGCGGGACGCCGCTGGCGATCGGGAGCGTGTCGCAGAAGAAGTTGACGCTGTTCACGAGGCAGTTGTCAACGCTTCAGGACGCGGGTCTTCCGCTGCTGCGTTCGCTGCAGATCCTGGAGAGCCAGCAGCGTCCCGGGCTGATGAAGAAGATTCTGCAGGGAGTGTGCGAGGAAGTGGAAGGCGGCACGAGCCTGTCGGAGGGGATGGCCAAGTATCCCAAGGCATTCGACAAGTTGTACGTGAAGATGGTGAACGCGGGCGAGATCGGCGGCGTGCTGGACATCATCCTTCAGCGTCTGGCCGAGTTCATGGAAAAGAGCCAGCGTCTGAAGAGGAAGATCAAGGGTGCGATGGTGTACCCGGTGGTGGTGGTGTTCATCGCGCTGGTGATCCTTTCGGCGATCATGGTTTTCATCATTCCGAAGTTTGAGGCGATCTTCAACGACTTCGGGGTGGACCTTCCGTTCCTGACGGTCTGGCTGATCAACACGAGCCGCTGGTTTGCCGGATCGAACCCGGGGCAGAAGATCCCCGGCGGGGCCATCGCGGGGATCGGGCTGGTGGTGGGGTTCATCCTGATCAAGTTGTCGCGCAAGACGCCTCCGGGCAAGGCGCTGACAGACGTCCTGATTCTGTGGACGCCGATCTTCGGGTCGCTGGTGCGCAAGACGGTGATTGCGCGGTTCACGCGGACGCTGGGAACGCTGATCTCGGCGGGTGTGCCGATCCTCGAGGCGGTGACGATCACCAAGGAGACGTCGGGCAACTACGTGTTCGAGAAGGCGCTGGGGAAGGTGCATGACTCGATCCGCGAGGGCGAGACGTTTGCCGGTCCTCTGCGTGAGAGCAAGACGTGCGACCCGATTGTCGTGAACATGATCGACGTGGGCGAAGAGACGGGCGAGATGGACGTGATGCTGCTGAAGATCGCGGACAACTACGACGAAGAAGTGGACGTCGCGGTGGCGTCGCTGGTGTCGCTGCTCGAGCCGTTGATGGTGGTGCTGCTGGGCGGCATGGTCGGGACGATCGTGGTGGCGATGTTCCTGCCGCTGGTGGCGATGATCGAGTCGCTGCAGGGCGGAGGCATGTGATCGGCGGGTGGCGCGGGTCGCCCGCGTGCAAGGAGTGCGCGATGAACATCGCAGCAGACAATCGCCAACTCTCGCGGCGCGGATTCACGCTGGTGGAACTGCTGGTCGCGATCGTAGTGATCGGAGTGCTCACGGGGCTGCTGATCACGGGGCTGAACGCGGCGGGCGTGTTTGCGCGCAAGTCAGCGTCGCAACAGACTGTCGTTTCGCTCGAAACTGGCATCACGCAGTTCGAGAGCATGTTCGGGTTCTTGCCGCCGTTGGCCTACGACGGTAAAGAATTCGGCGACAGCGCACACATCGGGCGGGGCTTGGTTTGGCAGCAGTTCCCGGCAGGTTGGATTGGCCAGGAACCGTCCGGGGTTTCGACGAGTAGGCAGCCGGTAGTGATCGTCGAAAACCCACAGGCTGGGCGCCGGTATTTCGCAAACGTGCATATGCCCGGAGATCCGGCCGCGCAGCAGTTCCTTCGAGGCCTGGCGGTAGCGAGCTATCAGGACTCGCGCTACAGCAAGTTCTCGTTGCCGTACTATCTCACAGGGGTTCTAGGGGCGCAGGTTGACGGCATCGAAGGTACTGGCATGGTGGAGCCTGCAAGGGACGGCTCGTGGAATGGGGTCGGCCAGGCCATAGGAAACACCCGCAAGCCAGTTGAGGCTTTTGTTGACGCCGCGTCTGAGTCTGCTCGGGTTAGCCCGAACTATTTTGATCTCCTGGAATGGGAAGAACACCACGGTGCGCCGCCAAGTGCCGCGGAAATTGCGGAGATGCGAGCACTCCCTAATCGGCTTGCCATCACAGATAGCAATGGCAAGGCGTTTCGTTACTACCAATGGCTCCACGACGAGAACCCGAGGGATTCGTCTGAGTTGAATATTCCCGTGGTACTGCTCGATCCCCTGACGGTTCAGGCAGCCATTAGCAATCCGAGCACCGATGTTACTGAGGGCGGTACTGACCTCAGAAGTGCTACGTGGGCAATAGTGGGCGCAGGTGCGGACGGGCTGTTCGGGACGGAGGAGATCGCGACGCTGCGGGACCGGCTGAATCTTCCCGCCAGCATGTCGGAGTTTCAGGTTCGTCAGAAGGCGATGCAGGACAACCTGGTGAGGGTGGGGCGATGAATATGCACCATGCACGCCGGGGATTCACGCTGGTCGAGTTGTTCGTGGTGATCGCGGTGGCACTGATCGCCATTGCGGCGGCGCTGCCGGCGTTCACGGCGATGACGGCTTCTTCGAACCGGTCGCTGGCGGAGAACACGCTGCACGTGGCGGTGACGACGGCGCGCGACGTGGTGCTCCAGTCGGCCCGCGGGTCCGACGGGGCGGCGGTGTTCCTGTACGACGCGGCGAACAAGCGGATGAGGATCGTGGCGGCCGAGTACGTGGGGACGATCACGGATACGGTGGACGGGAATGTCAATCGCCCGATCGAGCGGGATGTGTTTGCGCCGGTGCTGGTGGGGGAGACGACGGAACTGCCTGCGAACTGGATGGTGCGGGGCTTTGTGCCGGCGCGATTTGCAAGTACGGTCGGCGGGCCGGGCATGGGGTATGACTGGTACGACTCTGATCTGTATGCGACGGGCAATGGGTGGCAGCGCGGGCACTGGGTTTTTCCTGAAGACGGGTTCTATGACGTGGAGGGTTCACCGTCGGCGGCGCGGCCGATGGGGCGCTCGCCGCGGCAGTCGTTCATGATCCGCTTTGACGGGCGGACGGGACAGATCAGGCGAGACGGGCGGGAGTCGCTGCTGATTGATCCGAGGCCTTCGGCGTTGAACCGGCAGGCGGATCTGGCCGGCTACGGCGTGACGGCGGGCTCCCGGAATGATCCGGGCGCGTGGCTGCGGGTAGACTGGGCGGAGAATCTGGTGTCGTGGGCGCGGCGTGTGGTGAACGAGCCGGACCTGAGCGGGAACGGCGTGCCGTACGAGTTGGACGACGCGAGGCTGCGCCGGGCGCTGATCGGGAACCAGTCGCTGGACACGGTGCTGGTGTCCGACGTGTCGCGGGTGGCGCTATACGACGAGCGGGATCTGGCGTCGGCGCTTGGTGCCAGCCAGATGTCGCGGCGGGGCGGCGGCCGGGACACGGGCTCGCTGTACAAGGCGTACGACCCGACGAACGGAAGCATCGCGATCGACTACGAGGGGCTGTTCACGGGCAATTCGGCGTTCAGCGCGAGCAACGCGGGGCAGGCGAACCTGCGGGACAGCATCGACTGCTGGATCGAGGGTGATACGAACCGCGTGGGTTCGGGCAACAACTTCGTGCTTGGGAACGGGATCCTGTTCGAGGGCCCGGAAGCGACGGGGGGGGCGGATGAGCCGAAGGCGCTGCGTTATCTGGTGAACCCGTACAGTGGGGAGTTGACGGAGGTGGCGCGATGAGCAGTCCGATTTCCGTCAGATTGCGCCCGGGCTTCTCGCTGATCGAGGTGCTGATCGCGGTGCTGGTGCTGGCGCTGGGTCTGCTCGGGCTGGCGGCGGTGTTTCCTGTGGTGATCGCGCAGCAGCGTGACGCGGTGGACCGCACGCGCGGGGCGATCGTGGCCGAGACGGTGCAGAACCTGCTCGAAGACGCAGAGAACCTGGTTTCGTTTGAGGGGATGCGGCGGGATTACCTGTTCTCGATGCAGAACGGGAACGCGAGCGACGTGTGCCGGACGGGCATGGACCTGAATCCGGAGTACATGACGTTTCTGTGGGAGCCGACGTGGCAGTGGAAGAACTCGGGCAGCGGGCACTGGGCGCAACAGCCGCAGGTGAATTATGAGCGGTACGGCGATCTGTTCGTGGGCTATGGGCGCACGTACAGCCTGGAGTGTCTCGATCTGGAGTCACGGGCCGAGCAGCAGTACATCGTTCCAGTGACGGGGCGACTTTTCCCGCAGCCGTATTCGGGGGAGGAGCCGCAGTACGTGTGGGACATCGTTCCGCGGCGTGCGCGGCTGGGGGGGAACAAGACGGGGCTGGAGATCGCGGTGTTCATCCGGCGGATTGACCAGCGGATCGCGGTGCCGCGGGGGTTCACGTTGTCCGACGTGCTGACTCGGAACCGGTTGCCGGCCACTCAGCAGCGTCTGCCGCTGGGAGTGGACAGCAGCGGGCGGCCGACGGGGACGGGGGCGCCGGCGAACGGGAGCGGGACGTACTCGCTGCCGCAGGTGATGCCGGTGTTCGTGCGATCGAGCGAGCCGACGATGTTGGTGCTCAGTTCGACGGCGTCGGCGGAGGAGCGGCAGTGGTGGTCGGCGCATGTGGCGGTGCCTGGGCAGACGGTGGTTGACAATCTCGGGCACGTGCTCAACGTGGTGAGGGTGCCGGAGTTGACGGGCAGTGAACTGAAGGTCGAGGTGGACCGGCGATACCCGGATTCGCAGACCGACTACGTGAGCGGAGCGGATCCTCGCGGGGTGAAGGTGGAGCAGATCGTGTACACGCCGCAGAAGCCGGTGCGTGTGTTCACCTACCGGGCCGAGTGGTGACGGGAGAAGCGATGAAGCGCAACATCGAGCAACGCGGGTTCACGCTGCTGGAGACGCTGATCGTCATCGGCTTGGTGGCGTTGCTGTCTCTGGGGATCGCAGGGGTATTCAACACGGTGGGCGACACGATCGCACGGGGGAAGCGTGTCAGCGAGTTGAACCGTTCGGCTGCGCAGTTCGAGCGGATCATGCGGCGGGATTTCGAGCAGATGACGCGTGAGGGGACGCTGGTGATTCGCAATGCGTACGCGAACGCCGGGCAGCCGGTGTCGTTGTTCGATCCGGCGCAGTTTGCAGGTACGCCGCAGGCGCGGGCACGGCGGGTGGACGAGATCGCGTTTTTCGCTCACTCGGACAGCGGAGAGTTTCAGACGGCGCGGCGGGCGATGCACCCGGATCTGATCGCCAGTTCGTCGGACGCGCGGATCTACTACGGGCACGGGATTGAGCAGACGCGGCCTTTTGCGGCGAGCAACACGAGCGGGGTGCGCAGCAGCGCGTACTACCGCCCGTGGCTGATCGAGCCGAACCTGATTGAAGGGCCGGGGGCGCGGGCGCGCGGGCTGGGGGTGCCGGGTGTGGCGGGGAGCCCGAACCCCAACGAGTATGCGGCCGGCTGGGGCCTGCTGCGTCACGTTCTGCTGCTGGTCACGCCCGAGCAGTCGGAGACGGAGATTCCGCAGGAGATGGTCAGCGTGGTGGGGGGGAACGGCGCGCTGCTGCAAGACAACAGGGTGCAGATCGCGATGCAGCCGGCGGTGCAGAGCCCGTTCCGGATGCTGGCGCGTGAGGTGCCGCGCCGGCCGGTGGACATCTGGGGCGTGTCGGGCTACCGGGTCGATCCGACTATCGGGGTTCCGTGGCTGACGTCGGGAATCGTGGACATCGCTACGTCAGACCTGGGGCACGTGCAGGCGGTGGTGAACCACTTTAATGTCGAGCCGCGGGACTTCCGCCCGCGCAACCAGGAGTTCAAGGACTATTACGACCCGCGTGCGCTCAGCGACCGGTACCTCATGCAGTTCTGGATCATGGAGACTTTTCCGGCCAATCCGGATCGCTCGAGTGATCCGTACTCGTCACGGCACACGCGGATGCGGTTTGAGTATGAGCCGCCGCTGCTGACGATTACGGAGGGCGACCTGAGCAGCGGGGCTCCGTTCCGGGAGTTGGAGCGTGCGTATCGGCAGGCCGACCAGGAGATGCTGCCGGCGTCGCTGTTCGTGGGCGGATGCACCGAGTTCATCGTGGAGTGGACGTACGGGCTGATCGACGACGCGGCCGGGTCGCCGACGTACGGGCAGTTGATCTGGTACGGGCTTCCGCGGTACGAGGATGTGAACGACAACGGCGTGTACGACGCAAGCGTCGATCCGCTGGTGGCGCGGGCGTTCACGGGCGTGAACGCGGGGCTGGTGCTCCCGCGGCTGATCGGCGGGGAATACGAGGATTACTGGGATCCGCCGACGCGGGAGTGGTACTACCCGACGCGGCAGTTGATCAATGCGGATCTGCCGGTGGCGCCGATGGAGCCGAGCGCGCAGACGGAACTGGCATTCTTCGGGTATTACGACCCGGGGCCGATCGAGGCGACGGGTCCGGCCAGCGATCTGGACGACGAGAGTTGGGCCAATGACGCCTGGACGAGCAATGAACCGGTTGAGAACCCGGCGGACGATCGTCCGTGGCTGTGGCCTTCGATGATCCGGCTGACGATGACGCTGGCCGAGCGCGACAATCCGACGAGCGAGCAGACGTACCAGGTGATCTTCGCGGTGCCGGGGGGCGGGTTGGACAACGAGTAGGCGGCGCCGGGGCCGCGGCGGTCGAGCGGGCCCGCGTCGGTGTGGTCATGCAGAGTTCGTGCTGCGGACGTGCAGGAGAAGCAAGATGGTGATCGACAAGTCGACACAACACGGCCCGCTGTCGGCGGTGCGCCGCGGGTCGATCCTGATCCTGGTGCTGGGGATCCTGGCGTTGATGGCGGTCATCGCGGCGGTGTATGTGACGATCGGGCTGGGCGACCAGCGTTCGGCCCGGGCGGTGGAGGCGCGGCAGGACCGCGACGCGATCGGGGCGTCGATCGGTGAGTACGTGGCCGAACAGATCGCGCAGGACCGGCTGGATATCACGTGGCGTGCGGGCACGAATGACACGGGGCTTGCGCCGCAGCCGTACCGCGAGACGACGGACTATCCCTCGACCGATTTCACGAGCCTGAGCATTCCGGAAGAGGGGGACATCAGCGGGCGGCGGTATCCGGTCAACCAGGTGAATCACTACCGGTTCCGCCCGTCGGGGGAGCATCCGAATCCGTGGCATCAGTTGCCGCGCCCGGACCTTGATCCGCGCATGCCGAGCGATCCGTGGCTGGCGTCGACGGAGCCGACGTTCCTCGGGCAGCCGTCCGAGCGCGAGTTTCCGGCCGATCCGACGAAGTGGTGGCTGGACAACCGGGACTGGATGCAGATATCCAATGTGGCGCCGGACGGGCTGTTCGTGAATCTGTTCGCGCTGCGGAACAACTTCGACGCAGATCGCGGGTTCCGCAATCAGGACCAGATGAGTTACTGGTTGTCGCTGGTCGCAAAGGGAAATGGCGGGCTCCTGCAGGCGACAGAGTTCCTGCCCTGGGGCGCTCGGGCGGACAAGAACCGCCCGTTCCACTGGACCATGTATCAGCGGAACATGTTTTTCCCGATCAACCAGCCGTTCCTTTTCCTGACCAGGCAGACCCTGGGCGGCGGCACGGCAGGCTGGGGCAGCCCTGATTATCCGGCGTACCAGTACGCCGACGCGGACGGCGACGGATTCGTCGACAGCCGCTGGTTTGAACTGCGAGACTCGACGTTCCTGGGGCAGGAGTTGAACCTGTTGCCGGGAGTGAAGGACTATCGCGTGTTCGCGGCGGTGCGTGTGATGGACCTGAGCGGGCTGGTCAACGTGAACACGGCGACGGACAACTCGGTGGCGCCGACCCTGGAAGCGCCGCTGGGTACGAGCGTGGCGGAGATCGACCTGCGCCGGGTGCTGACGATGCACGACCTGGCGATGGACTTCACGTCGACGATTCCGGAAGTGATTTCGGTCGATCCGACGCTGACGTACTCGAGCATCTCGCGGCCGGAGCGCTGGCAGACGGCGCTGGTGGAGCACGGGAACTCGGATTACTCGATGTACGACGCGACTCGGCTGACGACCGGGCCGAACGGGTCGGCGATGACGACGGAGTTGATCGGGTGGTACGCGTACGACGCGCTGCGGCGCGCGATTCAGAACGACCCGAGTTTCACACCGCCGTCGGTCGTGGGGTATCTGGAACCCGGGTTCGGCGATGTGAGTGACTATGACGAGGCGGAGCAGTTGGTTCCGTTCTCGCCGTTTGAGTACAACATGTACCTGAAGGCGGACGGCTCGGAGAGCGACACGCTGCTGGGCGACATGGACTTCCGGGCGATGAACCGGCGGCGCTATGCGGTGCAGGTGGGGTCGCTGGATCCGCTGGCGCCGGCGTTCCGTCCGAGCGACCTGGAGGAGGCCGACGAGCGTTTCGGCTGGGCGATCTTCGGGCTTTCCGACCTGAGCGAGTTGCTGACCTATCGCGGGTTGAACGACCCGGCGACAACGTCACGGCTTGAAGCGGCGCTGGACGGACGACTGGATGACGAGAACTACACCAACCAGGCGTACTGGCAGACGACGCGGCGTTTCGGGCCGATGCGGTCGAATCGCGAACTGAAGTATGAGCGACTGGGGCTGGACGACCGGAACCGTGGCGAGGAGTTCGGCCCGGGCAGCCTGGCCAGTTCAGATGGATTGATCGACGACGACGCGATGGCGCTGATGGCGCTGTCGCCTCGGGCGCTGCTGACGACGATCAGCGGAGGGTCGGAGATCCGCAACCGGGGGTTCCTGTGGAACCGCGACTGGCGGGTGGACGGGACCAACGAGTGGTCGATGCTTCCTGGTGGGCTCTCGAACGAGGAGAAGCGGGAGTACGAACTGTCGGGGCGTCACACGGCGCTGTTCCACTGGATGCGAGACCCTGGCGAGCCGATCGACGAACCCAAGCGGATCGTGACCTGGACGGAAGCCAAGCCGTACCTGCTCGACGTGGCAGGAAACGTGCCTGCGCTGTTTGAGATCTATCGCACGGCGCTGGCGGGATATTCGACCGTCGATGCGGCATGGACGGGCGATGAGACGAACCTGGGCTACCTGACCTATCGCACGCTGTTCTACGGGTTCGGCGGGCCCGAACTGGCGATGCGGACGGCGGCGCACATGGCGGTGAACTTCAAGGACCAGGCCGACGGCGACAGTGAGCCATCGGTTGCGACGCTGATCGCATCGGTGACGAACCCGGACGTGGATGACTGGGATCAGAACCCGACGGTGGACCCGCTGGTGAATTCCATCGAGAACACGGACCAGGGCCGGAATTATCCGGGCGGGCTTCCGGGCCGGCGGCTGATTCCCCCATACGCGTGGGGCGACAACGCGGGACTTGCTGAGTCGTCGGCGATCAACATTTTCGGCATCGAGGCACAGCCCTTCCTGGTGGAGGCGATGTCGATCAACATTTACACGGACGCTCCGCGGCACAATCCCCCGCCGCGACCGGACCCGTACCAGGACGATCCGGACGGGGACCGGGACCACATCACGTCCGGTTGCTCCGGGGCTCCCGGGCCGGGGTTGCAGCCGCCTCCGGCGCCGACGGTGACGATCGGCGGGAAGTTGACCAGCGGGGACTGGAGTTCGAACGCGACGGTGTGGGAGAAGAACTCCGACCTGGTGATGCAGGTGTTCGCGGTCAAACTGCACAACCCGTTCAACGTGCCGGTGGTTCTGGGGGGAGGCACTTCGGGGCCGGCGCCGTTGAGTCGCAACGACGAAGGCTCGTGCCCCAACTGCGACGTGGAACTGGAGGGTGTGCGGGCGTTTGACTACTACGTGGAGTTCGGCGGGCGCTATTTCAAACTGGCCAAGTATGAGCCGCCGATTGCGGACGAGATTCTGGCCGATGACAACACTCCGCGCGGCTATGGGCAGTCGGCGGTGACCATGCAGCCGGGCGAGACTCGGGTGTTCTATGCACTTGGGCAGGAGGACGAGGAGGAGATCATCAAGCGCTGGCGGCGGTACCTGACCGAGTACGGGTACGGCAACCCGACGTTTGTCGAGATACAGCAGGTGTTCAACGATTGGATTCGCCGTCAGTTCCAGGATTCGGGCGGGGCCGAGCCGGTGTGGATGCGGCGTTTCAACCCGGAGTCCGGGCTGCTGATCAATGCGTACGACGGGTGTGATGTGGACCCGGATACTGAGCCGGATTGCCGGCGGGGTTCGTGGAATCCGTCGTGGGATCAGCGGCTGACGTTTGAGGATCTGTTCGAGGATCCGCGTCGGGATCTGTCGTATCGGGATGAGCAGACGCGGCTGTTCCCGACGCTGGCTTCCGGTGGTAACGGCCCGCGCGATCCGGAGTTCCAGGTGGTGCGTCTGTGGCGGAAGATCACGGTCGGAGAGGACGAAACGCGGTGGAACGGTTCGGTGTCGGACAGTGACAACTGGCTGGAGAACGATCTGTTGGTCGATCGTCTTCGCGAGCCGAACCCGGACACGCTGACGATGCCCGATCCGGGGTTGTATCCGGATCCGGCGCTGCGCTTCGGGCATCTGGATTCGCGGCTGGCGTTTGCGGGCGGATACGGCGGGGATCTGACTTCCGAACCGCGGATCATCGGCACGGAGGGACGCTGCCAGGACACGCGGCAGTCGTTCCTCGTGGGCACGGAGACCTACGCCAATCACAATACGGGGCTGACGATCGCGTCGCACGCGTTCATCCGTCGGCGCGGGTTCACGGCCGCCAGCGACGCGCTGAACGCGGGGAACCTGCTGCGCGGTGTGCTGCCGCAGTGGTGCATCGAGAGCATTCAGAACCGGCGGAGCCCGACTTCGACGGACTACCAGGGCGAGGGCAAGCCGCAGAACATCAAGGGCGGGCAAGTGCCGGCCGATGCGGCGCTGGACCTGACCGACTTCGGCACGGCGCCGTATTCAAGCGCCTGGTTCGGGCCGGTCATCGGCTTTACTCCGCTGCCGGTGGGCGTGGTGGGCATGTCCGGGCCGGTGGAGGTGACGTTCAACCAGCGGCCGGAGGAGTGGAACAACCCGCTGCAAACCAACCTGCTCGACGACACGCTGTACGCTCGGGCCGGGGGGCCGGCGTCGCGGAGCGGGGGCGGGGCGCTGAATCCGGAACTCCATGTGCGCAACGACGGGCTGGTGTACGACAACGGGACCGAAGAGGTGGACATCTCGCGTGTGACCGATCTGCTCAAGCCCTGGGCGATCGGGCCCGAGTATGACCCGTTCCCGGTGGAGATAACCCCTGGGAACGGCGTTCCGGATGACAACGATGCATCGCTGCGTGGGCGTTGGCTGACGCTGAGCGAAGCCATCGCGCTGGCGCTGGCGTTTGAGCGTGAGCCTGAGGGTGTGTACAGCCGGTATACGTACTTCGACCCGCACCAGCGGCACGTGCGTTCGGTGTCGGACCCGAGGCCGGACGATCGTCCGGGCGCGGCCCCGACGGGCGAGATGGAGTACGTCTTTGACCGGTGCCAGTTGCGTCTGGACAGGTTTGTGCCGTTCGTGAACATCGACCAGGACGTAAATGGGTTCTTCGACGTGACGGCGGGAGACCGGGTGCTCGGCGACGGCGTGCCGATGGCGCTCTCGCTGCTCGACAGCGTGCAGACTTCAGTGCACGGCGGATGGAACAGTGTGCTGCGGCGTCCGGTGCCGGGCAAGGTCAACATCAACACCGCGCCCCTGCGCGTGTTGCGATCGATCGGCATCTTGAGCCCGGGCGAGGGATTCGACGCGCTGGGCATGCCGGAGAACTGGATGTGGCGTCTGGCCGGAGAGTACGGCGGGCTGGGCACCAGTTCGTCTCAGGATCCGGACCAGTATGCGGCCTGGGTGAGCGGACAACCGACCAGCCTGACAGACTTCGGCAATCTTGGCGTGCCGGACGCGCGGACGATGGATGCGGCCGCGACGATCTTCTCATATCGCGACCGCACGGGTCAGATTCCGTTCCGTTATGCGTCGACGCCGCAGTCGCTGATCGACAACAACTTCGGGCAGTCAGACGGGGGCTGGAACTGGGGATTTGTGCCGTATGCGAGCCCGGGGACGGGCTTCACGCAGCCGGACCTGTTCACGGTTGATGTCAATGAGAGCCGTCTGGTTGAGAACAACCGTGCGTATGACCCGACGCTGAGGGTGGCGCCTGATCGCGGTCGCGAGGCGCTGACCGGGATCATCGGCATCCGCGAGTCCCCGGGGTTTGCGTCGCTGGGCGAGGTGCTGGCGGCCCGATTCCGCAAGGACTTCGTGGAGACGTTCCCGGCCGGGGCAAACCAGATGCGTCTGACCAATCTCGAAGCGGGGTTGGCGGGTGTCGACCTGATGGCGCGCGACCAGAAGCCGGCGACGGCGGGCTTGCCGATGCCCACGCAGGGTCGGATGGTGACGTTCGAGAGCACCGGCGCGGGTGAAGAGTTCATCGTTCGACTGGAGAGCGGGGGCTACACCGCC
The DNA here is from genome assembly GCA_008363215.1 of Cyanobacteria bacterium CYA. Lineage (GTDB taxonomy): Bacteria > Planctomycetota > Phycisphaerae > Phycisphaerales > UBA1924 > J022. The sequence continues at coordinate 100,627 of RHKP01000002.1, forward strand.
GACCAGTTGAGCGATGAGTTGGGCAACGACTACGACGAGCAGTTGGCGATGGCGTCGCAGGTGCTCGAACTGGTGACGACACGGAGCGATTACTTTGCGGTCTGGTTCGTGGTGCATGGGTACACGCGTGAGGACGTGAGCAATCTCACCGGCGACGTCAACAACCTGAACGCGCAGAATGCCGATCCTCTTGTTCCGAGTTTTGCCCGGCGATACCTCATGGTCATCGACCGCAGCGAGGTGGGCACCTGGGAGGACCGCAACAACGACGGGCGGGTGGGGGAATCGGAGATCGTGACCAAGCCCAAGGTCGTGTTGTTCCGCGAGGTGCCGATGTAGCCGAGGGCGGAGAACCTGTCAGCACGCGCCGGTCCGTCATCGACCCGAGGCGGGCCGGCGTTATTTTTGTGTCGGGGGCGAGGACGGCGTATCCTTGTGGGCGACAGGGTGTAGCTCAGTTTGGTAGAGCGTGTGGTTTGGGTCCACAAGGTCGCTGGTTCGAATCCAGTCACCCTGACTTCTGCCGTAGTTTCGGAAAGGCGGGGGCGATCTCCCGGGCCGGGCGTTGGTCAATCGTCCGCGCCGTTCCGCGGCTCCACCCTCATCATCGTCGCCTGCATCACTGCGACCAGCGAATCGGGAGCGCCCGGAGCGACAGCAGACACCTCGGCGGCGGCGACTCCGACGGAGTGTCCGACCCGGATGACTCTGCCGCGCGCGATGAAGCGCTCGCCCACAGCCGGCGAGAGGAGATTGATCTTGAACTCGACACTCAGGACGGCCGATCCTTCCGGCATGCGGGTCAGGCACGCGTAGCCGCACGCCGAGTCGGCGATGGTTGCGATCGCCCCGGCGTGGACGAAGCCATGCTGCTGGAGGATGGCTTCAGTCCAGGGGAGTTCAATGTCAACTTGCCCGTCCGCAACCCGAAGCACCCGTGCCCCCAGCGTCGACATGAGGCGTTGGCGCCGAAAGGACTCAGTGATGCGGTCCTGGAGAGATGGGCTGTTCATCGGCAAGAGGGTATCCTGCCGATGCACACGCCGGCTCTTCTTTCGCGTTGTCGGCATATGGTCAGCCGGTGCGTGCTGACCGTCCGCAGAGATTGCAGGGGGAACACATGCTACGGATCGTCGCAGGCGTTTTTTCTGCTGTGCTTGCCGGTTGCACGGCAACCGGTCCGCGTGAGGCAGGATCGGTGACCGGGGCGCAGGACAAGACGGTGCAACTGGGCAACTTCTCAGTGAGCCTCTCGGTGAAGGACATCGCGGCCTCGCGGGAGTTCTATGAGAAACTCGGGTTCCACGTCGTCGGCGGCGACCAGTCGCAGAAGTGGCTGGTGCTCCAGAACGACACGGCCACGATCGGATTGTTCCAGGGCATGTTTCAGGGCAACATGCTGACCTTCAACCCCGGCTGGGACCGGCACAAGCAGACGCTCAAGTCCTTCGACGATGTGCGTGTGATCCAGGCGGCGCTGGAAAGCAAGGGGGTCGTGATGCTCAGTTCGGCCGACCTGCGGGGAACAGGGCCTGCCAGCATCATGTTCACCGACCCCGACGGGAACGTCATTCTGGTGGATCAGCACGTTCCCAAGCCGGGCGAGTAATACCAGGCGCATCAACAAGGCCGCGGGCCTGCGTCCCGGACTTGTGTTCGAGAACCCACATTGGTCCGGGGTCCAACCGGACACGGGCGTCAAGCGGAAACGACGTTTTCAGTGCGGGCAGCGGTCGAAGTACCAGCGTTGAAAGAGGGTGAAGGCGGCGACGACGATGGAGTGATGGATGCGTCCGTCGGCGGCCATCACCATGGCGTCCTCCACCGGCACCTTGAGCACGCGGATCTGCTCGTTCTCGTCGAGGGCCTGGGCGCCCACGGGATGGGCATCGGTGATGACGTAGGTGTGGACTCGGTTGTTGAGAATGGCGGCGTTGGCGGAGATGGCGCCCAAGGGGACAGGTTCCGAACCGGCGTACCCGGTCTCTTCGAGCAGTTCGCGGGCGGCGGTGGCGGCGGGAAGTTCGGCGTGGTCGACGATGCCGCCGGGAATTTCGATCGACAGCGTGCCCGTGCCGAAGCGAAACTGTTCAACCAGCACGAGTTGGTCGTCGGGGGTGAGGGCGAAGACATTGACCCAGTCGGGCGAGTTGATGACGGCAAAGCGCCCGGATCGAGAGGGGTCAGTGGGGCAGTCCCAGGACTGTTCTTCGAGGGTGAAAATGCGCGTGGTTGCAAGAACTCGGCGCGTTCCCGGAATCCAGGGGCGAAGAGGCTGCTGGTCGGCTCCGCTCATGGGCCCAGTGTAGGGCTATGCTGGCTGGGAGGGGCAATGCCTCCAAAGACTGACGGAGAGAGCGGCCCATCTCATCTCAGTGGGTTCACCCAAGGCTACAGGAGAAGCACATGTCGATGACTCGTTTGCTCGCCTTGTCGGCGGGGCTTGCGTTGACCGGACAAGCGGTCGGGCAGCATCGCCCCGACGCGGGGATGTTCCGCTATCCGGATATCAGCAAGGACCGCATCGCGTTCTCGTACGCGGGGGACATCTGGACAGTCGGACGCGACGGGGGCGAGGCGACCAAACTGACCGGGCCGAAGGGGGCCGAGATTCTGCCGCGGTTCAGCCCGGATGGCACGCAGGTCGCGTTCCTGGGCAGCTACGAGGGCAATGCCGACATCTACACCATTCCGGTCGAGGGCGGCATCGCCCAGCGCGTGACGTACCACCCGTCGCCCGAGATGCTCAACGACTGGACGGATGACGGGAAGTTGCTGTTCTACATGAGCGGGTTGGGCGGTCTTGCGCGGCAAGCCCAGTTGTTCACGGTTTCAGCGGAGGGCGGGCTGCCGGAGAAGTTGCCGGTTCCGTACGGGGCCGTCGGGGCGATCAGCCCGGACGGGCAGTGGCTTGCCTACACGCCACACACGCGAGATCAGCGTACATGGAAGCGGTACCGGGGCGGCATGGCGACGGACATCTGGCTGTTCAATCTGGCGGATCATTCGGCCAAGCAGATCACGGACTTCGAGGGGACGGACACGGTGCCGATGTGGCACGGCGGGCGGCTGTACTACATGTCAGACGCCGGACCGAGCCACCGGCTGAACATTTGGGTGTACGACCCGCAGAGCGGCGACCGCACGCAGATTACGACGTTTGACGACTATGACGTGAAAGTGCCTGCCGTCGGTCCCGGCCGCAACGGCGAGGGCGAGATCATCTTCCAGCACGGAGCGACGCTCAAGGTGCTGCGTCTGGACAACCGCTCGATCCGGACGGTCGACATCACGATTCCGGGTGACTTCCCGGATCTGCGCGAGCACCGGGTCGATGCGTCGAACTTCATCGAGGGATGGGACATTTCGCCCACGGGCAAGCGCGCGGTGGTGAGCGGGCGCGGGGACATCTGGACGCTGCCTGCCGAGCACGGCTCGCCGCGCAACCTGACCAATACGGACGGCGCGTTTGAGCGCAACGCGACCTGGAGCCCCGACGGACGGTGGATCGCCTACACCTCCGACGAGAGCGGCGAGTACGAACTCTACATTCGCCAGTCGGACGGCAAGGGACGCACGATCCGTCTGACCGACTTCGGCGGAGGCGGCAACTTTACCTTCATCTACCAGATCTTCTGGTCGCCGGACTCGAAGAAGATCGCGTTCAACGATAAGACGGGCACGGTGTACATGGTGGCGGTGCCGGAGTTCGAGGAGCCTGGCGACGCGAAGACGGGCAACGGCGACGAGGCAGGCGGGGAAGAGCCGGGCGGGCGGCAGGAGGCCGGGCAGGACGAGGAAATCGCGATTCCCGAACTGGTCAAGGTGACGCAGGATGCCTGGGCCAATCAGCCTCGGATCTCGTGGTCGCACGACAGTCGGTTCATGACCTACCAGTTGCAACGGGCCGAAGGCATGACCAGCGTCGTGATGATCTACGACGTGGAGAACGCGCAGGAGCACCAGGTGACGACGGGGTACTTCAACGACACGGCTCCGACGTTTGACCGCAAGGGCAAGTGGCTGTTCTACGCGTCGAACCGGCAGTTCCAGCCGACGTACGGGGACATGGGAACAGACTGGACCTACGCCGGCACTGACACGCTGCTGGCCGTGCCGCTGTCGGATGAGGTGGAGTACCCCTGGCTTCCCAAGAGCGACGAAGAGACGTGGGAAGTGAAGAAGGACGAGGAGAAGAAGTCGGACAAAGCCAAGCCCGAAGGTGACAAGGGCGGGGACCAGCAAGCCGACGATGAGAACGGCGAGGAGCCCGACGAAGCCAAGCCCGGCGAGGGTGAAAAGGCCGACGAGGGAGGCAAGCCGGCGGACGAGACGCCGTGGGTGGACGACGGACTGACGGGCCGTTGGGAAGGCAAGGCGATCGGCCCGAACATGCCGCCGGACGGGCTGCCGTTCACGCTGGAGTTGACGCTCGGCGAGGGCGGAGCGGTGACGGGCAGTTTGACGTCGATGATGGGCTCGGCCGAAGTTTCGGGCGGGTCGTTCGACAAGGCGTCGGGCGTGCTGACGTTCTCGATGACGCTCGGGGGCGGGTCGGTGTCGTGGAATCTCCAGGTCACCGGCGACGAGATGAAGGGCGTCGCCAGTGCCGACGGAGATTCGTTTGACATCACGGCCTCGCGTACGCGCCAGGGCCCGGCGGGCGCGGGCGACGAGGAAGAGGGCGGCGACGAGAAAGCCAAGGAGAAGGTGGAGATCACCTACGAGGGCTTCGAGTCGCGTGCGTTCCGCTTGCCGGTGGCGGCCGGGCGCTTCGGAGGGCTGGCGGTCAACGACCAGAACCACCTCGTGTACACCCGTTTCCTGAACGGGGCTTCCGAACAGAACACAGGGATCATGGCATTTGACATGACCTCGGACGAGAAGGCCGAGAAGACCGTGGCCGCGGGCGCCGGTGCGTTTGCCATGTCGGCCGACGGGAAGAAGATCCTGGTGATGCGTGGGAACAGCGCGACGATCCAGGGCTCGTCGGCCGGCGCGTCGGGCAAGTCAGTGGTGACTTCCGGGATGATGATGAACATCGACCCGCGTGAGGAATGGGCCCAGATCGTCCGCGACGCGTGGCGCCGGCATCGGGACTTCTTCTACGTCGAAAACATGCACGGCGTGGACTGGGAGAGTGTGCTGGAGCGTTACCAGAACATGCTCAAGTTTGCGTCGAGCCGTTCGGACGTGTCGTTCATCATCGGCGAGATGATCGCCGAGTTGAACGTGGGGCACGCGTATTACTGGGGCGGGGATATCGAGGCTCCCGAGAGCGTGTCAGTCGGGATGCTGGGCGTGGACTTCGAGGAGGCGGCCGATGATGCGGGCAACCGCGCGTTCCGCATCGCCCGCATCATTGAAGGCGGTGCGTGGGACACCGACGCCCGCAACCCGCTGAACCGCACGGGCGTCAAGGCCGAGGAAGGCGACTTCCTGCTGGCGGTCAACGGGGCGGAACTTTCGACGGAGCAGAGCCCGTACGCGGCGTTCCAGGGTCTGGCCGGGCGTGCGACGACGCTGACGCTGAGCAAGAACGCGGTGCTCGGCGATGATGACGACGAGGACGTTCTGGTCGAGCCGCTGGGCAGCGAGGGTGACCTGCGCTACCGCGCGTGGACCGAGCAGAATCGCAAGTACGTCGAAGAGAAGACCGACGGCAAGGTCGGGTACATCTATGTACCGAACACGGGCGTCGATGGACAGAACGAACTTGTCCGCGGTTTCTACGGGCAACTCGACAAGGCGGCGCTCATCATCGACGAGCGTTGGAACGGCGGCGGGCAGATTCCGCAGCGCTTCATCGAACTGCTCAACCGTCCGCGGACCAACTACTGGGCCCGGCGCGACGGAAACGATTGGCCCTGGCCCCCGGACAGCCACCAGGGCCCGAAGACCATGCTCATCAACGGGCTGGCCGGCTCGGGAGGCGACATGTTCCCCGCGCTGTTCCGCCAGTCAGGTCTGGGCAAGATCATCGGCATGCGCACATGGGGCGGGCTGGTCGGCATCTCCGGCGTGCCGGGGCTGATCGACGGCGGGTACACCGCGGTGCCCACCTTCGGCTTCTACGAGACCAACGGCACGTGGGGCATCGAGGGGCACGGCGTCGATCCGGACATCGAGGTCATCGACGATCCGTCGAAGATGGTTGACGGCGGTGACCCGCAACTGGACGCGGCGATTCAGTTGATGCTGGATGAAATCGCAGCCCACGGGTACAAACCTCCCAAGCGCCCGGCCGATCCCGATCGCTCGGGCATGGGCGTGACCGAGGACGACAAGTAGCCTCATCGGGCCGATGGTGTGAATCATCAAGGGCACGTCGGAGCGTTCCGGCGTGCCCTTTCTCTTGCGCGGAGGCGACCTGCTCGACGCCGGCGTGACGGGACTGATGGCGGCGATGCCGGATGAACTCGAGGCGGCGCTCGGGCTGATCGACGGGCCGCCAGTGCGCGTCGAGCACGGCAAGCGGGTGTGTCACCTCGGTCAGATCGCGCATGAACGTCGTCGCGGCGGTCGGTGCACAGGCAGCATCGCGGCCGCGCTTGCGTGCGCCGAGGGTGCGGCGCGGGCTGATCGTCAGCGGCGAACAGTTCATCCGTTCGGACACGGCCGACGATCACGCGGGAGCGGGGTTTCCAGACTGCCTGCGTCAGATCCCCGGGACCACGGCGCACGAGTTGACGCACCATCTCTTCGGAGTGATGAGCGTCTGCGGAGTGTGGTCAGGGCAGAGAGGTGAGATTGGCGCTGTGAGGAGTCGCTTCGACGCGGAGGAACGCGCGGAGTTCGGTAAGCGTGGACACCGTGGTTGCAAGCGACGGAGCGGCCTCTGGTCGCCGGAAGGTCCGGGCGACGCTGCCGAGCAGCGCCAGATGGAGCGCGGGATCTTCGCTTGGCGCGAGGACGACGATGACGACATGAACAGGGAGGTTGTCTCGGGCCTCCCAGTTGATGCCCTCCCGGCTGAGGCCGACCGCGACGATCGGCTGCTTGAGCCCCGCAACCCGCGCGTGCGGGATCGCGATGCCGTTCCCCGTAGAACTGTTGAACAATCGCTCCCTGGCAAGAACGCTGGAGAGGGCGCCGTCCATGTCGATACCGGCGGCCTCGGCGGCAGCGGTGGTCAGAAGCCTGACCGCTTCAAAGCGGTCATCGGTCTCCATGCCCGGGAAGAACGTCTTGGCGGTCAGGAACTTGGCGAATGAAACCTGCCTCTCGCGTCCGATGACGTGCTGGATGAGGGCCCCGCTGGTCATGGAGGTCAGCAGAGCCATGACGACCAGTGCCACGAAGAGTTCTTCTCCGATGATGCCCGCCTGGAGCGCCAGAAGGCCGAGCACGATTTCCATGGCGCCGCGGGCGTTCATGCCGAATCCGACGGCCCATGATTCCCGGCCTGCAAAACCTGCCCACCGAGCAGCGCCGGTGCAACCGAGGATCTTTCCGACGCTGGCGATTACCAACACGGTCAGGACGAGCAGAGGATTGAACGAGTCCACGAAGTTGGCCTGAAGCCCGATGCTGGCGAAGAAGATCGGGGCGAAGATGAAGGACACGAACTGATCGATCGTTGCCCGCGTGCGACGGCGCAAGTGGGCCGAGTCTCCCAGCGCGATGCCGAAGAGGAACGCCCCGAAGATGGCGTGAACGCCGATCCATTCGGTCAGTGCGGCCATGAAGAGCGTCATGGAGAGCCCGAACGCCAGGATGCCGGCGGGCCACTCGGTATGGGCCTGGATCCACGGCAAGGCGCGGTTCACCGCGTAGCGTCCGACCGTGAGCATGAAGACTGTGAAGAGTACGGTGAGCGTTGCTGTCACCGGGGGCGAGAATGTATGGTCGGCCACTCCGATCAGCGAAAGCACGAACGCGAAGATGATCCATCCTGCCAGATCGTTGAGAATGGCTGCTGAGACAATGGTCACGCCGACGTCTGTGTGGAAGATCTTCAGGTCGAAGAGGATCTTCGCGATGACGGGCAGGGCGGTGATCGACATGGCAGTGGCGACGAAGAATGCGAACAGAGTTGGGGCGATGGACTCCCGGGCGCCAAACCATGCGGGTGCGATGGCGGCTGGAACGAAACCCAACGCGAAGGGAACGAGAATGCCGATCAGGCTGACGCGCACGGCCGTCTTGCCCTGTCGCCATACGGCCGAAAGGTCGATCTCCATGCCGGCGACCAGAAGAAACAGTGCGATGGCCAGCGTGCTCAGCCCGCTGAGGGCAATGGAGACCGGGCCGTGCGAAGGGAAGATCTGGGCTTGAATGTCAGGCGCAAGTTTGCCGAAGACAGTCGGGCCGAGCACGACACCGGCGAGGATCTCTCCGACCACGCCCGGTTGTCGAAGCCACTGCGCCAGTTCAGCGGCCGCACGCGAGGCGAGGAGGAGAATCGCCACAGCGAGGAAGAACATCGTGACCTCGTGCGAGTTCAGTCCTTCCATGCGGCGTTCTCACGCGAAAGAGCGGGCGTTCGATAGACCAGGGCCGAACAAGGGAGTTGATCCAATAGGAGGTTGAGGGGGTGGCTGAGCAGGCGATCAAGCATCCCAAGCGGCTCAGACGGGCCAAGCACGCACACCAGGTCACTGCCCGCATCGTCCGCGTGACGGGCGATTTCCTGCCCAGGTCGGCCCGGAAGCGAGATGGCGCGCGGGCGGACGCCGGTCAGATCGAGGCGGGTCAGCAACTCGCCCAGTTCGAGACGATGGGCAGCGGCCGGGCTCGACGGATCGGCCTCGCAGATCTGTGTCGGGAGATTCCTGGCGATACTGTGATACTCGCGCGCAAAGCACACCTCCGCATCGGTGCTGGCGGCACGAGCGATGGGGAGCAGCCTCTGGCACATCTGCACGTATTCGTCAGCACTCTCGACGCTCACCAGGAACTGCGTCCACTGTGCGGGCGCCCTCCCTTCGGTCGAGATCAGAAGAACTGAGCAGCGACAGCGGCGCGCCACGCGACGGGCCGTCGAGCCCACGACCGCCCGCATGGCTCCCTCACGCTTCAGAGCGCCGATGACGACGAGATCACAGTCCTCACTGGCGACCAGGGCGCAGACCTGGCTGGAGATGGGCTCGCGCGGGTCGGTCTGAAGTTCGACCAGCGGAGAGGGAGAGGCCGCTCCCTGCGCGATCAGATGCTCGAGCCTGCGGCGTCCATCGGCCTCCAGTGCTCCGAAGTGGACGAAGCGCAGCGAAGCGCCCCAGGCGCGGGCGCACAACGCTGCGCCCTCAATCACGCGTCCGGCACTGGGCGAGTCGGCGATGCAGGCGAGTATTCCGGGCACGGGTCTGCTCCACGTCCACGCGATTGCGGGTCAGTGTAGCCGATGTACGCCCGGAGAGTGCGGCGTGCTCGATATCCGCAAATGAGCGACAATTCACCCGAAGACGTCGAGGCGGACGCCATCGGCGTGGGCAGGCGAAGGGGCGCGGTCTGGAGTTGTGCGATCGGCGGTCGGCCTTGCATCGAGTTGTCTGAGACGACCCTGCCTGCTTGTACGTGAAAGTGCCGCGCGGGCAGCGGCCTCCATGCCCGAGGCTTTGGCGGCCACGGCCAGATCCTGGCTCGAGGGCTCGGCCGGAGCCAATGCCGCCTGCCGGATGCGCCGGGCCTTGGCGATCGTCTCCTCCGGCGTGCTCCCGGGGCTGGAGTCAATGCGGACGTGTCCGCCTGCGGCATAGTCGCGACCATCCGGCCCCGTCTGAAAATCGAAGGTTGGTCCGCCGCGAACAAGCCCGCCGCCGGCCGCGATGTGGGCGCTTTCGTGCGTGCGGACTTCCTGATCGCGTTTCCTCAATTGCGCGAGTTCGGCGCGTTCCTCTCCGGTCAGATCGCCCAGTCGCGATGAGAAGGTGGCCGAGTCGCCGTCGGCGTTGCGCTGGTACGCGGTGCCGCGCATCGGGCGCTGGGCACATGCCCGCTCGGGCGGAGCAATGCGTGGTGTCGAATCATGAGTCCGCGAGACCCCGCCGGCCGAGGCGCCCGCCGAAACAGCCCGCACGAGCAACGTCGCACGCCCGGCCATGGCGCGCACTGGCGACACCGGCGGGATCGCTCCGGTGTCGGCAAGTCCGATAGATGCAACGGCGTCGATCGGCATGGCTCGGCGCGCGTCATCGGGCGTCGCTGTCCGCGACTTTGATCCGACTGCGCCGGAGTGAGTTCGAACCGGCAGCCTGTGCGGGCGAGTACCCGGATTCTGGTGGGGGCGGCTCGGGCCCGCAGGGCGCCTGCCGTCACACGTTGAAGTACTTTGCCTGCGGGTGGTGAACGACGATGGCGCTGGTTGACTGCTCGGGATCGATCTGCCAGTTCTCCGTGAGCACGCAGCCGATTCGTTCGGGCCGCAGCAGGCGGAAAAGACGCTCCTGATCGGCAATGTCGGGGCAGGCAGGATACCCGAAGGAGTAGCGGCTGCCACGATAATGCTGCTGAAACAGTTCGCGCATGCGCGGGCTGTCGTCGCCCCCGATTCCCAGTTGCTGGCGCATGCGCTTGTGCCACAACTCGGCAAGCCCTTCGGCCGCCTCGACGCCCAGCCCGTGCATGTAGAGATACTCGGTGTATTCACCGCGCTCGAAGAGTTGACGCGTCACCTGGCTGACGCGCGGGCCCATGGTCACGCATGACAGACCGATGACGTCACGCCGCCCGAGTTTCTCGCACTCGTCGCGGTCAAGGAAGAAATCGGAGATGCACAGCCGGCGCTTGGTGGTCTGACGCGGGAAGGTGAATCGCTCGATCTCACGGTCCTGGTCGTCGGGGTCGAAGATGAGCAGGTGGTCGCCGTCCGAGGCGCAGGGGAAGTAGCCGTAGACCACTGCCGGGCGCAGGATTGACTCGTCGCGCCCACGGGCGCAGACGCGCTGGAAGATCGGGCCGGCGGTTTCTTCGATCTGGCGTTCGTACTCCTCATCGCTCTGAGCGCCCTTCTTGAACTGCCATTGCCCGCGGAAGAGGGCGATTTTGTTGATGAAAGCGTAGATGTCGTCGTGATCGATGCCCTGCACGACTTCCGTGCCGAAGAAGGGCGCGGAGGGAATCTCCGAAAGGCGGTTCACGTCGGATCGGACGCTCTCCTCGGAGGAGGGGGGTGTGGAGCCTCGGTCGGCGCGGGCGGCCTTCATCGCGGCCACTTTCTTTTCCGCCTCCGAACGCTTGTTCATGCGTTCGTCCATCTCGGCGTCGAGTTCGCCCAGCCGTCCTTCGGAGATCATCTGCATCAGCCGCAGCCCCTCGAATGCATCGCGCCCAAAGTAGAGCGGGCCTTGATATCGGGAGCGCAGGTGCCCCTCGGCGTAGTGCCTTGACAGCGCAGCGCCGCCGAGAATGAGCGGCACGTGCACGCCGCCCGCGTTCATCTCGTGGATGTTCTCCTCCATCACGTGCACGCTCTTGACAAGCAGGCCCGACAGACCGATCGCGTCGGAGTTGGTCTTCTTCCACGCGGCCAGGATGTCTGAGATCGGCTGCTTGATTCCCAGGTTGTGGACTGTGAAGCCGTTGTTGGAGAGGATGATGTCGACCAGATTCTTGCCGATGTCGTGCACGTCGCCCTTCACCGTCGCCAGCACGATCGAGCCACGCGACTTGCCTTCGACGCGCTCCATGTGCGGTTCGAGGTGCCTCACGGCCGCCTTCATCACCTCGGCCGATTGCAGCACGAAGGGCAGTTGCATCTGCCCGGAACCGAAGAGTTCGCCGACGGTCTTCATGCCATCGAGCAGGTGGTCGTTGATGATTGCCAGCGGGGTGTACCTGCCCATGGCCTCGTCGAGACAGGCGGTCAATCCTTCGCGCTCGCCGTCGATGATGTGCGCTCTCAGGCGCTCCTCGAGCGTCAGGGAAGGCTTCTTGGAGGATGTGCTCCCGCTTTCGCCCGATTCCTTGAACAGTTCGATCAGCCGCTGGAGCGGGTCGAAGGCCTCGTCGGTAACGCCCTCGGGCAATCCCGCGCCGCCGCGGCTCTCGTGCCGCCGGTCGTAGATCAGGTCCAGGGCCGCACGCTTCTGGGTCTCGTCGATGCGGTGCAGCGGCAGGATCTTGCTCGAGTGCACGATGGCGCTGGTCAGCCCGGCCTGCACGAGTTCATGCAGAAACACGCTGTTGAGCACCACGCGGGCGGCCGGCCTGAGCCCGAAGGAGACGTTGGACACGCCGCAGGTGAGTTGCACTTGCGGGAACTTGGTGCTGATGCGGCGTACGCCCTCGATCAGTTCAACGGCCGAGCGACGATCCGGATCCATCCCCGTCGAAATGGGCAGCACCAGCGCGTCGATGAACAGGTCTGCCGCGTCCAGCCCGTGGACATGGGTCGCCCGGTTGATCGCACGCTCGGCGATGGCGAGCTTTCGATCCGCCGTGCGCGCCATGGCCGCTTCCTTGTCCTCGTCGATCGTGCCGATCACCAACCCGGCGCCATACTGCCTGGCCAGCCGGCAGATCGCGTCGAACTTGTGCTCGCCGTCCTCGAAGTTGGCCGAGTTGATCAGGCACTTGCCGCCGGTGCAACGCAGACCGGCCTCGATCGTCGCGACCTGAGTGGAGTCGAGCATCAGCGGCGCGTCGACCGACTTGGCGAAGCGCCCGACCAGTTCGGCCATGTCGCGCGCGTTGTCGCGCCCGGCGAAATCCACGTTCACGTCGAGCAGGTGCGAGCCCTCGCGCATCTGCTGCCGGGCCATCGAGACCATGCCGTCCCAGTCTTCGGCCTCCAGCAGTTCGCAGAACTTCTTGCTCCCCGACGCATTGCAGCGCTCGCCGATGATCAGGAACGATTGGTCCTGCCGATACTCCACCGCGCCGTACAGGCTCGAACACGAAGCCGGAGGCGGCGAGACGGTGCGGTGCTTTGCAGGCTCGGCGTGAGCGATCCTGGCCAGTTCGGCGATGTGCGCCGGCGTCGTCCCGCAGCACCCGCCCACAATGTTTACGCCCTCATCGTGAATGAAGCGTCGCAGAGCATCGGCGAAGGCCTCCGGGCCGAGCGGGTAGACAGTGCGTCCATCGATCAACGCGGGCAGCCCGGCGTTGGGCATGACGCTGATCATCCGCTCCCAGTGCCGGGCCAGGTACGAAACGTGCTCGCCCATCTCCAGCGGGCCCGTGGCGCAGTTGAGCCCGAATGACGCAATCGGGTATTGCCGCAGCGCCATCAGCGCCGCCTCGATCGTACTGCCCACCAGCATCGTGCCCATCGTCTCGATGGTGATGCTCACCATGATCGGCACGTCTTCGGGCGACTTGCCCGCCGCGTCGAGTTCGGCCAGGCACGCATTCACCAGACACTTGGCCTGCAACAGATCCTGAGCAGTTTCCACCAGCAGCGCATCGACGCCGCCGGCCAGAAGCCCGCGCACCTGCTCGCGATACGACGCAAGCATCTGCTCCCACCTGATCTGACCGAGGGTGATCAGTTTCGTGCCCGGTCCCATGGACCCGATCACGAAGCGAGGACGATCACACGTGGCGTATGAATCGCAGGCTGTCCGGGCGATCTCGGCCGCACGCCTGTTGATCTCGAAGCACCGGCCCTCCAGCCCGAACTCACTGAGAACGTGCCGGGCTGAGCCGAAGGTATTGGTTTCGACCGCGTCGGCGCCGGCTTCGAGATAGCCGCGATGGATGGACTCAATGACATCCGGGCGGGATACGCAGATGACGTCGGTGCAGTTTTCGCACCCCAGGTAGTCCTTCTCCAGATCCAGTTCGCGGGAGTGAATCTGGGTTCCCATCGCTCCGTCGAAGACGACGACGCGGGTGCGGAGGGTTTCGATCAAGTTTGAGGGCATGGATTCTCCCCGGGGGCCTGCGACAGTCCAGGCCGGCGTGAGAGAGTATACCCGTTCATCCGGATCAACGGATGAAAGGCCGACCTCTCATGGTCACTCGGCACCACGCGCTGGCAGGTAGGCCTAAGCCTCGAAGCGGCCGAACATGCGGCTTAGAGACGCCAGGTCGGCTTTGGGAAGGTGGAACGACGAGGTGTTCAAGAAGCCCACCAGATCAAAGAAGTTCAGTTGCCCGTTCATGATCGAAACTGGGCGGCACACCGCTCCGGCGGCGCGATCAGAGCCGGAATCTGGTCCGCGGGCACTTCGGTCAGACGCGCTCAGGGGTCGCACAGAAAACAAAACAGGCCCCGAAAACGGAGCCTGATGTCTGCAATACCGGATTGGCTTACTTCTTCTTGTTCTTGAAGTAGTCGCCCTGGAACTTGCGCTGGAACTTCTCGACGCGCCCTGCCGAGTCCACGAACGCCTGGCGGCCCGTGAAGAACGGATGCGAGCCGGACCAGACTTCGACGTGCAGTTCGGGCACCGTGGCGCCGACGGTCATCACCACCTCGCCGTTGTGAAAGACTTTGCACGAGGGGTAGTACTTGGGATGTCCTTCCTTCTTCATCGCGACGACTCCAATCGCCCCGCTGGGGGGCGAAGGCAAGGGTAGGCCGGGGTCGCCGTTCTGACAAGATGTCGGGGCGGGCATCGGGCAAGCCCGGGAGCGATCAAACCGGCATCGGCCCAGGCGATGAGCGCCATCTCGCATGCATTGCCGCTTCCACGACGTGGCCGCCGCTGACGAGATTCTCGGACCGATCTTCCAGGAACATGTCCGCAACCGGCCGGACCACCTGGTGCGGCTCTACGACGTCTGGTCGGCGGTGGTGTTGCAGTCAGGCCGGTACGCGGGGCGACCGTTCGAGGCCCGTGCACAGACCAGCGAACTGCGTTCAGAGCATTTCGAGCGCTGGCTGCTCGTGTGGGAGCAGAGAGAGTGGCCAAGGTGATTGCGCTCGTCGCTGCGGGGTGCGTGTACGACTCCCACGAGGCGCACGGCAGGCTCGATGATGGGGCGATTGCTCACCGGAGTGGACGGGCGACCCGGCGGAGTTCTTCAACCCGGCACAAGTCACGACGCGGCCGCCGGCCAGGGGGCATCATCGAACGCCGGGCCGGTCACAGCCTTGTCGTGCAGACGCTACAGGATGAACGCCGCGACGACGGCGTCGAAGATGCCCATCAGGGCCGCTCCGGCGATGATGCCCGCACAGATGGGCTCGTGGTTTTCAACCCACAGCGTCTTGGGCATTTCCGGTTCGCGCTTGGTGCGACCGACGCCGAGCATCCAGAAGATGATCGCGCCACCTGCCATCGCGAAGATGGATTCGAAGTTGAGCACGAAGGCCAGGCCCAGCGCGATGGGTGACAGCGGCATCTTGCCCTTGGTGAACACGCGGCCGAGTTCGAGGAACAGCCCGAGCAGGCCGCCGATGACCACCGCGTACAGCACGCTGGGATGCAGCCCGCCCAGCCCGTGCGTCAGTGCCTCGGCCACCGCCTTCCAGATGGTGGCCGACGGCATCGGGAACTGGTCGTTCTGAATCTGCCCGATGGTGGCGGCTGTGGTCTGTGCGGTGGACAGGTCGATGTTCTTGTTTCCGTTGACGAAGAGGATGAAGAACAGCGGCACGCTGGCGATGGAGCCGGCGAAAATGCCGATGACGTGCCCAATCGCCTGCTGGCGCGGCTTGGCGCCGAGCATGTAGCCCGGCTTGATGTCCATGAGCAGGTTCGAGGCGTTGGAGACAGTTTCGGCCGTGAGGCTGGCGGTGGCAAGGTTAGTCGTGGTGTTGCCGGGAGCGACCAGCCCGTAGAACAACTGGGTGACCTTGCTGGTGGCGCCGACGGGCGTGGTGCCGGTCAGAGCGGTTGAACTTGCGGCGACGAGCGCCAGCACAAACGTGAGCGGGAGCCCGACGAGACAGATGATGGGATTCACGTCGAAGTAGGCGTGGGCCATGAAGGCGGCGATGACGCTGATGATCGGCACGCCGATGAGCGAGACGGAGAAGGGCAGTTCGATGTGCCTGAGCACGTCGCCTGCCTGCTTCTGCTTCTTCTTGCCGGTCAGCGCCGAGAAGGCCGCGATGAAGGACTGCGGCTTGGCGAACAGCGAAGTGAACGAGGCGGCGACCATGCACGCCACGCCCGGCCAGAGAGCCCACGTGGTAATGGTGCGGAAGCCGAACAGGGCGGTGCCGTCGGCCAGGGAACCGGCGCGGGGCAGGATCACGCCCCGATCGATCATGATCGGAGCGAGAATGGCGTAGTTGATGAGGCCGCCGATGAGCAGTGAGATTCCGGCGCGGATGCCCATCAGTCCGCCTGCGCCGGCCAGCGCCAGGTCGAGTGAGGGGTTGAGCGTAAGTTGGCGGATGTCCACGCCGTTGATGGCCGGGGCCTTGAGCCCGATGGAGACGAAGAAGTTGGCGATGTAATCGCCGAGAGTCTCCGGAATGGTGACCGCGTGCTCCCAGAGTTTGAACACACGGGTCTGGAGCCAGGTCTGGATCGCGTGCGACTGGAAAAACTTCAGCCCGGCGGCGACCAGGCCGGTGATGAGCAGGATTCGTGCCTTGATGACTCCTGCGGCCGCCTCGGCCGAATGGAGCGCGTCGAGCACAACCCCACATGCCTGACCCTCGGGGAATGGGTGCTGCTCGTCGTTGATGAAGCGGCGTTTGAGCGGAAAGGCGAACAGGACGCCGAGGATGGAGACGACCACGTTCCACGTGAGCATCTGCCACCACGGAATGATGCGCCCGTCGACGAGCATGTACGCGACCAGCGAACTGGTCAGCGGGCTGGTCATATACCCGGCCGAGGTGGCGATCGACTGGACGCAGTTGTTCTCAAGAATGCTGAACTCTTTGGCCAGACCGGAACTCTGGAGGATCTTGAAGAAGGCGAAGGCGAGGATGACGCTGGTGATACCCACGCCGAGCGACCAGCCGGTCTTGGCGCCGATGTAGAGGTTGGTGGCGCTGAGGAAGCCTCCGAGACAGAAGCCCATCAGGGCCGAGCGGAGCGTCAACTGGGGCATGTTTCCGCGGAAGACGTTCTCAAGCCACCAGCGGTCCTTCTGTTCGAGAGACCAGGTACGGATCTGTTCTTCGGTCAGGTGGGGAATGGGCATAGAGGTGGGCAGTGTAGCGGGAAACCGTCGCTCACGGGCCGGAGTTCAGGGGTGCTCGTCCGGATGCGGCGCGATGAGTCGGGACCGGTCAAAGACCGGCCGAACCGAGCGCCTTCCGCACCGGTCGGAGGACCGGCTGGCTACGCCTCGGCCAGGCTACGGAGCGTCTTGGGCCCGGCGATGCCGTCGACGGATAGTCCCGGCTGGCTTTCCTGCCAGCGTCGGATGGCGCCGTCGGTGTCGGGCCCGGCGATGCCGTCGACTTCGCCGCTGTCCATGCCCTGCGCATTGAGTTGGGTCTGCACCCACTCGACCAGCGGGCCTTGTGAACCCCACTTGACCATTTTCTGGCGTGCGGCCGCTTCGGTGGTCTGGTTCCACGTTCCCGTCTGGTCGACGCCGAGAAGTCGCTGGAGTTCGCTGACCCTGCCGGCTGACGGAGATTGGGAAGGCGGGGGCGGGGCGGGGGGCGGCGTGGCGCCGTTGTAGAAGTCTTCGAGCCGCTTGCGCAGATTCTCGGCCTCGTCGATCTGCTGATCGAGGTCGTCGAGGGAGAGGAAGATCAGACCGTGGGGGAGTTGGTCGCTGCGCCCGGGCTTGTCGTCTGAGTAGCCGGGGAAGCGGCGAAAGGACCGGCCTTCGATGACCGGATACCACCAGCGCTTATGGAGCGGGGTGGAGGGAGCGCTGCCCGCTCCGCCGGAGGCTTTGGGCTTGGCGCGATATCCAAACTCCGGATTTCCAGAGAGGGTGAGCGACTTGAGTGGCTCGTTTACAGACTGGCTGCCGGCGGTAGACGATGTGCCCGAACTGGGGCCCTTGCTGCCGTTGGGATGGCGCAGGAAGAACTCGCAGAGTTCGAGCCAGTCGATCCAGGAGTAGGAGCCCAAGGTGTTGACGCTGCGCCCGGTGTCATCGCGTTCGCTGTGGGCGCCGCGCGTCACCGCGGCGCGGGGCGGATCGATATGCCGCGTGAGCGTCTTGACCACGTACCAGTGCACCGACTTGGCGAGATTCATCGCATGCGTGTGCATGACATTGATTTCATCCTCGTCCGGCCACTCGTAATCCTTGGCCAGCAGCGAGTGGCAGCCGATGCGGAAGCGATGCAAGGTGTCTTCGATGATCCGGCGGATGGCGCGATCGAACGGCTCGCGAATGCGATCTTCAATCGCGTCGCCGATGTTCTCGACGATCCAGCGGATGGCGCCGGGCGGCAGTTCGGTCACCATCCAGGTGAAGAAACGCCACGGGTACGTCAGGTTCTCGTAGAACTCGGCGAGCAGAATCAACACGTCGGCCAAGGTCAGGCCCGAGCCGGGGATCGTCTCGGCCAATGCGAGCACGGTGTCAATGAACGCATCCTTGACCTCCGTGGCTTCCGGCGGGATACCGTGCAGCACGGAGTCGGCGGCGTCTTCGATGGCGTGGTCGACACTGTCGTCGTCGCCGGCGGCGATGCGGCGCAAAGCGGCCTCGGCCGCGGCACGCGTGCGCGGACCGCCCTGGATGCGGCGGACCAGTTCCACCATGAGACGTCCGATCTTGGGCCCGTGGGTGTGCACGTCGGGCGGCTCGGGCATGCGGTCGTGGTGGTGTTCGATCCGCAGTCCCAACTCCGTCACGACGTGCGCCAGCGAGTGCAGCGTGTCCCACGAGTCGAAGTAGCCGGTGACCACGTTTTCCTCGGGCCCGCCGGTCGCGCCATTTGGATGCAGTCGCGTCAGGCGCTTCTGGAAGATCTCGCCCGGGTGCCCGCCGGTGACCGGGCGTCCCATGGTCTTGAGCGCATGCTCGACGAAGTTGCTGTGCGCAAAGAAGTCTTCGAGCGCATGCACCGCGTGCCCCAGCCGCGAGAGCCCGAAGTTCCATTCGAGGTTGGCATCGCCCCCGGACCATCCCTCACCGGTCGGTGAGAAAGTGCGCTTCGCCCAGTTGCGGTCGATCTGGGCGATCAATCCCGCAGCCACCTGTACATCATCGATGAGAAAGTCATAGATGTGTGGTCGCAGGGGGCTGCTCCCGGTGCCGCGCCCGTCGGGCGTGCGCGTTTTCTGCTCGCGTGCGTGCACGTCGAACATCGGGTAGCGGTCGAGGTGCTCGTGCGGGTAGTACTGGGTGTACGAGTTGTCAAACACGTGCTTGAAGGCGCGATAGTCCATGCGCGCCCGTCCGCCGCGCTGCTCGGGGTGGACGAACTTGAAGTACCCGTTGACCAGGAATGCCTTGTGCATCAACCGGGCGACTTTGCTGTTCTGCCCGCCGTCCAGCGCGTCGGCGACGGCTTCGAACTTCTCCACAAACGCGGTCAGCGGCCCGGTCAGATGCTGCCGAATCCATCCGGGATTATCGATCACCTCGAGGCTGCGGATGGCGCTGACCAGAGATCGCACTCCCGAGCGCAGGCCCGCCGCCACGTTGGCGTAGGGTTGCGGGTCCACCGCCTGCTGCACGTCGGTGATCCAGTTGCCCAGGTAGAACGCGCCGGTGCGCCAGCCCTGCTTGCCCGCAAGATCCAGTGCGACCCGCAGCAAAGGCAGACCGGCTTCATCGGCGCATTCATGATGTCCGTGAGTGTCCATCGCGGCTCCCTAGGAACCATGCGCGTCGCGGATCTTCTCCAGCGTCGCCTCACTCAACTCTGCCTCGGTCTGCCCGTCGTGCTCAACGAGAAACGCGTCGATTGCCCGCCGGATGCCCTCAGACCACGTTCCATCTTCCAGTCCTTCGTAGAACCCCAGGTTGGTCAGACGCTGCTGCACGCCGAGGACGGTGTCGAAGGGTTCCAGATGCCCCAACTCCACCTGCTGCACGGTTTCGTGCACGCCCTCTCCCACGCGCAGAATGCCGCGCTGGGCACCGGGCGGGATCACGATGTTGAAGCGCCCCTCGCCGTCGGTCGTGCCTTCGAGACGTTTGCCGTCGAGGTCGAGAATCCAGGGCTCATTCCTGCGCGGCTCACCCTCGTGGAGCATCTGGAACTTGAGCACTGCGGGCACGCCCTTGCGGCGGAACCGGTGGCGCTTCTTATCGGGCTTTTCTTCGCCGCCCGGGTCGATCTCCGGAATCGCCAGTCGATCGCCCGCTTGGATCACCATGGGATCCTTGCGGGTCGATTTCACCTCCGAGTTGTCAGGGAAGTTCCAGATGGTCTCCCAGAAGAACCCGTGGTCGGCGGCGATGCTCTGGAGGCACTCGCCTGGTCGGACGAGATAGTCGCCCCGGCCCACAGGGGCAGGGTCACGAAACACGCTGGGAGTCAAGACCGGATCTGACATGGCAGACGATCGCTCTGGGTAACCCTGGGCTCCCGGACCTATGTGCGTCCGACTCCCCCGGTCAGCGGGGTTCCGCACCAGTACACAAGCGAGGACTGTGCCCGACTCTGCACGCGGCTGTGAGATTGAGAATACCAAGCCGATGGCGGCCATGCAGGCTCGTCATGTGCTTTCGTTCGCAAACCGTGCAGGGAGAGCGTCCCTGGGTCGAACGATGCCGTGTTTTGATTCGGCCGGGGTTCCAGCCGATCGGCTGGGGAGGTGGGAATGGGCGCGGGAGGATTCGAACCTCCGAAGGCGTTCGCCAACAGATTTACAGTCTGTCCCCTTTGGCCACTTGGGTACACGCCCGAGGGTGCTTCCTGTGAAGCGGGGGAACCGTAGGCCCCTCATCCGGCATCGGCAACGGGACTCAGGGGGTCCACAATTCCTCGTTCGCCGGGAATCCCCTGGAGCGCATGGAGCGGGTGGTCAGGATGGACGGCGACGAGGACTTCTCCTCGCTCCACGAGACGGCGCTCTCGACGCCTTCAAAGCGATCGGCGATCAGGCCCCATTCGGTCGGGCCCAGAACGCAAGCGGCACTTGCCAGAGCATCGGCTTCGGCGCCGGTGGGGGCCAGCACGGTCGCGCTGGCTCTGGTCGTCAACGACATTCCCGTTCGTGGATCCACGATGTGGCTGTACCGTTTCCCGTCAATCACAACGTTCTGCTCCCGGTCTCCCGAGGTCGCGATCGCACCGTGGGCCAGGCGAATGGAGTACGGCTCACTGGACCCGTCATCGACGACCACCGTCCACCCTTCTTGCCCCGGAGGCGGGGCTGAGACCCGCAGGTCGCCCCCCAGATCCACCAGTGCCGAGGTGATGCCTAGCGACTCGAACGTCCGAATGGCTTCGTCGGCCGCGAAGCCCTTGCCGATGCCGCCGAGGTCGAATCGGATGCCCGATCTGGACAGCGTGACAGCGCCCGCCTCCTCGTCTACCTCGAACAGGTCGGGCCCGATCAGCGCGCGCGCCGATGACAGCGCTTCGGCCTCGGGCAACTGCCCGTCCTTGCGGGCCTGGCGCCAGAGTCTGACCACCGGGCCGACGGTGCAGTCGAAGGCGCCGTCAGTGCGGCGAGAGATGTCCTGAGCGAGCACGAGGACGCGGCGGAGGTCGTCGGACACCGGCGTCGGCTCACCCGGCTCGCTGCGGCACAGGCTCATCAGTTCGCTGTCGTTTCGGTAGTCGCTCATCACCCCGTCGAGTTCATTGAGGCGGGCGTAGGCCTTCTGGGCGGCGTCGTGGGCTTTCTGCTCATTGTCGGCGAAGAACACCAGGTGGGCCGAAACGCCCATGACGATCTGTGTAAACTCGTACCGGGTCTGCTCGGGCGGATCCGCGATTGCCGACACAGTGACAATGCCCAGAAACAGCCCTGCGAGTTTGTTCATGACAGCACCAATCCGCCCCGTGAGGGCACTCTCTGCGGTCGCCGGCACGGTGGCCGTCGTTGTTCTCGCCGCCTGTGCGCCGCGTGCCACCTCGTCACACGACGCCGCAGACCCCGCCACCGAGCGGCCGCATTCGCAAGTCGCAGTCGAGCCTGCGGTTGAGCCGGCCGCGGAGCAGCCGACGCCGGTTGGCTCGGAGTCCGGAGCCGAAGCCGCTGATACAGCCTACGCCCCGCGGGCAACGCCGGGATCCACAGGACCAGCCTCGCGGCAGGATCAGCCTGAATCCGGCTCGATTCTCCCGCGACCGGAAGATGATCCCACGCCGCCCAGTGCCGATCCCGGCGCGGTGGTGGGCGGGTCATCTCGCAACGCGATTTCGCCCCGGACGTTCAAGCGCACCATCCCCGGAACGGCGGTGGACTATGTGATGGTGTACGTCCCTGCGGGCACCGTCCGCATGACCAACGAGGACGGCGAGGAGGTGCAGGTCGAGGTTGGGCCGTTCTGGATCGGGCAGCACGAACTGAGTTGGGACATGTACGACGTGTACGTGTTCAACTTTGATCAGCCGGGCGAGCATCCCGAGGCCGACGCGGTGAGCCGTCCCAGCCGCCCCTACATTCCGCCGGATCGCGGGTTCGGGCACGCGGGCTACCCCGCGATCAGCATGACCACCCAGGGGGCCGAGAAGTTCTGCGAGTGGCTGAGCAAAAAGACCGGGCGGACGTATCGCGTGCCGACGCCGGCGGAGTGGAAGTACGCGGCGCTGGCGGGCTCGGAAGGCCCGTATTGCTTCGGCGATGACGTTGCACAATTGCCCGAGTACGCGTGGTTCGACGAAAACGCGGAAGAGAAGACGCAGCCGAGCGGGCAGAAGAAGCCCAACGCCTGGGGGATTTGCGACATGCACGGCAACGTCATGGAGTGGGTGAGAACCCAGGACGGGTGGATCGCGTGCGGCGGATCGTGGCGTCAGGACGCCGAAGGCGTGACGGCCGACGCGACGGCTGAGCAGGATTGGGAATGGAACATGACCGATCCGCAGATTCCCAAGAGCCCGTGGTGGCTCTCGGATGCGAGTTGGGTGGGCATGCGATTGATCTGCGAAGACGAGACAGTGGGCGAGCAGCCGCAGGCTGAACAGGAGCAGACGCCATGAGCCCGGATGGAATCAGTCGACGTGCGTTCATCGCGACGGGTGCGACGCTGGCGGCGGCTTCGGCGGTGCCGGCTTCGGCCAGCGCGGTCCGCCCGGCCGGTCGCGTGGTGCGTGTCAAAAAGGCGCTCAAGATCGGCATGATCCAAGGGGGCGAGACGCTCACCGAGAAGTTCGATATTGCCCGCCAGGCCGGGTTCGAGGGCGTCGAACTCGACAGCCCCGGGTCCTACACCGAAGCAGATGTTGCCGCAGCCAAGGAAGCCACGGGGATCGACGTTCCCGGCGTCGTCGATTCGGTCCACTGGCGTGAGACGCTGAGCCACCCGGACCCCGCGATCCGGGCCAAGGGCGTCGCCGGGCTCGAGACGGCCATCCGCGACTGCAAAGCCTTCGGCGGCACAACCGTGCTGCTCGTGCCGGCGGTGGTGAATGCGCAGGTGGCGTACACCGAGGCCTACGAGCGTTCGCAGGCCGAGATCCGCAAGGTATTGCCGCTGTGCGAAGAGACAGGGGTGAAGATCGCCATCGAGAACGTGTGGAACAACTTCCTGCTCAGCCCGATCGAGGCCGCCCGCTACGTCGATGAACTCGGGCCGATGGTGGGGTGGCACTTCGACATCGGCAACATCGTCAACTATGGCTGGCCGGAGCACTGGATTCGCACGCTCGGAGCGCGAATCTGGAAACTGGACGTGAAGGAGTACAGCCGGCGGAAGCGCGATGAGGAAGGACTGTGGAAGGGCTTTGCCGTCCAGATCGGTGAGGGCGACTGCGGGTGGCCCGAAGTGTGCAAGGCACTGGACGATATCGGCTATCGGGGCTGGGCGGCGGCCGAAGTGGCGGGTGGAGATCTTGCCGCTCTGGCCGACGTCGCGCAGCGCATGGACCGTGTGTTGAACGCCTGAATCTGCTATTCTGGTGTTTCGGGCCGCTGAGGGCTCCGGAGCGGGAAAGGACCGACCCATGAAAGACAACCTGACGCGTCGCACGTTTGTGAAGAGTTCGGCCGTTGCCGCCACGGCCGCGGCTTTTGCCCCGGCCGCCTGGGCCAGCGCTGCCGGTCGGCGCGGGGTCGAGAGCATCAATGTGGGCGTGATCGGGTGCGGCGGGCGCGGCACCGGCGCGGCGGTGAATGCGCTCGAGGCCCACCCGGCGACGCGCATCGTCGCCCTGGCCGACATCTTCGCCGATCGGGTCGACGGGTGCTACGCGCACTTGATCGACCAGGCGAACTTCAAGGGGCGCGTCGAGGTGCCCGAGGAGCAGCGCTTCTCCGGATTTGACGCCTACCAGAAACTCCTGGCGATCAAGGACATCAACTATGTCGTCCTGGCCACGCCTCCGCACTTCCGCCCGATCCACTTCGAGGCGGCCATCAACGCGGGGAAGCACGTGTTCATGGAAAAGCCCGTCGCAGTCGATCCGACGGGCGTGCGCCGCGTGATCGACGCGTCAAAGGCGGCCGATGAAAAGGGGCTGTCGGTCGTCGCAGGCACGCAGCGCCGTCACCAGGCGCCCTACCTGGAGATGATGGACCGTATCCACAACGGCGCGATCGGTGATGTCGTCTCGGCCTCGTGCTACTGGAACCAGGGCGGGCTGTGGGACCACGCGCGCCGCCCCGAATACTCCGACATGGAATGGCAGATTCGCAACTGGCTCTACTTTACGTGGCTTTCGGGCGATCACATTTGCGAGCAGCACATCCACAACATCGACGTGTGCAACTGGGCCTTCGGCGGGCCGCCGCTCAAGGCGATGGGCATGGGCGGGCGGCAGGTGCGCACCGACCCGAAGTACGGACACATCTTCGACCACTTCGCCATTGAGTTTGAATACGAGGGCGGGCGCAAGATGCTGAGTATGTGTCGGCAGATCGACGGGTGCGCGGCCCGCGTCAGCGAGTTCATCCAGGGCTCCAGGGGACAGGCCAGCACCGAGACAGGCACCGGCGTGATCACGGGCGAGAACGCGTGGAAGTTCCAGGGGCGGGCGACCAACCCCTACGTCGTCGAGCACGCCGACCTGATCAACGCCATGACCTCGGGCAATCCGCTCAACGAGGGCAAGCGAGTGGCTGAATCGACGCTGACAGCCATCATGGGCCGCATGAGCGCCTACAGCGGGCAGGAAATCACCTTCGAGCAAGCGATGAAGTCGACGCTTGATCTGTCGCCGCCGGCCTATGAGTTCGGGCCGCTGCCGGTCGCGCCGGTGGCGGTGCCGGGGAAGACAAGGTTTTCCTGAGCAGAGGGGGGTCGGATGCAGCGCAGAGAGTTTCTCGCCGGCGCGGCCGCGACCGCGGCGGGTGCGGTGTCGAGCGCGCGAGGTGCTTCCATGGCGACTGCAACAGCAGTGGGGGCTTCCGAAGGCAGCCGCCCGGGCACTGGAAAGGCCAGGTTCACCTGCGCCTACGCCCCGCATTTCGGCATGTTCGGCAACCTCGCCGGCGATGATGCGGTGCGACAACTCGAGTACGCGGCCGAGCAGGGCTTCACCGCGTGGGAAGACAACGGCATGGGCGGGCGCTCGGTCGAGGAGCAGACCCGGATCGCGACCGCAATGGAACGCCTGGGTATGCGCATGGGCGTGTTTGTGTGCAACCCGGCGACGGCCTGGGAGTTCTCCTTCAGCCGTCGCGATGCCGGCATGCGCGAGAAGTTCCTCGACGAAGTCCGCCAGTCCGTCGAGATCGCCAAGCGGGTGAATGCGACCTGGATGACGGTGGTGCCGGGGCGGCTCGACGATCGCCTGCACCCTGAACTCCAGTTGGCGTACACGATCGAGCAGTTGCGCCCGGCGGCTGCCATTCTCGAACCGCACAACCTTGTGATGGTGCTCGAACCGCTCAACCCGTTCCGTGACCATCCCGGGCAGTTGCTGGCGCGCAGCACGCAGGCCTACGCGATCTGCAAGGGCGTCAACAGCCCGGCGTGCAAAATCCTGTTTGATATCTACCACCAGCAGATCACCGAGGGCAACCTCATCCCCAACATCGACGCGTGCTGGGATGAGATTGCCTACTTCCAGATCGGCGACAATCCGGGCCGCAACGAGCCGACCACCGGAGAAATCAACTACCGCAACATCTTCAGGCACGTTCACGGCCGTGGATTCACGGGCATTCTCGGCATGGAGCACGGCGTCAGCCGACCCGGGGCCGAAGGCGAACAGGCGCTGGTGGATGCGTACCGCTGGTGTGATGATTTCTAGAAGGCACTGGGCACTGGAGGACAGAGCCTTCCGCACGAGCGAGAGGTTTCTTGTTTCGGCAATCGGGAAGGAGAGTCACAGCCACTCTGCCACGTGGCCCTAGCGATCCACGTAGATCGTCCCGCCGTAGAAGTACGCACCCAGCCCGACAGTGAACACCCAGCACCCGTAGATGGCGTGTTCGATCGAGCAGGCCAGCGTGCTTCGGCTGCGCTCGTAGGTCCACGCGAACAGCACGCCGCCGGTGAACGTCAGCAGCGGGGCGACCGCGTTGAGGAAGAGCACGTGCATGAAGCCGAAGGCCAGCGCGCTGCCCAGCACCCGCGCCCACGGACGCCGCAGGACGCAGGCGTAGCGATGGAAGAAGAAGGCGCGGTACAGCACTTCCTGAGGCCACACGCTCACGACCGGATAGAACAGCATGATCTTCAGCCACAACTCCGGCCGCTCGCGTGGGAGTGAGAACAGACGCGAACCGGGCCAGACCATCCATCGCGTCGCGTCCGAGGCGTCGAGGGTGTCGTGCAGCCATGAGCCGGGCGACAGTTGCCAACTCAGCAGCACCAGCACCTCCAGCATCGGCAGCGCGATCATCGAGATCGGGCGCAGTTGGGCGCGCGCCCCGCGCCAGTTCCACAACTCCCGCCTGGCGAACCTCCGGTCGAGCAGCAGCCAGACGAGACAGACGATCGTGAACGCGGCCAGCGTCGGGAGCAGCAGCCCGTTGGGGTGACGCAGGAGCGGCACGCTGAGCCCTGTGACTCGGTCGAGCAGGTCGGTCACGGCGTCGGGGCGACGGCGCCAGAGCGTGAAGCCGATGGGAATCAGCCAGAACAGGATGACCATCTCCGCGGCGCGGACGAACCTCCGTGCGCGTGCGCCCGGCTTGGTCTCGTCCAAAGTGGCGGTGGGGCCGTTCATCGTCGCGGGAGGTTAGACCGCCTCCAATCCGTTCGCCGGAATAGAATCGGTCAAGCCCCGCGCATGAGGCCGGCGGTTGTGTGTTTGCGCGGCCGCATCATCGAACACGAAGGGAGCAGTGCATGAGCAAGCAGCCCGTGATCGTCGCCGCCAAGCGGACGCCGGTGGGTCGTTTTTTCGGCGGATTGAGCAGGGTGCCCTCGCCCAAACTCGGCGCCATGGCGATCGAGGCGGCTCTGCGCGAAGTCCCAAAGGCTCGCGAGCACGCCGACGAGTGCATCATGGGTTGTGTTCTCCAGGCGGGCTTGGGCCAGAACCCCGCGCGCCAGGCCGGCCTGGGTGCCGGGCTGCCTGCGACCATCTCGGCCAAGACGATCAACAAGGTCTGCGGCTCGGGACTCGAGGCCGTCGTGCTGGCTGCTCAGTCCATCCGCGCAGGCGACAATCGCTGCGTCATCGCCGGCGGTATGGAAAACATGACGGCTGCCCCGCACCTGATCAACATGCGGGAAGGTGTCAAGTACGGCGAAGGCAAGATGATCGACCACATGCAGTACGACGGGCTGACCTGCTCGTTCGAGTGCTGGGGCATGACCAACGCGGCCGATTACATCGCCCGGATGTACGACATCACCCGCACGCAGCAGGACGAGTTCAGCGCTCGCTCGCACAAACTCGCCTATGAGGCCACGCAGAAGGGCTGGTTCACGGGCGAAATAGTCCCCCTCACCGGCGAACAGGTCGGTAACCGGAAGAAGCCCGGGCTCGAGGGAGGCGTTTCGGCCGACGAGGGCATCCGCGCCGAGACCACGCCCGAGATCCTCGCGTCACTTCGCACCATTCCGGGGCTTGAGACCATCACCGCCGGCAACGCCAGCCAGATCTCCGACGGCGCCGCCGCCGTCGTTGTCACCGACGCCAACTTCGCCGAGGAACTTGGCATCCGGCCGATGGCGAAGATTCTCTCCTACCACACACACGGCGTGGATCCGAAGGAAATCTTCACGGCCCCGATCGGCGGCATCCGCGGAGCGCTCGAAAAGGCCAAACTGACCACCGACGACATCGACGTGTTCGAGATCAACGAAGCCTTCGCGGCGCAGGTTCTCTGCAACGTCAAGGAACTCGAACTCGACTTGAACAAGGTCAACGTGTGCGGCGGCGGCATCGCGCTTGGGCATCCCATCGGCGCGTCGGGCGCCCGCGTGCTCGTGACACTGCTCCACCAGATGAAGCGACTGGGCGGCAGGCGCGGCGTTGCGGCGTTGTGCCTGGGCGGCGGCAATGCGGTGTCGATGGTCGTCGAGGCCTGCTGAGCCAGATTCGGGGGATCGGCGGGACGGGCGTCTTGCACGTCGTCAGGATGCGTGGATACACGGGCAGGACGCCCGTTCCACCGGCAGGAGTGTGTGTGGTCGACACGATCGTCATTCGCGAGACTGCCTCGGCGGACCTGCCCGCGATTCTCGGCATCATCAACCGCGAGATTCTCGAAGGCAGCGCCCACTTCGGGCTTGTCGCCATGACGGCGGATGAACTTCAAGCCGAATGGACACAGACCCGCGATCGCTACGCATGGTTCAGCGCCATCGACGCCGATCGCGTCGTCGGTTACGCCCGCGGCGGACCCTGGAAAGCCCGAGGCGCATACGCATGGGCCTGCGAGACGGGCATCTATGTCGCGCCCGGTCATCAGGGCCGCGGCATCGGGCGGCGACTGTACGATGTGCTCTTCCCCGAACTGCGCCGCAAGGGCTTTCGCACCGTGATCGCCGGCATCACATTACCCAACGAAGCGAGCGTGCGCCTCCACGAGTCGATGGGCATGACGCGCGTCGGCGTCTTCGAGGCCGTGGGATACAAGAACGGCGCATGGCGCCACGTGGGCTACTGGTCGCTGCACTGGGATGCCGACCAGCCGCCGGCGAGACGCTGAGTCGCACCAATGCCCATCGCCGCGTCACTCCGTCGCTTCCTCGTCGGCTTCTTCGCCGCGATCACGACGATACTGGAAGTCCAGTCGCTTGCGCAGCGCCGCCAGGCTGAACGGCAGGTGCTCGCTCAGGTTCTCGACGTCCCTGAAGGCTGACTGCGCCAACCCGTCGATCCATGCAGGCGAGATTTCGAAGCGGTCGACCAGCGTCGCCGGGCGATAGGCCTGCACCTGTGCAATCGCCACCGCCTGCTGCGAGGGCAACTCCACTCCCAGCACGCTGCGATCAGCGGGAATCTCCCCGAAGGGCGTCATCGGGTCCAGTTGGGCCGCGTACGCCAGCACCGCCTTGCGGAACGCCTCGGTGTTCGCCCGCAGGTCGACTGCCTTGGCAAAATCCAGATTGCCCACCTTGCCCTGGCTCACCGCCGCCCAGCGGCTGACGTACAGGTCGCGTTCCTCCGGCGCGGGCGTGACCTCCTCTTCGGTCTCGGTCGGTTCAGGCTTCTCCCTGTTGAAGCGGGCGGCCACGGCCTCCAGCCCTTCCGCCTGCGCCAGCGCCTTCAGGTCATCCACCTGTTCCTTGAGCAGTTCGTACGCCCGGATGCGCTTGTAGTCCTCGGTTACCTGCTCGCGAATCTCCTCCCAACTGTCCGGTGGTGACTGCGGCCTCGTCTCGAACAGCACGATGTAGTAACGATTGCCCGCGTTGTCTCGGGCCGGAGGATCGGCCACCGGCACGCGCTTCTGGATCAGCACCTGCTTCGAGTCGCCCAGCCCCCGGGCCATGGACGGAATGTTGCTGACCGGGATCTGATTCGGACCGATCTGCCAGTAGGCGTGACCGATGCCTTCCAGACCGGCCAGTTGTTCGCTGGTGAACCACTCATCGACGCGGTAGGTGATGCCGGGCTGAGGGAAGTCGA
Organism: Cyanobacteria bacterium CYA; assembly: GCA_008363215.1. Taxonomy (GTDB): domain Bacteria; phylum Planctomycetota; class Phycisphaerae; order Phycisphaerales; family UBA1924; genus J022. The sequence continues at coordinate 130,493 of RHKP01000002.1, forward strand.
TGCCGCGCTGGTCCTTGATGTCCTGCACCACCGCCTCGGCGAGCGACTCCATGGTCACTCCGCCCCAGTGCTCGTCGATCTGGTAATACCCGTCGACCCGGCGAGAGTCCTTGAGCGCTGCGCGGATGCGCCCCTGGATGATGCGGTCGGCGTCGATCATCAGGTCATTGACCTGTTGATCGACGATCTCGCGCTCGATCCGGGCCCGCTCGTCCTCAAACTCGCCCGGGTACGCCGCGCGATCTTCGCTGTAGCGTTTGCGCACAAGCACGCGATCAGGCTTGATCGACGCCGCGATGGCTTGGTAGTCCAGCACCAGCCAGCCCAACTTCACCCGCGATGGAAGCGTGTACCCCATGCCCAGGTCGCCCGAGCCCGGCTGGGCGTCGCGGAAGCGCTCGAAGTGGGCGCTCAACTGCTCGTCGGTCGGCTCCCCGACCTGGTCGGACAGTCGATCTGCCGGAATCAGGACGAAGTCCACGATCGCCTCGTCCCGCGCTTCCTTGAGTGCCTCAACCACCTGCCGATCGGTCGGGCGGGCCATCCGCTCGTGCCGACGCATCAGCCGCAGCACCCCGCGCGCCTCGGCCAGCATCTTGAAAACCTCATCATCAGGCATGCCGCGACGCTGCGCCACCTGCCGCGCCCTCGCCGGAAGCCCTGATCGCCAGTCGGCCGTCCGCGTGGCGATAGCCTCCTGCGTCTCACGCTGCTGCATCATCATCTGCGCGATCTGCGCATTGCCCTGCCACTGCTGGAGCAACTGGAACTGAACCTCATACAGCGCGAACACCGACGCCAGTTCCTGTTCCAGCCACAGGCGCCCGTCGTCGGCCTCGCCGATCAACCCAGCCTCGCGCGCCTCGGTCGTCAGCAGCAGCCAGTGGCTGCCCTCGTCTTCCAGCCGGATCAGCCCGGGGAACCCGGACCGCGAGTCGTAGAACATGAACGGGAATACCTCGCGGATGACGTCCGGCGTCATCGTCGCCCGTGTTGACTCGAAGATCGAGACCTTCTTCGTCCCCCCGTGCATGGTCGCGACCGTCTTGTCGGCCAGCGACGGTCCCACCTGCTGAATGATCGGCCCGATCAGGAACACGACCATCAGAAGCGAGCCGCCGATCGCCAGCAGAATCAACTGGTACTTGCGCAGGAACTTGAGCATCTTGCGGCCTCGAAATCAAAGAAAGGCGAACCCCCGGACTTTCCGAGGATTCGCCTTGCTCATCCCCGGCGTCTGTTGCCGACGCGAGGTCTGGTTTCGTCGATCAACGATAGAACTCGATGATCAGGTTGGTGTTCACATCGAACGGAATCTGATCCGATGTCGGAAGCGCCACGACCTTCACCCGCAGTTCGGAAGGATTGAAATCGATCCAGCCGGGAACCTCGTGCCCGGCCATCGACTCCATGTTCTCGCGGCACAACTTGTGGATCTTCGGCTTGAAACTCACCACGTCGCCTACGTTGAGCAGGTACGACGGGCGGTCGGTCTTGCGCCCGTTCACCAGCACGTGCCCGTGGGCGACGATCTGACGCGCGGCCCAGATCGTCCGAGCCACGCCCGAGCGGCGCACCACGTTGTCCAGTCGGCGCTCGAGCAACTGGAGAAGCACTTCGCCCGAGTTGCCGCGACGGCGCTTGGCCTCGGCCACGAACCGCCGCAACTGCTTCTCCAGCACGTGGTAGTGATACCGGAGTTTCTGCTTCTCCTGCAGGCGGATGCCGTAGTCGCGCAGGCGACGCCCGCGATACCCGTGCATGCCCGCCGGGTTCAACTGGCGCTTGCTGGTGTGCTTGGGGGTGTCGGCGATCGGCACGCCGACGCGACGGGAAAGACGAACCTTCGGTCCTGTGTAACGAGCCATACTTTTCCTCATCCGTCCCCGGTCCGTGGCGGCCGGGGTGTCAGCGCAGGGGCCGACAATCACCTCGCCGGGTGGCCGCTCCTGCGGTCCGGCATGATTCGGGCAAACGAGGACCATTGAAGGCCATTCTGCCCCCAGGGTCAACCGCCGGGCACGCTACACTCTCCCGACACCCCGCTCGCCTCGATCCACAAAACCGCCTGCCGGAACTTTCCGGGAGCCCCGGCCACTCTGGAGCGACGGACCGCCCATGTTGCCCATCCCACTGCCTATCCTCGATCCGAACCGTCCGCAGGATCACCCAAAGGAAAAGTGCGGCGTCATCGCGGTCTGGGGACACCCGCGGGCAGCCCAACTCACCTATTTCGGGCTCTACGCCCAGCAGCATCGTGGGCAAGAGTCGGCCGGAATCGCGGTCTCCGATGGCACGCGCCTTTCCGCCCACACCGGCATGGGGCTTGTCCCCGACGTGTTCACTCACTCCCGGCTCGAAGACCTGGGCGCCAGGGGCGGTGCGGGCGCGATCGGGCACAACCGCTATTCGACCGCCGGCGGCTCGCTCTCCTGCAACGCCCAGCCCCTGCTCGAGTCTTTCATCGACGGACAGGTGGCTGTCGCCCACAACGGCAATCTGGTCAACGCCGAGGCCCTGCGCCACTACTTCGCTCAGCGAGGCAGCCTGTTCCACACGACCAGCGACACCGAGGTGATGATCCACCTCATCGCCGACCCCGAGCAGCGTCTGACCGTCGATCCGCTCGCAGCCACCCTTCGCCGTCTGCAAGGGGCGTTCAGTGTGGTGTTCCTCTTTGCCGACCGCATCGAAGCCGCGCGCGACCCGTGGGGTTGGAGGCCGCTCGTGCTCGGACGCACGCCGGAAGGGCACCCGGTGGTCGCCAGCGAGACGGTGGCATTGGACGTCATGGGCGCCAGACTGGAGCGGGAGATCGAACCCGGCGAAATTGTTACGCTCAGCGACGCGGGCGTGACGTCCCGGCGCTTTGCGCCTCCGGCCGAGCGTCTGGCCCGCTGCGTGTTCGAGCACGTCTACTTTGCCAATCCGGCCAGCGAGGTCTTCGGGCAAAATGTCCTCGCCGCCCGTGAAGCAATGGGGGCCGTGTTGGCCCGCGAGGCTCCGGTTCGGGCCGACTACGTGATGCCGATGCCCGACTCGGGCCGGTCGGCCGCCAATGGTTACGCCCGGGAGAGCGGCATCCCTTATCGCGAGGGCATCGTGCCCAACCGCTACGTCGGGCGCACGTTCATCAAGCCCTCGCAGGAAGAACGTCGCGCTGCCGTGCGTCTCAAACTCAACGTGGTCTCCGAAATCGTCAAGGGGCGCAGACTGGTCATCGTCGATGACTCGATCGTCCGCGGCACAACCACGCGCGAGAAGATGAAACAACTCCGCGAGGCAGGCGCCGCCGAAATCCACGTCCGCATCTCCTGCCCGCCGATCAAGCACCCGTGCTTCTTCGGCGTCGACTTCGCCACCCCGCACCAACTCATCGCACACAACCGCACCGTCGAGCAGATCCGCGAGTTCCTCGAGGTCGACAGCCTGCACTTCCTCAGTCTCGAAGGACTGCTCAGCACGATGAAGCACGATGCTCCGGATTACTGCACGGCGTGCTATTCCGGCGAATATCGCATCGACGTCGAACACCCGACCATCGAGCAGGCAGTCTCCAAGGAGCAGTTGGGGATGTTCTGAGCCGTGTGCCGACGTGCAGCAGGTTGTGAAACTCGGCCGCATGGGCGACCTTGGAAGGGGAGCGGGGAGCAGGCCGGCAGACTCCGGGAACCTGGCTGACCATTTCGCGTCGTCCGGCCTTACCCCTTCACGTCCAGCCGGGGATGTGCCGGCGTGTTCGCCTGCCCATGCGCCCCATAGGACGGGTGCTCCTGCCGATCCTCCTGCGCTTCTTCCTGCGTCTGATCCTTCAGGGTGCGCACCGCGTCGGCGTGCTCGAGTTCGACCACGTCGTGTGTGTGCGCCGCCGAAGGCTTGGCCTTGTCCTTGCGCGCCGCATCGCGCGACTTGTCGGCCTGCCCCAGACGTGAGGCGTTGTGCGCGCCGGAAACCGAGCCCGCCAGATTCGAAATCGAGCCGGTCATGCGCGACTCATCGGCCCAGACCTGCGCCGGCCTGCCTGAAATGGTGCGGATGCACCGGGTTTTTGCAGTTATTGGACCTCAAGCAGCCTCAAACCGACCCAATTCTCACCCCGGCTCACAGCCCGATGATGTTGACGCCGCAGTCGACGTAGATCGTCTCGCCGGTCACGCCGCGCGAGAGGTCCGACGCCAGCCACGCCGCCGTGCCGCCGACGTCTTCTCCCTCAACATTGCGGCGCAGTGGCGCCCGTTGCAGGTTCCACTCGCCCATCTTGTCGGTGCCGCCGACCGCCGAACTGGCCAGTGTGCGCAGGTACCCGCCCGAAATCACGTTCACGCGGATCTTCTGCTCTCCCAGTTCGCTGGCCAGATACCGGGCCGTGCACTCCAGCGCCGCCTTGGCCACGCCCATGACGTTGTACCCCGGAACCACCTTCTCGGCCCCGTAGTAACTCATCGCCATGATCGACCCGCCGCCGTTGGCCGCCATCTGCTCACGCGCACGGTTGGCCATCGCTGCAAGCGTGTACGCGCTTACGTCGATCGCCGACAGATACGCCTGCCGCGGCGTGCCCGCGAACATTCCCGGCTGCAACCAGTCGCGATCGGCGAATGCGATCGAGTGCACCAGGAAATCCAGCCGATCGTGGTCGTTCTGATACCTGGCGAACACCGCGTCCAACTCCGCGTCGCTCGACGCGTCCAGCGGCGCCAGCCACGGCTTGGAAACGCCCAATTGCTCCACAGCCCGGGCTGTACGACGCTCGTTCTTGTCGCCGGGGAGGTGCGTGAACGCGCACCGCGCCCCCTGCTCGATCATCGACCTGGCGATGTGCCACGCGTACGACCGGTCATTGGCCACGCCCACGATCAGTCCGACTTTGCCGTTCAGCAATCCCATTGCATTTCCCTCGGATCTGCGGGAGTCTAGTCCCGCATACTTCGCCCCTCCGGGGCGATGTTCGTCTCAGGCGCCGAACGGTGCGGCGCTCTCAGTGAGCCACGCGCGTTCCCAGCATCGGCGAAATCTCCGTCAGCGCCCGTTGCAGCGTCTCTCGATCCCGCGCTTCGGTATTCAGCCTCAGCAACGGCTCGGTGTTGCTCTTGCGTACGTTGCACCACCAGCCTTCGCTCTCAAAACAGTCAATCGTCACGCCGTCAAGTTCGTCGATGTCTCCGCGATCCCCGAAGGCGTCCTTCAACGCCGCCAGCGCTGCGTCCTTCTCCTCGATCTCGAAGTTGATCTCTCCCGACTGCTGGTACCGCGCGATCGGCCGGATCAACTTGCTCATCGGCTGACTCGAGTCACCCAGCACGCTGAGCACCGTCACCATCGCGATCACGCCCGAATCGGTGTTGAAGTTCTTCGCAAAGTAGAAGTGCCCGGACAACTCGCCCCCGAACACCGCGCGGTGTTCGCTCATCAATGCCTTCATGAACACGTGCCCCACGCGCCCGCGCACGGGCTTGCCGCCCGCCTTTCGCACGTCCTCGGCCACCGCGTGCGTCGAACGCAGGTCATACACCACCGCCGACCCCGGACGCTTCTTCAAGAACCACGCCCCCAGCAGCGCCGTCAACTGGTCGCCCCCGACGATCCCGCCCTTTTCGTCGATCACCACGCACCGGTCGGCGTCGCCGTCGTAGCACACCCCCACGTGCGCCCCGTGCTTGATCACGGCCTCCTGCAACTGCACCAGGTTGCCCGCCACCAGCGGATTGGGCTCGTGCGCAAACTCCCCCTTGCTGTTGTCGAAGTTCAACTCAATGATCTGCAAGCCGGGCACGTTCTTGCCGTTCTTCCCGAACAACTTGGGCAGCATGGTCCCAGCCGACCCGTTGCTCGCGTCGACCACGACCTTGAGTTCCCTGCCGCCAAGGTCCAGGAACGACATCACGTGCTTGCGGTAGGGCTCCCACAGGTCGCGCACCTCGACCGATGTGCCGGGCGCCGGTTCGAGTGCCCGGTCCACCATCGCCGCGTGCTTGCGCACCTCGGCCAACCCCGTCGCCTCGCCCACCGGCCTGGCGTTCCGCTTGGACACTTTGAACCCGTTGTACTGCGGCGGATTGTGACTGGCCGTCACCATTACTCCGCCCGCACAGTCCAGATAGTTGATCGCAAAGTACACCATCGGCGTGTCGACCAGACCGATGTCGATCACGCTGGCCCCGAAGGCCCGCATCCCCGCAATCAACTGCTCCGAAAGTTTCGGGCTGCTCTTCCGCATGTCGCGCCCGACAACGATGTTCCGCATCATCGGCGTCCGCTCACCGGCCGCGGCCGCGTCGTCGAGCAGGAACCGGGCACACCCATACCCGATCTGCCAGGCCATCTGGTCGTTCAGCAGGTCGGGGTACACGCCGCGGATGTCGTAGGCCTTGAAAATGCGTCCGAGCATCAATCCCTCATTTCGGTGGGTAGAAACTTGCCGGTCTGTGGGACCGACATGGTAGCCGCTGCCTGCGAAATGGCGAGTGGGGAGCCGCAACGCTTGCCGAACCACGATCACGCCATGGACATCCGTCTCGACGCGCCCTCGAGCGTTGGGCGAGTCGGCGTCGTCGGGGCTCGGCACCCCAATCCGCCGCGGTTCGCGGGCTTCGGCATACCGCCTGAAGGGTGTTGCACTTCCCTGTGGCTCCCGCCGGTGCCACCGCCACTCGGACGTGACACGCTCGCGATTGCCGAACGCATGGAGCGGTTCGAAGCGTCGAAAAGCGTTGCCAGCACCGGTACAGGATTCTTCGCGTACCCTGGGCGATCCGCTCGACCACCGAACCGAGAGCAGAGAGTGTTGGGGCCCGCCTCACCCTTCCCTGAACAGCGCCAGACACGCCGCCAGCCCGTGGGCCTTGACCCCGCCCGGGCCCGGGCCGATCTCGGCTGACCCGAAGCAGCCCGCCAGCGGCACCCGGCCGGCCTGCTGGGCGATTTCGTATCCCATCTTGGCCGCGTCCGTCCCCGACTGATCGTGGTCAAAAGCGCGGGCTACTCCGATGGCGTCGCTCCACTCATCGCCGAACAGCGCCGGCCCGCGGGCCCCGTCGGCCAGCAGCAGCGCGCCGATCGGACGCTCGTGCAACTTCTGGGCGTCGAGCAGCAGCGACATGTCGCTCCGAGCCGACTCGGGGTCGAGTAGATGCACCTGCACCGTCCGGCCCGCGCGGATCTCCGAATCGATCGCGATCGAGCCGGTCGGCTCGTCGCCTCCCACGATGCGGCTGATGGCAAAGTCGCCCCGCCCGAAGCGGTCGCGATACTCATCGATCGCCACGCCAAGGAACAGCCCCGGCCCGAGCAGGTTGCGATCCCGCGGCTTGAAGGTGTGGGCCACCTCGCGCAGCACCTCGATTGCAGGTCGCCCGCCCAGTTGCCGGATCAGGTTGCGGTGGGCCTTGGTCACCACCAGCGGCGTCCCAACCGGGCGCGCCCCCTGGGCCATCACGACGTCGACCCGGATCGGCCCCCCGATGGCCAGCCCGACCAGCCCGCCTGCCCTGACCCGCGGGCCGGCGACCAGGATTGCCGGTCGATCCCGCGCGGTGTCCGTCAGCGCTCCCATCACCGGGCCGCTTGTCGCCCGCGCGATGCTCTCGATCGGACGGCGCACCGGCAGCGTCGATGGGTCGGCCAGCACGAACGTCGCCCGGTGCGACGCGACGCCGATCTGCCCGCCGACCACGCGGTCCATCACGTCGGCCTCGGGCGGCAGGTCGTCGGCCCCGAACGCGAACGCCCGAGCCGACACCTCGGGCATCGTCCCGGCCAGTAATGCCAGGCCCGTTCGCTCGACCAGCGTGGACCGTCCGCCGACCACGCCCCTGGACCCGCACCCGACGATGGCGTCGGTCGCCAACGCCTCGCATAGGCGCGGAGCGATCAGCCCGGCGTGACGCTGAAGTTCGCCGCTGAGGAACACAAACGCGAAACTCGCTGCGGATGGTCCGATCTGCGGGCGCACCTGCTCGATGACGTGCTGGCAGGCCAGGTCGGGATCCTGGTGACCCGAGAGCCCCCAACCCATCACAGGCGGGCGAATCAACTCACCATGATCGGACGGCCCCATCGAGAGGCACTGTACCCACGATCACCGCGCGGCGAGGGGCCCGGCCCCGGACGCCGCCTCGATCGCGTTGATCTTGACGCACACTGCCGGCGCGTCGCTCTGCACCGCTCGGTTGCGGGCCTTTTCCCTCTGGCGCTCCATTTCGGCTTCCAGCCCCAAGGCTTCCCAGAGCCTCTGGGTCACGACGTCCAGCACTTCGTCGCTCACGCGATCGAGCGCCGCAAGGTCGGCCCGCGCTGCTTCGATCTCGCGCTGCCGGCACTGGCTGCGCCTATGCGAGTTCGAACGCCACCCACCCCGGATCTTCAATACTGTGTCCATGACAGCCACCACTCTTTCTGAACATCCTGGTCATCCCTACATCCGTGGAGGGCCGGCTGCCTGTCACTCCTCGCGGGCTCCTGCCGTTTGGAAGCGACACCCGGTCGATGCATCCCATCCCTGGGAGTGCCGCAGGGTACCTGCACCGCGGCTGTATACGACAACGGCTCAAATCGATGAAAACTTGAGTGCCTTTTGAACGGTTGGATCATAATTCCCGCAATTGTGTCCGCGCGATCGGCAGCACCTGCGCGGGCAGCCGTTATCGCGGACCCGGGCGGCCCCCGGCATCGGGCGGTTCGAGCAACCATGTGTGAGTACGAACGAACATCGCCTGCCCTTCCCGTTCGATTCCATCGGGAAAAGCAGGCGATTTGAGAGTGTGCACTTACTTGCCGGCGTCAGCGGGGGTCCAGCGCATCCAGCCGTTCGGGTTTGATGATCCGCACCCCCAGCACGTCGTCATAGATGGTCTTCCCGACCACTCCGACCACGGCGCCGATCTGGTCGTCGAAGTTCCTGCCTTCCTCCGGACGCAGGTATCCGATGGTGCGGGCGAAGCCCGGTCCGTCGACCGACTCGACGCGGTACATCAGCGGCAGGCGCCTCCCGTCGTACAGCGTGCTTGGCGCCACCCGGCCGACGAGAATGTACCCCCGCGATGACTGCCACTGCTGGACCTTGGCCGCCAGTTCGTTCGACCGGGCGTCGGCCTGGTCGATGGTCTGCTGGATGGCCCGGCGCTCGTCACGCAACTTAATTCGTAGGTTGATCCACTCAATGCGCTGGTTGATCGCGTTGAACAGTTCCGGCTCGGACGATACGGCCGCGGCGGAGCGACGGCACTCGGCCAGCAGTTCCTCCAGTCCCGCATCCACCTTGTCCTGGGGAAGCGCCCGCATGTCTTCAAACGCCTGGTTCAACTGATTGATGGTCAGCGTGGTCACGTCGCCCGCCGGCACCGGCGGAGCGCCTTGGCCGTTGGTAGCCAGGTTCGGGTCCGGCTTCACGTCGGGCAGCACTCCGAACTCCATCGGCCTGAGCAGCGAATTGTCAACCCCGGGATACGTTGCAGGCTGACCGGGCGTCACGCTGGTCGGTTGCTCGGGCGGGGTGGTCGGAACCGCGTTCGGAGTGGTCGGGGCAGGCAGCGGCTGGGCCGGTTTTTCCTCTGGCTTCTCCTGAGGCTGGGCGGGCGTGGCGAAGGGCGTCCGAGCCACTTCTTCCGGGGTGGCCGGGCGGAGTTCCTCGGCCCGCACAAAACCACGGGGGGGGTTGGTGCCGCGGGGTGGTTTCACGAGGTACTTGGAGACTTTCTGATCGATTCCGATCGCCTCTTCGACCAGTTCGAGTCTGGTGCCGGCCGGAAGGGGCTGTGCGTAAAGGGCGCACCAACTCCCGCTGGCGCCGAGCAGGGCGCTGGGCGCCAGCAGGCTGCTCGCGTCGGTCAGTTCGATGGTGCGATCGTCGACCTTGCGGGACTTGGACGCCTCGACATAGGCGTTGAGGGACTCGGGGTACACGACCTGAGCCCAGCCATCGACTTCGTCGAGCACGCGGACGATCGAGCCCGGGGCAAGGTCTGCCACGCGGTAGAAGCGGGGCATGTCACCGGCGCGCATGACGGCGCCGGCTTCCTTGACCACGGCCACCCGGGTCGCCTGAGCGTTGGCGCGGACGGAGAGCAGGGTGGAAGCCGCCAGGGCCAGACTGAACGAGAGAGAACGTACAAATCGAGCGGGCATGTCCGCCTCCTTCGTCAGGGAACATCGGTTGGGTCGTTTCCCGGGCAATACTATGCGGGCGGACACGGGGCACGCCGGGACGCCGGCCCTTGTGCTGTCTGGTTTTTGACGATGGTTCGCGGCCGCGCTACGTTGATGTTCTCATGTCTACCAGACGGATCGCGACGTTGAGCGGGCTGGCGGCGGGAGTTGCCGTCCTGACCGCGTGCTCATCTCCTCTATCTCGCACGTCGGAAGCCGAACTGCGAGCGGCGGTCGAGAATGCTGTCCAGCGGGAGGTGGCCGACGCTGAATCGCACGCCTCACCTCGTCTGACACAGCGAGAGTCCACGGCCGCGTCTCTGGGCCTGTCGGAGCGGGTGCTTGAGCAACTTCGCACCGAATACGACCCCGACGGGTATCTGGCGCAGTTGACGGCCAAGGAGGAGGGTGCGCAGGGTGAAGGGGCCGCGGCGATTCGCTTTCTGCTCAGCGACGACCTGTTCGGAAACCGCCCGCAGGTGCTTGGGGTTTCGCTGGAGCGTGCGATCAGGGGGGCCGTACGACACAACCTGGACGTGGAAGTGGCCAGGTTCGGGCCGGCGCAGCGTGAGGCGGACGTTGTGGCGGCACTGGCGGCCTTCGACTGGGCGTTCGTCGGCGAACTGAACTGGCAGGATACAGACACGCCGACGGGCTCGTTCCCGATTCCGGCGTTCGGCGGTGGACGGGTGATCGTCAACTCCGAGCAGTCGGTGACCGGCTCGGCCGGGCTCGAACGGACCTTCCTCACCGGCGGGCGTTTCTCGATCGAGCAGCAATACGTCTACACCGACACGCGCCCGAGTGCCTTCGGCGTGACGTCGGAACCCAATCCATCGACGGCCGCGGGACTGGTCGCCGAACTCAACCAGCCATTGCTGGAGGGGTTCGGCTCGGACACGAACCTGGCCGAGGTAAGAACGCGTGAGAACGCGGAGCGGCGGGCGATCTCATCGCTGCGTCAGACGCTCATCGGGACGATCACCGAGGTTGAGGACGCGTATTGGGATCTGGTGCAGGCCAATGAGGATGTGGTGATTCTCAGCAAGTTGCTCGAGCGGGGCATCAAGGTTCGGGACGACATCAAGGTGCGGAGCATCCTGGACGCGGATCCGGCGCAGATCGCCGACGCCGTGGCCAGCGTGGAGCGCCGGCGTGCCGACGTACTGCGAGCGCAGCGTGCGGTGCGTGCGGCCAGTGACCGGCTCAAGTTGCTGATGGGCGACCCTCGGGTGCCCGTCGGGGGAGAACTGGTGCTGGTGCCGACCGACGCGGCGCTGGACGAGGCGATGGAATTCAGTCTGTATGATTCGCTCACAACGGCGATTGCGAATCGTCCGGAGATCGAGCAGGCGATCCTCAGGATCGACGATGCATCGATCCGGCAGATGGTGGCGCGCAACGCGCGCCTGCCGCAACTTGACCTGCGGGCCCAACTGGCAATGGTCGGATTCGAGGACAGCGCCGACGAGGCGACCAGCGATCAGTTCAAGCGTGAGTTCATCGACAACTTCCTGCTCGGGCTGCTGTTCCGCCAGCCTCTGGGCAATCGCGCCGACGAGGCGGGGTACCGGCGCGCCCGGCTTGAGCGGCTCCAGTCGGTGGTGGAGTACCGGCGCGCGGTGCAGCAGGCCGTGGCCGACGTGCGGGCGGCCCTGGATGACGTCGTGACCAACTACCGGCTGATCGACCAGGCACGGACGTCGCGTCTGGCGGCGGCCGAGGCGCTGCGCACTCTGCTGGTCAAGAAGGAACTGAGCCAGGGCGGGTACACGGTCGAACGGCTGAACCTGGAGTTGAACCAGCAGGCTGCGCTGGCGGCGGCCGAGCAGGTCGAAGCGAAGGCCACGCTCGACTACAACCGGGCGGTAGCGCGTCTGCACGCGGCGATGGGCACGTCGCTGGAACGGAACCGGATCAACTTCATCGTGCCGGATGCGAACCAGTTGATCGAGGGGGAAGCGGTGATCGATGCGGTGGAGGGGAGCCGCCCATCGGACGCGCCCTGAGTCGTGCTTTCCCGCTACGCTGACTCCTCGCTGCAAGCGATCGGGGAGACTGCTGGGGGGATTGCACCGTCGACGCCTTGTTCGCGTTGTTGCGGCTCCCGGGCCATTTGCTACACTTGCTTGAAGCAGCGAGGAGTGGCTGGATGCCCTATCCGTCGGTAGACAAGTTGCAGAGAGCGTTGGCGGAGGATGTGTTCGCGCATACCAACGACAAGAAAAAGGCTTCAGGTCGTGCGCTCGGCACATTCGTCGAACTTGTGACCTTCTATACGCTCTGTGCCTGGGGCTTCCGGAATGCGACTGCGATCGAGCGACCCGCTCCGGAGTTTGCCAACCCCGAGATCACCCACAACGTCGAGTTTTCAATCCATCCGATCGTCGGCACCAGAACGGTGACGATGGCGCCCCTGAGTCTTCCTCTCACCTCAAAGAAGTTGTACCGGTCGGCGGATCCTCTGTCCGAGGGTTCGAAGATTCGGGAGAAGCAAATCTATTCTCGCAACGGCGTCATGCGCAATGCAGCTGTGGTGGCTGAATGCGCAAGCGGATTTACCACTTCGCACATCGACCACGCCGGCAGGGACGATTGCACGGTGACCTTGACAGACCTGCTTACTGCTCCATTCGCGATCGTGGAGTGCAAGCGAGTGGGTGTTGAAGAGGGCATGCGCAAGGGACCTCAGACCATCGAGAAGGCAAAGCAGGGTGCCTACGTGGCGCGAACGGTCTCCTCGCTTCAGAAGTTCCGGCTGCAAAGCGGGAAAGTGCAGGGAGTCATCGATGTCGGCAAGGGCAGACTCCGTACGGGAGAATACGACACGCTCCTTCGTCAGGTCATTGACGGAATTGACCCAGATGAACTCCGTCATTTCATTCTGACGGTGGGCGTCGTCAGCAACCACGGGAATTGGTTCACCTCGCAAAACCAGAATAAGGAACTGAGGGTCTTGGCTCACTCGTACGACTGGCTTCTCTTTCTGACAGACTCGGGCTTGAGCCAGTTCATTGACGAGCTCCTCATAAAGCCCGCGAGGGAACTCAAGCCCGCGAAGGATGCGTTCCTTGCCAGTTACTGTGCCCGCAAGACTGGCAATTTCTTCACAAAAGTGAAGATCGATGCACAGGCCGACCAGGCCCTCAAGAGATACTTTCAACTGCACGAGGGTGAAATCGAGGCTTGGTTCAATGTTATCGCGCCCGAGGGCGGCACACTTGAACAACTCAGAACCGACTTGAAGAAACTCGCCGACAAGGACTGGAGGAGGATTCGCTCGCCATGACAGCCGGCCGTAACATCGTCTCGCTGAGTCAGAACTGGTGTACCCCCCCCAAGTACGTGCGCGCGGTACGCGAAGTTCTGTGTGGGGCAATCGCGCTCGATCCTTGTTCGAACAGCCACTCCATCGTGCGGGCGGACACCGAGTACCGCCTGCCCGACCATGACGGGCTGCGCGAATCGTGGAACTTCCCCACGATCTATGTCAACCCCCCTTACGGCGCCGACCGCGAGCGTGGAACGACAATCAAGCACTGGCTCCGTCGGTGTGCTCTAGCACGCGAGCAACACGGGTCTGAGGTTCTGGCCCTTGTGCCGGTCGCCACGAACACCAGGCACTGGAAGGACTTTGTCTTTGGATGTGCTGACGCTGTCACGTTTCTCTACGACACCCGACTTCGATTCCTCGTCGACGGCAGGGACGAAGGCAAGGGTGCCCCCATGTCCTGCTGCATGGTCTACTGGGGCGACAAGGTCCACCGGTTTGAAGAGGTGTTCATCGCATACGGCGCACCGGTTGACTTGCGGGCCTTGAAGGGGCGGACATTAGGTATGAGCCGTACCTCGGAGCACACACTGTTGTTTCCTCACTCACAGACCGCGCACGCGGTGAAGCGTGCGCGACGAGGGGCACGATAGTGCGTGCGGTGCGGGCCCACCCTGCCCGCATCAGTTCGGGCAAATCAGCCCCTACCATCCCTGCGTGCCCAGTGGACGCGAACAACTCGACGAGGCTGTCAGGCGTTTGCGGAACGGGGAGCCCATCGGCTTTCCCACCGAGACGGTGTACGGGCTGGGTGCGCCGGCCTTTGATGCGGGCACGGTTCGGCTGGTCTTTCAGATGAAGGGGCGACCGGCGGGCAACCCGCTCATCGTGCATGTGAGCGACGAGGCGATGGCGCGGCGCGTCACGTCGGCGTGGCCGGAGTCGGCGCAGCGCCTGGCCAGCGCCTTCTGGCCGGGGGCCCTGTCGATCGTGGCGCCGCGGGCGAGCGAACTGCCGGCGGAAGTGACGGCCGGAGGAGAGACGGTCTGTGTGCGCTGCCCGGGGCACCCGGTGGCGTTGGCGCTGATCGAGGCGCTCGACGAGCCGATCGCCGGTCCGAGCGCCAATCGGTCGGGGCATGTCTCGCCTACCACGCCTGAGCACGTGCGGGCGGAGTTTCCCGGGCTTTTCGTGCTCGACGGCGGACCCTGCCGCATCGGGATTGAGAGCACGGTTGTGCGTGTGGGTGACGACCGCGTCGAAGTGCTGCGGCGCGGGGCGGTGACGCCCGGACAGATCGAGAGTGTGCTGGGGCGCGCGGTCGAAGTTTCGCACGTGAGCGTTGCAGGTGGGGCGGTCTTGCCGAGCCCGGGGCTGCTGGACAGGCACTACGCGCCGCGCACACCGACGCTGCTGATCGAGCCGGGCGATCTGCCGCGTCTGACCGGCCAGGCACGCACAAGCGTGGTGCTGGCCCAGGAGCCGGTTGAGACGAGTTCGGAGAGCGTGGGCGTGTGGATCCGCATGCCGCGTGACGCCGAGGGGTACGCAGCCTCGTTGTACGACGCGCTGCGCCGGGCCGACAGCATGAAGATGCAGCGCATCATCGTGGCGCGTCCGAGCGGGTCGGGCGATGCGGCGCTGTGGGCGGCGATCGAGGACCGGTTGCGGCGGGCGTCGGCGCCGGACCACTCATGAGCACGCCGCATCAGAGCCCGATGTTTGATCTGGTCGCGGTGACGGCCTTCGGGCTCGAGTCGGTTGCGCAGCGAGAACTGCGCGCGCTCGGCTATGAGGATGCCAAGCCGTTCGGCACGGGGCGCGTGGGTTTCACCGGCGATGCGGCGGCGATCTGTCGCGCCAACCTGTGGCTGCGGTCGGGCGAGCGCGTGCTGGTGCGGATCGGCTCGTTTCCGGCCCGCGATTTTGATGCGCTGTTCGAGGGCGTGCGCTCACTGCCGTGGGAGCGCTGGATCGGGCGCGACGCGGCATTTCCGGTGAGCGGGCGCAGCGTGCGGAGTGTGCTCTCCAGCGTGCCGGCCTTGCAGCGGGCGAGCAAGAAGGCGATCGTCGAAAGGTTGATGGAGGCACATGGCGTCGAGCGATTGCCCGAGAGCGGGCCTGCCTATGCCGTCGAGGTGTCCTTGCTGCACGACGAGGTGACGCTGACGATCGACAGTTCGGGCGCGGGGCTGCACAAGCGCGGGTACCGCACCAGCGTGGGCGAGGCGCAGTTGCGCGAGACGATGGCGGCCGGGCTGGTGCTGCTGAGTTTCTGGCACCCGGGGCGTCCGTTCATGGATCCGTTCTGCGGAACCGGCACGATCGCAATCGAAGCAGCGATGATCGGGCGGAACATCGCGCCGGGGTTGAGACGGTCCTTTGCGAGTGAAGCGTGGCCTCAGGTGCCTGAGTCACTGTGGCGTGAGGCTCGTGAGGGAGCGGAGGCGGCCATACTGCCAGGCCTTGAGCATCGCCTGGTCGCGACGGACATCGACGAGCGGGCGCTGTCGCAGGCGCGGCACCATGCGCGCAACGCCGGCGTCGAGGCCAACATCCACTTCCAGCAGCGGGCATTCGAGGATGCGGGTGCGCGGGTGGGGTACGGATGCCTGATCGCCAATCCGCCTTGGGGCGAGCGGCTGGGCGACCGCGATCAACTCGAATCGCTCTACCGGTCGTTTCCACTGGTGCTGCGACGGCTGGAGACCTGGTCGCACTTCATCCTCACGGGCTACCCGGGCTTCGAGCGATTGATCGGGCAGGAGGCGACGCGCCGTCGCAAGTTGTACCACGCGAACATCGAGACGACGTATTACCAGTTTCATGGGCCGGCGCCGGGCGGGAGCGAGGGGCCGCGTGAAGCGGCACCCGTATTCGGCGGGTTGGACGAAAAGGCCGGCAAGCAGGCCGAAATGTTCGCGACGGTGCTGGGCAAGCACGCGCGGCACCTGCGTAAGTGGCCGCAGCGCGGCGTCACGTGCTACCGGCTCTATGAGCGTGATATTCCCGAGGTGCCGCTGGTCGTCGATGTATATGAGGGTCATCTGCACGTGGCCGAGTATGAGCGGCCGCACGAGCGCACGGCGGCGCAGCACGCCGACTGGCTCGACCTGATGATGGAGACCGCCTGCAGGACGCTGGGCATCGAGCCGGAGAAGGCGTTCCTCAAGTCGCGCGGAAGGCAGCGCGGCCTGAGCCAGTATGAGCGCGTGAGCGACGCGGGATACACGCTGACCGTCGGCGAGCAGGGGCTGAGATTCGAGGTCAACCTGTCCGACTACGTCGACACCGGCCTGTTCCTTGACCACCGCCTGACGCGAGCGATGGTGCGAGAGCGGGCACACGGAAAGAGATTCCTCAACCTGTTTGCCTATTCGGGGGCGTTTACGGTGTATGCCGCGGCCGGCGGAGCGGAGCACACCACAAGCGTTGACTTGTCGGCGACGTACCTCGATTGGGCGGAACGCAACCTGTTGCTCAACGGTTCCGACGATGAGCGGCACGAACTGGTGCAGGCCGACGCGATGTCGTTTCTGGAGTCACTGGACGTTGATGAGAAGTTCGACCTGATGGTGATCGACCCCCCAACCTACTCGAACAGCAAGCGGACCGAGGAAGACTGGGACGTTCAGGCGCGGCACGCTGAACTGCTGGCAGCAGCGAGTGCGCACCTTGAACAGGGTGGACTTATCTACTTCTCGACCAACTTCCGCAAGTTCAAGCCGAACTTCCCGGCGGCCCTGGACGCGCGTGAGATCAGCCACCAGACGGTGCCGGCGGACTTCCGGAACAAGAAGATCCATCGGTGCTGGGTGCTCAGTCTGCGGTGATCACTGCTGGCCGCGGAGATTCCGAACCTGCTCGACGGCCTTGTCGAGTTGGCGTTTCAAGTCGCGGACGCGGAGGAGCGACGTGACGCGGGTCACCAATTCGAGGCGGTTGACGGGTTTGGTGAGAAAGTCGTCGGCACCGGCGTCGACCGCCCGCTCCACGTCGCCGACCTCGTTGAGAGCAGTGACCATGACGACCGGGGTGTCGCGCAGGCCCGGGTTGGCCTTGATCTTCTCACAGACCTGGTACCCGCTCATGCGGGGCATCATGATATCAAGGACAACGAGATCTGGATTGAGGCGGGTCATCTTCTCGAGTGCCTGAACGCCGTCGCAGGCGGTCTGGACCTCGCAGGGCAGATCTTCGAGGTAGGCCAGGAGGAGTTCGAGGTTTTGCTCATTGTCATCGACGAGGAGGATGGTGGGGCGGTGGTTTTCGAGCCCTGCGGCCAGATCCTGGGCTGGGGTGAGGTCTTCGTTCATGAATGAGCAACCTTTTCGCCGGTTCGAACCGTACACTCTACCGCTCCGGGCGGTTGCTCGCCGGGGCAGGGGTGATCATCGCCCGGATCACCGGCGTGGGGACGGACGGGCGGGGCTGGAAACGGGTATGGCGGTTTCGGCAGCGGTGTCGAGCGTTTGGAATGAGCAGTTCAGTCGGCCGGACCGAAGCAGTCTGCTGGCGGGCCTGAACAAGCAGGACCAGTTGCTGGTGGAACGCTGTCTGGAGCGACTGGACGGAGCGCCGAGGGTTCGCTCGAGCATTCGCTGGCACGGCGTTCCGTGGCGCTGGACGATCCGGTACGAGACGGACCGGAGGGAGCCGGTGGCGTTCATGATTCCCGAGCCGCGTCGGCCACGGCTGGCCGTTCCGCTGACCGCGGCGGATCTGGATCGCACAGGGCTGAAGAAGTTGTCCAAACCGGTTCGCGAGGGGATCGCTCTGGCGTCGGCGATCAACGGGATCCTGTGGACCGAGTGGGTTCTTTCGTCCAGGAGCCAGGCCGACGAGTTGCTCGGGTTGGTGGGTGCTCGGTTGTCGGGGCTGGGTCTGAGCCTGCCTGCGGGGAACTGAGCCGAGGACGGCGCGGTTGGGAACTCTCGTGAAGACAGGACCGGTCGCGGTCCGATCAATGTAGAAATCCACCACGGAGGGAGCGATGGTCTGTCTGCTTGCCCAAGCGTTGCGCGTCGCCCGAGGATGGGGGCGGCCGGCGGCCTGTTCACTGGTCGCGATCGGCCTGACGTCGCTTGCGCCCGGGCAGGAGTTGCAGTACGAGTTTGACGCGCTGCGTCAGCGGACGGAACTGGGGGCCGCGACGATGAGCGCCATCGCGATCGACGCCGACTCTGGGCAAGTGCTCTGGAGCCATCGCGCCGGCGAGGCGATGATCCCGGCGTCGAACATGAAACTCCTCACGTCGGGCGCGGCGCTCATGGTGCTCGGTCCGGAGTTTTCGTTTGAGACCAGACTGGAGGAAGCCGAAGGCCGGCTCGTGCTCGTGGGCTCCGGCGATCCGTCGCTAGGCGACCCTGCGGTGCTCGGACGCGGGCAGACTCCGATGACGCTGCAGGATCTGCTGGGCGGCCTGGTCAAAGCGGTGCAGGAGCGAGGGATTTCGCAGGTCGAGGAAGTGGTGGTGGATGACCGGGTGTTCGATCGGGCGTACGCCCATCCGACGTGGCCTGCGGATCAGTTGAATCGGTCGTACTGCGCAGAGGTGGGCGGGGTCAATCTTCATGCCAACGTGCTGTCGGTGTTTCTGGAACCGGGCTCGGGCGGGCGTGGGCTTCCGAGGGTCAAGGTCGAGCCGGAAGTGCCCTGGGTGCAGATCGACAACTTTGCCCGGACGGTGACAGACACGAGGCAGACGGCCTGGGTGGCGCGCCCGACGGCGGAGAACCGGTTCCAGATTCGCGGCGACGTGCGGAGCAGGGGCGGGGAGCCGGTGGACGTGGCGTTTCACGAGCCCCCCTTGCTGGCCGGGAGAGTGATCGCGCATGAACTGAGCAAGGCGGGCATTCGGATCGGAACGGCAGGCGGCGCAGAAGGCATCGACGCGGTGCGGCTGATCGACGACGATGAGCAGATCACCGGGAGTCAGCCGATCGTCGTGGTGCGGACGAGTATCGCAGACGTTCTGCGGCAGTGCAACACCGATAGCCACAACCTGTACGCCGAAGCGTTGCTCAAGCGTGTGGCGTACGATGTGAACCACGAGCCCGGGTCATGGGAATCGGGCGCCGCGGTGGTGCGGATGCTGCTGTCGGAGAAGTTGGGCCCGGCCGCAGCGTCGGGGACCAAGGTGGCCGACGGCTCGGGGATGAGCCGGGAGAACAAGGTTTCGGCGTCGACGCTGGCATCGTGGTTGCGCGTTATTGAGAACGACGAGAAGATCCGGGGCGCGATGCTGGCATCGCTGGCCACACCGGGCAACGGCACGCTGCGGTCACGTTTCAATGACATCACGCTGAGCAACGAGTTGTATGCCAAGAGCGGGTATCTCAACGGGGTGCGATCGCTGTCGGGTTACGTGGTTTCGCCGAGCGGGAAGACGGTGATCTTCGCGATGATTCTCAACGATGTGCCGGCAGGGGCGCCGACGCAGAACGCCCGGGTACTGCTGGAAAGGTGCGTGGACGTGGCGGACAACTGGCTGGCGGCGCAACAGGGCGGATCGGTGAACCTGGGCGGGTGAACCCGGTCATCGCCAGGCACACAAGTGGGGGCCGGAAGCCCACGCTCCCGCGGGGCTCGCGAAACACAATCAGTCCTGCGGCAGTCCGTATTCGCACCAGCGTCGGGTCACCAGATCGCGGGTGCCGCGGTCCATTTCGAGGATCGGAGGCCACGCGCGGACAGGCAGGGGATAGCCGTCGTGGACGTGCTTGGGCGTGGCGTCGAAGAGGGCCACGTGCCGGTCACGGACCTGGACGATGCGCATGTCGCGGACGAAGTCGGCGTTCGCGCCGAGGCAGAACATGGCCTGGTCGAAGTCGCGCGGGTCGACGCCGGAACCGAGCACGACGACGAACGAGGGCGGCGGCGGCGACGAAGCGCCAAGAACGGCGGTGACGCGGTCGAGCAGATCGCGCAGGGCGCGGTAGCCGCTCAGGCTCGTGGACAGGAACGCCCAACCCCGGGTCTCAGGCGGGCAGGCGGCCTGGGTCACGCCGGAAACGCCGGCGAGCAGCGACACGAGTGAGGCCAGATCGGCATCGTCGGGCACGACGCGCGGGACTCGTGGACGCCCGTCGATGGATTCGTCGGGCAGTTTGGGCGTGCAGTCGAAGGCGAGTTTTCCTCCGGCGGCCAGCCACGGTGCGGCGTGATCGAGGATGTCGAGCGCACCGACCTGCTGGAGGAGGTCGCGTGAAGGATCGGCATGCACGGCGGCGGCACGGAGCACGGCGGGCGTGTCATGGACGTCCACATCGTGATCAACCACGAAGACAATCTTGGTCCAGGCCATCTGCCCGGCACCCCAGACGGCGTTGATGGCGCGGCGTGCGTGGAGCGGGAAGGCCTTGTGAATCTGCACGAATGCGGCGTTGTGGAAGGCGCCGAACATGGGCAGGTCGTAGTCCTCGATGTCAGGCGCGACGGTGCGCAGCAGCGGGAGCATGATGCGTTCGGTGGCCTTGCCGAGGTAGTAGTCCTCCTGCGGGGGCAGTCCGACGATGGTGGTCGGGTAGATCGCGTCGCGGCGATGGGTGACGGCGGTGACTTCCATGACCGGATAGCGGTCGGGCATGGAATAGAACCCGGTGTGATCGCCGAAGGGGCCTTCGAAGACAGCGCCCGGGCCGAGCGGCCCGGCGTCGGATTGGCGCGGATCCCAGCCCGGGAAACCCGCGTCGGTCCGGACGTATCCCTCGATGATGATCTCAGAGTCGGCGGGCACCCAGATCGGTACAGTCGCGGCCCGACAGAGTCGCACGCCGCGGCCCTGGAGGAAGCCGGCCATCAACAGTTCGGAGATGCCGGGCGGGAGGGGGCAGGTGGCCGCGTAGGGCATGACGCTTGATCCGCCCAGGGCGATGGCGACGGGCATGGGCTGCCCGAGTCTTTTCCAACTTCGCCAGTGGGAGGCTCCGTCGTGATGCATGTGCCAGTGCATCGCCAGGCGGTCGCGAGCGAGCAACTGCATGCGGTACATGCCGATGTTGTGAGAGGAAGGGGCTCGGGCGTCGCGATCGTCGGCGTGGACCGAGTGGACGCCGGCAAGGGTGACGAAGCGCCCTCGGAACTGCTGGTTCCAGGTCGGCTCGTCCATGCCGTGGCGAGCGGCCGATTGGGCGTTGGCGTCGGGCGGGTAGCCGACGGATTCGAAGTCGCCGTCGAGAGGCCAGCAGCGGATAAGCGGGATTCGGGTCAGGTCGATCTGGGCGCCGGTGCGGACGATTTCCTGGCAGGGCCCGCGGGACTTGAGGCGTTTGGGCCCGATGCGGGTGAGCGGCGCGAACTGGCGGAGTTTTTCGACGCCTTCGGCAAAGGAGCGCGGAGGCTGGGGCTTGACGAGGGCGTCGATGCGGGAGGAGATGGACTCGAAACCGTCGTTGACGGGCGGCCTGGAGGCGGGATGCGGGGCGGCCTCGGACCACGGGCGGGACACCCGTGCCACCGAATCGTGCGCGTCGCAGCCGAGGGCGATTTCCATGCGGCGGTAGGAGCCGAAGGCATTGATAAGGACGGGGAAGTCCGAGCCTTCGACGCGTTCGAAGAGCAGGGCCGGTCCACCGCGGTCGAAGAACCGTGGGTCGTTGCGTCGGGCCGAGATTGAGGGGAGCGAGGGTGCACGCGACTTGCTGACTCGATCAGTGATCTCAGCGATTTCGAGTACGGGGGACACGGAGGTCCGGATGCGGACGAGTTCGCCGGCTCGTTCGAGGGCGGCGACGAAGGAGGCGAGGTCGGGATACATTGTGTCAAGCGTATGTCCAAACCGAAGCAGACCAATCCGACCGACAGACCGATCCACGCTTTCGCGGCGACGCGGGACTGGCCGGGGTACTTCGCCGCCAGCGCCGGGCGTCCGCCGCGTGACACGCTGCTGGGAGCGCTTGATCGCTTCGAGGCCGAGGGCGTGCCCGGCGGGTGTGAGGAAGCGCCCCTGGCGGTGGACCTTGGGTGCGGGGAGGGGCGTGACACGGCCGAACTGCTGCGGCGCGGGTGGCGGGTCGTTGCGATCGACGGGCACGAGGAGGCTTTTGCGCGGATCAAGCAGCGGACGGACATCAAGCGATGGGATCGGCTGGAGATGCGGCTGTCGGCGTTTGAGGAGTGCCAGATTCCTGCGTGCCGGTTGTTGAACGCGAGTTTCTCACTGCCGTTCTGTGAGCCGGCGCGCTTCGCGGGGCTGTGGAAGGTGCTGACGCTGGCGATCGTGCCGGGGGGGCGATTTGCCGGGCAGTTGTTCGGGGATCGGGACTCGTGGGCGAAACTTCCGGACCGGTCTCACCAAACAAGAGATGAGGTGGATCGCCTGTTCAAGCCCTTTGAGATCGAGTTGCTTGAGGAAGAGGAGCGGGACGGGGCAGATTGCAGCGGGACGGGCAAGCGCTGGCACGTGTTCCACATCATTGCGCGAAAGGTCTGAGATGAGCCAGGGGGAAGGGGACTGGGCACTGGATCTGTCGCACGTGGCCAAGACGTTTCGCGGCGGCGTACAGGCGCTGCGCGGGATCGAGATGCGCGTGTGGCGGGGCGAGGTGTTCGGGTTGCTCGGCCCCAACGGGGCGGGCAAGAGCACGCTGATCAAGATACTGATGACCGTGATCCGCCCGAGCCGGTGCGAGGGGACGATCCTGGGGCGCCGCGTGGGCGATCAGAGCGTGCTCGCTCGCGTGGGATATCTGCCCGAACATCACCGGTTTCCTGACTATCTCACGGCCCGGCAGTTGCTGCATTACGTCGGCGCGATGGGCAAGATCAACCGGAAGGAGCGGGTGCAACGAATCGGCAAACTGCTCGACATGGTCGACATGACCGACTGGGCTGACAAGAAACTGGGGTCGTTCTCCAAGGGCATGAGGCAGCGTGTGGGGCTGGCGCAGGCGCTGTGCAACGATCCGGACCTGGTGCTGCTCGACGAGCCGACCGACGGCGTCGACCCGGTGGGACGGCGCGACATCCGCAAGATCGTGGCGCGGCTGAGGGATGAGGGAAAGACGGTCTTTTTGAACAGCCACCTGCTGAGCGAACTGGAGATGGTGTGCGAGCGAGTGGCGATCCTGCTGCGCGGCGAGGTGCGGCTGCAGGGGACGATGAGCGAGTTGATTGACCGGCGTGCGGGGTATCGCATCAGGCTGGGTTGTGATGATGACGTGGAAGTCGGGCGGGCGGCGGTGAGTGCGGCCTTGCCCGGGGGCGTGGAAGTGCGGGAGCGGGAACTGGTGTTCAAGACGGCCGAGGCGAAGGAGGTGCAGCCGGCGATCGACGCGCTGCGGCAGCGGGGATTCACGATTTCGCACTGCTGGGTACACAAGCCGACGCTGGAGGATTTGTTTCTGGAGGCGGTGGTTGATCCGGAGACGGGGCAGCCGATGCACGTGGGCGCGGCGCGGAAGGGGAAGGGCTGATGCTCACGCAGACCTGGGCGATGCTGGTGGATGCGTATCGGGAGTTGTGCGCGCGGAAGTTGTTCTGGATTACGATGGGGATTTCGGCGCTCGTCGTGTTGATCTTCGCGGCGATCGGGATCGATGAGAAGGGCATGTCGATCCTGTGGTTCCGCGTGCCGTTCGGCGGAGCGGCCGAGGACCTGCTCTCGAAGAAGATGTTCTACGTGGCGTTGTTCCAGGGATGGGGAGTCACGTTGTGGCTGGGCATCATCGCGTCCATCCTGGCGCTGGTGACGACGGCGGGCTTCTTTCCGAGCATGGTTGAGGCCGGCTCGATCGAGGTCCACCTGTCGAAGCCGATATCGAGGCTACGCCTGTTTCTGACCAGGTATTTTGCCGGATTGCTGTTCGTGGCGATCCAGGTCGGCGTGTTCACGACGGCGAGTTTCTTCGTGCTCGGGCTGCGGGGCGGGGTGTGGCTCCCGTCGGTATTCCTGGCGATACCGATCGTGGTGGTGTTCTTCAGTTATCTGTTTTCTTTCTGCGTGCTGGTCGGCGTGTGGATGCGTTCGACCATGCCGGCGCTGCTGCTCACACTGCTGTTCTGGTTTTCGCTGTACATCTTGAACACAGGTGATTTCATCCTGGTGGGGTTCAGAGAAGGCAACCGGGAAATAGTGGAGGCCCGGGCGGCCCGCATCGAGCGGATGGAGCGAAACGCGCGGAAGAGCATCGTCGAGTTGAAGGCGTCGGAGGGCGTGGAAAACTATGAGCCGACGGATGAGGAAATCGTCGCGACGATGCCGTTGCTCGCCCGCGAGCGTGCAGTCCAGAAAGACGACATGGAGTCGGTGCGTGCGCTCGAACAGTGGACCAGGTGGATCTATCGAGCCAAGTCGCTGATGCCCAAGACGAGCGAGACGGTGGCGCTTCTCGATCGCTGGCTCATTCCGGCGGACGAGCGGGTGGAAGCGCAGATCCGCGCCAAGGCCGAATTTCAGGCAAAGGCTTCAAGCCGCAATGGGCGGGAGAATACAGAGGACGATCTTCCCGAGGGGATGAACCCGTTTGCGATCAAGCAGGAGATGGAGTCTCGCAGCGTGCTCTGGGTGCTGGGGACGTCGCTGCTGCACGAGGCGGTCGTGCTTGCGCTGGCGAGTTTCATCTTCGTGCGTCGCGACTATTGACGACGCACCGCCTGAAGCATGAGCCCTCACGCTTCCTGGCCGGGGGGACGGAATGGCCGGACGATCCAGACGTGAACCAGCAGAGGCAACGTCGCGTTCCAAGCCCGTGGGCAAGAGGCCCGTTGTCGACCGGTGCATTGAGGAGATTGCGCGTCTGAGGGATCTGATCGAGCAGGCTGCCCCGCAGGCCGTCGAAGAGGTAAAGTGGCGCGAGCCGTCGAACGGGGTGCAGGGCGTTCGGATGTGGCCGGATCACGGCATCATCTGCGCGGGAGAGGCCTGCAGAGACAAGGTGAAAGGGCGTTCGCACGCGGAGCGGCGATCGACGAACGCCGGTTGAGGGCGCGGATCCGTTCGGCGGGCTCTGTGCCGGGCGAGCAACTGTTCCCGTGAAGACTGACGGGCGATCATCGAATTCGACCGCGCACACAGAGGCGGGTGGCCTTCGGGCTGGTTCTCGGTTACGCTGCGGCGTATCGGGGCGGCATGCGCCTTTTCGCTATGCTGAGTCGGGCGGGGGCGCCCGGGCTTGTCCAACCTGCCGATCGTGAGGAGAACCATGAATAGTCCGAAGACGCGTCGCGAGTTCCTGAACCAGGCCGGAGGTTTCACAGCAGCGACGCTGCTGGCCGCCCGCGGCATGGGGGGCGTTCACCGCAGCGGCGACGAAACGATCCACGTGGCGCTGGTCGGTTGCGGCGGGCGCGGCACCGGGGCTGCCCATGATGCGATGTCCGTGAATCGCGGTCCGGTGCGCCTGGTGGCCATGGCTGACGTGTTCGCAGATCGTCTGAACTCGAGTTACGACGCGCTCTCGAAGTCCGACTCGTCGAAGATGGACGTTGCCGCCGATCGCCGCTTCATCGGATTTGACGGGTACAAGCACGCGATGGACGCGCTGCGCCCGGGCGACGTGGTCATCCTCGCAACGCCTCCGGCCTTCCGCTGGGTCCACTTCTCCTACGCGATTGAAAGAGGCTTAAACGTGTTCATGGAAAAGCCATTGACGGTAGACGGACCGAGCACGCGGAGAATGCTCGAACTGGCTCGCACTTCCGAGCAGAAGAACCTGAAGGTCGCGGTTGGGTTGATGGCCCGGCACAGCCGCGCGTTTCAGGAACTTGCCCGGCGTGTGCAGGACGGCGAACTGGGCGAGATTGTCTCACAGTACGGGTATCGGATGCAGGGCCCGATCGTGACGTTCCGCTCGCTGCCCAAGCCGGCGGACATTACCGACCTCGAATACCAGATCCGGCGCTTCCACAGTTTCCTGTGGGCCAGCGGCGGCGCTTTCAATGACTTTTTCATCCACATCATCGACCAGTTGTGCTGGATGAAGGGCTCATGGCCGGTCAAGGCCCAGGGCAACGGCGGGCGGCACTATCGCTTCAGTGAAGACGGTGTGCCCTACGTCGATCAGAACTTCGACTCCTACTCCATCGAGTACACCTACGCCGACGGCACCAAGATGATGTTCAACGGGCGCAACATCGAGGGCTGCCAGGAGCGCTTCTCCAGCCACATGCACGGGACCAGGGGCTCGGCGATCGTGTCGAGCAACGGCGACTACGGGCTGCCCTCACGCATCCACAGCCGCCCGGACTTCGGGCGAGAGAGCATCGTGTGGAACTCTGAAGTGGCGCCGGCGGAACGCAACCCGTACCAGAACGAATGGAATGATTATGTCGATGCGATCCGCGACGGACAGCCGTACAACGAGGCCAGGCGCGGCATCGAGGCAAGTCTGGTGTGCAACATGGGCCGCATGAGCGCGCACACGGGTCGAGACATCGGCTTCCAGGAAGCGTTGCAGTGTGAGCACGAGTTCGGCCCGGGCGTGGCCGAGTTGATCGTGGGCGGTCCGTCGCCGCTGCAACCCGGTGCAGACGGGAGGTACCCGGTGCCGCGGCCCGGAGTGCTGGCGGATCGGGAGTATTGAGATGAGGACAGGCGGGTGACACAGGACGAAGCGAGGCGATCGCGAAAGTGTCTTACGCCGCGTCTGTGGTGATGAGGTGGAGGCTGATCGTGCCGGGCAGGCCTCGCGATTCGGCGCGGCGGATGCGGGTCAGTTCGCGGATGACGCGGTGCAGCATGACGCTGTCCTGGTCGCGGCCGAGCAGCCAGCCGGAATAGCGCAGGTCTTCCAGCAGGTCGTCGCGCAAGAATTCGAGACGCTCGTAGGGGTGCTGGGCAGCGAGCAGGCAGATACCAGCGGCGATGCGGCCGAGGGTCAGGGGCCCGCTGCCACCAAGCGAGATCTCGGACTGCACGAAACCGGCCTGGTCCACGACGATCTGGTCGGTGGAGGAGCGCACGAGCGGATCGGCTTCGAGCAGAGCCTGGATTGCGGCGTCATCGTCGTAGTTGGCAAAGCGCACGGCCGCCAGTCGAAGCCACGTCTCCGGACGATTGCGCACGAACGGCGCCACGGCTTCGAGCAGCGAGCGGCGCTCGGCCATGGGAACGCGGGCGCCGGGCGTGACCAGCCAGGCACAGACGACCGAGGCGGCGGTGCGTTCGAGCGTCGAGGCGTCAGTCGGATCGCGTGCGGACAGAGTCTGGGCAATCCGGCGCATGGCCCGGACGCGAAAAGCGCCCGGGTCGATGTGCGAAGGATCTTCCTCGCCGTCGAGAGGCATGCGTCCGAAGAAGCGGTCGGAGAGGGTGAGTCGAGCCGGGAAGCGCGCCTGTGCGGCTGCGGCCACCAGCATGGAGGTCACCAGGGGGTCGTGGGCATCGGCGCCCGGGAGCAGGGTGATGGTCAGTTGCGCGGGGTCAACGTGATGAGGAAAGACGCTGGCGAAGGAAAGCGGGCGCGGGGTGGACCAGTCAAACCAGGTGGCGGGTCGGCGGTCGCGTTCGGGGATGTTCGCCACGCCGCCGCGCATGCCGTCGTGCCGGAACACCAGGTCGAGGCGGGCCGCAGAAGCCGACGAGGATCGGCCCTCGTCGAGGGCGCGCCAGCATACGGGGACGGCGGCTTCGTGCGTTGTGATGGAACGCGTCATGTCGACGGGTGCGGCGATGCCGATGCGAAGCGGGGCTGCCAGTTCGGGGCGGCGGTCCAGAGCGCAGGCGACGGCTTCTCGCAGTTGATCGGGGGAGCGTGGCTCAAAGTTCCACGCTGCGACCGTCAGATCGGCGACCACAGCCCGCGCCGCGACGCCCAGGCGAAGCGCCGGGGCCAGGCGTCGCTGCGTAAGTGGAGAGAGGTTCAACTTGGCGCCCGCCGGCGTGACCGGAAGGGGGATGGAGGCTTCCAGCAGATCAAGCCAGCCGCGGCGCCAGGCGGCGTAGACGGCGGCGATCAGCCACAGCCCGACGGGCAGTCCGAGAAGCGGCCGGGCAAGCCAAGACGCTCCGAGCACAAAGCCGGTGCCGACAACCACGGCCGAGCAGCACAGGACAACGGCGGCCGGCGAAAGTCGAACATCAGTCAGCGCCGGTCCGGAACGAAGGGGTCGGTGCGTGGTGGTCATGGGACGAGACAGATCGTCCAGCGTGCGCGCGAGGATCAGGGTGAGCCGGCAAGCCGCCACGGGCCCGACACGATCTGGGCAGGTCGTGCGGCGGGCGGAGGCATTCTCGGACGCGTGGCCTGAGCGGGCTGTGAACGCCCGGGCGATCAGTGCCTGCCTAGAGGAGGCGCGCAATGCGTCGGCCGAGTTCGGAGGCCTGCTCGGCATCGGCCGAGTGGGTATTCCACTGCATCGAAAGCCCCGCGCCTCTGGGCCTGCCTTGGAAGCGAGGGATAATGTGAAAGTGGACGTGAGGAACGACCTGTCCGGCGTCCGGGCCGTTGTTGAGCAGGACGTTGTACGCTTCGGCGCCGGTGGCCTTGCAGATCGCCCGCGCCAGGCGGGGCAGGGCACGACCCAGCGCCGCGGACGATGCGTCGGACAGGGCGTCGAGCGTTTCGGCAGGCTCCTTGGGGATGAGCAGGGTGTGCCCCTCAGCCAAGGGGTTGATATCGAGGATGGCGATGCAGGCATCGTCCTCGTACACCCTTTGAGCGGGAATTTCTTTGCGGATGATCTTGCTGAAGATGGAGTCGCTCATGCCGGATGATATTCGGACGGGCAGCCGGACCGGCGGCCCGTACAATCGGCGGCATGGGCTCTGCATCCGGGATCGAATCCAGACGCCAGATCCGCAAACTCCCGGCGCTGCTGATCAACCAGATCGCGGCGGGCGAAGTGATCGAGCGCCCCGCCAGCGTGGTCAAGGAACTGGTCGAGAACGCGCTGGACGCGGGGGCGACGCGGATCGAGGTTGATCTCGAAGGCGGGGGTGTCGAACTGGTCCGCGTGCGAGATGACGGTTGCGGGATTTGGCGCGAGGAACTGGTGCTGGCGCTCAGCCCGCACGCGACGAGCAAGATCCGCGACGCCGAGGATCTGGACCGTATCGTGACGATGGGCTTTCGCGGGGAGGCGCTTGCGTCGATCACGTCGGTGGCGCGTGTGCGTGTCGTGTCCAAGCCGCGGGGCCAGAGCGAGGCGTGGGAGATCTGCGGTGAGGGCGAGGACATCGCCGAACCGCGTCCGGCGGCCGGCGCGCCCGGGACGCTGATCGAGGTGCGCAACCTGTTCTTCAACACACCGGCGAGGCGGAAGTTCCTGCGCACCGCGCCGACCGAGCAGGGGCGCTGTATTGAGTGGCTGACGGATCTGGCAATCGCGCACGCGAGCGTGGGATTTATCGTCAGATGCGACGGACGCGTGCGGCTGGAGACCGGACCGGATCAGGAGCCGCGTCAGCGCGTGCTGGCGCTGCTCGGCGAGGAACTGGAAGGCGAACTGATCGAGGTGCGGGCCGACCGGTTTGAGGATGCGCGGGGGCTGACGCTGTGGGGACTGGTCGGGCGGCCGACCATCGCGCGGGCCACGCCAAAGGCCCAGCACGTGTTTCTCAACGGGCGGGCGGTTCGCGACCGCACCATCCAGCACGCGCTCAAGGAGAGTTATCGCGGGCTGGTAGAGCCGGGGCGGCATCCCACGGCCGTGCTGCTGATCGAGATGTCGCCGACGGCCGTGGACGTCAACGTGCACCCGGCGAAGTTGGAGGTGAGATTCCGCGATCAGTCGGCGGTGCATCAGGCGGTGCTCCACGCGGTGCGGGAGGCTCTGCGGAAGAGCGATCTCACGCCGCCGGTAAGCGGGCGACGGCATGAAGCGGGGGCGGGACTGCCCGGTGCGGGCTTCCCGGGCGCCGGCGGTGGAGGGGGGCCGAGGGTTCGGCATGAGGAGCATGTGCGCCCTGAGGCGCTGGTTGATTTCCTCAAGCGTGGTCCACTGCCCCCGCCTGCGGCGATTCGCGCCTCGCTGGACGAGTTGGCGCCGGGCGATTCTCCTGCATCGATGCGTCGCGACGCCGAGCCTGCGCAAGTCGAGCCGGAGCCGGACGAATCGCTGCCTTCGCCGCGCCGGGCCGATCGGGTGTTGCAGATTCACAACAGTTACCTGGTGACGCAGGATGAGAGCGGGATCGTCATCATCGACCAGCACGCGTTGCACGAGCGGGTGATGTTTGAGCGCCTGGCCGCCCGCGTCGGGCGCGAGCCGCTGGAGAGCCAGCAGTTGCTGTCGCCGGCGAGCGTCCACGCGACGCGCCGGCAGATGGAGCGCGTTGAGGAACTCCAGCCGCTGCTTGACCGCTGCGGCATCGCGCTGCGGGCGATGGGCCCGCGCACGCTCGGGGTTGAGTCATTCCCGTCGCTGCTGTTCCAGCGAGGCGTCGACCCGGTCGAGTTCATGACTGAACTGCTGGAAAAGGCCGAATCCGAGGAGTTCACACCCTCGGACGAATCAGCGCTCCACGAGGTGCTGGACATGATGGCGTGCAAGGCCGCGATCAAGGCCGGCGATCACATGAGCGAGCAGGAGATGGACGAGTTACTGCGACTGCGTGAGAGCGTCGATCGGAGTTCCTCGTGCCCGCACGGGCGCCCGACGAGCGTGCGCCTGTCGATCGAGCAACTGGAGAAGTTGTTCCATCGCAGATGAGCACCGCGATCGGTCAAGCGGATTCAAGTTGTATCTCGAGGGTGTTGGTCGCCGGACGCAAAATGAAAAAAGGGCCCCGGCATGGCGCCGGGGCCCGTCGGCTCGGTTGACGTGTGCGTCAGTTGGTGACGTTCACGGTCGACCAGTTGGAGTAGGTCGAGAAGATCGTCCCGTTCCTGGCGCGGACGCGATAGCGGAAGGTGCCGGCGCCCGGCGAGTCGTCGCGGGTCTCGACGTTGGCAGCCGTGTTGGCGATGACGCCCTGGTGGACCCACGAACCGCTGACCGACTGCTGACGCTGGACCTGGAAGCCGGTCTCGTTGCTGCTGTTGTCATCCCAGGTGCAACGAGCGCTTCCGCCTCCCAGGTCGGCGGCGCTCATGTTGGTGGGCGCCGTCGGGGGTGTGGGATCGACCAGGGTCACGCTGCGCCATTTGGACCACGGGCCGGTGCCGGCGCCATTCTTGGCCCGCACGCGATAGCGCCACTTGCCGAAGCCGGCGGCGTCATCGTATTGCGTGGTGTTGGCAGGCAGGTTGGTCGCGATGGTTGTGAGGTTGGTCCAGACCGTACCGACCCTCTCCTGCCGCTGAACGTCCCACGAGGTCTCGTTCGGCAGATCGGTCCAGGTGACGCGGGCGGTGCCGGTGCCGAGGTCGGTCGCACTGGGGCGATCGGGCTTCTCCGGGATCGTTTCGCCGCCGATGATGGTCAGGGTAATGGAGTCATCGTCGCTCAGTCCGCCGGTGTCGACGGCCGAGGCGGTGATCGTGTGCACGCCGCTCGACAGCCCGGAGTAGTTGAAACCGTTGCCGACGCCGAACGGGCCGTCAATGTTGGAGGTCCACACGGCGTTGGAGCCGATGTCCCCGTCCTCCGGGTCGCTGGCGAGCACGGAGAAGAACAGCGTGGAGCCGACGTTGGCGTTGGTGCCGTCAACGGGTGTGGTGATGATCACGCTCGGGGGTTCGTTGGGCGGGGGCCCATGGTCCACGCACCCGCGCGACGCGGCGTAACTGGCGATGCCCGAGGCCGAGACGCCGAAGTCAGGCAGCCCGAGCCCGTTGCATCCGCCGAGGCCCGAGCACATGATGTGGCACTGAGACTGCCCGTCGCAGTGCGGAGCACTGAAGTTGTGTCCCATTTCGTGGGCGGTGAGAGAGATGCGGCTGTTGTAGTTTCCGGTGAACCGTGACTGGCTGAGCCCGAAGCCGTTGTTGGTGCACACAGCGCTCAGCCAGGCGATGCCGATGACGCTGCCGTTGATGCTGCGTCCGGTCATGAGGTGCGCCAGGTCGCGGTGCACGCCGGTGTGATTGGCAAGCCAGTGCGAGCGAAACTGATTGAGCAGCGTTTCGGCCGAGTTGCTGGTGTAGGGGTTCGATCCGCTGGAAGTGCGGACGATGATCTCCGTGATCACGAACGTGACGTCGCAGTCACGCTCGTAGATCGTGTTGATCCCGTTCTGGATGTTCTCGATGTCCGCGATCGTGTTGTTCTGCGAAGACCCGTTCAACTGGTAGAACTGGTAATCGGCGTCGTACGCGACTTCGGCCGTGTGAATGGTGGTCCCGCGCGGGCTGCCGGCCTGGAGGTCGATGTCGCTGAAGCCGTCGTGCTCGGCATGCTCGAGCGCGCCGCCGCAACTATGCCCGGTCGCCCGTGTGGCAAGCCCGGGATAGACGACGTACACGTCGGCGGGCACTCCATCGAGCACGTCAGCAAGAGGCTGAATGTACCACCCGTCGTCCGGATCGTCGTTGAAGATGACCTGTGCGGTCATGTGCTCGCCGATCGACGCGGCCACGCGGCTGCCCGGGATCTCAACGACGCGTCCGCGATAGGTCTGCTCGACCGGGGCAGGCGTCTGCACCAGATTCCCGCTGCCGTCATCGACCAGCAGACGGAAGTCAGGGCTGCGGACGCTGGAAGGCGTCAGTTCGAGCGTGTACACCCCTCCGCCGAGGACCACGGGAACATACATCGTCTGGCGCGTGTTGCCGGGGACGGTGAGCGTCTCGAGCGTGTGGATGTCAATGCCCAGATCGTTGCCGATGAACGAGTCGGTCGACTCGACGTCGGCAATGACGGCAGTGGGGAACTGTCCGAGCAGCGAGCGGGCCGATGCGACTCCCACCCCGGCCCGGACGAGTTGGGCGCCCGACTCATCGGTGCCCAGCACCGTGCCGTCGACAACCGACAGGGCCGCCGCCCGTGCGGCTTGCGAGGCCTCGGCGCCCCACACCACGATCATGGTGCCGGCGCCGAAATCGTCATTGAGCCGAGCCAGGGCGCCCGAATCCAACGGCTGGGGCCCGGAGGCCAGAGCAGATCCGCAGGTCAGCGCGAGCAACGCCCCGCCTGCCAGTTTGCCAACATTTTTCATCGCAGTCTCCGTACTGAAATTGGAGCCCCGTTCCACCTGAGGACGGATGGCGCTGAATTCGAGCACATCGCCCCCAAGCGAGTCGCCTGGGCTCTGAAGGCAACCCCTCCATCAGACCCATACAAAGCCTGCACAAACAGACACAAGGCCTTCGCGAAAAACCGCAAGTACCGTGGTTTCAGCCAGATAGGCTGACCCCCTCCGTGGAATCGATAAAATACCTAGACGTGCCGGACTTCGCAAGCGCCATCCGGCAGGTGCACGCTAAAGAATTTACCGCAGCACAGGCTGGGGGGATGCCCAGAACAGGGCGTCGTGGCCCTATCGGACCTGTCTCCGTCACGGAATGCCCGGTACCGCAAGGTCCATCCAGACGGGGAAGTGATCACTGGTACCGTCCTCAACCTGTCGCCACACACCGGAGGCCAGGGGCGTCAGACGGGCCGAGGGCAAGATGTAGTCAACCCTCAGCCCGAACCGTGCGGTATCGTCGGCGTCGAGCCCTTCGATCGAGAAGTCGCTGGTGGGTGCCGTCGCGGAATTGATCCGCTGGTTCGAGAGCAGGAAGCGGTCGATCGGATCTCGGTACGAGTCGCCTTCGTCCGGGTCGGCGTTGAGGTCGCCGAGGATCACGAATGCCGAGTCGCCGGGCAGCCCGCCCCGGACATTGGCATCGTCCACGATGTAGTCGGCATTGGCGATGTAGTCGGCCCAGAAGCGGATTTCATCGTGATTGCGCCGCTTGTTGCGATCTTCGGGCCCGTCGAAGGCGGGGGGCGTCGGGTGGCTGCACAGGAAGTGAATCACGGCACCATTGGGCAGTGTGACCGGCACGTCCCAGTGGCTCTTGGAACTGAGCCGGAAGAGATCGAGTACCTCGGCGGGGTAGAACATGCTCCCGTCTTCCTTGCGGGGCAGTTCCGGATCAGGCATTGATTTCCACGGGAAAAGCCGGAAGGTGCGGATCTTTTCTGTGTCGATGCTCAGGCGTTCGTCGACCAGCAGGGCCATGCCGTACTGCCCGGGAAAGGTGCCGTAGCCCCAGGAGTCATTGCCGTAGGTCCGGGCACGTTCGCTGACCGGGGGGCGGGTGCCGTCGGCGGCCACGGGCTCTGGAAGCGGGAAGGCCGACTGGGCTTCCCCGCTCTGGTCCAGGTCGAATCCGCTGGGCATGCCGGTGTTTGGGCGCGAGGTGTAGACGTGATAGGTGATCGGGGTCAACCCCTCTTTCTGCGGGACGCTGAGGTAGTTCTTGACGAACTGTTCGGCGGTCCACGAGCCGGTCTCCGGCCGTGAGAAGTCGTTGGGCGCGGCGAAGGCGATTTCATTGAGCAGAATCACGTTGGGAGCGATGCGTTGAATCGTCTCGGCCAGTTGTCGCATGCGCGGGTTGCGTGCGTCGGCCACGTCGTCGGGACGGACGTCTTCAAGGTTGAAGGTGGCAACGCGGATGGCCAGGGTCGAGGCCTCCTGAGCCAGGGCGCCGGTCGCCACGACAGCCGCACAAACCGCTCCAGCAAGATACCGCATTGAAGTCTCCTTGGCGTACCCGTGCAGCATAGCCGGAACACACGTCGCTTGTCGGAGACGGTTGACAACCGTCCGCACCGGGCGAGACTTCCCATAGATCGGTCCCGGTAGCTCAGTTGGATAGAGCAGCGGACTTCTAATCCGCAGGTCGTGCGTTCGAATCGCACCCGGGATGCTTGGGCGTTCACGGCCCGGGGCAGGGCTGAGCCACCAGTTGCAGGTAGCGATGCACGTCGAAGAAGTTGGCGAGCCCGTGGGCGTTGCCGTCGGCCGGCGGAACTGCGACATGGACTGTCCATCGGCGTATCCGGCTCATGCGGGCGGCGCGGCGGGATGGCGGTGTGCTCAACATCGTCCGCCGCGACGTGTTCGACATGCGCGGCCGGAAGGTGCGGGCAGTCGCGAGTGCGCGGAAGTTTGCGGGCTGGCTGATGTTGGTCAACGCCGGGCAGGTGGTCGATCGTTGGTCGCGGCGGTTCGTTCCTAAACTTCCTGTACCGCCAGCGAGGAGCACGATGAGCCGGTCCCCCGCCCACCCCCCTGCAGACGCCACCCCGCAACCGTCCCGGCAGTCACCACAGGCCGCTTTCGCCGCCGGCGAATCGGCGGGCGCGGATGGCGAACTGGCAGGCCAACTCCGCGAGCGGATCAAGGAACTCACGTGCCTGTACGAGGTCGCGGCAGCGTTCGCCCGCTGCCGCGGCTCACTACCCGAGGGCCTGGAGCGCATCGTCGCGATGCTCCCGGGCGCGTGCCGCTTCCCGGATCGCGCGGCTGCGTGCCTGTGCCTCGACGACCTGACGCTCGCGTCGCCCCAGTTTGCCGACGGTGCGAACGCCGCTGGATCGAGGATCACCTCCGACCTGCTGGTCGCCAAGCAGCGGCGTGGGGCGATCACGCTGGCGTACCCGGCGGCCTTGCCGTGCGGCGATGGCGGCGATCTGTTCCTCCCGGAGGAGCGGTCACTGCTGGAGGCCGTGGCAAGCCAGGTCGGCGTCTTTGTTGAGAGCGTCGAGGCCGAGCGGCGGCGTTCGAGCATGGAGTCGCAACTCCGGCACGCCGACCGCCTGGCGACTATCGGCCAGCTTGCCGCGGGCGTTGCCCACGAACTCAACGAGCCGCTGGGCAACACGCTGGGCTTCGCGCAACTCGCGCTCAAAGCGCCGGGTCTGCCCGAGCAGGTCCGCGCGGACCTGACGAGGATCGTACAGGCCGCGCTCCACGGACGCGAGATCATCCGCAAACTCCTGGTCTTTGCCCGCCAGGCCCCCGTGTCCAAGCAGCGCATCGGCATCAACGGCGTGATCGAAGAAGCAATGTTCCTTCTCGAGGCCGGGTGCGAGAACCCAGGTATCCGGTTCGTCCGTGACCTGGGACAAAGCCTGCCGGAGATCGAGGCCGACCCCGTGCAGATCCGGCAAGTCGTCAGCAACCTGGTCATCAACGCAATCCAGGCTATCGCGGGCAAAGGCACGGTCCGTGTGTGCAGCCGGGCTGAGGGGGACGGGGGCGGAGTGATGCTCTGCGTCGAGGACGACGGGGCGGGGATGAGTCCCGAGGTGCTCCGCCGCGCGTTCGACCCGTTCTTCACCACCAAGGATGTCGGGGAGGGCACGGGACTGGGACTGGCCGTCGTGCAGGGGATCGTCGCGGGGCACGGCGGCGGCATCGAGGTCGAGTCCCAGCCCGGGCGCGGCAGCACGTTCCGCGTGCATCTGCCCATCCGGTCCACACCCACCGCATAGGAAGCCATGCCCGACGCCGACACTCAACCCGCCCGCATCCTCGTCGTGGATGATTCTCCCGCGACGCGCGAGGTGCTCGAGCGCCACCTTCGCGCCGAGGGCCACGAGGTTCGCACGGCCGAGAGCGTCGCCGCGGCGATCCTGGCGCTGACCGAGGCGTCTGCCGACCTCGTCGTCACCGACATGCGCATGCCCGGCGCCGACGGCATGGACCTGGTGCGCCACATCCGCGAGCACCACCGCGGCACGGGCATCATCATGGTCACGGGCTTCGCCACCGTCGGCGGGGCGGTCTCGGCGATGCGCCAGGGGGTGGACGACTACCTGCCCAAGCCCTTCTCCGACGAGGAACTCCGCTGTGCGGTGCGCACCGCGCTCGACAAGGTCCGGCTGCGGCGCGACCTCGAGGCCCCCGGCGAGGCCGAGGCTCCCGACGGCCTGATCGGCCGCTCCCCCGCGATGCAGCGGGTCTACCGCCTCATCGCCCGGGCGGCCAGCGCGAGCGTCCCCGTGCTCATCACCGGCGAGAGCGGCACGGGCAAGGAACTGGTCGCCCGCGCGATCCACTACCGCGGGCCGCGGGCCGCCGCGCCCTTCCTTGCCGTCAACTGCGCCGCCATCCCTGAGACGCTCATCGAGAGCGAACTCTTCGGCCACGCTCGGGGCGCGTTCACCGGGGCGACGGCGGCACGCCAGGGCTTCTTCATCGCTGCCGACGGCGGGACGCTCTTTCTCGATGAGGTCGCCGAACTCTCGCCGATCGCCCAGGCCAAACTCCTGCGCGTTCTGCAGGAACAGACCGTGCAGGCGGTGGGGGCCGACCAGGCCCGGCGGGTTGATGTCCGCGTGATCGCGGCGACGAACAAGGATCTGGAAGGCCTGGCCCGCGAAGGACAGTTCCGCGAGGATCTGTTCTTTCGCCTGCACGTCCTGCCGATCGAGGTCCCTCCCCTGCGCGAGCGTGAGGGCGACGTCGTGCTGCTGCTGGGGCACTTCCTCGCTGCGGCGGCCCAGCGCGAGTCCGTCATCGCGCCCCGGCCTACGCAGGCCGCGATCGCAGCGCTGCGGCGCTACCCCTGGCCGGGCAATGTGCGCGAACTCCAGAACCTCGCCCAGCGTTTGGTGATCTTCGCCGAGGCGGGTGAGATCGATACGGTGGACCTGCCGACGGTGATGCGTTACGCCGCCGCCGCTGCGCCCCCCGCCGGCGGTTCAACCGCAGCGGGGGGGCCCGGCGCAGCGCCCGCGGGTGCCTTCGGAGCGGCCTCGCCCCCCCATCGCACGCTCCGCGAGGTCGAACTTGCGTACATCCGCGCCGTGCTGGAGAGCGTGGGCGGCAACAAGACCAGGGCCGCGGCGATCCTCGGCATCGACCGCAAGTCGCTGCGGGAGAAACTCAAGTCGGAGGGGAGGTCGGGCGAGGAGGGGGCATGAGGTGCGACCTCATCCGCGTGCTTCGCCGCGGTCGCCGCCCATGGTCGCATCCCACGCACAACGCCCCGGTGAACCCGGGGGCGTGGCGATTCGCTTGGATTGTTCGCGGCACTGACGCTGCGCTGCGGAGCGATCAGGCGGCGATCGTCGCCTGCGACTGCTCGCCCCACGGCCCGCGTTCGCCGGTGGGCGAGACCCAGCGCAGCCAGTAGTACGCGGTCTTGCCCCCGTCGGCGGCGGGGAAGTTGAGGACGTATGGCGCGTTGGTATCGACCGCAATGAAGCGCAGTTCGCTCTCGCCGGCCGGGGGCGTGTCGCCGACCTTGTTCCAGATCTCGACGCCCAGCACGCCCGCGGGCTTGGCCTTGCGGGTGGGCGTGGTTTCGTCGACGAAGCGGAGCGTGTGCTGCAGGCGGGCCCCGCACTCGATGGTGCAGATGGGCGCGGTGGTCGGCGGGCCGATGGGTCCGGGCTGCTGAGCCACGGTGATCCCGAGCGCCGCCTTCTCGGCATCGCTCACGACGCTCGACGCCTGCAAGCGGCGCACGAGCGGGCGGATCGCGGCGGTGAGCCCGGCGCGGGCCTCATCCTTGCTCTGCTTGGCGGCCTGGGCCGCGGCCTTGGCGGCGATGTGCCCGGCGAAGTTGGTGTTGAAGAGGGTCTGGTTGGTGGTGACGGGCGTCATGTCCGCGGCGACCAGGCCGAGCGCGGCGAGGTTGGCGTTGGCGTAGGTGACGAAGTTCGTGACCCACGCCTGATAGTCGGCATCCGGACCGGGGAGATAGTCGGCCATGTTCTTCTACCTTTGCTGCTGGATTCGGCGGCCCGCTCAGGGAAACGCCACACCGCTACCCGAGCCGTCGATCGGCGCGCGGGGGGCACTGGATGGCGCATCGGCGGGATCTCGGGGTGACTTCACGACGGCGCGCACGATCGGCGGCAGATTCCCGGCGCAAACGGCGCTCCCTCATCCTCTGTTTAGAAATGGTGCGCGGATGCCGGGGAGGGCTTGCAGGCCTCCCCCGGCATCCCCACCCGCTTCGAACGGACGACGCACGAGAGCGGGGGTTGCAGGGGGCGGCAAGCCCCCTGCATCACGCGCCGCAAGCCAGTCGGCACAGGCTCAGACCGCCTGCTCTTTGAGCGAGCCCAATTTTGAACTCAGCCCACGGTTGATGGCATAGTCAACGTGGTACCGCGGCAGGACAGCTGCAGTCAGAGCCTCTTCGGACCAGAGTTTCTGCAACTCGGGCAAAGTCCATTGCCCCGTCCGGCGGAGCGCCAGCGTGCCCATAACCGTCTCAATCAACTGCTGCTCGAACCATTCGCGCGTGACCTGCTCCACGACGGGACGCGCACTGGGAACGTGGCTGAACTTCTTGGCCCAACGATCCACCATGTCCATGAACACGCGGAAATCGGCGTTGATCTGAAGAAGATTTTGATCCGGGAGGTAAGAAGCGGCACGATCTTCGAGAAGCGGCGGAATCCGCGTGCCGTCAGCGACCGACACCCATTTGACGTTGGGCTCGACCATGCTGTTGACCTCCTCGGCTGTGACGCCGCCGCGGGTCGCGAGGAACAGCGAGTACACGTCGCCCGCGCGACCACCTCGCCCGCCACCGCCGCCGCCACCCCCGGAGCCGTTATCGCTCGCCCGCGGCGTGCCGCCCGGGTTCGTCGCGGTGTCGTCGATGGAGTGCTTGCCGTCCTTCGCTGGACGGTAGCGGCGGAAGTGGAACAAGTCGCGGATGCGCTTGAGACGATCGCGGATTGCGGCACGATGGTCGCCGCCCAGCGACTTCGCGCTGATCTCCTCTTGGAGTGCTTCGATCTCTTCAGGGAGTTTCTCTCGGAACTCCGCGGCCCATTCCGACCACGGCAACGGCTCACCGTTGTAAATCAGGTTTGTGCGCGCGATGTTGGCCGTGACCTTCGGCTCCTCCTCTTTCTTGGGCTGAACATAGAGGACAACGCGGTTGCACCCGAAGATGACGCCGAAGCCTTGG
The DNA here is from genome assembly GCA_008363215.1 of Cyanobacteria bacterium CYA. Taxonomy (GTDB): domain Bacteria; phylum Planctomycetota; class Phycisphaerae; order Phycisphaerales; family UBA1924; genus J022. The sequence goes on from RHKP01000002.1 coordinate 170,603, forward strand.
AGGCGGGCCATGCCCGCGCGGGCCGTCACCATTTCGTAGAGTTCGTCCTGGTATAGCGCGGCCACATGGCCGCCGCCTGCAATGTGGCCCGAGTCATCGTCGATGCCCTCTTTGAGAATCCACCAGTGCGCGTTAGCGGTGGTCAGTTCGACGGTGCCCTTTGCGGCAGCATGGGCGTTGAGCCACGGCTGTTGCCCTTGGACCTCGCGGAGAAAACTGTGCTTGTCCGACGGCCCCTTTTCCCAGCCTTCGCGGGCGCGGACTGTGATGCCCCTTGGGAAGCAGAAGTACCGCGTGTTCAGGTAGCGCAGTATCCAGCGGGAGGGCATCGGCGTCCCGGCGGGTGGCTGCATGGTGTTCTGCTTTTCCTTCTCGCCGAGAAGGATGACCATCGTGCCGTTGTCCTTGATCGGCTCGGGCTTGAGTTCGTCGCCGATGTAGCCCCAGTATTCCGAGCGGCCATCGGGGTGATCCCAGCGCTTCAGCCCGTACTCGGCGGTCTCCGGGTCGCGCCAAAGGTGAATGATGTACCCGACCCCGTCCTTCCAACTCAGGTAGACCAGCCCCTCCGGGTTCTTTGGCATCGCGGAGATTTTCGCACCCACGCCGAAGTTCCCTTGCCGGGACTGCTCGTGCATGGAGGACGAAAGTTTGTTGATGTACTCAACCATCTCCTCGCCGGTCATGCCGATGCCGGTGTCCACGACGGCGAGTTTGTACGCGCCGGTGAGGGCGTGGTGGTGCCACGCGACATCCCAGCGAAGTTCGCCCTCCGATTCGGGCGACTTCTTGATGCTCTCGATTGCGTTTTGCGTGAGTTCCCGCACGAACTGGAGAGGGGCGCAATCCTCTCCCAACTTTTCCACCATGAAGGTCATGTTGGCGACCGACATGGGGAGCGTGCGATTGGATGACGGCGCGCTACGACCCTGAGCCATGATGTCACTCCTTACCGTGCAGGGCAGGATTACGGCCCCGACATCGGCATGGCGTCGCCCCGCGGTACCACCGGCAGGTGCGCCCTCGACAATCGAGAGCGGCAGCGGCCAGTCGGCTACCGCGAGGTCAACGGGACAAGTGTACCACCGGGACAGGCATCACGCCGACACCGTCGCCCCTGCCATCGTCCGCACCGTCGCCGCACGCACCGCACGATGGAATCACGCGGCGACGGTTGCGGCGGTCACCTCCGACCACGGCCCCTTCTCCCCGCGCGTGCTCACTCAGCGGAGCATGGAGACAGCGGTCTTCCCGCCGGCGGTTCAACCGCAGCGGGGGGGCCCGGCGCAGCGCCCGCGGGCGCCTTCGGAGCGGCCTCGCCCCCCCATCGCACGCTCCGCGAGGTCGAACTCGCGTACATCCGCGCCGTGCTGGAGAGCGTGGGCGGCAACAAGACCAGGGCCGCGGCGATCCTCGGCATCGACCGCAAGTCACTGCGGGAGAAACTCAAGTCGGAGGGTGCTCCCGGAGGCACCCGGGATTGAGTCGGAGGCCGCCACATTTCCAACGCCTACGGCAGGATCCACAGGTATCCGGCCATCAGCACACCCACCGCGATCAGTGATACGAGCAGGCCTACACGGATCATGTCACGCGAGGAGACCAGCCCCGTCGCGTAGGCCATCGCGTTGGGCGGCGTCGAGATCGGCATCGACACGGCAAAGCTCACGGTGAGCCCCGCGAGCACGGCCAGGCGTGCAGCGCTGCGGAGGGTTTCCCCATCGGGGGCCGTGCCGGCGTCCGCGCCCCCGCCGGGCGCCGCCCCCATGGACAGCGCGATCGCCAGCGGCACCAGGATGTTGGCCGCAGCCGTGTTGCTCATGAACGTCGCGAAGACCATCCCTCCGGCGATGACCATGAGGGCCAGGGCCCAGCCTTCGGCGTGCCGCAGCGGCGGCAGCCCGCCGACGTACTCCAGCACGCCGGTCAGGTGGAGGGCGTTGCCCAGCGCCAGGCCGCCCCACATGAGCAGGAGCACATCCCAATCGATCGAGCGCACATCGCGGCGATCGAGCACGCCCACGACTGCCAGCAGTGTGGCCGCGATGAGCGCGACGGCGGCGTCGTCGACTCCGTGCCACGAACCGCTCATCCAGGCCGCAGCAGCGCCGAGGATGACCACGATCGTCGCCCATGCCCGCCACGAGAGTCGCGCGGCCGCGTCGGCACCGCCAGCGTCGCCCCCGAGCGCGAGGGCCGCCTGTTCGGCGCTGTGCGGCAAGGCGGCGGGGCGAAGCACCGCGCACAGCAGGCCCCCCGTGATCACGAGCATGCCCACGGACAGCGGCGCGGCCATCAGCACCCACTCGACGAAATTGATCTCGATCCCAATCGCGCGGAGTTGCGAGATGGTGATCGCGTTGGGCGGCGTGCTCACCGGTGTCATAAACCCGCCGATGCTTGCCCCGAACGCCACCGCGAGCACGAGCGCCGAGGCGAGCCGGCGCGGTGTGGCCGGCGCTCGCGCCAGCGGCCCCAGAACCGCGAGCATCATGGCGGCGGTCGCCGTGTTGCTGATCCAGACGGACAGGAACCCGGTGGCGAGGATCACGGCCAACACCAGCCGGTTCGGATGTCTGACGAATGGGCGGACCAGCCGCAGCGCGATCGCCCGGTCCAGCCCGTGCTTGCGCACGGCCGCGGCCAGCAGGAAGCCCCCCAGGAACAGGATGATTGTGCTCGAAGCGAAGGGCTCGAAGAATCTGGCGTAACTGAGCGTGCCGGTCCCTGCCAGTCCGCCGCCCCCGCCCCGGTGCGCCAGGAGAAGAACCTCCAGCCCCACGACGCTCAGCGACGCGGCGAAGAGCGGGACCGCCTCAGTCGCCCACAGGATGGCGGCAAAGACCGCGATCGCCACCGCCCGTCGGCCCAGTTCGCCCATGTCCCCCGGGAGCACGGCGTAGACCAGAATCGCGGCCGCGAAGGATGCGGGGATGACCACCGCCCGCCAGCGCCGCGTGGCAGCAACCGCGGGTGACTGCTGGGCAGGCGTAGGCTTGACGTGTTTGTCCTGCACGAGGCTCATGGTGCGCAGGGTAGCGCCGGGTAGCGACGGGTGCGCCGCCGTTCGTCGAGGCCTGAGCATGGGCGCCGTGCCTTGGGCCCATCACCAACTTCATCCAGGGCGTTCCCAAGACCACCGACGCCGACCGCGCCACGATCGGCATCACGGTGAAAGACACGGGCTCTTCGCCCGTGCCACCCCCCGCCACCGCGCCGCGGGTCTCGATCGCGCTCGGGGACCGTCTGACGCACACGCGGTGGATCGTGGACTCCGCCACGCCCCTGCGCCTGGCCCGTCCCCGGCTGCGAGGTGTGGATGAAACTCGTGGACGATGCGGGCACGCTCCCGCCCGGCGCCGCCGCGCCGCCGCCCGCGCCGGCGGGCGATGGGTCTCCGATCGGCCCGCCGCCGGGCGACCCTTCCACCTTCACCTACCACGGCCTCGCCACCCGCGCGCACCACCGGGCCGAGTTCCCTCTCTCGGCCCGCGGCAAGAGCGCGGTCTACATGTTCCGCTGGGTGAGCACCCGCGGGGAGAAGGGGCCGTGGTCGGAGGTCGCAAGTGCGACGGTGGCGGCGTGATATCAGCACACCGGACAGACACCGGCTATCATGCGCCGGTGCAGCATGGATGCCGACGAAAAACTTGCCAAGCACGTTGAACTGATCCAAGGCGTCATCAACCGGATGGCGGGCAACTCCTTCGTGCTGAAAGGGTGGACTGTCACGCTGGTTGCCGGACTGTTCGCGCTCGCCGCGAGCGGCGGCAACTGGATGTACGCCGCGCTCGGGCTGCTGCCTTCGATTTCGTTCTGGTGGCTCGATGCCTACTACCTTCGGCAAGAGCGCCTATTCCGTAAACTGCACGACGCGGCGCGGAGGGGCGAACTTCAAGGTGACCTATATTCCATGAACACCGCGAAGTATTCCGAGAGTGTGTCGGGACTGTTCTCCACCGCGTTCTCCAAGAGCGTGCTCGCGCTTCATGGCGTCGTCGTGGCGGTCGTGGTCGCCGTCACAATCATCCTCTGGAATCACGCAGCGAAAGGACCGTGACTCATGGCACGTCGGGTTTTCTACAGCTTCCATTACCACCCGGACAACTGGCGGGCGTCGCAGGTGCGGAACATTGGCGCGATCGAGGGAAACCGCCCCGCCACCGACAACGAGTGGGAGAGCATCGTCAAAGCGGGCGACGACCGGATCAAGCGGTGGATTGCCGACCAAATGGACGGCACGTCCTGCACGGTCGTCCTCATAGGCGCGGAGACGGCGGGCCGGAAGTGGATCAATCACGAGATCATCAAGGCATGGAACGACGGAAAGGGCGTGGTCGGGGTCTACGTTCATAACCTGCTCGACCAAAGCGGCCTGCGCACCTCCAAGGGACAAAACCCCTTCGACTCGATAAGACTCGGTGACAATGGCCCGCCGCTCTCATCCGTCGTGAAGGCGTATGACCCGTCAGGGTGGGACAGCAAGGACGTTTACGCCAGCATCTCCAACGGTCTTTCTGGCTGGATCGACGAAGCGGTCAGTATCCGCGCGAATCGTTGACGGGCACCTCTGTGCGCCGCGGTTGCGAACGCCGGGGGCTGCCGCCCCCCGGCACCCCCCGCATGGTCAATGCCCGTTCCGTGTAACCACCTCCGCTCGTGCGGGCTTCTTCTTGCCGCCCTTGCCTGTGTGGGCGTGCACGACGAACTCGTAGAGTTCCTTCTTGCTCGTCCGCTTGCGGATCGTTTCGACCCGCACATCGACGAACCCGGCATCCTCGAACAGGGCGGCGTAGATGCCCTCGACCGGGAGCATGGTGTCGTAGAACTTGCTGTTGCCGACGATGTAGTGGCAGCGAGCGCCGGGGGCAAGGACTTGCTTCAAGCCGACGATGTGAGCCTTGATGTCCTCGAAGTACTTATGAACGTAGCGGCCCAGCAGCGCGTGGCCCTTGCCGATATCGCGCACGATGCGGTCGAAGTGCCGGAAGGGGATCTCGCCGTGGCCGTTGGGGGTCCAAGTGTTAAGCAGGCTCGTCGCGCAGCCCCACGTGCCGCCGATGGCCTTCCAGTCGAGTTCCCCCGCGGCCCGGCCGTCGGAGAGGTAGCCGAGCCAGTACATGTAGGGACGGAGCTCGCGGATGTAGGACATCCGGTTGGGGTAGGGCGGCGACGTGATGACAGCCGTGTAACGCGCGCCGCCGTCGATCAAGACGCTCGGAAGGTCGCGTGAGTCACCCAGGAACACGCGGCCATCGGCGGCGGGCGGCTCGACGCCGAGGCTGTCGGCCACTTCGTTCGCCGCGGACACGAACGCATCGGCGAGGCGGGCCGCCGCCCGAGCAGGAGTTTCCTCCACCAAGCCCGCATCCTCGTCGCGCTTCTTGAACGACATGGATTGGTGCCCGAAGGAGACGTTGGCGCTCTGGATCATCACGCGGCAGAATGCGACGGCGAGCAGGTCGGAAACGCCGGCGGTTCGCTCGCGCGACGGGTTGCGGACGCCGTCGCACAAGGTCGCGAGTGTGTGCAACGTGGGGGCATCCCACCACTTCTCGATCTGGTGCAGGTCGGGCTTCCACGCCCCGGCGTCGGGGTCGCGGGCCTTGTCAGCGATGCGTGCGGCGGCGGCACGAACCGCGCGAGCAACGCCGTCATCGAACCGGGTTAGTTTCAGGTTGCCGAGCCAGACCAGGAACGGGTTGATGTCCACCGCGTGGCAGCGGATGCCCAGCGAAGCGCAGGCAAGCGGCGTAGTGCCGGTGCCGGAGAAGGGTTCGAGGACAAACTCGTCAGGGCCGGACTGCCTGAGCAGTTCACGGACCAGGTGGAGCGAGTACGCGGGCGTGAGGCGGAGCCACCCGTGCCGCCCGATCGCGACATTACCCCGGAACGTGAGGTGGTCGCGTCGTCCAAGACCGATGGGAGGCTTCCCGTTGGTTACAGGATGGCCGAAGAGGTCCGTGTTCATTTCAAGAGCCCCTCGAACACGGCCAGTGTCTCGGCCTTGATCGCGGCTGAGTTGCGGCGGAAGAACGCCGCAAGGTCGTACCCGAGCACTTCGCGGCAGAAGACGTACGTGGAGTCGGTCGCGGTGCCGTTCACGGTCCCGCGAAGGATGAGCCAGTGGGCGCGTTGATATCGCTCCGCCAAGTTGTCGGGAATCTGCACCGAGAGGAGCACCATCACCGGCAGGTAGCGGTGCGCGAAGGCGTTGGCCGCGTTCGACACGTCGGCGTTCTGGCGCTTCGCGTCGTTGCTCTTGTACCCCTGGCGCACCTCGAATACGCACCCCTCAAGGCCGGCGGCGTCCTCACGTTTCAAGCCAACGTGGTCGGTCGCCTCCGCGAGCCACGCGGACGCGCGCTTGCGGGCTGCCGAGGACGCGATTCTCTCCAGCGGGATGCGCCCATCAAGCGCGAGCGAACGCGCCTTGGCCCCCTTGGCTTTCACCTTGTAGGACCAGGTTGCATCGGCGGAGGAGAGGCCGAGCGTGTCTTGCAGGACGTTCTGGAACACCAACTGGCAACTCAGCCCGATCTGCCGATACACCGAGGTCATGCCGCCAGCGGCTTTGTGGGCCGCGTAAACCAGCGGCGAATCGAGGCCGAACCAGCCGTAGAACTCATCCTCCCTATAGATCTGCTGGAATCGCGCGAGCGTGATTCCATCGCCCTTGCCGTGCCCGAAAGCGGGCTTGTAGTTGAGACAGACCCGCAGGGCGCTGCGGATCAGGCTCAGGTATTTCTCATCTTGGGGTTCCACTTCGCTCATGGTACGCCTTGCCCGCACGCTCGCCGGTCATGCCAATACCGTGTCCAGATCGTTCAGCCGATGCTGCCACACCCAGTCGATGCCTTCGGCGGCCTGCGTTCCGAGATAGCCGGGGTCGAACGATCCCCCGAGCATGAGCGTGTACGGGACGGACTCGCCATAGGTCATGCCGATGTCGCAGCCTCTGTCGATCAGTTCAACCAGTGGTTCATGCGTTTCGCGTCCTGCTCCGGGTTTTCCGCTGCTTCCGCTGGGCCATCGACCCAGTATACGGGAGACGTTTGGGTGTGTCCAACCGGCGGCACGCCGACCCCTCTTCTTCGAGTACTCAGAGTATCGCGGTGAAATCGCACGTGCGTCCGGCCAATGCGCCGTTCAGCGCCCGCCCAGCGCCGCCGGGTCGAGTACGCGCCGCCGCTGTGGTGTCTTCACCGGCGCGGGCGTGCTTTCCGCGTGTTCGTGTCCAGGAGCGCCTCGAGCAGCACGATCGCGTGGTTCTGCACCTCATCCTTCGCACCGTAGAGCAGCGTCACCGCGCCGCGGGCCGCGGCGTCCGAACCCTTCCCGCGGCCAGCCCCGGCCTTCGCGCTTGCGCCGGTTTTCCCCCCGCGGCCGGTGTGCGCCCGCACGATCGCGCGGAGGTCGGCCAGCGCGGGGTTGGCGGGGTCGGCCAGTTCGGCGCGGTACCGGCGGCGAAACTCAGCCCAGCGTGTGAGGTCACGGTGGTACCACTGCCGCAGTTCCGGCGAGGGGGCGGCCTCCTTCATCCACAGGTCCACGCCCGCCCGCGCCTTGCTCAGCCCGCGCGGCCAGAGGCGGTCTACCAGCACGCGGAACCCGTCCTCGGGCGCCGGGTCGTCGTACACACGCTTGAGTCGGACCTTGTCGCGTGCAGCACTCACGATTCCTTCTCCGGGTTGTGCGCTTGGCGCTGGGCAGCGTTCCCCGCCTCACTGATCGTATCCAGCATCACGCTTGAGTGCGCGTACGCCCCACCCGCCCGCATCTCCGTCGCGACCCACGCCGCCTCCATCAACTGCGCGGGAGTCACGCCCGCCCGCAGCGCGGCCTTGGTGTGCGAGCGGATGCACCATTGACACTGCGTCGCGTGCGCTACCGCGACGGCGATGATCTGCTTGGTCCGGTGGTCGAGCGCGCCATCGGCGAAGACCTTGCCCTGGAAGGCCGCGAACGCCGCGGAGGTGTCGGGCGCGAGTTCCCGCCGCTGCGCGGCCAGCGCCTTGAGCACCTGTGGGTCGGTCAGATCAGACATGGTGAGCCTCCTTTTGTACGTCTGCGGTGTGCGACCGCGCAAACCGCATCGTACGGCCACCGAGGCGGCGTGGCGTGAATCATGCGGATACGTCGGGGAAGGCCGCTCGTCTGAACCGAACACCGCCGCGGCCGGGGCGAGTCACCGCCCATCGCGCTCGGCGGGCACACGTTGGAACGCCCAACACGCGAGCGGCACCCGCGGGGACGCCGTCTGCGGGAGTGTGCGGGTCGTACGGACGACCGGCCATGTCGTGTGGCCGACCGCGCGAGCGCCTTGTACCGCCGTCCGCGAGGACCGGCCACTTGAGCCGCCCCCCCGCGGCCGGACTGTCCGATCGGACGGGCGGGTCGGACGGTCGGACGAGTGAGTTGGACGCTTGAGTTGGACGGTCGGACGGATGGGCCGGACGCCCGCGCGCCCCGCCGGGGCGGGATGTGCCGATTCCGAGGCGGGAACGTCACGCTCGATGGTTTCGGCGGGGGGTGCCGGGGGGCGGCAGCCCCCGGCCTAGGCGTGCGGCGCAGGGGCGGGTGCTGGCTTGATCTCGGGCATCGCAGTTCCTCCGCTAGCCGACCGCGCGGTCCTGACCGCTTCAACGGTGTCCTCCAGAACCTTGATCCAACCCTTCAACTTCTCGGGCGTCGGAACGTTGACCGGCCCGCTCAGCGGAGTGGCGTGGCCCTCGATGATGTTTGAGCACTCTTTCCAGATCGCGTGGACGGCCTTCCATTGATCGACGGTCACAGCGGCGAGGCTTGGGGTGTTCTTCACGTCGATCCGGCTGTCGTGGCGTTTGATGACGCCGTTGAGCATGTGCTGCTCGATAATCCGCTCGCACGCCCCGCGGATGCGGCCAACCACAGGCATCGCCGCTTCCCGGTACTCCGACTCCCCTTTGGTCTTGTAGACACTGTCCGCGTGCCCGATTTGCTCATTGAGCGTCTTCATCTGCTCCTTGAACGACTGCGCATCCCAGACGAGACCAGGCAGCACCCGGCCAGGCTTGCCAGCGAGCCATTCGATGTGTTGGTAGTAGATGTTTCCGCTTGCCGAGCGAGCGGCAGAGTCGAGATCGCAGACGAACGCGAGATCGTGGGTAAACACAACCACCTGCCGGTGGGAAGCTTCCTTGACCAGACGGGCCGCGATGGCATCGCGGCGCTTGTGGTCCAGTGAGGAGACCGGATCATCAAACACCAAGGCCGACTTGTGCGATGCCTGCGAGAGTTCGGCAAAGAACGCGGCCAGAGCGATGCATCGATGCTCGCCTTCGCTGGCGATGTCCTCCACGTTCGCAGTCGCCGCGCCGTCCACGACTACCGCGAACTGGCTCTCGCCCTTCGCCACTCGAACCGCCGACAGCGACACTGGAAGCGTCTTGAGCCCGAGGGCATCGCGTTCGCGTGCGAACGCCTTGCAGAACGCTTCGGTGACGTGGAGCTTGTCAAGTTCTTTGGCTTTGTCGGACACGGGACGGCTGGCGCAGTCCGCTTGCACCTTCTTCAAGATCGCCGCATGGGCGTGGCGCGCGATCTGGGCTTTGACTTCATCCTTCTTGCCCGCGAGCCACTTTTTGTCGGTAAGTTCATCGCGTTCGGTAGCCAACGCTTTCGCCTTCTCGGGGTCAGCGGCGGCGAGTTCGTCCTTCGCTCTCTTGTCGAGCTTGTCGGCGAGCGTCAACAGGTCGGCGCACGGCGACTTGGGCAACGCGGGAGCGTCTGTCCAGGCTCCGACTTTCAGGCAAGTTTGAGCGTGGGCGATACGGACATCGACCGCTTTGGCGAAAGCCTCAACTATGGCGAATGTCCCGGCGGCTTCGCGGTCAAGATCGGCCTTGATTCCCGCCGCTTCGGTCCCGATCACGCGGAGTGAGTCCACGCCCGGCCTCAACGCCGTGACTTTGGCCTTCGCCGCGTCGGCCTGCTTGCGGGTTTCGTTGGCGACAAACTTGTTGAAGCGGGCGTAGCGGTCGATCGCATCGGCCTGCAATGGCTGCTGGCACAGGACACACTTCGCGTCCGCCTCGGTGACGGGGAACGTCTTGCCTGGGTATGCGTCTGCGACCGAGTACGCCTTGGCCGCGTCCCAGAGTCTCCGCCACACGTCATTGCAACTGCCGGGAAGGTCCGAATCTCTTAGCTCCGGCCCGGCGGCGGCATTGGCCGCCTTCGCCGTTGTCTCCGCCTCCTTAATCGCCTCGCCAAGTGCCTGCATCGCCGTGTCGTCCACGGACGTGACGCGGTTCTTCGCGGTCTCTGCGAATGTGCGGATGCGTTTGGCGGCGGCGGTCGTGTCAGCGGCTTTGAGTTTCGGATCGGTGCTGAGCGTGGCGATGATCTCTGCTAAGCGCTTCTCGTCGGCATCCGAAAACACAGCCGCCGCGTCGATCGTTTCTGGCTTCGTCGCTGCCCCGAGCGCGTTGATGACTTTGCCAACCGCTGTTGACGCGCTGTACTTCCAGCCTTGAGCGGTCTTGGTGTTCTCGGCGAACGTCGCGTCGATCTCCTTCTTCAACTCGGCTCCAAGCGTATCGCACGCCTTCGCGAGCTCCGGCAGCACATCCAAACCGCGTGGCTTGAAGCACGCGGGGCCATCCTCGCCGACGTGGACGCGGGCACTGAAGGAGTCAAACACGAAGATGTTGGCCAAGCGCGGATCTGACGGCACTCCGTCCTGCCAATCGAGCTGGAAGTCGGCGGTGCCAACGCGGAAGGTGATGCTGGCCTTCGCCGGACCAGTCGCAGCCGGGGCGAAGGCGTCGGGCTTGATCTCCTGAGGCATCCCGCGTGCTCGGCACACCTTCTTGAGTATGCGCGCGTATCCCGACTTGCCCGCCCCGTTCTCGCCGTAGATGACCGTGAGGCCCGGCGCGGGACCGAAGTCGATCTCCTGATCGTTTGGCAGCCGCCCGACGTTCTGTAGACCAGAGAGTTTGGACAGGCTGACCGACGCGGCACCGCCCGCGCCGCCGGGGATGTGCTCCGCAGCCAGCGGTATCGCCGCCGGGGCGTTGCCCGTCGCTGGCAACAGGCCGTGCTTGGCACGGCAGATTGCCAAGAGTTCCTGTAGAGCGTCGGCACTCAGTGGCCCCGACCTGATGACTCTGCGAAGAGCGTCACGCTGCCAGTCGGGCCATACCATCGACCACATAAGAATCGAATGGTGCGGTGAATGCGGGGTCGCGTGAGAGGTGTCTGGCACAGGAGTTGTCTCCGAAGGATCGAGAACTCCCTATTGTAACTGATGTCTAGCCGATGCCGGGGGCTGTCGCCCCCCGGCACCCCCGCTGAAAGACACGCACGGGGGCACGCCGTGCGGGGCCGCCACGTCCATCACCCCACCATCCGCAGCACCACCCACACGCACGCCCCCTCTGCGCCGAAGCGCAGGTCCACCAGGTCGCGGATCTTCGGCGGCCGCCGCCACCGCAAGAGCACTGTTCCTGCTGCCGAGGCGGCGGCCCAAGCCGCCCGAGGGGCGAAGGGGCCGACAGGCCAGACCAGAAGCGTCGCCGCGAGAGCGAGCCTGGCCCACATGGCCAGTCGCCACGCGCGTTCGCCGCCCAGGCGCGTCGGGAGCGTCCGCGTGTCGAATGCCCGGTCCGCGGCCTCATCGTCGATGTCGCAGAGGACGGCATCGGCGTAGACGCGGAGCGTCAGGTACAGGCCGGTCAGGGTGAGCAGGAGCGGCGGGGCCGGGAGGAGCGTGCAAAGGCGCGTGAGAAGGTCCGGCGGTTGCGGCACGGGAGCACGCGGGGCATCCGGCGCGGCGGCCAGAACGAGGACGAGCAGAGCGAAGGCTGCGATCCCCGCGCCCACGAACAGGTTCTTCAGAATGAACCGGTCCTTGATGCGAGGGCCTGCGCCCGCGGTTCGAGGGCGTCCGGCGTAGAGCAGCACTCCGGCAACCGCCGCGCCCGTGGCGAGGGCGGCGATGGGGTGGAGCAGCCACCCGGACGCGAGCGAGAGGAGCCCGGCTCCGGCCATGAGAAGGCGTGCGGCGTGCCGGCGGTCGTAGAGAAAGGCGTAGCGCACGGGGTGGGCCTGCGCATCGGCCGGGTCGAGCCAGGCATCGCGGAGTTTGACGCGGTCGAGCAGGTAGGCGAGGAGCGCCGTGCTCCAGGTGAAGATGAGGGTGATCGGGGTGAGGGCGTGCGTTGCGCCCGTGAGTTGCGCGGCACAGATGACGGCCGCCGTGACGTACACGGCCGCCCAGACCGCGAGATGGGCGAGAGAGGCGAACACGCGGGTATCGTTGGCGTGCGGGGAGGCCGAAACGGTCAGGACGCGCAGGTATCCTTGAGCCGACCTACAGCCGCAAGCCCGGAGGTGCGCCATGATCGGGAACCTGATCCAACCTGAGTTTGAGGACATGATCGGGCGGCAGGCGTGGGGCGAACTGCGCGAATCGATCATGGCGCTCGAGCCGGCGGACGCGGCCGACCTCATTACGGACCTGCCGACAGAGACCAAGGGCATCGTCTTCCGCGTGCTCTCGAAGGAGCATGCGGCGGCGGTTTTTTCATACCTGCCCCTGGAGCGGCAGGAGCAGCTCATTCGGAGCCTGTCGGGAGACCAGGTTCGCAGGCTGCTGGACCAGATGACCCCGGACGACCGGGCGAGGTTGGTTGAGGAGTTGCCCGCGGCGGTGACCCGCCAACTGCTCGACTCGCTCTCGCCCGATGAGTTGAAGGCGACGCGAGACCTGCTGGGATATCCGCCCGATACGGCAGGGCGGTACATGACTCCCGAGTACGTGGCGCTGCCCAAGGACATGACCGCGCGCGAGGCGCTTGAGTTCGTGCGCCTGCGGGGACGCGGGAAGGAGACCATCGCCACGATGTACGTGGTGGATGAGAATGGGACACTGCTGGAGGATGTGCGGCTGAGCGCGCTAGTGCTCGCGGACCCTTCCACGATGGTTTCCGACGTGGAAGAGCGGCCGCTGGTCTCGATCCCGGTTTCGGCCACGCGGGATGAGATCGTCGCGGCGTTCGACCGGTATGACCGGGTCACCCTCCCGGTGGTTGACGCGGAGGGCAGGATGCTGGGGATCATCACCGTCGATGACGTGCTTGACGCGGCCCAGCGCACCGCCACCGAGGACATTCACCGCATCGGCGGCAGCAAGGCGCTGGAGGCGCCGTACCTCGTGACCGGGTTCCGATCGATGCTCAGAACGCGGGGCGGGTGGCTCTCGGTGCTTTTCCTCGGGGAGATGCTCACGGCCTCGGCGATGGGGTACTTCGAGAAGGAACTCGAGCAGGCCGTGGTGCTCGCGCTCTTCGTGCCGCTCATCATCTCCAGCGGGGGCAACTCGGGCTCGCAGGCGGCAACCATCATCATCCGCGCGCTCGCCCTGCGGGAGATGGGCCTGCGGGACTGGTGGCGGGTGATGCGCCGGGAGATCGTCTCGGGGCTGACGCTCGGGGCCTGGCTCGGCGGCATCGGGTTTCTCCGCATCACCATCTGGCAGCAGTTCGGCTGGGCCGACTACACGTCGCACTGGGTACTCGTGGCGTTCACGGTCTGGGTGAGCCTGATCGGCGTGGTGATGTTCGGCACGCTGGCGGGGAGTATGCTGCCTTTCCTGCTGCGCCGGCTCGGGTTTGATCCGGCGAGCAGTTCGGCCCCGTTCGTGGCGACGCTGGTGGATGTGACGGGACTGGTCATCTACTTCACAGTCGCGATGGTGATCCTGCGCGGGACGCTGCTGTAGGAGCGGGGGAGTAGGCGACCGAGCACGGATGGCGGCCGCCTCGGCGGGGATTTCCGAACGGAGCGGGCCGATGCGTACCGGCGCGCGGGGCGTTTGGCCCCGGCGGGGAGGATCACCCCGCGCCGAGCGCATCGAGGGTGCGGTTTGGGAGCCGCGGCGGGGGTGATGAAGTGGCACGCGGTTTGCCATGTGCATCTTGGGCCCATACTCCGGAGATTCACTCCCATGACGCACACCGCCGCCACGCTCGAACCAACCCGCACCTCCACCCCCGCCGCGAAACCCGCAAGGCACGAGGAGCACCCGCAACTCTTCCGCCGGGTGCAGGAGCAGATCGACCGCGCCGCCGATGCGATCGCCCTCGCCCCCGAAGTTCGCAAGATCCTTGGCTCGCCGGCGTGCGAGGTGGGCGTGAAGTTCCCCGTGCGCATGGATGACGGGCGGATCGAGATATTCTCCGGCTACCGTGTGCAGCACAACAACGTGCTGGGGCCGTTCAAGGGCGGCATCCGGTACCACCCGGACGTGAGCCTGGACGAGGTGCGCGCGTTGGCGGCGTGGATGACGATCAAGTGTGCCCTGGTGGACATCCCCTTCGGCGGGGGCAAGGGCGGCGTGCAGGTTGACCCTGCCACGCTCAGCCGGCGCGAGGTCGAGCGGATGACGCGCCGATTCGTGTATGCGCTGGGTGCGAACATCGGCCCGGGGTACGACGTGCCCGCGCCGGACGTGAACACCGATGCCCGCACGATGGCGTGGATTGTCGATACCTACGCGGCGACGCTTCCCCCGCAGGAACGCTACCGCGCACTTGCGGTGGTCACCGGCAAGCCGGTGAGCGCGGGCGGGTCGGTCGGACGCGAAAAAGCCACCGGTCAGGGCGTGGTCGATCTCATCGAGATGTGGGCCGCAGACCAGAAGTGCAAAGTTGCAGACCTGACCTACATCGTGCAGGGCTTTGGCAAGGTCGGTTCATGGGCGGCCCGCATCCTCAAGGACAAGGGCGCGAAACTGCTTGCGGTCCAGGACGTGACCGGGGCGATCCGCTCCTCCACGCCCGACGGGCTGGATGCCGATGCGCTCGCCGAGCACGTCAAGTTGACCGGCGGCGTCGCCGGGTTCACCGGGGCCAGGGATGTGTCGCTCGACGAGTTCTTCAGCGTGCAGGCCGATGTGTTCATTCCCGCGGCGTTGGAGAACCAGGTGACGGACCGGACGGCGCGTCTGCTCAATGTCCGGCTCGTCGCCGAGGGCGCGAACGGCCCGACCACGCCGGAGGGCGATGCGGTGCTGCGGGAGCGCGGCATCGGCGTGCTTCCGGATGTGCTGTGCAACGCGGGCGGCGTCATCGTGTCGTACTTCGAGTGGCTCCAGAACCGCGGCGGCGCGGCGTGGGACGCGGCCGAGGTGGACCAGCGCCTGCGGGAGATCCTCAAACGGGCGTACGCGCGTGTGAAGGACATGGTACGCGAGAAATCGCTCGACTGGCGCACCGCGGGCTACGCGGTGGCCCTGAGCCGGATCGAGCAGGTGTACGCCGAGCGCGGCATCTTCCCGTAAATCGAAGCCGACATGAACAGGACCACTGACCCCGAGCCGCAGGAGCACACCATGAACAACCGCACCATTCACGTGACCCGCCAGGACATGGAGCGCCTGCGCGACCTGATCGCATCCTCCCATATCGGAAGAGGCGGCGACGACCGGGACCGGCCTTACCTGGCGACGCTCGCGGCCGAGCTCGACCGCGCGGTCATCGTCGCCCCGGATGAGGTGACCCCCGACGTGGTCACGATGAACTCACGCATCCGCCTGAGAGATGGGCGGCGCACCTGGATCATGTCGCTGGTTTACCCGGAGAACGCCGATCCCGAGGAGGGTTCGATCTCGGTGCTTGCCCCGCTCGGCGCCGCGATCCTGGGTTGCCGCGTCGGACAGAGCGTCGCTTTCCGCGTCCCCGGAGGCGGGGAACGAACGTGCGAAATCCTCAGCGTGCTCTACCAGCCTGAGGCTGCCGGCGATCTCCATCTCTGATGCGCCGTGTCGTGCGGTTTTGCGATCCATCCCATCCGATGCCTTGCTGAGAGGTACCACCATGTCAGCCAAGACCATTCTCAGTTCCTTGGACAGCGACCGTCTCCGGCCATTGGTCGAAGGCCACTTCGCCGACGCGCCAGTGCTTCGGCTTCGCGCGCTCATGGGTCAAGCCGCGTTGGTCGAGCCGCAGCACGTCCCGCCGGATGTCGTCACCATGAACTCGCGGGTGCTGGTCCGCTACCCAGGGGACGAAGAGCCGGAAGCGTTTGACTTGGCCTACCCGGACTCGGCCGGCGATGGGTTGTCGGTGCTGTCTCCGCTGGGCGCTGCGCTGCTCGGGGCACGCGAGGGCGCGGTGGTCGAGTGCGCCGGCGGACGCGTCTCTCGGCGAGTGACGGTCGAGCGAATCGTGTACCAGCCCGAACGAGCCGGGCACTTCGATCGGTGACCAGGAGTCGCACCTCACCAGGAGCATGGATATGCCCCAGAGTGCGGACAAACATCCCATTCACATCAAGCCCGGCAATCTCCAGACCAGTGCGGCCATCGAGCAGTGGGTCCGCCGCAAGGTTTCCGGGACCTGCCGTCGATTCGGTGCGAGCATGACGGCTGTGGAAGTCCACTTTGAACACATCAACGGGCCGCGGCACGGCGGCGAAAGTGTCCGTTGTGTGATGGAGGCCCGCGTGAACGGGCGCGAGCCGGTCGCGGTCAGCGCCCGCGCTGAAGATCTCTACGTTGCCATCGATCTGGCATCTCGCAGGCTCGAGGTGGCCGTCGGCAGGGCAGTGGATCGGAAGGAAACCCGCGCGCGTCGGCGATTCCGGATCGGCCGGGTCAACGACGCAGACGGACGATCGACACCCCGGAAGTGATCGGGAGAGGGTGGAACCCGCCGCGCCCGATGTGCCTTGCACGCGGGGCTTCCGTGCCGCAGTTGCAAGCAAGGAATCAAGATGACCTGGGAAGTAGTCCTTGGGTGCGTCGTCATCATCATCGCCCGCATCGGCGATGTGTCGCTGGGGTCGATGCGCACGGTGGCGGTGGTGAGCGGGCACCGAGGGCTCGCATGGATCTTCGGGCTCATCGAGATGATCATCTGGGTCTACGCTGTTTCCGCGGTTGTGGCGAACATCCGCACGGAGCCGGCCTACGGCGTCGCGTTCGCCGTCGGGGCCGCGACCGGCAGTTACGTCGGAGTGACGCTGCAACGGTGGCTGACGTTCGGCGAACAGGTGGTCCGTATCTTTACGCGACGAGGCGAAGAACTGTTTGAGCATCTCAAGTGCCAGGGTTTCGGCGTGACCCACTTCCAGGGCACCGGCCGTGACGGCCCAGTATCAATGCTGTTCGTACAGGTCCGCCGCTCGCGGACTGCTCGTGTCGTGTCCGCCGCGCGTGCATTCGACTCGTCGTGCTTCTACACCATCGACGATATCCGCGTCGCCAATGCCGCCGGGAGCGGTGCCTCGCCGTCCGGTCCGGCGGCTCCAGCGGAGGTTGCGTGCGCCAGCCCGCCATGTGTGACTGAAGAATCCGCACCCATCGCACCCGGTGAAGGATGCACCCATGAGAACAGGAGCATGACATGAATGACCGACGAACCATCGTCGTCGCTCTCGACTTCTCACCGTCCTCCCGCGACGCACTTTTACAGGCTCGGCGACTCGCCCGCTGGAGCGGAGCGACGCTGCGGGCGATCCACATCATCGACGCTCCGACCTACACGCCGGTCCCGCCTGTCCTGTTTCCGTGGCCGCTCCCGACTCATACGGACCTCACCGAAGCGGCAACCGAGCAACTCGAGGAGTTCAAACGCGGATTGGATGACGACGAGCCGCTCGAGGTTGACATTCGCGTCGGTTGCCCGGCCAAGGAGATTACTGACTACGCACGAGATGCAGCAATGCTCGTCATGGGGACGCACAGCGTCGAAGGTGGGCAGAAGGGGGTCGGAACGACCGCAGCCGCATGCGTGCGGCGCGCCGATTGCAACGTCCTTCTCGTTCGACGTGGCCAGTCGGGCCCGTTCCGCGGGATTGCCGCGTGCATCGACTTCTCAAGCATCTCACGCCCGGTGGTAGAGGAGAGCATCCGCCTCGCTGCCCGGGATGAAGCCCCACTCTGGGTCGTCCACGCGTACCACGATCCTTGGGGAGGGCGGCAGCCCCGCGGCGCTCTGGCCGACAACATGCCGGATTTCCGAGCCCAGTACCGCACCGCGGTCGAAAGCCGCCTGCGCGAGTTCTGTGAACCCATGGCCCATGAACTCGGCGCGATCAAGGCCGCGTATCGAGTTGCCGAACACAACCACCGCTGGGAGGGATTCGCCTCGGCCCTGGTGCAGTTCCTGCACGAGACTCAGGCCGATCTGGCCGTCCTGGGCACCCGGAGAAACTGGAACGCCCGTGACTTCCTCATGGGCTCCACGGCCGAGAGAGTCGTCCGCGACGCTCGATGCTCCATTCTGGCTGTCAAACGTCAGCCCCCGCAAGCCAGTGCCGAGACAGCGGCCTGACCGGCCGCGGGATTGGCCCCGGCGTGAATGGTGCCGAACCGAAAAACCAACGGCGCGCGTACGACTCTGCGCCCGTAGGCCGGCCCGGTGAAGAGGCTCCGCTAATTGGAAGGCGCCTCGCCCTGCCCCCCGGTCGGCCGAACTCGTCGGAGCCACTCATCTCGGCGGCGGTTCCATTCATCACGGGCAGGCTGGCCATCGAGTGTGGTGAAGCCCGGCGGAACCCAGACAGACTCGGGGAACGGTCCCTCACCGAGCCAGAGGAGCAGATTGCGTTCGCTGACCCGGAGTTTCTCCTTGAACACGTCCTTCCAGTTGCTGCCCCACGTCGTGGAGTCCGTGTTCTCAAACGCCCACACATTGTCCGTGATTTCGAGCGACTGACAGTTCCTGTGGAGTTTGACGAACGACGAGTGCATCGCCCTGGTCCCGTACTTCTGCTCGTTTCCGGGCAATGGGGTCAATCGCATCAGGACCTTTCTCGACCGGAGCCAGCGGGCCGACGCGTCGGGGACATCGACTCCGGCACCCTGGCGGCAACTGTACCCGCTATACCCGCCATCGAAGAGGCAATCCTCGATCAGCACATCGGGGTAGCCGCTGTCGGTCTCGATGACATCATCGCGCCACTGCGTTGCGTACACGCGGCGGAACTCGTAGTGCCCTTCGGAATCACGTGCGGCACGGAGAGCGTCCCATGAACGGGTGATCCTCGCATCCTCAAGCGTGCCGCCGTGACTGTCAATGAATGCGAACGCTGCACTGTTGTTGTCCTGGTACTGGGCGTCCCAACTCTTATCGAGGGGGATGTCGCCGATGATGTCCACATTCCGCACAGTCGTGTCCCGGCTGGCGCGGACCTGGAGGATGTAGTTGTTCTCGCGCGACGCATCCGTCAGCCCAAGGTAGAACTTTGCACTCGTGCAATCGACGACCGCCCCGGGCTTCAAGTCTTGCAGAAGCACCCGCGTTCGATGCTCCCCCGTCACTCGGAGCACCTGCTCACTATCTTCGCCTCGAGGTCGATGCTCGCTCTCGGCCTCGCGCAGCCTGCCGGCGCTGCACGACAGCATGGCCGCCGCCACGGTGGGCAACGCGAATTTCGCGCATGTACCCTGCATGATCGGAACCATCGGCGGCTCAGCCTTCAGGCCGATGCGCGCGGGCGCCGGCATTCGGGCCACCGCTTCTGCCACGGCGCCTCACCCTCCGCAGCAGCATCCCGCGTCTGATCCCCCAGCAACTGCGCCTGTCAACTTTGACTCGAGCGCCAGCGCCTTTGGGAACAGAACGTTATTTTCCTTGTGCACGTGTTGGTGCATGTCGCGTTCCAGGTTGGCCAGCCCGTCGAGCATCGCGCGGTACGTGTTGCACGCCCACTGCGGCGGGGTGTACCCGTCGGTCGCCGCGCTCATCACCGCCAGTTGATCACCCGACTGCGCGTGCTCGGCCTCCATCTGCCTGATCGGGTGGGCCAGCGTCCCCCCGCAGCACGACTGAGCCTTGCCGGTCTGCTCCATCTTCCGGATCATCGGGAACAGGACGTGCTCCTCCTTGCCCATGTGGCTGAGCATTTCGTCCTTGAGTTCGCAGAACGCCTCGCGCACCTGCTTCAGACGCGGCTCGCGCTCACCATGCACGCGGTAGACCCTCTCCGTGATGGCGTCCAGGCGGGGAAGTTCTTCCCGAAGAAAATCGTGGTGGGCATGCACGATGTGGTCCGCAAGGTCCGTGAGCGACATCGCGTCCGCATCCACCACGTCTGCACTCTCCCCGTTGACCTGCTCGAGCAGCCCGATGACCGTGCCCGTGTCCAGCCCGCGGTTCGCGCACGCCTGGACGAGCGGCAGTTTCCCGCCGCAGCAGTAGTCGATCTTGAGCGACTCGAACACCCGCGAGCGCGCAGGCTGCTGGGCCACGAGTTCGCCGACCGTCGTTTCCGGATTGATCCGATTCATGATGCTGCTCCTTGGAAGGTGAGGGACCGCTCCGTTATCGGGCGATCCGCGTGAGCGTTCATATCTGGACACCACTATAGAGAATAGGCGCCGCCGCGTCTACCGCATCCTCATCTGGCCGTGCACGGGCGTCGCTCACACCGCTGCCGGACCTGCGGCCAGCGAAACCTGCAGGAGGAACGCCGCCGCCGTGGGTGCTCGCACGGCATGTCGAATCCCCGGGGCCATCACCAGCATCATCCCGGCGCGCAGCGCGTGCGTGCGGCCTGAGGCGGCCATCTCGATCTCCCCCTCGATCACCTCCACCGTCACGGCCCCGCCTGCGGCATGTTCGGGCAGTTGCGAGCCTGCATCCATGACGAACAGCGCGACGGTCCGCCCCGCGTGCTTGTAGAGCGTCTTCTGCCGGTGCCCGTGCCGCGCGGGCGCGTGCTCGGCCCGCAGCGCGGCGATCTCAGCCTGAAGATCGAACACGATGGATTCTGCGGCAAACCGCTCCGCCGGCGCCTGCCGCTCCCGTTCATCGCTCATGGCCTTCCCTCCTCGTCGCACGTGTTTGTGCCTCCACTCTTCTGCCGGTTCCTCGCCCGCGAGCCCGGCCGCTTTGACTCGATGTGCCCGGCCTCGTGCAGCATCGCCGCCAGGGCCTCGGGGTGGTCGCGCTGCACGGCCTCGAAGTACTCCCGCTCTTCCCAGCGGATGTGATCGTGCAGGAGCGTGCCCAGCCGCGCCATCAGTTCCGCATCGTCCGCGACGGCGGCGGGGTCGGCCTCGCACCGGGCCGCCATCTGCCGGATCCGGCCGTGCTCGTCCAGCAGCCGCCGCCGCAGATCGGGCGAGCGCGTCAGCGGGAGAAGCAAACGCTCCTCATCGTCGAAGTGTTCGCGGATCTCGATCCGCCAGACGCGCACGAAGTCCTCGACCGCGCCGCGGCGCTCTGCGTGCCCGCCGCCGGCCGCACGCCTGAGGTTCCTGGCCTGGATCAGCCCGCTCATGTGCTCGCGCGAGAGTGGTTGCAGGGCCGCGTGACGCAGCAGCGGCGGG
>RHKP01000037.1 GCA_008363215.1 Cyanobacteria bacterium CYA
GCTCCGCAGGTGGCCGGAATCGTCGCACTCATGCTCAAGATGAACCCCGCGCTGAGTCCGGCGGAAGTCAAGTACATCCTCGAAGTGACCGCGACCGATGTCACCGCCTCGCCCGCCTCTGCGGGCTACGACGACTACACCGGCTTCGGCTTGGTCAACGCGGAGAAGGCAGTCACGATGGCCATGAAGCAGGCGCTCCCCGCCGATTGGAACGGCGACGGCAACGTCGAGACCCTCGACGCGGTGCTCTACCTCACCGACTACACCAACGCCGACGCGATGACCGATCTGAACCTCGACACGGCCCAGACGGCCGACGACATGGCGATCTTTCTCTACAGCTACGCGGGCGAGTGAGCCGCGGCGAGAATCGATCGGCTGGAAACCGGTCATGGCGGCGGCGCAGGGCGCAACCCCTCCCTCACGGTCGGGGCTCGTTGAGGCAGGCCCCACGGGCGGGACGCCCGTGCTACCGACGCCCGCGCCACCGGCGCCCGTGCTACCGGCGCCCGTGCCGCCGCGGGTTGGGCGAGGCGGCGCTACCATTGCTGGTGCGTGGCCCGCCACCCCCGGGCCCGAGTTGAGCAGCGCCGCCCCGGGGGGCCGGGCGGCCGGACGCGGGCACAACTCCCCGCGCAGCCAACGAAAGCGAGCGAGAAGATGGCGAAGTTCACCAAGGCCGAGTTGTTGTCCAACCCCGTCGAGCACATCGACATCACGAAGATCGACACGCGCGGCGTCATCGACGCATACGAGAAGACGGCCTACCAGGCCCGCAACACGGCGCGGGCGGCCCGCATCTACACCCAGATGCTCGGCGACACCGGGTGCGCGGTCATCATGACGCTGGCCGGCTCGCTCATCAGCGCGGGCATGAAGAAGGCCATCATCACGCTGCTCGAACACAATATGGTCGACGCGATCGTCTCCAGCGGGGCGAACATGATCGACCAGGACTTCTTCGAGGGGCTCGGCTACAAGCACTACATCGCACCGGGAAGCCCCGAGAGCCCGCCGGTGGATGACCCGACGCTGCGCGACCTGGCCATCGACCGCATCTACGACACCTACATCGACGAGGACGAACTCCGCGTGTGCGACGACACAGGCAAGGCGATCTTCGACGCGCTCGAGCCCGGGGCCTACAGCAGCCGCCAGTTGCTGGCCGAGTTCGGGCGCTACCTCGACGAACATCATCCGGAGAATGAGTCGATCCTGCTGACGGCCTGGCGGCGCGGCGTGCCGGTGTTCTGCCCGGCGTTTTCCGATTGCTCGGCCGGGTTCGGCATCGTGATGCACCAGGCTGAGCGGGCACGCGAGGGCAAGCCGAGCGTGACCATCGACAGCGGGCGCGACTTCTGGGAACTGACGAAGATCAAACTGCACACGATGGAGCAGGGCGGCGACACGGGGCTGTTCATGCTGGCCGGCGGCGTGCCCAAGAACTTCGTGCAGGATATCGTGGTTTCGGCTGAGTTACTGATCGAGAAGGGGCTGGCGACCGGCGGCGACACGCCGATGCACAAGTACGCGATCCAGATCACGGCCGCGGACGCGCGAGACGGCGCCCTGTCCGGCTCGACTCTGCGTGAGGCCTGCTCGTGGGGCAAGGTCGACGTGGTGCATGAGCAGATGGTCTTCGGCGAGGTGACGAGCCTGTTCCCGCTGATCGCGTCCGACGCATACCACCGCAAGGCGTGGGCGAAGCGCCCGCAGCGGAAACTGGCCGAGTTGTTTGAAGGGGCGGCAGTATAAACAGCGTGAGCCGCGGAGTGTAGAAACGGATTTGAGATTTGAGGTCTCAGATCTCTGGTAACTGATCCCTCGCTTCTTGCTCTTTCCCCGCATCCAACTCTGCGTCACTCTGTGAAACTCCGTGGTGAAAAGGGCATTCCTCTGTGCCCTCTGTGAGCTCTGTGGTTCGAAGGCATTAGCCGCGAGCGTGCGGTGCTATGGAGACGCACAGCTTGGGCTCAGCGTGCCTTCACGTCGAATCCGTGCACGCCATCGATTGTGTATGCAAGTCGTGTGCCCGGATAGCGTCCGGTCCCCCAGGGCTCCCAGCTACCGGTTCCGTCAAAGTAGCCGGGCTCCGTTTCGCCCAGCGGAAAGGATGCTGCCGATCCGTCCACGAATGCGGCAAGGACTCGGCTTCCCCTCCCTTCGCCGGACTCGTTCATCCTGCCGTTCGAGGCAATGACATCCACCAGGGCCTTGCGCGAAGAGTAGCGAACCTGGTCAATGCGCACGGCTCCCAGTTGAGCCGGAGGGGCCGTGCGCGTCTCGGGGTTCCAGAACGCTGGGAAGGCGAGGAATGTAGCCCCGTAGACATAACTGGGATTGTGACCAAGAGTTCCACCCTCAAGATCGCGCTCGGCGGAGCGAAGGTAAAAGACCTCGCCCAGGACGTCAGCCCTCTCATAATATCCAGCCAGCAGTGGAATCGCCCAGAACTGGCTCTGTGCAAAATACGGTACGGATGTCATCGACGAGCCGGGAATGGGTCCGATCCCGAACTTCGGGTCGATGAAGTTTGGAAAGGCGCCGCCCGAGTCGGACGTATACATGGTCAGAACTTCGGCATGGGTGCGCAGATCCGCCAAATCGGACGCGGAATCAGCATACAGCCGGGCCTGACGGAGGCTCGGAATCGCAATGGCGATCAGCAGGGCGACAGTAGCCGTCACAACGAGGCTTTCGACTAAAGTCCATGCACCCCTGATCTCAGTGTTCATGCACTTGCCCCAGACCAATCTCGTCGCAGTGTCGCATCAACTTGCTCTCATAGCACAAGAAAATTGATAAAATGACGACCAAGGACACGTTGCGGGCGAGCAACACGCGAAGGTCGCCCATGTCAGCGCGCCCCTCGGCGCCCCCCCCGAAGCACCCGCAGGAAACGGGCTCATATGCAATATACTGCCATGTGGTGACAGTTGAGAACAGAAGCAGGGTTACTATAATGCCAACAGTCGTGGCGCGCCGTCCGAACCCGGCAAGCCAAGCGGTGGCCAGGCCGACTTCGATCATGGGAATGGTGACGGCTAAGGCCGGCGTCATGGATCGCGGGATGACGAACCAAAGTTTCAAGACACGCGAGAACTCATAGACATCGACAGCTTTCATCAGCCCGGCGAGCCCGAAGACAACCACTGCGATGGCCGCTAACATCCAGGCCGTCAAAAACCAGAAATCATGGCGTTGCGACATAGTATGTGTCTCGCGCGACAGCTCATCGAGAGCTCGGCTTCGAGCTCAGTGCGGAGGTGGCGTGGCCGTGGCACAGCCGATCGCACCCCCAGGCTGACTGACGCACTCGTGCTCGGTGACATCACTCATCTCGCAAAGGTTGTTCCCGAACAAGCCAGTGCAATGTCCGGTCTTGTATTGACAGAGGACTGATGGGGCCGGCGTTCCCGGATGAACACCGTTCAACACAGTGGTTGACTTGTAGAATGCAGGGTTGGAGAGGACCTCGTCAGGACACTCCTGCCCCTGCAAGATACCGCATCTGCGCGTGAAGTTGAGCCCGAGCTCATCGCAGCAGTTTGGGGTGGTCACCAGCACGCACGATTGTGCGATGGCCCCGGCGGCGAGTAGTGAGCCAACGGAAGTCAGAACGAGGGGAGTCAGCATTCGCAGGCACATGACGCGTCTCCTTTCACGACTGAGAACCACGCATGCGGCGCCACAGGGCGCCGCCGATGACGACAGCCACCACACCAGGTACACCAATAAGCACGCTCATGCTCAACAGTCGCTGCTCGCGGTTCCGGTCGAAGTCTCGCTCTGGAATTTCTGCCAACTGCGAGCCCGTCGAATCGAAAACTGTGACGATGGACGGATTGAGCCCCCCGGAGACCTTGTGAACAGTCTGAATGACCAGCGGCCCTCGAACCGAATCGGACTGGGCCCGCGGATTTGGCGGAGTGGTTATAAAGGAGAAGTCGCCTTGCGTGATGAGCTCAACGATTTCAAGCGTATGGATGGACTCCGCTTGACCAGAGGGCGCGTAGGAAGTCTGTACTCGGCACAGTTGTGGCGCAAGGATGTCGTTCTCTTCCCAGTCCGTAAAAGTCCACTTGCGCCCTACTTCAACCGGGGCCGGATCGCAGGCAAGGATGATCGCCAAATCGGCCGTACCGCGATGCGCATCTGCGTCCCAGGATCCTTCCAGACCAAGCGATAGGCCGGCATCCTCGCTTGCAAAGACCGCTCGCCAGCGATCGCTATCGACTGCCAAGGTTTGGAGAGCCAGCGGTGCTCCGGGAACGGTGATACTAAAGGCCCCATAGGCAAAGCCGGCGAGTGTGCCTCTGATCTGGTGATCGCGCGGCTGATAGTTGTAGCCCTCAGGCGACTTATTGGCAGATAAGTCCACCAAGTTGAGATGGCGACTGCTTTCCAAATACGACCATGATAAGCCTGGTCGCACGACTATGTCTTCGATGAGACCATCGGCGCCTACGAGGTTTTGTCTGAAAAAACTACGACTCCCGAGCCAGATATCATAATGGGCAATATCTGGGCCGCGATTCAGCCGACGTTCATAGGCTTCAAGGGTGTACCTCTCGGGGTGATCGGGATGCCCAGCCACCCTGCGACGGAGGGCCTGCAGTTGTGCAGTGGGCGGCACGAATACTTCTTCAACACGCCATGTGACATGGGCGTATTCAAGCGCCGCGCCATTTCGCGCCGCATCGTACTGGTCGCTCACCCAGGCTGCCAACGCATCGTTGGGCTGTGTGATCAGACCCGGGTGAACGCCGCAAAACATCCACGCGAAAAACGCTACGGTGCCCGGCATGAGGCACTCCCATTCCAGAGAACAGTATCTGGTAATCTACCCCCCCCCGGTGTCAAGTCAAATGGGAGCGTGTCGAGCAAGTTTGTCGCTGTTGTTTCCAGCCATGCGGGTTTCGTCTGCCGCCCAACAATACCCCATGCGTGAGTCCGACCTTCTTCGTCACATTGCCGACCGCTCGGGCGACCTGTTCGGGCTGTCAGGCGCGTTCGGCCAAGTGGTGGTTGGGCCGGGCGATGACTGCGCGGTGGTGAGGACGGCTTCGGGCAACGTGCTTCTGCTCACGGTCGACCAACTGGTCGAGGGACGGCACTTTGAGCCGGGGACGTCGATCGACCTGATCGCGCGCAAGGCCGTGGCGCGGTCGGTGTCGGACATCGCGGCCATGGGCGGGCGCCCGTCGTGGGGGCTCGCCACCGGGCTATTGCCTGACGGCTTTGCGCACGCGGACGAGTTGTTCGATGCGATGGCGAAGTGGGCAAGGCACTGGGGGTGCCCGCTGATCGGCGGGGACATTGCGTTTGGGACGAAAGAACCCGCCCCGGAGGGGCGGGCCACCCGGATGCCGCTGAGCCTGACTGTGACGGTGTGTGGGTGGATGGAGCACGGCGCGGCTCCGCTGTTGCGCTCGGGCGCGCAGGTCGGTGACGAACTCTGGCTCACCGGTCAGGTCGGCGGGAGTTTCGAGAGCGGCTGGCATCTGCGGTTTGAGCCACGGATCGAGGCCGGCGTAGCGGCCGCGGCGTCGGGGAAGGTCCACGCTGCGATCGACCTCTCCGACGGGCTCGGGCGCGATGCGGCCCGCGTGGGCGATGCGTCAGGCGTGCGGCTGGAGATCTTCGCGAGCACGCTGCCGATCAGCCACCGCTGTGCCGACTGGGTGCATGCGGTGCGCGAGGGCGAGGATTACGAGTTGCTGCTTGCGACCGGTCCGACGTCCCTGGCGCACTCGGAGGGGCACACGGGCCGGACGCCCGGAGCACTGGCGCCGGTGCCGCCACCATTTGCCGCCGAGCCGGGGCTGTTGGGTCCGATCGGGCGCGTGCGGGCCTGTCGCGCCGGAGAAACGCCCGGCGCGACGATCATCGACGCGCACGGGCGTGAACATGAGGCCGGCGAGATGGGCTGGGATCACGGGGCGTGATCCTCTCAACTTCCAAGACTCCGTGGCACGGGTGTTCAGTCTCTCGGGTCCATGTTGTAGAGTTCGGCGAACTCGAGCGGTTCGTGCGTGCTCACTTCGTTCATCATCTTCCTGGCCTTGGTTTCGTCCATGCCAAACAGTTTCATCAGGTCGACGGTGACGTCGACGGTCTCGACGTCATCGGCCGCGGCAGCGGGCAACCAGACGATGGCGGCAAGGTCGCGGTCTTTGAGCAGTTGGGGCAACTGGTCGGCCAGCGCGGCGACATAGTCGTCGACGGGGTAGCGGCCGAAGCCTTGGAAGTGGAACAGACGTTGCTGCATCATGCCCCATTCCTCGAGGCGCTTGACTTCGTCCTGGTTACCTGCGGCCTTGGCGGCCTCCAACTCCTTCATCTTTCCGCCGATGGTGTTGAAGTCAGAGCCTGCCCAGGCGATGGCGACGCCACGGCTGTCGTACACGCCCAGGCGAATCCTGGCGGGCTTTTCGGACTGATGGTGGGGCGCCAGGGCGACGGCGCCGGCGACCAGTGCAGCGGCCGAGGCCAGGACAACGATGCGTCTCGCGTTTGACATGGCTTGTTCCTTTCCCCTTGGAAGATTGTTTGTGGACACTAACCTAGGATACACTAACTTATTGGGGGAGGCAAGTGCTGGGTTTCATTTTCTGTTGATCCTCGCCACCATTGCGCGCAAGTGCTTACTGCCAATCAACGTATGGCGATATGGAGGAAGCCGGCCGAGACGAAAACCTCTTGGGCTCGCACCACGGCGTCGTAGGGCACTGCGTCGCCGGGCTCCAGGATGATGTGTGTCCGGCTCGACGCGGACCCGAGTGACGCGGCCGCCCGGGCGGCGGCCTCTTCGAGCGTTTCCAGCCCGGCGCCTGCCAGCCCGAACCCGTCCACCCGCACCTGCCCATCGACGACGCTCAGCCGCACGACCAGTTCGGCCGGGCCGAGCCGGAAGCCCGCACTCTCCGGAGGCGCCTGCTCGGCCAGCCCCATGCGCAGCAGCCACTCAGGCCCGATGAACGCGGTGCTGGCCATGAAAAACACGAGGATCACCATCACCACGTCGACCATCGGCGTCATGTTGGGCCCGAAGTGCAGATGCCACTGGTGCAGCGCGTTGCGTCGGCGGAATGGCCTGCTCATGGTGCCTGCTCCGCCGCCAGTTCGATTGACGTGATGCCCGCCTTTCGGCATGCATCGACGACCGGGCGAATAGAACGGAACGCCACGCCGCGGTCGCCGCGAATGCGCACGCGTCGACCCTCACCGGCGCGGGCGGCGATCAGGTCGGGCAGGTCGTTCGCGAGCACGAGTTCGCCATCAAGGCGCAGGAATCCGTCGCTGGTGATCGTGATGACGAGCGGGTCGCTCTCTTCCGGCAGTTTCTCGCCGACTCGGGTTTCCGGCAGATCGACCTGTCCGCGGCGTTCCATCACCAGTCGCCCGACGATCAGATAGAAGATGATGAGCACCATCACCACGTCGATCATCGGCGTGACGTTGACGTGCCCGACGGGGTGGGCCCGGGCTTGTGAGGCTGCCCGCCTCATGACTGCTCACGCTTGACAAGGGTGATGACGCGATCGGTGGCACGGGCAGCCTGGGCCATTGCGTCGGTGCAGATGCGGTCAGCGATGCCGCGGTAAATGCCGAACACCAGCAGGCACGGGATCGCAAGCAGAAGCCCGAGCAGCGTGTGAAACAGGGCCTTGGAAATGCCGAGCGAGAGGTCGGTCGGGCCGGCCTGCCCGCCGGTGGCGCCCAGCGAGGTGAACGCGAGGATCATGCCCCACACCGTGCCGGCCAGCCCGATCAGCGGGCCGAGATTGCCGATGACGTTGAGCAGTTCGATGCGCCGGAACCAGCGGGCACTCTCGATGCTGGCCTGGAGTTCGGCCGCGTCACGCATGGCGCTCTCGCCCAGTGCGCGGTGTTCCAGGGCTGCCGAAACCACCCGCGAGACGAAGGCGCTGTCTTCGGCCGCGAAGCGGGCAAGGTCGGCGCTGCGCCCCTTGTCGATGAGCCGTTCGATCGTCTGGCTCGACGACTTGGGCTGGATGTGGCGCTGCCGGATATCGATCGCGACGCGGACGATCCATCCGACGGCCACGAGCGAGCCCATCAGCAGGGCGACGCTGAAGAGGTCAAACGACTGCATGAACAGCGGCCAGAGGTCGAGTTGCTGCTCATCGAGCCCCTGACCAAGCGTGACGAGCGAGGCCCACGCGTCCGATGCATTGAAAACTTCCATGGCGCGATCTTACTGCCCCTGATCCAGGTCTGCCTCTTCGATGGGGCGCCCGACGACGTAGGACTCGCTGAACCACCGATACAGGTCGGCCCATTTCGCCCGCTCGGAACTGAATGGGTAGTGCGGCGCGTCGGGCGAGACCGGCTGGCCCGTGACGGGGCACAGGGTGGGCCGCAGCCCGGCTGCGGCCGGTGGCGCCGCCCCGATTGCAGGCCGGCGCGACGCCCAGTCTTCGGGCAGGTCGATCGTAAAGCGGCGCGAGTGCTCATCAACGTGCTCAATGGTGATCGTTGCGTGCTCGCGGGTGATCAGCCCGGCGATGCGTTCGCCCCATTCGACGAGCACGATGGCGTCAGGCCCGGTCAGGTGGTCCCAGCCGAGCAGTTCGAGTTCTTCCGGCTCATGCCCGCCGAGCCGGTAGGCGTCGATGTGCACCAGCCGCGTTCCGGCGGGCAGTGGGTGCTCATGCGCGATGACGAAGGTCGGGCTGGCAACAACGCGCGGGTCGACGCCCAGCGCCTCAGCCAGCAAACGGATGAGCGTCGTCTTGCCCGCCCCCAGAGGCCCATCGAGCAGCACCAGGTCGCCCGGGCGCAGCAGGTCGGCCAGACGGCGCGACAGGGTGGCGGTGTCGGCCAGGTTGGTGCACAGGGCTTCAGAGCGCGGCATGGGTGATTGTTGACGCCGACTCGTAGCCACGTTCAAAATTTCCTTCATTCGGCCTACCCTGTCGGCATGGATCGCCGGCTGCCGACTGATACCGATGACGGACTCCTGCTCATCATCAGCGGGCCTTCGGGCGTGGGGAAAACCACCATCACGCGCGGAGTCGAGCGCGGCATCGCCGGCTCTGTGTTCAGCGTCTCGGCCACCACCCGCCCCAAGACCGCGGCCGACGTCGAAGGCGTCGATTACCACTTCGTCGACGATGCCGAGTTTGACCGCATGATTGCGGACGAGGCCTTCCTCGAGTGGGCCAATGTCTTCGGCAAGCGCTACGGCACGCCGCGGGCATGGGTCGAAGAACAACTCACCCGCGGGCGCCTGGTGATCCTCGAGATCGACGTCGAGGGCGCCAAGCAGGTGAAGAAGAAACTGCCGCAGGCCTTCGCGGTGTTTGTGCTCCCGCCGAGCGAGGAGGAACTGCTCAATCGCCTGCGAGCGCGCAAGCGCGAACCGGAAGAGCAGATTCAGAATCGCTTCGCCGAGGCCCGCCGCGAAATCGCCGAAGCCCACGCCTGCGGTTCCTACGACGCGTTCATCGTCAACCAGGACGTGGAACGTGCGATCGGACAGGCGATTGCAATGGTGAATAAGCGGCGGGGTTCCCGGCAATAGGCCGGTTTTCGTGTCGGCAATCTCCGTCTCCGGAAATCCCTGAGGATTTGAACGAACCCCGACCACAAGGGACAGGTCCACGAGCACGCACGTTGTGTCAGAACCTCCTCCCTGACGGTCGGGGCTCGTTGATACCAGATCGACGCTAATCTTCCCCGATGCCCACACTGCACTACCAGACGGCCGGCGAAAGCCACGGGCCCGCACTTGTCACCACCATCACCGGCCTGCCCGCCGGGCTGACGCTCGATATGGACTTTATCAACGCCGAACTGCTGCGACGCCAGGGCGGCTACGGCCGCGGGGGGCGCCAGAAACTCGAAACTGACGTCATGCACTTTCTCTGCGGCGTGCGCCTGGGCAAGACCATCGGCGCCCCGCTCGTCTTCCAGATCCCCAACCGCGACTCACGGCTTGACAACCTCACCAAGACGCCGCCCGTGCATCGCCCGCGCCCCGGGCACGCCGACCTGGCCGGCAGCATCAAGTGGCTCACCACGGACTGTCGCGAAACGCTCGAGCGGGCCAGCGCCCGTGAGACGGCCAGCCGCGTCGGAGCGGGCGCGATCGCGCGCTGCCTGCTGCGGCACTTCGGCATCGAGGTCTTCGGCTTCGTGCGGCAGATCGAGAGAGCGCGCACAAATGTGGAAGTCACGCCCGACAACTGGCGCAGCCTCATCAGCGTGCGCAATGCCAGCGACACCTACACGCTCGACGAGCAGACCACCCAGGCCCAGCGACAGGCGATCCGCAAGGCCAAGGAAGACCAGGACACCGTCGGCGGGCACGTCGAGTGCCATGTCTTCGGCTGTCCGCCCGGCATCGGCTCAAGCATGGACTGGACGACGAAACTCGACGCCCGCATCGCGTACGCGGTCATGGGCATCCAGGCGTTCAAGGCCGTACAGATCGGCGCGGGCGTACGATGCGCCGAGGTCCGCGGCAGCGCCCTGCACGACCCGATCGCTTTCGACCCGGCGAAGAAGAACGAGCCGACACTCGGCTTCGTGCGCCCGAGCAACAACGCCGGCGGCACCGAGGGCGGCATGTCCAACGGGCAGCCGATCGTGGTCACCGGCACCATGAAGCCGATCGCGACGCTGCTGCAAGGCATGCCCAGCATCGACCTGAACACCAAGCAGCCGCAGCGAAGCCAGTACGAGCGCAGCGACGTGTGCGCGGTCTCGGCCGCCAGTGTGGTGATGGAGAACGTCGTCGCCTTCGAGGTGGCGCGCTGCCTGCTCGACAAGTTCGGCGGCGACTCGATGACGGAACTCGAGGCGAACTTCAGGAGTTATCTGGAGATGGCGCGGAGGCTGCCGCTCTGAAAACTTCGGCGGCGACGGAGCGACGCGACTCCGCCCAGCGCCAGAATCGCCACGCCCGCTGGCGCGGGGATGACGCGGACGGCGAAGGGGTTGGCGGTGAGAACGCTGGCGTCGTCGGCTGAGCCAATGTAGAACGAATCTCCTGTCGGCGGTTGCACAAACCACCAGAGCATGTCAGGACCGGTGCTCGAAGGATGCGCATTGAATGTCAGAGTGCCGCGCCCCATCGTCGTCGTTGACACATCAAACGAGAACAAATGCATCGGATTGTCCGGGTCGAACCCAAAGTCCAGCAAGTTGAACGCCATGACGTCCACAAGCCAATTTTCGGTTGGGGCGCCCGTGTTCAGAGCGAAATTGGTGTGAATGGTCGCCGGAGAGATCGACGCGAGCGAATCCAGGTCTCCCGAGACTTCGACGCTCATCAGAAGGCTATGAAACAGTGAGATATTGAGACCGTCGTTGACGAAGAGACCGGAGGCCCCGGCCCACACTTCGACGGTAAAGGTGTCGCCTGCCGATACGCTTTCCGGCGCTTCGAACCAAAGGTCAAAGTACGTCTGGGCTCCACAGGTTGCCGCAGCGGCACAGAAAACGGCGGCCGCGAATGCGTTCGACCATTGGGCGATCATGGTGGCCTCTCGACTGAGTCAGGCTTCTTGCAACGCTCTTCGGACAACTCTGTATGATGATCGTACATCACGATCCGGGGCGTGCAAGGGAAGGGGCATATTCATGCGGAAAGTCGACGCCTTCGGCCTCAAGTTGGGGGTATTCGTTCTGGCAGCGACCCTTTGTGTTCGGGGGGGGGGTTCGGGCAATTGACACCACTGGCCCCCAATGACCCGTACTACAGCGACAATCCGACGTTTCTTGGCGGGCAGTATTGGCTGCGGTTGACCCGAACCAACTACGCGTGGTCGATCGTGGGCTACACGCTCGGCCCGCAGGCGGTCTCGACCAGTCCGGACAGAACAATCGCCATCATCGACACCGGCACGGATCCGGACCATCCCGACTTTATCGTCGATCCAGTGATGATTCCGCCGCACATCTTTCACTACGACAGTCGCTCGATCTTGGATTCGGCGGATGACATCCCGGGGTTGTGCCTCTGCGACGCGGACGCTGTGCCGACGAACGAGATCGAAGATTTCACATGGCTCGGCTTCGGCGGTACGCCCACGGCAGATCCTCACGGCACAGTGGAGGCCGGCCTGCTTGGCGCGGTTGCCAGCAACGGAATAGGGATGGCGGGCGTGTGTTGGGATTGTGCGCAACTTGTGACCCGTGTCATGACCATTGAGGGCGTTGAGGGATGTGCCAATCGCATGGGGTGTGACCCTTCCCATCTGCGGTGGAGTCGATGATGTTACAAGCCATGGCTCGCCTCGAACGCTTCGGGGCTGACGTAGCCAAGGCTGCTGTGCAGTCTCT
>RHKP01000043.1 GCA_008363215.1 Cyanobacteria bacterium CYA
CCGTGCCGGAGGTCACAGTGTGACAACTCGTTCAGCCTGGCGCAACCGAACCTGCGCCGCACCTGCGCCGAACATCGCCATCCGTCAGACAGAACCTAGTCGGTCCACCTTGTAGACGACGACGCAGTCGATCTTGCTCGCCTCGATGTCGCGGAGCAGACGGTCGAGCGCTGGACGTTCCATGCTGCCGCCAGAGAATCCGCCGTCGTCGTAGCGGTCGGGAACGCACGTCCACCCTTCGGCTTTCTGGCTGGCGATGAACGCCTCGGCGCTCTCGCGCTGGGCGTCGAGCGAGTTGAACTCCTGATCGAGGCCCTCTTCGCTCGACTTGCGGGTGTAGATGGTGCAGCGGATGCGGGTGGACGTCTCGGCCTTCGCGCCTGGCTGGTTCCGACGACGGCTGCTCATCGCTTCGCCTCGGCGGACGCCAGCCGGAAGAACCGGAAGCCGTTCATGTGGCTGCCGGTGATTCGCTTGGCCACCGCGGTCAAGGTGCGGAAGCGCTCGCCATCGAACTCGAAGCCCTCGCCGCGCGGGAGTACGACGACCCGGATCGTGCGGCCCTTGTACTCGCGGACAATGGCCGACCCCGCGGGCGGGACGCGCGGGTCGTCGTGGTCTTCGCCGCGCGTTCGGCGGTGGACCGTCGTGCTCGGGCCCGGCTGGGGCGGAGCGATCATGGACTTGGGGGCCATGACCCGCACCTCGGCGTCGTTGGCGAGTTTGGCGGCCCGGCGTCGCGCTCGCTCGCTCAGGTCGCCCTCGGCGTTGGCCTGAATCCGCCAGGCGATCTTGCGGATGAGGTACGCCCGGTGCCGTGTACGGCAGGGGTAGCCGTGCACCTCGGCGAAGCGCTCGACGAGCTCCGACGTCGTCATGCTCTCGAGCGCGTTGATCTGTCTCTCGATGGACTCTTGCATGTGTGGCTCCGTTGCATGGGTCTCCGTTCTGCCCGGCCCTAACCGATTCCGGGGGAGGGCCGCGGAGCCACACTGAGGGGTAAGTCGCCGGAGAGATCAAGGCATGTCGGCGGCGGATCCGAGCGGATTCCGAGGCGGCCGCGCGATGCGGCCACGGCGCGGACAAGCCCCCGCGCGAGGATGCTGGCGACCTCGTCGCGGCGCTCCGCCTCGGTCATGCTCTCGGGGTCACGGGTGCTGTCGATCGGCATGGGGCTCCGTGCGGCCCGGCCATAACCGGGGTGCCGCTACGGGGGAGCTATGCCGCCGGCGACTGTCCTGCTCACAGCAGGCACGCACGCATCACCTCGGACGACAACGATCGAGGCGAGAGCAGGAGTCGGTTCGTCCAGTCAGAGGGAGGAGTATACTTCGACCATGCCGATTCGGTACACGCCAGCCGAGCTGCCGGAGTTCCAGCGAGACTTCACGTGGGCTACGCACCTCAACGACATTCGGTGGTTGGCTCGCGAGAACATGTCGGCAGCCGGGGCCCATCTGCTCGCAGAACTGAAGTGCCTTCTTCTGTTCCACGCACCAAACGTGGTACTTTCCGATACAGACATTCTCAATTCATCCTTGTTTCATGCCATATTTCATTATAACGCCGACGGAATTCGGAACGTCATTCAGCAAGGGATAATTCTACCCGCCTACCGTGATACGATTGGTGGACTAACAGAATTGAACGGCCGCCAAGGCGATCGGCGCGCCAATAAGAATTTGTATCTGCTAGTGTCCCGACTTGAAGGATAGCGCAACCGTTTGAGGCATGTGTGCGTATGGACTCCGGGATACTCTGGAGTCACACGATGGGCACGCGGACGCC
>RHKP01000012.1 GCA_008363215.1 Cyanobacteria bacterium CYA
ATCGGAAACTCACAAAGGGGACAACCTGTGGGAAACGAGGCGCGCGAAAGAAAGTCTCTGTGGTACTGCGGCTGTTCCCTTGGGCATGTCCTGGCAGATCCGGGGCGGGAGGACCCATCCGCCCTCGCGCGCGCGCGCGTACGCGCACGCGGGGGGACACCTGATTTCGTGCGCACCATTGGATAACTCTCTAAAAACGTCAATGATGCGCAGATAAGCCCTAGTTCTTATCTGCGCATCACTGTGGCTTATTTGCGCATCACTGTGCGCGGATCATCTGCACGATGGCGGCTCTCACCGGCTCGGGGAGGGATGGCCACGCCTCGATGATCTCCGCCAAGCGGGTGTCGCCGGATTTGTTGACGCCTTGCTCGGAAACGTCGAAATCTCTCGGGGATTTGAGGGGTTGTCGTGACCCCGTCGGGGTCATTGTCCGCGAGTGTACACCCGCGGGCCCGCCCGGCCCGCGCCGCGGTCGGGGGGCTTGGTCTCAAGGAGCGGGCGCGTCGGAATCCGAGGCCCCTGTCATACCCAGGTATGGGTCTGGCGTCACCTCCGGACAATGCCCGCCGTTTGAACCGCAGCGGCAGCCGACGGTGCTGCTGCTCGGCGTGCACGCCTGAAGGCGACTCAGATGCTGACCAGCCCCTCGCGAATCGCGAAGCGGGCCAGTTGGACGCGGTCCGTAAAACCGAGTTTGGACATGATCGACGAGCGATGCGCATCGACGGTCTTGGGACTGCGCCGGATGGTTGCGGCGACCTCCACCCGCGACATACCCCGCCCGATCAGGCACAGCACCTCGACCTCCCTTCGCGTCAGTCTTGCGATCGACCCGATGGCTCCATCCGGTGCGACGTCGGACGATTCCAAGGCGGCTCGGATCGTCGAACCGAGCAACCGCGACTCGGCGTAAGGAGCCGCCCGAACGCCTGCGACCAGTTGGTCGGGCGGATCGGACTTGGAGAAGAAGCCGATGGCTCCTGCGGCAAACGCCGCCTCGGCACACGTCGAGCGCGGACGAGCCGTGTAAACCACCGTGCGTGTCTCGGGGTGGTGCCGCGCGATCCGGGCGATGAGACCGAACATATTGACGCCTTCAATCTCGATTTCGGTTACCAGAACGCCGGGGCGTTCCCGAGCCAGGATTCCTATGACCTGCTCCGGGTCGTTGGTGAGAGACGCAACTTCCATGTCGGGTTCTTCGCCAAAACGCATGCCCAGACCCGCCAGCATAAGTTCGTGCGGGTCCAGGCACATGATTCGAATCACGCCCACCTGAGCCTTTGCAACTCCGTTCACGTCCTTACCTCCGCGCAGGTCGGTGGAAATCGCGCCGTAAGAGACCCACGGTGCATCCCCAACCTGATACGGATTGAGACGTAAAAAGTGGACGTTGATGTGTAGAAGAGGAATAGAAAACCACCCTTTCGAGAGGGTGGTGGATGAATCTGCACTGAATACTAGGGTTGACACCCTATCGAATGGCCAGCATTTCGCGATAGGTCGGCAACGGCCAGAGTTCGTCGGCCACGCTGAGTTCCAGGTGGTCAGCGACCTCGCGCAGTGACCGCATGGCGGGGTGGATGCGTGTGAGAACCTGCTGCGCCGCCGGCATGGGATTCTCCTCCAGAGCGTGAGCATCGGCCTCCATGCGGGAGGCTTCCTCCAGTGTCCCCAGAGATTCACGGAACCGCTGCACCAAGTCCACAAACTCCTCCAGCGACTGACGCCCGGATTCACAGTCCACCCCGGCGCCCTCGGTTGCCGCGACCGCCTCGGCCAGACGTGACTGGTGCTCCGTCGCCGCAGGCAGGATCATCGTGCGACCGATCAGCACCATCTGCTCGGCCTCGATGAGGCACTGCTTGGCGTACTTTTCGATGAAGATGCTCGCACGGCTCTCGACTTCGGGCTTGTTGAGCACGCTGTACTTCTTGAACAGCGCCACGGCCTTCTTGCTCTTGAGCACCGGCAACGCCTCGACCGAGTTGCGGAAGTTGGGAAGCCCGCGCTTCGCGGCCTCAGCGTGCCAGGCGGCGCTGTAGTTGTCCCCGTTGAAAATGATCTGCTTATGCTCGGCGATGATGCCCTTGAGGACGCTCTTGACGGCGGCCTCGAGTTTGGCGGGCGTGGGAGTGGCGCCAACTGCTTTTTCCAGCGCCGTGGCGATGTCATCCAGCGATTCGGCCACGATGGTGTTGATGACGGTGTTGGGCCAGGCAACCGAGGCGCTGGACCCGACGGCACGGAACTCGAACTTATTTCCCGTAAAGGCGAACGGACTGGTGCGGTTGCGGTCGCCCGAGTGACGCGGAATCTGCGGGAGCGTGCGTGCGCCCAGGTTGATCGAGGCCTTCTTGATGGTGCGCTTGGCGTCGCCCTGCTCCAACTGCTCGATGATGTCGGTAAGCATGTCGCCCAGGAACACCGACATGATCGCCGGCGGAGCCTCATTGGCGCCCAGACGATGGTCGTTGGCGGCGCTGGCGATCGAGCCGCGGAGCAGATCGGCATGCCTGCTGACGGCCTGAATGACCGCGCAGAGGAACACGAGGAACTGCATGTTGGTGTGCGTCTCGTCGCGCGGGTCGAGCAGGTTGACGCCGGTGTTGGTCGTCATTGACCAGTTGTTGTGCTTGCCCGAGCCGTTGACGCCGAGAAAGGGCTTCTCGTGCAGCAGCGCCTTGAAGCCGTAACGCGGGGCGACGCGGGTGAGAGTCTCCATGACCAGCATCTGGTGGTCGCAGGCGACGTTGGTCTCCTCGAAGATGGGAGCCAGTTCGTACTGTCCTGGAGCGACCTCGTTGTGCCGGGTCTTGACGGGAACGCCGAGGCGATAGAGTTCGGTCTCGACTTCGTCCATGTAGGCAAGCACACGCTGGGGAATGGATCCGAAGTAGTGGTCGGCCAACTGCTGACCCTTGGGCGGACGGGCGCCGAAGAGCGTGCGTCCGCACGAGACAAGATCGGGGCGGGCGTAGAAGAAGTTGGAGTCGACCAGAAAGTACTCCTGCTCGGAGCCAAGCGTGGTGTGCACGCGGGTGACGCCCTGGTCGGTGCCGAAGATCCTCAGCACTCGTAGCGCCTGCTCGCCCAAGGCGTCGATGGAGCGGAGAAGCGGGGTCTTCTTGTCCAGGGCCTCGCCGTTCCACGAGACGAAGACCGTCGGAATGCACAGCGTCGCGTCGAAGTCGCCCCGGACGATGAAGGCCGGGCTGGAGGGATCCCAGGCGGTATACCCGCGTGCCTCAAAGGTGGCACGGAGCCCCCCGGAGGGGAAACTCGACGCATCGGGCTCGCCCTGAATCAGTTCTGAGCCGGACAGGCCGTAGAGCACCCTGCCGTTCCCGTCGGGGACGATCATCCCCTCGTGTTTTTCGGCCGTCGCGCCCGTGAGAGGCTGAAACCAGTGGGTGAACCGCGTGGCGCCGCGTTCCAGTGCCCAGTCTTTCATGGCGTTGGCAACCGCGTCGGCCACGGTCGGGTCGAGCGGCTCGCCGTGCTCGATCGTCCGCTGCAGCGAGCGATAGATCAGTTTGGGCAGGCGCTCACGCAAGGCTTGGCCGCCGAAGACGTCACATCCGAACTGCTGGTCGGCACGGAATTGCTCGGCCTTGCGGCGAGGACGTTCGCGCCAACGGATGGACTCTTCGACTGCTCGAGCGGTCGCGGTCTGCCTGTTCATCGATGGATTCCCTTTCAGCGTGCGAGGTCAAAAAACACCGAAACATGCCACCCAAACGTGGGGTGTTTACAGACGGAGAGCGCGTCTCTCCGATAAAGGCCCTTCTTGCACGTTCCCGAACGGGACTGATTCTTGCAGGTCGAGAGCGTCCGGCAAGCCCCCGTGCCGGGCACGATGCACAAAATATGGCGTGCCTGGGCGAGAGGTCACCGAGCAGGTGTGCTCCGGGCGTGGCTGGACACGCCGCCGGCGTTGGCACGCCAGACCATTTCAACGGGGAAAGGGTCGCCTACACCCCGAACTTGCGCGCGATGGCGCGGACGATCGCGATCTCCGCCTCGGTGTACTGCGTGGGTCGCGGCACCTGGAACTCCACCTTTTCGCCCGTGAGTTTGAGAATCGCCTCCAGGGCCACGTCGCAGACACGGAATGGGTGCGTGTCAGGAAAATCGGCCGCCAGATGCAGCGCGACGTCTTTGCGGTCGAGCATCTGACCCAGGGCCGGGACGATCCACGTGTCGTTGAAGTAGGCGGTGCCGCGGATGAGATCGAACACAGGGCGTCCGCGTTCGCGCTTCATGCTGGCCACATAGGCGTCGCGAGCGGGTTGATCGCCCATGCGCGCCAGCGCCTTGCACACGTCGGCTTTGGCGAATCGATCATCTTCACGCACCCAGACGGCGCGCCAGGTGTCGATGGCCTCAGGCGGTTCAACGCGTCCGGCCAGCAGCGCGACCTCGCCCCTCAGAGCCGGGTCGTTGGCGGTGTTGTACGCGGCGAGAAGTTCCGACGCCGCCCCGGACGGCGGGTTGGGACGCAGCACGGCCACCGCGAAAGTCTTCACCTCGTCGGACGGATCTGACAGCGCCTTGACGGCGACCGGATGGGCCCGCTGCGGATCGGCTGCGTCGAGCACGCGCAGCGCGATGGCGCGCACCTGGGGCGAAGCGTCGGCCAGCAGCGGCTGAGCCTGGTTGAACGCGGGCGGGCCTGAAGCGCGGGCGACCTCAATGGCGCGATCGTCGTACCCGGCGCGGATGAGCGTGGTGAGTTCCCTGATGTCCATCGATATCTCCGCCAGAGCGGGTCGGGCTGGGACAAAACCTCTACAAGTCACACGATCGCGTCAACTCCACCTGCCTCCTTGGACGGCCTGGGCACGTTTGCGGGCCTTGGCCACCTCATCGTCGGTCTCGTGGTGATCCAGGTTCTTGAGCGTGAGCATCCACCCGCGGACTCGGTTCCCATACCCGTTGTCGTTGAAGCGATGTTCGCTCGTGAGTGTGCGCGGCGTGACCGCCGCCACGATGTTCGAGAGCGGGTACATGAGGTGACGCCGCGAGTAGGTGTCGCCGGCGGCCTCGGTGGCGTTCTTGCGGTGGACGTGCTCAAGCGTGAGGAAATGTCCGATTTCGTGGGCGATGGTGCGTGCGCGGAGTTCGATCGCCGCGTTGTCGCCGGCGACGTCTTTGGCGGTCACGAAGATGCCCGGCGGGCAGTTGAGTTGGGTGGCAAGGTCTGGGGTGATACCCAGCCCCACCGTGGTCAGGTTAGGCGTGGCCGGGTTGGGCGTGAAACTGTTGATGACGAAAAGGTGAACCTTGTCGTCGAGCACGCTGTGCTGGCGGAGCAGGCCGGGCACCTCGCCGAACCCGCCGCCGAAAAGTTTGACTTCGTCCTTCTTGGCCAGGGTACTGTCGTTGTTCTTGTCAGGGCGTGCGACTGGGTCGTAGTCCATGTCGAGGCCGGCGGGCCACCAGATGGCCCGAACGCGGGCAGCCATGTCTCCGAGCGGGAGGGCGGCGCGGGTGCCGTTGCCCGTGGCGTCGTCGATGCGCATGTTGTGCACGACGAGTTTGATCTTCTTGGGTGTGAAGATGTGCGGCTCGATCTCGGCGAGCACAGGCCCGGTGACGGCGCCCAGTCGCAGTTCAACCGACACCGGGCGATTGGCAAAGTCGGCGACGCCCTGGATCTTGAAGTCACCCGAGGCCGGGATCGGGCCGCCGTTGGCCGGGGCGATGACCTTGACGACGCCG
This sequence comes from Cyanobacteria bacterium CYA, assembly GCA_008363215.1. Taxonomy (GTDB): domain Bacteria; phylum Planctomycetota; class Phycisphaerae; order Phycisphaerales; family UBA1924; genus J022. Next base: position 5,728 of record RHKP01000012.1, read on the forward strand.
GTGTCGGTGCTCGTGGCGAAGAGCGGGGTGTTTGGGTCAATGTCTTCGCGCACCACGCGGAGCGTGACGGTGAAACCGGTGGTCAGACCGACCATCGGCCCGCGCGCGGTCGATTGCCCCCACGTTCCGGCGCGGGTGCCCATCTCGTAGCCCCGATCGTCGATCTCGGGGAACTCGCGCTCGGCGTCGGCGTCGCTGGCGCGGCGGAAACGCAGGGGCACAATCACCTGCTTGTTCTCGGCAACGTTGATTCGGATCATGCCGTCCTCTCTCTTGCCTGACGCAGATCAGGGCAGCGCGTCGACCGCGTCATTGATCTTGGTGGTGGTGTCCGCGTTGACCTTGCCGTCGAAGGCGATCTTCTGGTCGATCTGGAAATCCTGGATGGCGCGGTCGGTCAGTTTCGTGATGTCGTTGGTGATGCCGTCCTGCGTGGCGCTGTCGTGCCCGAGTTGATACCCGAGCATGCGCAGACGCCGCTGGATGCCGTTGATGGTGTTGTCGGGCTCCAGGGCGGCGGTGCGGGCGCGGACGTCGTACTCGGCCACCGGATTGCCGTTGTGCAGCAGTTGCAGGGTGGCACGCCCGCCGATGAGACGGACGTCGATGCGCCCATCGGCAGGCGTGCGCCCGGTCTGGAGCACGAAACCGAGTGAAGTGACACGGAAGTCCATGTTGGCGATGCCGCGATCGTTGCCCGTGGGGACACCCGGCGAGCGCTGAAACGTCACGGGTACGGTCGGGATATTGATCGTGTTGTGCGCTGTGGCGGACTGCACGAGTCGCGAGATGAATGAGACGAACCCGCTCATTGCCCAAAGGCCTCCTGGAGTTTGGACATGGTCTGATCATCGGCCTGCCCGCTTGGATCGAGGCCGTTGTCCCCCTGGAAGGCACGAAGGGCCTCCGCATGCTCAGATGTGTCGTAGCCGAGATTGTGCAGGCGTTGGCGCTGCCCGGCCTCAGTGTCGATCGGATCGATGGTGCCGAAGTTGAAGTGGTAATGGTCGGTGCCGCCGTCATCGCGATCGATGATGAGTTCGCCCTGGGAGGCGTTGGCGGGCAGGTCCTGCTCAACGAAGCCGTCGCCGTCCGTCCGGGCTTCGGTGATCGAGCCGTCGATGATGAGTCGATATACAACGTGGGCGCGCGGTTCGCCGTTGTCGAGCAGGCGGATTCTGAGTTTGCCGGGCACGCCCTTGCGGCGGAATCGGTGTCGCTTCTTCTCGGGCTTGTCTTCTTCCTTGCGCGTCAGATCGGGTACATGCACGACGTCGCCGGCCTGAAGCACGTTGGGATCTTCACGCTGCTGCTTGAGTTCGCGGTTGTCGGCGTGATTCCAAAGCGTTTCGGGGAAGAACCCGTACCTGTCGCTGATCGACAGGAGGCATTCGCCATGTCTGACCACGTGATCGATGGGCATAGTCGGTTCATCCTGCACGAGAAACTATGAAACCTGCACGGCGGGGTACTTCTCGGCAACCGACTCGATGAACTCCCAAGCCTCGGCATCGAGTTTGGGGAAGCAGATCTTGCAGGTGCCCGGCGGGATGCCTTCGAGCCGGGCCCAGCCTTCGCCGTTGAGCATGCCCGAGGCCACGCGCCCGTCCGAGAGCGTCACCTCGTACTGTGCTCCGGCGACCGGCTTGTCAGACTCATCCACCAGTTCAATCTCGACCCAACTGGTCTCGACCGGGTCGTAGGGCTCATTCGCCGGCGTGAAGGGCTTGACGGTTTCCTTGCCGTACTTGCCTTCCTTGTTTTCACGTTCGCGGGCCTTGGCCTGCGAGACCTTGCCGGGGTCGGCGTTGTCGGCGTCGGTCGCCTCGGTCGCCGGTCCGGGCTCGACGAGCGAGCATGCTGTGCCGTCCTTGGGATTCATGGGAACACCTCAGTTGATCTTGACCAGCGAGCCCTGCACGGTGAGGATCGCAGCGCTCTTGACCGCCGTGGGCCCGGTGCCCTCGAACGTCGCCATACCATCGGCCTTGACGTCGACCTGGGCGCCTTTGACTTTGACGGCGGCGGTCCCTTCGGCCTTGAACTCGGTCGTAGCCTTCAGTTCAATGTTCTTGGTGGCTTCGGCCTTGATGTCGCCCTTGGTCGCCAGCCCCACGCCAGTCGTCTCGAGCGCGATGCTCGTCTTGCCGACCTTGATGGTGATGTTCTCCACCGCTTCCAGGCAGATGTTCTTGGCCTTGATGTACAGATTGTCGGTGATCTCGGTCGACTGGTTGGCTTCAAAGACCTCGGCCACGTCACCGGTGACCTTCTGCGAGTACGAACCGGTGACGGCCTCGGCGTGTTTGCCGTCGACGGTGATACTGACGTCGCGCTTGATGTGCTCGAAGCGGTCGTTGTCAACGACCAGATGCCGGTCGTGCTTGACGTGCTCATACTTGTCATTCTCGACGACCAGATGCCGATTGTTCACGACAGTCTCGAAGCGGTCGTTGAGCACGCGGACATCCATGTTCTTCTGAGCGTGGATGAAGACCTGCTCCTCGTTCTTCTTGTCCTCGAAGCGGATCTCGTTGAATCCGGCGCCGCCTTTGGATGAGTTGCTCTTGATGGTGCTGACAGTGCCCATCTCCGTGGGCTTGTAAGGAGGCATGTTCTGCCCGTTGTAGACGCGCCCGGTGATGATGGGGCGGTCGGGGTCGCCCTCGAGAAACTCGACGATGACCTCCTGCCCGATGCGCGGCATGAACATCGCACCCCAGCGCTTGCCCGCCCAGTTCTGGCTCACTCGACACCAGCACGAACTCTTCTCATCGCCGGCCGAGTAGCGGTCCCAGTGAAACTGCACCTTGACGCGGCCGTACTCGTCGGTCCAGATCTCCTCGCCCTCCTTTCCGGCGACAATGGCGGTCTGCGGGCCCTGGATGAGCGGCTTGGGCGTGGTGCGGGCAGGGCGGAAGTGCTCGGTGGCCGCAATGACGGTGAAGGCAATGGAATACAGGTCTTCGCCGCCCGCCTCCCCGCCTGAGCCGAACAGATCCTGCGAGGCCTGCAGGCTCGTGCCGGTCACGACGTACTCTCGCGCCTGATCGGGGCGCAAGCCCTTGGCGGGCAGTGTGAGTTTGAATCGCCCCCCGACGACGATGCCGAGGTGGTCGCCCTGACCGCTGATCTGCTCGTAGCGGGCCTGGAGTTCCTGAAGTCGGATGGTCGAGAAATGCTGGGCTTCGGCGCTGGTGACGTACTCCCCGGGGTAGTCGAACATTTCCTCCCACGGTCCGGTGGCATGGTCTCGCTGCTGCTGGGAGTTGCTCACCACCGGGGCATTGGGCTTCTCGAAGTCAAAGTCGGACAACTCATACTTGAGTGACTGAATCTGCTTCTGGACGGTCCAGCCGCGGATGTGCTGCTCGTTTCGCTTGCCGGCGTCGGGCGGGTAGAAGGGAATCTCCAGCCCGCCGGCCAGGGCCGCGTGAGCGTCCGGCGCGTCGCACAGCACCAGTTCGTGCTTTCCGTTCTCGTGTGCGAAGTAGTAGTAGATGCCCTCCTGCTCCATGAGGCGCGAGACGAAGTTGAAGGTTGTCTCGCGGTACTGCACGCAGAAGTCGCGCGTCTCGTAGGTGTCGGCGAGTTGGTCCTTGATATCGGTGAAGCCCGGCTGCCTGCACACCTCCTTGACGATGTCCGGGAACGTCATCTCCTGGAAGATGCGGCAATCGGAGTGGCGTGTGAGGAACCACAGCCACGGAACCAGCGTGGCGCGATACACGGCCAGTCCGCCGCGATACTCGTGCTGTGAGATGCGGTTGATGTACCCGTTGATGTAACGGACGTCGGGGGCAGATTCGCCCAGGCCGATGCGGACCGTGACATTCTGCCCGAGCAGGTCTTCCAGGACGATGGTGTCATCTTCGCTGAGCAGTTCCAACTCGTACTGGAAAAGCCGCCCGAGTTCCTCCTGCCCGCGGATGGACTGGATGGCGACCTTCTCGGGCCCAAGGGGCGTGTTAATGGCGATGGTCCGGTTCGCTTGTGTCCGCAGGCCAGCCGGCATGATCGATTCTCCCTAGAGCCAGGCGATGCGGGGCCGCATGAAGCCCCAGAGCCGGGCGCTGCGCATGCGGTCGGTGCGAAGGTACACGCCGTTGCCTTCGCGTCCGCCGCCCTCGTTGGTATTGCCTTCAATCGTCACGAGAGTCTGTGTCGTCGCGTTGTAACTGACGACGATGCCCGTGTGCCCGCGGCGAAACTGCGCAGGCTTGCCGGGGTCCAGCGAACTGACCGGACCCTGGTGCACCATCGAGAACACGTCGCCGGCGAACGGAGTGATGGCGCCCGACAGCACGCTTGCCTTGCTGAAAGTCAGGTTGCCGGCGGTGCGCCCGAGAAAGACCATCATCACCGCGCTGAGCGTGCGCGGGCAGGTCGTGTCGGCGCAAAGAAAGTTGGCGGCCTCGACGTGGCAATGCGAAACAAACGCCGCGCACCATGACATGCCCGCCGCACCGCCGGCGCCCTCGAGCATCGCTTCGACCTCTTCACCCCGGTTGTCGCCCCCGGTCTCCCGCACGTTGAGATACTGCTCGGCGACTTGCCGCACGGCAAAACCGTACACGGCCTGGTCGAGCGACAGTTGCAGATTTGACTCGATCGTGCATGCGGTGGCGGTGCGTGCCAGTTGCCCGGCCGCACGCACCGCGCTCCACTCCATGCACACCGGACTTTGCAGCGATACCGACGAGTAGATGGTGCGGGCGGCGGCGTGGGCGCCAACGGCCAGGGTGGTCGGGCCCGGCAGCCCCGACAGCGTCAGGGCGTGGGTTCCCCCGTCCATGCCAGAGCCCGACTGGCACTGGCAGATGACCCCGGGTGTACGTCGCAGCGACATCGCAGGCCTCGCCCTTTCCAGAACCCTTTCGGGCCCAGTTCTCAAGCGACAACCCCGCCCGCTTCTCACTCAAAGGCGTAGCGGAACTGGTTGTCTTCCACGCTCACCTGCACCCGCTCGATGCTCCGACCCTCCATCATCCGGTTCAGGAACGCCGTTGAGATCTCCGGCAGCATCGTCTGGGTCAGGATCGCGTCGATCATTCGGCCGCCGAACTCGATCTCAGTGCACCGGCTGACGATCAGGTCGAGGACGTCGTCGCCGTACTCGAACCTGGCCCCGTGGTTCTGGCCGACGCGCGTCTGAATGCGGCCCAACTGCAAGCGGGCAATTTCCCTGAGCATCTTGTGATCGAGCGGGAAGTAGGGGATGACCGTGATGCGCCCCAGCAGGGCGGCGGGGAAGACCTTGAGCATCGGCTCGCGCAGCGACTTCTGGAGCCCCTCGACCGAAGGCATCAGATCAGGATCCTTGCACATGTTCATAATAAGTTCGGTACCGACATTTGTTGTCAGGAGGATGACTGTGTTCTTGAAGTCAATGTGCCGGCCTTCGCCGTCCTCCATGCCTCCCTTGTCGAAGACCTGGAAGAAGATCTCGTGAACGTCGGGGTGTGCCTTTTCCACCTCATCGAGGAGGACGACCGAGTAGGGCCTGCGACGGACAGCCTCGGTGAGCACGCCGCCCTCCCCGTAGCCGACGTACCCGGGAGGGGCGCCCTTGAGCGTCGAGACGGTGTGGGCCTCCTGGAATTCGGACATGTTGATGGTGATGACGTTCTGCTCCCCGCCATACAGAGCCTCGGCCAGAGCCAGGGCGCTCTCCGTCTTGCCCACGCCCGAAGGACCGGCGAGCATGAACACACCGATGGGCTTGTTGGGGTTGTCGAGGCTGGCGCGGTTGGTCTGGATGCGCTTGGCGATCGCCTCGAGCCCGTGACGCTGCCCGATGACGCGCTTGTTCAGCGTGTCGGCTAACTGCAGAATCGCCTGGATCTCATTCTTGACCATGCGCCCCACCGGGATGCCCGTCCAGTCGGCGACGACCGCGGCGATCGCGCTGGCGTCGCAGTCGGGAATGATGAGCGGGCTGTCGCCCTGAAGGTCGGCCAGTTCGCGCTTGACCCGATCGAGTTCAGACTTGAGCGCCACGCGCTCGGCTTCGCTCAGCGTCGACTTGCCGGCGGCGGCGACGCGGGCGCCCGCGTCGGCCTCGGCCTGGGAACCGGTGCCCTCCACCGGCTCGGATCCGCTGGGACCCCGCAGCCTGGCTCGAATCTCCAGAACACGATCGACCAGTTCCTTTTCCTTGTGCCAGTTGGACTCGAGCGTTGCCAGGCGCTCCCGCTCGGACTTGATCTGCTCGGCGACCTCCTTGACACGCTTTTCGTGGTGAAAGCCGACGGTCTGCTCCCGTTCGAGTATCTGCGACTCGGTCTCGAGCGCCTGGATGCGTTTGCGCGTGTCGTCGACCTCGGCCGGCACGGCGTGCTGCCCGATCGCCACGCGGGCCGACGCTGTGTCCAGCAGACTCACCGCCTTGTCGGGCAACTGGCGCGCGGGGATGTAGCGATGGCTGAGGCGCACGGCCGACTCGATGGCTTCATCGAGGATCTGCACCTTGTGGTGCTTCTCGAAGATGCCGGCGACCTTGCGCATCATCAGGATGGCCCGGTCCTCGCCCGGCTCGTCGACCAGCACGGTCTGAAAACGCCGGGACAGCGCCGGGTCCTTCTCGATGTGCTTCTTGTACTCGGCCCACGTCGTCGCGGCCACTGTGCGCAGCAGCCCGCGCGCCAACGCCGGTTTGAGCAACTGGGCCGCGTCGCCCGTGCCGGCCTGCCCACCCGCGCCGATCAGACGGTGCACCTCGTCAATGAACAGGATGGTCGGCTTGGTCGAGGCCTGCACCTCTTCGATCACCTGCTTGAGACGCTGCTCGAACTCCCCCTTCATGCTCGCACCGGCCTGAAGCGCCGAGACGTCCAGTTCGAGCAGCCGCACGCCCTGCAACGGCGGGGGCACGTCGCCCTCCACGATCTTGTGCGCAAATCCCTCGGCCACGGCGGTCTTGCCGACGCCGGCCTCACCGACAAGCACAGGGTTGTTCTGACGCCGGCGCATGAGGATGTCAATGACCTGTCGGGTCTCCTCGTCGCGCCCGACGATGGGGTCGATCTTGCCGGTGCGGGCTTCTTCGGTCATGTCGCGGCAGAATCGCTTGAGGGCCTCTTCCTTGCCCATTTCGGCCGGCGCCATCGCCCCTGAGGCTTCACCGGGAACCGCACCCCCGCCGACGCCCCCGCGTTCGCGGGCGGCAAGTTTGGACTCGGGTGAATCGCCCAGGATCTTCTCGTAGGCCTCGCACAGTTCGTCCACGCGGATCTTGGAGAACTCCTCGCTGATTCCCATGAGGATGCGGGAGAGGCTCTTGGTCTTGAGCATGCCGATGATCAGATGCCCCGATCGGATCGACCGCTCGTTGAACATCAGGCTCCCGTAGACCCAGGCGCGCTCCACGGCTTCTTCAAGGTCGCTGGAGAATCCCGCGATGGACACGGCGCCGCGCTGGATGGAATCGAGCGCGGCGGTCAGATCCGTTGCGAGCCTGGACGGGTTGAGTTGGAAGTGCCGGATGATCTTGTGCAGGTCCGAGTCCTGCAGTTGCAGAACCTGATGGATGAAGTGCACAACATCGACACGGGGATTGCCGCGCATCTTGCAGAACACGGTGGCGCTCTCGGCGCTCTTGTAGCACAAACTGTTCATCTTCCCGAACAGCGACTTGAGACTGATCTCGGCCATGACGATGCCTCCCGCTTGCCCATCACCGAATGCCAACTCTCCGGCGTTGGAATCATTCCGGCGGCATGAGCACCAGGTCGTCCGGATCACGCTCCAGAGGCTTGGTGCACAGCCAGGTCGTCCAGCCCAGTCGTCCCGCCCGCCCGAGGCGCGTCTGCGGCACCTCGCGACGATCGAGCACCAACTGGGCATCCCAACGATACTCCAGACTCACGTAATTGCGGACCCAGTCCACCAGACGCCCGAAACTGCGCCCGGTCGGCAGGAACCGCTCGTAGGCCCGCAATCCCACCGGGCCGATGCGGACGCGGAACTTCTGCTGCACTTCCCAGATCGACGAGCCCACCACGCACGTCGAGCCCAGCGTGCCGGTATGACGCGACTGACCGATTCGGCAGCGGCTGTCCTCGGGCAGGTCCATCCAGTGACCGACAAACTCGATCACGGCGGCGGGCACCTTGAAGTAGTCCGCGATGACGGCTTCGAGCCCTTCGGCGTTCTTGGCCTGACAGGCCAGTCGCCCGACGTAGTGCAGTTTGGCCAGATCGCTCACCCGGTCACGCCCGCGCAATGCGGGCGAGCCCAGCCCGGCCATCGAGCCCACGTAGGATCCGACCCGATCGCTCAGCGGATCGTGCATGGCCCGATCGAAACTGGCCGTGGGCTGGTTGACCGCCCAGGCGCGGTAGAACAACGAGATCATCCGGTGGTGGAAGATATCGAGGAATCGCGCCAGCGTGCGATCGTGAAAGTTGTGCTCGCGCTCGTGGATGTACTCAGTCAGATGCAGCGGCATGGGCCCGTTGGGCCCGAGCAGCCCGAAGAAATTGACGGCAAACCGCGGGGCCGAGCCCTCGACCGGCTTGTCAACGCCGGCGATGGTCGACGGAGCGAACGCAAGGCTGACCTTCTGCGCAAAACGCACCGGATCCATCTTCAGGCGTGTGGAGACGCCGACCGGTTCCCCGCCGGACCGCGCACAGTCAAGCCGCCGCACCGCCTGAAAGAAGTCGAAGGCGTACGGCTTCTCCGTCAATCGGAGAATCAGAGCGTATGTCTCCGACCGATGCGTGTCGGCCATCGCATGATCTCCCCACGCTCCGTGGTGTTGATGCAGGTCTCAACGAACGAGTTGAGCGAGACGTACTTGGCGAAGAAACGTTCCAGCACCGCGCCGAGCAGGAACGGGCCCGAGCCCTGGAAGGACGCATCCTCCAGTGTGACGGCCACCTCGAGCCCGCGGGCGAAGGCGATCGGCCCCGGCACCGGCACGCGGCGTGTCACCGCTCGGGCCCCCACCTTGCGAACGCCGTCGATCTGCTTGCGCGTCGCCGAGTTGGACAAGTCGCCGTACAGAGCGAGCAGTTCACGTAACGCCGCCGCACCGCGAGATTCGTCTTCATCGGCCAGCGACAGGTAGTTGAGCGAAAGGTGGCTGATCAGTCGCCAGGCGGTCTCTCCCTCGGCGAAAGAAGCCTGCGGGGGAGTCGGGCCGGCGACGCACCGAACCGACTCAACCGCTGCGCCCGCCTCGGTCGTGAAGTCAGTCCGACCCGCGCCGACCGGCATGCGCAACGGCAGGTCGCGATTGGTGCAGCGCGTGGTGGCGCCGATCTGCCGCAGGTCTGACTTGTAAGGCGCATTGTGCGCATCCACCAGCGACAGGTAGACTTCGCTGCCCGTGTACCGCGAACGACGACCCAGCCGGCGCTCCTTGGCCGACAGCACACGCGGCACGCGGTTGGTCGCGTAGTACGCCCCCGCCGCCTGCGAGCCTTCGTCATAGTCGGTGGCGGCGTAGAACGGGCGGAAGCGCGTCTCCTCGTCGGCCGTGGTGCCAAAGCCCGTCACGTCGAGCACGTCGTACACCTCGTAGTCGAGCGGACGCGTGCGGTCGGGCACCAGATGAAACTCGGGAAACTTGTCAGAGATGTGAATGCGGTCCGCCCGCTTCTCGAAGAGGTTGACGGCCGGTGTGCAGTGCAGCAGCAGATTCTCCGCATCCAGACCGTTCTCCAGTTCCACGTCCGGCTGCCTGAGCAGGATGACCAGTTCGATCTGGGTCTGCTCGGCCTGCTGCAGCGCCTCGCGCAGACCGGCGATCTCGAAGCCGAGGAAACGCTCAGGGAAGGTGAAGTACTCGTGCAGATGCCGATAGCCCTCGAAACTGCGCGGACCCGGCGGGAGCAGGGCTTCATCGGGCTCGAAACCCAGTTGCCGGACGCGCGACTGCGGAAGGTGATGGTGCCACTTGGCCGGCTTGGTGGTCGGACGCACGACCACGCCCATGCCGTGCGCGAAGACCTGCTCGTACACACGCACCGCCACATCGCCCACCCCGCGGATGAAAATCGGCAGGCGGTCCAGCGTCATCTCGGCCAGCGAGAGACCAGCCGTGGCGCGAAGTCGGAACCGGATGGCCGCCCGCACGCCGGCGATGCCGGGCAGCCCCAGACTGGCCAGGTCGCGGTCGTGATACTGAGCCTCGAAGAGTTCGAGCGGGAAGAGTCGGACCGCGTGGGCGGTGCGATACTCGCAGGCGGTCTGATCTTCTTTGCCGATGTTGCTGCGCAGGACCGTGCCCCGCGGCACGTCGAAGCCGCTGGCCAGCCCGCTGTCCTCCAGGTCGGGCCTGAACTGGGCGACCAGCATCGAGGGAGTCGGGCACAGGTAGTGCGGGTAGACGCTCTCGAGCATGTGCTGCGTAAAGCGGGGGAACTCGGCATCGAGTTTGAGTTGCACGCGCGCCGTCAGGAATGCAAAGCCCTCGAGCAACCGCTCCACGTAGGGGTCGGCACACGACATGTCATCCAGACTGAGGCGCGCGGCGATCTTGGGAAACTCGCGGGCAAACTCCCCGGCCGACTCGCGCACATGGCGCAACTCGCGCTCGTAGTAGCGTTTCAGCCGTTCATCCACCGACTCTCTCCCGCAGCGTGCACTGACCGGTCTCCAGATCCAGTTCGGTCTTGAGATACAGCGGATCGGGCACCGGTTCGGCCCACAGATCACCCGAAATCTCGAATGCGAGCGTGTTGCGCTCGGTCTGCTCCTTGCTGACCACCGCACGCACCCGCACGGTGTTGGACAGCACCCGCGGCTCGAACCGCTCGATGGCACGCGCCACCATGATCTCCAACTGACTCAGGTTGACGCCTGAGCCCGTCAGGCCCGCAAGATCCGCGATGCCGTAGTTGATGACCGACTTCTCCACCTCGGGGAACAGCGAGAAACCCTCCGTCGCCGACCGGGCCGGCGTGTTGAGCAGCCACGACAGATCACGCAGCACCGCCTCGCGGATCTGCCGCAGCGAGAACACGCGGCGATTGCGGCTCTCCAGCGCCTTGTCCGGCTCGTCGTCGGTCAGGCGATCAAGCAGGCAGGGCTGGAGGCGGTCGGATGGAGTCAACTCAGCCATTGGTCACAGGTCCGTCCGCATGATCGATCTCGATGCGGCGTGTCTGAAGAAGAGGGTATTCACCGGCGTCCGTCGCCCACATGCGCTGCCCCGCGGGCTCAAACGTGCCCGGCGCGACCTCGTTGAACTCCGTCTTGCGGGCAAGCGCGATCGATCCGTCGGGCGAACGCTCCGAACCCGGGTAGCGGGTGGGAATCAGCCCGACCATCTCACCCCCGTTGCCCCAGCGGAACGTGGCCGGCGCCCACACCAGGTCACGCAGGTCGCTCGGAGGCTCGAGGTAGATCGCCCGGATGTGCGTACAGGGCACCCAGTAGTACTTGCCGTCGACGATCGCCTCGATCATGGGCCCCAGCCGCTCGTCCGCGTCGGCGAGCCACTCGAACCGGTGCGGGACGCCTTCTTCACTCTCGCTGACGGTCAGAGTCCCCCCACGCGCCGGAGCCGACTCGAAGGCCTGCGCACGCAATTCGGATGCCTGAGCGTGTCTGCCCTGACCGGACAGTTGCACCGCCTGGAGCATCAGGCCGACCCACGGCTCCGGCTCGCCGAGCAGCAGCGGAGAGCGCCTGCCCGCGAAGACGTCCTGCCGGAAGACCTCGCACTGGATCGCCGCCCGACCCACGCGGGCCATCAGTTGCACGCCGGGGTCGAGTTCGGCGGCCACGTTGAGTTGGTTGAGGGCCTTTTCCCAATCACCCAGCACGCAGTTGAGTTGAAAGAGGAACAGTCGCTTTTTCGGATCGGACGGATCAGAGCGGATCGACTCTCGCAGGGCGGACATCGCGTCCCCAACGCGTCCGGCGCGGAGCATGTCTTCGGCTGACCTGGCGGGCGTACCCATGACACCACCTCCCCACGTTCTCCCCGCAGTCGGAAGCGAAAAAACCGGCAGCGGGCTCTGGCCCACTGCCGGCAGTGTATCGGATCAGCAGCACGCAGATCAGATGGGCTTGTTCTCGAGGCTGCTCCAGGCCGCCTTGACCGCCGGGCCCGTCTTGCCGCCGCTGCGAGGATCGGTCGGGGTGTAGGCCAGATGGATCTCCCCGTAGCGGAACGAGATTTCCTCGAGCGGGATCAGGTCTGCGCCTTCGGTCGAGCCGGAGGGACGAATCGAGGAGACGATCACGTCCTTCATGATGTATTCCATGAACGTGGTCTTTTCGCCCATGGCGCGGCAAAGTTGGACCTTGATCTCCGGGATCGGCTTGGCCGTGCAGCAGTGCAGGAACAGCGGTGATGAGGCGGTGTCCAGACGCTTGACGATGGTGAAGTCGGCATGGTCGGCCCGCCCGCCCGCATGGGTGCCCTGAGCGCTGGCGGCCCCGCCGGTGCTCTGGACCACCGAGTGGCTGAACGCCTGGATTTCGATCCAGTCCTTGTGCGCCGAGTCAGTGCTGTCGCCCTTGATGCCCTGAATCTGAAGGAAGGCGTCGAATGACATTGCTGATTCTCCTGAGCCTGTGTGAGTGGGACTTGCCCGATTTTCGTTCTTCGCCGGGCCCCTGCGTTTCGGGCCCGGTTTGAAAGCGAAGAACTCTCCACCTCATTCACGCCCATACGAAAGAAAACCCCGCTCACTCCCAAATCCCGGGCGTGAGCGGGGTTGCCCAGCGATCCGACCGGTCGATTATCCGCCCTTCTGAGACGGCAACTTGGAGACCAGCCGCAGCGAGACGGTCAGGCCCTCCAACTGGTAGTGCGGACGCAGGAAGAACTTCGAGGAGTAGTACCCCGGATTGCCCTCGACCTCGTCGACGACGACCTCGGCCGCCGCCAGGGGACGCCGGGCCTTGGCTTCTTCGGTCGCATTGGCAGGATCAGGCTCGACGTACTGCATGATCCAGTTGTTGAGCCAGCGCTCCATGTCGGCACGCTCCTTGAACGAGCCGATCTTGTCACGCACGATGCACTTCAAGAAGTGCGCAAACCGACACGTGGCAAAGAGATAGGGCAAGCGGGCGCCCAGGTTGGCGTTGGCCGTCGCATCCGGGTCGGTATACTCGGCCGGCTTGTTCAGGCTCTGAGCACCCACGAACACCGCGTAGTCGGTGTTCTTCCAGTGGCTCAGCGGCATGAACCCGTTCTTGGCCAGTTCGGCCTCACGACGGTCCGTGATGGCGATTTCCGTCGGGCACTTCATGTCCACGCCCCCATCGTCGGTCGGGAACGTGTGGCAGGGCAGCCCCTCGACCATGCCGCCCGACTCGACGCCACGGATGCGGCTGCACCACCCGTACATCTTGAACGCCTTGTTGATGTTGACGGCCATGGCGAACGATGAGTTGGCCCAGGTGTACTTGCTGTGGTCCGCCCCTTCGGTATCCTCTTCAAACGCAAAGTCCTCGACCGGAGCGGTCTTGGATCCGTACGGGAGCCGGGAGAGGAACCTCGGCATGGCCAGCCCGATGTACTTGGCATCTTCGCTGTCGCGCAGACTGCGCCACGGGGCGTACTCGGCGCTGCCGAAGATCTTCGTCAGGTCGCGCGGGTTGGACAATTCCTGCCACGAGTCCATGTTCATCACCTTGGGGTCGGCCCCGGCGATGAAAGGAGCGTGGGCGGCCGCGGCAATCTGGGCGATGCCCGAGAGGATCTCCACGTCCGGTGGAGAATGATCGAAGTGGTAGTCACCCACGAGGCACCCGTAGGGTTCGCCGCCCGGAGTGCCGAACTCTTCTTCGTACATCTTCTTGAACAGCGGGCTCTGATCCCAGGCCGTACCCTTGAACTTCTTGATGGTCTTGCCCAGATCCTTCTTGGAAATGTTCAAGACACGGATCTTGAGCATCTCATCGGTCTCGGTGTTGCTCACAAGGTGGTGCAGCCCGCGCCAGGTGCCCTCCAGCGCCTGAAGGTCGGGATGGTGCAGGATCAGATTGATCTGCTCTGACAGTTTGCGATCCAGTTCGGCGATCATCGACTCGATGGTCTTGACCACGTCGTCGCTGACCAGCGCCGTCTGCGACAAAGCCTGCGCCGCCAGCGTCTGCACGCCCTCTTCGATCGCCTCTCGCTGCCGATCCGACTTGGGCTTGAAGTTGCCCTCGAGAAGGGCCGCAAACTCGCCCTCCTGCATCGTCTCGGCCGGCCCGGCCTGTGCCTGCATTTCAGGGTTCTCAGCCATTGCCGCCACCTCCCGAATCCTTGGCCTTGGACGCCAGCGCCTGCATCAGGGCCGGATCCTTGATTGCCTTGTTGAGCAGGTCTTCGGCGCCCGACTTCCCGTCCATGTACGACAGCAGGTTGGACAACTGCGTCCGCGCCGTCAGCAACTTATTCAGAGCGTCCACCTTGCGGGCAATGGCCGCCGGCGAAAAATCGTCCATGCTCTCGAACGTGATGTCCACGCTCAGGTTGCCCTCTCCGGTGAGGGTGTTGGGCACCTGGAACGCCACGCGCGGCTTGGACGACTTGAGCCGCTCATCAAAATTGTCCACATCGATTTCGAGAAACTTGCGGTCGGCCACACCCGGCAGTTCAGCGGCCGGCTTGCCCGACAGGTCGGCCATCACCCCCATCACAAACGGCAGGTTGATCTTCTTCTCCGCTCCGTACAACTCCAGGTCATACTCGATCTGGACACGCGGAGCCCTGTTCCGCGCGATGAACTTTTGACTGCTTGCCTTGGCCATGATTTCTCCTTCATCCCAACGGTCCGACCTTCCCACCTGCTTCCGGACGCCGCTCGGTTGGCCGATGGTCAACCACCGCGCACATGCGCCCTGTCGGTCCCGATCATAACACATCCACCAAAACGCACCAACGGCACTACCGCGGCTCGAAGGTGTCCACACCGGCCACCATCTTCAACTGCGAAAGCGCGTCCGGGCTCAGATCCCTCACCACGTCGATGAATCCCTTGCCCACCAGGCGCTCGGCCCGGCGGAGCAGCATCGGAATCGGACTCGAAGGCTCATGTCGCTCGTAGTATTCGCAAATCTTCCCGATCAGTTGTCGAACGTCCTCGGGCCCCTTTACCGAGCCGCGGATCTGCTCGACCCCGCCCCCGCCCCCGGCCTGCCCCTCCACGGACGCCTCCGCCGGGGCCTCGCTCAGCCC
This sequence comes from Cyanobacteria bacterium CYA, assembly GCA_008363215.1. Classification (GTDB taxonomy): domain Bacteria; phylum Planctomycetota; class Phycisphaerae; order Phycisphaerales; family UBA1924; genus J022. Next base: position 20,861 of record RHKP01000012.1, read on the forward strand.
GCGCCGCACCAACTGCTCCTGGTAGAACTTTTCAACACCCGTGAGCAATTTGATGAAATCCTGCAGGTCCGGGGCGTGATTCGACCCCACCTTCTCCAGAATCCACCGGTCGATGTCCCGAATGGTCGAGGCCGCCCGCGCGGCAGCGTCCGCGTCGGACTTCAACTGCTCCGGCTCGACTTCCGCAAAGGCCGCGTCGATGATCGCCATCTCCGGCGGGTTCTCCATCCCCGCAGGGCGCTCGATCTCGCCCCGCGCGATCAACACGTGCCGGTAGTTGAACGCCCCCAACTGCCGCGACTTGCACAGCGGCATCTCACGCACACGCGCCTGAAACCGACGCGTGTCCCCCATGGCTCCCGGAGCGACGTTGAGAGCCGAGATCAGGTTCATCCGCTCCAGCGGATCGTTGTTCTCGTCCGGGTCCAGCCGCGGGTGCATCTGGTCCCACCAGCGCTCGAGCAGCCGGCGCAGCAGTTGCAGACCTTCGGCCAGACCGTTGATTGCGTCGTTCACCGTCAGCGCCAGCATCAGCACCATGGTGACATTGAGATCCTTGGTGCGGGCGAACAGGTCGATGCCCTGTGATTTGACCGATCGCCAGTCGGGTTCGACCGCCTCGATGACCGAGTCGCCCAGACGCTGCTCGGGCGTGCCCTCGGCGTCACGCATGAACTGGTAGTACGCGGGGTCGTAACTCAGATCCGCCCCGCAGGGCTCTTCCGGTGAAATTTCCGCCAGCAGCGCTTCAATGTCCAAGCCCATTGCGTTCCACGCTCCTCTGCCCGAACCGGCGGGCCGGGAGATCCTCACGTCAGCAAGACCCGGCCCGCTCCGCAAAAGGCAGTTTACTGATCGACGTCGACCACGGGCTCCTTCCCGTTGTCGTCCGAGCCGGCGATGAGCAGCGGACGCTGCCCGGCCAGGATCGTCCCCAGTTGCTCGCGGTCGAGCGAACGCGGGAGCACGCCAGGCGTCTTGATGAAGCGGAACTCCCACACGCGGTTCAACTCGTCGGTGGACAACCCGATCAGTCGCAATCCATCGAACAGTTCGCGAATCTCGCGGACATACCTCATCGCCAGCGGGTACTTCTCCGCGTTCTGCTCAAGGAACGAGACGAACGTGTCGGCCGGCAGCGGACGGCTCTCGGCCAACTCGGGGTCGGCCGTCTCCAGCCACGTGTAGCAGTCATCGATCACCTGCTCGAACGCGTCTCGCAACTGCCCGTTGGCCTCCAGTCCCACCGGGCGCTCGGAGCGATCGACCTCGACGATGTTGCCCTGCTCGTCACGCACGCCGTACCACAGTTCCCAGTACCGGATCTCGATGATCTGCGTCGTCAGTTCACGTTCCAGTCGCTCCAGCGAGAGTTCCGTGAACGTGTCCTGGTCCAGGTCGACCATGTCCACGTAGATCGCCGATCCGTTGAGACCGGCCAGCATCATGTCCGTCACGGCCTGAGCGGCTTCGGGCGAGGCCGGCATGTAGTCCGCCGGATATCCGCGCGGCGCCAGACCCAGGTAACCCAGGATTTCACGCACCGTCGATGCCACCAGCGAGCCCTGCTCCACCTGGCCCGAGTCGGCCGTCTGCACGGCGCCGGCCAGAGCCTCGGCCACGTTCGTGTTCGACGGACCGGCCGAACGCACGTCCAGCACGATCAGCCCGCCCCCCAGCGAAAGCAACTCGCTCGCCTCGCCCCGATCCCGGTACAGGAACAGGGTTTCCGAGTCGGCCGGGAGCGAGCGGAACGCCACGCCCGTCGGAGTCTGGCTCAGTTGGAAGTTGGCGTCGGTGGCTGCGAAGTAAATCGTGTCGGTCACCCCGTCCAGACCCGGCAGGAGGACCATCTCGGGTGTGGTCACCTTGATGCCGCCCGTGGCCACGATGTCCGTCCCGTCGTCCTGCACCGGACGCTCGGAGTCCGGGTCGAACACAAAGGCCTTACCGCGGCTCATGATCTCCAGGCGCGTCGAGAACGTCAGGTGCAGCATGCCCAGAGCGGCCATGTCGCCGATCAGACCCTCGCGCCCGTCGATGCTCAGGTTGCCCAGCGAAACCAGCGCCTCACCCAGACCCATACGGAAGTGATCAACATTGGCCACGAAGTCTCCCGTGAGGGTCTGTGCGAGCGGATCGCCCCACACGATGGTCGCGACCGCCGACGCGAAGCCGCCGACACGCCCGTCGCGGTTCAAGTTCAGTTCGCCCAGCCGCACGTTCCGCCCGACGTTGCCGTTGATGCCGATGATCGGCACGGTTCTTGGCGGCGCATCGTCGGTTTCGCCCAGAGCCCCGGCGCTGCGATCGACGATGAGCGACAGTGCATCGGCGCTGGGCGTGGTGCCTTCAATATCGCCCAGGAAGAGGATCGAGTCATCGCGGTCAGGCCCGGTTCCGAATCCGTGCGCCTGCAGCGTGACCGACCCGGCGATCCGTGCATCGCCGTCGAACAACTGCTGACCGCAGGTGTCGATGCGGATGCTCTGCCCACTCGTGCCCAGAATGATGCGCTGTGCCTGCACGTCCAGCGTGGCAAACCCGGGGTCATCCGGCCCGCCGCCGACGTCGCCGAGCAACGCCACTTCGGTCGTGCCGTCGAGCGCCAGGGCCCACTTGCCGCCGACGGAGTCGACCGCCCCGTCGAAGCGGAGCCTGCCGCCGCTGAAGAGCAGATCACGCGTCATGAGCGAGCGGCCGATCACCGTCAGTCCATCAACGCCCGTCACGTTGTCGCCGAACTCTGTCGCGCCGCCGTCGGTTTCCAGCGTCAGGAACTCCAACGTCCCCTGGTTGGCGCCGCTGACACGCTCGGTCAGCAGGATGTGGCCGGCCCCGCCTGTGCGGACGGTCTGATCGCCGGCCACGAGCACCTGGTCGTGGAAGGTGATGTTCCCCGTCGCCGATTCAAGCACGCCCCCGGCCAGCGCAAGTCGCGTGCCGGCGAAGTAGTCCTGGTTGAGCGTGGTGCGCACGTTGGTCAGGGCGAGTTGATCGGCCGTGAGAACGACCGATCGCAGGCGGTTGACCTGTCCGATGCCCGCGCCCGGGCCGGAGCCGAGCGTGATCGCGCCCCGTCCGACGTTGAGAACGAAGTCACCTGAACCGTCAGCAATACCCTCCACGCCGCCGGTGACGATGAAGTCGCCGTCGTCGCCCACGCCCAGCGTGTTGAGATTCGCACCCGCGTCCACGAAGGCCGTCGAGCGGATCAAGATGTCGCCGCCGTTCGTGAAGATGTCTGAGTTGAGGATGGCTTCCGTGCCGTTGACGATGACGCGCCCACCCTGCGAGATGATCGCACCATCGAGGCGCGAAACCGCTTGCGAACTGATACGGATCTGCGCCCCGTCGTTCATCGACACCTGCTCCCCGCCCAGAATGTCGATCTGGCTGCCGAAGATGCTCAGATCCCTGTCATAGGCGAAACTCGAGATGAGCACGTGGCTACCCGAGTGTGAGCCGATGTTGTCGAACTCGGATGCGTTGGGATCGTTCGAGCCCGCCATCCCGCCGATGCCGAGCATGGCTCGGTTGCTCGGACGAAACCGATTGAGCATGGCCTCGGAGATTTCCAGCGCGTCGGTGCCCCAGTCGGCGTCGACCCCGAGCAGGATGTCCCGCCCGTCCTCGGACGGACGCACCAGAGCGCCCTCGCGGAAGAAGATGTCTCCGTTGAGCACCAGATCCTTGCCCAGCACGAGCAGGCGGTCGACGCCGTTGGCCGCGCCCGTGCCGATCGCCCCGAGCGTCACGCCCTGGCGCCCGTTGACGAGCAATTGTGTCGACGAGGCGCTGCCTCGCAGGTCGCTCAGAACCACCAGCCCCTGGCGCGCGACGAACGACAGCCCCGACTGCCCGAACTTGTCAGAACCGAGATAGCGGATGATGCCGCCGTTGAACACCAGATCGCCCGTCTCGGTCACCAGCGATTGATCGGCGATCGTCAGGTCGTCCAGTGCGTTGAAGTAATAGTTGCCGGCAGTGAAACTCGCACGGTCGACCATGATCTTCGACATGTCAAAGTCGATGCGTGACGCGGTCACGTCGAACAGGCCCACTCGATCGACCGCGTTGTCGCCGCCGATATCGGCGTTGAAGTGCACCTCGCCGCCGGCCGCTGCGAGGATCAGGTCATGAGCGCCCAGGATCGGCGCGTTGAAGGTCAGCGTGCCGCCTGCGGCCGCAAACCTCGTGTCGCCCGCCAGGCGGATGCGTGTCGCGTCGATCGTGATCAGGGCCCGGGTACCCGAATACACGCCGTCGAGGAACACATCCCCCGTGCCTGCGTCAACCGTGAACGTAGAGTCGGGCGCCAGCAGGCTCAGCGAGCCGCGCCCGGCATTGCCGTCCTCGCCGAAGCGCAGGTCCGCGCCATTGGTCAGGAAGGCGATGTTGCCCGACGCCGTCATGCCGCCCGTCCCCGCGTAGCGAGCCGGCCCGGTGTTGTAGGCCCCGCCCAGGAAGCCGAGTACGCCCGCAGCGTCGACGTCGGTCGTGCCGCTCACGCCGACAGCGGTGTCCGTGCCGATGTTGCCCAGGTCGATGTTGTTGCCGATGACGCTCAGATCGACCAGCGCTTCGGCGAGCCCGATGTCACCCAGAACCACGTCGCCCGAGCCCGCGTCGATGTTCAGCACGTCATCGATGCCCGCCGTACCCTCAACGCTCTTGCCCAGCGCGATGTTGCCGCCGTTGGTCAGCAGATCAACCGTGCCGCGAATGCGGGCGGCTCCGGGTGCGCCGGTCAGCGTGAGAGCCTCGATCACGCCGCCCTGCGTGGTGACCCGCACCTCGTCAAGCACCAGAGCCGGCGCAAAGAACCGCAGCGACCCATCACCCGTCGCGTTGATGTCACGCGCCACGCGGATGGCCGTCTGGGCGCGGAAGTTGTACGGGTCGAGCAGCGCCAGCGCCGGATCGCCCGCATTGATGATCTCGATGACGTTGGTTTCGTCGCGACCGATCGTCACCAGTGTGAAGCCGTCGGCCAGTGCCGCAATGTCCGCGTCAACCAGGTTGACGTTGGACGCGCTCAGCCCGTCGCCGCCGATCAGGATGCCGCGATTCACGTCACGCTCGGTCAGCGTCATCAGGTCGCCGACGACCGAGCCCGCACCGCCGAGGAAGTCGATTTCGTCGGCCGTGATGCGGTACTCGGTGACGAAGGCCGAGTTGTTGATCACCGCGCGGCCCGCCGCGATGTCCAGCAGCGCAAACGGCTCGGTCCCCGTGCCGATGTTGGCAAAGTTGATCGTGTCGCGGACGCTGCCGCTGACACGGGCGTCAAGGTCGGCAAGGTCGCGCAACAGGTCTGTCAGCGCAACGTTGCCCCCCACGTCGGCCACGAGGCGCAGGTCGTTGTCCAGCGCCAGGTTGATGGCCCCGCCGGCGAACGTGATCTCCCCGCCCCGCGACATGAACTCAGTCGTCCCGCCGCCGGCCGCGTCAATGTGGTACTCGCCCGCGTTGTAGCGCTGGGCCGTCGCGTCATATGCCCCGCCCCGGAAGTCCACACGCGCGGCGTTGAGCACTTCGAGCAGCGCGAGGAACTCGCCCGCGCCCGCACGCCCGACCGAGCCGCGGAAATCGACCGCGCCGGTCCCGACGTCGATCGTCAGCGAGTCGGCGCCGCCCGCCAACCCGCGAATCGACCCGTTGAGCACCGCGCTGCCCCCGCCCGTGGTCACGTTGATCAGCCCCGCGACCACCACCGCGTCGGTGATGAGCACGTCGCCGCCGTTCGTCGTAAAGTCGCCGGTCAGGTAGGTCGTCCCGCCGCTGCCGACCACCGTGAGCACGTCGCCTCCGCCGGTCAGCGTCAGCCCGTTCTCGAAGTGAATCTCACGCCCGGCCGTGGGCGCGAAGAACGACACGTCGGACAGGAACGCGATCGGCAGCCCGGCGCTCGATCCGACGATGACGTCAGCGTCGCCTGCGACGGCATCGCCGAACTCGATCAGCGACAGTGAGGCGCCGAGCGAAGCCAGGTCGGTCGCGTCGAGCACCAGCGCGTCACCGCTCGGAGCGGCCACATCGCCGATCTCGATCCGCGTCCTGTTGCCGGGCAGCAGCGCCAGTGTGCTCAGTCCGTCACTGATCACCGAACCGGCAAGAGCGCCCGTCGCGTCGCGGAAGTCGATGTCACGCGCGTCAATCGCCACGCGATCGGTCGCGCCCAGATCCAACTGCCCGTTGATCGCAAGCGACCCGCCGGCGGTCAGCGATCGATCCCCCGTGCCCTCCAGACGAACGTTGCCGACGAGCAGCATGTCATCGGCCGCCTCGGCCGAATCATGCAGCACGATGCGACGGGAGCCGTTGTCGATGCGCAGATCCGCGTCTGAAGCGACCGAGCCTGCTTCAGCGCCCAACTCCGCCGTACCGCCCGAGACCAGCACCAGCCCGTTGAGTTGAAGCACGCCCGGCGTCACGCCGGCGTCGGGGCTGACGGCCATCAGTTGCAGTGAAACACTCGCGTCGGCGATTCCCACGCCATCGATCGTCAGCGTGTCGTTGAAGATGATCGACGAGGCGCCCGCGCCCGAGCCGATAATCAGGCTGTTGGCCCGCACCGCTCCGTTGGCCAGGAACGCTGTTGCCGTGTCGATCGTCAGCCCGCCGCCGGTGAGCGTCAGCCCCTGGAAGTTCACCCCCGCCCCGGCACCGCCACCGGTGCCCGTGTTGATCGTCACGTCGCCGCCGTCGAAGGTCGCATCGCCGTTGAACGCAACTGCCCCGCCGTCGGTGTTGATCTGGTTGCCGCTGAACGTGCTTGCACCGTCAACCGTCAGGCCATTATCCGCCGTCACGTCGGCCGAGAGCACACTCTGCGTGGTGCTCGACAGGGCGATGTGCCCGCTGAAGGCATTGTCGGCAAAGATGGTCGCCGCGCCGGCATCGAGCAACAGTCCGCCATCCACCGCCTCGACGCGCTGAGCCGCGTCGGCCAGACGGAAGATGATGCCGAAGTTCGGCCCGGCCGCCAGCCCTGTGTGCGCCTCAAAGTCCCGGAAACTCGAAGTCTGCTCGTTGAAGGAGATCTCGTCGCGGGCGAACACGCGCATCTGTCCGACGCGGGCGAACCCGCCGCCGTTCAAGTCCGCCGCCGCCACGGAGAACAGGTGCGCCGCCGCGCTGCTCGTCGCGGCCAGATTGGTCGAAGCGCCAATTTCCAACTGCCCGACTGACAGGCGCTGGAGGAACGAGTTGCCGAGAAGCACGTCGTCGGCGCCCTCGCCCGAAGCGACCACGATCTGCCCGTCGTCACCGATCCAGAACGTATGATCGCCGGCGATGCCGACCAGCCGCAGCGTGCCGGTGGTCGTCACCAGGTCGTCACCCGCGCCCAGCCCGTAGAATCCACCTTCCAGCGAAACGTCATTGGCGCCGCCGGAGATCGAGCCGCCGTCGAAGACCAGGGGGCCTTGCACCACCAGGTCGCCCTGAGTCTCCAGTTCGCTGCGCAGCGTGGTGCCGTTGCCCGTCGCGATCGTGAACCCGCCCGGATTGAGCAGGGCGATCAGCCCGTCGCCGCCGTCGAGAATGGCGGTATTCAGTGCCCGCAGCCCGGTCACCCCGGCGACGAACTCCACGCCGTGCGCGCCGTCGATCTCGACTGAGTCAAACTGGTAGTCACCCGCACCGCCCAGCAGCACCTGGCCATCCGAGGCCACCAGTCGCACCATCGCGATGTCATCGAGCGCCACGTCCGGCCCGAACAGGCGGACATTCCCGCCTGCGCCCAGAGCCTGCACCCGCAGTTCGCTGCCCGTCATCCACTGAATCACAGCCGCGTCGAACGTGTTGCCGCCGTCCCACTCGTCGGCCAGCAGCGCAATGCGCCCACCGCCGGCATCCAGTCGCACCGAGCCCGGCGTCAGCCCGAACTGCCCGGCGCCGACGTTGACGGTGATGTTCCCCCCGGTCGTCTGCACCAGCCCGGACACCAGAAGCAGCCCGCCGTCCGTGAGCAACTGCACGTTGCGCCCGCCCGTCGTCAGCGTGCTCTGGATCTCCAGCCCGCCCGTGTCGGTCAGCAGATCAAGCCGACCCGCTCCGTTCGTCGCGTCGACCGCGCCGGCGAACAGCAGCCCCCCGCCCACCTGCTGGGCCAGCACGTTGCTCCGCAGGTCGATCGGACCGGTGAAGGCGAACTGCCCGGATCGCATCACGTTGACGGCCCCCGAACCCGCGTCCAGCAGCGCGCTCGTCATCGTCAGTCCGTCGATAGTGGCCCCGAACGTGATGCCGCTCCCGGCCTGAGCCGTCAGCGCGTTGAACACGTAGGTGATCGGTGCCGGAGCATCGAGCAATAGACCGTTCGAACTGTCAAGCGTTGTCTGCGCCGCCTGTCCAAACGCGGCCGTCCATCCGCCCAGCGTCAAGTCCCCGCCCTGCGTGCGCAGCGTGATCGCACCGCCCGCGCCGATTTCGATCTGGTCAACCGCGGCCTGCGAAAGGTTCATCGAACCCGTCGAGACCAGCGCCAGTGTGTCACCGCCGCGAAGCCCGTTACCCGAGGCGATGTCCAGGCTCGCGCCCGTGATCGACAGGTCGCTCGAAGCGTCGACCCGTCCGCCCGCCTGCAACTCAAACGCGCCCGTCGTCGCGATCGTGATGTCCTCAAACCCGTCGAGCGTTGCGCTGACGCGCACGCCCCCGGCGCCCACGTTGAACGTCGCCGTGCGCCCGTTCATCGCCCCCGCCGCCGTGCCGTCGACGTCCAGCGAACCCGTGTTGAGCACGATGCCGCCCGTGGCCCCCGCATCGATCGCCCCGCCCGCCTGGAAGCCCACCGTGTCCGCGTCGACGCGAATGACGTCGGTGCTCAGCCCGTGTCCGGTTGCCGTCAGGGCACGCGACAGAATCAGATCGCCCGTGTGCAGCAGCGTGATGGTGCCCGTCGTGCTGGTGATGCCATTGAGCCCCCCGACCGAGCCGATCGTCAATGCCCCCCCGCTCTGGGCCTGCGTGCTCAGGAACACGCCGTCGTCCGCCGTCGCGGCCAGCGCGTCGGTGGTGACCGTCAGTTCATCCCCGTCGGCCCCGATGCCGCCGGTCGTTGCTTCCAGTCGCACACTCGAACCGCTGACCGCACCGCCCATCGCGTCGATGTCCGTGCCGGTGAGCACGACGCCGCCGGCGCCGGCGTTCACGTCGCCGGCCAGGTCCAGCGCCCCGGTCGAAACCGCCTCGATCCCGCCCCCGTCGGTCTGTATTCCGTTGATTGTGCTGTCACCCGACAGTGTGAGGAACGAGGACCCGCCGTGCGTGCGCACCGTGAGTTGGTCCGCATCGAGCACCATCCGCAGCGCGAGGTTCGGCCCCACGCCGCCGGAGTCATCCGTCGTTTCCAGGCTGACCGAACCGGCCGAGATCCCCGATCCGCCGGCCACCTGTTGAATGTGGTGATTGCTCGCGCCGAGCACGCCGGAGTGAAGCGCCACCACCGAGCCTGAGCCGACGTTGATCGTCGAGATGCTGATGTTGCCCGAATCGCGGTAGGTGTTCAGGCTGTTCCCGTTCTGAAGGAACAACTCGACTGTGCCGCCGTTGCTCAGGATCCGCGAACCGGCCGACATGATGATGTCGCCCGCTCCGGTGCCGCGCGAATACTCAGCCGACGCAAACCCCGCGGTATTGGCGATCACCCGCAACGAACCCGTGCCCAGGTCGAGCAGTGCGTTGCCGTCGAAGCGCACGCGACGACCGGCCTCGAGCACCAGCAGACCCTGGCCCGTGCTGACCACGCTCGACAGATTGTCAAAAAAGATGTCCCGCGCCGCTTGCAGCACCAGTTCCCCCGTCGATCCCAGCAGGTTGAGTTGCGTGGCCAGCGTCGTATCGAGGATCGTCAGGTTCTCCGGGCCCTCCAGCATGCCGATGAAGTTGTCCAGGCCGTAAGCCGGGAACGGCGCACCGGTCGAGGAGACGTGAATGCTCTCCGGGTCGAGCAGCAGCCTGCCTGCCTTGCCACCCACCGCGCGCACGTCGGCCAGGCCGTGGTAACCGAGGTTCCGGTGCCCCGAAACTTCCACGAAGCCCCCGTCACCGCCCAGCGCCCCGCCCCGAGCCGAAATGAACCCGCCGTACATCGTCGTGTGGTCCGCCCACACGATCACACGCCCGCCCGAGCCGGCGAGCAACGCGTCGGCCCGCAGCGTGGTATCCGGGCTGACCAGCGTGTAGTCGGCCCGGGGTGCCAGCCCCTGCCCCTGGTAGTCCCCGCCGATGCGAATCACGCCCCCGCCCAGGTCGCCCGACGCATCGATGTGCGCCCCGTCGAGCACGATCCGCTCGCCGAACACATCCACCCGCCCGCCGCGTTCGCCCGCCTGCGACACGTCGATCTCGCCCGCGACGCGGACCGTGCTGTCGTCCCCGCCCTTGATCGTCACACGCTGCGCACGGATGCTCGATGTGTCGATTGTCGCCAGCGCAAAGTGGTCACCCACCGCCAGGTTGACTTCTCGCCCCTGGATCGCCCCCGCCTGCTCGATGCCGCCGTCCGACCCCGCCGGGCCTGCCTCGACGATACGCGCAAACACGTGGCTGCCGCGCTGCCCGATGAACACTTCCTCGGCCGACGCAAACGTGACCGTTCCCTCGGGCGACACGATGCTTCCGTAGTTGGCCACGCGCCGACCCAGCAACCCCACGTCGCCGCTGGCGTTGATGCTTCCGTGATTGATCACCTCGCCCGAGAGATCCGTGAACCGGTTGTTGCCGGCGATGAAGTCGCGATTCGAGATGTTGCCGGCCGCGGCGTAGAACGACCCCGCGTTGATCACCGCGTTGGGCCCGAAGACGATGCCGGCGTTGTTGATGAAGTACACCGACCCGTTGCCGGTGATCGAACCGTTGATGTACGACGGGATCCCGCTCCCGATGCGGTTGAGCACGCGCGAACCGGCGTCGGGCTGGAGGAACCGGACCGACTCCCAACTCGCCAGGTCGAAACTGGAGTAGTTGATGATGGCCGTGCGGCTCGTCCGGATCAGCGTCTCGTTCCCGCGCCGGATGAACTGAGCCGACCCATGCACGACCTGTTCGCCCTGAGGCCCGGCCAACGCCGGCAGGCTGGCCAGCCCCACCAGCGGCCCGGCAATGACCAGACGACTCAGTTTGCCACCGAAAACCCGACCCTTGTTCGTGCGCGCATGCGTCGACATCGCTGGCTCCTGATCTCCCGCACACAACCCCGGGTTGCTGATCCCCGGGTATGGGCGCCTGCTATCGGACGTGACCACCCACTGACAAACCTTTGTCTCCATTGAACATACCCGCGATTCCCGCGGATTAGAAGAGGATTGTCAACACAACATGCAGACGGTTGTCGCCAACTTCCTGCTGACCGTCACCGACCTCATCGAGCACAAACCCCCAGTCGGTCCGGAAACTGATGTTGTTGAAGATGGACAACTCGACTCCCACCCCCGCGCCCACCAGCGTCTCGTCCCGCTCGAACACCCGCCGATCGCTGTTCTTCGACTGCCCAACGTCCAGGAACCCCTTGAAGATCAAGTCCCAGTCCGGACGGCCGTACACCTGCTGCGGGCGGGCCTTGAACTCCCGCCCGAAGAGACGCCCCTGCGGGTCCGGATCGATCGCCAGAGCCCGCGGCAGGTGGAACCGGTACTCCACAGTCCCCACCCACGTCGTGTCGCCTGCCACCGACGATTCGTCATACCCACGCACCGTGTACAGACCACCCAGCACCTGCTCGGCATTCGGGATCAGCCGGTGGCCAAACGCGTACTGCCCCCGGAACGACAGGAACATCTCGTGCGCCAGCGTCGATGACTCCGGCGTCGACGGGTCCGCCCAAGCCTCATAGTTGAACAACGGCTCGAGATAAAAACTCGTCTGCACATCCCACTGCAGCGTGTACCAGTCCTCGTCCGGAGCCAGTCGGCCCAGGGCTTCCAGCGAGTCGGCTGTCGCACCTGAAATCTCCGACACGGTCCACTCAAAGTTCAGCGACCCGAACACGTTGAACGTCTCGCCCACCTTCTCCACCTGCACGCCAAGGTGCGGCACGAACAGGTCGTCCTCGCCCTCGGCGACAGCCCCCAGCGTCTCGTTGGTCACCTCGATGTGCTCATACCGCACGCCCCCGACCACGTCGACGAACAGGTTGCCCCTCTGATAGACGTTGGCGATCAGATCCCCGCCCCACGTCCACCCGGAACCGGTAAAGTCCTCTCCCAACGCTCCGACTTCCGACGCGTCGTATTCGTTGTACGAGCCCGAAACCCGCCAACGCAGCCAGTCAAGCGCCCCCAGCCGCGACTCGTATGACCCCACCACCGCGTGGGAGGCATCGAATCCAGCCGTGATGTACTCGAGCGAGAGAATGTCGTCGTGATTGGTCAACTGGTTGTGGACAAAGCCGAACCGCTCGCGCCACTCCTCCGTTGTCTTCGTGCCTGTGTTTGACAACTGGAAATACACCGTCCACGGCTTGCTTTCCTGCACGAGGTACTGCACCTCGGCCTCGGCTTCGGCGCCGCCACGCGCCACCGCCACGTCCACACGCCGCCCAGGGTGCCGGCTCAGACGCATGGCGTACTCGTCCAACTTGTCCCTGAGGATCAGATCCCGCCGCTCACCCCCCGCATTCGGGTCATACGGCACGATCGGCGAATTGCTTAGAATCCGCCGGTGCTTGCGGCTGTCGATACGGTCTTCCACCGCGATCCGCTCGCCCGACGCAATCGTCTTCACCGTACCGGCCACGACGTTGTAAATCACCAGCGTCAGTTCCGTTGAGCCCTCACGCAGATCTTCGCCCTGGTCGATCTGAGCCGCATCGGGCGCAATGACCACTCCCAGGATCTGCCGGCGACCGAACTCGCTCACCAGCGCTCGACCCACCGCCTTGATCGCTGATTCGTACAACTCACGCGGCTGACCCGAACTCAAATCATGCACCGACAAACTCACCGTCGGCAGACCCGGCCTGGGCCCGATGAACCCTTGCGGCGTCTGTACCAGTTCCACCCGCACGTCCATCAACTCGTCAATCGGCGGGAGTTGCGGATGCTCCAACTGGTACGCCAGGTGGATCGAACTGACCGTGTACGTCCTCCCGTCGATCGCCGGGTCCGGCACGTTGGGACTGTCCACCACCTGCGGGAACCCGCTCTGGTCGACTCCCCCGGTCCGCTCCGGCTCGCCCGCCTGCTCCCCGGCCATTTCCGGAGGTGGCTGGATGCCAGGATCTTCAGGCTGACCCTCCTGCGCAAAGGCGACCGGCACGCCCCCCAGACCACCGACCAGCCCGGCAGTCACCAGCCCGATCAGGAATGACCCTCGCATAGTCCGGCCCCGAGCCGATCTGGCCGCGATGTTCTGTTGGTGCATGCCCTGTTCCCCTGAACTTCTTCCACACCTGGTAGACGCCTCGCGCAGTCGAACGAAACCTCAACCTGCCGACTCGTACCGCCTTCAGCATACCCGATCGCAGCGTGCTCTACCGCGACCCGTCGGCCTTCACAAACGGCGCCGACGCCAGCACTTCCGAGAGTCGGGCCGCCACCGACCGACGCACCCGCCCCTCTCCGGGCGAAAACGCCACCCGCAACCCCACGTCGCTCCAGCCGCCCCGTGTGTCTCCAGGCTGCTGCGGCTCTTCAACCGATCGATCCGGTGGCGAGAACATCGACCCCCCGACGACCGCCGCGTCGATGCCCTTGACCGCGTCCTGCCACTCGCCCAGGGCCCGCTCGCGCGGATCACCCCCGCCCGAAAGCACCGACCTCGCCTTCTCGCTCCACGAGACGATCACGTATTCCTGCACGTTCCCGATGATGTTCCGGAACACCACCGCCGGCCCCCCGTCCACCGCCCCGGCCCACAGCACGCCGTCGTCAAACCCGTACACGCCCACATTGGCGCCCGCCGCGATCTCGAATGCCATTGCATCCGGTCGCGGAAGACTCGTGTTCTGCCCCGACGGATCGACCACGCGCAGGTGCGCGATCTGCTCATCCACCGACTGGTCGCGGAGATTCCAGCCCGCGTCCAGCCCGGGCGAGCCCGCCGCCGCCAGTGCCGCCCGCCATTCCTCCAGCGTCGGCAACCGGCAACCCAGTTGCCCGGCCAGGTACACTGCGTCCGACAGTGACACCCGCTGCATCGGATGATCCGCCGTCGGTTTGCCGGGATCAAAGCCGGCCGCGTAGTACACCCCGGGCTTGATCCAACTGGCTGTCCACGCCGGAGCCAACAGCACACGCGGATTGTCCTTGCTCCCTCGCATCGACCACACCTGCAATCCGGCCGACTCGCGCCAATCCGTCAGCGCGGCGAACTCGCGCCCCACCTTCGCATCCGCCGCGATCATCGCCATCACAACCCCGACGCTCAGTTCCTCTTCACCGACGTACGTCGCGCCCTCCGGCGTCTCCACCATTCGGAAGCCCAGTCTTGCGCCTCCGGCCCTCTGCTGATAAACCAGCCGCTCCTCCGTGCTCTCGGGTGCAACCTGCCAACCCACGCGTCCCGGGCCGACCTTCGACGGCTCGAGCGGAGGCACCGCCTCCAGGTCTTCCTTCGCCAGCGCATCCAGCGCCCCCATCACCGGCACCCACGCTGCGAGTTCGGCAACCCCCAGCGACCGGGCCTGTTCGACCAGTCGCCGCGCACGCTCCTGGTTGTCCGCGTCATCTCCCCCGCCCGCGACGGCCGCCTGAGTCTCTACCACGCTCAGCGCCCACTGCCGCGCCGGCGAAAGCGACGCGACCTGTCCACCGCATGGCTCTCGCAGCCGTGCGCACGCAGCCAGCGCGTCCCACCCGTCGGCCCGCTCCATCACCCCAGCCCAGCGAAGACTCGACGCCGCTTCTAGTTCGCCCATCAGCGCGTCCCGCCGGCCCGCATCGACGATCGACTGCACCACCCCGCGGATCTCCGCAAGATTGCCCAGGTCCGTGAGCAGTTCACGCACATCGGCCGGCCACACCGGCTGCACGCCATCGAGCGCCCGCCACGCCTGTACCCGCGCCGGCCCAAAGCCGGACTCGCCCGCCAGCCTGACCAGTTCGTCGCGGCCGGCCGACGCGACCTGTTCGAGGCGCGACACCGCGACGTGCAGTTCCGGGGCGACCTGCTCGATCGAAGGCAGTGCCGCACGCGCGGCCTCCAGATTCTGCCGAATGCTCCCCCCTTCCGCCCAGGCCTCCTCCCACGCGTACCCCTGTTCGATGTGCTCCTGCACGCTCCCCAATCGGCGCAACGCATCTCGCAGCCCGGACACGACCCCCTGCACCTGCCCGGTGATCGCCCCGCACACTGCCTCGACCTGTGCCTCGCTCGCGCCCGCGACGTCCAGCGAGCCGGCGTGCTCCCTGATCGCCGACGCTCTGGCCTCACGCACCACGGATATCAGCGTCGGACGGCTCCAGCCTGACCGCACTTCGGTCTCCCATCCCTCCGCCCGGCTGGCCTGCTCGATCTGCTTCACCGCCCCCTGCAACTGCCGCACGGCGATCGTCAGCGCCCGAATGTCCTGATCGCGTTCGTAGCGAGCGAGCAGCGCGTCGCGCCCCTTCATCCAGAGTTCATCCACACCTGCGATGCCATCCTCCGACACGCTCGCACGCGACCGGATCTCATTCAACCGCTCGTTCACGTCGCGGCTGACGTCGGCACGCAACTCGCTCACCTGGCTCTCCATCAGCCGCACTTCGCGTGAGAGCCGCTCGACGTTCGCGTCGATCTGGTCGCGCGTCATTGCGTTCCAGGCCGGCCTCATGAGTGCCTCGACCTGACGCCCCACCTCGTCCAGCCGCTCCCGCAGCACCGACACCGCCGCGCTCGTTTCAGCGCCGCCGCGCTCTTCGACCTCTTTCAGGTCCGCGACCAGTTTCGTCCGATCAGCCTCGATCGTCCACCCGCGGCGAGGGTCAAGTTCTGCGTCAATCGCCACATACACCTCACGCTGCGCCTCGCTCAGCCAGGCTTGCAGCAGCGCCCGCCCTGTGCCAGCGGCCCCCGGCTGGTGGACCGGGCTGTGCGACTCGAACAGGGCGCGATCCACGCGGCCCCAGCCATCATCGAGAAAAGCGTGCACCCGGCCTGTCAACGCCGCAAGCCCCTGCACGTCGGTCCATCGCGACAGCACCGCTTCGAGGCTCGGAGTCTCCGCCAGCGCTTTCAGTTCCCCGCGCAGGTCCGAGGCCGCCCGTACCAGCACCTTGTCGTCCGATCTTTCGATCCTGGCCAGGTGCTCCTGCACCTGCCTCGCAGCGGTCACCAGTTGCTCCAACCCCGGACGCTGCATCGCCGACACCAACTTCGGCACCCCGGCGGCGATGTCCACCCCGTCTCCGGGCATCACGCCCCGCACCAGCGCGCCCAGTTCATCTGCAGGCCCCGTCCAGCCCAGCGCGCCGAACGTCTCGGCCATCGCCTCGGCCTCTTTACGAACCGGCCAACGCTCCAGCGCCTGCGTCACCGACTCGATCAGCCCCGTCGCCTGTGCCGTCGCCGTGACAATGGCTGCGCTGTCGACTTCCGCGGGAACGTTGTCCGCCAGTTCCCGCGCCGTCGCCGGCGGATTCGACACCACGTATCGCGGGTTGAGCTCGGTCTTGGCTGCAATCGCAGCCAAGACCGGCCCGCGCACGTGCAAAGACAGATACGCATCGCTCTCCAGCCCGTCCGAACCGGACTTGACGCTCGAGACCAGGTGTGAAAGCCACCCGTCGTACGCCAGACACCACGCAGAGAACTTCGCGACCGCTTCTCCGTCCGCCGGCGGTGTGTCCGGCTTGACCGGATGCTGCAACACCGGCGTCACGTCCT
Source organism: Cyanobacteria bacterium CYA (assembly GCA_008363215.1). GTDB lineage: Bacteria > Planctomycetota > Phycisphaerae > Phycisphaerales > UBA1924 > J022. The sequence goes on from RHKP01000012.1 coordinate 37,676, forward strand.
CTTCCGGCTTCTGCGGGCTCGGCGACTTGTTCCCCCCGCCCCCGCTCGCAATCACCGCCTTGATCGCCCAACCCGCGGCCGCCAGTATCGCAATGATCGCGATCACGATGCCCACGCGCGATCCCCGATGCGCTCCGGCCGGCTTGCGGCGACGCACCCGCGGCAACTCCTCGGCCACCGCTCCCAGGTCCGCGTCACGCAGTTCACCCGTGCGGCCACGCTCCACCCGCGCCGCCTGCTCGGCACGGAATGCATCGTCCACGTTGTAGGGGATCTCCGTCGTCAGCGGCACGCGCTTGGCAGACGCCTGAAGACAGAAAACCTGCCCGCGCCCCGGCTCGCCCACCACAATGTCGACAAAGCCCTCGCCCACACGCCCGAACACCAGCGCCGGCGCCGCCGGATCGGCCCGCCCGTACAGGAACTGCATCCACAGCGCACACGCCTTGCCCATGTCGCGCTCGCACGCCGGAACCCGCATGTGCCGCGGACGCACGTCCACCGTGCGCGACCGCGTCCCCGTCCCCTCCTCCTCCATCCGCAGGAACGCCGAAAACTCGCGCTCCATCTGGTAACTCACACGCAGCAACCCCTCGGGGCCCAGCGCCGCGGCGTACTGATCGTGCAGTCGGGCCATCGCGCTCGGCGGCGCCAGCGCCTCCAGCCTTGCCACAGGCGCCCCCCGCCCCGCTCGCCGAAGGTCGGCCCGCGCCGCATCCACCGCGCCGATCATTTCGCCGGCCGAGGTCACGCGACGGCACTCGCCGGCCAGTTGTTCCAGACGGTCCAGGCATGGGCCCACGACCCACTCGCCTGCCAGTCCGCGCGACTGACAGCACACCACCAGCGGATAACGCGTGCGCCCTTTGCCGTCGCTGCTCGACCACAAACGCCCGACCATCAGCCCTTCCGCCGTGCGCCACAGAAAGACGTGGTCGTAGCCCGGCGTGCGCTCCTCCTCGCTCAGTTCCTCCCACGCCCCCGAGTCGAGATTGCCTCCGATGCCCTCGACGTACAGCAGCCGTCGAACCCGCACAAGAAACTCGGTCTCGAACCCCTGGTCGGCAATGTGATCATCCCATCCGGGATGCTTCCCGAATGCGCCAAGCCACACTGGCACCGCCTCGTCGATCATCGCCCGATCACTCCCGGCGGATCACTCCGGCCACGTGTCCAGCGACGGCCACTCTTCCCACGTCGGCAGATTGTCGGGCAGGCGCACACCCAGGTAGAACGGGTGGCCCTGCCGATCGCGCGCCAACTCCACCAGTGTGTACCCGTCGATCTGACGCGGCTCGGGCCCGCGCGTGTAGTCAGTTTGCAGCCACAACTGCAACCCGTTCCACTCCGACGGGATCTCGCCCTGCACGAACGGCGGGTTTCCCGCCCTGAATGCGTTCTCCGTCGCGTAGAACTTCACCACGATCGGCTCACCGCCGTCGGGCAGACGCCGTTCGGCGATGGGCTTGACACCCTCGCCGATGTTGATCATGTATCCTCCGCTCCCGAAGGGCGCCCCGCCTCGTTCCACCCGCGCATACGTCCCGTCATCGTCCCAGAACGCTTTGCTCGGATGCGGCGTCGGCACACCATCGACCCGCGGGAACACGATCGCCACCTGCGGCGGGACTGGTCCGCTGGTCAGTGCGCGGGCCACGCGGCTGACGGTCCGCAACCACGTGCGCTGCTCCTCGTTGAATCCCGACCGACGCCCGCTCAACTTGTCCAGTTCCTCCTGAATCTCACGCGACACGTCGGGCGCACGCTCTCCGCGCGGCGCGTCCTCCTGCCGGTCGGCCACACCCAGCAACCGGTCGGCGACGTTGCCCAGATCGATCAGTTGCTCCCGCGTCAGCACCCGTGTCACCCCACGCCCACGCACCAGCGGGATCGCCTTGCCGCTCGACTTCAGGTCGGCCATGTCCCGGTCCGATTGCACCGTGTACGCCGAACTCAGCGACGTCAGCCCGGCCTGCACGAAACTGTGCCAGTAGCGCCGCGCTGGAGTCCACGCCCCCGTCGTCGGTTCCGTCGTCGCCAGGTAGTCGCGATGGAAGTCCGCCAGATTGTCCGGCTGCATGCGCTGCCGCAACGCCGACAACGCCCCCGCCGCCGCATTGTCCAGCCCTCGCCAACTGTTCCATACACGCCGCGCATTCGTACGCAAACTCGCGTCAGCCGCCAAGTTCCGCACGTCTGTCGCCAACGCCTCACGATACGTCGCCAACTCCGGCATCTCGCCCTGCGCCGTCGGGATCGCCTCAATCGCTTCGAGCACCGTGCGCGTCGACTCCAGCAGCCGGTCACAGGCGGTGTCCGGAGCCGTCGGCAGGATGCGCTCCTTCCACGAGCCCCACACGTCCGGCACGCTGCCCGAAGGCACCGTGAACCGCATCGGCACCGTCTGCATCCAATAGGTCGCGTACAGCCCCCGGTATTCACCCAACTTGTCCTTCACTCTCGCATACGTCTGCGTCAGCGACGCTGCATCGAGCAGGTCGCTTGCCTCCGACCCGAACCGCCCGTCCAGCGCGTTCTGCGATTCAAACAAACTCTGCGCCACCTGCGGGTCAAACTGCGGGTCGACCCGGTCGTTCTCGGCCGACACCCCCAGCAGCGGCAACGCCGCCAGTCCCAGCGACCGCGTCGCGCCGTCCTGCTGGAATGCCACCAACTGACCGATCGTCCCCGCTTCGAGAAGTTTGCTCAGCGTTGCCTCCACCGCCAGCGTCTCGCCATAACGCTGATACGCCGCACTCGCCGCCGCGCACGACGCCACCTCCGATGGGGCCGGCGTCGCCTTGATCCTCTCCCCCAGCGCCCCCACCGCCTGAGCCAGCGTGAAGATGTTCACCTGGTCGAAATCCGGCTCCTCACCCACCAGCGCCGCCACCGCCGTGATCGCCCTGAACCGCGCGACGTACGCCGGCTCCTGACTGCCCGCCGACCGCGCCATCATCGACGTGCGATACCGACTCGGCGTGGCGCCGAACGCAACCTCCACCTGTCCGGCCACTTCGTCTTCCAACGCCTTGCGCGCACGCTCCAGAACATCTCTGTGTTCGCTCAACGCCACCACACGCGCCCGCGACCCTTCCGGCCGATACTCCCCCGGGTTCTCAATCACCGGGATCGCGTCGAGCAAAAGTCCGAACGAATCGTTGATGTCCCGGCTCGCACGCTTGCTCATCTCGTCCCGCAGATTCTCCGCTGCGGTTTCCGTCAGAAAACGCCCGATCTCCGTCAGCGTCGTCCCGTCGCCCGTGTATAGCACGCTGTCGACAATCTTCTTCTTCGCCTCAAGGTCCGCGACGCCGGCCAGCCAGCGCTCACGAGCGCCCTCAAACTCCTGCTTCGTCTGCACCGATGCAAACTCGCCGAAGGCGCCCAGCGTCTCCTCGGCCCGAACGTACTCCGCCGCCGCCGCGTTGAACGCCTGCAACTGAGTCAGCAGTCCACCCGACCCCTCGCGCAGCCCGCCGGCCTCGACAAACGACCCGATCCCCTCCTTCACCGCCATCATCGCGTCGGCAGACTCAATGTCCAGCGCGGCCGCCAGCGCCTTCAGGTCCACCGCCCCGTCGCTCGAGCGATAGGTCTGGTCGAAGACCTTCGCCAGGCGCTGTGCGTGCGTGCCGCCCTCACTTGGCTCGACCAACTTGCCCCAGCCGCGCTCGGTCAGCCCGGGCCCCTGAAAAGGCGCCTCACGCTCGGCCCCTCGAAACCCCAGCGATTCGATCCATCGCTGATAGGCCGGCGCGCTCTCACCCGAACCAGGCCCGCCCGGCAGCCCGATCGCTTGCATCTCCACCAGGCTTGCCAATGCCTCCAGCGCCGGACGATTCCATTCTTTCGGCGCCAGCCTCGACTTCATCCGCCCGCGTGCCGTATTCACGAACGCGTCCAGCACCTTCGACTCGAACAACGCCCTCTGCGCCTCCGGCAGACGCTCGGGAAGATCGGTGGTCAGCGCCCCGGCGAATCGGAAAATCAGCGGCGTCGTGCTTGATGTACGAATCCGGCTGGCGTGCTCCCACGCCGTTTCCTGCATGTCGATCCGCCGGTCGTGCTCGCTCCCGGCGCCCATCGCCTTGCCGTCCAGGGTCCATTTGAACTCAAGCCCCCAGTTGGCCATCCCGTCGCGATACTCCCAGGGGTCCACCGGAGTGACCGCCATCACGCTGCGCGCGTTCTGATCCGGTATCCCCGCGCCCAGATCCTTGCTGCGGATGTCCTTTGCCAGTTCTGTCCAGAACTGCGAATACCCCGCCACGCTCTCGTTCAACTTGCGCACGCTGAACCACGTCCACCCGCCGATCACCAGCGCCGCCGCCGCCGCCGCACCCATCAGGATCATCGACTGCCGCCGACGGCTCTTGCCCACGTTGGTCTCACGCGTCACCAGCCCGCGCTCGCGGAACATCTTCTCCTTGAACACATCCTTGAGGAAGTAACTCCGCTCACGCTCCCACAACTTGCCCTCGACCAGCGCGTCCACCTGCACGCCCAGCACGTCGGCCAGATCCGCGTCCAGCGCGTCACCCTCCCGCATCGAACTGGTAAAGTAGATCCCCCGCAAAAACAGCGGCTTCTGCGACCACTCTCCGGCGACGAACACCATCTCCAGGTATCGCCGCAGCCGAGGCGCCAGTTTCACCAGGCTGTCCGGGAACGCGTACAGCGCATCCACCTGGTCGATGCGCCGGCCCATCGGGTCGTCTGAGTGCACAGGGTTGGACAGCAGCGCAAACCGCCGGCGCACCAGCCGGTCGCGCACCGTCTTGAGGTGTTGCTCCACCATCGACGGGTCAAAGGCCGTGTCCAGGTCGTTCGGGCTCGACCACCCCATCATCTGCATCGCCGCCACGGGGTCCGTCAGTTCGTCGAAAAACTCGCGGAACCCGTTGATCCGGTCCGCCTTGCTTATCAGGATGTAGACCGGGAAACGCACGCCCAGCGCCCGCTGAATCTGGTCCAACTGCTGGGCAATCTTGCTCCCCTTCCGATCAATGTCGTTGGCCGTGTCCTTGATCAGGCTGTCCGCCGGGATCACCAGCAGCATCCCGTTGAGCGGACAGTTCGGCCTGGCCGTCCGCAGCATCTTCAGGAACTCGTTCCACTCGCTCGTCTGCCCCGGCTCGACCTCCTCGAACATCAGCCGGCCGGCTGTGTCGATCATCACCGCTTCGTTCGTGAACCACCAGTGCATGTTCACCGTGCCGCCCACGCCCTGCAACTGATTCTGCAAACCCGGAGGGAATCCCACGTTGCTGTGCCGCATCGCCTCGGTCTTGCCCGACCCCGGCTCCCCCACGATCACGTACCACGGCATCGTGTACAAGTCCTTGCCGTGGTCCTTGAAGACCTGGATCCCCTCGTCAAACCGCTTGCGCAGATCGTCCAGTTTCGCGCGGCTCCCCGGGTCGCTCACTCCTTGCGGCGCCGCCGCCGAACTCTCCGCCAACTTCTGCTCAAACGGCTTGCCCTTCCGCTTCTCCATCTTCTTGGAGACAAACTTCCAGGCACCGCCCGCCGCGGCCGCCAGCGCCAGCACCACCAGCACCAGATACCCCACCGCCGGCGGGAGCACGTTGCTCTGCATCAGCATGAACAACAGCATGATGATGCCGCCGCCCGACGCGAGCAGAAGCCCCGCCTTCACCGGCATCGGCAGATTGAAAAACATGTTCAGATTCGGCATGCTCACGCTCCGGCGTTCGCCCGACTTCTCACTCGTTCACCGTCTCGGCCCGCTGGTTCACCACCGTGGTCAGCGCATCCTTCAGATCGCCGACGGCCTTTCCGTACAGCACCCAGTTGGCCACCAGCACCCCCAGCAGCACCACCACCAGCACCACCAGCAATCCTGTCAAATTCCGCAGCGGGGGCAGGTTCAGCGGCCTCGTGTCCACGTGCTCGTACGCGTCCGGGCAGATCCGCCCGCCCGGGTCCGTGTCCACGAACGGCCTGATCCGGGCCTGAATCTCCATCATCTTCTTGCACAGATACTCCGGCTGCCCCGTGTAAAACCCCGTGAACCCCAGCCCCAGACACGAGTAATACACCGACAGACGCTGCGTCGCGTTCTCGCTCGGATCACGCAGCGTCTCGTCCAGCAGGTCGAAGAACTCCTCGTCCCCGGCCATCTTCCCAAGGTCGTGCGCCAGTTCACGCCACTGGTGCGCAAACGACAAACTGCTCTCCTTGATCATGAAGTCGACGAAGTAGATCAGCGGCAGTTCCACCTTGGCGAACTGGTCGCCCAGTCCAGGCTCCTGTGCCGCCCTCGACCTCATATCGCTGAACAGCGCCTGAATGTCCGCACGCACCAGATTCGGCTCCAGCCCGACTCCCTTGCGCGCCGACCGATTCAATCGACACACATATTGAAACAGCGGCTCACACAGTTCGTGCAGTCGCAATTCCGGTCTCATCGTTATCCCTCAGACCGTCTCAACCCGGCACGGTCATGTATAGCGCCACTTCCTCAAAGCCCGAAGATTCCACGCCCTTGAAATTGACCGCCAGCGCCTTCTCCGAGCAGATCTTGTCCCACATCCGCTGGCTCTCCGGACGCAGCAGCCGGTAGTAGTGAAGCCCCACCTGCGCCGGCAACTGCATCGGAGGGTGTCGCTCTTCCTGCAACTTCACCCCACGCACTCGCGTGTGCGCCATCGTCTTGGCGATCAACTTGAACTCGTCCTGATCCTCCACCAGTTTGGCCAACTCGCGCGGATCCCGACGAGTCTTGATCCCCAGGAAATACTCGTTCGGACCTTCGATGTGCTTGGACTCCAGATCCGCGATGAAGATCCCACCTTCCAGCCGGAACATCGTGCGGATCCACGTCTCCGGGCCCTCGCCACGCAGCAACGCCCTGATCTGGTTGCACAAATCCAGAAACGACAGCGCCGGGTTGTCGTGGTCGTACTTCGGAGCCTCGAACGGATCCACGTCCGGAGACAACGCCGCCAACTGCCCCAGCAGCCCACGCAACTCCAGGTACATGTCGAACGGCGACACCCCGCCCGGCGCCTGCGTCAGAGGCCCCAGCCGCCCCGCGAACAGGTTCAGAGTCTGCAAACGCATCAACTGCTGCACCATCACCCCGCGAATCGCCTCAGCGTTGAACCCGCCGCGACTGAGCAACTGCGCCGCTTCCTTCCGCGCCGCCTCCACCTGGTTCGATATGTCCCGCAGCGCCTCACGCAGCACCGACGAACCGCTCAGCAGCATACAGGGCGGAATAAAGTTCGGATCCAGCCGCGGAACCCCCGTCTCCTCCCCCGCCGCGTGCATGATCCGCACCAGAGGCAGCGTCTCCAGGTCACTGCGGTCGTCATCGGGAAACAGCAGCCGCGCGTTGATCCTCCTCACCAGCACCGTCTGCTGATTGTCCCCCGTGTTCTCATCGGCCGCCTCCTCCTCCGCCACGTTGTACAGCCGCTTGATCCGCCAGTCCTTCTCCTCCCCGATCGCCATCGCGTTGGCACGCTTGGCGTACCACAACGGCACCCCGATGCTCACCGTGAACGGCGCCGTGCTCGCATTGAACACCTCTTCAATGTCCAGCGCAGGCAGGTCCGCGTTCGCCTGAATGCTCAACTCCAGCCCGCTCGGCAGCACCAGATGCAAACGATCAAACCGCAGACGCATATTCTCCAGTTCGTCCGTCGACAGCCGCGCCTCGATCAGACCATACGGATACGCCCACGCAAAACGCCGCTCGCTCGCCACCCGATGCAGTATCTGCCGCTGCATCGCCTGCAAGTGATGCGGCTGCAAAAAGAGACCTTCGTGCCAGTGAACCTGTACGCTCATAACTCTCGAAAGGCCTCCAACAAACCACCGCTCCCCCGTCGATGCTAGCGGGACTGCCGACTCATCAGGTCGCTCACGAACCCCGCCAGCACACGCAGCACTTCGGCCTCCACCGCCGCCGGGTCGATCGCGTCGGCCAACTCGCGGTACTTGCGCCAGCACTTCACCTCGTTGCCCAGCAGCAGCCCCTTCTCCGCCGCCGCCGCCGTCTGAATCGTCTCCGGGTGCAACTTCTTCATCTGTTCATATGCCGCCTGCCCCGTGTGGCTCAGCGCCACGATCAGTGAGGCGGCCAGCCGACGGAATGTCTCCAACTCCTCAGTCACCTGAAGGCTGCCGACTTGCGCATCGCCGGTGACGTACTGCCCGATCAACTTGGCCAAGCCCGAACGGCCCCGGTGCCGCCCGCTCTGGCTCAACTGCGCCCAGTTCTTGCTCGCGATGTCATCCAGGTTCACCATCTTCTCGATCGCCACCGACATGACCGACACCAGCCGATCCAAGTCAACCCGTGCGTCGGGAGCAGACTGCAAGGCCGCGCGAAGCCGACCCATCGCCTCGGCCCCCACCCCGGCCGCACCGCCCGTCAGGATCCCCGCCTTCTCCAACTGCATCGCCGCACGCAACCGCTGGTCCGCACTCATCTTCGGCGCCAACTGCTGCAACTGCCGGATCAGGAACCCCGGGTCATTGAACTCGGCCATGTCGGTCGCCGAGACGCTGGCAGCCGGTGCCGCCTGCTGCACCTGCCCCATCAACTCCGACTCCCACGCCGGGAACCTCGCCTCAATCGCCTCCAGGAACATCTCCCGCTCCTGGGGGATCACCTTCTCCAGCGCCGCTCGAATCTCGTCGGCAATGACCGCCCGACGCCCTTCCGCGTCCGCGTCGGCAAGGTCTGCCTGCAACAGTCGGATTCGGTTCCCCGTGCGCTCCGCCAGCGAACGCCATGTTTCATCGCCCACACCGGACCGCCTTTCCCTGCGCCCTGTCCCCGCGCCGAAGGTCGAGGCCCATAATACGGGGTTTCTCCACACCCCGCACCCTGCCCCCACTCCGACCTCGACGTTTCGCGCGCCTGCAACGTCTGCGCGTCGTCTCCACGCCCCCTCTTCTCTGGACGGCCTTACCCCGCCGGTCCTCAGCGTCGATCTTCCTCCTGCACTCACAGGAGAGGAACCATGAGGCTCGTCCGGTACGCCGTTCTCCTTTCAACGTCGCTCGTTCTGGGGGGGTGCGGCGCTCACCGCCAGTCCCACGTACACACCTACTCCGTCCAGGACCGCGACTGGTGGTATCCGGGCGTCAATCAGCCCATCGTCCTCGCCGCCTCGGACGATCTGGGGGCCGCCACCTACTCACACAGGTCGCTTGGGTACCTGGCCGTCAGCGACGGTCTCGGCGCCGCCTGCTTTGACGACACCCGTGCCTACTCCCTCCGCATGCGCGAGCCCACCCAGACGCGGCTTGTCACGGTTCCAAACCCAGACTGATCCGCCCACCCTGTCTTAGGGATTCCCGGGTACCCATGTGAACGGCGCCGACTTCATGTGCCGGTTCACCCGTTGCAGCGCGGTCGTGATGAACGCGTCCTTCGGCACGCGCATCGCCAGGCGAAACCCCACGTCGGCGTACCCCACTCCAAGATCCCGAGGCCTGACCCGCACCTCCAGGTCGCCCGCGCCCGTCGGCGGCGGCGACATCGCTGAACCCCCCACCACGAACACGCCTCCTCCATCGTCGCGCTCCGTCACGTACTCGGCCACGTTTCCGACGAGATCAGCAAAGACGCCGCCCCCGGTCGGCCGCCCTGTGGGAGCAAAGTACAGGTATCCGTCGTTCAAATCAGACCATCGCTGCACAAACCCGCCCGCCTCGGGCGCCCCGCTCCCGAACCAGTCACTGCGCCAACTGGCCAGCCCCTGGATGAAGTTGTTCTGCTGGTCGTGGTCCGCCTGCACGCCCCACGTCGCGTCGCGCAGGTTCAACCCCGCCGCTGACGCTGCCGTCGGGTTCAGCCCATTCAGCAGCGGACCCGCCGCCGCCCGCCACACCGCCAGCGTCGGCAAACGCAGGCCCACCGCCCCGGCGAAGTCTCTGGCCGTGTCGTAACTGATCTGCTGCATCGGCATGGCCGGCGATGGGTTCTGATCCGCCTGCGCCAACCGATAGCGGTCGCCCGGGTCCCCCCGGGCGAACAGCGCCGAGGGACTGGCGCTGATGTCCGGGTTCGTTTCCAGCCACGTCCGCGCGGGCACAAAACCGCGGGGCGCCGCCCGATGCCACACGCTCGGGCCCGTCTCGCTCGGCTGAGCCGACAGCCGCCATTGCGCCTCACGCTCCCGATCCTGCCCCGCCACCGCGCTGAACAGGTCGAGACTCACTTCCTCCGTCTGCAGATACCACACGAACACCTGCCCGGCCTCGTTCGCCGCAGCCGACTCAAACTCGCCCACGCGCTCCAACCTCACGTCTCTTCCTGCGATCGTGTAGATCAGATGCGTGAACTCCTCATCAGCCGCCTTGAACGTGCCCGCCCCGGTCGCCGCCGGGCCCGCGTTGCCCGCCTCGAACATTCCCCCGCTTGCGCCCTCCGCATTCTCCTCCAGCGCCGCTGTCAGCCCGCCCGCCCACGCCGCCTGCCCCGCGAACAACGCTCGATTCGTCACTTCCCACGCCTGCACGATCTGCCGCGTCTGCCCGTCGGCCCGCTCCTCATCGCCGGCGTCCACGCCGGCAAGCGCGCCCTTCAACTCCAGCAGCGCGACGTTGCGCCGATCCGCGTCGGTCAGCAATGCCTCGGATCCGCTGAACTGCGCGCCAAGTCCCATCGCTGCCGTGAATCTCGTCTCATCGCTCGCGCCGGCCACCGCCTCATGCCACCGCTCGGCCGATTGTCGCTCGATTCGTTCCACCAGTTCGCCGGCCTCCACACCCGATGATAAAATCGACTCCAGCAGCGCCGTCCTCGCCGCGATCTCATTGTTCAGATCCTCCGCCGTGCGGGGCCACGCGTCCGCCTGACTCAGCGCGTCATACGCCGCAACCCGCAGTTCCGGCTTGTTGCTCAGCCCCTGTCGCACGATGCCGATCAGTTCCTCCGGCGATCCGCTCACGCGCGCCGCCGCATCCACCCGACCGAGCAGTCCCGCGCAGGCCGATCCGAAAGCGCTGCGGATCGCTTCCGCATCGCCCGCCTCCAGCCCCGGCACGCTCTGCACCGAGAACCCGGAGACCAGCCCCAACTCATCGCTCATTTCGCTCGGACTGTGCCACGAGTCCAGTCGTGCCGTCAGTTCGGCCACCCGCCCCACCGCCTCTTCGATCGCCGTGCGCACCTGCGTCAGCACCGGATCGAACTCGTCCCCAGCCGGCGCCGGCGGCGCCGCGTCGATGTCCACCGCCGACAGCGCCGCCGCCAGCCGCTTCGATCGCAACTGCGCGAATGTCGTCTCAACCGCCTCCAACGGCATCGAGCCCACCCACTGGCCGATCCCCAGCCGCACCGCGTACCGCCGCTCGATCGCCTCCAACTGCGATTGCACCTGCTTGTACGTCGCGTACAGCCGCGGCAGCGCCTCCTCGGGCGTCGACTCCAGTCGCGTGCTGAACTGCCCCCTGATCTCATCGTGCCGCGCATCCACCTGCTCGTCAGCAAACACGTTGCCGCGCGCAAACAGATCACGCAACTTGTCCTTCGTCCACGACAGTTCGCCGATCTGGTTGTCCATCAGTCGCGATGCCTCGTCCACACGCGACGCCGCCGCATCGGCCGCCTCACGCAACTTCGGCTCATTCGCCCTGATCGGCGCCAAATCCAGCACCGCCTGCACCTTCTCGTCGGCCTCCTCCATCCACCGCCGCGCGCGTTCCGACGCCTCCGCCGCCACCTGCCGCTGCTCTGCCGTCACCCCGTCCTGCTCGAGCAACTTCTCCAACTGGAGCATCTGTCCCGAGAACTTGGCCCGCTGCGCCGGCTGCTTCCCGTTTCGCCACGCCTCCAGCGGATCGCGGTCCCCTGACAACTCGATCAAATCCCTGTTTTTCACCAAGTCCAGCCAGGTTTCCAGCGGCTTGAGCGTTCCGTCCTCCAGATCCGCCCCCGCCAGCCGTGCACGCAGCGACGGCTTGTGCGCCTTGGAATACGCGCCGTCTTTCCCAAGCGATCCCGCGATCGCGATCACCACATCCATCGCCTGCGTGCCCAGCCGGTCGCTGACGCCCGACAACGCCAGTTCCACGTCCGGCTCGTCATCACGCACCACGAACCGACGCACGATCGACCGCGCCTCGCGCAATATCGCATCATCGTTCGTCTCGCCCGTCTGCGTGATCCCCGCCAGCGTCTGTTCAATCTCCTTCACCTGCGTGTTGACCGCTTCGGCCATCGCTGCCAGTCGCACCCGCTCCACAAACGACTTCACGCGCTCCGCCCGGGCCTCCGCCTCTTTGCTGAACGCCGTCTGGACCACCTGATCCCCCAGCCCCTCCGGCGTCGTCCAAGGCGCGCCCCAGGTCTCCCACTGGCCCGCGTACCGCGCCAGCACCTCGCCCAGCGGAATACCGCCCAGCCATGCTCCCGCCTCTTCGAGCGACTTCTTCCCGGGTGCTTGCGCCAGCACCTCGAGCACGCCTTTTTCCCAGGCGGCGTAACTCGCTGCCGCCTTGCCCGCGTTCTGTTGTTTCTCCTTGGCCGCCTCCACGTCCTGACTGGCCCCCGGGTTGAGCACTTCCGCCAGCAGTTCCGGCGTGTCGGCGATGTATGACGGCCGCTCAGCGGTGTCTGGTTTCCTCTCGATCGCATCCTTCAGCGACTCGAACCACTTCGCCCAGTCCTCCGGCGCCTTTGAAGGCGCCGACCAGTCGCCTGCCAGCAGAAGGCCATGGACCTGAAAGTCAATGTTGAACTCCACCCAGTGCGCCGGCGTGAAGTCGTAATGCACCACCGCCGCCTTCTGCCCGCCGCCCATCGCGCGCATGCCAAGGTAGCCCCCGCCCCCGAGCACCACCAGTCCCACCAGCCCGGCAATCACCAGCCCGCGCTTGCTCCGCCGCGCCGGCGCCACGATCCTTTCCACACGACGCCGCACTTCTTCCAGCGGCAGCGCGTCCGGGTCCAAACTCATGTCCAGCAGCGCGTTGACGACCTCCACCCACGCGTCCACCTGAGGCCCGAACGCCTGCTTCCAGCGCTCGCTCGGCCCGACCGAACCGGGCGCACTGGCGGGCACACGCAACTCAACCAGCCCGATGATGATCCGCGCCAGCGCTCGCAAGTCGCCCAGCCGCGCAGCCTTGCCCCGCACGCGCTCGTCCACGTCATCCGCAGGCGCATTGAGCAGCCCGCGCCACCGCCCCGGCCCGGGCGCTTCATCCAGAAGCACGCGCGACGCATCCAGTTCCCCGTGCGCACGCCCCCCGCACCGATCACGCAGTGCGATCAGCCCGTCGAGCATCCCCAGCACCAGCAGCCGCGTCTGTCCCGGATCCAGCCTCGCCCGCGCCTCGATCAGCGTCCGCACGCTGCGCGCGTAGTAGTCCTTGACCGCAAAGCCCTCCTCGCCGGACTCGCCGACCTCCAGCACACGCACCCACGCGTCGCCTCCGATCGACTGCTGCACCCGCGCCTGACGCAGAAACTGCTCGATACCGTGCCGCTCGTCGCCCCCGGCCGCAACCGGGTCGGGCACACGCACCTCCACGAGAAACTCACGCGTGGGCGCGTCCGGTCGGTGCGCCAACCCGTCGACACCCACCGGGCTGCGACGGATCTCCCGCACCACCTGGTAACCCGCGTAACTGCCCATGCCCAATGCAAGGGCCGCCCCGCGTCAGGGACGGCCCATGACTCCTGTTGCTTTCACTGCCCCAGGTCCGCCCGGGCCGGTCACTTCTTCTCAGGCGGCGTCGGCACCGCCACCCTGGTCGGAGAGATCACGATCGCGTCCAACTGACGCCGACTGCCCCAGTCGCACTGGTCGAGCGAAAGCACGCCGCGACGCGGATCCGTCGCCCCCGATGCCGACACCCCTTCCAACTGTGCGAACACCGCCAGGTAGCGCACCTGCCCCTTCCACAAATTGTACCGTTCGCTCTTCTTGTCCAGCGTCAGCACATACGACCGATCACGCCCCGGACCAAACGTCAGCGGAATTCGCCGCATCTCCGCCCCGGCCGTCTGGTATGAGTTCCGGTCCGCATCGCTTCCGCTGAAGTACGCGCTGACAGACTTGCTCTCCGCCCAGCCCTTCTCAGCCGGCGTCAACCCGATCAGGTCCACGTCGAACGGCGTGAACTGCTCGGGGAACTGGTCCGACAACTTCACCGTCACCGTGTAGTTGCCCAGTTTCGGCGTGCATGAGCACCCGCCCAGCCCAAGCGTCAACGACAGGCCCAACACCACCGCCATCATCTTTTGCAGCAGGTTCATCTTGCCTCCTTGCTCTTTTCCGCCAAGAGGGGTCATTCTAGCGGCCGATCCCCACACCCATGTCGATCATCTGCGTTCTCATGCCCCGGATCACCGAGTGCACCTCACGGTTGTAACGCCAGTCTATGAGCATCAGGCTCCTCGTCCGCACCAGCAGATCATCCACGTCCTCGATCGCCGGCCCGAACACCCGGTGCGCACCGCCCCCGCGCGAATCGCCAAGATCCCGGCAGATGCTGTCCGGGCCCATCCCAGGGAACATCCGCACCACCGCTGCCAGCACACGCCACCACAACTCCGGCGGTACCAGATCAAACGCCTCTTGAGGCGACAACTTCTCCGCAGTCAGCCGCTGCGGGCCCAGCGAGCCCGACCACCGCGCGTCGGCGTCGAAGATCAGCCGAATCCGGTCATGCAGCGCCGGAGCCGACTCCCCGCCCAGTTCGCCGTGCAGCGCGCTCGCCTGCCGCGCCAGACTCAACGCCTCGTCCAACGCCTCGGCCACGCTCTTGTCCGGCCCGGTCAGCAACGCCTTCACCGCCAGCACGCCGATCGCGTACAGATCGCACGGCGTGGACAGCAGCGGCAGCACCTCGAACGTCACGTCGCGCATCGGCACACCTTCGGCCGCTCGCATCGCCTTGCCCGCCGAAGCGCCTACACGCTGCGGCACCGAGCGGAAGCGCAACTCGCCCGATGCCATCGCCGACGCCGACTCCAGCCTCACGAACACCTCCACCCGCTCGCCCGCCATATTCAGTTGCAGCGCGACCAGATCGCTCCCGTCCGCCTTGACACGCTCGTCCGTCTGAAACGTGCCTTCGATCGTCGCCGACCCGTCGTCGTCTATCGTCACCTGCCGGAATCGCAGTGAGCACAGCCCGCGCGCCGACTCGATGCCCAACTGCGGTCGGTAAATCCCGCGCCCCAATCCCTCCGGTGAAACAAAGTAACTCAGCCGGCTTCCCTCGATCGGCAACGCCACCGCCGCACCGGGATCCACCAGCACCGCCCGCGCCGTCCACAGCCGCGGCAGCCCGCACGCCCGGTCCCACACCTCGACCTGGAAACTCTCGTCGCTCAGGTTCAGCAACGGCCGCCCCGTACGCGACGCCATCTGCGACACCGCCCCCAGCGCGTCGGCGATCAGACGCATCTTGAGGTGCAACGTCTCGACCAGCCGCCCCCAACGCCCATGCCGACCCAGGAAAAACCGGTCCGGGTCGATCGATTCGCCCCCCCGCTGCTCGGCCTCGATCGACTCGTTGTCAATATGCACCAGCCCAGACCCGTGCGCCACGCCCGGCCACGTCGCGCCCCCCAGCACCTCGATGAACTGTCCCATCGAAATCGGGCTGTACCGCCGCACCAGCATCCGCCCCCCGCCCGCGTTCAGCGATATCAGGTCGCGATTGATCCCCGTCATCTTCGACGCCAGCGGGTGCACGTCCGACCCCGGAGCCCCCTCTGTCGCCGCGACGAATGGGCTTTCCAGTCCCAGCGCCTCGATGTACAAATACCGATGCAGCGTTGTCGAAAACAACGCCAGCCCTCGTTCCCGCAGCAGCCCATCGTCCCGACACACCTCGAAAGGCATGCCCGACGCCTCGTGCATCAGCGGCTTCACCTTGCCCCGCAACGGGTCCAGGAATAACGCCGGCGCCGCCTCCCGCTCGAACCCCGTCCGCACCAGATCCTGCGGGCAGATCTCCTCCACAGCCTCGACCATCCGGGCCCAACGCTCCTCCAGAATCGTGTTCGACAGGCTCGACTGGTACGCCCGCAAACTCGTGGCCACCCGATCCACGTCCTGGATCCAGATCTGCACCCACCGCTGTACCACGTCGCCCACGTCCACCACGCACCCGAGCAATGCGCGAGCGTCCAGCCAGTCCCGCAAGACCACCAGGTGCCCGCCCGCGCCGTCGGACGCCGTCCGGCACAGGACGCACAACCGCAACGGCGAAATCGAGCCTCCCGGTTCGAGGTCCACCGCTCTGTATCCATCCGGAATCCGCAAACTCGCATCCATGGCGCAGACTCCCCCGGCCGTTCCGCCCGCGCCCCGGAATGAACCCGGGCGCCCACCCGTTCAAGCGCCCGAGTCTACGCCCTTTCACGTATCTGTCAAAACAGGGGATCTACCGCGCCGTCCGGATCTCCAGCCGCCAGTCCGCCGCACGCTCGTCCAGGGCGTTACCCTCAAAGAACTTCTGCGTCCGAGACTCCATCCGCTCGTACCGCCAATCTCCCTGTGGATGAATCGGGCGGCCACGGTCATCCAGAAAAATGTACCGGTACTGCACCCGGATCGCCTCCCCCCGCGCCGTCAGCGTCCGCACCGGCACCACCACGCTCAGCGGGCCGTCATCGTCGCCCATGCCTTCCACCACTGGGCGATCCACGGCGATCCAGCCCGCCAGATCCTGCGACAGCACGATCTGGGGATACTGCATCGGGTCGGCGATCGGCTGGGCGGGGGGCGCGACTGTCGGACGCGCGCACCCCACCAACACCATCGCCCCTGCCGCGGTCAACATCATCCAATTCATGGCACGGTCTCCCTTTTTGCCTTCAGTTCTTCGGCCAGGCGCGCCACCCGCTCGCTCCGCGGGCGAAACGCCCCGTGTTCCTTGAAAAACAACCGCCCAAACCCCAGTGTCCCCGGTTCCGGGCTGATGAGCGATCGGCCGCCTTCCAGCACGTGCAACCCCGGCGGAATCCCCGGCCCCACGTCGCCCGGGAGCACGATGCCCTCTTCCCGATACAACTCCCGCAGGTCGTTGCTCGTCCACCCTTCAAGCCAGCCGGCCGCCTGGTACTTGCTCAGCGCCTCCGGTCCCGGCGTCATCACGCAGCGCCCGCCCAGGATGTACGGCAAATCCGCCCCCGGAACATCCTCGTCCGTCTTGTCACCCGCATACCGGGGCCCCGCCCAGGTGTCCGAGTCGCCCGCCCGGGCTTCACACGGCACCCGCACGACCACCAGCCTGACCTTTCCACCCTCCAACCTCCGCAGACCAGGCACCAACGCTGACTCGCCCATGCCACCGCCGATGCTCACCGCGATCGTCCCGGTGGTCTTGCTCAACTTCAGCGGCACGATGTAGTACCGCTGGGGCAACACGCCCAGCGAACGCATGTCCGCCCGCGCATTGGCCTTGCTCAAAAGACCGGCCAACAGCAACCCCACCCCCGCGATCTGCGCCTCGTCATCGTCACTGAGCACCAGCACCGCACCGGCCCCGGCCATCACCGACCCCGCCCCCGACTTGAAGCGCCGCCACTGCGCCAGCACGTCCCAGCGATAGGCGTCGGCGAAGTTGTTCACGTCGAGTACACGCCCGAATCGCCCCAACTCCCCACGCGCATCACGCACCACAATCTCACGCTCATCGCTCGGCCACCGATAGTCCAACGTCGCCTCCGACGCATCCGACCCGCTCGGCTCACGCACCGGACCCAGCCCCATCTCCACCACCAGCACCGTGTCGAAGTCCTTGCCGGCGATCCGGTCGCACAACTCCGCCAGTCCCGGCCGCTGCTCGCGCACCCGCGACAAGTGATCGCTCGCCTCGTCATCACGCCCCAGTTGCTGGTTGGCGATCGCCGCCAGCAGATGCGCCGCCGCAAGATCGCTCTGTGAAACCACATACCCGTGTTCGGACGGTTCGTTCTCGCGCACCACGCCCCGGGCCTTGTCAAACTCGTCCAGCAGTTCCAGCGCCGAGTTGGCGCTGGCCCGCATGTTGTCCCACGCCCCCACCGCCGCCTGCTGCATCCCCACGTACAGGTACAGGATCGCTTGTTCGTACGGCTCGCCCTTCCAGAGTTTGACGCTCTCGTTGAGCACCTTGGCCGCCGCTTCCTTGTTTGCATTGAGCCCGCGCGTCCGCAACACCTCGTACACCCGCTGCATGGGAACTTCGGCCTGAGCCGGGTACCCGTCCGAGAGCGTCAGCACCGCCAGCGTCGCCTCACGCAGTGCGTCATCGTTCTTCTTCGCCGGCTCCTCCAGCACCGCCGCCCGCGCCTGCCCCAGTTGCCCCACCCACACGGTTCGATCTATCTGCGCATACGGCCGCGACGCACACCCCACCAACGCAAGCACCACCATCACCAGCAGGACCGGTTTCCAACCGGTCAGCAGGGCCCGTTTCCAACCGGTCTCCCCCGATCCCTGCCTCCACCGGCCCAGACCGCCACGGAGGGATCCCTTCGCATTCCGATGCACCACCACCGCTCCCTTGCGGTCGCGGCTCATCGAATCCGCCGCGATCGTGCGCGCGCTCTCCTTCCGACTTGTGCGCCGTCCGCCTCGCACGCGATCCTCTCCGGGCTTCAGTCCCAGCCGCGCCCGAATGCAAGCCGCTTGAACTCATACGAGCCTGACCACTCCAGTTGCCCGTCGCCCAGGCTCACCAGGTCAAAGTCCACCTGGTACAGGTCCGTCCGCCCGTTCTGCCCCACGCGCGTCACCGACCGGAACACCGCCCCCATCCGGTGCGTCGGCGCACGCTCCACCGCCGCCTCGCCGAGTTCCGGATCGCGTGCCCGCACCGCTTCCAGGTGCTCGGCCGGTATCACGAACTTCACCGCCCGCTCCGTCGACAGCGTCCGCATCGGCAGCGATGACCGCAACTTGGCCATCAGCCACCACTGCTCCGACAACGAGATCACGTCGCTCGACAGGTTTTGCACCCGGTCGATCGCGATCACCCACGGCTCGTCGTCCGGCCCGCGATCATGCAACGCGTCACTGGCCTGCAACTGCGCTGCTACGGCCGCTGCCACGTCGGCAAAGTCCTCGGCCGCGATCCGCGTGGTGCGCACTTGCTGCCCACCGCACGCGCCCAGGCTCGCGCCCATGACCGCCAGCGCCACCACCAGCAGCCACTTCACCACCGCTTGGTCTCGTAGTCGTTCGTCCACACAATCTCGCCGTCACTGAAGCGCACGAGTTCGAAAGTCATCAGGTAGTAGTTCGTCGGCCCGCGCGAAATGCGATACATGGTCCCGTTCAGCAGCAGCGTGTCGTCCGGATGAATGCGCGGATTGCGCACGCGCCCGCTCGCGTCCTTCTCGAACATGTCCCCGCCCAGTTCGGTCTTCTGCAACTCTTCCAGACGCTGACGGCTGGTCAGGAATCGGAACGCGCTGTTGAACGTGCGGCTCTGCATCAGCCGGTTCTTCGTGCGCTCGCGCACCACCTCAAAATCGTTCGTGCTCACGATGCCGGTTTCGTTCTTGATGTCCCCGTACAGCACCGTCGTCCGCTCGGCGTGCAGCGGCGCCAACTGCTCGTTGTCCATCATGTCACGCATCAGCGCTTCGGCGATCTGGTCGCTATACGCGATGAAGTCGGCCACCAGCGGACGAGAGTCGGCCGCCTCCGGGGGCGTTGTGTCGCTCGGATTCACCCGTCCCGACCGCTCACCCACCGGCGGCTGGCCGGCGCACCCCGACAGCAGCATCACTCCCGACAGACCTCCGATCACCAGCATCTCGATGCGTCGCACGGTGTTCTCCTCGCAGTCTGGAGGGCATCGACAAGCACCTCGGCCTGCACGCTGCCCCTCAACAGTACTCCGACCGCCGTCAGGCAACCCTGACGGCTTCCCGCACACGATCGGTCCAATCACCCTGTTCTCGTCGGAGGACTTCGGAGACCCGCCCGCGCGCTTTCACGCCGCCTTCCCCAAAGAAAGGAGCCGCTCGGCCAGTTTTGACCCAGCGGCACCGAGGAGAGAGAGTCGATCCTTGACCCGTCGGCGGACACTCAACCCAGGATCCAACGCGGTTCCCTGCGTCGGCCTTCCCTGACCCGGATCCCGTTCCGCCATGACAATTCGGACTCCCAGCCGTTCTTTCTCGGTTTTCTGGATTCTGTCCAACTGCATCAACAAGAAATCCACGTCTTGCGCCACCTTCTACCCCGTTTTGGTGCAGGAAAAAACCCCGACCATTTCAGGGAGGCGGCTCACCGACGCCGCGACATCAGCCTCTGCAACTCCCGCTTCGACTCACGCTCGGCAATCGCGCGTCGCTTGTCGTACTCGGCCCGACCTGTGCCGATACCGAGCAGAATTTTGACGCGCCCTCCCTTGAAGTACAACTTCAAGGGCACGATTGTCGCGCCCTTCACCTCGAGTTGCCTGGCCAGCCGCACAATCTCACGCCGATGCGCCAGCAACATCCGCACCCGGTCCAGCCGATGCTGCTGCGAACCCCCCGGGGCGTACTCCCCGATGCTCACCTGGTGCAACGTCAGCCCCACCGCCCCGCCCGGCTGGGCCGAAGCCATCACGAACCCCTCATTGAGCGACACCCTGCCGGCGCGAACCGACTTGACCTCCGTCCCCCGCAGCGCGACGCCTACTTCCAGCGTCTCCGCGATGGTGTAATCGTGCCGCGCCCGACGATTCTCAATCGTCGGCTCGGACTTGGACGGGTTGGGCTTCTTCTTGGCCATCGGTTGGTGCCAACGGTACGCGTTTCGACTTCTCGACGCAGAATCCACCCTCGCCCCGAGGCGCAGCGCCCGATAGGCTTGACCCAGGACCATGCCCGACTCTGCCGACAAACTCGCCGCCGCGATCCGCCTGCTCCTCCGCGAGCATCTTCGCTCGCCGGGAATCCGCGCCGTGGCGCGCGAACTGGCGGCCCTTGTGCTCGACGAGGCTGACCGCATCGAGGCAACCTCACGCTCCCAGACGCCGCACGACGTGGAGTCAGCAGCCGACGCGGCGGGTGCACCCCGGCCCGATGCGCCGTCGGACGCACAGCCTCCGGCGCCTGATCTCCCCAGTGTGCGCTCCGCGCTCGAACAGATCGGCGTGGTCCCGCTGGCCATCGGCGATGCGTTGGCGCACGTGGCCGTTCCCGGGAGTCAGGCCGATCTGGCGGCCGCCCATCGCGCCGCGACCGAGGCGCCTGCCGTTCCGCCGAATGGGCAGTACCAGCGTGAGGAGATTGACCTCGGGCTGCTCGCGCAGCGCAGCCGGCTCAAGGCGGCCTCGTGCCGGCTCTACATTCGACGTCGCGCCACGGCCGAGGATCCTCAGGCCGAGCAGGATGTGCTCGCATCGATGAATCAGATGATCGAGCAGGCCAAGTCGCTGCGGAGTTGCTTCCTCTGGGTGTTCTGGCGCTACGAAGAGCAGCCGGAGAATGAGCGTCTGGAGGTGATCGCGAACAACTACGAAGCGCTGGCCGAAAGTGCCGAACTGTGCGATGCGATTCTCCGCTCGCCGTCCGGGGTCAAGCCGGCGCACGTGGAGCAGGCTTTTCAGATGATGGCCGAGGCCGATTCGGCGCTGCGCCAGGCGTTGCACTGGACATGGTTGACCAATCCGGACACGGATCAGGATGAAGCGCACACGTGGCTGCGCCAGAAGACCTGGGAACGACAGATCTTCGTCGCGCGCCACATGAAGGTGAGCGATCCGGCCGATCCGCGCCGCGCCGCAGCCCTGCTGGGGGAGATCCGCTCACTGGCTGCCCTGCTCTCCGAGCGCAAGGCCGCCGGCTTGCGCATCGAGTCGGTCCTCAACAAACTGCGATATCACGCGCGGCGCCTTCCGGCCTTGGGCGCCGGCGATGCGCACGACTGCCAGCGTGTCAATGAGTGCGTGGAAGACCTGCTCGAACTGGGCGTCGGACCCGACGACCCACGCCTGCGTGAAGCGCTGCGCACCCTGCACACCGACGCATTCCCACCCGAAGCCCAGGCCGGTGCGGGCGTCCTGGCCGTCCTGGCCTCAGGTCGGAGCGCCGTCGAACAGGCGGTCGAAGGCTCGCTGGAGCCACGCTGGAGCGCCCGTGTGGCCGAGGCGCGCGCCCTTCTCGAAGGATCGTCGATCGTCGTGGTCGGGGGTGAACGTCGGCCCGACGCGGTTGACCGGCTCAAAGATGCCTTCGGACTCGATACCGTTGAGTGGATGTCGCTGACCGAGCACGGCAGTGCCGGCCCGCTGCGGGCCCCCATCATGCGCCGCCAGACGCGCCTGGTCGTCGTCCTGACCAAACTGACCGGGCACCTCCACGCCGAGGAAGCCCGCGCCTACGCCCGCGAGGCCGGCGTCCCCTTCGTCACCATGCCGGCCGGCTACAACCCCGAGCAGGTCGCCGAGCAGGTGCTGATCCAGGCCGGCGAGCGCCTGCGAACCACCGCCAAAGAGGCTTGATCGGGCTCCCAGTCAACCGGGCTGCCAATGAGCGGCCCAGCCCGCTCGCGTCGTCGTCCGCTCGGGAGGCCGTTGGGTTCGGGCTGTCGTTCGGTCAACACCACGAACCGGTGTCCGCACGATTGCCCCCCGACGTCGACCCCTGGGCTTCGCGGCTTGGCCGAAACAGGGAGACTCTGAAAAAATGCAATGCCCCACCGAGGGGCATTGCAAGCACGGGCGGAAGGAGTCGAACCCTCAACCTCCTGATCCGTAGTCAGGTGCTCTATCCAGTTGAGCTACGCCCGCGTGGCGCGGGTAAACACTAAGCCGGGTCCGGCCGCCCGTCCAGTAGCGCACCAATGGGAATCGTGCCATCCCCGCCTCCCGGGGGCTTGATTCGGGCCCCGGAGAGGCAAAGATCCCATCCCGCGTCCAGGTCGGGCGCCCTGAGGTTCATACGGAATGGCTCACTCCAAGTCGGCACAAAAACGGGTCCGCCAGAACGCCTCCGCACGCGCTCGAAATCGCTGGCGTCTCCGCACCATGCGCGAGGCCGTCAAGAACTTCCACAACACCCTGGCCAACGGTTCCCCCGCCGAGGCCGCCGAGGCCTACAAGTCCTGCTCGGCCGTCATCGATCGCTCGGCCCAGAAGGGCGTGATCCACCGCAACCAGGCCTCCCGCCGCAAGAGCCGGCTCAACACCCAACTGAAGAACAAGGTCAAGGGCTAAGCCAGCACGCCTGACCCGGGGGACGCGCCGCGATGTCTCGTCGCCGCTCCCGATCCAGACTCCCCACCTCGAAAAAAGCCGGCGCCCCTGCGCCGGTCGGTTATTTTTCCCTCACCCGCCTTCCCTGGCACAACTTCTGTTTCCTCCTCCCCATCGTCATCGCCTACGAGGCAGCCTCTCTCCGCTTCCTGGCCGACCCTTCAGGGCAGGTCGTGCAGACGGTGCGTGCCCAGCGACTCTTCGAAGAGGCCTTTGAACGCTTCGGCGTCCTCGGCATGCACCTGCCGGCCATCACCATGCTCACGGTGCTGCTCCTGTGGCACCTCCTGTCACGCGATTCGTGGAAAGTCCGGTTCGACGTGCTCGCGGGCATGGCCGCCGAAGCCGCCGTCTGGACCTTCCCCCTCCTCATGATCGCGGTCATCCTCACCCCGGGCGTGCTCATCCAGGCCGAAGCCGGCGACGTTACGACCTGGCCCCTGGGCGCCCGACTGACGATCTCCGTCGGTGCCGGGCTCTATGAGGAACTGCTGTTCCGCATGGTCATCATCGCCGCCGTCGACTTCCTGCTCGTGGACCTCTTCCGGCTGAGCAAGCGGGTCGGGGCAGTCGGGGCGGTGGGTGTTTCCGCGGCGGCATTTGCCGTATACCATCTTATACCCGGAACAGGGTTCAGCCTTTCCTGGTTTACACTGTATGCGGCTGCCGGAATCTACCTCGGGGCGGTCTACTTGTTACGGGGCTTTGGCATTGTCGTGGCTGCCCACGCCCTTTACGACGTCCTTGTTCTGACCATTCTTTCCCCACAACAGGGGTAGACTTGGGCCGACAACCGGGTAGACTCCTCCGCCCGGCACTGGAACCCGGGCCGCCGATCCGATAGATTGTGTGACAGCGACGGTTTGGTCTGCGCGATTGTCGCAGCAACGCTCGGCGGGAGAGAGGGACTGCCGCCGGCGGTCGGCGACGGGTTGAAGTTGGTCGGGAAAGACAGGGGCGAGTCATGGGACTGGAATTTGCGGTCGAGGAGTTGTACGCCACCGGTTGGTCGGCGCTGGACACGGCCGGGTGTGCTCACCTCGGCGATGGACGCTCTTTCCCCGCGCCTCATCGCGTGGGGAGCGAGTTCGAGGCCGCAGGTTTCGAGTTCTCCGTCCGACACATCCAGTTGTTTGACTGCTATCGCGCCGAGTGGAGTGAACGCGGCGGAAGTTCAAGCGGCGCAGTGGTCGGGCAGAGTGAATCGGAAGCGGCCGTCTACGCGCTGGCACAACTTCGGCGCAACATGATGGCCACGTCGTACGTCTGAATCGTTTGACCGCCGGGCGAGCCCGGATACGCTTGAGCGGTTGATTTTGTCCTGAAGGCCCCATCGTCTAGCCAGGTCCAGGACGTCAGGTTCTCATCCTGAAAACCGGGGTTCGAATCCCCGTGGGGTCATTAGGTCTTTGTGCGGGTGATTGCAAGAGACTGCACCAGACTGCACAAGCCTCGGGTTTCCCGGGGCTTGCGGTGTTTTTGGGCTCTCGGTGCAGGCCCGTGCAGCCCCACGCATCGCCGCATTTGTCTCCAGGATGTTGCCGCATTTGTCGCCGGCAACGGCGCGGGCGAAGTCCTCATCCCTGACCATGCGATAGTGCTTGTCGGCGATCTGCTCGGTGTGTCCGAGCCAGGCCGCCGCGACGTGGCCGGGGAACTCGGCCGCGAGCTCGGTCGCTCGCGACGCCCGCAGGTTGTGCCATGTGCGGGGCCACTCGACCTGGCCGGCGCGTCGGATGATCCGCCGAAGCTGGGTGTTGATGTTCTGCCCGTTGCGGTATCGGCTGATGACCCGGGCGTCCCGCTCGGGGGCCGCTTCGAAGACCTCGAGCAGAAGGGGTTGCAGTTCGGCGAACATTGGCACGGTCCGCGGGCCCGTCTTGCCGATCGGCACGCGGATCGTTCTCTCGTCGAAGTCCACGTCCTCCCAGCGTAGAGCCAGGGCCTCAGAGGGCACACGCAGGCCCCCAAACCGCCCCAGGGCGATCAGGAGTCGCCATTCGGCGTCCGGGGCCGCGTCGAGCACGCGGGCGATCGTGGGGCGATCTACGAAGACCTGGCGGCTCGGATTGGTCATGGCCCCCGTTCGAAGGTCGCCGGCGGGTGTCTCGGCCAGCATCCCCCACCGCTGGGCCCGAGCGAATATCTGGCGCGCAACCTTGCACCGCTTGGCGATCGTCGCCGGGGCGAGCTCGTCGGCCACCATGCGGGCCCGCCAGGCGTCCAGATCCTTCGGGGTGATCGTGGCGACGTCGCGATCCCGGCCCAGGTGCGCCTCGAGCCCGGGGCGCGTCTGCTCCATCGTCACCTTGGTCGCCGGCTTGACCTCAAGGGCGCCGTAGAACTCGTCGAGCAGTTCGCCCAGCGTGTGCGTCCGCTTCGCCTGGCGGCCGTCCACGAGCCCCGTCGCCGCCACGCGGGCGTGCAGGTCGTCGGACAGCCCCGCGAGCCAGGTGACCGTCAGAGGCTCAAGGGGAACGCCCGCGTCCCTGGCCGCCACGATGGCGCCGACGTGCATCTGGAACGTCTCGGCCGCCCGGTCAGGCATGTGGCCGATCCGGATGGCGCCGCGCTTGCCCCGCCACCGGAAGGTGACTCGCCGGGTCCCGTTCGCGTCAGTCGTCAATCCAGCCATGAGTTCTCCCGTCGTCGTCAGGGTGCCAGAATCGGGGGGAAAGTGCAAGCGCCCGAAGGGGCGCAGATCGTTTTTGCAAAAACCGCGTTTTTGACCGCGCCAGCCGAAGGGGCGCAGATCGCTATGCCCTAAGGGACGTGCGCCCCTTCGGAGCCCCACAGAGACACGCCGGGTACTAACCAATGCCAAACACCCGGGAAGCCGATCTTCTTGGCCACAACGCCGGCCGCTGACTTGGCTCGCTTGACAGTGCCCCACGGATGCCCGGCCTCTTTGGCTTGGGCCTCGACGTCCCGGGCAAGCTTGGGACCATCTGCGAGCAGTTCCACGAGCCAGGCCGCAGCCTCGTCCAAGGCGGGGCTCGGCTTGGATCGGGTGGCGCCGCCAAACGCGCTGTTGGCGTCCACGCCCTCCGCGGCCTCGGGCTCCCACTCG
>RHKP01000044.1 GCA_008363215.1 Cyanobacteria bacterium CYA
CGGTCGAGGCGACGCCGGTCCTGCTGGGCGGCACCTACTCGGTCGGCGCCTACGTGCCGGACGACGACTACTGGCTGTTCAACCTCGGCGCGTCGACCGACTTCGCGCGCGGCACCGTGTTCCTCACCGGCTCGGGGACCGCCAGCAAGGACGACGGCAACTACTGGGCGGTCACGCTGGGCGTGCGTATCCCGATCGAGTGAACGGTAGTTGATCCACGCGAAATCCGTCGGGCTGAAGCCCGACCCACCACCCTCCCCGTGGGTCGGCCTTCAGGCCGACACGATCCATCGCATCACCACCCGCCCCGTCGGGCTGAAGCCCGACCCACAGGGAAGGCGAAAGCCGCGGATCGCTCGTGGGTACGGCTTCAGTAACCGTGTTGGATGTCAAGCCTGGAAGGGCTGATGATCGCGAACCATGGCGTTAAGGATGCGCAGGAGTTTGTGCATGCACGCCACGATCGCGACCTTCTTGACCTTCCCGGCAGCCACCAGGCGTAGATAGAAAACCCGGATCACCGGATTGCTGCGGATCGCCGTCAGCGTGGCCATGTAGAGCACGCGGCGAACCTCGAAGCGGCCCCCCTGGATCCAGCGGCGTCCTTTCTTCTGCCCCGAGTCTCGCGCCATCGGCGCGACCCCCACCAGCGCGCTGATCTCGGCCCCGCTCAAGCGTCCCAGTTCCGGCAACCCAGCGATCAGCGTCGCGCTGGCTACCGGCCCGATGCCTCGGGTCGACCGAAGTAACCGGTCGAGTTCCTCGTGGTGGTGCGCCACATGGGTCTGCATCTGCCGGTCGATCTGGTCGAGCTGGCGTTTGATCGACTCGATCATCGCCTCGATGCTCGGCCGCACCTTGGGCCGCGAGGACTCGAGGCGCTGTCGTTCGGACAGCAACATGCCCAGCAGCTGGCGCCGGCGCGTCACCCAAGCCGCCAAGTCCTGCACCTGTTCGTCCACCGGCGGTTTCAGGTAGCGTTGGAAGTCCGGCTTGTGCCTCAGCATCTGCCCGAACTCGGCCAGCACCCGCGCATCGATCCGGTCCGTCTTCGCCCCGGAGCCCACCCCCTTGGCAAAGTCCCGCGCCCGCTTCGGATTGACCACCGCCACCGCCAGCCCCGCCGCCTGCAGCGCACACGCCAGCGGCGCTTCATAGCCTCCGGTGGCCTCCATCACCACCAGCGCCCCCGCCGGCACCTGCGCCACCAGCTCCGTGTGCCCTTCCGGATCGTTCCCGAACTCCCCCGCCGGCCCCGTACCGCCCAGCGTCACCACCTCGACGCTCGCCTTCGCCACATCGATCCCCACCACCACCTTGATTTCGGACATGGTCTTCGCACCTCGTGCTTGTCAATGCGCGCTGGCCTTACGGCCGCGCACGTAACCGTTCGAGTTCACGAAGACCGGCGCGGCCGCGCGCCATGGACTGAAGCACGGGTTCGACTTACCCTGGCCGGAAACAGGCTGCGCGTCCGAGTCCGGACTTCTCCTCCACACTCTACCGCGCCGGTCTGCCAACAACATACAAGCCTGACGCCCTTCGATTCGGCAGAACCCGTCAGGCCTGACCCACGGGAGAGAGCATGGCGAAGCTGCGCGTCGGCGTGATCGGGGCGGGCCTGATCGGGCGGCGCCACATCGCGACGCTCGTCGCATCTCCCGACGCGGAACTGTGCGCGGT
>RHKP01000013.1 GCA_008363215.1 Cyanobacteria bacterium CYA
GTACCTCACCGACTACACCAACGCCGACGCGATGACCGACCTGAATCTCGACACCATCCAGACGACCGACGACCTGAGCATCTTCCTCGACAGTTACGCGGGGGAGTGAGCGGCGGCAAGAGTCCACCGGCTGGAAGCGGGTCCCACTGACCGGTTGGAAACCGGTCCTACTGCTCTCAACGCCGACCGGTTGGAAACCGGTCCTACCGGCGGTTCGAGGGCGACCCCTCCCTCAGGGTCGGGGCTCGTTGAAGGCCGGGGCGCACGGGCGGGACGCCCGTCCCACCAAGACGGCGCTACCATTGCCCCATGCCGAAAAAGACGTACCAGAACACCCTGAACGAGCACGTTTTGTGCCGGCGCATCCCGACGCCGCCCTTTGGCGAAATCAAAGACCGGCACACGGTCTGGTACGACGAATATGTGCAGACGGGCGGGTACGCGGCCCTGCGCAAGGCCCTGTCGATGAAGCCCGATGACGTCACCGAGCAGGTCAAGCAGAGCCAACTCCGCGGTCGCGGCGGCGCGGGCTTCCCGTGCGGACTCAAGTGGACCTTCCTGCCCAAGATCCAGCCGGGGCAGGCGGTCGAGAACCGCTACCTGGCCGTCAACGCCGACGAGTCGGAGCCGGGCACCTTCAAGGACCGGCTGCTCATCGACTTTGACCCGCACCAGTTGCTCGAGGGCATTGCGATCTGCATGTACGCCTGCCGGCTGACCAAGGCGTACATCTTCATCCGCGGCGAGTACCACCACCAGGCTCACGTACTCGAGAAGGCGCTGGCCCAGGCCTATGAGCAGGGCATCTTCGGCGAGCGCGGGCTTATCAACTCCGACGCCAACACGGCCGGCGAAAAGTTCGTCGCCCACTGCTACGTCCACCGCGGGGCGGGGGCGTACATCTGCGGCGAAGAGACGGGCCTGCTCGAGGCGATCGAGGGCAATCGCGGGTGGCCTCGCATCAAGCCGCCGTTCCCGGCAATCAAGGGGCTGTTCGGTCGCCCGACGATCATCAACAACGTCGAAACGCTCAGCCACCTCCCGAGCATCATCGAGCACGGGCCGGCGTGGTTCTGCGAGCAGGGGGTCGAGAGTTCGGTGGGCGGCCCGCCGAGTTTCGGCACCAAACTGATGGGCGTGTCCGGGCACGTCGAGCGTCCCGGCGTGTACGAGTTTGAACTGGGCATCCCGCTGCGGACGCTGGTCGAGAAGTACTGCGGCGGCGTGCGCGGCGGCAAGAAGTACAAGGCCGCCATCCCCGGCGGCGTGTCGATGGGCATCCTCGGGACCGACCAGTTCGACGCCGAACTCGACTTTGACATCGGGCGCAAGTACAACGTGCTGGGCTTGGGCACCGCGTGTCCGACGATCTTTGACGAGGACACGGACATGGTGGCCGTGGCACGCAACATCTCACGTTTCTTCAAGCACGAGAGTTGCGGTCAGTGCACGCCGTGCCGCGAGGGTTCGGGGTGGCTGTTCCAGTTGCTCAGCCGGATCGAGGCGGGCGACGCGCGGACGAAGGATCTGGACCTGGCGCTGGAGATCGCGACGAGCATGGGCACGATGCCGGGGACGACGATCTGCGGGCTGGCCGACGGGCACAACTGGGCGGTTCGGACGATCATGAACAAGTTCCACGACGAGTTTGCGGCCCGCGTGCAGCCGACGTATGTGCCGGTGCGGATGACGGTGGGGGCGAGCGCGAAGGGGTAATGCTCTGCGGGGGCAGCGTGCGGGAGCGCTGTTTACATTTGCGTTCGCATTGCGTGAACGTGGAGCGTGATTGAGCGCCTGCCGGCAGCCCCTGTTCTCAGAGATGCGGTGCTTTGTGGCGCAACTCCGTTGCCTTGCGCGCTTCTCCGGGACGGAGCGTCTGAGGGGTGCGGGGCCCGACGGCGGGATGCCTCAGACGCAGTTGCGGCTTATTTCACCGCCTGCTCGCTCAGCGGCGTCTCTTCCGCCCGCTGCGGGTCCACGCGCTCGACGCGGACGCGCTTCACCCGCGTCGGTTCCGCGTCCAGCACCGACACTCGCACGCGCTCGTGGGTGAAGGTCTCGCCGGCTTCGGGGATGCGCCCCAGCGTCACCACCACGAATCCGCCCACCGTGTCGTAGTCGTCGTGGCTGGGCAGTTCGATCGCCAGCGGCTCGAGTTCGTCGTTCGCGTCGTCGATGTCCATGCGCGCGTCGATCTCGGCCGCTCGCGATTCCGCGTCGATCGCCACCGGCGCCGGGCCCTCCTCCTCGGGCTCGTACTCGTCCTGGATCTCGCCGAAGATCTCCTCGACGATGTCCTCGAACGTCACCAGCCCGCTCGTGCCGCCGTACTCGTCGGCCACGATGGCGATGTGCACCTTGTTGGCCAGCAATTCGGTCAGCAACTCCCGCACGGTCTTGGTCTCGGGCACGAACGACGCGGGTCGCAGGATCTTCCGCAGGCTGAACGTCTCGCCGTCGCCCGGCGCATGCACCACCATCCAGCGCAGCAGATCCTTGAGATAGAGCACTCCGATGATGTGATCGAGATTCTCTTCGTACACCGGCAGGCGGCTGTGCGCGGCCTCACGGACGAAACGCTTGAGCACCTCGAGGTCGTCGGTGTAACCCAGCGCGGTCATCTCAGTCCGCGGCGTCATGATCTGCTCCACCGTGGTCGAATGAAACTCGACCACGGCCTCGATCATGTCGCGGGCTCCTTCGTCGATCTGCCCCTCGCGCTCGCCCTCTTCCACCACCGACATGATCTCCGCCTCGAGCGCCTCGGCCCCGGTTGAAGGCTCGGCGCCGGCCAGACGCCGCACCACCTCCATCACAAAGCCCAGCACCGGGCGCCCCGGTGACATCAGCACGCCCAGCATCCGGATCAGCCACGACCACATCGCAACGGTGCGATCTGCGGCGTGCTCGGCCACCGACAGCGGGACTACCACACCGATCAGCCAGACCAGGAACCCGCCCACCACCACCGCGATGAGGCGATCGACGAACTCCGAGGCCGGCGCTTCGCGCGCCTGCGTGATCCAGATCAGCAACGACACAACCACCGTGAGGTTGAGAATGGCGCGAGGCAGCGCCATCGCCGACAGGTGGTGGTCCTCGTCGCTCATGATCGCCGCGACACGGGCGGCGCGCCCCGGCTTGCCGCTGCGCATCGCCGCCTGCTCCGCGCTGGCGCGCGTCGTCCGCGACATCGCGTGAATCAGCGTCGAAAGCAGACCGGACAGCCCCAGCGAAAGCAGGGCCACCCACAATGCCACCGTACCAGTCAACGCGACTCCCCGTTGCAGCGCGCCGGCGGCGCGTACACCGCGCCCACGCCGATCGCGCGCAGGATTCGATCTTCTTCCTCGTGCATGCGAAGCGCACGCTCGTCGTCGTGGTCGTCGTGCCCCAGGCAGTGCAGCACACCATGCACGATGTACAGCAGGACTTCGCGCCCCACCTCATGCCCGAACTCGCCTGCCCGACGTCCGGCCTCGCCCACGCACACCAGCAAATCCACGTCGAGCACACCCGATCCGGGGTCAAGGTCAAAGGTCAGCACGTCGGTCGGCCCGCTCTCCCCCATCGATCGCTCGTGCGCCTCGCTCATCGCCCGATCGTCCAGCAGGCGCACACGCACCTCGCCCCGGAGCCCCAGGTGCTCCGCAGCCCGTGCGGCGGCCTGTTCCACCCATGCCAGGTCAGCGCCCGCCATCAACCCGTCCGGGTCGATCAAACTGATCGCTGCTGACGCGCTGCTTCGCTGAGGAGGTTCGTCGGAAGGGCCTTCGTCCATCGTGCGCACCATGATGCCGGCTCCGTTTCCCGGCGCGGGTACTGTATCGGCTCGCCGACCGGGAACCAAGAGAATCACCCCGAGCGATCGGGCCAGATCAGGGCACAATCCGCATAACACGCACAGGCGGACCCACGATTGGCCGTTTTTCTGACCCCATCTTCAAGTCGCGCCCCACGCCGGTCGACCCGGGCGACAGCGCCCGCGTCACGGTCATTCTCGGACCCTGATTCGGGGGATTGCGGCTACCTGTGGGGATTGCGCCATGATGCCACAAGACGCGCCGATCAACTCCGACCTGTTCCGCACCGCCCTCCAGCACGAGCGGAGCGAGCGCCTGGGTGAGATGGTGGACGAGTCGCTGCGCACGGCTGCCCGACACCGCGAGGAGCGCGCCAAGCGCGACCGCATCGAACGCGAGGCCGAGGAACGCGAAGAGCGATTGCAGCACTTCCGCGAACTTGAACACGAGGATGCGCAGCGTCTGGCCGAGCGACGGCGCCTGGAGGAAGAGGCGCGAGTCGAGCGCGAGAATGAGCGCGAACTGGGAGAGCGCGCCCAACGCGAAGCCGACGCACGCAAAGCCGAGGCGATGCGCGCCCACGAATGGGAAGCCTGAGCCGACCGCGATCATCATCCGCAGCGAACTGCGCCATCTTCCAACGAGCGGCGACGGCGAGGGAGCGGCCCATCTCACCGGCCATATCCCTGACGGACGTGGGTCGCCCAACGTTCGCAATCCATCTATATCCGTAATTCAAGCCCTAAAACCGGTGGTGACCGCTCGCAAATACGGAGGATTCTGACCATAATACAGGGTCGAGATCCGCTCGCGCGGCTCGTGTGTTTCGAGTCAAAGAGGGGTTCCATCATGTTTCGCAGCACAATCGCCTTCGCTGTACTTGCCGCTTCCGCGTCGACTCTGTTCGCACAGAACCTGACGACCAGCGGCGTTCGCGCGCCGCAGATTCAGGAGCGCCATCCCGCACCTGATGACCGCGCGGCCGCCGTCGGCACCACGTTCACGTACCAGGGCTATCTCGAAGCCTCGGGTGCGCCGGCCGACGGCGTGTACGACCTTCGCTTCACCCTGTACAACAGCGACGGCACAGTCGTGGCCGGTCCGATCTGCCACGATAACGTGACCGTCAGCGACGGGCAGTTCACTGTCGGGCTGGACTTCGGCGCCCAATACACCGGAGTAGCCCGGTACCTGGAAATCGGGGTCCGCGCCGGCGGGGCGGTCGGCGACTGCGGACACGGCGCCTACACGGTGCTCAGCCCCAGGCAGGAGTTGACACCCGCGCCCTACGCCATGGGACTGCGCCTGCCGTATTCAGGTACGGGTGATGTCGCGGGCGGTCCGGTCGTTTCGGTGACGAATCCGAGTTCGGATTCGAGTTCCAGCGGGCTGCTGGGCATCAACGTCGGGCCGAGCATCTTCGGCTTCATCGACCACGCCGGCGTGCGCGGCGAGTCGAATCACGTCTACGGCGCGGGCCTGCTGGGCATCAGCGACCTCTATGTCGGCGTGGTCGGCTACTCGGCCGGCGATGACAGCGCCGGCACCTTCGGACGCGCCGACGGCGACCGCGGCATCGGCGTTCGCGGCTGGGCCACTGCCCCTGACGGTGTCGGCGTCAAGGGCGAGAACTCGTGGACGACCGGCTGGGCCGGCTACTTCTACGGCCGCGGCTACTTCAGCAACCGTGTCGGTATCGGCACCGAGACTCCCGAGCAGATGCTCGACGTGAACGGGTACGTCAAGACCAACGGCTATCAGATGATCTCGGGCGCGGCGGCGGGCAAGGTGCTCACCTCCGACGCTTCCGGCTTCGGCACCTGGCAGAACGTCCCCGGCACGGTGGCCTACGTGGGCTACACATCGGGCGGCAGCAACACGCCGTCTCCGACCAATCAGTTCCTTTCGCCCACCCTGACCGTCACCATCACCGCCGGGCAGAAGATCACCGTCATCGCTGATCGTGCCTTTGGTTCGACCATCGCAGGCGGCGCCAACGGGTTGAACCTCTACGTCGGGTACCGCGTGGCCGGCAGCGGAGCGGTGCCCACCAACATCGGAGGCGGCATGTTCAACCTCACCTCCGCTCAGAACGAACGCAAGACCTTCGGCATCAACGGCGTCCTCACCGGATTGGCTGCGGGCACCTACGAGGTCGGCATGACCGGCACCTCGGTTTCGGCCAACTGGAACAACAACGAGTGGGGCTACATCACCGTCATGGTGATCAACTGATCGAACGCACCCCGACTCGTTCCTGAGATGATTCGCAGCGCCCGGAGTTTCAGTATCCGGGCGTTGTGCGTCTTGTCGCGCCGCCGAACGGCGCGCACGACCCGGTCCACGATCGATGAAAGTCGCGCTCAGGTTTCCGTCAGCGCGTTCCATACATTGCGTACGACCCAGCCCATGCGCAGGCGCGCGCTCCTGGTCGCCGCCGCCGCGTGGGGGAACAACTCGGCGTTGGGCAACCCGAGCAGCGGATGGGAGGCGTCGATCGGTTCGGTGCGGTGGACGTCGAGCATCGCCAGGGCGCACCGGTGCGTGTGCAGCCAGGCCGCCAAAGCCGTCTCATCGATCACGAATCCGCGGCTGGTGTTCAGGAACCACGCGTCGTCGCGCAGGAAGGCGAAGCGCGACGCGTCGAAGAAATTGCGGTTGGAAGGGCGCCCGTCGACATGCACCGTCACCACATCGGACGCTGACAGCAGCGTTTCAAGCCCGGTCGGCTCGCAGCCGTGCGACTCTTCGATTGCCCTCAGGTCATTGAAAAGCACTCGGGCGCCGAAGGCGCGGGCGATGCGTCCGACGCGCGAGCCGATGCGACCGAAGCCGACGATGCCGATGGTCAGTTCATTGAACTCGCGCGGCGCGCCGCGGGTTGTCCGGCGTGCTTCCCACTCAGGCAAGGGAATCGGCTCGCTCAGCGGCTCGATCGGGCGAAGGCGGTGAAGGAGCAGTGTGAAGACATACTCGGCCACGGCCGAGGTGTTGGCGTCCGGCGTGTGTACGACCTCCACACCGCGAGCGCGGCAGGCGCGCAGGTCGATGTTGTCCAGCCCGACACCAGCCCGTCCGACGACGCGCAAGCCCGGAGCCCGAGTCAGCAACGGCTCATCCACTGTGGTGTACGTGCGCACCACCAGCCCTGCGGCTCGTCCGATGGACTGGTCAAACTCCGGCGTGCCCGCGCCCGCACGAATCACTTCCGATCGCTCGCACAGCCACGCCAGCGGCTCCTCGGGCAGCGGTTCCGTGACGATGACCAGCGGGCGCGCCACTCAGGCGTCCTTCTTCGCGCTCTTGGCGAATATCTGAAGCCGGTGCCCCTCGGGAGTCAGCCCGCGCTGGCGGCAGATCCGGTCGCGCAGGGCGATCAGTTCGGGCACGTCCACCGCTTCGATCTCGCCGGTGTCCACGCGTACGATCAGCGTCTGAGGCTGTTTGCCGTACACCAGTTGGTAGTGCGACTGGTCGCGGTCGAACAGCACCGTCTGGATGATGCCCGCATCCTCGAGCAGTTTGAGCGTGCGGTAGACGGTCGCCTTCGATACATTGCGCCCGCTGCGGTTGAGTTTTTCGAGCAGCGATTCGGCCTCGAACAGCCCGTCGTACTCGATGATCGCGTCGAGGATCTGGGCCCGCTCGGGCGTGTACTTGGCGCCCTCGGCCTTGAGCCGACGCCGAAAGACCGCACACAACGGCTCGATGATCTCGATCGAATTCTGTCCGTTCATGCCACAACTCTACCCGCGCGCGCTCGTCCGGCGCGGCGTTACACTCACTCCGTGTCCGATCACACCCGCAAACCTCCGGTTTTGCTTGCCGCCCTGCTCGGGGGCGTGCTCTGCGTGCTTGCTCTGGTCGGGCTGGGCGGGGGATGTGACCCGGCCGCCGGACTGGGCTGGGTGCTCACCTCGGCGGTGTACGCCGGCGGACCGGCGGCGATTTACCTGTTCGCCGCGATCGGGTACGGGCTCCTGCTCGGGAGGTTCCTGCCGCAAGCGCCGGGCGGCGGCGCGCTGCGGGCCTCAATCGGGCTGGCGTTCATGCTCAGCGTTTCCCACGGATTGGCCGCACTCGGCTGGCTGACAGCGATGTCGGGCATCGCGGTCTGTGCGCTCGGGCTGGCGGTGATGGCGCGAGAGGTCATCGGTTCGG
The DNA here is from genome assembly GCA_008363215.1 of Cyanobacteria bacterium CYA. Taxonomy (GTDB): domain Bacteria; phylum Planctomycetota; class Phycisphaerae; order Phycisphaerales; family UBA1924; genus J022. Next base: position 7,965 of record RHKP01000013.1, read on the forward strand.
CACGCTCATGGCTCGTGGCCCGGCCGCACGTCCGCCCCGGGTGGGCGGCCATCCCGGCAGTGTGCGTGCTCCTGACCGCCGCCTCGAACCCTCCCGGCACGCTGTGGGGCTCGGAGTTCGGGGGGTACGACGCGCTGAGTTACCACCTCCAACTTCCGCAGGAATGGCTGACGCTCGGGCGACTGGAGCCCCTCGAACACAACGTCTATTCCTTTCTACCAGGCTACGTCGAGTCGGCATTCCTCCATCTGGCCGTCATAACCAAGGCCCCCGTCGCCTCGGATCCCGGGCTGGTTCACGGGTTGATGGCAGGCGACGGGTGGCGCGTGCTGTCGTGCCAGTGGCTGCACGCGGGGATCAGTTTGCTGGCCGCGTGGATCATCGGCTCGCTGGCGCGCGTGCTCGGCGAGCGGGCCGGACTTGCAGACCCGAGGCAGCGGCTGGCGGGCAGCATTGCCGCCGGAGTCACGCTCGCGACGCCTTGGGTCGTTGTGGTCGGCTCACTTGCCTACAACGAGATGGCTGTGCTCGCGCTCGGGGCCGCAAGTGTGCTGGCGGCGCTGTACCAGCCGCTGCGCCCGTGGGTGCGCGGGCTGCTGACCGGGGCGCTGGTCGGCGTGGCCTGCGGCGCCAAGCCTACTGCGCTCTTCATGGTCGGTCCGGTTGCCGGGCTGGCGCTTTTGGCAGGCCTGCCGGTGCGGGGCTGGTTGCCGGCGATCGGCGCGGGCACGCTTGCCGGATTCGCAGCCCTGGCTCCGTGGCTCGTGCGCAATTTCGTCGCCAGCGGCAACCCGGTGTTTCCCGCGGCCTCGGATCTCTTCGGGCACGCCCACTGGACCAGCGAGCAGGTCCGGCGCTTCGCATCCGGGCACCGCTTCGACGGCTCATGGTTCGATCGCCTGCGCACGGCCGTGTGGACCAGCCCGGAGTCCTCGCCCGGCGCGCCTGACGTCGTCCGGTTCCGCGGGCTGAGCAATCCGCAATGGGGTGTGCTGTTCCCTGCCGGCCTGATCGCGGCGATCATGTGCATGGCGCCGGCGCGCGCCGAGCCGAGTCGGCGCGCCCGTCGCCTGATTGCGTCTGTCCTCATCGCCGGGTTGCTCGCGCAGTTGCTCGCGTGGTTCATGTTTACCCACGTGCAGAGCCGCTTTCTGCTCCCCTGTCTGATCACGGCCGCCCCGCTCGTCGGCCTTGGCATCGCCCGGTTGGCCCGCCCGCGCGCCGCGACGCTGCTCGGGCTGGCGCTGGTGGTGGTGCAGGTCGGCGTGACCGTCTGGATCTGGTCGCGCCAACTCGACGGAGCCCCGACCCGCGCCATGATCGCCGGCGTCCGCGCTTTCAAGGGCGAACCGTTCGTACCCGAAGTCCATGCGGACATGCCGATTCCGGCCGTCAATCGGATCGCCGGGCGCCACACTGTGTATCTGCTGGGCGGCGCCACGCCACTCTACTTCGCACCGCCTGTGCTCTATCACACGACCTGGGACACCTCGCCGCTGGGTCGACTTATGCGCGAATATCCCGGCGAGCCCTGGGTGTGGTCAGCGCGCCTGCGCGAACGTGGAGTGGTCTACGTGCTGGCCGATCTGGCCGAACTGACGCGTCTCGGCCGGTCCGGCTGGTATGACCCGAGTGTGACGGTGCCGGCCGTGCTTGAATGGCTCGATGAAGTGGGCGAGCAGGTCGCGCACTGGCCCAACAGAGGGCAACGGCTCTATCGCCTGAAGGAGAAGCCTTGAAGAAGCCGGACTGGCGACGCGCAGGACAAGGCGTCGGCTTTCTGCTCGGCCTGGCGCTGATGGGCTGGTGCATCGGCATCGCGCTCAGCCCCGACAACCGCGAGCAACTCGGGCACCTGCTCGAAGCCACACCGGGGCAGGTGGCCATCCTGCTCGGGTGTTCGCTGGGCACGCTGCTCCTGAATGGCTGGATTTTCTGGGTTGTGCTGCTGCCTGTGAAGCGTACGGGCCTGTGGTACATGTCGGCCGTCAACGCCGTCGCCACGCTCATCTCCTACGCGCCGTTCAAGATTTCCATGGCCTTTCGTGTACTGGTGCACAATCGGGTGGATCGGGTGCCGGTGCTGACGATCGGCGCCTGGATGGCGGCCATCGCCGTGCTGGCGCTGACGGTGCTGGTGCCCGCGCTGCTCGCCAGCATGTGGACGGGCGAACAGGGGTTGGCGTGGTGGGGGCTGTGGCTGGGCGGTTCGACGCTTTTCACCGGTACCGCCGTGCTGATGGCGCGGGCCTTCGCCGGTGAGCGGGGCTGGAATCGTCTGGCGGGCTTGTGCAGCGCGATGCTCCTGGGGCGACACATGATCGCCGGCGAGCACGGGCGGCGCCTGCACGCGGGCATCGACATGATCGCGCACTGGCGGGCCTCAGCGGCGGCCGCGCTGCTGCGCGTGGGCGATGTGTTCGTGCAGGCGGTGCGCGTATGGATCGCCTCGCAGATTCTCCACATCGATTTGGGCTGGGGTCCGTGCATGGTGATCGCCAGCACCTACTTTCTCATCGGCGCGCTGAGCCCCATCGGCATGCTTGGCTCGCGCGAGGGCGGCTCCACCGCCGTCGCGACGCTGGCCGGCATCACCACCGCCGACAGCGCCGCCGGCATTCTCACCGTCAGTCTGCTCATCACCGCCAGCGAGGCGCTGGTCAATCTCGCGGGCGGCGGCGTCGGGGCGATGGTCCTGCGCGTCGACCGCTGGTTGCTCAATCGGGTTTCCCATTGCTCGACGAGCCCCAACCGTCAGGGAGGGCTCTTGGAGCAGGACAAGTCCACCGGCCCTCTGCTTTGAGAGTCCCGGCTGGTTCCGGGCAGTTCGATCAGAAACCGAAGCCCGATCCGTGGCGCTCTATCATCGGTCGTGAGAGTCGCACTCGCCCAGATCAACCCGACGGTCGGCGACGTGCCCGGCAATGCCGCCGCCTGCGAACGCGCCATCACGCAGGCCCGCGATGCCGGCGCACGTCTGGTCGTGTTGCCCGAATTGTGCATCAGCGGATATCCGCCGAAGGATCTGGTGCATCGTCCGGATTTCATCCGCGCCTGCGCCGCGACCGCCAAACGCGTCGGCGAATCATGCACGCGCGGACTGACCGCGGTCATCGGCACGCCGCTCCCGCTCGATTCCGCCGGCATTTCCAACAGCCTGGTCGTCTACCGCGACAATGCTCTTGTCAACTACTACGACAAGCGACTGCTGCCCACCTACGACGTCTTCGATGAAGACCGTTACTTCGTCCCCGGCAGCCGCGCCGTGGTGATCGATGTGGACGGCACACGCGTCGGACTGGCTATCTGCGAAGACCTGTGGCGCGGCGAGGACGCCGGCTTTGCGTCACGCTACCTCGATGCGCCCGACCCGGTGTTCGCGGCCGTCGACGCCGGCGCTCGCCTGCTCGTCGTTCCCTCGGCCAGCCCCTATGTGCTGGGCAAGCATGATCGACACGTGAGCATCCTGCGCTCGCACGCGACGCGACACGGTGTACCCGTGTGCTCGGTCAACCAGGTCGGCGGCAACGACGATCTGATCTTCGACGGGCGCGCCTGCGTGATCGCGCCCGACGGCTCGGTTGCGGCGCAGGCGCCGGCCTTCCGCGAGCACCTGCTCATCCACGATCTGGGATCGCACAACGGGCACGCCGGCGAAAGCGAACTGGGCGTCGAACGCAACGTCGTCGAGGCACTTACCCTCGGTATCCGCGACTACCTGCGCAAGACCGGCTTCCGCAAGGCGCTCATCGGGCTTTCGGGCGGCGTCGACTCGGCGCTGACAGCCGCCTTGGCCGTTCGCGCCCTCGGCTCGGACAACGTCTTCGGCGTTGCGCTGCCCAGCCGATACTCGTCCGAGCATTCCCGCACCGACGCCCACGATCTGGCCGAGAGGCTCGGCATCACCTGCCTGACCGTGCCGATCGTCGAGGCGCACGGCGCGATGCACGAGGCAATCAACCCGGCCTTCTCAGAAATGGGCCAGCGTCTGCTCGGCCAGACTCTGCCCGACCTGGCTGACGAGAATCTCCAGTCGCGCCTTCGCGGCACCATCCTCATGACGATTTCCAACCGCACCGGCGCGCTCGTCCTGACCACGGGCAACAAGAGCGAACTGGCCGTCGGCTACTGCACGCTCTACGGCGACATGAACGGCGGTCTGGCAGTGCTCAGCGACGTGCCCAAGACCCTCGTCTACCGCGTCAGCCGGTGGATGAACGAGCACCCCGACCTGTGCGGCTTCGCGTCTTCGCCGATCCCCGAGCGCACAATCATCAAGCCCCCCAGCGCCGAACTGGCGCCTCATCAGAAGGATTCCGACTCCCTCCCCGAGTACGATGTGCTCGACGTCATCATCGAGCGCTGGGTCGAACGCCACGAAGACGTCGCGACCATCGTCAAGGCCACGGGCTTTGATGAATCCCTCGTCCGCCGCGTCGCACGTCTCATCGACGTCAATGAGTACAAGCGCAAGCAGATGGCGGTGGGCCTGAAGGTCACGGAGCTGGCGTTCGGCTCCGGCCGGCGCATGCCCATCGCCCGCGGCTGGTGGTGAGTGGGACCGGTTTCCAACCGGTCTTGCCCCTCAACAGGACCGGTTTCCAACCGGAGGGCTGCTGCCCCATCGCAGGCGCTTCACTGTCATGCGGATTCAGGTGAATCTCAGGCGTGATGGGACGCGGGAGAAGTGCTCGCCTCTGGACACCTCGGCGGGTCCGAATCGACCGGAAGTCCGTCAGCGCAAGGTGATTGCGACCCGGGCCCGTGTCTGAGGACTCACATCGGGTCCGGCGTCCCTTCAAGCCTGGGATGGAGGTGGAACAGGCAGCACCCGGTTCGAGGTCACTCGGCGCCGTCGGACGCCACGAGATCAAAGGTCATGCAGTAGCCCGCACGCCAGATCGGGTACTCGACCTCGCAGCGGAACCCGACAAACTCGCGCGGGTTCCAGCCCACGCGATCGAACAGCGTCCGGGTCAGTTCCGGGTGCCGCGCGTGCGACGCCGCCCGGGCATTGCCGATCCCTTCGCCCAGCAGTTCCAGCCGCGGCTGCGCGGGGAAGCGCGTGATCCACTTCTGACCGCCGGGCGAGCTCAGGTTGGGGTACCACATCAGCGCCTCGACGCGCGGGCGCACCAGCCTCTCGATGTCGCGATGCAGATACACGTCGAACAGCAGTCGCCGGCACGGACAGTTCACCAGCGACCACACCTCATCGAGGTTCAGCCGCCCCGTCCGAGGATCGACGTATGGGTGGTCCGACCGCGCCGCTGTGATCACGTCCAGCGTCTGCGGACCGTCCAGTTCAGTGGGGTCGATCACCTGCACCATGTTGTCGGCCGTGCCCTGGCTCGACACCGTCGGCAGCGGGTGGGTGGTGAAGGCACGCAGCAGTGCTTCGGGGGTGCGCCCGTGCGGCGTCGAATCGTCCAGCAGTTTCATGCTCCGCTTGTCCGGGTCGTCCCACTCGATCGTGTCGCCCACGCGGATCACCACCGGCATCCCGCCAGGCATCACCGTCGTCTGAAGCAGCCCCGAGGCGATGGCCCGCTGGATCATGTCCGGGTCGCGCGCCGAGCGACGAAACGCGTACAGACTGATGGATACCTCGGCCCGGCGTCCGGTGACTCCAACCGCTGATTCGAAGAGCGCTCGCCTCGCTTCGGGCGCCGCCAGCGATGTGGTCGTCTGGCCGCTGTCCGCGCTGGTGATGCGACCGATCAACTTGGCGTGCGAGCCGGCCAGCGTCTCGATCAACTGGTCAAACTGCCGCACCGCGACCTGAGCCAGTTCGATGTCGCCCGCATCAAGCCCGGCCTTGCCCATCGCATCGAGCAACTGCTCAAGCCCCTTGACGCCGGGCATCTTGACCAGCGTGTGAACGCCCGGCGAAGCGTCGCGGAGCGCATGAACCACCCGCTGGGTCGTGTTCCGAACCACGTCGAGATGTCGAGCCATGCCTGACCCGCTCTGGGCGGGAAGCGGTAACTGACCCACCAGTCGCCCCAGGTCCGCGTGCAGCCGACCGGCCACACGCTCGCACAGTGCTGCCTCGTCGGCACTGAGCGGCTGAGCAGACGTCGCCAGATTTGGAATCACCAGCCCGGGCATGACGCGCACTGTACCCGTTCTCGGACCTGCCTGCCCACTTTGGGGTCTTGCGTTGTCGTGCGTCTTGCTCATGTCGCCCGCCGCGATCCCCACGTGTGCCTGGCAGGAAAGCCCAGTCAATTGCTATAATACCAGACTTGACTGTTGACTTCAAGTCAGATTCCAATATACTGACCCACGCACAGGGGTGTCTCGGGGCGGGCATCGAGTTTCGCACAGACCCCCAATCAAAGAGGCTTGATGATGCACCACACCAGTTTCCACATCGCCAGCGCGTTGATGCTGGCTTTCTGCTCCGGCCTGGCTCTCGCCCAGCCGGTCATCGTGCTCCCATCGCTGGGAGGCGAGGGCGCGATCGCACGCGACATCAACGACGCCGGCGTGGCGGTAGGTCAGTCGCTTCTGCCGGGCGGCGCCGAGATTACGGTCGTGCGCTGGGGTACCGACCATCTGCCCGTTGACCTCGGCACGCTCGCCGGTTCCGTGGCCGGCGACGCCTACGCGATCAACAGCGCCGGCCAGATCGTCGGCTACAGCGAAGACGCGATGGGTATGCGCCGCGGCACCTACTGGGACGGCATGGGCGGAATGATCGACATGCACGCCGCCATCAACGCCACCGGCTCCTCCATCCCGTGGGACATCAACGACAACGGTCTGGTCGTGGGACAGGCCTCGATCAACCCGGGGCTGCCCAAAGGCTTTGTCTGGGAGGTCGGCACCAGCGGGCAGGTTGCCGGCGGGCTGCCCGGGTACATGAGCAGCCGCAACCTCGGAGTGAACAACGACGGGGTCATCGTCGGAAGTTCCTTCTTCTTCGGCGATCCCGACGACGCCCACCGAGCGACCCCTGACGGGCGCGGCGGATGGGCGAGCGTCCAGATCGGGCCCCGCGGATACGAGTTCGTCGTCGCTGAGGCTGTCAACAACAACGGCGTCGCGGTCGGGTACACGACCTATGACTCCACCACGACGGGCTGGAACGCGGTGATCTTCGAGGGCGAGAGCGACGTGATCGTCCTGGGCACCCTGCCCAACCTGGACACGTCCGAGGCCTACGACATCAACGACGCGGGCCTGGTCGTCGGGCAGGCGTTTGACGGCTCGGGCTCGGGCTTTGATCCGCGCGCCTGGGCGTGGTTCGACGGCACGATGTTTGACCTCAACGTCATGATCCCGCGCAACTCCGAGTTCGAGATTCTGCTCGGCGCCACCGGCGTCAACGAGAACAACGACATCGTCGGTTTCGGTCGTCTGCACGACGGCACGCTGGCCGGCTTTGTCATCCCTCACTTCAACCCCTTCCACTGCCCGGCCGATTTCAACTATGACGGGCGCATCGACTTCTTCGATGTGCAGTCCTTCCTCCAGGCCTTCGCCGACGGCGACCTCTCGGCCGACTTCACGCTCGACGGCGTGCTGGATTTCTTCGACGTGCAGGAGTTTCTCAACGTCTTCAGCGGTCAGTGTCTGTGAACACGCATCCCTCTCGTCGTCGCGGGCGAAACCTCGCGACGGCGCTTCCGCGTCGGCGAGCGGTTCGCAGGCGCCGTTTGTGCAAGGCAATATGAGAGAGGAAAGAGAATGACCCGCACGCTCGCATTTCTGGCTGTCGCGTTCGCCGGCAGCGCCGCCCAGGCCGGCGGCTTCACCAATTTCGACTCCCTGGCTGAAGGCTTCGTCGGTCCCATGCTCACCGACGGCGGCATCACCTTTTTCGATCTGAACAACAACTCGGGCGTCAATCCCGACGGGTCAAACTTCGGCCCGGGTGACTACGGCACCGACTTCATCATCGAAAACGCCACCTTCGCCGTCAACGACTTCCCTGGCTTCCTCTCCGGGCCCAACGCGCTGTCGTTCGGGACCGCGTTCATGCCGGGCGACAACCTTTCGATCAACATCCTCTCGACCTTCAGCATGACCACCGGGCAGGTCGAGAATGCGGCCGACATGGACCTGGTCTACTACGAGAACGGCCCGTGGGGCGGCATCCAACTTCACCTGCGCGCCCTGCTCAACGGCAGCGTCGTCGGCGAGGATCTGATCACCATTTCTGACCTTGGAGGGCGCGACAACCCGACCGGCGCGCACATGTCCATCTCCGGCGTTGACTTCGACACGCTGGTGTTCACCGCTGAGTTTGCCGACGGCACCGCCACCGCGTTCGCCGGCATCTTCGACAACGTCAGCATCGTGCCGGCCCCAGGCAGCGCATTGCTGGTCGGTCTGGGCGGGCTGGGCCTGCTCCGGCGCCGTCGCTGACCGACGCGTCGATCGCGATGACTGTCTTTCCGGGCGGCGAATTACGGGCTCCCCCAAGCCCCTCTATCGCGAGGCCCCGGCCGCGTGCCGGGGTCTCGTGTGTTTTTTCATCGAGATGGAGTGGTGGCCGTGCGGCGAGATCATGATCGACGAGCCCGACGCGTCCGCGAAGGACCAACCGGGCGGCGTGGCGGAATCGCAGCACCTGCGCTCGTGTCTGCCCCTTCGCCGGCGCCGCGGGCGCATACACCATCTCGCCGGCGCTTCGGGTATGCACATTTCTCATCGTGCCTTCGTGCCTTGCTTCACAGCCCCTTGAGCAGATCGGCCGCGGACGGCTTGTTCTCCGCCGTTGCCGACGGGTCGAACGCGCTGTCCAGATCCGCCGGCAGGAACACGCGGAAGTTTGCTCCCTTGCCCTCGGCCGTCTCGACGATGATCCGACCACGGTGCTCCTGGATCACGCGCTTGGTCACCGCCAGCCCCAGCCCCGTGCCGCGCAAGCCCTTGGTGGTGTTGAACGGCTCGAAGATCCACGCCAACTTCTGCTTGGCGATGCCCGGCCCGTTGTCCATCACGGCGATTTCCGCGTACGGGGTCGGACGCTGCGGCGTCGACTCGTGGAACATCACCCGCACGGTCACCACGCCCTTGCCGCCCTCCACGGCCTCGATGGCGTTGCCCATCAGGTTCATCAGCGCCTGGTGAATCAGGTTCGGATCGATCGGCACCGGCGGCATCTCAGGATCGGTGTCCACCAGCATCGCGACGTTCTTGTCCTCGCAGCGCGACTCGAGCAACTGCGCGCAGTCCTCGACCAGCGGTCCGAGGCGCGTCAGTTCGAGTTCGACCTGGCGCTGACGGCTGAATGCGAGCATGTTGAGCGTCAGCGACACGATGCGGTCGAGGTTGCGCTTGAGGATGTCCCACCCCCCCCGCGCGATCTTCAGGTCGTTGCGCTTCAGCCCCATCTCCACCACGTCGCCGCCGCCCCGAAGCCCTTGCAGAATGTTCTTGATCGAGTGGCTCAGGCCGGCCACCGTTTCACCCATCGCCGCCAGGCGCTCGGCCTGCAACTGCCGGCGCGTGTGCTCGGCGTTGGCCAGCGCCAGGCCCGTGTGCTGCCCGATCGCGTTCATCAGCGCCAGTTGCTCGCGCGTGAACGTGTAGTTGGCGATCGAACTGTCGATGTAAATCGCGCCGAACGTCTGGTCGCGGAAACGGATCGGCGAGCAGATCGCCGAACGGATGTTGTATCGCTGCACGCTGTCGCCGGCCGCAAATCGCGGGTCGTTCATCGCGTTGGAACTGAGCACACCTTCGCCCTGCCGGATCGCGGCCGAGAGAATGGTGCGGCTAACCTTGATCTCGCGGTCCTCCTCATCCCGCGGTGGCGAGCGGTACTTCACCACCGCCGGCTGGAGCGGGACTTCCGGATCCTGCTGCGCGACCATGATGACGCCGCGCTCGGGCTTGAACTCGCTGAACACCAGTTCAAGCACCTGCCGCAGCAGTTCGCCCTGGTTGCCTACCTGCGTGGTCAGCGTGGTCAGGCGATAGATGACGCGCAGGTGGTCCACCGCGGCCGCACGCGGCTCAGGCTCGGCCAGAATCATCGAATCCTCGTTGCTTCGCATGCGATAGTCGACCTCGGCCACCAGTTCGGTCGGGTCCATGAGCCGCACGACCGAGGCGTCATCGAGGCTCACGTGTCCAAAGACAAAGACCGTCGATCCCACCCTGATCTGGTCGCCGGCGTGCAGGCGCGTGCGCTCGATGATGCGCGAGCCGTTGACATACGTGCCGTTCTGGCTCTGCAAATCGCGAATCCACCACAACCCGTCGTCGGGGGTCAGTTCGGCGTGCCGACGGCTGACCGTGTTGTCGGTCAGCGGCAGCGCCTCGCTCGAACGCCCGATCAACTGCGGTTCGTTGCTGGGCAGTTCGAACTTCTTGCCCGAGTCAGGCCCCTGGATGACGGAGAGGACGAGCATGCCTTGAACCATACGGCCGGCAGGCCCCGGCGGGTGCTACCCTCCCAGTCGATGGCCAAGCGGGCAACTCCATCCTCCAAGTCCGGCTCGAAGTCGGCAGGCTCGGCCGGCAAGTCCGCCGGCGCGCTTGGGGCGGGGCAGCGCTTCATCGTGCTCTCAGGCAAGGAGACGTTTCTCCAGCAGCAGCGGACGGGCGAACTGCGCGAGGCGCTGAAGGAGTCCTTCGGCGAGATCGATCTGCTGCGATTTGACGGCAAGGAGGCCGACGCTGCGATCGTGCTCGATGAGTGCCGCAGTTTCGGGCTCATCGCCGCGCACAAACTGGTGATCGTGGACGACGCCGAGGAACTGGTCAAGGAAGCCACGCGTCCGCTCTTCGAGCGCTACGCCGAAGCGCCGTGCGAGGGGACGACGCTGCTCCTGCGTTCGAGCGGGTGGCGCCCCGGCAGACTCGACAAGATGGTCACCGTCATCAAGTGCGAGGAGTTCAAACACGACGAAGAAGGCGCCGCCTGGGCAGTCCGCCGCGCCGCCGACGCGCACGGATACAAACTCGATCCGTCCGCGGCCGAGGAACTGGTCAGACGCACCGGGCTCTCACTGTCGCGCCTGGAGTCAGAACTGGGCAAACTTGCCCTGGCCTCCGACAAGGGTCGTGTTGATGTCCAGGCAGTGTTGAGCCTGGTCGGGCAGACGCGCCAACTCGAGCCGTGGCCTCTGCGCGAGCATCTGCTGGGGGGCAATCCTGAGAGGGCGATCAGGTACATCCGCAACACGCTGGAGAACTCAAAGAACACCGAGATCCCGCTGCTGTTTGCCTGCACGAGTCTGGCACGCGACCTTTACGCCTGCACGGCCGCGCAGCCTTTGCGCATCCCGCGTGGCGAACTGGCGACTCGCCTGGGCAAACGCAACGACTGGTTTATCCGCGACGCGCTGGCAGCCGCCCCGAAACTCACTCCCGCCCAGGCGGGCACCCTGCTCAAGGCATGTGCTCGCGCCGACTCGCACACAAAGTCGGGGGTCGGCCGCACGGACCGGACCCTCGAAACCCTCGCCATCCTTTTTGCCGAACACGTGCGCTGATTTTGCCGACCCGTGCGCGGGGACTCTTCGAGGCAGCCGCCGGGTCGCTCGACCCGATAGCAGACCTCGCCGGAAGTTCCCGGTGGAGGCATCCGCATGTTTGGCATTCGCGCACCACAGTCCGTCCTGGCCGCTACCACTCTGCTCGTCGTCCTGCCCGCCTGCCAGTCCTCTGGAACCCGGGCTTCTGTCGATGGGTACAACGCCGGGCTCTCCGCCTTGGCCGGAGCAGCCCAGACGCCCAAAGTTCCCTCCCGCGAGGCTGCCGAGCAGTTGCTCGCTTCCGACGCCAACGCCCTGACCGACATGATCGCAGCCTCGACCAAGGCGCTGGACGAACTCTTCGCCAGCGATCTCGGCCCTCTGCTGGACGCGTCGCAGGAGCCGCAGGTCTTCGACGCACCCGAACTGGTGGATCCTTCCCTCCCTGAACCGGTCGTACTCGAACCATCCACACCCGCCCCCGATCCCTCGGGCGCGGGGCTCTCTGTGCTGACCGACGACCTGACGCTCGAAGACCCCGTGCCGGTCGCCGAGCCGCCGCTGTCTGATCTGGCTCGCCAGATCGTCGATTCGCTCGCGTCGGGGCTGGGCTATTCGGACCGTCCTCTGGAGGATGCGCTGGCTCTGCTCGGGTTGGAGGCGTTGGTTCCCGGGGCCGCCGACGCGCCGCTCACCAGCGACCTGTTCACCCCGAACGAGCAGACGCAGTTTGAGGCCGCCCGTTCGCTGCTTGATGCGATTCGCGCCGGGGAGGAGAATCCCGATGCGGCCGCCGACGCCGCCGAACAGATTGCCCAGGATCTGGCCGAGCAGATGCCGCTGCGACTCGATCGCGCCGTGCTTTGCTCGCGTGTGGAGGGATTCGGGCAGTACACCGAGTTTGCGGGCAACACGCTGCTGGCAGGGCGCTCGCAGCGCGTGATTCTCTATGTCGAACTGAGCCGGTTCGGACACTCCGAGATCCCCGGCACCGACGGGCAGCCGCGCTATGCCGTCGACCTGTCCCAGCGCGTGGAGATTTACCACGAGCCCGACGGGGTGCTGGCGATGGCCACCCCCACGCTGGCTGACCGGCGCGTCTCACGCAACAAATTCCACGACTACTACGTCGTCACGGCGATCGACCTTCCCGAAACGCTGACGGTGGGGCAGTACGGCGTTCGCGTGACGATGCGTGACCGCTCCGACGACAGCACGGCCGAGGTCGTGGTGCCGCTCACCATCGTCGCCGATGCCAGCGCGCTTCAACCCTGACCCCCAGATCCAGGGATTGATCGATGATATGCCAGTTTGGCGTGTGAGGACTGGCCCGAGGTGTATTCGGGCAGGCCCGAACCGCCGGGGCGCCCTTCCTGCCCATCAGAGCGGCCGATCCCGTAGTCTCTCGCCCCGGCACGCGACGTGCAACCGATACTCGCGGCCGCGGGGTCAGAGCGCCAGGCCCCGCCCCTAGGATGTGACATGGACGGCTTGAGTGAATCCTGCGCAGCGCCCCGACGAACAGATCGTACGAAGGGGGAAATGCCGCGAGTGGTTCGCCTGTTTGCCCGAAGGTATTGCCACTTGAATCTGCAACCCCGGCCAACGCCGGGCGGGAGGAGCCATGTTCGAACGATTCACTGACCGGGCCCGCAAGGTAATGGCTCTGGCCAACCAGGAAGCGCAGCGGTTCAACCACGAGTACATCGGGACCGAGCACATCCTGCTGGGGCTGGTGAAGGAAGGATCGGGCGTCGGGGCCAATGTCCTGCGCAACCTCGACGTAGACCTGCGCAAGGTCCGGCTGGAGGTTGAGAAACTCGTCAAGGCCGGTCCAGAGATGGTCACCATGGGCAAACTGCCCCAGACTCCCCGGGCCAAGAAGGTCATCGAGTACGCCATCGAGGAAGCCCGCAACCTCAACCACAACTACGTCGGCACCGAGCACCTGCTGCTCGGTCTGCTGCGTGAGCACGACGGGGTGGCCGCCCAGGTGTTGATGAACCTGGGGCTCAAACTCGAGGAAGTGCGCGAAGAAGTGCTCAACCTCCTCGGTGCCGGGTCGGAGGGTGGCGGCGAAGCCCCCGAGTCGGCTGTGCCCGGCTCTTCCTCGCAGCCCGGTGCGCCCGGGGAGCAGCGCGGCAACCGGCGCAAGAGCCAGACCCCCGCGCTCGACTCGTTCGGGCGCGATCTGACCGAACTGGCCCGCGAAGGCCAACTCGACCCGGTCATCGGGCGCGAGACGGAAATCGAACGCGTCACACAGATCCTCTGCCGGCGCACCAAGAACAACCCGGTGCTGCTGGGTGAAGCGGGCGTGGGCAAGACGGCCATCGTCGAAGGGCTTGCCCAGCGCATCGTCGCCAACGATGTTCCCGAGATCCTCTTCGAGAAGCGTCTGGTCGTGCTCGACCTGGCGATGATGGTGGCCGGCACCAAGTACCGTGGTCAGTTCGAAGAGCGCATCAAGGCGGTGATGAACGAAGTCCGCCGCGCCAAGAACGTGATCCTGTTCATCGACGAACTGCACACGCTGGTGGGCGCCGGCGGGGCCGAGGGCGCCATCGACGCGTCCAACGTTCTCAAGCCGGCGCTGGCCCGCGGCGAGATCCAGTGCATCGGCGCCACCACCTTCGACGAGTACCGCAAGTACATCGAGAAGGACGCGGCGCTGGCCCGGCGCTTCCAGTCCATCCCGGTCGACCCGCCGAGCAATGAACAGACGGTCCAGATCCTGAAAGGGCTGCGCGAGCGGTATGAAGAGCATCACCGCGTGCGCATCACCGACGAGGCGGTGCGGGCCGCCGTCGAACTGTCCGGGCGCTACATCACCGGGCGCGTGCAGCCCGACAAGTCGATCGACGTGATCGACGAGGCGGGGGCGCGCGTGCGCATCAAGAGCATGACCAAGCCGCCGGACCTGGCGGAAATCGAGGCGAACATCGAGCGGTTGAGCGTCGAGAAGGACGAGGCCGTCCGTGCCGCCGACTACGAGAAGGCCGCCGAACTGCGCGACCAGGCCGAGCAGTTGCGCAAGAAGAAGGAGCAGATCCAGGAAGAGTGGCGTGCCCGTGCGCAGGAGATCGACGGCGTGGTCGATGAAGAGGTCATCGCCGAGGTGGTATCGAAGATGACCGGCGTGCCGCTGACGCGCCTGGAGAAGGAAGAGGCCCATCGCCTGCTGCACCTCGAGGGCGAACTGCACAAGAAGGTGATCAGCCAGGAGGAGGCCATCAAGGCCATCGCCCGCGCCATCCGTCGCGCCCGCGCCGGGCTGAAGGATCCCAAGCGCCCCATGGGCTCGTTCATCTTCGTCGGCCCGTCCGGCGTGGGCAAGACGCTTCTCAGCAAGGCCCTGGCCGAGTTCATGTTCGGCAACGAAGAGGCGCTGGTGCATCTGGACATGTCCGAGTACATGGAGAAGCACAACGTCTCCCGTCTGGTCGGCGCGCCTCCCGGCTACGTGGGTTACGAAGAGGGCGGGCAGTTGACCGAGCAGATCCGTCGCCGTCCGTACTCGGTCGTCCTGCTCGACGAAGTCGAGAAGGCCCACCCCGACGTGTTCAACATGCTCCTCCAGATCATGGAGGAAGGGCGCCTGACCGACTCATTCGGGCGCCACGTCGACTTCAAGAACACGGTGCTCATCATGACGAGCAACATCGGCGCCGACCTGATCAAGGGCGGCGCGGGCTTCGGCTTCCAGAAGCGCACCGCCGAGGTGGACTACGAGAACATCAAGGGCATCCTGATGAAGGAGATCGAGCGCTTCTTCCGCCCCGAGTTCATCAACCGCCTCGACGATGTGATCGTCTTCCGCCCCCTCACACGCGAAGATCTGGTCATCATCGTCGAGTACGAAGTGTCGAAGGTCTCCAAGCGCCTGCGCGAGCAGGGCTTCACCGTCGAACTCGATCAGGCTGCCAAAGACTTCCTGATCGACAAGGGCTACAGCCCCGACTTTGGCGCTCGCCCGCTGCGCCGCGCCATCGGAACCTACATCGAAGATCCCCTGTCCGAGAAACTGCTCTCCGGCGATCTGCACGGCATGAACCACCTGCTCATCGGGCGCAAGGAGGGCGAGGAAGGACTCTTCTTCACCGCTTCCTCCGTCGAGACCAGGCAGCCCGAGCCGCAGGACAAGCCCGGCGTCGAGGCCGAAGCCAAGAGCACTTGATCGACGCCGACGGCGTATTGAAGTTCAAGGCCCCTCGCCTCCGGCGGGGGGCCTTTCACATGGGCGACGGGTACCGGGCACCGGAACCACAATCATTTTGCGATACCTGGCCACCAGAAAGACAGGAGCCCGGTCCGAAGACCGGGCTCCTTTTTGAGAAGCAGGAGAATCGACGATCGCGAATCAGCGGCGACGACGAGCCACCAGCCCGCCGAGGCCCAGCAGGGCCAGCGAAGCCGGAGCCGGGATGTTGCTGTACACGGTGATCGTGTATGCGCCGCCGGCCGTGCCCGTGCTGGTCACGTCGAAGCCGGTGGCACCGAACGTCGTGTTGTAGCGGCTCAGGGCCAGGTAGTAGTGGCCGGCGCCGGGCATGGCGCCGTTCTCACCCTCGGCCAGACCGTTACCACCCAGGTTCCACGAGTCGCCGAGCAGCAGCCCACTGCCCGTGCCGAAGGACAGCGTGCTCTGGAGGCTGATGCCGTCGTCGTCGTTGCTGGTGACGAGCGTGCCGTCGGCCCGGTACAGGCCGATCTCGGTGTCGAACACCGTGCCGTTCGAGGTGATGTCCAGATAGGTCTCGCCGCCCGACAGGTCGATGCTGACCCAGATGACCTGACCGCTCGCGGTGTGCGAGCCCGTGTAGGACTCCATTCCGTTCACAGTGCCGAAGTCGTAGACGGTCGTCGGCTGAGCAGCCGCCACCGAGCCCAGACCCGCCACCAACGCCAAAGCCAATGCCTTCTTCATGGTGCTCTCTCCAATTCCCACTATTGGGATGCTTGTCCACGTTCGTGGATGCCCGTTCTCTCTCCATGCCGCGCGAAAATGCGGCCCACATCGAAGAATCTATTGAAACGGTTCCCTCAATTCAAGTGCAATTCTGTCTGCTGGTCTGACAATTTACTGGCAAATAGGTCTTTTCATATTCTGTTCGCATCATCCGGCGTGCCCACATCCGGGCAAAACCCGACAAAAAAGCACGGGGGTGGGACTCATCCCACCCCCTGATCGAGCATGTTCACGGCCAGCGTCAGCGAGACCGGCGACGAGCCAGGAGCCCGCCCAGCGCCAGCACGCCCAGCGGGCCCACGCCGGGAACTTCCAGCCTGACATTATCGAAGTTCACCTGCGATGCGCCGCCCAACTGGATGGTCAGAGCCTGTCCGGCCAGAGGGTCGCCTTCCAGCACGGTATAGGTCAGAACCGACGTGGCAAACTGCCCGTGCGGAGGCGTCAGAGTCGAAACGTCCTCGGCGATCACGGTGTCACCGGCGAGCAGCCTGATCGTGTAGGTGTCTGTGCCGTAAGGAGGGGGTCGACGCACCACATCGACCATCAGCGTGTAAGTGGCACCCACGTTGAGCACAGTGTTGGTGGTCTGCTGGACGGTGCCGCCATTGATGTAGAGCACCTGGTTGCCGTGCGAGGCAGTGTAGCCCCACCCTCCGAGTGTGGGGTAGAACGCTCCCCATGCGCCGATCGAACCAACCGCTGACCAACCCGGCACGCCGTCCCCGGTGTACCCGTCGGGCGCCACCGCGGGCTCTTCGAAACTGGCGTTGATGACGTCGGCGGGGGCAAGGGACGTCGCAAGCCCCAGCGCAGCAAGAACTACTGATTTTTGCACAATGGCCTCCGTTCACAACAAGAAGTACCGGGAAAGTACCTCGAACTTGAGCGAATGCCAGCGAGTTTTCGGCTTGTTCGTTTGACCTAGATCCCGCCGAAGCGCCGTACCGGGTTGAGCATCAGGTTGTCTCTCCCCGGAATAAGGAGGTCGGCGACCTCGATTGCCTCGCGCAGGGACTCGCGGGCGGCCTCGGGATTCTGGCAGCGGAGGGGGGCCTGCCCGCGTTCGACGTGCCCGGCGGTGGGGACTGCGTCGCCACAGACCAAGGTGTCGCCTCGGGACGAGGGGATCAGGATCCCGGTCATGCCGGGGGTGACGCCGGGGAGAGGAAAGAGGTCGACACCCGGGGCGAGGGAGTCGGGCGCCGGACGGCACTTCTGAAGCAGGGCGACGTCGCGCTGGAGGCGCCGGCCGATTTGGCGTGACTCATCGTCGGCGTCGTCGGCCAACTGCCCGGCCTCGGCCAGCCGCTTCAGGTCGCTTGCCAGGGGCAGTCCGACGGTCTCGCGTTCGAGGGCCGAGATGAGCCATTCGGCGCCGTCGAAGAGTTCGAGCCCCCGTCGTGTATCGAGCCGGAAACTGGTGAGGAAGACGTGCGTGACGGCGTCGGGTCTCAGCCCGGTGCGTTCGTGCAGACGGGAGGCCAAGGCGGTGGGGGGCAGCCCCGGGTCGATGAGGATCAGCGCCTCGCCCGCACGGATCAGCGTGGTGGTGGCGTGCCCGGTGCGGATGGGCTGACGCTCGCCCCACAACTCGTTGTAACTGGTGGCGCCGATGCTGATGACGCTGATTTCATTCATTGCGGGCATGGTATCGCGCGGCGGGCGCCGACCAGCCGGGTCGCGTCGGCGAGGCCGCGCCGGCAGCATAGTCGCCCCAGCCGGACCTGTCGGCAGGCCGAATCACGGGGAGGGGTGGGAGAGAGCGGTCGCGATTGGCAAACTGAATCGGAGGACATCCCCAGCACCCCCTGCGAGGCCCCGTGCCGGTAGCCTCACCGGCGCGGGGTCCTTGTTTCGGGGGTTTGAGCGATCAGATGCCGGGCGGCTGTGGGAAGTCGACGACCGTGTCGTTCACATGGTTGAAGGTGGAGGTGTAGATCATCAGGGCGTAAGACGCGACCATCTCGGCGATTTCAGCGTCGGCGTACCCGTGCTTGCGGAGTTCGGCGATTTCGGCGTCGGAGACGAAGCCGCGTTTTTCGTGCATTGACAGGGCGAAGCGTACCACGGCGTTGAGTTTCGGGTCGTCGTCGATGCGCCCGCGCCGGGCCCCGAGCATCTGCTCGTCCGAGAGTTTGCAGCGTCGTCCGACGTCGGTATGGGCGGCCACGCAGTAGTGGCAGCCCTGAGCCTCGGCGATAGCCAGTTGGATGACCTCCTGCTCCTTCTTGCCCAGTTTTGCGGTACCCAGGGCTTTGGCCATTCCCATGTAGGCCTGGAGGGCGGCGGGGGAGTTGGCCAGCCCTTTGTAGATGTTGATCTGCCGTTGCTTGAGCGGTCCTTCGAACAGTTCCTTCACAACGCCTTCGGACGTGGCGGGATCGATGACTTTCAGGCGGGGCATTGCAAACCTCCGGGCAGTAAAGATGACTTGTGCGTCCTTTATGATACCACTCGTCGGTCGCTCGGGCCAGCGGGGCGGCATTGCGGTGCCGGCGTGAACACTTTCTTGACGGCCGCGTAATGGAACGGTGAAATCGGGCGATTGAGCGCCCGAGAGACGGGTGGGAAGTTTCGGCGTCCCTTAGGATTGTCGGGGTCGGGCCCAGCCCGGGCCGCTGCGACTCCGGCCGAGAGAAACGCCCATGATGCAACGCAGGGATGCCGCTGAGCCAGCCGATGCCGGTCCGCGCAAGGACTGGGGCGGGTATGTGCGGATAGATACGCATTGTCACTCGTGGGCGTCGAGCAAGCCTTTGAACAAGGCGGTGGGGCTGATCGACTGTCCGGAGTGCTACTCGCCGCCGGAGCAGGTGTATGACCAGGCGATGGCGCGCGGGATGGACCTGGTGACGATCACCGACCACGACACGATCAAGGGAGCGCTCGAACTCGTCAATCGCGGGTTTGAGCACTTCATCGTGGGCGAGGAAGTCAGCGTGCAGTTTCCTGAGGACCGCTGCCTGCTGCACGTGTTGGTGTGGGGCATCAGCCCCGAACAGCACGAGCAGATCGACAAGTACGCCCTGCGTCGGGACGTGTATCAGTTTGCCCGCTGGCTGGGGGAGCAGAATCTGCCGCACGCGTGCGCTCATCCGCTGTACGTGCAGAACGGGCGTCTGACGCGCTGGCACGTGGAGCGGGCGGCGTTGCTGTTCAAGGGGTTTGAGATCCGCAACGGCGCGCACTCCGACGCGCAGAACCGGGCGATTGAGCGATTTGTCGACCGGCTGAGCCCGGGGCTGGTGCACCGGCTGGTGGCTGAGCACGGGATTGAGCCGGTGTGGGCGCGGGTGTGGGAGAAGGCTCGGACGGGGGGGTCGGACGATCACGGACTGCTGAACATCGGTCGGACGTGGACGGGGGTGCCGATTGCGCACGCGGAGAGGATCGAGGATCCGCGCGAGTTTTTCCGGCGTGTGATGCGTGGGGACTCGATGGCCGGGGGCGTCGGGGGGCACAGCGCGCTGCTGGCGCACCAGTTGGCGACGGTGGGGGCGCACTACTACGCCGACCGGTTGCACGAGCAGCGATCGCCTTCAGGGCGCTACCTGGGAAGCCGCCTGCTGCGGTTTGCCGGTGTGCGGGCGCCGTCTCCGAGCAAGGCGCGCGTCGCGGCGTACAAGGCGACCAAGCGGTTGTGGAGACCTCGCAAGGCGCGCTCGCTGCCAATCGTGCGGGCGCTGCGCAACCAGATTAGTCCGTTGCTGGATAAGTATCCGGAACTGGGCGGGCGGATGGACCCGAGCATGTGGCTCGACGGCGCGCCGCTGTCCGACCACGAGCGCATGGCGGACTTTGCGATGGACCTGACAGCGGCCCTGTCGCGGGCGATGGGTCCGGGCATGGTGCGTTCGTTCCGCAAGCACGATCCGGCGCGCATCAGCGAGCACGTCATCAGTTACGCCCTGGTACACCTGGCACAGTTGCCCTACCTGGTCAGTCTGTTCCACCAGAACAAGGATCGGAACCTCGTCGAGCGTTTCGAGCATGAGACCAGCGAACGCGGATCCGGAATCAGTGTTCTTGAGAGACCCATGCGCGTCAGCCTGTTTACCGACACGATTTCTGACATCAACGGCGTATGCCGGTTTATCCAGAACGTGGCCGAGCGGGCACACCGCAGCGGGCGCGACCTGCAGGTCATCACGTCGTCGAGGCTGGAGATGCCGCCCGACCTGCCCAACGTGTACAACTTTGATCCGGTTTTTGCGACGCGGATGCCTCGGTACGACAACCTCGACCTGTGCCTGCCGCCGATGATGCGCATCCTGCGCCACGTGGACAAGCACCAGCCCGACGTGATTCACATTTCGACGCCCGGGCCGGTGGGGTGCATCGGGTTCCTGGCCGCCAAGATGCTGCGCGTGCCGGTGCTGGGGGTCTATCACACCGACTTCCCGGCGTACATCGACCGTCTGTTCGATGACAGCGGATTGACGCGTCTGAGCGAGTCGTTCATGCGGGGTTTCTACCGCCCGTTCACGGCGATCTTCACACGATCCGAGGATTACGTCCGGTCGCTGTCCAAACTCGGGCTGGACGGTTCGCGGATCGTCAGCCTGATGCCCGGCTTTGACGTCGAGCAGTTCAATACCGGTTTTGCCGATCGCTCGATCTGGAAGGAGCACGGCGTGCGGGCCGAGTCGGTCAAGGTGCTGTACGTCGGGCGCGTCAGTGTCGAGAAGAACATGCCGCGCATGGTTGACGTGTGGAAGCGCGTGCACGAGTTGTGCGGCAAGCGCGGGCTTGACGCCGAACTGATCGTGGTGGGCGACGGGCCTTATCGCCCGGAGATGGAGCGCCAACTCAAGGGGCTGGATGCGCACTTCCTCGGGTTCCGGCACGGGGTCGAACTTTCGACGATCTACGCGTCGAGCGACATGTTCGCGTTCCTTTCCACCACCGACACGCTCGGGCAGGTGGTGATGGAAAGCCAGGGATCGGGCCTGCCCGTGCTGGTGACCGATCGCGGAGGTCCGAAGGAAGTGGTGGAGGACGGGGTGACGGGCTTCGTGCTCGACCCCGACGACGTGAACACATGGGCCGAGCGCGTCGTCGGGCTGGTGGCCGACGAGCGGGCGCGACGGCGGATGGGGGCTGCGGCGGCCGAATCGATGCAGCAGTACAGTTTGCTCAACTCGTTCGAGCACTTCTGGGAAGTGCACACGCGTGCGTGGCACGAACACCTGGAGGGTCTGGGCGTGACGCGTGAGACGGCGGGAGTGACCGGCAACGGCCGCCCGGGCGATGACGTGGGGCATGCGGCCGCGGCGGTTCCAGGCAGATGATTGACGTGCGTGAGTCTGAAGGCGTCTATGGCTCGCAGCAGTTCCCATTGCGCAGGATGATCCAGAAGCAGTGGCGCTTTCTGGCGTGGTGTGCGGCTTTCCACTTCGTAGAAACCATCGGGCCCGTCCGCACCTTGACGATCAGGTCGCAGACGGTGAACCCGGCTTCTTCGGCCATGCGCATGAAGTCGCAATGCGCCCAGCGCGAGCGATGGCTGTTCACCATATCTGTGATCTTCGCGAGGAGGAGTCCTTCCGGCCGCAGGACGCGCTTGGCCTGCCGGAGGAACGGGGGGTAGAGGTAACTGAGCGTCCAGCCGTGCTCTTTTCCACACTCAACGTGCGCGCCGAAATCGACGTCGAAGCGCTTGACGCTCTTGTCGCGTCCTTGGGGACCGACGTGGGGTGGGTCGTAGACCACGACCCCGAAGTGATGGGACGGAACCCCTTTCATTTCGCGGTTGTCGCCCACGAAGTCGGTGCCATAACGCGGGTCAATGTCCATCGAGACGATCTTGCGGGTAGAGCCTTTCCAGAACCAGCCGGCGTTGAACGTGGAGTCGAGAATGGGATCGGGCTTGATGCTGGGATAGAACTGAAGCATCGCCTCCAGAAGTTCGCCGTCGGAGCCTTCTCACACGCTGCTGATGGGCTCGTAGGTTCTTGGCGGGGACGGTGCTTCCGCGCGAGGTGCCGGTTGGAGGGTGGTGGATGTGATCACGGGATCGCGCTCCTGCTCGATGGTTTTGAAGACATTGTACGCATTTGGTTCGGTTCCAGCAGGCGCAGGGATGTGGGCTCCGGCGTGCGCATACACCGGTGTGCGCGACAGCGTGCACAAGCGACAGGATGTTGACAGGAGGGAGCCTTCGGCTTGCGCGATCGTGTTTGCGGGTGGTCAGAAGACTTCGACAACGCGCGGCGGCTGTTCTGAACCTCGGAGAACGCGCCGCGTCGGTGCGACCCGGGCGGGCTTGCGGGCGATGGGGCGCTTCGAGATCGTGCGGCCGGTGCGGGTCCGAAGGGCGACCACAGCCTCAGGCCAATCGAGCGTACCGGTTTCCGAGGCGACGTCCGAGTTTACTCCCGGGCCATCTGAAGTTGGGCTGCGAGCAAGGCCTGGGAAAGGTGCGATGAGGCAGGCGAGACGACTGCGGCACGGCCGCCCCTTATCCTTCGGACATGCCCCGAAGGAGCAAGCATGTGTCGAGGGTGCGGTCCGACGGGACGGTGTCGCTGAAGGTGTGCCGTGAGCGGACGGGCAAGCCCAAGCCGCCGAGGCGCTCGCGAATGGGGTACTGGCGTGCCGGCGTGCTCGTGGCGGTGCACGTCGCGATCATCGGGCACATTATCTGGTGGCTGGCGTCGGGCAAGGCGATTTCGCCGGTGGAGCCGAGCGAGAGCATGCAGACGCTCGAGCGAGGTGTGATCAACGCGGGATTCGTGTTCTTTGCGGTGGCGCTGCTGGCAACGCTGGTGATGGGGCGCTATGTGTGCGGATGGGCCTGTCACGTGATTGCCTTGCAGGATCTGTGCCTGTGGCTGCTGAAGAAGGTCGGCATTCGTCCTCGGCCGTTCCGGTCGCGTCTGCTGATGCTGGTGCCGTTGGGGCTGGCGTTGTACATGTTCGTGTGGCCGAGTTTCAAGCGAGAGTTGCTTTATCCGGCGATGGAGGGCGCGGGCATTGAGCGTCCGGTGTGGATGAAGCCGGTGGCCGAACTGAGCGGATTCGAGACCGAGTTTGTCGTCAAGGACTTCTGGGCGACGTTTCCGGCGTGGTACATGGCGGTGCCGTTTCTGCTCATCATCGGCTTTGCGAGCGTCTATTTTCTGGGAGCCAAGGGCTTCTGCACCTACGGATGCCCGTACGGCGGTTTTTTTGCGCCGGTTGACAAGATCAGCCCGCTGCGTGTGCGTGTGACCGACGCCTGCGAGGGGTGCGGGCAGTGTACGGCCGCGTGCACGTCGAACGTGCGGGTTCACGAGGAAGTGCGCGACTACGGCAAGGTGATCGATCCGGGGTGCATGAAGACCATGGATTGTGTGGCCGTGTGCCCGAACAAGGCGCTGTACATCGGGTTCGGCGCGCCGGCGTTGTTTGCAAGGAAGCGGGACGGAGCCGGGAGCACGTCGCGCGGCGCGGGGCGGGCGCGGTCCTCTGACCCGACGTTTTTCGAGGAGTTGATCGTCGCCGGCGTGTTCCTGCTTCTCTTTGCCTGTTATCGGCAGATGCTGGGCAGCGTGCCGATGCTCATGGCTGTGGGCATGGCGGGCATTGGCGGCTTCTGCGCGTGGATGCTGATCCGCATGTTGCGCGACGCCAACGTGCGTTTGCAGCCGTGGCAGTTGAAACTCAGGGGCCGCATCCGTCCGGCGGGGTGGGCGTTCGTGCTGTTGTGCGTGTCGGGCGCCGCTGCGGCCGGGTGGAGCGGGGCGGTGCGCTGGGAGCGCTGGCAGGCCGATCTGCTGCACGCGCAGGTGCATGTGCCCGCGTCGCTCGCGTTGCGCCCGGAGTTTGCCCCGTCGCCGGGAGAGCGGGCGCGGTCGGAGCGGGCGATTGAGCGTTATGGGCGGGCGGATGCGCCTTGGCGCGGAGGATTCGGCTGGAAACTCAACGCCGACGAACTGGTGCGCGTGGCTTTCCTGAGCGTGGTGCTGGGCGACCTCGAGCGGGCCGAATCGGCCCTGCGGGAAGTGGTGCAGACCGGCAAGCCGACCGATTCGCTGGTGTTTGAACTGGCCGCGATCATCCGCGCCCGCGAGGGCACGCAGGCGCAGGTGGATGAGGCGATGCGGCTCGCCCTCGATCGGCACCAGCATCTGCACGGGGTGCGGCGCGAACTGGCGGTGCGCACGGCTTCGGCTAAGGGCGTGCCCGCGGGCGAACGCCTGTGGGACGAGGCGGGTGAAGAGGTGCGTGAGGATCTGTGGTTCTGGGTCGAGCGGGCGCGCTACTGGGGGGCCCTCGGTTCGACGTCCCGCGCCGTCGACGGCATCGAGTTGGCGATCAGTAAGATCGAGCCGGGTCGTCGCTCGCAGGCGGGGGCGGCGATCGAACTGGCCGAGATTGCCGGCGCGCTGGGTGATCTCGATCGCGTCGGACGGCTGATTGACCTTGCCATCGAGGCCGACCCGCGCGATCCGGGGCTGCATCTGCGGCTGGCGGCGTTGCTGCTTCAGATGGGACGGAATGAGGAGGGGCTGCGTTGGCTGGAGCGAGGCGAGACTTCGGAGCGTGCCGGTGTGGGCGTGCTGGTGACGGCCTCGCAGATCCGCGACCGGCTCGGGCAGGCGAACGAGGCCGAGCAACTGCTTCGCCTGGCGGAGAGCAAGGCCCGCGGACAGGCGTGGGACATGATGCAGGTCGGTGCTGCGTGGGCGTCGCGGGGGATGGAGCGGGGGGAAGTCAAGGCAATGGAGCGGGGAGTTGAGTTGTTCGAGCAGGCCACGGACCTGCAGCCTGATTCGCCGTGGCTGCTGGCACAGCGTGCTGTGGGGTTGGCGAACATGCAGCGGCTGGAGGAGGCGGGCGGGGTGATGGCACGGGCGGCCGAGTTGGGCGATACCAATGCCGTGCTGGCGCAGCGCGCCAGTGAGTTGTATCGGCACGCCGGCAATCAGGGCGAGGCGGCGCGATGGCAGGAAGAGGCCGAGCGGCGGGGGGGCGTGCAGGAAGTGCGGCCGTGAGCCATGCGGGATTCTGAGGGAGATGGATGGAATCGGCCCGAGGGGCGAAAGAGCGCCCGGACCAGGCCGGGCGCGGCTCCGGCGTCGAGTGAGCAGATGCTTGCCCAAGGCTCATGGGCAGCCGGCGCTGAAGGCGTTGAGATACGCCTGCACGTCGAAGAAGTTGAGGGCCCCGCAGGGCGGTGCAGAGTCTGCGACGTTGCAGGGATTGCTCGTGGACACACCGGGCCGGAAGCCGCCCTCCCGCGCGAAGAGGTGGCCAGCAAGCGGCAGACAGGCTTCCGCCTGTTCGAGCGTACCGGCCGGCGAGAAGGGTCCGCCGGAGGCGAAGGTGACGCCGCCGCTGTCGAAGGGGTTCCAACTCAGATCAAAGATGCGGCCCGTCTGAGCGGAAGCCGGCGCGACCCGAGGGCCGTGTATGCTCCGGCAGTTCCCTGGCGCACGGCGATTTCGATCCGCCGTGACTGAGGCGTGGGCAGGAGGCCGGCGAAGCCTCGAACACTGAAAGTGAAGCAACCGCTGTCGGCCGCGACAAGGTTCTTCTCACGGATCTGTTCGGCGAGCGGATCTCCACCGGCCGCGGCGCCGAGGGCAATAGGAATGATTGCGTTACGAAGCATGACGCAGACATCCCTGATCGGGAGGCCGCATGCCCGCGATCGCGCACTCACCGCGCACGAGCGCGCCCGGTCCACGTTGGGTCAGGCCGACTGCTCGCTCAGGCATGCGACTCCATGTCGGCGCTCTCTGCGGCCCTGGCCGGCTCACGCTCCCAACTCCGCCCTGTGAGTGAGCGCCGGGGCCCTGATTCGATCGGTCCACCACCAGGTGCCGGAAGCACACATCAAGTTTTCCGGCTGCCGTGGCCGGAGCATGAAGGCAGTGGATCGATTCGTTCAATAGATCGCACTCCGCAGTGAACAAGACCGGTTACTGCTCGGTGACTGTTTCGCACGGGCGCAGTGGCCGTGAGTCTGGCAAGCGTTGCCTGTTGAGCGCAATGCGCCTGCAGGTTCACTGCTTTAGAGAGTCATCGCGAGCAGCGTGATCGGGTGGATCGCGTCGCGCGGGCAAAGATCGTGCACCTGGTGTCGGCAGGAAGCGCCGCTTGCGGCCAGAAGAGTGGAATCGGACAGATCCGCCACGCGAGGCAGCAGCGACAGGTCGGCGATGCACCGGGAGAGGTCGTAGTGCGAGCGTGTGAATCCGAAGGCGCCGGCCATGCCGCAGCAGCCGGTATCGAGTTCCACGACGGGCGCGGTGGTGATGCGCTGCAGGAGCGCCCGCGTGGCGCCGGTGCTGGAAAGAGCCTTCTGATGACAGTGCCCGTGGATCGCGATCGGTGCGTCGAGTTTCCTCAACGTGGGCGCACGCGGATGGCTGTCCCACTGTTGCTCGAGAAAGTCGCAGATGTCAAGGGTGTGCGCCCGGATACGCTGGACTCGTTCGTGCGGACGGGCGATCTTCAGATCCGCCCAGTCGTCGACGATGGCGCTCTGGCACGAAGGTTCGAGCGTGAGCAACGCGGGCGCCGGCTTGCGCTGCACCATCGCCCACAGTCGATCAATGTGCCGTTCGGCATCGGCGATGGCCTGCGGGAGCAATCCCTGCGAAATCAACGCGCGCCCGAAGTCACTGCCCATGTAGAGTTCGACGCGGTACCCGAACGCCTCGAGCACGCGCCGTGCGTCGAGTGCGATCCGCGGCTCGTTGTACGCGGTGAACGTATCGACCAGCAGCACGACGCCCGGGCATTCGGTTGCATCCGTGCCCGGGCCGGCATCCCGCGCCCGGCTCCCTCGCTGGTGCTTCGGGGTCGCGACGTCGAGCGCGTTCCACCGCCGTTGGAACGAGCCGTGAAACGTCGGCATGGAGCGCCGCGGGTCGATATCGAGCATCCAGGCAAGCATCCGCTTGCCCGGTCGCGACGCGTTGACCGCGTTGACCAGCCCCGGCGCGAGCGCCGCAAGCCGGTTGACGATGTGGATATTCCCGAACACGCGGCGGCGCAGCGTCGGCCCGCCCGAGGCCCGGTCGCTCTGGGCCAGGTATTCTGATTTCAGGCGGGCCACGTCGACGTTGCTGGGGCACTCGCTCTTGCATGCCTTGCAACTCAGGCACAGGTCGAGCGTTGCCAGCGTCTCGGGGTCGTTCCAGGCCGGGCGTCGGTCGGCGAACTGCCCGGTGATGGCCAGGCGCAGCGCGTTGGCGCGCCCGCGCGTGGAGTGGCGCTCGTCGAGCGTGCCCTGATAGGACGGGCACATCGTCCCGCCGCTCTTCTTGCGGCACACGCCTGCGCCGTTGCACATCTCCACCGCCGCGTCGAACCCGTGCTGGTCCTCGAAGCGGAAGAACGTGTCGACCGGAGGCACGCGCACCTCGCGATCTTCCGGGCGCACACGCAGGCGGGTCGTGATGGACTCGATCGCCCCCGGATCGACGATGTTTCCCGGGTTGAGCAGGTTGTGTGGATCGAAGATCGCCTTGACCTCGCGAAAGGCCCGCATGAGTTCGGGCCCGAAGTAGCGTTCGAGCAGCGGCCCGCGGATGCGCCCGTCTCCGTGCTCGCCCGACATCACCCCGCCCAGCGAGCGGGCCAGATCCGCGACCTCGAGGGCGATTTCCGTCATCCGCCGACGGTCATCGAGGTCGGTGATATCCAGCAGCGGGCGCACGTGCAGCACGCCCACCGAAGCGTGCGCCCAGAACGCCGCCCGCGTCCCATGCCGCTCGACGATCGCACGGAATCGCCGCACGAACTCGGCGAGGTTCTCAGGCGGCACTGCGTTGTCCTCGACGAACGTGATCGGTTTGCGCCGCCCGGGAATCCCGTGCAGGAGCGGCTCGCCGGCCTTGCGCAGTTTCCACGCCGCGAGCATGGCGCCCGCGTCGGTGTAGCAGGCGATTCGTTGCGGCCCGACCAGTCCACGCAGTTGCTCGAACCGCTCTTCCAGTTCGGTGCGATCGTGCTGCGCGGTGAACTCGACGTAGAGCACGGCCGCCACAGGCCAACCCTCCGGCCGGGGCAGCAGGTCGACATAGCGCCGATACTCGTTGTTCGCCGAGGCCAGGGACACCACCAGGTCATCCAGCATTTCCACAGCCGACGGCGACAGCCCGAGGATCGGCACGACCGCGTCGATGGCCTCGTCCAGCGTCTCGAAACTGATCACCGCCAGTCCGCGCGCCACAGGGATCGGGTGCAAGAGCAGTTGCGCGCCCAGCGTCACGCCCAGCGTGCCCTCGCTCCCGCACAGCAGGTGCGCGAGATTGACGCCCGCCGCGTCGCCGCGTGCGCGATCCAGTTGGGCCAGAATCATGTCCAGTCCATAGCCCGCATTGCGCCGGATCGTTTTCGGAAACCGCTGGCGGATCAGCCGCTCGTGCCGCCGAACGACGTCGACCACGCGCCCGGTCAGTTCGCCCACGCGCCTGTCGCGCACGGCCGCGCCCTCGTCCAGCGTGAGTTGCTCGCCGGCGCTCGTGCAGATGTCCACCCCCAGCAGGTTCTCGCTTGTCCGCCCGTAGACGATCGACCGTGCCCCGGCCGCATTGTTCCCGATGCACCCGCCCACGTTGGCCTGCTTGCTGGTCGCTGGATCGGGCGCAAAGAACAGCCCCGTCGGCTTGAGCAGGTCGTTCAGGTCGTCGACCGTAATGCCCGGCTCGACCCGGCATGAACGAGCCGCAGCATCCACATGCAGCAACGCGCGGCAGTTGGGCGAAAAGTCGAGCACGACCGCCCGGTTGGTACACTGCCCGGCCAAACTCGTACCCCCGCCGCGAGGCAGAATCGGCAGCCCGCGCTGCGAACAGAACTGGACCGCGCGCACCGCGTCCTCGACCGACGCCGGAAGCACCACCGCCAGCGGTTCCACCTGGTACAGTGACGCATCCGTCGCGTACAACATGCGATCATGCCGCGAAAGTCGTACTTCACCCTCCACGGCGTTCGTCAGGTCGCGAACATGGTCTGGCAACGCGGGTTGCGGCATCGGGCTGGATGATACGAGCGTCACGCGGATGTCACTTCCAGCCCCGCCCGCCAGCCGTCGGCGTCCCCGGGCCGATACAGTGTGGATGGGCGCAAACGGGCAAGAGAAGGAGTAGAACATGCAGGGAGTCACGCAGTCGGGGAGCGGACGAGTTTCGTTGCTGGCGATCATGCTGGCGTGCGGAATGCCGATGCCGGCGCTGGCCCAGCAGGAGGCCGCGCTGCCGGTGACCAACATCACTCTCTACCGTTCCGGGGTGGGCTACTTCGAACGCCGCGGCCAGGTCCAGGACGACGCGGAGGTGCAGATCCGCTTCAGCACGGATCAGATCAACGACATCCTGAAGTCGATGGTCCTGCTCGACCTTGATGGCGGCATGATCGAGGCAGCCAGTTACGGGAGCAAGGAGCCCCTGGCCCGTCGTCTGGCCAGTTTCGCCGTGGACATCTCCGACAACCCCTCGATGGGTGAACTGCTCAACCGCCTGCGTGGCGCCCGCGTCAGTGTCAGCACGGTCGAGGGCAAGATCGCCGGAGTGGTGATGGGCGTCGAACACCGCGAGGTGCCCGTGCCGGACCAGGGAATCGTCGAACGCCCGTTCGTCAATCTCGTCACCGAGACGGGCATCCGCAGCGTCGATCTCTCGGCCGTGACCGGGCTGGAGATCCTCGACAAGGAACTCGCCGGCGAATTGTCCAAGGCGCTGGGCGCCCTGGCCGAGCACCGCGCCGACAACACCAAGGCCGTCGATCTGTCCTTCCGCGGACAGGGCGGGCGGCGCATCGTCGTCGCCTACGTCCATGAGATGCCGGTCTGGAAGACCAGTTACCGCCTCGTCCTGCCAGACGACTCCGGCGGGGAGCCGACGCTCCAGGGATGGGCCATCGTCGAGAACACGACTGACGAAGACTGGAACGACGTGAGTCTCTCGCTGGTCGCCGGTCAGCCCGTCGGCTTCCAGATGGACCTGTACCAGCCGCTTTTCCTCACGCGTCCGATTGTGCCCGTCCCCGTAACGGCCGGCGTCGCGCCGCGGGCCTACGAAGGCGAGTTCGTCGACTGGGACAAGGAAGAAGCCCGCGCCAAGTCGATGATGGCGCCGGGAGCGCCGGCCCCGGCGATGGAAATGGGCGGCGGTCCCGCCCGTCGAGCAGGTCGCGTGGCGGGCCTCAGTGCGGATATGGGCGATTCGGCGATGAACGCCGCGGACTTCGCCCAGTACGCCGCCCAGGCCCAGGCCTCGGCCGGCGAAGTCGGCGAGGTCTTCCAGTACAAACTCGACCAGCCCGTCACCATCGAGCGCCGTCGCTCGGCCATGCTGCCGATTCTCTCGGCCGCGATCGAGGGCGACCGCGTCAGCATCTTCAACCGCACCGATGGGCTCGACCATCCCATGCGCGGTGTCGATATCACCAACACTTCCGGCATGCAACTCATGCCCGGGCCCATTTCCGTCTTCGACGGGGCCGCCTATGCCGGAGATTCGCAGGTCAACCACATCTCCGCGGGCGAAGAGCGTCTGCTCGCCTACGCGGTTGATCTCGAGGTGCTGGTGAACACTGAGGAGACCAGCCGCTGGAATCTCACGTCGCTGCGCATCGTCAACGGACTGATCGAGGAGACACGCCGCAGCCAGCAGACCACCAAGTACGTCTTCAAGAACAACGACAAGCAGGACGGGCGCACCATCGTCGTCGAGCACGCCAAGAGCGACGGATGGGATCTGGTCAAGCCCGAGAAGCCCAGGAGCCAGACCAACTCGGGCTATCGCTTCGAGGTCAAGGTAGAGAAGGACAGTTCATCCGTGCTCGAAGTCGTCATCGAGCGCACCGACTCGCACACCATCGCGCTGACCTCGTATGACCTTCAGACTCTGCTTGCGTACGCGCGCGACGGCAAGGCCAGCGAGCAGGTGGTTGCCGCCGTGCGCGAGGCCGCCCGTCTCCAGCAGCGCGTCACCGAAGTTGATCGCCAGGTCGCAGATCTTGAGAAGGAGCGCAACGAAATCACGGTCGACCAGGCCCGCGTGCGTGAGAATATGACCCGCATCGACCGCAACACCGATCTCTACGCGCGCTATCTCCAGAAACTCGGCGAGCAGGAAACCCGCCTCGAACAGATCGTCGAGCAACTCGATCAGTTGCGAGACGAGCGCCAGAAGCGGCAGAGTGAACTCGAGCAGTACCTTCGCAACCTCAACGTGCGCTGACCCGAAACCGCTCTGTCACACACCCTCGCCCCGGACCGGGTGGTCCGGGGTTTTCTGGCATGCGACAATCGCGTGCCGCAGGTCCGCCTGCGCGGTAGACTGAGGTGCGCAGCAGAGCGCACGGCGCACGGAGGATGCGATGACTATGGAAATCGAGTTTCTCGGACACTCGGGCTTTATCCTCACCGGCGGCGAGGCCAGAGTCGCGGTGGATCCGTTCCTCGAGGGCAACCCCGTCGCGAAGAAGAAGCGGGCCGATGTCAGGTGCGACTACATCGCACTCACCCACGGGCACTCGGACCACATGGGCGACGCGCAGCCCATCGCCAAGGCCAACAACGCCACCGTCGTCGCCGCGTGGGAGATCTGCCAGTTCCTCGGCGAAAAAGGAGTCAAGTGCGAACCGGGCAACCCGGGCGGGCGCATCCAGACCGCGTTCGGCTGGGTCGCCTTCACTCAGGCGTTTCACTCTTCCAGTTTCGAGGGCCGCTACATGGGCCAGCCCTGCGGGCTGGTCATCCACTTTGCCAAGGACAACTTCACATTCCACCACTGCGGCGACACGGCCCTGTTCAGCGATCTGAAACTCATCGGCGACTTGTACAACCCCGACGTCTCGGCCATCCCTGTCGGAGATCGCTTCACGATGGGCCCGGAGCAGGCTCGCATGGCTGCGGAGATGATCCGCCCCAAGGTCGCCATCCCCGTCCACTGGGGCACATTTGACGCGCTGACCAGCGACATCTCCGCCTTCAAACCGCAGGGCGTGGAGGTCAGGGTGATGAAGCCTGGGGAGACGTGGAAGGCGCGCTGACGACGATCCGGGCGGTATGAACGTTTTCGGAGGCGCACGCCGGCTTTTGTACGCGGACCGGAACAAACCCGTTCCGAAAGATCCGCAGGATTGAGCGGCTCCCTCGCGTGCGCTTTGGGCTCGTTCGCCGACCTTACCATCTCACGACTCCCCGACTCACATCGGGCTGGGTACCGAATCGGTGATCTGTCGCATGATCTCGGCCGCAACCTGCCAGTTTCGACCGGCCCCGAATGACCGCGTGATCACGCGGTGCGCGCACACCTCGGCCAGATTGTCGAGGATGTCCTCCGGGATGCAATAGTCGCGGTCGCGCAGCACGGCTGTCGCCCGGGCCGCTTGCGCCAACGCCAGCGCGCCGCGCGGCGAAATGCCGACGAGCACCTCCTCGTGCCGGCGCGTGGCTGCTGCGATCTCCACGATGTACGCTCGCAACGACTCCTCCAGCCGCACCGCGTCCACCGCCCCCTGCAATGTGATGATCTGGTCGCGCGAGATCACCGGCTTGAGTTCCGAAAGCACGTTCTGAGCCGGGCGCAGGTCGAGCAGCCGCGCCTCCACGTCGGGCAGTGGATACCCCAGACTGATCCGCATGAGAAACCGGTCCAACTGGTTCTCCGGCAGCGGATACGTGCCCTCGAAGTCATACGGATTCTGCGTGGCAAGCACCATGAACGGCTGCGGCAGCGACTGCGTCAGGCCATCGATCGACACGCTCGCCTCGTTCATCGCCTCCAGCAGGGCGGTCTGTGTCCGCGGCGTGGTGCGGTTGATCTCGTCGGCGAGCAGGATGTTGGTGAACAGCGGGCCGTGTTTGAAGCGAAACTGCCCGGAGTCACGGTCGTAGATGCTCACACCGACGATGTCGGCCGGCAGCAGGTCGGGCGTGAGTTGCACGCGGGCAAAGTCACAGTCCACGCTCCGCGCCAGCGCCGAGGCCAGCACGGTCTTGCCGACGCCGGGGACGTCTTCGATCAGCGCGTGCCCGCGGGCCAGCAGGCAGCAGATGAGCCGGTCAATCGGCTGGATGCGGCCCAGGTAGGCCTTGGCGATGTTCTCTCGCAGCGCGTCGAGGCGTGCTGGCATACAGGTGCTCCGTGGAGGCTTTGGTCGCAGAGTTCGGTCCCGCCGGGCGGCGATCCGGGTATGCTGAACGTTTCCGGGTTTCGACGCTGAGTCAAGGAGCCGGGCAGGTGAGTGAGCAGACGCCCGCAAGCCAGGTCGAGCATTCCGAGGGCGCGGCGGACAGCGCCGCCATCGCCCGCGAACTGACGGGTGACCTGCCTTGCGCGCGCTGTGGATACAACCAGCGCGGGCTGTCGATCCTGGGGGCGTGCCCCGAGTGCGGGCTGCCCGTCAAGGCCACCATCCTCGCCCTGGTCGACCCGCAGGCCGACGAACTCAAGCGCATCACGCACCCCAGGCTCGTGCAGGCCGGGCTCCTGCTGTGGACTTTCTGCGCGTTCGCGGCGTGTGCCTGCGTATGGGTTGTGCGCGGCGCCCGGATCGCCTCCGATGTGCTGGGGAATACACTCGACGCCGGGTCGGTCGCGGGCCTGGCGCTTGGGCTCATGGTGATTTCGGGACTGGCGGCTCTTGTGCTCGTCCGTCCGCAGCGCGACATGCGCGTGCGCGACAGCGTCCTGCCGCTGCTGGGTGTGATCTGCTACGTGCCGCTGATCGTCGCCAGTTACCTCATCATGTATCATGTCGATCCCGGGCATCCCAGTGTCTACGGCAACCCCACGAGCGTCCCGCCGGAACGCACGGGTCTGCGCCTGGTCATCGGACTGTCGATCATCGGCGCGGCGCTGCTGCTGCGCCCCAATGCCGTCCGTTTGGCCCAGCGGAGCGTCCTGATGCGCACCGGTCGGATGGACCGGCAGCCGATGAGTGCGCTGGCGGCGGCGGCTGCGGTTGCCATGGCAGGTGATCTGATCTTCTACCTCATGCCCTACGTTGCAAGCGGGCTCTCGGATCTGGTGTACATCGTGGCCGCGGCCCTGATCGCCGTCGGGTCGCTCCTGTTGACCGTGGGCCTGTTCTCGCTGACGATGGACGCATGGCGGATTCGCCGGCTGATCGCGGCGCCGGGGATCGGGCTGACGGACATCTTCGACGAGAAGCAATGATGACACCGGAGGAACGCCGCAGATTCGACGACCTGCTCGAGGAAGTGCTGGAGGAAATTCCTGAGACGATCCGTGAACTGCTGGACGAGGTTCCGGTCATCGTCCTGGATCGTCCAGATGCGGCCATGCTCGCCGATCTGGGAATGCCCGAGTCTGAGGCCGACGAACTCTGCGGGCTGCACACGGGGACGATGGCGACCGAGCGGAGCATTGATGAGGCGTGGCGACTTCCATCGCAGATCCACCTGTTCAGGGTGGGCATTGTGGCGATCGCGGGCGGGTTTGACGCCGACGAAGCCGGAGAAAGCGTCAAGGAGCAGATCCGAATCACCCTGTTGCACGAAATCGGGCACGAGTTTGGGCTCGATGAGGACCAGTTGTGGGATCTGGGGTACAACTAGAGTTGGTGCGTCGTCTGCGGACAGGCCGAAAGATCCTGTCGGGCGTCGGGGAGAAGATCGAAGCACAAGCGTGCCGGCCACGGGGCGGCGAGCCAAGGGGATCATGATGCGTCTGAGCAAGTCGATGTTGCCGCTGGTTGCGGGGCTGTTGTCTCCGGTGGTGCTGGCGGCCGACCCGGTCGGGCTGGCGTGGCTGGAGTTGTCGGGCACGCCGACGGAGCAGCCCGGTCCTTTTGCGTGGCTGGGGCTGGATGAGAGCGAAACGCTGCGCAGCCTCGTCGAGCGCATCGACGAAGTGGCGTACCACGACGACGTACCCGGGCTGGTCGTGCGCATCAAGGACGCGGCCCTGGGTGTGACACAGATTCAGGAACTCGGGCAGGCGATCGAGCGACTCCGCGAGGCCGGCAAGAAGGTCCACCTCTTTGCCGAGAACTACGGCACCGGCGAACTGCTGCTGGGCTCGTACGCCGACGAGGTGCTCATCCAGTCCGGCGGGGCGGTCAGCCTGCCCGGGCTGTACATGGAGGAGATGTTCCTGCGAGACACGATGGAGTGGGTCGGGCTTCGGCCCGACTTCGTGCAGGTCGGGGCGTACAAGGGCGCCGAAGAGATGTTCATGAACGCCGCGCCCAGCCCGGCCTGGGAGAAGAACATCAGCAGCCTGCTCGACGGCATGTACGGGAACATGCGCTCGATGCTGATGGTCGGCTACGGGTTTGACGAAACCGAACTTGACCGCGCCATGGAGCAGGCCTGGTGGGCGACCGACCAGCAGGCGATCGAACTCGGCCTGATCGACGGCGCCGTCGACCTGCCGCTGCTCTACGACCACCTCGGGGAGCAGTATGACGGGCAGATTGAAGTGGCGGTCGACCTGAACGAGGCGACGACCGAAGTGGCCTTTGACACCTCGAACCCGTTTGCAATCCTTTCGCTGCTGTCAAAGAAGCCGACGCACAAGGCCACCAGCCCGACGATCGCCATCCTGCACATCGACGGGGCGATCATTGACGGCGACTCGACGCCCGGGGGCTTCATGGGCGGCGCACAGGTCGGAAGCCGCACCATCCGCAACGCGATCGAGGACATCCTTGAACAGGACATGATCAAGGGCGTGGTGGTGCGGATCGACTCGCCCGGCGGGTCGGCCATCGCCAGTGAAGTCATCTGGCAGGGGCTCCAGCGACTCAAGGAGGACAAGCCGGTCTGGGTCAGCGTCGGTTCGATGGCCGCCTCGGGCGGATACTACATCGCCGTCGGAGGATCGAAGATCTATGCGAACTCGTCGAGCATTGTCGGCTCCATCGGCGTCGTCGGAGGCAAGATCGCCATGGGCGGGCTGTACGACAAACTCCACATCAACGTCGTCGAGCGCACGCGCGGCCCGATGGCCTCGATCGAGAGTTCCACCACACCCTGGTCCGAAGCGCAGCGCGCCCTGGTCCGCGAGCGCATGACCGAAACCTACGACCAGTTCGTCGGGCACGTGAAAGAGGGGCGTCCCGGCATCGACATCTCCAAGACGGCCGAGGGACGCCTGTTTGTCGGCACCGACGCGATTGACCTGAAGATGGTCGATGCGATCGGCGGACTCGACGACGCGATCTACGAACTGGCCGACGAGGTCGGGCTCGATGACTTCGAGGTCATGGACTTCCCCGGACCCAAGAGTTTCTCAGAGATGATCGAAGAGATGTTCGGCGGGTTCGTGCAGGCGCCGGGCGTCATGCTCGGCCGGGCCCAGTTGAACACGGTCGCGACCACGCTGCGCGAGGTGCTCGGGCCGCAGCGCTTCGAGATGGTGCGTGACGCGATCAACGCGGGCATGCAGTTGCGGCACGAACCTGTGCTGCTGACGATGCCCAGGGTGATCATGGTGCGGTGAACGCGGAACGAGCGGCGGCGGCATGTTGTGCGAGGTCGGCTCGGGTACTCGTGCCAGTCGCCACGGCCTGGGCACGAGCACCGCGACGAGCAGACGCAAGGGCACTTCACGGAAGTCACCCCCCTTTTGTCCGCCGCTCCGACGCATCGCACGCGGTAAGCGCAGACTTATCCGCGTCTGCTTCATGGACGAAGCACGTTTCGGACAGCAAGGCACGCCTGCGATTGGTCTGTAAGTGCCGCTCTCTCACGCGCGGATTACAACCGTGATTGGTATCACTCCTGCTGATTGAGAAGCCGCATGTCTACGCCGAGCAGGCGCAGGCGGAGCATGCCGATCGCCGACAAGGCCGACCAGGTGCGGACGGCGTTGCGCGAGCCGCGGAAGAGGAAGCGGCGAGCGTCGGTGGGGGCGTCGGGCGAGGCCAGGGCGATCCAGACGGTGCCCACGGGTTTCGTGTCGCTGCCGCCGTCGGGCCCGGCGATGCCGGTGATGGAGAGCGCATGATCGGCCGCGAGGCGCCGGCGTCCGCCCTCGGCCATGGCGACGGCGCAGGCGCGGGAGACGGCCCCGTCGCTCTCGAAGATCGACATGGGGACGCCTGCCAGCGCGTGCTTCTGTGCGTTCGAGTAGGTGATGAGCCCGCCGGAGTAGACCTTCGAGCAGCCGGGGGTGTCGGTGATGAGTTGTCCGAGCATTCCGCCGGTGCAACTTTCGACGGTGCCGAAGGACTGTGAGGCACGTGTGAGCAGATTGATGATGTCGACGACCGGGTTCTCATCGCCCAGCACGATGGGCCCGAGGCGAGCGCGCACGTCGGCGACGGTACTGGCGAGCAGGGCGTCGGTGTCCTGTCCGGGGGCGGGGGCGGGGGCGGTGGCGCGGATGCGCACGCTGACCACGCCGAGTCCGGCGGTGGTGCCGACAAGGGGATTGCGTGTGCGGTCCATCAGGTCGCCCAGCAGGGCCGCCACGTCGCTCTCGCCGCGACCGAAGGTGTGAATCGCAACGGTTCGGCAGGCCTGCGAAGGCTCGACGCGGAGGTGCGTGATGACCTCGCGTTCGAGCAGCGGGATCATCTCGCGCGGGGGTCCGGGCAGGCAGTAGATGTCGGCGCGCCCGACGCTCACGGCGTGCAGGCCCGGGGCCGTGCCGTTCTCGTTGTTCAACATGCGGGCCGAGGCCGGTCGCATTGCCTGCACGCGGTTGCCTTCGGGCATGGTCCGCCCGCGCGACGCGAACCACGACTCCACGGTGCGCAGCGCCCGCTCATCGATCACCAGCGGCTCTCCGAGCAGGTCGGCCAGGGCGTGGCGGGTCAGATCGTCGGCCGTGGGACCGAGCCCGCCCGTGACGACCACCAGTTGGCTGGTCTCGACCGCGCGGCGCAGAGTGGCGGTCAAGGCCTCCCGGTCGTCGGGCACGGTGACGTGCTCGCGCACGTGCAGCCCGTGGCGGACGAGTCGATCGGCGATGACCTGTGAGTTGGTGTCCAGTTTCTGTCCGAGCGCCAGTTCGTCGCCCGAGGCGACGATGGTGGCGACGGCGTGGGAGAACCCGGAAGGCGCGGAGGCTGAACTCATGGGCCTTTCGGTGTTCCGAGTTGGTACACGAGGTTGTCGGGCTGACCGATGCTCTTGAACTTGGCGCCCAGGGCGATGCGATCGGGCATGTCCATGATGGGCCCGCGGATGACGATGATGGGCTGCCCGGCTTCGTCGACGCCCTTGCTGATCGTGACACCGGCGTACTTGGGATCGGAAGCGACGGCCGCCTGAGCCTGGGTGATCCATTCATCGTCGGAGCCCTTGAAAGCCTTCGCCGCGGCGACGGTGGCGCCGCCGGGCTTGCTGGGCATGAGGCGCGGGAGCGAGTAGAAGCAGAAGACGAGGATGAGGGCGAGTCCCAGGGCGCCGCCGATGAGCCAGACTTTGGCGCGGGGGTTGGACGCGAGGTCGTCGAGTTTGTACTTGAGGTTGGTGCCGACGTCGCCGAGTTTGTACTTGAGATCGTCGAGTGACATGGTGAACCTCTGCAATAAAGAAGGGCGAACGGCATGATGGCCGCTCGCCCGTGCTCGTGCTCCGTGCGAACCCCGGGGGGGTTCGGGTCAGGAGTCCTTGCGGGCCATCAACCTGAGCATATCAATGCAGCGCCAGGCGTACCCGGCCTCGTTGTCGTACCAGGAGACGATTTTGAAGAAGCGGTCGTTGAGTTCGATGCCGGCCTTGGAGTCGTAGATCGAGGAGTGGGGGTCGCCGATGAAGTCGGACGAGACGACTTCCTCGTCGGTGTAGCAGAGGACGCCCTTCATCGGTCCTTCGGCAGCGGCCTTCATCGCGGCGTGGATGGCGTCCAGTTTGGTGGACTTGGAGGTGCGGAAGGTCAGGTCGACGGCCGAGACGTCAGCGGTCGGCACGCGGAAGGCCATGCCGGTGAGTTTGCCCTTCAGCGCAGGGATGCACAGGGTGACGGCCTTGGCAGCGCCGGTGCTGGCAGGGATGATGTTCTGGTAGGCGTTGCGCCCTCCGCGCCAGTCCTTCTTGCTGGGCCCGTCCTGGGTGGGCTGGGTGGCCGTGGCGGCGTGAACCGTGGTCATCAGCCCCTCTTCAAGCCCGAAGTTGTCGTTGATGACCTTGGCGACGGGGGCCAGGCAGTTGGTGGTGCAACTGGCGTTGGAGACGATGAAGTCCTTGGCCGGGTCGTACTGCTCGTCGTTGACCTTGAAGCACAGGGTCTTGACCTTGTCCGTGCTCTTGGTCGGGGCGGAGAGCAGCACGCGCTTGCAGCCCCGCCCGGCCGCCGAGTGGTCGATGTGCTTGTACGCGTCCTCGTACTTGGTGAACAGGCCGGTGGACTCGAGGACGTAGTCGACACCCCATTCGCCCCAGGGCAGGTTGGTCGGATCCTTCTCGGCCATGGTCCTGGTGGTCTTTCCGTTGACCGTGAACGAGTTTTCCGTGGCCGTGATCTCGGCGGGCTTGCCGTTGGCGCGGAAGCGCCCGTGCATGGTGTCGTACTTGAGGAGGTAGGCGAGGTTGTCTGCCGGAACGAGGTCGTTGACGGCGATGACCTCAAACTCACCGGTCTGGACCGCGGCGCGGTAGACAAGGCGACCGATGCGACCGAAGCCGTTGATGCCGATGCGGATGGGCATGGGACGAGTCCTTTCTGCTGCCAAAGATGCTCGGAAACGATAGATTGGACGGGGCGCCGTTTCCATGAAGGAGCGGTGATGAACCCGGCGGACGCACAGATTCACTCGCTGGTGAGACGGGGGCGGAAAATCGAGGCGATCAAAGCCGCCCGCAAGGCGTACGGATTCGGGTCGGCGGAGGCGAAGGCGTACGTGGAGGCGATCGCTGAGGTCAGGACGCCGGACCTTTGTGCGTCTTCGCGCACAGGTGCGGGTGTGCGTGCCGATCACGCCTTGTCGAGCCGTCAGTTGGTCACCAACTCGTGCTTCAACTCGCCGGCCACGATCGTGGCCACGGCCCGCACCTTGAAGCTCCGCCCAAGGAACGGTGTGTTCCGGCTCTTGCTGGCGATGTCAGCCTCGGAGAAGGTCCAGGCGTGGTCAGGGTTGATCAGCGTGATGTCGGCGGGGCCTCCGACGAAGATTTCGCCCAGCCCGTCGTCGCCGCGGTTTCGGCGGTCGAGGTTGCAGAGTCGCGCAGGGTTGATGGTCAGGAGTTCGACGAGTTTTGCCCAGTCGATGTGACCGGGTGCGACCAGCGCGTCGCAATAGAGTGCCAGCGCCGATTCGAGCCCGATGATGCCGAAAGGGGCCTCCTCAAAGGGACGCGCCTTCTCGTCGGCGGTGTGGGGCGCGTGGTCGGTGGCGAGGATGGTGATCGTCCCGTCGACAATGCCGGCGATCAGCGCGTCGATGTCGGACTGCTCGCGCAGCGGCGGGTTCATCTTCGCGTCGGCGTTGTATGAGTTGCCGTCGGGCCAGGCGCAGGCCTCGTGCGTGAGTGTGAGGTGGTGGGGGGATGCTTCAGCCGAGACCGGCTGCCCCTCGGCCCGGGCACGCCGCACGATGTCGACCGAATTGCCGGAACTGATGTGCTGCACGTGGTAGCGACAGCCGATCGGGCGATTGAGCCGGATGTCGCGCTCGATGATGATTTCTTCGGCCTCGCGCGGCCAGCCGAGCAGCCCCAGCCGCAGCGCCACGTTGCCGGCGTGCATGGGCGCGCCGCTCGTGAGCGACGGCTCCTGGCAGTGCTGCATGAAGGCCAGACCGGCGTGGTGCGTGTTCTGGAGCACCTGACGCATCATCCCGGGCGAGGCGACCACGTCGCCGTCGTCGCTGATGCCGACGGCCCCGGCCCGGGCGCACGAGGCGATTTCGGCCATGTGCTCGCCCTTGCGGCCGGTGGTGGCGGCGGCGACGGGAAACACCCGGCACGAGGCGGCGGCGTGCGACTTGTACAGCACCCACTCCACCAGTTCGGGCGAGTCGAGCGCGGGCGTGGTGTTGGGCATGCAGCAGACGGTGGTAAAGCCGCCCGCGACGGCCGCCGCCGATCCTGATGCCAGATCCTCCTTGTGCGTCTGCCCCGGCTCGCGGAGATGGACGTGCGGGTCGATCAGGCCGGGCGTGGCGATGAGTCCCCTGGCGTCGAAGATGCGATCGGCGGGCGAGGCGGAAAGCCCGGGCCCGATGCCGGCGATGCGGCCTCCGGCGATGGCGATGTCGGCCGTCTCGTCGAGGCCCGAGGCAGGGTCGATGACGCGGGCATTGCGGATGAGCGTGCTCACAGGGGGAGGATAGGTGGTGAGCCAACGTCGATGAAGGTGATCGGACGGGGCGGATGAGAGGTCGTACGCGGAGCGAGGCGTGGCAGGTAAAGCCTCGGTGGCCTATGCTGGAGCCGGGCCTGAAAGGGCCCGGTCAGGGGCTCAAGGGGCTCAAGACGGGGTGTAGCGCAGCTTGGTTAGCGCGTTTGACTGGGGGTCAAAAGGTCGGGAGTTCGAATCTCCCCACCCCGATTGCGGATTGGACGCCCGCAGGGCAGAGACCGGCGGGCGTTGTCGTGTCCGGAATGGTTTCACGACGGAGTCGCCTTCCGCATCGGCGAAGAGGTGCTCAACGGACATGGCGGACGGCGACGGGTTGTTCGGCCCCGATCGTCTGAAGGTCGTTGATGCGTCGCCTCGTGGCGACCGGCGACGCCTTC
Source organism: Cyanobacteria bacterium CYA (assembly GCA_008363215.1). Taxonomy (GTDB): domain Bacteria; phylum Planctomycetota; class Phycisphaerae; order Phycisphaerales; family UBA1924; genus J022. The sequence goes on from RHKP01000013.1 coordinate 49,978, forward strand.
GACACGGCCGATCAATGCGCCCTCCGCGCCTGAATACCCAGACTCACCACGTATTCGCTCATCTTCGCGCCGGCCGGCAGCGCCGCTGCGATCTTCCGGTACAGCGGGTCCTGCCAGTGCGTCATTGCCTCGATGTACTGCGGCCTGGCTTCCATCGTCAGATCGATCAACCCTGCTCCGAGCACCGCCTTTCGCACGTCGTCCACCAGGTCGGCGCCCCCCACACATCCGACCAGCGCCTCCAGATCCTCGCGCACGCTGTGCGGCAGCGGCTGCAGCAGCGCCAGGTCCGACACGGCCACACGTCCCCCCGGCTTGAGCACGCGCGCAATCTCCCGCCACACCTGCGGCTTGTCGGGCGACAGGTTGATCACACAGTTGGAGATTACCACGTCAACCGAGGCGTCGGCCACGGGCAGGTGCTCGATCTCACCGAGTCGGAACTCGACATTGTTCAGCCCGCTCTGCGTGCGGTACCCGGCGATGTTGCTGCGCGCCTTGCTCAGCATTTCGGGCGTCATGTCCACACCGATGACATGCCCCGTCGCGCCCACCTTGGGCCCGGCGATGAAGCAGTCAAACCCGCCGCCCGATCCAAGGTCGAGCACGACTTCACCGGGCTTGAGCGACGCGATCGCCGTCGGATTCCCGCACGAGAGCCCCATGTTGGCCCCGTCCGGAACAATGGTCAGATCCGTGGCGGCGTAGCCCACTGCCAGCGCGACCTGTTCGGGCGTCAGCGTCGTCGGGCCGCAGCATCCGCCCCCGCCCGTGCTGCCCCCGCAGCACGCGCCGCCCTCCATGCGCGCCGATGCCGGCCTCACGCCTGACCACTGCCCCGACAGGGCAATTTCGGCATACCTCTCGCGCACCTTGTCGCGCACCTGATCGACCGCCGTGTTCGGCGACAAAGATGCAACAGCCGTTCCGCCGCAGCGCTTCGGTGCGCAGCACGCCGAGTCCTTGTTCGTACCCATCCACAAACTCCTTTCGCGTTGCTTCTGACGTGCCGAGAAGCCCCGGCCTGTATACCCGGCGCCGCAGCCGCCGCGAAACGCTGACCAGTCCGATCAGCACCGGTCCGATCACCCGGTTCTGCACCAGCGACAGCGCCGGCACTCTCCAGTCGCCGAACGTCTCCGGCATCTTCTCATACCGCATCTTGGCCGGCGGCAGATACATCATCAGCATCGGCCCGATCGCGATCGAGACGTGGGTCGCCCCCATCGACACACAATCCGGCGCCTCGCCCACGCCCGGCACGAACCTTCCGGCCGCCAGCGGGTTGAGCCCCGTGCCGCCGTGTCGGCGGTGCACGGATCGATCACCCGCCCAGCAGGAGACAGGTCCACCCTTCGGCCATCTGGCTGCGGCATGAGTTGCCCGAGTGCAGGAACATCACGCGCGGCCGCGCCACGTCGGTCATGATCGCGCCCATTCGTCGCCGCACCCGTGCGCCCCAGTCGGACGGCATCCCACCGGGTCGCGTTCGTCGATCGCATTGGCCCAGCGACCGGAAGTGGGCCGTCGACTCGGCGCGCCCTTCGCCAGTGAAAACCCGCGGGACCGGCCGGGTCTGCCGGTCGCCGTCACGGCGAGGTGGTGAAATGAGGAGAGCCGCCCCGATGCGGGACGGCTCCCTGAATCACCATGAAGGACGAGTCGGACTCAGCGGCGACGACGCAGCATCGCCATGCCGCCGACGCCGAGCAGAGCAACCGCGCTTCCGGGAGTCGGGGTCTGACCGGTGATGACGATCGTGTAACCGCCCGAGCCGCTGCCCAGGAAGTTGCCGACTGCAACGGCGTACCACCCGGTGCCGCTGGCAGAGAAACTGTACAGCGGGTCACCGAACGGGCCGCCGAAGCCGTCATCGACGTTGTCGTCACCCGAGCCGGCGAAAGTGGTTCCGGCGGGCGAATCGAAGATGGTCATCATCGGGCTCGAGTCCGTGGGCAGGCTGGCGCCGGCAAAGTGGGCCGAGGAGACCATGTCCGGGGCAGCGGAGGTACGATTGACAGCGATGGTGATCAAGTCACCAGCGACAGCGTAGAAGTTCCACCACTCCCAGGTTTCCGGATTGTCCGAGCCGTTCCCGTCCGTCGGAAGTACCGCCCACCCTGCCCCGACTTCCCCGTCGCTGAGCGTGTCGAGGTAATTGATGGGGTCGGCCGAAGCCACGCCGGCCGCCAGAGTCAACGCCAAGCCTGAAACCAATGCGGTCTTCATGTCTTGCTCCTCTTCTCTTCTCACCAAGGGGCCAGACGACGGTCTGGCTCCGACGTTTTCCAAAGCGGACCGCCGTTCGGTCCCACATTGCGAAGCCAGGAAAATACACCTTGGGAACATTCCCTGTCAAAGGAAATTTCTGATTTCGTCTTGCTGCATTGTATTTTCGCCTTTTGATTGGTATACTCGGAGACGGATGCGCCATGATCGAGTCAACCCCGAAGCACGATCCTCGCTGCAACTCCCGGGCGGCAACCGGCGCATGGATCGACAAATGCGGCTGATCCACCTTCTTCCGCTGCTGTTCGGGGTTTTTGTCGTCTCCTATTGCGCGGCGGCCCCCCCGCCCGTGGAACCGCTCCCCGAGCGGATCGACGCGGTGTTCGGTCGTCCTCTGGTCTTTCCTGTGCGCACGACGGGGCGCAAGCCGATGCCCGAGTTTGAGGTCCGTCTCGATGACGGACACGTGCTCGTGGCCGAGGTGCAGTGGGTCCGAGTGTCCACTCCGCCATTTGGAGAATGTGGGAACTCGGCCTGGCTCCCCGCGCCAGTTCAAATGGAAGCCATCCCTGCCGACTCCCCGGCTGCCGGAGTGGGGCAGGGGCTCTGGGTGGCCCGCATCGCGATTCCGCTGACCAGTGCGGGGCAGGGATTCTGGATCGGGCAGAACCGTTATGAGGTGAACTGGCTTCCGGACCCGCGGCGTCTGGCATCGTCGGGCGGGGGGCTTGGGCGGGCCTGGAACTCGCCGCTTCGGGCCGGGCAGAGCGCCAGCCCCCTGCTGTCGACCCTGGTGCAGCCGTTCGCCGACCATCCGGTGCAGAAGTGGCGTTATGACCTGTGCCTGCACGGGCTGGTGCCGGGGGAGGAGTTTGACGCGCGCGAGCCGGGCGGCCCGGTCGATGATCTTGACGCGCTGCGGGCCGAGGTCGCCGGGCAGGGCGCCTTCTCGCCTCTGACCGACCAACTCGAAGCGCTGGAGCGGGCTCGCTGGCAGGTTGCCTTGGCGCGGGTGTGGCTGGCCGACCCGAGTTTGTCGTTCCCGGTGCGCGAAATGCTGGCCGGCGCCGTCGAGACGCCTGGAGGCGTGCTTCCGCTGTGGCGAGCCAGCCAGGCACAACTCGATGATCTGCTGGACGCGATGTTGCGCCCTCGCGTCAGCGACGAGCAGCGTGTGCTGCACGTGCGTTCGTGGCTCCAGAGTTTCGACCCTGCGGTGGCCTGGGTGGTGGATGACGCCGGCCTGGTTGATGCGTTGACGGGCGAGTTTCGTCCCACCATCGGCGTGGTGAACCTGGACGTAGTGCCGGTGCTGGCCTTTGCCCGACCTGCGCAGGTCGGCGGGCCTTCGGACTTGTCCCCGCTCAAATCGAGGGAGTTTCGCACGCTGCGCGGGGAGGTTGTGCCCGGCTCGATCGAGGGTGGGATCCAGGCGGGTCCGGGAGTCGAGGTGCGCGTGGGGCGATGGAACACGTACCTTTCCTCGATCGGTGTGATCATCCCGGTGGCCCCGCCCGGGTTTGCGCTCGGGCCGTTGCGCAGAGAATGGACGCTTGAATCATGGACCGCCATGGACGAGGGGATGGATGCCGGGCCGAGCGCCGATCGCACGTCGGCGGCGATGTTGACGCGTGCGAGGCTGCCGGCCCGGGGCTCGCGGGCTGCGGTGGGCCCGCAACTGCGCGGCGTCGATGAAGTCTGGCATCTGTACTTCGAGGCGCGCACTCCCGCGCACGGGCAGGACAAAAGCGGAGATGACAGCGTGGAGTTCTGGTTCGGACCGTTCGGCGATCCGACTGGAGCGGTGCGGGTGTACGCCGACGGGCGCGTGATCGACCTGCGCACCGGTCGGAATGTGACCGAACACAGCGTTGAGATCATTCGTCTGGCCGATCGGTGGGTGGTGCGGTTTCCGATTCCGGACGGGGCAATTGAATCGGACGGGGTACTCCGATTGGCAATCACCAGGCAAGACTCCTGCGGGCAACGCACGTCGTGGCCTCGACGGATGCTTCCGGGCCAGGTTGAGCCCGGCCGCGTGGCGGTGCAGACTCAGACGTGGGATGGATTCGGGCGAGAGTGAGCGGTTCTGAAAATTCCGCACTCGCGCGTGCATGAACGCGCGCGATCTGGCAGACTATCGCAAGTCGTGGATCTATGAGACCTGCATCCGGGGGTCCGTGGGTCCGTCGGTCCGGGGTCAAGAACAGTTGGAGAAGAAGTCATGCGTCTCAGGAAGATGTGGGTGACGGCGGGTTGCGGGCTGGCGCTCTGCGCCGCCGCTGCGATGTGGATGTCGCCTTCGACTGGCGCAGCGCGCGCGGGCGCGGCGGTGGTGCCGGCAAGCGTGCAGGTCGAGGGTCAGCCGGAAGGCCGGCCCGGGCAGCAGGGCGCCGCGATTGCGCCTGAACAGGTCAGGCAGATGCTCGAAGAGCAGGGCAAGCCGGCGGCTGAGCACCAGAACCTCCAGCCGCTGGCGGGCACCTTCCAGGCCGAGATGCAGTTCCTGATGGAGGAGGGCGGCCAGCCCGAGGTGTCGCACGGCGTGTCGAAAAACGTGTGGATCATGGGCGACAAGTTTCTCCAGATGAACTTCGAGGGCACCTTGAAGTTCGCCGGGGCCGAGTTTCCGTTCAGGGGGATGGGAATCCTCGGCTTCGACAAGGTAGCAGGGCAGTACACCATGATGTGGGTCGACTCGCTGTCGACCACCATGCTCACCTCGCAGGGCAGGCCGGGCGAGAGTGCGACGGAGATCGCGGTCAGCGGCTCCACGGTCTCGCCCATGGGCGCGGTGGAGATGAAGCACGTATTCAAGATTGAGAGCAAGGACAAGCACGTGCTCGAATTCTGGCAGGGAGCCTCCGGGCAGAAGGAGATGATGAAAGTCGGCTGGATCACCTACACGAGAAAGGCGGACTGAGCGATGGGATGCGGACATGACAGTTGCGGTTGCGGCGGCGGGTCCGGCAGCGGGCACGCGCAGGTCGAAGATCCGATGGCGGCCTTTGTGGAGATGGCGGCGCTGGCGCCGGAGCACAAGCACCTCGAAGCGTTCATCGGTGAGTGGAATGCCGAGGTGAAGATATGGATGGGCCAGGGCGAGCCGCAGGTGACACGCGGCGTGATGGTCAACACGTTCATCCTCGGCGGGCGCTTCATCGAGCAGAAGTACCAGGGGCACGGGTACGACTTTCAGGGCAGCGGGCTGTTCGGCTACAACAAGGCCTCCGGCAAGTTTGAAGGACTGTGGATCGACACCATGTCGACCATGATGCAGACCGACATCGGCACCTATGACCCGGGCAAGAAGACGTTCACCATGCTCAGCAAGGTGAACTGCTCAGAGATGGGCGAGATGACCAGGACGTCGCTCATCAAGGTGCACGGCCCGGACAAGCACGTGATGGAGATGTACTTTGCTCCGCAGGGCGGAACCGAAGACAAGTGCATGGAAATCACCTACACGCGGCGCAAGTGAGCGCCCTGGTGTGACCGCGCGAAGGGCCCCCGGCGAGGCCCTTCGTGCTTTGTTGCGCCGAGCCCCTTGATGTCACCGGACGGCCATGAGGGAAGGTCGACGCGGTGATGTGACGACTTGCCAGCGCGGGGCATGGAAGTCTGTGTGGCCTGCTTCCCGGTGGGGGGCACGCCCGATCGAGCCGGGGCGCAGCACGCCGCATGACAAAACGGCAACGAGGCGCGGCCGTTCCTCCGCGCCTCGAAGAACGTGATGCTGCGGCGCGCCTCAGGCGGCCTTGCGGGCGACGCGGCGCGTCGAGGCCGTGCGACCGATTCGTGCGACGACCGGCTTGCGGGCGGTGGTCTTGCGTGCCACGCGCTTCTTGGCCGTGCTCTTGCGGGCGGCGTTCTTCTTGGCCCAGGTCTTGGTGGCCTTCCTGGGCGTGCTCTTCCTGGCCGCGGGCTTGCGGGCGGTGGACTTGCGTGCCACGCGCTTCTTGGCCGTGCTCTTGCGGGCGGCGCGCTTGGCGGTGGTCCTGGCGTTCTTCTTCACGCTCTTGCGGGCTTTGCGGGCCACGCCCTTTTTCGCGGTGCTCTTGCGGGCCGCGGGTTTGCGGGCGGTGGTCTTCCGACCCGACGTACGGCGGGTGCGGCTGGAGGTCGTTCGGGTACGCGTAGGCATTGCTTCACACTCCGGATACGGCGTTGACTCGGTCCTTGCCCCGCTCTTCGCAATCGGGGTGGGGACCATGTACAGGCCGAGCACGTCCGTGTGTCTCGACCGGGTCCGCCGTCCCACCCATCGTGGGGTCTGTCGCGGACGGAGGGGGCAATCGACCGAACGGGCCCAAAAGATAAATAACTGGGACGAAAAAACACAAAATCCCTCATGTCGCATCCGCGCGGGGCCTGAAGCGACCGAAACATCTGGTCCGTAGCGTCCGTTGGCAGCGTCGAGCGCTCGAGAGGAAGTCGGATATGAGTCAGTCGTGGACCCCGGAGTCGTGGCGGGCCAAACTGGTCGCCCAGCAGGTTGTCTATACCGATCGCCAGGCGGTGGACCGGGCCCTGGCCAAACTCCGGTCCCTCCCGCCGCTGGTGACCAGTTGGGAGATCGAGCGCCTTCGCCGCGAAATCGCTGAGGCGCAGGAGGGCCGCCGGTTCATCCTGCAGGGAGGGGACTGTGCCGAGACCCTGGCCGACTGCACCCCCGAGAAGATCACCAGCAAACTCAAGATCCTGCTCCAGATGTCACTGGTGCTGATCCACGGGCTGAAGAAACCTGTGACGCGCATCGGGCGCATCGCCGGGCAGTACGCCAAGCCGCGCTCGAGTTTTACGGAAAAAGGCCTGTGCAACGGGCAGGAAATCGAACTGCCCAGTTACTTCGGGGATCTGGTCAACGAAGCGCCCTTCACGCCCGAGGCCCGCACGCCCAATCCCCACCTGATGGTCCGGGGATACCAGCACGCGGCCATGACGCTCAACTTCATCCGCGCGCTGGTCGAGGGCGGATTTGCCGACCTGCATCACCCCGAGTATTGGGATCTGAGTTTCTTCCACCACGCCGACCTGTCGGCTCAGCGGCGCGAGCAGTACGAGCACATGACGCGCACGCTGTCCGACGGCCTGCGCTTCATGGAGGCGCTGGGCGAGCGGACCATCGAAGACATGACGCGGGTGGAGTTCTTTGCCAGTCACGAGGGGCTCAACCTTCTCTATGAGAGCGCCCAGACCCGGCAGGTCCCCCGACGCGCAGGGTTTTACAACCTCAGCACGCACATGCCCTGGATCGGGGAGCGCACGCGGGCGATCGACGGGGCCCATGTCGAGTACTTCCGGGGGATTCAGAATCCGATCGGCGTCAAGATCGGACCGGGCATCACGCCCGACGTGCTCCTTCCGCTGATCGAAGTGCTCAACCCCGACAACGCGCCGGGGCGGATCGTGCTCATCTCCCGCATGGGGGTGGGCAGCGTGGAGAAGGCCCTGCCGGGAATTCTCGAGCCGGTCAAGCGAGCCGGGCAGCGTGTGCTGTGGATGTGCGACCCGATGCACGGGAACGGGATCAAGACGGCCTCGGGTATCAAGACGCGCAGTTTCGACGCGATTGCGCGCGATCTCGAACTATCCATCGCCGCACACAAGAGCGCGGGGACGATTCTCGGCGGGGTGCACTTCGAGTTGACGGGGGAGGACGTGACCGAGTGCATCGGCGGGGCGGCCGGAGTCGCGGAGAGCGACCTGTCGCTCAACTACGCCTCGCTGTGCGATCCAAGGCTGAACTACAAGCAGGCGCTCGAACTGGCGTTCATCCTCGCGGGGAGCATGGGCGCAAAGTGAACGCGCTTGCTTGATTCAACGGGCCTCGATCGCGAGGGAGGGGTCATGCGAGCGCGCGGAAAAAACCGCGTCGTTACGGTCACGAATCGTTGATCGCGTGTGGAAGGCACGCTCACCGCGACGAGTTCATCTTCGCCCAGACCTTGCGATAGCGATCGGCCATGGCTTCAAGCGAACTGGGGATCACCCGAACATTGCCCACTGCGCTCATGAAGTTCACGTCGCCCGCCCAGCGCGGGACGAGGTGGACGTGCAGGTGCTGCGGCACGCCGGCGCCGGCCGCCCGCCCCTGGTTGATGCCCAAGTTCACACCCTGACACCGCAGCGTCCGCTCCATCAGGTCCATCGCGGTTTCTGCCAGCGACCAGAGTTGGGCACGCTGGGCCGGTTCGTAGTCGAGCAGACGCGGGCGTCCTTCGCCCAGGGCGGCCATCAGGTGCCCGTTGGCGTATGGAAAGCGATTGAGCAGAATGAGCCCTGACTCCGTCCGCACCACCACGTGGTTCTGCTCGTCGTCCTCGGGATGCGCGAAGTAGTCAGAGAGGAAGCATCCCGGCGCGGGCGCGGCCGGCAACGGCGCGAGCGGCGCGGCGTCCTCTTCGTCGAGCGACTCGAGATAGGTCAGTCGCCAGGGCGCCCAGAGCGATTCGGGGCCGGTGGGGTCGGGGGCGTTGAGGGTCATGCGGAACGGTAGTCTCTCCCATATTCGTCGGAGCGCCCATGACGCTCCCACCCGGAGAGGTGCTCGAAGACTCGCACTTCTCCGGCGTCCATCGGACGCCCGAACTTCAACCGGAATCGAGATCAGAACCAGTTGTACCTGACGATGCACCACAGCGCCCGCAGCCCGTCCTTCCAGCCGATCTTCTTGCCTTCGGCGTAGGTGCGACCCGCGTAACTGATCGGGACTTCGTAGATGCGGATGGCGCGGGTGGCTTCCCGCGCCGGCGCGGGCGACTGTGACGAAACGGGCAGCCGGATCTTCGCGAGTTTGGCGATCATTTCCGGCTCGATGCCGAAGCGGTTCTCACGCAGGTGCAGGCGTTCGAGCACGGGGCGTGTGAAGGCTTTGGTCCCGCACTCGATGTCACTCAGGTTCAGGTTGCTGAACATGTTGCTCGCCAGCGTGATCACGCGGTTGGCGACTGAGTGCCAGTAGTAGAGAACGCGGTGGGTCTGCCCGAGGAAGCGCGTGCCGATGACCGCGTCGGCCCGCCCGGTGAGAATCGGGTTGAGGGCCGCCTGGTGGTCGGCCGGGTCATACTCGAGATCAGCATCCTGCACGAGGACGACGTCGGCATCCATCTCGAGTGCGGCGATGAACCCGCGCCGCAAGGCCGATCCCTTGCCCTGGTTCTGGCGCGAGAGGAGCGCGGTTACATCCTGGCGCTGTGCGAGGGCAGCGATGATCGCGTCGGTGCCGTCGGTCGAGCCGTCGTCGATCATGATGATGTGCCGGCGCGCCGGAGCGCCGTCGGGCAGGTGGGGCGGAGGCACCTGGTCAAGCCGGGCCATGAGTTGCGGGAGCAGGTCGCGCTCGTTGTAGACCGGGATGACGACGGCGATCAGCATCGATCAGGACGATACCGCGCCCGGTGTCGTCACGCCCGCGCTTTCGATGACCCGGCGCTGGGCGTTGCCGATGCCGAGTTCGCCCAACTCACCCAGGTGAATCCACACGTGCCCCGCACCGGCCCGCGCACCGCTGGCCCGGTATACGGCGAAGCGAACCTCCCGATGCGTGGTCATGAACGTGAACGCGCCTGCTTGTTCAACCATCCGCGCGCGCACAAGGGCACGCACTTCTTCCGGCCCGGCGTGCCGGTCGTCACGCTCGACGGTCGGGCACTGCCACAGCCCCGCCCAAAGGCCCCTGCCGGGGCGCTGTTCCATCAGCACGCGGGATTTGGAATCGACTGCGACGACGGCCGCGGCGAAGATCGGGCGCCGCCCGGCTCGCGTCTTCGGCTCTGGGATGCGGTCCTGCACGCCCTGTGAGCGTGCCCGGCACCACCGGGCGACCGGGCACTGGGCGCATCTGGGCGACGTGGGCGTGCAGATGAGAGCGCCCAGTTCCATCAGTCCTTCGTTGAACACGCCGGGCTCGCCGGCCAGTGGCACCAGGGCCGCAGCCTGCTCCCACGCCCATTTCTCGTCGGGCGGGCCGGTTCGGGCGTCGAGGCGCTGAAGGACTCGCATGACGTTCCCGTCTACGAGCGGCTCGGGCTGTCCGAAGACGATCGAACTGATCGCCCCGGCCGTGTAGCGCCCGACGCCGGGCAGGGTCATCAGCGACGCGACCTGGGTGGGAACCGTTGAGCCGTGTTCATCGCGGATGAGTTTGGCCAGCGCGTGCAGCATGCGTGCCCGGCGGTAATAACCCAGCCCCGACCAGGCGGCGAGCACGTCGGCTTCGTCGGCCGCGGCGAGGGCGTCGATCGTGGGGAATCGCTCCATGAACGGCTCGAACCGTTCGAGCACGCGCGACACCTGCGTCTGCTGGAGCATCAGTTCGCTGACCAGCGAGCGGTAGGGGTCGCGCCGTCCGCGCCGTGCGAGGCGCCAGGGCAGAGGCCGGGCGCAGGCGGTAAACCAGGCGGTGATTGCGGCCACGAGTTGGCGTTGGCGCGTCATGGGCGATGGCAAGCGTAGCGAAGCGCCGTCCGGATCGTGAACAAGTCGCGAAACGGCCGATACACTGCCTGCGGGGCGTTGACGCGCTCCCGCCCCCGGGAAACCGAACCGTGCCTGTCTTTGAACGACTCAACGACCTCTTGCTCCGGCTGGCCAGTTACCCATTGTGGGAAGTGGCGGTCGAACTGGTCGTCATCTGGCTGGTGGTGTGGGCGATCGTGCGGTTCCTCCGCGGCACGCGTGCGGTGGGCGCTCTCCGGGGCCTGCTGATCGTGCTGCTGCTGGGCACGATACTTACGCGCGTGCTGGGCAGCGGAGGGGCGTCGTTTCAGAGGCTGACCTATCTCTACGACCGGGCGCTGGCGCTGGTCGCCGTCGCGCTGATCGTCATCTTTCAGCCCGAGTTGCGTCGTGGACTGATCCGCCTGGGTGAGGCGCCGCTGTTCCGCGTGACCCGCTCGCAGCAGGCACAGATCATCAGCGCGGTGGTCAGTGCGGCCGAGTACCTGGCCAAGGCGCGCTTCGGAGCGATCATCGTGATCGAGCGGCACATCGGTCTGCGTGGTGTGACCGAGGGCGGGACGACGCTGGACGCCGAGGTTTCGGATCGCCTGCTCCGATGCATCTTCTTCCCCGGCTCGGCGCTGCACGACCTGGCGGTGGTGATCCGGGGCACGCGGATCACCGCGGCCGGGGTCCAGTTGCCGTTGGCCGAACCGTCGGACATGCCGGACCCGCAACTGGGTTCGCGTCACCGGGCGGCCTTGGGAGTGACCAAGGACTCCGACGCGGTGGTGGTGGTGGTCAGCGAGGAATCGGGTCACGTGCGTCTGGCCGAGCGAGGGAGGCTGTCGCGTCCATTTTCCGGGCCCGAACTGGCTGAAGAACTTCAGCGACGGCTGGGCCGGCCCGGCCCGGGCAACGGGCCCAAGGCCGAAGACGGCGCCGACGAACCTTCGGACATGAGCGTCGAGGAACCGGCCGAGGCGGGAAGGGAGTCGTGATGTTCGCGCGGGCCCGCACCTTCATCGTCGTGACCATCCTCGCGCTGCTGGTGTGGATCCTGGCCGAGAGCCAGACGCTGCGCATCCAGAGTGCGGCCGGTCAGATCCGCTTCGAGACGGGGTCGAACACGCGGGTGGTTCGGGTGAACCCGACCGATCCATTCCGCGGGACGGTGGAGTTGCGTCTGAGCGGGTCGGCCGCTCGCATGGACGGCCTGCTGGAGGCGCTGCGCCAGCCGATCGCGGTGAACGTGGACTCGGAGAGCCCGTCGGGGACGGGGCTTCGGGTGGTGAACCTGCGCGATGCGCTGCGTCTGACGCCGGTGTTTGAGAAATCGGGCATTTCGCTGATGGAGGTGAACCCGCGCTTCGTACAGGTGGAGGTCGACGAACTGGTGCAGCGCGATGTGCCGGTGAGGGTCGAACTTCCCGACGTGGAGGTACAGGGTGCGGCCCGGCCCGAGCCTGAGATGGTCCGCTTAGCCGGACCAGATCGCCAACCTCCCCACGGGGCGTCCGCAGCGGATCGCGTCGGTGCGTGTGGTGCCCTCCGCAGCGCTGGCCGAGGCGTGGCAGGCGCGCCAGTCGCGCACGCAGGTGGCGGTGACGCTGACGCTGCGCTCGCGCACCGAGACCGAAGTGCTGCCGACGGTGCCGGTGCAGGTGCGGGTGGCTCCGACGGAGTTGTCGCGATTCGACATTTCCATTCCGGAAGAGGACCGCTTTCTGCACGACGTGACAGTGCGGGGCCCGAGCACCGCGATCGAGCGCATGCGCAACGACCCGACCCTGCGTCCGGTGGCGGTGATCGCCCTGACGTTTGAGGAACTGGAGCGTGGGCTGACGGCCAAGGATGCGCTCATCCTCTTTCCTCCCGGTCTGGAAGGGCTGGAAGCGACGGCCGACGACGTGAACGTCAGTTTGTCCATCACGCGGCGGGCCGTTCCGGCGCCGCCGGGCGAGCCGGAAGGACAGTGAGTTCCAGTTCGGTATATTTTAGGATATGAATTGCGGGTGTGAGACCCGTGCGGGCGGGACCGCTCGGCATGGCGCGGCTAAGGTTTGGGCCCGTTCCCCGGCGGGATCCTGGGAATCGGACCATCATCATTGGTTGCAGCGCCGACCGGCTGAAGAGGGCTTCGGACGTGAAGATCAGGACCGACGAAATCGCCAGCGTGATCAAGCAGGAAATCGAGCAGTACACCGCCGAACTGGAGATCTCCGAAGTCGGCCGCGTGGTCGAGGTCGGCGACGGCATCGCCCGCGTCTACGGGCTTTCCAAGGCCATGTCCGGCGAACTGATCGAGTTCCAGTCGGCCACCGGCTCGGTGATGGGCCAGGTGATGAACCTGGAAGAGGACACGGTCGGCGCGGTGATTTACGGCGACTACCTCTCGGTGAAGGAGGGCGACGTCGTCCGCAGCACGGGGCGTCTGCTCGAAGTGCCCGTGGGCGAGGCGCTGCTCGGCCGCGTGGTCGACCCCCTCGGCCGTCCGATCGACGACGCGGGCCCGATCGAAGCCCAGGCGACGCGCAAGATCGACATCATCGCCCCCGGCATCGCCGACCGCCAGCCGGTCAAGGAGCCGCTCCAGACGGGCGTCAAGGCAATCGACGCGATGATCCCCATCGGGCGCGGACAGCGCGAACTGATCATCGGCGACCGCAAGACGGGTAAGACGGCCGTCGCCATCGACACGATCATCAATCAGAAGCAGTACTGGGGCACGCCTGACGCGGTGGTGTGCATCTACGTCGCGGTGGGGCAGAAGGAATCGACCGTGGCCGGCGTCGTCGAGGCGCTGAAGAAGAACGGCGCGATGGACTACACCATCGTGGTCAACGCTTCGAGTTCGGACCCTGCCCCGATGCAGTACATCGCCCCCTACTCGGGCTGCGCGATGGGCGAGCACTTCATGTGGCAGGGCAAGGACGGCAAGTCGCCCAAGCACGCGTTGTGCATCTATGACGACTTGTCCAAGCAGGCCGTGGCCTATCGCCAGTTGTCGCTGCTGCTGCGTCGTCCCCCGGGGCGCGAGGCGTATCCCGGCGACGTGTTCTACCTGCACTCCCGCCTGCTCGAACGCGCGACCAAGTTGTCCGAAGAAAACGGCGGCGGCTCGCTCACGGCGCTGCCCGTCATCGAGACGCAGGAAGGCGACGTGTCGGCCTACATCCCGACCAACGTCATCTCCATCACCGACGGCCAGATCTATCTCGAACCCGAACTGTTCTTCTCCGGCGTGCGCCCGGCGATCAACGTCGGTATCTCGGTCTCCCGTGTGGGCGGCAACGCGCAGGTGAAGGCGATGAAGAAGATCGCCGGCTCGCTGCGACTCGACCTGGCCGCCTATCGCGAACTCGAGGCCTTCGCGCAGTTGGGCACCGAACTCGACACGGCCACGCAGCGGCAGTTGGACCGCGGCGCCCGCATGGTCGAGTTGCTCAAGCAGCCGCAGTATGTGCCATACACCGTGACCGATCAGATCCTCTCGATCTATGCGGGCACCAGGGGCTTCCTCGACGACGTGCCGCTGGACCGCGTAGCCGACTTCGAGGGCGCCATGCTCAGCCATTTCCGCTCCATCGGCAAGGCGGTGTATGACGAGTTGCAGCAGAAGAAGGCGCTGGACGACGGGCTGGCCCGGAAGGTCGAAGAACTGATGACCAACTTCAAGGCCGGCTGGAAGGCGTGATCCGCCTTTGGGCAACTTTCTGCGCGCCTGTTGCGCTTCTGCTCGGCGCGGCGTAGGACAGCGTGATTCGCAGTACTGTGTGCTTCCAGAGCAAGCAGTCTTGCGCGCACGCGGCAGAGCGCCACACACTGACCGAGTTGGAACGGGCGGCCGGGGGCGAGGGCCACGCGCGCGACCGCATCCGGGCCGCGCTCATGGCAAAGCGGGGGACGCGGAGCACGCTGACGCGCGTGTGGGCACGCACCGGCTGGCGTCCCACGTGAACATCGGAACGGTGGAGGTGTTTCGGCGCATGACCGGCGAGAATGTCGCGGCTACGGGCGATCCCGATGACGCGGCGCTGGGGATCATGGACCAGGCCGGCCGGCACGTGAGCAAGCGGCCGAATCCGCTGCTGCTCTTCCCGCCGCCGCTCCAGCAATCGCACCTTTGCCGACCACAACAGCCTGCTCGATGGTGTCGGCGCCGCATGGCGAAGCCTGACCAAGACACGCCTGCGGTCCGTCTGTCAAGGCCGCTCACTCGCGCCCGGATTCCAACCGTGCTTGATATAAGAGCGTGAGCATTTGGTGGACTTGCGATCGGGCCGAGTCGGCGGGACTGGCGATCGGCCCGGGACGTGCATGTCACCGTTTCCATGCGATCTCGTCACCTTCTTATGCCATCACCGCCCCCTGATCGCGGTAATACGGGCCCACGCTCACGCGGCTGGCGTGTCCCATCTTCTCGATGATCGACTCGCCCCAGCCCCTGGCCGTTGCGCCGCGCTTTGCCAGATAGTCCCGATACGTCGCGTCAAAGCGGTCGATGCTCGCCAGCACGTCTTCGTCGGTCGGGTACCCATCGTCGAAAAGAACGGCCTCCGTCGGCAGGCGCGGGCGCGGCGCCGGGATCTCGGCTGGGACGCCCACGCACAGGCCATAGAGCGGATAGACGCCCTGAGGCAGCCCCAGCACACGGCCCACTCCCGGCAGATCGTTGCGGATTCCCCCGGTATAACAGACTCCGTATCCCAGCGATTCAAATGCAATAACCATGTTCTGCGCGAACAGGGTCGCGTCGATCACGCTGATGAGGAACCCCTCCATCCGCTGGTCGTAGTCGACGCCTGCCCGCTCGCACAACAGCCGGTGACGGCGCGCGTCGCCGCAGATGACGAAGAACTCCGGCGCCCGCGACACCTTCTCCTGCGGTCCTGCCAGATCGGCCAGCGCGCGGCGGCGCCCCGGATCCTTGATCCGGATGCATGCGTACGCCTGCACGGCCGAACTCGTCGACGCCATCTGCCCGGCGCGCACGCACGCTTCAACGTGTTGCTCCGGAATCACCTGGTCTGCGAAGCGGCGAATCGAGCGATGAGATAGCAGCAGTTTGATGACCTCGTTCATCAGCACACGGTAGGTCACCGCCGCGTGAACGAGGGTGTCCTGACCTTCCCCCAGGGGCCGGGGCACCTGTCAGAATGATCCACGCGCCGGGGCGAGGGCTTTCGCGCCCGGCGGAAACCCGAGCCGAACACGATGCCCGGGCGAGGCGGCCGCTGCTCTGAGCAGGCGCTTGTCAGGCCGACGGGTGATCGCAGGGTCGGTGACCGGCGATGCTACCCTACACCCATGATTGCGACCCTTGTTTCGGGGCTGGCGCTGGGGCTCCAGCCTCTGAGTGAACAGCCGTACCTTGGTCTCATCCTGCGCGACTCGGAGTCCGGACCCGTCGTCAGTTGGGTCTACCCGGGCCCGTTCGGCGGTAACGGCTTCGGATCCAGCACCGGCATCCAGCGTTCGGACAACATTGACGCCATCTACCTGGGTGAGGTTACTGACGATGGGCGCATCGTGATCGACTCGGCCGCCGCGTTCAATGAGCGAACCTCCGCCCTGCCCGTTGGCTCGATCCTGACGCTCGAGTTCCGGCGTTCTCCGGAATCCAATCGTGACGCGGGCATTCCCCAGGGCGGGCCCGGCGGCGAAGTGCAGCGACTGACGGTTACTGTTGCCGACCGGGACACGTGGACCGGCACGATCACCCGGGGGCTGGGGGCGCGCGTGATACCTGAGTTGGACGCGGGCCAGTTTGAGGCCGCGTTGCTGGAGGACGCCCAGCATCTGGGCATCTCAGAGGCTGAGGGGGGTCTGAACGCCCTGCTCGCCTTGCTCGGGCGGACGCTGGACGCATCGCTGGATCCGAACATGGTGCCGGGCGTGGTGCAGGGTTTTCGGCGTCCGCTGAGCCTTGACACAGTGGGGGCCGAACTGGGGGGGCTTGCGTACGAGGTCGGCACCAGCGGCGGCGGCAAGGCCGAGATCGGCGCGCTGATCTCCGGCGCGCTCGACGTGGCCGCTCCTGAGGGCGAGTTCGAAATGGTGCAGGATTCGGAATGGAGGTCCCGCGCCCAGCAACTCGTCCGCACGCTCCGCGACAGCGTCTACATCTACAACGAACACGCGCCCGATCACATCGCCGTTATTCGCGCCAGCGTCGATCTGGCCCCGCAGTTCGTCGGACAGGGGCTTCACCAACTCGCCTGGATCGACAAGTTCTGGGAACTGGCCGTCACCGCGCCCGACCCCGACGTGCCCGATGAAATTCGCTCGGCCGTCCAGGGCGATGTCGTCGGCATCATGCGACTGCGTGACGACCGCATCGTCGTCATCGGCGGGGAAGGCCCCAACACCTACGACATGGGCCGTCTTGCCCTGGTCTATGACCTCGGCGGCGACGACACCTACAACTGGCCGCCCGATGCCGCGCCGCGCGGCTCGCCCACGGGCATCTACGACAAGGGAGGGAACGATCATTATGCGTCCGCCGCCGACTTCGCCGGGCCGGGGGTCGGCGTCTTCGGCTTCTCCATCGTCGAAGACGTCGAAGGCGATGACGTCTACGAGTCGACCACCATGGGCTCGATGGGTTTCGGGCTCTTCGGCGTCGGCGTCATTCTCGATCACGCCGGCAACGACACCTACCGCAACACCGGCCCGGGCTCCGGCTGGTCGATGGGCGCTGGCTTCTATGGCAGCGGGCTCATCGTCGATCGCGCCGGCAGCGATACCTACCACGGCGAGAAACTCGTGCAGGGCGTCGGCGGTCCCCGCGCACTGGGCGGCATCATCGACTGCGAGGGCAACGATACCTACAAAGCCAACGGTCCAAGTTTCGGCTCGGTCTATGGCACTCCCGACGTCTTCGTCGGCATGAGCCAGGGCTTCGGCATGGGTGTGCGCGGCTACGCGGCCGGCGGCATCGGCGCCCTGTGGGATCTCGCCGGCGACGACCAGTACGAGGCCGGGGAGTTCAGCCAGGCTGTCGGCTACTTCTTTGCCATGGGCATCCTCCACGACTTCGCGGGAGCCGACAAGTACAAGGGCAACCGCTACGGGCAGGGCACTGGGGCTCACCAGGCGCTGGGTCTGCTCATCGACGGCGCCGGCGACGACACCTACTGGTCCATGACGGCCGCCTCGCAGGGCACTGCGTGGGATCTGACCGTCGGTATGCTCATCGACCACGGGGGCAATGACAAGTACGAGGCCGACGGGCTGGCGCAAGGGTCGGCCGCCATGCAGGCCATCGGTGTGCTGATCGACGTTTCCGGCGACGATACATACGCCGCCAAGGGAGACGCCTGCCAAGGACAGGGCGGCGGGAATGCCTACCACTACGATGCTGAAAAGGTCTTCAGTTTCTCAGCGTTGCTTGATATGGGCGGCGGCAAGGACACCTACTCCAGCGGCCGCGCCAACGACACCATCATCGGCCTGGGCGCCAGGAACGAAGCCACCCCCGGGGACAGTCCGCTCCACGGTCTGTGCGACGACCAGTAGGACCGGCTTTCGCTCAGTTCTCGATTGCGACTCAGACGCCGGGGCAGTACTCGACTTCGGGCGTCTCTTGGGGTCGACTCGTCCAAGACTTCGGACGCACACGGCCTTATGACCCGAACCACTGCTCGAAGGCTCGCACACGTCCGGCGTGTGCGCGGGCTCCTTCCACGCGGATCTGATGCTAGATTCCCGCCGCCTCAGCCACGTGCGGCGCGACGCGACCGTCCACCAGCCGCACCGTGCGGTCGGCCCGCTCGGCGATGCCGGGGTCGTGCGTGACCATCACCATCGTCAGCCCCTGCTCACGCTGCAACTGCTCGATTGCGTCGAGGATCGCGTGCCCTGTCACCCGGTCCAGGTTGCCCGTCGGCTCGTCGGCCAGCAGGATGCGCGGCTCGTTGATGAGCGCCCGCGCGATCGCCACGCGCTGGCGTTCGCCGCCCGACAACTCCCGCGGGCGGTGCCGCAGCCGGTGGGCGAGCCCGAACGCATCAAGCAGGTGCGCCGCCCGGTCGCGTGCCTCGCGCGCGTGTCGCATGTACCCCACGCGCCCGTGCAGCACCATGGCGCCGATCGTCACGTTCTCGACGATGTTCAGTTCCGGCAGCAGGTGATAGAACTGGAACACGAAGCCTACGGCGTGCGCCCGGTAGTGATTCAGTTCCGACCCGGACATCGAGAAGAGATCGCGCCCCTCGTAGATGATCTCCGGCGCCCTGATCGGCTCGATCGGCGCGCCGCACGAGGCACAGCGGGCGTTCGGATCGGCAAGCCCGGCGCGCGGGGCTCCACACTTGCGGCACACCCGCAACGCGCCCGCCGGCGTATCGGGACGATCGAGCCCGCCCAGCAGGTGCAGCAGCGTGCTCTTGCCCGAGCCCGACGCGCCCAGCACCGCGACCCACTCGCCCGACGCCACTTCAAGGTCGACGCCGCGCAACACGGGTACGCCGACCTTGCCAAGCCGATAGGTCTTGTGAATCGATCGTGCGGCAAGGATGGGGGCTGTTGCGACCATGCGTTGGCTCATTCGAAACGAAGCGCCTTGACCGGATCCATCCGTGCCGCACGCGTGGCCGGGATCGCCGCTCCGATCAGGCATGTCAGCACGCCGGCCGCGAAGACAAAGCCCGCGTGCAGCCAGTTCATGTCGTTGGGCACCTCGATGAAGTAGTACACCGTCGGATCCCAGATGACGATGCCCGTCGTCGCGCCGATCCAGTCGTGGATGGGGTTGATGTTGCGCACGATGACATATGCCATCGCCACGCCCAGCACGGAGCCGACCACGCCGATCAGCAGCCCGTAGCGCAGCCACAGCCACGCGATGCCCAGTTGCCCCGCCCCAAGCGCCCGCAGAATGCCCACATCCTTTGTCTTCTCGCTCACCATACTCCAGAAGATGGAGAGCACCAGAAAGACGTTCGTGAAGCACACGATGCCGAAGATGAAAAGTACCAGCCCGGTTTCCTTCTCCACCGCCGAGATCAACGTCGCGTTCTTCTCCTGCCACGTGCGGATGACGATGGAGAACTCGCTGGGCACCTGGTCGCGGTGGGCTGACGCGAACAGCCCATAGACGCGAGAACACACGGCGCGCAGCGCCCATGAGTCCACGCCGTCGCTTGCCCTCACCAGCACGCTGGTCACACGGGCCGGCTCGACGCCCACCACGCGCGGCAGCGCCGGCACCTCCTCGCCGGTTTCCGGGTCGATCGTCGTGTCGAACGGGTTGCCCGGCTCGGTCTTCTGCGCTTCGTCCATGTTCAGCATGGTCTGCAGCGCGTCCAGCCGCGCCAGCACGATCTGCGAGTCGGCGTCGTAAATGCCCGACTGAAACTCGTTGGCCACCGGAAAGCGCCGCGTCACCGCGTCGGCGAACCGACCGTTGGAGTCGATCGCCAGCAGCGTGAGCGTCAGACTCCCGTTCCGCGGCATGAAGATGTTCTTGACGTCGATCTGCCCGTCGGCCGTGGGCCTCATCGATGTCATCGGGGTGTACACGCCCGACGGCTGCCGCTGGTTGAGCCCGGTCAGTTCGATGCCCGGCACCACCGCCGGCTCAGGTCCGGTGCCGTCGTCTCGCGAGAGCGTCAGCCCGTTGTGATAGACCTGTTCGAGGAACGCCGGGTCTGTGTGCTCGGGCAGCCGCAGATCCTTGCGATTGCGGTCCTTGGGGGTCGGCTTGTCCAGCGGCTTCCAGAACAGCGTGCCGGCGTACCCCGTCACCCGATCAAAACTCGCTCCGTCCACTCCGCGGATCGACACCGCCTGCAACTGGTCGTCCGGCAGGCGGATCATCCCGAAAGTCTCGATGATCGGCGTCGCGGCTGCCACTTCCGGCTCCCGCTCCAGTCGCGCGATCAGATCGTCGTAATGCGCGAAGCCGGCGTTGGGCCAGGTGATCGCCACATCGCCGATAAGTGTGCGCCCGGACTCCATGAGCGTCTTGAGAAACCCTCCCATGACCGACCAGGTCACCAGGATCGTTCCCGTCGACAGCATCACGGCCACCAGCGAGAGCAACGGCATGATCTTGCTGGTCAGGTAGCGACGGTTGAGGAGCGACTGATACAAGAGGCCTCCGTGCCTGGGCCGAACTCTAGCGGGGGTGGATCGCGCTCAGACACAGTATCTCGAACGCCACGTGCGCCGCCAGCAGCGCCGTGTTCTGCGCCACGTCGCGATCGGGCAGCACCTCGACGACGTCGCCCCCGGCCACGCGCACCCCCGCCAGCGACCGCACGATCGCTAGTGCCTCGGTTGAACTGAACCCGCCGACGCTGGGCGTGCCCGTGCCGGGCGCAAAGGCCGGGTCGATCACGTCGACGTCAAACGTCACGTATGCCGGCTCGTCGTCGAGCAGACGCACAAATCCCGACAGCGTGCCGGGGCCCGCATCGGCCCATTCCTCGCGCGTCACGATCGTCACTCCGTGCTCGCGAGCAAAATCCAGGTCGCCGGCTGTGTTGAGCGGACCCTTGATCCCGATCGAGATCATCCGCCGCGGGTTGATGATGCCGCGCTCGATCGCCCGAATGAACGGGCTGGCGTGGCTCCAACGCTCGCCCCACACCGAGTCGACTGTGTCCAGGTGGCTGTCAAAATGGATGAGCGCCAGCCCGCCCGTCGGCGATCCGCAACGGCGCCACGTCGCCTCGATGTTCGCGTACGCGATTGAGTGGTCGCCCCCCAGTGCCAGCAGCCGCGTCGTCGAGTCGCCCAGTCCGGCAGCCCACGCCGCCACGTCCTCGATGCACTCGCCCGGATGAAAGGGCTTGACCGGCGCATCGCCCGCATCGGCCAGCGACAGCGCCTCGCATACGTCCACACCGTGCGCGATTGAGTACCTCTTGAGATACGCTGACGCGTCGCGGATGGCCCGCGGCCCGAATCGCGCCCCCGGGCGATACGTCACCCCCGTGTCATAGGGCACGCCGTAGATCGCCCAGTCCACCGGTCGGTTCTCCGGCGTGACATCCTCCAGCCGCGGATAGCGGGCGAAGGTGGCGATCCCTGCGAAACGGGGGCTGCGGCGCGGATCGGGCAGAACGGTCCGGGGATGCGACATCGCCCACATGGTAGCGGGCGCTCCGCCCTGCCAGGATCCCGCCGGCGCCCGCTGAGACTCTCATAGGCCCGGATCATGATTCGGAGAGCAGGTGACCTCCATCGGGGCGGAGGATGAACTTTCGTCCGATGCCGACCACAACGCCGCACCGCCCGGGGTGACCTCCGGGCGGTGCGCCTTTTTCACAGCGCCGGAAGTCATTATTGTTGACCTCTTCATCGTCTTTGGCGCGATATGATCTGTTGCACGCTCTCCGGTGCGTCAAAGGAGCCGGTCATGATCTCGGGAAACATGAGCATCCAGAAACTCCTCGGCGCCATGAAAAAACTTGATGCCTCCGACCTGCACATCAAGGTCGGAATCCCGCCCACCTATCGCATCGGGGGCCGTCTGCGTCCTGTCGAGGCCGAGCCGCTCACCGAAGATGAGGCCGATCATCTGCTCGACCCCATCATCGAGTCGGGCAAGTTGGAGCGTTTCGTCAAGACCGGCAACCTGGACTTCGCCTGGCACCTGCCCGACGGCGATCGCTTTCGCGTCAACGTCTTTCGCTCCGGCGCTCACACTCACGCTGCCATCCGCCGCGTCAAGGCCGAAATCCCTGACTACGCCGCGCTCCATCTCCCGCCCATCTACGAAAAACTTGTCAGCGAAACCAACGAGGGCCTCATCCTTGTGGTCGGCGTCACCGGCTGCGGCAAGAGTTCCACCCAGGCCGCCATGGTCAACCAGGTGAATCTCACGCGCAGTGAGCACATCATCACGATCGAAGACCCCGTCGAGTACCGCTTCACGCCCGCCAAGTCCATCATCTCGCAACGTGAAATCGGCATCGACGTCGAGAGTTTCCCGATCGCACTGCGCTACGTCGTCCGCCAGGATCCCGACGTAATTTTCATCGGCGAAATGCGCGACCAGGAAACCGTGCTCGCTGCCATTCAGGCGGCCGAAACCGGGCACCTCGTCTTCGCCACTCTTCACACCGCCGACACCATGCAGGCCTTCGGTCGCATGCTCGAGTTCTTCCCCGAGAGCGAACGCGGGTTCATCCGCAGTTCCCTGGCCAGCAGCCTTCGCGCCATTCTCGCCCAGCGCCTCCTGCCTGCCGTCCCCGGTTTTGAGGTCAAAGTCGTTCCTGCCTGCGAGGTGCTCATTTCCAACAGCACCGTCCGCGAGTACATCCGCGACAACCGCGAGGCGGACCTGCCCGCCATCGTCAACTCCAGCGCCGGCGAAGGCATGTCCAGTTTCACCCAGTCGCTGGCCGACCTGGTCAAGAAGGAGTGGATCGACCTGCTCACCGCGCTGGACTACGCCCCCAACCGCGAAGCGCTCCAGAGCATGGTCCGCGGCCTGGAAGTCAAGGCTTCTACTCTCGTCGGGCGCATCCGCGGCAAGTCCTGATTCCATCTTCACCGCGCCCTACGAGCCAGGATCGAACGAGCCCGACGCGTCGGCGACGGAGCCGTCGCGCCGCGACGCTTGTGAGTTCCGAAGCGAGCACCGCCCGCGCTGCGCCGCCCGCACTCTCACTCACCCCGGCCGCACCACGAGCCGCCCCGCCGGCAGGTTTTCCAGCACCGTCGGCTCGCTCAGGCCGGGCCACCAGATCAACACGTGCTTCGCCTGCGCCGCCGCGCCGAGCCCCGCGATCACCTCGAAGCCCATCTGTTTGCCCGCGTGCCCGCCGATACCGATGAGTTGATGCATCTGCACGATGCTCTGGCCCGGTCCTTCCCCGTCCCCATCCACCTCAACCTGCACGACGGCTCCCAGCGCATCACGCGACACCCCGCGCGCCGGATCACCCTCGAGCAGCAGCACGAGGCTGTTGCCGACGTGCCGCTCGATTGCCTGGTTCAGATACACCTTCAGCGTCGGCGTCCGCCCGGCCTTCTCCGCCTGGCTGTACCTGAAAAACGTCTGGCCGACGAGCACATCTACGTCTCCGTCGAGATCGATGTCCGCCAGAGAGATCTGCGCCGACCCGTCATTGTCGAGATTCGCCCACGCCGTCACGTCGCTCAGCGTGCCGTCCTCCAACTGCCGCCACACGCGCAGACGCTGATCGTCGGGATAGTCCCCGCTCGAAATCAGCACGTCGAGCCGCCCGTCCAGGTCAAAGTCGGCAAACTGACCGAACAGATCACCCTGGTTCCAGTTGTGCACGCCCGGATCAGCAGGAACGCGATCGAGGTTGTAGCGATCGTCGCGCACGAACGTGCCGTCGTCGCTGAGCGTCAGCACGCGCGTGCGATCGGAACTCTCGCCTGCCCACGCGTGCGTGATCTCGGTGATGAGCAGGTCGAACTTCCCGTCGTTGTTGATGTCGCCGATGCTCGCATCAAATGTGTTGCCGTTGGCGCGGAACGGCTTCTCATCACTGCGGTCGAATCGCGGGTCAGTCTTGGCGCGCTCCTTGAGCCACTCGGGATGTCTGCCATGACGAATCTCGTCGCTGTCAATGTGCAACTCGGGCGCCATGTCACCCCACATCGGTCCGTCGAGGTTTGAGCCGCGCACTTGCCACAACCGGTTCCACCTTCGCCCATAACTCAGTTCAAGGATCGACGCTGTGTGCACAGGCTGCGTCTGGACGGCATCGAGCCGCAGGATCATCGCCCCGTACGTCGGCCGTCCGCCGGCGTCCATCGCCTCATCAAACGCAAACTCATCCTCGGGCAGTGCCTCCCGCACGAACTCCACGGCGCCGCCCTCGCCGCGCCGTTGAATCAGCAGGTCGTTGGTAAACGCCTCCACGCTCTCTCCGTACTTCGTGTACCAGTTGCCAAGGTACAGGTCGAGCAGCCCGTCGTTGTTGACATCGCCGACCGCCACGCACGCGGTGGTCTTCGCCGCGGCGGCGGGGATCGCCATCGCCTCGCCGAACGTGCCGTCGCCGTTGCCGGGGCACCAGGCGGTCGGGAGCACGGGGTCGGTCTTGTCCGTGACGTTCCGCGTGACGATCGCGTCGCGTTTTCCGTCGTTGTCAAGGTCGGCCAGGACGATGCAATCGCCGTCGTTCACCGCCGGCAGGTTGGGAGATTCGACCTCAATGAACCGCACCGCCTGCCCTCCCTCACCCGGCTGGTTGAGGAACACGCGTGCGCGATCGACCACGGCGTCCGGGCGCGCGTCCCCGTTCAGATCCACCAGCACCACGCGCGCGGCCGACAAGCCGCCAAGTCCGAGCGGCTCGGTCGCGTCCACAAACTGAATCTGTGCGGGCAACGCCGCAAGAAGGTAAAGCAGCATTCACACAGCCTATCGCGCCCGGCAGGCCCGGTTCCCAACCGAAGGCCCCGGACCGGGCTGTCAGTCGGCCGCATCCATGTTGCGACCCCAAAGCCACCTCCGGGGCAAGGCGACTCTCCGAGCCAGTGCCGATCCCGCCGGGAGCCCTGCCCGCGTGACCGGGGTGACCCCGGGGTGGTCTCCCCTCACCCCCGTCCTCTCGCGGCCTACCATCGCTCACTCCGGCGGGAGCGCTGGCCATCGAGGCCTTGGTCCGCCGGACCCGACGCGCACTTCAATGCTCGAGTGGACGCACCGGTTTGGACCAATGGGCATTTGAAGGAAGCGCATGAAGCTTTACGTAGGGAATCTGTCGTTTGACACCAGCGAGTCCCAGTTGCGCGAGATGTTCGCCGCGCACGGGCAGGTCACCAGCGCCTCGCTGGTCATGGACCGCGAGACCGGCCGCCCCCGCGGCTTCGGCTTCGTCGAGTTCGCCGACGCCTCCCAGGCCCAGGCCGCGATCACGGCCCTGAACGGGAAGAACGTCAACGGCCGCGACCTGACCGTCAACGAGGCCCGTGCCCGCGAGAGCCGTCCGAGCGGCGGCTTTGGTGGCGGCGGTAATCGCGGCGGCGGGCGTCGCTGGTAATCCGGACTCACCCGATGTGAACCCGAGCCGAGACCCGGTGGTCTCGGCTCTTTCACTTTTTGGCAGTAGAGGGGAGTCGGGCGGTGGGGAGGAGGAGGCGAAGAGACAAAGAGACGGAGAGACGATGTAGGAAAGAGGACCGACCGGGAGGGGAGGGCTCGGACGGCTGACGGTCCGGGTGGCATCGGTCTTGTTGACTGCGTCTTCAATCCGGAGTGCCACCCTGCTGTGGGCGGGCCTGGGGGCCCGGAGGCGGCCGCAGGCGAGGGGGAGGGCTGCAACCATTCGCCTTCCTTGGGCGCGGGTATAGCCAGGTACTCGCCGCCACCCCGACCGCGGCGCTGTTCAGTAAACTCCGCGCGGCGAAGCAGTGCGTTGGATCTCACACCAAACCACCGTGGCTTCGGCCGCTCCTCTTGTGCCGATTCGGCTCAGTACGTGGGCCGAACGGGACGCCGGAGTAACGCCGGTTCTCGGGCACCTCTCCGGGCTTGACGCCGAGAGATATTCGATGAAGCAGATTGTTTTCGACCCGGACCGGTGAGCGAAGACGTTGAGTCCGGCGTCCGTGGATGTCCGAGTATTCCTGCGTTCGGTTGACATTCAACCAACCGTCACCAATTTGCGCACATGCGTGACTCTCCCTTGTGCCGGCCTGGGCCTGTGGTATCGTGCACCGCATGAGTCCGCACAGGCTCGTTGCGCTGAGCCATCTACGAAACGGCGCGGCATGATCGAGGAATGGATCCAGACTTCGGCCGGCTGGCTGGCACTCGTTGCTCTCCTGCTTATCGTCGGCAGGTGGAGTTTCGCACATTCCCGCGCGACGCTGCGGCTGTGTCCGGGGCCGGCTCGAGGCTGGCAAGGCTACCTGTATCCGCGGGCCTGGCTGGTCGTGCTTGGCTTCGGGTCGCGTCGCGGGCGCGGGTGTGGATATGACCTGACCGGGCTCCGTGCGGACGGGGGCGGCTGCATCCGCTGCCCCGAGTGCGGCCGCGTGCTGGACGCAGACCGGCAGGCGCTGCGCACCGACATGCGTGCCTGGCCCCGCCGCATCAGTATGGTGCTGCTCCTGCTGGCGTGCGCGACCTGGATCTGGCTCGATGTGCGGCTGGGGCGATGGGTGCATCGGCTGCCGACGCTGGCGGTCGTGGCGACGCGGGAGGCGATGGGGGAAGACTCGCCCGACACGCTGCGGAACGAATGGTGGTCGCGGCTGCGCAACCAGCGGGTCGACAGGCTGAGCGCCCGTCTGCTCAGCGGATGGCTCGTCGACGACCTCCGCGGCGACGCCGAGCGGGCCAACGCCATGCGGGCGATGAGTGCGCTGCCGTTGCTCGGCCCGCGCGCCGTCCCCGCCCTCGAGCGCGCATTGAGCGATCCCGATCGGCAGAAGCGACACTACGCCGCAATGACGTTGCAACGCATGGAGACGTACGAGCATCCCTCACGCGCTTTTCTGGCCGTGTGCGTCGAGGCGCTCGAAGACGACCACAACCCGCCTTTCAACCGCGACAGCGCGTGCGACTATCTCATCCAGCGACTGCCCGTCCACGCCGACCGGCTGCTCGACCCGCTGCTGGCCGAGGCAACCGGTTCGCCCGATCCGCAGCAGCGTCTGATGGCGGCCTGCATCGCCGGCTGGCGAGCGCGCGCTGATCTGCTGCCTCACGCCGCTCCTGTGCTGATCGACGCACTGCGTGACAACGACATTCCCGGCGACGCGCGCGCGGCGCTTCCCGCTCTGTTCCGCTTCGGAGACCCCGTGCGACTCTATCTTGAATCATTCGTCAACGACCCCGACCGGCAACTGGCCGACTCGTGCAAACTGATTCTCCTCCGCCTCGACGGCGTCGAGGCCGAAGGTGACAACAAGGATCTGATCTGGCGGCTCAACCACGTGACCGGCGGGGCGATTGACCCCACGGGCTGGGGCGTTCCCGACGATCTCCCGTGATCGCACACGCGTTTGCGACCCAAGGTTGAATGGATCGACCGCACTCGGCCGAAAAACTACGCCATGCCATCGGGCCGGTGACGACCGGCGGTCCATTCGGGGGTGGTCCAGCAGGAACACGCTGGCGCGGCCGGAGAACGCGCGGCTACGATTCACCCTTTGACACCACTACTTGTGCCTGCCATGTCGCGCCGACGCACCCGCTTTCACCTCCAACTCTCGACCATGGACGCCCTGCTGTTCACCGTGATGGTGGGCTGCGGCGAGGCGTACATCGGGGCGTTCGCCTTGGCCATCGGGCTTTCGGAAGTGCAGGTCGGGCTCATCGGGCCGGTGCCGTTGCTGATCGGTGCGGTGCTCCAATTGCTCACCCCGCGAGGCGTGCGGCTGTTCAACTCCCACAAGCACTGGGTCATCCTCTGCACCGGGCTCCAGGCGGCGACGTTTCTGCCGCTCATGTTCATCGCCTGGCAGGGGGCCGGGCCTGCGTGGCTGGTCTTCCTGGCCGCAGGCCTGTACTGGGGAGCCAACCTGGCGACCGGTCCGGCCTGGAACACCTGGATCGGCACCGTCGTCCCCAAGCCCGTCCGCGCACGCTACTTTGCCCGGCGCACCCGCATCGCCCAGTTCGGACTCATCATCGGGCTGGTCGCCACCGGGCTTCTGCTCCGCTCAGGCGACGGCAACGGCCAGGCGACCCTGTTCCTGCTCCCCTTCGGCGTGGCGATGCTCGCCCGCTTCGCCTGCGTCTTCCTGCACGCCGGAATCACCGAGAGCCGTCCCATCCCCACCCCCGACCGACGGATGCCGATCCGCGAACTGGTCTTCGGCCAGTCGTCGGCCTCGGGAGGACGCCTGCTGGTCTACATGCTCTGCGTGCAGGCGACCTGCAACGTGGCCGCCCCGTTCTTCACTCCTTTCCTGCTCGGCGAACTGGAGTACTCGTACCCGGTGTACGCGATCGTGCTCGTGGCCGCTTTCATGGGCAAGGTTCTGGCACTCCCGTTCCTGGGGCGGATTTCTCAGAAGTTCGGACCGCGCGCGCTGCTGTGGTCCGGCGGCATCGGCATCGTCCCGCTGGCTGGTGTGTGGGCGCTGACCAGCGACCCCGTGTGGCTGGTGGTGATCCAGGTCATCGCCGGCTTTGCGTGGGCCACCTACGAACTGGCGACTTTCCTGCTGCTGTTTGACACCATCCCTCCAAACCGGCGCACGGGTATGCTCACGCTCTACAACCTGCTCAACGCGATCTGCGTTACCGGTGGGGCGGCGGTGGGTGCCGCGCTGCTGCATCACTCCGGCAAGGACATGCAGGCGTATCACTTGATCTTCCTGGTTGGTTCGGGCGCCCGTCTGATGACGGTGCCGATCCTGCTGTGGGTGCATGTGCCGCGCTTCCCGAAACTGCGCCACTTGTTGCTGCCCCCTATCTCCATCCGCCCGAACGCAGGCCCGGACGACCGCCCGGTGCTCCCGTCGATGCAGGATGGGGGCAAGTGATGCCGGTTCCAGTGCGGCGCGCGCACTTGGACGCCGGACCTGTGTGAGTCCTCGAACACAGGTCGGGGCCGCTTACGCCTTGCACAAGGGAAGTCGCATCCGGCCCGGAGAGACGCCCGAAGACAGGCAACTCCGGCGTCCGATGTGTGACGGGAATCCAGGCCCGAGCCTGCCGCTCAACGCGTGTGCTCGACCAGCCAGCGATCGAGGTCGCTCATCCGATACGCCGAATCCCACGAGTTGTGGTTGTCGTGCTCGAAGATGGTCAACCTCACGTCGGCCTGACGCGAGAGCAGCAGATCGTTGAGCAGACGGCTCTCGGCGGGGGGCACCACGTTGTCCTGCCCGCCGTGGAAGATCCACACCGGCATCTCCGCCAGTTTGCCCGCCACGCTCCGCACGGCCGGGTCATCGGGCTGCGACCAGCCCGCGGCATGGCGCTGTTGCCCCGGACGAGCGATATACCCGCACACCGGGGCGGCCGCTCGGAAACGCTCGGGCGCCAGTGCCGCGATCTGGATCGTGCCGTGCCCTCCCTGACTGAGCCCGGTGATCGCGACGCGGTCAGAGTCTACCAGCCCTTCGCTGATCGCCAGATCCAGCGAGGCGAACACTGCGTCCGCGTGATCCTCCCACTCACTCGGCGCTGTCGGCTTTTGCGGGCAGATGACTACGAAAGGCCAGCGGCGCGGCTCGGCTTCAACGGCCGGCGGCAGGCCCACACTCATTTGCTTGCGCCCGTCCGTCCCGCATTCGCCCATGCCGTGAAGGAACACCAGCGCCGCACCGGGGGACTTCCAGCCGTCAGGCACCCAGAAACTTACCGGGTAGGTCGTGCCCTCGGCCTCGATGGTGTGCGCGACCCACGCTCCGTTGTCGTACACGCGCGACTCCTGCCGCCTCTCCGTGCTGCGGCAGGCACTCAGGGGAAGCACGCACAGCACTCCGATCGCCGCCAGCGCCACCGCAGGCTTCATGGCTGCAATCCTGCCGAGGCAACTTCCCTGGAAGACTCGGCCGACTCCTCCTGATGCTCGGGGGCGCACAGGGCGCACCAGGTCGAAGGATCGGACAGCACGACGGCGCGCCCCGCGTCGGGCGGCGGCGGCAGCATTGCCAGGCGATTGAGCATGCGCCGCTTGTACTCGGTTTCGTAACGCTTGTACGCCGGGTTGCCGACCTGCTCGGCGTAGATCGTCCGCAGGCGATCATTGATCTGGTCCAGACGGTTCTCCGGATACGGGTGCGTCGAGAGCAGTTCGGGCGGGCGCTCGCCGTTCTCGGAGAGTTCCTTGAGCACGTTCATCGCGTCCCGGGCCGCCTCGGGGTCGTACCCCACCTTGGTCATGTAGCGCATGCCCAGTTCGTCGGCCTCGAGTTCCTGCCCGCGCCCGAATCGCAGCAGGTAGAGCCCGGTGCCGGCCCCCACCACCACGGGCACGCCCGCCTTGACCACTTCCGAGTCGGCCTCGTTGGCGGCGATCCCCACGCCGGCCACCACGATCGCCGCGGCGATCTGCCGGCTGATCTGCTCGTTCTGGTGCCGCGCCGTCACGTGTCCCACCTCGTGCCCCATGACGAACGCCAGTTCGGCTTCGGAGTCAAACTTCTCCGCCAACCCGCGCGAGATGAAGGTCTTGCCGCCCGGCAGGGCGAACGCGTTGACCACCTCTGAATCGAGCAGCGTGAACTCCCAGGGAAGCGATGGTGCGTCGCCCTCAGTCTGGGCGGCCAGTTTGGAGCCGACCTCTCTGACATACGCCTGCGTCTGGGCGTCGGGCACAGCGCCGCCATACTCGGCGGTGAGTTGCCCCTTGGCTTCCTCACCGATGGCGATTTCCTCGTCGCGGGAGAGCAGGTTGAACTGGCTGCGCCCGGTGGTCGGGTTGCTCGAACATCCGACCAGCGAGGCGCCGAGGAGCAGAGCGGGGAGCAGTCTGAAGAGCCTGAGGGATCGCATCGGGGGTTCCTCCGAGGTGACGTTCGACTACGATGGGCAGTGAACGCCTCCACCAAGCCTACCACCGAGGAGCCGGCCTGGACACCCCAGACGCTGCGCGACCCGCACGCCGAGGCCGACAAGCCCGAGCGGGTGCGGGCGATGTTCAGTGCGATCGCCCGCACTTATGACCTGAACAACCGCCTGCACTCGCTGTGGCAGGACCAGCGCTGGCGTCGCGTCGCCGTGCGGACGGCCGGGGTGAACCCGGGCGACGTGGTGGCCGACATCGCCTGCGGAACGGGCGACCTGACCGAGGCCTTCGCCCGCACCCCCGCCGGCAAGGTGATGGGGCTGGACTTCACCCGGGCGATGCTCGACCTAGCCGAGCACAAGTTGCAGACGCGCCGTGTGCCGGGGCGCGAACGGGTGAGTTACCACGAGGCCGACGCGCAGGCTCTGCCTTTGGACGATCAGTCGGTGGACGTGGTGTCGATCGCGTTCGGAATCCGCAACGTGATGGACCCGGGCAGGGCGCTGCGCGAGTTTGCGCGGGTGCTCAGGCCCGGAGGGCGCGTCGTCGTGCTCGAGTTCGACCAGCCCCCGCTGGCGCCGGTGCGGTGGTTCAACAATTTCTACTCGGGCTGGGTGATGCCGCGCACGGCCACGCTGATCAGCCGAGACCGGTCGGGCGCGTATCGGTACCTCCCTCGTTCAGTGGGCACTTTCATGTCGAGAGACGACTTTTGTGGACTCTTGAGACAGTGCGGATTTGCGCAGGTGCAGTCGCGCGGGCTGTCGATGGGGATCGTGCGGCTTTATCAGGGCCTGCGCCAGGACGGAGACGGCGCTTATCGGGGCTGCGCAGCCGGAGATTGCGCGTGCCGCGCCAGGGCGTGATTCTCCATGCAGGAGTGGGCGGTCTCCGATGATGGTGCAGCCGGGACGGCACGGATGCCGAACCAGCCGGTCGAGGGGGATTCGGCCGAACCATTGAACAACCCGTGTCGCGGTGGAACCGACGACCGACGAGTCTGTCGGAGCAACACCGCCATGCGTTCAGATTCCCTGATTGAGCAGTTCTTTGCAGCGTTGATCGCCGGCGATCGTCCGGCCTCGCGCCAGATCGTCCACGCCCAGGCCGCCGACGGCGCCGACGCCCAGACGCTCATCACCGACCTGTTCTGGCCCACCTATGACATGGTCGAGCGTCTGCACCGGGCCGACAAGTTGAGCCGGCTGAGTTATCAGTTGGCCACGCGCCTTCTGCGTGTGCTGGTCGATCAGGTCGCTGCCGCCCTGCCGCTGACCGGCAATGGCCCAGGGGCCGGACGCACCATCTTCGCCTTCTGCGGACCTGCTGATGCCGATGAACTGGGCGCGCAAATGGCCGTCGACCTGCTCGAAGCCTCCGGCTTCCGCGTGCAGTTCGCGGGGGGGGGTATCGCCAACGACGAGATCCTGGCGCAGGCGCACGAGGAGCGGCCGACCACGCTTCTGGCCTTCTGCTCGGCGCCGTCCGACCTGCCGGGCATACGGGCGCTGATCGACACGCTGCGCGAGATCGGCGCGTGTCCGAACGTGCAGATTGCGGTGGGCGGGGGCGTGTTCAACCGGGCTGAGGGGCTGGCCGAAGAAATCGGAGCCGACCTCTGGGCCGAAGATCCGCTCGAACTGGTTGAGATGCTCGTGCACGAGAGCGACCGGCGCGCCGAGCCCGAACAGCGCACCGTAGGACGCAAGCGCAAGACGCGCGCCGCAGCCTGACGCGGAGCAAAGCAAAAAAGCAAAGAGCCCGGCTGACGTCGCCGGGCTCTTTTCGTGTGCGTGCCGGGCAGGTCGATCGCTCTGAGAGCGACATCGCCTGGGAGGGGCCAACTACCGCGGCGACCTCTTACTTAATCGGTTCAAATGCCCCCGCGCCCCGCGCGTTGTCAACCGGGACCGAACCCTCCGATCCGCTGTACCCGCGCGGCCCGCCGCGGACCAGGTAGATCTCCACGCGACGGTTCCGCGGGGTGTTGCCGTTAGCGGCGTTGGGAACGGCCGGACGGAACTCGCCCCAGCCCGCGGCCTCCATGCGGTCGGACTGGACACCCAGGCCTCGGAGTTCGTCTCGCACCGAGATGGCGCGGTGGACGGACAGGTGCATGTTGGTGGGATGCTGGGCTGCAGTGCGCGAACTGATCGCCTGCGTGTCGGTGTGCCCGACGATGCGAACGTCGTAGGGCATCGCATCCGGCGAGTTGAGGATCTGGGCCAGAGCGCGGAGACTTTCGGCCGCGTCGGGCCGGACCACTGCCGATCCCGAGTCAAAGGTCAGGTCGCTGGCAAAACGGAGCATCCCGCGGTCGGCGTCGTAGGACACCAGCCCGGGGTAGCGGGCGGCCAGGTCACGCAGGGCCTTGTCGGTCACCGGATCGAGCCGGGCAAAGGACATGCCCGCCAGGTCGTTCTCGAACTGGGAGAGTTTGGCCTGAGTGTCGGCGAGTTGGCGCTTCAGAGCATCGTTGGCCTGCTGGAGGGACACGATGGTGTCCGAGGCGCTGCCAGTCTGCCCGCGCAACGTGGATACAAGCCGGTTGCAGTCGTCAATCTGCGCCTGCAAGTCTGCGTTGGTGGCGCTCAGACTCCGGTTGGTATCGACCAGGCGGTCATACTCCTGCTGATTGACGCAGCCTCCGAGCCCGGCGGCGATCAGGCAGCCTCCAAGCCCGGCAGCGATGGTTCGAGTCAGAATGCTCCGCATGGGTAGAACTCCTGGACCTTTGGCGCCCGGATCCTCCGGGTCGAACGTGCGATGATGGTACCCTCGGATCATCAACCATATCGGACCGTCCGGCAGATGGCCATGAAAGACCCATCCTTGCGCATGAAACAGATCAAAGAAACGGTCCTGATTCGCGCCGCCGGGGTGGCCGACGAGCGCGGCTTGTTCGCCGGGGCGGGCGGGCTGCTGCTTGAAATCAGGTCGGGAGGCACCTTCGTGGGGGATGTGGTCGAGGGTCGCCGGTCCGCACCGGCCGACCGGGTTCTGGATCTGCCCGATCACCTTCTGATCCCCGGGCTGGTCAACGCCCACTGTCACCTCGATCTGACCAGCATCGGGCCCGTTCAAAGGCCAGCGGGCGACTCATTCGCCGATTGGCTTCAACTGGTCCGCACCACCCGCCCGCAGGAAGAGGATTCGATCGCGGCGTCAGTACGCCGCGGAATCGAACTCTCGCTGGCTGGTGGCGTCGTGGCAGTGGGCGATATCGCGGGGTGCCTGCGGAGCGGACCGAGCCTGAAATCGTGGCAAGTGCTCCGTTCATCCCCGCTTCGGGGTGTGAGTTTCCTGGAGTTCTTCGCAATGGGGCTCGGGGCGCCGGCGCGTATGGAGGCGGTCGAGCGAATGCTGGCCGAGGCTGGTCCGGATCGCGCCATGCTGGGGCTTCAACCTCATGCCCCGTACAGCGTGAATCTCCCGGCGTATGAGCGAGCGGTGGATCTGGCCCGACTCTTCGACCTACCGGTGTGCACGCACCTGGCGGAGACGGTTGACGAGCGGATGTTTATCGCCGAGGCGAGCGGGCGCCAGCGCGACTTTCTCGAAGCCATCGGGATCTGGGACGAGGGCGAGTTGGCGCACGTCGGGCACGGGCGTCACCCCGTGGAACACCTGGAAAGGGTGCTGGCGCGCCGCCCGTGGTTGCTCGCGCACGTCAACGACTGCTCGGACGATGGGATTGCGACTTTGGTGCAGACGGGGGCGAGTGTGGCGTATTGCCCGCGGGCACACCGGTACTTTGGATTCGGAACGAGCGTGGGCCCCCACCGCTATCGGGTGATGATGGAACGCGGCGTGTGCGTTTGTCTGGGGACCGATTCGATCGTCAATCTGCCGCCGGGTGCGGACGACGCGGATCTGGGACGGCTCAGCGTGCTGGACGAAGCGCGGGTGCTGTATCAGGACGACGGCACCGATGCGCGCGCGCTGCTGGCGATGATGACGACCAATGGCGCGCGTGCATTGGGAATGGACCAGAGTCGGTACAGGTTTGAACCGGGCCAGAGCGTTGCGGGCGTGGTGGCGGTGCGGACCGGACAAGTTGATCCGCTGGGCGAGTTGTTTGGGAGTGGGGAAGCGCCGAGGTTGCTCGGCGTGTCGGGGGGATAATGCCGGGCGCGCGCGTGAGCGTGCGGGAACGCTTCTCTCTCGGTCGGGGCTCGCCGGAGGGAACACGGGCGGGACACCTGTGCCACCGGTCCATAGCATGGGAACAGGACCGGGCCGGAACGCTCGGCTCGGGGATTTCGATGAGTCAGAAATGGCAGCGAAGCAAAGCATGGGATGAACAACACATCCCGTCGTGGGCAGTGGGCGTCAAGTTCCTGTTGCGGGCGTTCAGTTCGATCACGCTGGCGGTGGTCGTGCTGGTGTTCGTGTCGGTGTACGCGGCGCTGGCGTCGGTCCCGGTGGGACTGATGGTGCTGGCGCCGACGTACCTTTTCTATGCGTTGACGCTGCTGGTCCCGTTGGGCGTGGGGTGGGTGGTCGGCGTCGCGGTGGTGAGCCGACTGGTGAAGGGACGGGGGGCGCGGTTCGTCGCGTCGCTGGCGACGGTGATCGTGGTCGGCGCGGCGGTGGCGTGGGCGTGGCGTGCGTTCGCCTGGCCGATGATGCGCTACAACCCGGTCGACGGCTCGGGCGTGCGGTTCTTCGCCGACGCGGTGGAGCGGTACGCCGCGACGACGCTGCGCCGGCTGCCGGCGTTCGAGATGACCGAACTGGAGTTTTACTCGTGGTGGCCGATGCGCGTGGCGCTGCTGACGTTCGTGGTCAACATGATCGTGGCGACGGTGCGTCGGATCGAGTTTTCGTTTCGGAACATCGGCGTGCTGACGGTGCACACGGGGATCATCGTGATTGCGCTGGGCAGTGTGTATTACCAGTCGCTGAAGAAGGAAGGGAACACGCTGCTGGTGGCAGGGGTGGACCCTTCGTCGGGCGTACAGGGGATCGGGCCGCCGCAGGGCGGATTCTTTGACAACACGCGTGTGGTGCTGGACGTGCGGCAGGATCGGACGGGGATGGGAGCGGCGGCGTGGGAACAGCGCCCGCTGCATGGATTGCCGCGTTACAACGACTACGGGCTGGAAGCGGGGGTCGAGCCGGGCGCGACGACGCTGTGGAGGCTGACCGGGCGCGAGGTGGACGCGGATGCGGACGGCGAACGGACGCTGTCGATCACGGCGCCGGCGACAAGCGCACTGATTGATCCGGATATTGGCTTTCGCGTGGTCGGATACGCCGCATACGCGGAACTGGAAGCCGACTGGATCCGCTTGGACCCGGAGGAAGTGTCGGGCGACCTGCGTCCGCTGCGGGTGGTGTCGATCTTCGGGACCGGGCAGTCAGGCGGCGTGGGCGAGGCGCTGGCGTCGTTCGCGATGATGCCCAGCGTTCCGGCGATGCGTGTGCGCGAGGGCGCGCAGTTGAGTTTCGAGTACACGCTGTCGATGGACGAGGGGCGTTGGCGAGACCTGACTGAGCCGTTGCCGGCAGGAACCACGCACGCGCTGGTGATCGAGATTCCGGGTGTGGAAGGGCTGCGCATCGTGACGCCGGTGAGCGAGGGGTCGGAGGTCGCGGTGGGCGAAACGGGGTATCGCGTGAAAGTGGAGCGGCTGAGCCCGACGCCGCCGATGCCGATCATTACACGGGGTTACGAGGGTGCGACGAGCAGCGTGGCCGTCGTGCGGATCACGATGCCGGATGGTCGCGGGTTTCAGCGGTGGGTGTACAGCCGTTTTCCCGAGTTGAGCCAGGACATCCTCGATGCGCCGGGCGCGACGGGGCGACCGATGCGTCGCGACGCGGACAGCGTGATCAGGGTTGGGTACATCGACGCGTCGGTGACGCGGGTGAACATGGATGAGCGGGCCGACGGGACGCTGCGTGCGGTGGTGCGCGGTCCGGGCGGGGTGATGGGCGTGGCTGAACGGGTCGAGGAGGGCGGGCGGATACCGGTGCTTGACGGGCGATTCGACGTGGCGTTGACGGAGCGCTGGGAGCATGGTGAGGTGTTCGAACGACCGCGGCCGGTTCCGGAGGAAGAGCAGGACAAGCGTGAAGTCGGCTCGCACGCGCGGGCGTCGATCGCAGTGGAAGTGAGCGTGGGTGCGTGGCGCGAGGTGGTGTGGGTGCCGTTCACGCAGTACATGGGCGCAGGCGGGGAAGAGAGGAGAACAGTGCGGCTGCCTGACGGACGCCTGATTGAACTGGCCTTTGCGCGGCTGCAGCACCAGTTTCCGGACTTCCAGGTGCAACTGGTGAACTTCGAGATGATCGCGTATGACCACCGGGGCGCGCCGCGCGACTATCAGTCGGTGCTGCGGGTGAGTCCGAAGTCACCTGGTGAGGCTGAGTTTGAGACGTACACGCACGTGTGCAAGTTGAACGCGCCGCTGCGGGCGCCGTTTCACTGGAACGAGCATGCGTCGTGGCTGAGCAACATGCTCAAACGACTGGCGGCGGGAATCAATCCTGACCAGTACAAGTTGAGCCAGGCGGGCTGGGACCAGCAGGGATGGAGGCAGTCGCAGCAGTTGGTGGACGAGGGAGCGCTCGATCGGCCGTTCGTGCGGTTTACCATTCTCGGGGTGGGCAATAATCCGGGGATTCACATCATCGCGGGCGGAAGCGTGCTGATGGCGGTGGGCATTCCGTGGGCGTTTTACGTGAAACCGTGGCTGGTGCGTCGGGAGAAGGGGAAGATTCAGAGGGCGCTGGCATCGCGTTCGGCCGTCAAGGCCGAACAGGTCGTCGAGGCAAGTTGCGGTGAAGTTTCCGGGGGTGTGTCATGACGAGGTGGTGGTTGATTGCGATCGCGATGCTGGCGTGCGCAGCGGGCGCGTGGGGGCAGGCGGCGCCGGCGGGCAACGAGCGCGCGGGAACACAACTGCTCAGCGGCGGGCACGCCGGACACGGCGTGTTCGGGCACGCCGTCATGGACCGTGTGTCGGCCGAGCAGAAGCACGCCTTTGCCGAGCGGGTGAACTTTGAGCCGCTGCGTGACCTGGCGGTGTTTCACAACGGTCGGGTGAAGATTCTCGACACGCTGGCGCGGGAGACGGTGTTGTCGCTGACCGGCAGCGGCGCGTATTTCGACCTTGTGCCGGCGGGCGAGAACCGGGTGACAAGGGTGAAGTACGACCCGATGTTCACGCTGCTGGACATGATGATCGACCCGGCGTATTACGCGGACAAGCCGCTGATTCATGTGGGATTTCTGCCGCTGCGGGAGGCGTATCTCGATCGGGCGCTGCCCGACGACGCGGCGACGCGGCAGCGGTTGATGAGACTGACGCGTGTGACGCCGGTGATGGTGGAGCAGCACTCGACGGACATTTTCAACGAACTGGGCGAGTCACCGGAGATTCGCCGCGGGCTTGGGGACGTGGAGCAGGCGTTGGGGCTGTACCTTGGGGGCGAGAGCAACCTGCTGCTGGTGGCGCCGCCGGAGCGCGCGGCGCGGTGGGAGCATCTGGGCGACCTGCCGCCGGAATCTGCGGCCCGACGCGCGGCCGAGGCGCTGGGTCAGGCGTGGAGGGCGCTGGACGCGGACGGGGTGAACGAGGCGGCGACGGCGCTGGCTGCGGTGCTGCCGACGATTCACGCTGACGTGTACCCGCAGGGTCGGCGCTCAATCGAACTGGCGTACAACCGCTCCAACGCCTTCGAGTGGGGCTTCTGGACGTACGGGCTGAGCCTGGTGATGCTGCTGCTGGCGTTTGGTACGGGGAGGCGGTGGCTGGTCGCCGGAGGGATCGCGCTGCTGGTGGCGGCGATCGGGCTGCACGCCTTCGGGTTTGTCACGCGCTGCGTCATTGCCGAGCGGTTCGCAATTCAGAATCAGTTCGAGTCGATGACGGGTGTGAGTTTGTTTGCGGCGGTGGTCGGACTTGGGGCGATGCTGGTGCGACGGCAGTGGCTGTTCGGCGCAGCGGCCGCGGGAACCGGGTTCCTGGTGCTCATCATGGCGACACAAACAGGGATTCCCGGCATGAGCATCGAGCGCGAGGCGGCGATCCTGAACACGTCGGTGCTGCTCAAGTACCACGTGACAACGGTGTTGACCAGTTACGGGCTGATCACGCTGGGATTCATCGTGTCGTTGTTCTATCTCGGGACGCACTATGCACACCGGTTTGCGGGCAGACAGGCCGACGTGGTGGTGATGGCTTCGGCGGCCGTGACGTCCGGGGGCGGGGGCAGTGGCGAAGCGGAAGTGAACACGGGCCCGGCGCGGACGCTGCGCGACCTGGACAAGGCGCAGATGACGATCCTGCAACTGGCGTTCTGGACACTGGGGGTGGGGATCCTGCTCGGCGCGTGGTGGGCGGATCACTCGTGGGGGCGCTGGTGGGCCTTTGACCCCAAGGAAACCTGGGCGTTGGTGACGTGGATCGTGTACCTGATCGTGATTCACGTGCGGATGGCCGGCATTCGCGATCGCGGGCTGACGACGGCGTGGCTGAGCGTGGCAGGATTTTTCGTGATGTTGTGGACCTACTTCGGCGTGAACCTGCTGCTTCCCGGGCTGCACGCCTACGCGTGAGCGAGGCGGTCGTGCTAATCTGGGAGCATGTCTGAAGAGCAGGGTCAGCCGTCCGTGAGCCAGCCCGAACCTGAGAAGCCGCTGTCGTGGCGTCCGCAGTGGTCGACGATGCACTTGTGGCAGTTTCAGCCGTTGCGCGACGTGCTGGTGGTGTTCGTCGTGCTCGGGCTGCTGTGGCTGGGGCAGAAGATCAGCGTCGTGACGGTGCCGGTGCTGCTGGCGATCATGCTGGCGTACCTGTTCGAGCCGGTGATCCGGTGGGTCACGCGCCGGTCGAAGATTCATCGTCGGACGGCGGTGGCCGGGATCATCGCGACGACCATTCTGCTCGTGGTGGTGCCGATCGGGCTCGGGCTGACCTATGGCGCGGCACAGGCGGTGGGGTTCGTGGCGCGCGCCAGCGACAAGGTGAGGTTGCTCAACGCAAGCGTTGAGTCGCAGATGGACGTCGATGCGACCCAGTCCCGCGTGGATGCGCTCGGGGAGGAGATCGAGCGAACCGAGTCGGATCTTGAGGATCTGCGGGTCGATCCAACCAGCCGCCCGGATCTTCCCGGTCAAGAGGAGTTGAACCAGCAACTCGTCGATCTGCGGGCCGAACTGGCGCGTGAACAGCGCGACTTGCCCGAGTTGCGGGTGCAAGCGGTGGAGACCAGGCAGAAACTTGAGAGCGAGGCGGGCGAGTCGTGGATGCAGATCCGCGAGTTCCTGCTCGACGAGAGTTCCCGGGCGGGGCTCTCAGCGGCGTTGATCCAGATCGAAAACCGCCTGGAAGCGAACGCCGACAGGCTGGCCGGCGGCGCGGCGTCTGCGGGCGCCAGCGTCGTGCAGACCAGCATCAGGTTCATTTCCGGCGCAATGGCGCTGCTGTTCATGGGCTTCCTGACCGCGTTCTTCTTCTACTTCATCGCGACCGAGTGGGTCCAGTTCAAGGGGTTTGCCGCGCGGTTTGTTCCCACCAAGCACAGGGAAGCGGTCTTCGACCTTGCGATCAAGTTCGACCGGGTGGTCTCGGGGTTTGTGCGCGGGAGGCTGACGATCGCATTTCTGCAGTCCATCGTGTTCACGGTCGGATATTTCCTGATCGGGGTGCCGGCGGCGTTTGTGCTCGGGCCGATCGTGGCGATCCTTTCGATCGTGCCGTACCTGGCGCTGGTGGGGGTGCCGGTGACGATCGTGCTGATCTGGCTGGAGAACCACGCAGGGATCAGAGGCAGCGTGCTGTGGGTGATCGGGGCGCCGACGGTGTTCTACTTCATCGCGCAGTCGCTGGACGACTACGTGTGGACACCGCTGATCCAGGGTAAGGAGACGGGGATGTCGACTCCGATGATCCTGTTCGCCTCGCTGGCGGGGGGCGTGCTGTTCGGGGTGTTCGGGCTGCTGATCGCCATTCCGATCGCGGCGTGCCTGAAGATCGTGATCCAGGAGGTGGCGTGGCCTCGGTTCCGGGCGTGGGCGGACGGGCGGGCCGAAGACTTCCTCCCGTTGGAGCGGTGAAGGGGACGAGCAGGCGATTTTTGCGCCCGGGCGCAGGAAAGAGCGGGCAATTCACCGGAGTGGCGCGGCGCGGTCGATCCATTGCGTGCACGGGAGGCCGATGCGATCCAACCGGGAGGTCTCGTGACAGGCAGCGTCCGCGGGAGTCGCGGGCGCGCGGGACGCCCTGCCGAATCCATGCGAGAAGGAGTCAACCATGGCGCAGAACAACAGCGAGATGACGGTCATCGGGCGCGACACGCGGATCAAGGGCGAGATGTTCTTCGAGAGCGGGGCGAGGATCCTGGGTTCGTTTGAGGGCAAGATTTCATCGGCCGGGGAAGTGCAGATCGGGGCGGGGGCCAACTGCCAGGCCTCGATCGAGGCCAGTCGGGTTTCGGTAGACGGCAACATCACCGGCGATATCGCAGCGTCCGAGTTGCTGACGCTCAACGCGTCGGCCCACATTCAAGGTGACGTGACGGCGGGCAAGTTGGTCGTCTTGGAGGGCGCGACGTTTGTCGGGCATTGCCGCGTGGGGTGCAACTCCGCGGCCGCGGCCGCGAACGGCGTTCGCACCGGCACGACGCCCACGCTTCCTGCTCGCCCGGCGCGACCCGTGCCGGAGATGAAGCCGACCGCCGCGCGCCCGCCGCGTGAACTCGAACTGGCCGGCGAAGAAGTGACGAGCGAAGTCGCCTGAGGAAGGGGCGACCATGAGTGAACCGATTGTGACACGATCGGCGCTGTTCGGTCGCGACGGCGTGCGGGCGGTGCGGTGCTATCACTGCGGACAGGAGCAGGAGGTGCCCAGCCGAGCCCAGACGGCCACGTGCCTGGCGTGCTTCAAGCAGTTGAGCATTCCGGACATCGGTGTGCGGGCGCTGCACTGGGGGGGTGGGCTGCGAACCTGCGGCGAAATCGTCATCCACCGCAAGGCGCGCGTCGTGTGCCAGAGCGTGATCGCCTCGGGCGACGTGCGGATCCTCGGGCACCTCGAGGCCGAGGTCCGCAGCGGCGGGACCGTGTACGTCGGGCCCGAGGCGGTGCTCAAGGGAGCGGTGCGGGCCGGCAAGTGGATCGTTGAGCCGGGGGCAGAGGTGAGCGGCGGACCTTTCGTGGTGCCCGGTGAGTTCATTGATCCGGTGAGAGTGATGTCGGCCGCAGCCGCCCCGAGTTG
This sequence comes from Cyanobacteria bacterium CYA, assembly GCA_008363215.1. Lineage (GTDB taxonomy): Bacteria > Planctomycetota > Phycisphaerae > Phycisphaerales > UBA1924 > J022. The sequence continues at coordinate 92,285 of RHKP01000013.1, forward strand.
AAAGCCAGATGTTGACTCCGGCGGAGCGTCGAGACTGCCTCGGCGCTTCGCTGCCTCTTGGGCGAAGGAAAGGCGTGTCGGTGTCCACGAGCGCTTTCGGCGTGCCACGGCTCTGTCAGCCGTGCAAGCCACCGACGGAACGGCTGTGTCAGGCAAGACGAGGCCCCCTGCGTCCTGCATTGCAAGCCACCTCGCTCGGTGGGGGAGGAACCAGAGACACTCAGTCTCGGAAGCGCAGGAGGCATGGGCATAGGCTTGAGGCCTATGGCGTGGCCTGCGATCGACATTGCCCGCGACAGAACCAACGCACGCGAGCGTCTGCTGTTGCGGGCTCTGCTCGCGATGATGTTCACCTGCTTCGCGTCGCTGGGCGCCGTGATCGCCATCCCGCTGCCGCCCGACGGCGTGCCTATGACGCTCCAGACGCTGGCGGTGCTGCTCAGCGCGTTGTGTCTCGGGCCGCGACTGGGCATGGCAAGCATGTTGGTCTACGTGGTGGTGGGCATGGTGGGTGCGGGAGTTTTCGCGCAGGGCGAGAAGGGCATCGAGGCCGTGCTCGGGCAGACCGGCGGATATCTGGTCGGTTTTGTGGTCTGTCAGCCCGCGGTCGGCACGATCGCCCGGCGGCGCGACGGCTCGGTGCGCGGATGGCTGGCGATGATCGTGGCGGTGCTGGTCGGAGAGGTGATCATCTTCGGGCTCGGCGTACCGTGGCTGGCGCTGGTCAACGACTACTCGATGGCGCGGGCGCTCGAGGGCGGGCTGTACCCGTTCCTTCCCGGCACGGCCGTGAAGACGGCGATGGCGGTGGTGATCGGGCGCATGGCCGCCCCGCTGTCGTCGCGACATGCGTGGTAACCCATGCCGCGGGCCGCTGATTGCAGGCACATCCCACCGAGCGTCGATAGTCAACATCATGCTCCACTGGTTGAAACGCCACCCGTTCCTGACCGGCTTCGTGCTGCTGTACACCGCCGTGTTTGGCGGGATCGCGCTGTCGCAGGGCAATGACGAGTTCGTTTTCTACACCGTGGCGATGGTGCTGTACATCGGCGGGGTGCTGTGGCTGGACTCGCGCATCCACTTGTCCACGCTGGCGTTCTGGCTGCTGGCGATCTGGGGGCTGCTGCACATGGCCGGGGGGGTGGTGCCGATTCCCGAGTCCTGGATGGACGGGCAGAAGCCGGTGCTGTACGCGCTGCGGGTGGCCGAGTGGATGCCGCGGTATGACCAGGTGGTGCATACCTTCGGGTTCTTCGCGGGCACGGTGGCGGCCTCCGAGGCGCTGCGGGCGGGGATCAGGATGCGTCTGTCGGTGGGGCTTGCGATCGGGTGCGCACTGATGGGGATGGGGTTGGGGGCTGTCAACGAGATTGTGGAGTTTGTGGCTGTGCTGGTGATGCCCGAGACCGGCGTGGGCGGATACATCAACACGGGGTGGGACCTGGTGTGCAACGGGATCGGCGCGGTGTGCGGGGCGGTGCTGAGTTGGTGGCGATTTGGCAGGACCAGGCCGGGCGCGTGAAAGGCGGCCCGGAGCCGTAAGCGATAGACTGGGCCGGTAGGGCCGGTTTCCAACCGGCCAGCGCCGTCGCAGCCGCTATTCATCGCCGCCGTTGGCCACGGCATCGATGAGGAGGCCGAGGTCGATCACGTTTTCGGCCTCGTCGCCGT